>CAWJRN010000011.1:0-8106 GCA_963845265.1 uncultured Gammaproteobacteria bacterium | reverse complement strand
GAGACGGATCACGAAATCGGGAAAGGCGGAGTCTTGTCGTTGCACCGTCCTCGACCCTTGCGGCTGCTTGACCGCGTATTGCAGCCCCAACGCTGTCGCATCCGGGGGGACGGATCTTGGCCGAACAATGAAGCTGCAGTGGCGATCGGCGAGGTCACGACCCCAGCGTCGCGCCGGGCCGGTCCCTACCCCGACCCTTCACCGGAATCTGTCGCTCCTTTCATGCCTCGACCTGGCCGATCTGCTGACGTACGGATTCGATTTTTCCGGAGAGTCGCCCTAGTGGCCCCCGTCGAATGTCGAACCTTGCCGTGGCGTACACTCGCTCGCAGCCCAGGGCGTCCAAGATGCCTTGGGCCCGTTCGATGAGTTTGAGGGACTCGGCGAGGGTCTCAGTCTCGACGACGGTGCCCATGGGCGAGAGCCGGTAGTCGTGACCGCTGTCACGGATCATGGCAATCACAGGCGCAACGAAACGACTCACGCTGACGCCTTGGTCCACCGGGAAGATGCTGAGATCGAGCAGGACGGACATCATGAGGCCCCAAAGATCATGGCTCGGATACACTGATCGGCCCTGCGGCAACCAACGGTCAGACAGATCCGACGAAGGCTGATTGGGCGATGCAATGGGTGTCGGTTGCGACGCCGCTCAGTTGAGCAAAGGTATTGCGCGCAGCTTGCGCGGGCCGCTCTGTCGCATGTCAGCGTTCGTTGCGACACTGGACCAACCGATCATCAGTGGTTCCAGTGTGCCTGTAAAGCCCAGGCCAGTTCCTATTCTTCAGTCATGGCTTGGGGGGTGAGGTGCGGCCGGCGACACCCTAGCGCACGCGGGCGAGGCGCGGGTGGAGTGGATGCACCGGACGGTGCAGCGGCGGGAAGGCCCAGCCTCTCAGCGCACGGAGATAGCGGCGAGGATCTTCTCGACCTCAGCATCGGTGAACCCGTCAGGGTCACGCGGGATGAGCACTTCGGCGTCAGGCAGGAACAAGACCTCGGACATGGGCTCGTACTGCTTTGCCGCCGCCGCAGACAGGGGTTGCTTCCCGGGGAGCAGCGGAGGCGGGGACAGCCGGTTTTGGTACTTCACCAGTTCAAACTCTCCGCCCTCCACTTTCACCTTCCTCCGGCCCTGCTCGAACCCGTACCAAAACCCCAGCTCCTCGCCGCGGCGCACAATAACTTCGCGCCTGTCGCCGAAGGGCACGTAGCGGGCAAATGAACCGAAGCCGGCAGTCTTCGCGAGTTCGATGGTCGACATCACGGGAGACCCGCCGAGATCGAGGGCGAACGCGAGACCAGTAAAAAGCACAAGCGCACCACTGACCATCAGCCGGCGTGACATGTGACCCTCTGGCTGCCGATGTTTGCGAGTTGCCATGAGGACATTATAGAGAGCACATCTCGGCGGCCGGTCGGTGCGATCCCTCGGTAATGGACATATGTTGCGCGGCCCCCTGGCGGCACACGACCCAGGGCGCGTGAAGTAGTCCCTCGCCGTCGACCAGGTGGGCGGGCCAAAGTCCCCACCCCCCGCCGATTCAGACTGCAAGAGTGGTCAGACTTCGGGCCCGAGGGGCGGACCCCGAGAAAGAAGTGGCTTGGTCTGACCGTATTCCCGATCCTGAGTTCTGGCTCCGAGACGGCCTGGGCCTGGTCAGCAGCGAGTCTGTCAACCCCATCGGGTCAGACCGCGTGGAGGGAGACCGAAGGTCTCGGGCCACGTGGGAGTTATCTGGTTCATCGAGTGATGAAGGGCTGCTGTTATGTGCCAGTGCCAGCGCAGGCCTGGATCTTAAGGGAGGCCGAAAGTAACCGAGACTGTAAGTTATCTGATGGGCATGGACGGGAAAGGTCCGTAGAACTGAGGACCCGCTGAAACCGTAGACCCAGCCTCGTGGGCTGGCCCCCACGAGCTTTGGAAGGCAGGGAGGCTCGGCCACAGGCTGACTCAGCTCCGTGGGGCTTGTCGACGGCGGGCGGTCGCCGTCCGCAGTCGGGCGGATGCCGGCTGCTTCATCCAAGAGGCCGAGCCATCGTCCTCTGTCAGTTCATCCGTGTCCGTCACGCCCTCGCGGCTCAGCAATCTCAGCAGGATGCGACCATCGCCCTCGTCGGCGGCAGAGCCCAACAACTCGACAAGCTGGGCCGGGGTGGTGTCGTTGTCGATGTGCATGGTGTCTCTCCGGGTGCCACGGCAGGGGCGGCGCGTCTTGGGGCCAGCATAGCGGAGTGCAGGGCCAACACGGCTCCCCCACCAACCTATACTCTAAGTGAGCCCCGCGAGCAGAAAGTCAGCGAGGTCCCCCGCAAGGAAGGCGGGGCCGCTGGGAAACTTTCCATCTGATGATGGGCGAAGGGCCGGTAGAGGCGTAAAACGCGCACCCGATGCTCCTTCACTTCAATGTCAGTGAGCGGGGTTCCTGTTTTTCCTCCGAGCGTCGGTGTGAAAGGGCTCCGTTGAGCAGCCCTTTTATGCTCGAGGACTGTCCCATGCCAGCAGTCCGCCACGTCGGTTTTACCCGGTCAGGCCCAGGATCCGCGGTTACCGCATCCAGCGTGTACCTGCCGCTCGTGGGCTCGGGCGAGTGGCCCCGGACTTGGCCGGTCACCGCCTCGAACCAGTTATTCGAACGGGGCGTCATCCACTCACCCTGGCGCCCGCTCGCATTCTCTCCCCCCGGATGCCTCTCAAGGCCGCGCGTCCCAGTGCCTGCGCGCTGAGCCAAGGCGCCGATAAAGGCTCGTGCAAACTGCTCGTGCGCTCTGAGACCCACCGAGCCCGCCCGAGCTTGCCGAGGACGCGGCGAAGCAGTGTCGTGCCTGAGACCTGAGTCGGGCGGCGGCGCGCACGTGGCCGAGGTCGCTAACGACCCACTGCGGTCACTGATGCTTGGCAGGCGGGGGTCCGCAGTCGAGTGGGCAGCGGACACTCGCCTTGGCCCTGAGTTACGGATACTGTCCCGGAATTCGCCGTCTCGCCTGTGGTTCAGGGCGCGATTCGGTGACGAATCCCCGGAACCGTTGTCCCATATCTCTGTAAATTGGCGGGCTGCGGGCTGGCCTCGTCGGTGCGTGGGACGACGCGCTGGCGCGAGGTTTCCGGCCGATACTGACCCCGTCCAACGGAAACACCCTTTTGAAGGCAACATGAGCGAGCATCGAAAGCGTTGGGCATGGCTCAAGTGGCCCACGCGCGCCGCCGGGTTGGTCCTCGTCCTCCTGCTCGGCCCCTTCGCCGTGCTGGCGTTCGGTGGGCTGGATCTGGACACCCACTGGAGCGCGGCCAGCCGCGCGAGCACCGGCCAGGCGCCAGATCCCGCCGCCATGCCGGAGCCGTTGATCCTGGTCTACGGGGCGCGGGCCTACAACTGGCGTGGGGCCTTCGGCATCCACACCTGGATCGCCACCAAGCGACGCAATGCCTCGCGCTACAGGGTCTACCAGGTCATTGGCTGGAACCTCTACCGTGGGCGCTCCGTGGTGAGCGTGAGCCACGGCCCGCCGGACTTCCTGTGGTACAACGCCCGACCTGATCTGCTGCTGGAGCGCCGCGGCCCCGGAGTCGACGCCCTGATCGACCGGATCGAGACGGCGGTGGCCGCCTACCCCTACCCCCGCGAATACCGCGTCTGGCCGGGTCCCAACAGCAACACCTTCACCGCCTTCGTCGCCCGTCAGGTCCCCGAGCTGGGCCTCGATCTGCCGCCAACGGCCATCGGCAAGGACTACCTCACCGACGGACGGATCCTGGACCGCATGCCGAGTGGAACCGGGTGGCAGGTCTCGCTGAGAGGACTCCTGGGTCTCGGTTTGGCCTGGGAGGAGGGGATCGAGCTCAACGTGCTCGGCCTCGCCGCCGGCCTGGACGTGAACGACTTGGCGCTGCGGCTGCCCGGGATCGGGCGGATAGCGCTGGCGCACTGGCGATAACCGCGCATTGAGACCGGGGTTGTGGACTTGCGGCCATGCGCCGCCTTGGTTGAAGACGCCAGGCGCTCCACCCGAATCTTCCCCAGTACCTGCTCAGGAGGAAAACCTCGATACCGTTGGCGAACATCAAGCTCTGGCGCACCGCGGCCCTCGTGCTCGCCGCGTGCCTCCTCGTACCACTCCCGCTTACGACCGCGGCTGCTGCGGGCGACGGGAAGATCATGGTGCAGTGGTTTGGCCAATCCGCCTTCAAGATCAACAGCGTCACGGGCAAGGTGATCATGGTTGACCCATTCCTGACCAAGAACCCGAAAACCCCGCCCGAGCACAAGGACCTCGCCGCGCTCGGCAAGGTGGACCTGGTGCTGGTCTTCCACGCCCACGGCGATCACGTGGGAGACGGGCCGGAGCTCGCCAAGCTGCACCAAGCACCCCTCTACAGACGCGAAACGGGGTCGAGTAGCTCAGTGCCAGCATCGAGCACGGCGGGCATCGGGAACGGCGTCTGGACTGGATCGCTGCCCCCGATCCATGGCCCTGAAGGCGGCTTCAGGCAGGTATCGGCTGCGGGTCGTGGACGTCGTTGGCGGAGACGCGCACTCGGAAGAACGTCCCGTCCGGCGGTCGGTGGGAACAGAAGGCACCCATTGTCGCAAGGGCATGGGCGTCAGGGGTCTGTGAACTGGCGTTGTCGCCAAGATACACATGATCGGAAGCCGCTAGCCGTCAAGCAGAAACCCGATGACCGACCGCCACCACGCAGCGTCGACTCGGCCCATCCAGTCGTTGTGGTCGGCGGCGGAAATGGTCCAAAGCCGCTTGGGCTCGGGCAGACTCTCGAACAATGCGCGGCCGAGCC
Organism: uncultured Gammaproteobacteria bacterium; assembly: GCA_963845265.1. Taxonomy (GTDB): domain Bacteria; phylum Pseudomonadota; class Gammaproteobacteria; order Chromatiales; family Chromatiaceae; genus DYRB01. The sequence continues at coordinate 3,311 of CAWJRN010000011.1, read as the reverse complement.
TGGGCGGTACGATGCTGTCGTGCTCGGCGATGACCACCGCGACGCGGCCTCGATACCCGGATAGATTCGCGACGCTGTCGTACCTGTCGCGCAGCAGCCAGCCGACCGGAAGCCACGGGTAATGATGGTGCGCGACCTGTTCGATCCCGTCCCAGGGCGTCACCAGCAGCATGGCGGCAACATCGGCGGTATTCGCCACGGCGGCGGCGACGCCCGCGCCCAGCGACTCGCCGACGAGCAGCAGCGGCCCCGGGAACTGGCGATGGGCGAGCGCGAGGGTTTCGGCGGCGTCGGCGACCAGCGCGGCTTCGCCAAGCTTGCCGGCACGCGGGCCATAGGCGGGATACTCGGCCAGGATCACGCGTAGGCCGAGACGGACGAGCTCGCCGGCATACCAGTCGCGGTGCCCCGCATGCCCAGCGTTGCCGTGAAACAGGACCACCGTGCCGCGGATCGTCCCTTCGGGTTCGCGCAACAGACCGCGGTAGTTGTCTTCCCCCGGCCACGGCGCGAGGCCTCGGCTGCGGGCGTCGGCAATCGCGGTTTCCAGCGGGGGATGGTCGGGGAAATAGATCAAGCGATCCTGGAACACGGCATGAACTCCCATGAGCAGGATGATCGCGATGACAATGGCCGACACGAGCCTGCTAAAGCCGCCGTTCAGGCATCTCATCCGGTAACGCATCAACGTTTAACCAAACCGGGAAATCCCCTGGCTTTACCGGGGAGACAGTAGAAGTTTGACATTTCCGGGAGTCCATCGAGGAAACTCCGGGCCGTGAGCCGCCAAGCACACGACCGAGGAGAATCCCGATGGACGAGTCCGAGAGCTTAATTCTACTTCGTCAGATATCCAGCCTGGGGACATGTTACTCAAGCTACTGTTTCGCATAGACTGAATCGATGGGCGCCTGTCGCGGCATTGTCAAATTGACGAGGCGGGGTCAGGCTCGGTCCATGAGCACCAACGGCCCCAGCTATCGCGGGTATCGGTACCCGCCTCAGATCATCAGCAACGTCGTTTGGCTCTACCATCGGTTCTGCCTGAGCCTGCGTGATGTCGAGGACCTGGTGGCCGAGCGAGGCATCGTTGTTTCCTACGAGACCGTGAGGCAGTGGTGCCGTAAGTTGGGACCTGCGTACGCAAGGGCAGCGAAACGTCGCACTGGCGGACTGGAGACACCTGGTATCTGGACGAAGTGTTTGTCACGATCAAGGGGCGGCGCCATTACCTCTGGCGTGCCGTGGATCAGGACGGCGATACCCTGGATATTCTGGTGCGGTCCAGGCGCAACCAGCGCGCCGTGGAACGCTTCTTCCGCAAGCTGCTGAAAGGGGAGGGCGCCTCCCCGCGTCAACTGGTCACTGACATCCGGTTGCGACAGTTCCGCGAGCTTCTTGCGCTCGTCGGTCAGCAGGGGCTGGTACTGGGTGGACGATGCGACCCCTCTTCTGCGAGCCTTTCTCGCTACTCTCGCGGTTCGCCCGGGCAAACGGCTACGGCCGTGAGGCCCTGGACACCAGGTCCGCTAGGCAAGGCTCGATCCTTCAGGCTTCGCACGAATCCCGGCACGCGAAAATTCAGCCGCAAGACAGACACGCCGCGCTGAAAGCAGCCTTTGAACCGGCCAAATTGGCAGACAAATGGAGTTTTGTATCCGAGATAGTCATATGTTAATTATGCACATATGAGCGATTCTAAGTCGGACAAAAAAGCGGACAAGACACGGACCGAGAAACCTGACGTCGAAGACCGCGGCGAGTCTATCGGTCTGATGGAACCGCTGCTGGTGGGTGAGAGCTCGAAGCACCGTGCCGCGCTCAATGATCTGACCGTCGAACTGGCTAGCCGTGCGGCGGGATTCCGGCGTAGCTTGCCGGCGGGGGTGCTGACCGCGCTCGCCGATCTCGTGCGGGCGATGAACTGCTATTACAGCAACCTGATCGAGGGCCATGACACCCATCCGGTCGATATCGAGCGGGCCATGAAGAACGACTACAGCGCCGACCCGGAGAAACGCAACCTTCAGCTCGAAGCGAGGGCGCATATCGCAGTCCAGCAATGGATCGATGGCGGGGGCTCAGTGGCCGCGCCACCACCGCCGGCGGCCTGATCGAGATCCACCGCCGGTTCTGCGACTGTTGCCCGAGGAACTTTTGTCGACGCGGACCCACAGACCGGCGAGCGCACCAAGGTGACCCCGGCGCGTTCCGGGATCGCGATGTGAAGGTGGGCCGCCATATCGCGATGAGCCCTGGCGCCGTGCCCCGTTTCTTGAGCGGTTTGAAACGGCCTACGCCCGGTTGGGCAGGATCGACAGGATCCTGGCCGCCGCCACGGCCCATCACCGGCTGCTCTGGATTCATCCGTTTCTGGACGGCAACGGCCGGGTCGCACGCCTGATGTCCTACGCCATGCTGCTGGAGACATTGGACACAGGCGGCGTCTGGTCGATCGCCAGGGGTCTTGCGCGCAATGAAAGCACCTACAAGAGCAAACTCATGGCCTGCGACACGCATCGGCGCAACGATCTCGATGGGCGGGGCACTTGAGCGAAGAGGCGCTCGCCGACTTCACGGGATTTTTCCTGTCGATCTGCATCGACCAGGTCGAGTTCATGGAAGGCCTGGTGCAGCCGGACCGTCTGCGCGACCGCATCCTGATCTGGACCGAGGAAGAAATCCGCGCGAACGCCCTGCCGCCCAAGGCCGGGCTGGTCCTGGAAGCCGTCCTGTACCGTGGCGAGCTGCCGCGCGGCGATGTCGCGCGGTCCTTGGTACGAGCGAGCGCAACGCAAGGCGCGTCACTTCGGCCCTGCAGGAGCGCGATGTCCTGGTTTCGGCGAGCACCCGCGCGCCGCTGCACCTGGCCTTTCCGGCGAAACTCGCGCCGGCTGGATGCCCGGACTGTTCCCTGAACAAAGCCGATAGCGGAGCCGGTGGTTCGGCGTCATCGGCGTTACGCAGAAGCGCCCGCGGGGTTGGGGTGCAGCTGACGTTCAAAGGTCGAAGGCCAGCAGCGAGGGGCCATCGCTCCTATCCGCCGGCGGCGAACCCAAACTCAACCCACAGTGGATAGTGGTCGGAGACCCGATACGAGATCTCGCTCTTGGACAGATCCGTCTCGGTGTAGACGAACGGCAGAAAGTCGACGTGGCCACCGCGCCGGTAGTCCAGCGATAGCCGTGGGCGGCCTCGCGTGGTCTCGAACCAGGCGATCTGGTCGTAAAACTTGTCGGTGCTCGGTTCACCCGGGTCGGCAAAGACCGAGCGCGGCACCGCGTGCAGATCGTCCGGGACGGTCAGGCCCG
>CAWJRN010000010.1:0-343502 GCA_963845265.1 uncultured Gammaproteobacteria bacterium | reverse complement strand
TTCGAGCTCTTTGCTAAGCATGATGGCCCTAAGCCCTTTGACGAGGTAAAGACAGGTGGACGCCGGGGGTCACGGCACTCACGCCTCTTCCATGGTGCACATCAGCGGATGCTGGTGAGTTTGTGCATATTCCGTGACCTGCGCGACCTTGGTCTCCGCAATGTCGCGGGTAAAGACGCCGCAGACGCCAACGCCCCTGGTATGCACGTGGAGCATGATCTGGGTCGCCTTGTCGCGCGACATGGCGAAGAAGTTCTTCAAGACCTCACGACGAACTCCATCGGGGTGTAGTCGTCGTTGAGGAGCAGCACCTTGAACATGGGGGGGCGCTTGAGCCTAGGCCGCGCCTCTTCCACCGAAGGTCCGGATTCCTGATGTTCGTTTGGGTCCTGCGTACTCATAGGTAGTCGAGTCTAGCCAAAAACGGGGGACGTCGTCTGGCTACAAGGTGGCGACGAATTCACGCCCCGCAAGTCGAATTATGGACCGGCGAGGCCCCCCGCACCGGTATCTTCCCCTACCGCCAGGGGGCAGGGCTCGATAAGTATCTGCTAAAACTGGAATTTGACCAACGAAATCAGACCACTATACTTGGCCCCGAGGTGTTCGCCGGCCGAACTCGGGGAGCGGCGCCGGACAACGAAGAAACGACTGCTACCAAAATACAAGATGGACTCGCGGAGGAGTGCCAATGAACACCGGTATTGTCAAGTGGTTCAACAATGCCAAGGGGTATGGGTTCGTCAAGCCCGACGGGCGCGAAGAGGACGTCTTCGTCCATTACTCGGCCATCACCATGGATGGCTACAAGACGCTGAAAGAAGGGCAGAAGGTCGAATTCGAGATCACTGAGGGCCCCAAGGGGCTGCACGCGGCTCAGGTGAGTCGGGCGCTATAGACCGATCTCGCGATCGCTCTACCAAGTTTTCCAGAGGCGCCCCTCGCGGGGCGCGTCAGGCCGCTGGTCCCCGACCCAGCGGCCTTTTTTTGTGCCTACATCTTTGCGATCAGTGCCTCGCCAAACTCCGAACAACTGAGCTTGGTGGCCCCGTCCATGAGCCGCTCCAAGTCGTAGGTCACAGTCTTGGCGGCAATCGCTCCCTCGACACCCTTGACGATCAGGTCGGCCGCCTCGGTCCAACCCAGGTGCCGCAGCATCATCTCCGCCGACAGAATCAGCGAGCTGGGGTTGACCATATCCTTGCCGGCATACTTCGGCGCGGTGCCGTGGGTCGCCTCGAACATGGCGATCGAGTCCGACAGATTGGCCCCGGGGGCCATGCCGATCCCGCCGACCTGGGCTGCCAGGGCGTCGGAGATGTAATCGCCGTTGAGATTCAGGGTGGCGATGACCGAGTACTCCTTCGGTCGCAGCAGGATCTGCTGCAGGAAGGCGTCGGCGATCACGTCCTTGACCACGATCTCGCGCCCGGTCTTGGGTTCTTGAAGCTGCACCAGGGCCCACCGCCGATCTCGGTGGCGCCGAACTCCTCCTTGGCGAGGTCATAGCCCCACTGCTTGAAGGCCCCCTCGGTGAACTTCATGATGTTGCCCTTGTGGACCAGGGTCAGCGAGGGGCGGTCGTTGTCGATGGTGTACTGGAGCGCCTTGCGCACCAGCCGCTTGGTGCCATCCTCGGAGACCGGCTTGATACCGATGCCGGAGCACTCCGGGAAGCGGATCTTCGTCACCCCCATCTCCTGCTGGAGGAAGGCGATGACCTTCTGAGCCTCGGGCGAGCGGGCCTGCCACTCGATGCCGGCATAGATGTCCTCCGAGTTCTCGCGGAAGATCACCATGTCGGTGTACTCCGGCTCCTTGAGCGGCGACGGGGTACCGCTGAAGTAGCGCACCGGACGCAGGCAGACGTAGAGGTCCAGTTCCTGGCGCAGGGTCACGTTGAGGGAACGGATGCCCCCGCCCACCGGGGTGGTCAGGGGACCCTTGATCGAGACCACGAAGTCCTTCACCGCGGCCATGGTCTCCGCCGGGAGCCAGACGTCCTCGCCATAGAGGCGGGTGGACTTCTCGCCGGCATAGATCTCCATCCAGCGAATCTGCCGCTGGCTGGCGTAGGCCTTGGCCACCGCCGCATCCACCACCTGGATCATCACCGGGGAGATGTCGATGCCGATGCCGTCCCCCTCGATATAGGGGATGATCGGGTTGTCCGGGACCGTCAGGGAAAAGTCGGCGTTCACCTGGATCTTGGCGCCATCGGCGGGGGGCTGAATCTTGTCGTAGGCCATGCTGGGTCCTGTATCGTGGGGCTGAGAAGCGCAGAGTCTACCACTGCAAAACCGGGCGGGGTAAAGCCCGCCCGGCAGGGCACCGGATCGGTGCGAGAGGGCCCGATCCTGGTGCACAAATCGGCTCCTTTACCAGCAAGTTTCGGGAGATATGCGCGATTGGCCAGGTTGGTGCTCTTCAACAAGCCCTTCGGCGTCCTCACCCAATTCCGCGGCGGACCTGGGGAGCGGACCCTAGCGGACTATATCCCCCTGCCCGGCTTCTACCCCGCCGGGCGGCGCTGATCGAGGCACCGCCCGGCACTCCCAGCCCCGGCAGGCCCTATAATCCGGGCTCGGCCTCTGGCCCCTGCTCGTGCGGGCGGCCAGGCCCCAACCCTACGCCCAAGCACATTCAGGAGGCATCTATGGCAGGCGCAGACATCGGTCTCATCGGCTTGGCGGTCATGGGCCAAAACCTAGCCCTCAACATGGATGACCACGGCTTTCGGGTCGCGGTATTCAATCGCACCACCAGCAAGGTCGACGCCTTTCTCGCCGGGCCTGCCGCCGGGACCCAGATCGTCGGCACCCATTCCCTCGAGGAACTCGTCGGTGCTCTGAGCGTGCCGCGCAAGGTCATGCTCATGGTCCGCGCCGGAGAGGTCGTGGACCAGTTCATCGAGGACCTTGTACCCCTGCTCGCCCCGGGCGACCTGATCATCGACGGGGGTAACTCCCACTTCCCGGACAGCACCAGGCGCACCCAGATGCTGGCGGCAGAGGGCATCCTGTTCGTCGGGACCGGGGTCTCCGGCGGCGAGGAAGGGGCGCGTCACGGCCCCTCCATCATGCCCGGCGGCAACCCCGCAGCCTGGCCCCTGGTTCAAGACATCTTTCAGGCCATCTGCGCCCATGTAGACGGCATCCCGTGCTGCCACTGGGTGGGTCCCGACGGCGCCGGCCACTACGTCAAGATGGTCCACAACGGCATCGAATACGGCGACATGCAGCTCATCGCCGAGGCCTACGCCCTGATGCGCCAAGGGCTTGACCTCTCGGTGGCAGAAATCCAGGCCATCTTCGCCCGCTGGAACACCGGCGTACTGGACTCCTACCTGATCGAGATCACCGGCCACATCCTCTCCATGCGCGACACCGATGGCGAGGCTCTGATCGACAAGATCCAAGACAAGGCGGCGCAAAAGGGCACCGGCAAGTGGACCGGCATCAACGCCCTGGACCTCGGTGTACCCCTGACGCTCATCGGCGAGGCCGTCTTCGCCCGCTGCCTCTCGGCCATGAAGGACGAGCGGGTACGCGCCTCGCTGGTCCTCGCTGAGGAGCGTCTGAACTTCGACGTGGACACCGACGCCTTCGTGGACCACATCCGCGACGCCCTCTATGCGGCCAAGATCTGTTCCTACGCTCAGGGCTACATGCTGATGCGCGAGGCTGCGCGGGAATACGGCTGGCACATCGAGATGGGTGATGTCGCCCTGATGTGGCGTGGCGGCTGCATCATCCGCAGTCGTTTTCTCGGCGACATCAAGGCCGCCTACGACCGGGATCCAACCCTGGAAAACCTGCTCCAGGACACATTCTTCCGCGGCGAGCTCGCCACAGCCCTGCACGGCTGGCGCAAGACCGCCGCCATGTCCGTCAGCCTGGGCATCCCCGCCCCGGCGATCACCTCCGCCCTGTCCTTCTATGACGGCTATCGCAGCGCGCGCCTACCGGCAGACCTGATCCAGGCCCAACGAGACTACTTCGGCGCCCACACCTACGAGCGCGTGGACGGCGCACCCGGCGAGCGCTTCCACACCGACTGGACCGGCAGCGGCGGCCCGGCGGCCTCGACCGACTACCAGGTTTGAAATCAGCCAATGCGCTTGCGTCCCGGCGCTCTGCGCCCCGGAGAGGCCGCGGCGCGGAGCGCCGGCCGATACATTCCACCGCAGGAGCAGTGGGACGAGTAATTAACCTTCTATGCGTCGCCGCAGGACCGGGCGTTCTTGGTCTCCCAGATACTGTTCCGCAGCCGCAACCGGGTGGGCCAACTGCGTCCCGAGGACCTTCCCGACAGGCCGCACCGGTACTTCGAGACCGCAGGACGCATCGACCTGGTCTCCTACGAGGGCAAGCGCACGGACCTGTTCGGGCACTCCTACTTCACGACCAATCCGCAGGTCAGCTCCGATCTGATGGAATTGACCCGATACGGCAAACAGTTGGGCGAGCCGGGGCAAGAGCTGTTCAAGACCGGGCGGGCGACCTGGCGGTTCCCGGTCAACGGGGACAAATAACGATAGAGGAGGCTGTATGGACTGGCCCGAAGACGAATGTCATCTCCGCTGAGTGCCATGATCGTCCTCTTGCGCCTGAGCGCTTCCGAAGCACGCCGAAGGCGATCCCAGAATGGGAGCTTCATGATGACGACAGTCCTCCCCGTAGCCGCCATTCACAGACGCATCGGTCTATTTGATCTCAGGATTTGCGGCTGCGACACCCATCGTCTGACTCAAAAGACGTCTGCGCAGAATCCTTCGCGCCGCGAAACTGGGTGGGTTATCGTGTTTCGAACACTTCGATTAGGCGCTCGACTGCGCTGCACTCCACTGAACGTGATCGAACGGAGAATCCTAGCGATGAGTAACGCTGCGCCGGCCTATCGTGGGGTACGGATGCCAACTGCGGTGTTGGTCAGTAACTGGCCAGGCTTCATCCGGGGTGGCGTGGTTGCGGCAGATCTAAAAGGCCGCCGACCCCGCACCTTTCCCCTAGGGATTCGACGAACCAAACACCTCTCCACCGACTGACCGAGACGAAGTATGGCGCGACTAGTGCTTGAGGTCTGGATTGCATCGCTGAGGCGTATCGGGCCGACATGGCGGTCGCTGCTGAGCGTCAATCTCGTCTATGCGGCGCTCGGCATTCTCGTGCTGTTACCCCTGACCGGTGTCGTCGGGAGGTTCCTGATCGGCTTGTCGGGCCGACCGGTGCTGTCCGATCAGGACATCGCGTCCTTTTTTCTGACCCCGGTCGGCGCCGCCTCCCTGACCCTCTTCGCCGCCATCCTGATTGCCATCCAGGCGCTGGCTCAGGCGTCCATGATGCACATCGGTCGCGGGGCTTGGCTCACTGGCTCGCCGACCCTTGCATCGCTCCAGTTCGCGGCACACCGGGCAGTGCCCATCCTTGATTTCTCGGTGCGGCTGGTCGCGCGGCTGATCGTCATCACGGCGCCCTTCCTCGGCGCGAGCGCGCTGGCGGCCTGGCTGCTGATCAGCGGATACGACATCAACTACTATCTCGCGCTCAGACCGAGCGAATTCTGGTTGGCGCTGCTCATCGTCGGCGCTCTGATGCTGCTCATGTCCATCCTGGTCGCACGCAAGCTCATCGGCTGGTCACTCGCACTACCGCTGATGCTCTTCGCGGAGACCGCGCCCGGACGCGCCTTTGCCGAGAGCGAGCGCCTGACGCGGCCGGGGCGGCGGCTTGTACTCTGGGTCCTGATCCTCTGGACTGTGGTCTCCCTGCTGCTCGGCGCGGCGGTCCTCTGGGTCTTCCTGCGCTCTGCCAATTGGATCGTCCCGCACTTCCACGACCAGCCGGGGCTGATGATCCTCGTCCTCGGCGGTCTGGTGGCGCTGTGGGCCTGCCTGAGCTTTCTGCTTGGCATCTTCAACTCGGCAACCTTCGCCTTCTCGATCCTGGGCTTGGGCGAGCGGCTCGGGGTGCCGCCCGGGCAGCCCGATGACGTGGCGGTGCGCGCGACGCACGGACGGCTTGGGCCGAGGATGGGCTGGCACGCCCTGGCCGCGATCCTGGTCGCGGCCGTCGTCGTCGCTGCCGGGACAGGCTATTGGTTGCTCCAGGGCATCCAGGTTGACGATCAAGTCAGGATCGTGGCGCACCGCGGCGCCGCGGGCAAGGCGCCGGAAAACACGCTGGCGTCGGTTCGCCAGGCCATCGAGGACGGCACCGACTGGGTCGAGATCGATGTCCAGGAGACCCGCGATGGAGAGGTCGTGGTGGTCCATGACAGTGACTTCATGAAGCTGGCGGGCGTCGATCTGAAGGTCTGGGATGCCTCCATGGACCAACTCGGCGCCATCGACGTCGGCGCCTGGTTCGGGCCTGCCTTCCGCGGGGAGCGGGTGCCGACGCTGCGCCAGGTGCTCGAGTTGGCACGCGGCAAGGTGGGGGTCGTCATCGAGCTCAAGTACTACGGACACGACCAGCAGCTCGAGCAACGCGTGGTCGACCGCGTCGAGGCGGCCGGCATGGCGTCCGAGGTCGTCATCATGTCGCTCGATTACGCAGCGATTCAGAAGATCCGAGCGCTCAGGCCCGACTGGACCATCGGCCTGCTGTCGGCCAAGGTCATCGGAGATCTGACCCGGCTGGATGCGGATTTCTTCGCTGTCAACCAGGGCATGGCCTCGGCCAGTCTGGTGCGCCGGGCGCGTGCGCTGGGGAAGCAGGTCTACGTCTGGACCCTAAACGACCCGGTCTCCATGTGGCGCATGATGTCGCTCGGCGTGGCGGGCGTCATCACCGACGAGCCGGCATTGGCGCGCGCCGTTCTGGAGAAACGCGCCGAACTGAGTCCGGTCGAGCGGCTACTGGTACAGACCGCGCTCCTGTTCGGCCAACCCATCCCCATGCGGGTCTATCGGGACGAGTCACCCTGAGCGCTCCGTTCCCGGTTCGCTTGCGCCCGGCGCGGGGCATCTGAACCGTGTCCGAGCGGCTCGGGCGTTCACGGAAGATCGCGATCCGCTCCGGACTCGCCTCCGGACGCTTGCTCGTTCTCAAGCGCCTTCTTCGTGATGGACTGGTAGAGTCCGATGGCACGCGTATAGATGTCCTGCAGGTCCGGCCGCTCGCTCACGAGGCGCTTGATCTCTTCCGAGTCCACGAGGACGTCGTTGAGGTGGGCGATATCGGTCTCGTCGAGTCGCTCTCCGCGGTCGACCTTCGCCTTGATATCCAGTGCCCTTGGGAGCCTGAACTTTTCGAACCGGTCGAGAAGCGCGATGGCTACCCCTTGCTGGTGCGAGATGTCGGCCATGCTGTCCTGTGCTCCGAGTGATGTTGAAGATCGCGGTCGGGGCCGCGGTGCGGTGCGGATGATCGGCGCCTCATCTCCCACACGCCAGCGCCTGGCGCGGGAAGTGCGAATCTAGTGGTTACGATTGCACCGTCACAGCCTGGACCCACCAGATCCCCTCGCAGTATGCGCCGATGGCGCGATCGGAGGAGAAGCGAACGTGCTTTCGCTTCCGGCGGTCGCGGTGGGGATCGTGTCGAAGTTCTGCCGCCATCGAAGGAGAAGAGCCCCGGCGCGACCGGGGCCAGCTTTGTCTCGCCATGACGACCATATCCGCCACAGTCCGCCTCGCGCTTCCGTCGAAGAGCATCGATGAGCGGGGAATCCCGGCGCTGTCGCTGCAATATTGGCGACCTCCGCCCAACACCCCATGACATCGGCTAAGGGTTCGACCTTTTCAAGGCTGGTGGCGACACTGGCGTGGGGGCGATGGTCGTCAGTGCGACTCTGCACATCTTCCGCGTCGTCCCAAGACCCCGGGTTGTTTCCAAGTGTATTGCGTCACGAACTTCCAGGATTGGCCTACCTCGCCGCTGGCTACATATCCCGCATTGCGGGACGGTCCGAAGGGCCGAGGGCGGGTCCGGAATCGACCCAGAGCTGACACTCGCTGTGCCCCGCATTGTGGCAGCTCAGCGACGGAAACCGGTCATCACGGACGAAAGAGCTGTCCAAACGGAAACGACGTTCGCGATGTCGTAGTCTGGCCCCAGTTTCTCCGCGCGGACCTCTGGTGGCAATGTGCAATGAGCGACCTGCCCCGTCCTTCTCGGGAGCCGAGCGAGACCGGTGGTACGAGGGGCATAGGGGGTGGCCCAGGGGGCAGGGTGCGACGCTCCCGCCAGAAGTCAAAAGGGCAAATCTGACCTCCTTCTCCCCCCTTGCTACGATGCGAGAACTGGCCCGCGCGCCCGGCCCCCGTGACCCTCGCCCCCGCGAGAACTGACCCTCGCCCCCCGCTGAGCGTACTCCAAGCACGTCCCCCGTCCCAAGGGTCCGGTGATCGAGGGCAAGTGGCCTCCCGTTCGAGCTGCCGCGGCGTCTGCTCCTAGGCGACTGCTTCGGTCAGCCGCCTCTGAGGTTGAGGCCGACCGGGGACCGGTGATGAGCGCCTATCCCGGCAAAGTGGAGGTCCAGAGTGTGACCGATGTCCATGGCGAGCAGGTCTTCGCCCTGCGGTTCCTCCAGGCCCGCAATCCTGACTGGGTAAACCGCCCGCTCTTCGCACATTTCGATCCGGCCGCAATCTGGCTCGACCAGCTCCACCCCGCTTTCGATGCGCCGCGGTTCTTCTTCGAGCAGAACATCCCCAGCCCCTGTCGTAGCAAGGAGAGCAGAAGAGATTGCGGTCAGCCGGTGCACCCAGTGACCGCGTTGGCGGGTGCTTCAGCGCACCGTTGTCTTCGCGCCACCTCCGGCACCTTTGCTGTCGGACCCTTCCAGGAGTGCGCTCGCCTCCTGCTGCCCCTCAGACTTGGCGTAATCCGAAGCGGTTTTCCCTTTGTCGTCTTTGATCGACAGATCCGTACCGGCCTCGACAAGGAGTTTGACCGTGGCGGCTTTCCCGCCGGCATACTTGACAGCGCAGATCAACGGCGTGTCCCCTTGGCTGTTCTGGACATTGGGATCGGCGCCACGATCCAGAAGGAGCCGCGCGACGTCGACGTGGTTCTCCACTGCCGCACGGTTGAGGGCGTAGCTGCCATCGCTGGTGCGTCCGTTGACGTTGACACCGCTGTCGAGCAGGCCGGAAACCTGGGCGGCATTTCCATCGCCGGCGGCTTTGTACAGGGCATCGATATCGCCTGCCGATGCAATGCCCGCGACCGCCATCAGAACACAGACGAAGAAGCCGGAAATCTGATGAACAATCGGGGACCTACGCGTGAAGTGAACCATGGTGAACACCCTCTGGTGGTGAATCGAGCTATCCCAACCAACCGCTCACAGCTCCCTGGACTTTGAGTATAGTAGACTGCATTGCTAGGAATATTGCTCGGATTCAAGGCGCGTTCGCTAGAACACTGCGACCGCACGGTCCGCAGATCCATGCGCGCGCCGCAACAGCCGGTCGCGTGGATCTAATATGGCCACCAACTCGATACCAAGTCTCTGGGGAAAACCCAGCGTCGACTCCGAATTCGATTGGGGTCACCGACGCGAGCGCCATGTGAGACCGAAATTGGCCGACTGCTCTGAGGCCGGGGATGGCCGGGCGCGGGGGCTCGCCGGCGGCACCCGACCCTGAGCTGACATTCGCTGTGCCGCGCCGTGTGGCAGCTCAGCGACGGAAACCGGTCATCACGGACAAAAGGGTTGTCGAGACGAACACAGCGCTGGCGATTTCGTGGTCCAGTCCCGGTTTCCCGCACCCCGATCAAGCTGTGGTTCCAGGAAAAGCTTCACGCACAATGATAGCCCGATGAAGGTTCGGGCGGACCGCGGCCACTCTAAGGGTCCGAGTTCTACGAGCCTGGCCAGCCGCGGTAAGGCAAGGATGCCCGGCATCCTGCCGCCTCACGCGAGCGGACCTTCGTGCCGTAGAGCGAGCACCCCGATCCGTGGTCTGTTCCCGATTACGCCTCTCAGAGACCTACCGCCAACCGCGATACCAGCCGTATCTCGGATGACGCCAACCCCACCCGTACCTCCCGTGATATGCCCAACCGTACCCCCGCCTTGGGGCAGGCCCTCTTGGGGCCACATAGACAACGCCGCGCGGTACCACGACGCCTGGAGGTGGAACAGCAACGGCAACGCCGACCCCGCCGGGCCGGGCGGCGACCACACAGCCTGACAGGGTAACCACCAAAACGCTTGCTAATACAATCGACTTCATTTCGGGGTCTCTTTGGCATGAATCCGCGCAGCCTGGCTCGGGGCGAGCACGCGGCGCGTATCGGTCCAGACACTGCTCTTGGATCCCTCCTTTCTCCGGCGACTTTTGGCCGCTGAGCACGGCGGGGCATCCTGCCCCGAAGTAATCATTGATTGGACCAGCATTCTCCGTACAGCGGACAAACGTCACGTTGGTGCATCGCTACGAGCTGTTGTGCCAGGTCGGGGACCCCGGCTCCGACCAGCTAGAGGCCGAGGCCAGCGGCCGACAACGGGATCATCATATCAAGGAGTGTCCCGGTGCTCAGGATGCGAAACCGGACGTCCAATTCGCCCTTTCGCCTTCCGCTCGGCGACAGCCTTTGTGCCCCGGTTCGCCCCGCTCCGGGGTCATGGCATCGCCACGGCGTGCGGCGTGAGCCCTGCCTCTACCGGGGGCCGATCGGCCTCGCTCCATATCTGCTTGCCGGCCGGATAGGCATATCTGTAGCATGGTAATTGCTGGAGCGCTAAGGCGAACGTCCGCTGTCCGTTGGACTGCTGCCATTGAGATTCGGGGGACGAATTTCGGCTCCTGGCCGATACCGTCAGCGCACGAGTCCCGTTTGCGGTGGCTCTGGCTTGGGACATCACAGTCACTCAGAGGGTAGCCTACCAGAGGCCGCAAGGCGTTGCTGACAGGCGGGGCCGCAGCTTCGAGCGGCGGAGAGTGCACGTGCAGCTGTCGCCCATGCCTCGCCCCGAAGTGGTTGGGTTTCCTGTCCCCGGAAGTCGTTGAGGTAGGTATGCGTCTCGCGGACCGTCTCGTCTGGGCATTGCTAGTCATTCTCGTGGACACCGCAGCCTTTGCCGTTCCTCTCGCGGCGCTCCTGCTCGCGTACGTCCTGCTTGCCCGCCCGCCCTGGTTCCTGGACTGGGTGGAGCAGCTCTACCGCGACGATCATCCATAGGCGGTCGCCCGTCGAGATCAAAACCCGCGCCCAGGCCCAGCGGGGCGCGACGCCAAGGGCACGCCGGGTGAACTCGGTGTACGGTACCCGTCCGCATCCGTTTGGCGGGGCCAGCAGGCCTACCCTGCTGCCTGCCTGTTCAGGCTGCGCCCGGGCACGCTCGATGATCTCATCTGCCAGTCTCCGATACGCGAGTTTTCTGAAGCAGCCATCCGGGCAGCGCGTCGCTCAACACCGCAATGGACCCCGTAATGTTAACCAACCCGACTGCGTAGCCGTCGCGATCGAGCACGGACGAACCGAATGTGCCGGCATCTATGACCCCTGGAGCGCACACATTGCCATTGGATTCGACTTTGGCCTACCCGAACATTGAGCATGGATTACACTGCACCGTTCGTGAATCGATTGGGAATCGCCTGAATGCGCCGCTTGAAGCTGAATGTCGGGCACCTGCGGCTGGGGTTGGTGGTGCTGTCGCTGCTCCTCATCGGGGCTGGCTGTGCGAGTCTGACCAGATCCTGGATCGCCCCTGAGGTGATGGTGACCTCTCTGAAGCCGCAACAGATCGCGCTCACGGAGCAGTTGCTGCTGGTCGGGTTGAAGATCCATAACCCCAATGATCGGACCCTGCCGATCAAGGCGATGACCTATCGACTGTCCCTGGAGGGGGATGAGATCGCTACCGGCGGCGGGACCCTGGAGCGCCAGATACCCGCGTTTGGGGATGCGTCGGTCGAGGTTTCGGTGGTCGCCAACGCCCTGACCCTGGCGGGTAAGCTGCCGACCTTGGCCCTGCAGTCCAGGCCCTGGGCCTATCGCATTTCGGGCACGGTGACGGTGGCCGGTGTGGTACCGATCCCCTATCGCTATTCCGGTGAGATCGATCCCCATCAACTCGTGGGCGCGCGCGGGCTCTGATGCCTGCCGTTCTCTGATGTTCGCGTATTTCCTTGAATCCCCTTTCCCCTGTTTCTTCGTCGGTCTCCAGCCGCCGGGGCCGTGATCACGCAGGCGACCCGCCTCCCCCGGCATCCGCTGCGCCCCGCCCCCGCTAGGCGATGCTGCAAGCCCGCCCTGCACCTTCCCGGACGGCGGTCTGCACCCCATCTCTCCGCGTGGGCTCGCGCTGTGCTCTTGCGGCGAGCCTTCCTCCGGCAGGGCAATCGCATCAAGCGATTCTAATATTCGCCCTGCCTAATATGCTTGGTAAATAAGCCATCCGGGTGGGCGAAATCTCATTTTTTCTGACTAAATTCGGCCAGGTCATATGAGAACGGCAGGGGTTGCGACGTTTCGTGTTCCAGTTGTGCCTGCCCCTTGGCGCGATCGGGGAAGAATCGCCCAAGCAGGCGCTGTTTTTCGGAGCGTGAATGTGACCGCATGCTCTATTTTGGCCTATATGCGGCGCGACTAATATTAGAGATTCTTGATGCGATGACCCTGCCCCCTCCGGTGGTAGCGTCGCCTCGACTTCAGCCGCGGTGCGGTTGGAGTGCTTATCCTTTAATTCCTATCCTTCACCGCCTGGTTCTCTCACTAGGTAGTCGCAGGGTCTCGGGTACTGCAGGTTCATCTCGCCATGGGCACAGTTGGGCACGTACACGTCCTCTTGGCGCTGTATCTGATCTCCCAGCTGGGTATCGCCCTAGGTGCGCAGGGCGCGCCCTTCCTTGAAGTACTGCTTGATCTTGGAGGATTTGTAGCCGACGTGCAGCGAGGGGATGACCCCTTGGGTAACGACGCGGGTGTGGAACGAACCTGGCGTGCGTTTGTTAATCCTCCGCTCGAAGATCAGGCTGACCTTGGAAGGTCTCCCCAGGTCGAGGTTTTCGCGGATGAGCGTCTCGAACAGGTGACGCCCTGACAAGGGCCGGTCGAACACCTGGGTGCGGGAAAACTCCGCTTGCAGGATGGATAGTTTGGGATTGAAGCCAGCCTCGTGGTCCGCGGCGGCGAACGGATCGGGCAGACGTGCTAGCCACTTGGCCACCAGGGCTGCGATCTTGGTCTGCGTCCAGTTCGTCGAGGATCTGCTGCAAGCGCACCGGATCGGCACACGCCAGGACCCCGTTGTCCAACGCCTCGAAGGCGATCCCCTCCTTGGCCAGCTGTCGCTTGGCGTACTCATGGCCGTTGAGGCAGACCCGGGCCGTGTAGGGGAAGTAGGAGGAAAACTTGATGAACAGCGGGCCAAAGTCCTCATCCACCAGGTAGAAGTAGTAGTGGTTGCACATCACCGAACTGCGGTTCAGCCAGGGATAGGGCTGGCCGGTGTCTACGCTGATCTTCTTGATCACGCGGAAACTGGCGAAGCGCTCTTGTGCCTTGCCGATGTAAAGCACGCCCTCGGTGGCAGAGAAGTCCTTGAGGCGCTCGCCGGTCACCTCGTCCTTGCGCTGCCCCTTGGCGAACGCGACGATTTCGACCCCCTCGTGTTTGGCCAAATCATGGATCGCCTTGACGAAGGCGTGGCTCATCGGTGCCATCAGCGTGGTCGCGGCCACCTTGGCCCCGCGGTGGACCTTGAAGAAGCTCGCCACCCCGCCGCCAGTTTGCAGCATGGGCTGATACAGGTTCAGGTACAGCCGGTCGATCCCCTCGACATCCAGCACCACATGTCCTTCCAACAACTCGCGCACCGTTTGTTCTACCATCACAGCAGGCCCCGGTTGACGTCTCGGCTGCAAGCCACCACGCCGCTTCGCGCGGCTACCAACGGGAGCATAGCCTCCCGTCGCTCGCTGCACTCGCGGTGAGCGTGCTCCCGGCATGCAGTGGGGCCACGCAACAAGCCCGCCTGGCGCCCGCCCGCTGGCGCGGATGGGGGGGCAGGGCGTACGCACTTGTCCGGCGAGCCTCGGTGCAATCCAGCGAGCGTAAGCTTCCCGCGGCTGGCGGTTTCATGCTGCTGGGGCGCCCTGATGCCTGCGCCCTTGCACTGTTTCTGGCCGCCGGGCTCTCCGACGGGCTCAACGGCTTCTTCGCCAAACACTATGGCTTGCACTTGCGCCTGGGCAGCATCCTCGATCCCTTGGCCGACCAAGTAGTCCTGGTCGCCTGGATCCTGGTCCTGGAGTCACCGCTTCCGATCCCCGTCTGGCTGGTGGTCGCGGCGGCCGCCCGCGATCCGCTCATTGCCGGCGTGCCCCTGCTCTACACCCACCGGGACGAGGAACTGGAGGCACACTCCCATCGTCTCAGGCATGGTCAACACCCTGCGCCAGATCCTGCCGGTGGTCTTCGTGATCGCCGGCGCCAGGCCCATGGCCCTAGTATCGTCGATGCGTTGGTCTGGGCCGTTCTGGCGAGTATCCTGGTAAGCGGAGCCTTGTACGTCTCGGTTTGGGGGCGCAAGGCCAGACAGACGGACCTGCACGGCGGCTGACCGGCTCCCCTCACGGTCCGCCGCATGGTGCTCGGATTGCTCTGGCTCCTAAACGTGGCAGGGGAGTGAGGCAAGACAACGGATCATGAGCGCAACTACCCCATCGGGATCAGACACTGGTGTGCCGGCGTTTCCTCTTACGCGTCATGTGCAGCGTTATCCACACCTCGTCGAGAGACTCGAACTCCTGTGGGGGACCCCGGAGTTCGTCGACTACGTCACCAATACCGCGCTGGTAGAAAAGGAACGTTTGGGCCGGTCGGGTTTCCCCCCGGAGGTGCTGGACGAGCTGTTGAGCCTGAAGGGCTACATGCTGCAAAACATCACCCGCTTCCCCCTGAGCGAGCAGGAGAAGCTGCGCGTCCTGCAGTATGTGCGCGAGACCGAGGGATGGGGCGTCCACGCCCCACCGCCCGTCAAGGAAACGGACCTCTTCAAGCCCAAGGCCCAGGACAAGCCACGGGGATCCAGGCGCAAGAGGGGGCTATTCGGCTTCCTGTGGCGCTGAGGCGCCCGGTGGCATCCTGCCTACGGCCCCCTAGCCCAGGCGACGCTCCAGCACCCTCCGGGCCAGACGGAGAAGTAGGGCGATGACCTGGCGATCAGCGTTGATCAGGGGCCCCCGCCAGTCTCACTCGGGCCATGGAAGAGCGTAATCAGGGCCCCGTCCTAGCCCGGACCCCCGGCGACCGCCTGAAGTCGTCCAGGGACAGGCACCCGACCCCTCCAACCCGGGATGTCAGATCCGGTTAACCAAGGGGCAGGTACTGGGACACTGTTGCCGCTCGGGGCAGATTGCAAGCGACGCCAGAAGCGGGGCGGTTCGACCTGTTCCAGCTCGGGACGGGCACTGACCGCAATGCCAATAGAACCTGCCGCTCGGCACGGGAGGGTGAGTGTCCGCAGCTGGCCGACTGCTGTCGGCCAGATGTGTCGGAGGCCGGGGACCGGCCGGGCGCGTGGCCCACTGGCGCCAGACGACCCAAAGGAGACAGCCGCTCCCCAAACTCAATGGCAGCAGTCCAAAGCAAAGTGGACGTTCGCCGCAGTCCCTGCAGCTGCTGCGCCTGGGTGCCACTGCCTATACCGATACGGCGTGGCGCCACGCTGCCACTCCCCGGCGCACTACTTGTGGGCCATGCTGCTCGCGCGTCCGTTTGTGGTACTGCCGCTGGTCTGCCCCCACTGCGGCGCCGACATGTGCATCGTCGCCTTCATCACCGAGGCCGCCCCAGTGGAACCCATCCTCACCCACATCGGCGAGCCCCCGAAGCCGCCACCGATCACGTCCGCGCGCGGACCGCCGGGTTGGGACGAGGGAATCGAGGCCCTACCGGACTGGGATGCGATGGCACAATCTGAGCCCAAGTACCAGTTCGATCAGAGCGTCGACTTGGTAGGCGTTGCGGACACCGACGCTCAAATGGGCCGTTCGGGGCAGCTCGTGCTACGCGTGCTCTGTCCCACGCCGTATTCGCATGTTCCGCCCCGGCTCCCCCGGAAGTGGCTCCCTCGCCCATATGCAAGCACCAGATAGCGCCTCCGCCGGCCTTGCTCGCCACCCGCGTTCAGGCTATCGTCCGCCCGATATGGTTGTGGGACGGTTGAATTTCCTACCCCTCGGCCTTGAAGTGGCCCTGGCGCATGAGTTCCTCCTGCACGAAGTCCCGGACGTCCTCGATGTGGACGACGGATTGGTCGCCACGGCGGATGCGGTCGGTGACGCCCTTGGCGATGTCGATGGCGGGCCAGTCCACTGCCAGTCACCGTCAGGCGAGGCGGTATCGTGCTCGACTGAGGTGCTTATCCGTTGAGTCAACTCGTGACGGTCGCTGGTGGATGAAAAATCCCCTGCATGCTGCTCGGCTGAGGTTCATACCGACAACTCTGTGACCTTTCGATACTTTCCTGATTCACCAAAAAGGCGTTTGTTGTTGCTACCCTCCCCCGGCAGCGTGGCGTAACCACATCCGCTCGAACCAGCAGATAGCCGAACTCTACTCTCTCTCACAACCACGCAAAACTAAGCGCTTTGTGCGATCGTCTCGTCTGGATCGAGCACGGCAAGAGATTTGTGAGTAGTCCGACGGCAGAAATCCTGAAGAACTTCCGCGAATCGGTGAATGTGAGACCTGAGCCGCCGGCTCACCGTCTTGCGGCGAGGAGACGCCAACCCCTTGACGGACACTCGAAGCACCCATGCAAGACAATGACATGCTTACCACAGAAGACAATAACGAACCGTATCAGGATTGTTTCATCATTGCCCGCTCGCGCTCGGGTACGACAGTACTTCGCTCATTCCTGGAAACACATCCAAGGATCTCCTGTTTCGGCGAACTCTTTAATGAGGGTTACGAACTGAGCTACTACCAGTATCTCCGTGACAGGGTTGGGAAAAACCCGGATCTGGTCTTCCCTTCGCGCAATCACGAAACCTTTGCGTCGTACCTGGGAAGCCTGCGGGATCTCGCCGCGCGGACCAAGGCATCAACGGATATCTGTGTCTACGACATCAAGTACGCGCTCCTACGACATCTGCCCGCACCCTGGGAAGGACCCTTCGACGAGCCCAATGTTCTCAAGATCATCAAGCAGCGCCCCGTTCGATTCATTTTCCTTGTTCGCAAAAACTATCTCAGGAGGGAGCTCTCGAACAAGTTGATGCTTCTCAGAAAAAAAACGTATGACGACCTGAGTGGCAAGTGCCATTTTTGGGCGAGCGACAAGCCGGCGCAGGAGTACATCCAAAAGGTCCCCCGGAAAATCCAGCTCGATGCCGGTGCGGGAAGGATGATCAAGCGTTTCGAGGCGTATGACGATGCGACCAGGCGTCTCAGGCGGTTCCTCAACGACAATACCTCCTGCTTCGAGCTGACCTACGAGGAACTGTTCGAGCGCGACGCCCGGAACAGCCAAATCTTCCACCACGCCGTCGTGTCGTCCGTCGCGGCCTTTCTCGGGGTTTCTGCCACCGGGTTCGACGTCGAGCCCCGGTTGTTGAAGGCCACGCCGCAGCGCTTGGACGAACTGCTCGAGAACCACGAGGAGATTGTGGTCGAACTCAAGAACACGCCCTACGAGTGGTTCCTCGAGGAAACCGAAGTCACCTGAGACAAGACGAAAAAAGGCTATTTTTTGGTCGTAAAACGGTACTCGGAGAAGAAAGTAGATGGAGCAAGCCTCAAGCGGATCCTAGGAGGCTGTCCGACTTAGGGTGGGCGGCCTCGGTCGTGCCACCCAGCGGCCGCAGGCGGCAGGAAAAACCGGTGATTTTCGATCGATTTTTTCGAGATACGGCGAAAATGACAGCTTTCCCCGTCTTTTTTGTATTTTTCCATCGTCCTGATCCTCGCCAGCTACCTGCTGACCGACGCCAGCGGCGTTATCTGAGGTCCCCATGGCGGCCCGCGAAGACATCCTCGCCGATCGGCTGAACGCCGAGCCGGCCATCTTCAAGGGCTGCGCCTCCTCCGAGCTGGGGGTCATCGTCGGTGTGGCGGCGCTGGTCTGGCTGCCGGTGAGTCTGCTCCTGGCCGGCCTGATGGGCGCCGTCACCATGGGCTTCGGCCTGACCGGCGTCGGTGTCGTCGGGACCGTGGGTGGTGGCCACCGCGCCCCTCTTCCAGGGCCTCAAGCGCAACCGCCCCGACGGCTACTACCAGCAGCGCTTCCTCATCTGGCTCAACGACCGCGGCCTGCGGCGCGCCCCCTGCGTGCGCCGCTCGGGCGCCTGGGACATCGGCAGGACCTTCCACGCGGTGCTAACGTCACGAGATTGATAGCGTCTGCGCGCTATCCACGTCATCATGCCGCGCTGCCGATATGGCCGCCAACCCACAGGGATGCCGTCCCGCTGCCTACGCTCATCGCCGCCCCGAGCAAACCGCCGTCGCCTGGCATTGCTGGCGTAACACCGCAAAGACGGCAAGGTATTGACCCTGCCCCAGCGTTGATGCGGTTCTGGCGCATTGACACGCGCTCGTGCGGATCAACGCGTTTGCTCCCGCGGACGGCGGGTTTGGTTGAGCCGAACGTCTGGCCCTTGGTCCAGGGGTTTCCACCAGTCGATTTCGCGAACAGCGGGGCCTTGCGATGAGCGCGCAACATTGCGTGGATCTTTCGCAGGTCACATTTGCTAACCATGGGGTTTCGACTCGTAAAGGCTCGTCAGTTAGGTCGCGCAGTCGCGCCTAAGATCCCTAACCGTCCATCGTGCGCGGTCGTCTGGGGCTACCTGGCGACCACCTAGCCCACCGTGACCGCGGGCATGAGCCGAGCGCACCCGTGGCTCTGGTGACCGTGGAGAGGTTACCCAAGGTTGCACCAGAAGGTCGGCGACAGGGTCCGGTCGGTCTACATCGGCCGCGCATGGGATGAAGGGAAGGCCCGAGATCAGATTAACGCCCTGGCACAGGGGTGCTTGGGGCGGGAATCGGTACCAGACCACGAAATCGCTGGAGCAGTTACGTCCTCCCCGCCCCAATCTCCCGAGCGGCCGCTGTACCTCGTATTGCCGTCGCTGCTTCCGGGCATCAGGTCGGCTGCTCCTGGCCGACTGCGACCCCAGGGTGAGAGTTACTCCGCCCTACGCAATGCTCGTGATTCAGGCTATTGCAAGAAGCAATGCAGCATCCGCGACCCGATCGGCGACCGAGGCCAAGCCGATTCAGGCATATTTACATGTCGATATCGTTACCAAGGTGGACGCCTTGGTCCTGGCCGCGGTGCTGTCCTGGTCGCGCTTGTCGAATCCGCCCATGAGGCCCTGAATGCCCCAGCAAGGTCAGTGGCCGCGACACCCGAGGTTATCCGCACCTACCAGACCGTGGCGACTGACCACGAGCAAGGTGGGCGGCTGGGCGTGGGACGTTCTGGTGAGCGGCAAGACCATCGGTCGCATGCGGCCACCTGAGATCCGCGGCGGCGAACGAGCGGGTATGGCTTGGTTGCTCATTTGTGCGCTCCTAGCTTGTCTGGGCTCACGCCTCGACCCTGCGTGGACGCCCAGGTGCAGAAGCCGGATGCCGAGTCGATCCTGATTAGAAAGGATCTTCAGCTAACGCCGCTGAGCGTTGTAACCGGTCCAGAATTGCACTACCCAGGGCTGATCTGTGGCAAATTCGGCGCCTTTGGCGGGTCGGGTTGGCGGCTTCCCAGGCGAAAAAGCGGTTGGCTGAAACATCTTTCTAATCAGGTGCGGTGATGGGCAAAACGGAGGGTCGCCGCCCTGAGTCACCCAGGGCGCCTCGGAGTCCCGTCGGGTTTCACGAGGGGCGGCAACTCTCCGAGCCTAACAACGCCTCAGTCGGCTCGTAAAGCAATCGTCTTGGGCAGGATCCCGCTGAATGCGATCAAGCCGTCCTGAGGAATCGCCGAGTCGATCGCGAAGTGATCGGTACGTCGGATTGTCTCACGGATGCTGGTGGACACATGCTTCGCGAGCGTGTCAATGGGCAAGCTTAAACGTCCAATTTCGAGTTCCCGAAGCGCCAAGTTGAGTATCCCGTCGCGCACGGCACCCGCGGCTTTGACATAAACCGGGACGAGGGTCGGCAGCTTGTCCACGTAGTAAGCGACGCGCGCCAAATCTGACTCGCTGTACGAGTGAGGTCCTAGTTTGTCCA
Source organism: uncultured Gammaproteobacteria bacterium (assembly GCA_963845265.1). Taxonomy (GTDB): domain Bacteria; phylum Pseudomonadota; class Gammaproteobacteria; order Chromatiales; family Chromatiaceae; genus DYRB01. The sequence goes on along the minus strand of CAWJRN010000010.1, from coordinate 323,352 downwards.
GAAATTTGGGAACCTCGTCCATCACGAGCAGGCCGGATACTTCAATCGTATCGTCGCTAAGGCGCAGCTGCATGTCCCGCAGGGGCAGCCACCGGGACGCGTCATGGTTAAGGACCGCGGACAGCTCCTCCTGCGTAAAACGGGTATCGATCCATTGGGGCTGATCGGGCCCTTGGGTCGCGGGCACCGAAACCGACGAATCTTTGAGAACGGAGCGATCTGAAAACCCATCGTCTGGCTCGAAGCTGACACCGGACTTGCTCAGGGCTTGCTGTCGATTGACCGCAGTGTAGTGCACGCCAAGGTCTCTCGCTCGATCCGCAGCCACCAAGGCGGAGAGGCCAGGAGCCATGCCCGACCAGGCGAGAACGAACGCGACACCGATTACACCGGCAGCGATGATGCCAGCGAGTATCCAAAGCACCCGCCGAACGGCGTGCCCAGTAGCTTTTCTCATGCGTTGCTGCATCGACTGCTCCTCATCCGCGTAGACACACAATAACTCACGGTTGGGACACTGTCTTGCGGTCGCCTCCGTCGACACGACGCCCAGCCGTTCACCGGCATCTCCCTGGTTCCCTTCGACGTTCCAGGGGTGTTGATACCGGTCGAATTCTGCCCAGGTGTACCGGTTGAATATTGACCAGGGAAGAAGGCCGCGCCTGAGAGAGAGCGCCTCTGGACAAGAGTAACGGTAGTTGGGGTTAGGGGGTGGTTAGGGGTTGTCCCACCCCGCTTGGTTTGCTCCCTCGGTTCGATCCTGGATTTGGCGCTCGCGCCGCTGTGGCGGAAGCGGTAGGAATCGTTGCCGGTCTCGACGGTGTGGGGGTGGCGGGTGAGGCGGTCGAGCAGTGCCGTGGTCATTTTGGTGTCGGTGAGGACGCTGCCCCACTCTGCCAAGGTCAGGTTGGTGGTGATCATCACACTGGTGTGCTTGTAGAGCTTGGAGAGCTGGTGAAAGAGCAAAGCCCCGCCCGCTGAGCTGTGTCACCCGTTGTTGGGCTCGCTTGCGGCGGGCCTAGGCTCCCCGCGCCACCGGATGAGACGGCGGACGGTTGGAGCTTAGCGTCTGGCTGCTGTTCTCATGCGGACATCGGCGCCGCGCGCGGCAGTAGCCGTCTTGGGTCGTAACCACCCGCCCAAGCTCAGAGCCGCCGGTGACCGCAAACAGCTTCTTGCTGCCGCTCAGCGCCGACGGTTGGGTGTCCGGAGTTGGCCGACTGCGGACGCAGCGATAGCCCGACCCAACCGAAAATAGCGGTGCCTCGCCTCCAGCAATCGCGGCGGTGCCGGAATCCGGAAGAGCTGTCGCGGATCCTTTTGAGAAAATCCGGTGAGACAAAGTGAGCTCTAGCACTCCCTCCTCGGCCCAACCTGCGGGCTGTCATTGCCGGCGCCTGCTGCGCGGTCCCGAAGTCGTTGGTCTGGACAGCGGGCGACAGCGCGGCCGCCAGATCATGTGTCCGGCGTTCGTAGCCCCACGATCCACGCGGCCGGCACCAGGACGAGGAGGGCGACGAAAGTCGTGATGATGACCATCACCGACACATCCGGATCCTCGAAGTTCTGCAAGGTGACGATCAATGCCACGGGCACGTTGCGGAATCCTGCAGCAAGTCCGAGCACCGACCGTTGGGCGACGCCTCCTGTCCCCAGTGACCAGCCCGCCAGCGCCGCAAGGAGCGTGAACAACAGCGCGGCGGTGATCGCGCCGGATCCCGAAATCCGGAGCACTGCGTCGAAATTGACGGTCATCACCACGACGATCGCTGCGATCAGGAAACCGGTGGAAACCTGATCGAGAATGTGTCGCAGCCTGCCCGCAAAGACCGGACGGCGTGCTCTCAGCATCAGCCCGCCAACCAAAGGCAGCAGCATCAGCAGAACGAGAAACCGGGTAACCCGCAGCGAATCGACCTGTGCGCCCACGACCACCTGCGGCAGGACGACCGGCATGTACATCGTCGTCCCGACCATCAAGAGGACCACTAATCCCGCCGACAGCGCGACATCGCCCTTTGCAATCCCGGCCACTTTCGGCATGAATGGTGCGCCGGCCGAAAGCCCCAGCACGAGCAATCCGGTCGCCAATGTCGCCGCGAGGCCGAACAACTGGCCGACACCCACTGCCACCAATGGCACGATAATGAAGTTCGTGATCGCCGCGAACACGACAAGCCGCAGATTTCCCAGCGGAACGCGGATCTGCCGCAACGTCAGTCCAAGCCCGAGCGCCGACATGTTGGAAACGACAAAGGCTTCGACCAGCCACGGCTCCAACTTGTCCAGAATTTCAATCACCTGTGCGATGCCATCGTTGCTCCCGCAGTGCTTCCGCCTCCCGTGCCGCTAAGCGGCGGCGGATTCGGAGATCCAACCACTCGGGGCCGGATAGGGTCCCGATCAGAGCCGCACACAAACTTAGGCATCTCGCTCTGGACGACGGTTTAGAATGCCCGCAACCGACACGAATCGACCATCGTGTTTTCCGATCAAGCAGCTCCCTGAGACCGTGTAGGCGTCGAGAGGCCGAGGGCCAGGGCGGCGGCGAAGAGGATGATCTCACCGAACGCGCATGTGCTGTCGATTGCTCCCTGCGCTTTCTCCGGCTGCGCGGCCATGGACACCCACGGCGTCGATCATCGTTCCGGCCACTGGCAAACGGTCCGCGCAGCGGACCCTACGCGAGCCGACGACCCGTAGGGTCCGCTTTGCGGACCGCAGGCGGCCACCAAGGCTCGTCGGCCGGAACGATGATCGAGGCCACACCCACAGCCAAGAGGCGAATTAGAGCTCAGGCGACAAACGGTTTCCAAAAGACTGCCCGGATCATTGCTTTGGCCTCGCACGTTCGTCTCTGGCGTGGCGGCGATCGTTGCGATGTCCGCGCTGTTTCTAGTCGCCTGTGACTCTGGCCCCAAACAGGCGGTCGAGGCGCCGCCCCCCGGGGTGCTGGTCGCGAAGGTGGCGAGGCGCCAGATATCTGAGACCTCCGAGTATGTCGGTCAGACCGTCGCGGTCAACGACGTCTCACTGCGCGCCCAAGTCTCGGGCTACCTGCTGGAGCGAAGGTTCGATGAGGGTCAGGACGTGGAGCAGGGTGCCGAGCTGTTCCTGATTGATCCGGCGCTCTATGAGGCGAGCGTGGCCGCGGCCGACGGGGCGGTCGCCGAGGCGAAGGCAGCGGTCTCGCGGGCGGACAAGGATGTGAAGCGTTACCGCACGCTGGGCGAGAAAAATTCAGTGAGCCAGCAGCAGGTTGACACGGCAGAGAGCGAGCTTCTGCAGGCGTCGGCGAAACTCAAGACCGCCGAGGCGCAGCTCCTGAAGGCGCAAATCGATCTGTCTCATACCATCATCACGGCGCCCATCAGCGGCCGCGTCGGGCGGGCCGCAGCCAGCGTGGGCGATCTGGTCTCCCCGCAGACCGGGGAGCTGGTCCGGTTGGTGGAGCTGGACCCCATCTACGCCAACTTCAGCGTCAGCGAGCGGGATGTGATCGCGGCCAAGCGCCGCTATCAGGCCGGGACTGCCGAGGTTGAGATGGACAAGATCGAGGTGAGGCTACGCCTCCCCGACGGCAGCCTGTATGAGCACGTGGGACGGGTGGACTTTATCGATAACGTGGTCGATCGCAAGACCGGCACCATCGTGCTGCGGGCGCGCTTCGACAATCCCCAGAAGCTACTGGTGCCGGGTCTGTACGTCAGCACCCTGCTGGGACAGGAGGAGACCACGGACAAGCTGATCATCCCCCAGTCCGCCGTTCAGGAGGACCAGGCCGGGGTGTTCGTGATGGTGGTGGCGCCGGACAGCAAGGTCGAGCTGCGGCGGATCGCGACCGGCGAGGCCTATTCCGGTGACTTGGTGGTCAATTCCGGACTGGAGCCCGGCGAGCAGGTCATCGTGGAGGGTATCCAGAAGGTGCGGCCGGGCGTGGTCGTGGATGCCAAGCTTGCCCCCAGACCTTCGATGCAGCAGGGTGGCGAGGCAGTCGACGGGGATCTGGGCTCGGGCGAAGCGCCCGCCGCGCCGCCACCAAGTGCCGGCGACGAAGCCAAGGAACGCTAGACCATGTTCAGCGCCTTCTTTATCGAACGGCCCAAGTTTGCCTTCGTCATTTCCATCGTCATCACCATCGCCGGACTGGTGGCCATGGGCGCTCTGCCTGTCGCCCTGTATCCGGAGCTTGCCCCGCCGCAGGTGCAGGTGATCGCGGTCTATCCGGGCGCCGATGCCGAGACCGTCTCGGACACGGTGGCCGGCCCCATTGAGTCCAAGATCAATGGCGTGGAAAACATGATTTACATGTCGTCCAACAGCGCCAACGACGGCAGCTACATCTTGACCGTGAGCTTCAAGGTCGGCTCCGACCCGGACATCAACACGGTCAACGTGCAGAACCGGATTAGCCAGGCCATGGCGGAGCTGCCGGAGGAGGTGAAGCGCCAGGGGGTGACCGCCACCAAGCAGTCCACCAATATGCTGATGGTGGTCAACCTGTTCTCGCCCAATCAGACCTACGACACCCTCTTCCTGAATAACTACGCCAACATCAATGTCAGCGATTCGCTGGCGCGGGTCGATGGCGTGGGCAAGGCCTCCATCCTGGGCTTGCAGGACTACGTTATGCGGGTATGGCTGAACCCGCAGAGCCTGGCCAGTCTGGGACTGACCACGGACGACGTGCTGGCGGCGGTGCGGGAACAGAACGTACAGGTGGCCGCAGGGCAGATCGGCGGCTCGCCGGCGGCGCCGGGTACCCAGTTCCAGTGGAACCTGCGCAGCAGGGGTCGTCTGAGCAGCCCCGAGGAGTTTGGCGACATCATCATCCGGGTGGGTGAGGACGGCGCCCGGGTGAGGCTCGGGGATGTGGCCCGCATCGAGCTCGGCTCCAAGAACTACGACGCCTACGGTCTGTTCAACGGTCAGCCCAGTGTGGTGTTGGCCATCTACCAGTTGCCCGGGGCCAACGCCCTGCAGGTGGCCGACGGCGTCCGGGCCGAGATGGAGAAACTGGCCAAGCGCTTCCCGGAAGACCTGACCTATGACATCGCCTACGACTCCACCGAATTCGTAGTTGCTTCTATCGACGAGGTGAAAGAGACCCTGTTCATCGCCATCGCCCTGGTAGTGCTGGTGGTGTTCGTGTTCATCCAGGACTGGCGGTCCACCCTGGTCCCGACCATCGCCATCCCGGTGTCCCTGATCGGCACCTTCGCCGGGTTGTTGGCGCTGGGCTACTCGATCAACCTGATCACCCTGTTCGGGCTCATCCTGGCCATCGGCATCGTCGTGGATGACGCCATCATCGTAGTGGAGAACACCCAGCGCCACATGGCCGACGGTCTTTCACCCAAGGACGCCACGCGCAAGGCCATGGGGGAGATCTCCGGTGCCGTCATCGCCACCACCCTGGTGCTGCTGGCGGTGTTCGTGCCCCTGGCCTTCGTCCCGGGGCTTACCGGCGAGTTGTTTCGCCAGTTCTCGGTCACGATCTCAATCGCGGTCGCCATCTCTTCGCTCAATGCGCTCACCCTCAGCCCCGCGCTGTGCTCCACACTGTTAAAGCCTGAAAGCGGGCAGATGAAGACCACCGGCTTTTTCGGAGCCTTCAACCGCGGCTTCGATCGCCTGACCGTTGGCTACATCGGATGGGTCTCAGGCATGGTGCGCCGCAGCGCCTTTTTCATGCTGCTGTTTGGGGTGCTGGTGGGGTTGACCGTCTACCTGTTGGGTCGGATGCCCACGGGCTTCGTTCCCCTGGAGGATCAGAAGTCCTTCATGGTGGATACCCAACTGCCCGAAGGGGCATCGCTGCTGCGCACGGAACAGGCGATACGCGAGGTGAACGCGATCCTCGCCGAGGCACCAGGCGTGAGCGACGTCATCTCCGTTCCCGGCTACAGCGTCATCAAACAGGGCATCGCCTCGAACGGCGGCCTGTCGATCGTGGTGCTCGACCACTGGTCGAAGCGCGGCAGCCCCGAGCTCCACGAGCAGGCCATCGTCGATGCCGTGAGTCCCAAGCTCAGCGCCCTGCCGTTCGCCACGGTGTTTCCCTTCCGCATGCCGCCGATCCCTGGACTCGGCAATACCGGCGGCTTCGAGTTCATTCTGCAGTCCACCGCCGGCGACACGCCCCAGAATATGGCTGCCGTGCTCGGTGGCCTGGCAGTGGCCGCCAACCAGACCCCGCAGCTGAGCTCGGTGTTCAGCACCTTCAAGGCGTCGGTGCCGCAGATCTTCCTCGACATCGACCGCGAGAAGGCCAAGACCCTCGGGGTGCCGTTGGATTCCATCTTCCGTACCCTCGCGAGTTCAACCGGCAAGGCCTACGCCAACGACTTCAACCAGTTTGGCAAGACCTACCAGGTGCTGGTTCAGGCGGACGCGCCCTTCCGTCAGAATGAGTCGAACATCTACAGTCTGCAGGTGCGCAACAGCGACGGCGACATGGTGCCCCTGCGCACCCTGCTGAAGGCCGAGCCGCTGTTCGGTCCGGATCAGGTCAGCCGTTACAACATCTTCCGCTCCATCACCATCAACGGCTCTCCGGCATCTGGCCACAGCTCCGGAGATGCCATCGCGGCCATGCAAAACCTGGCCGATACCACCCTGCCGCCGGGGTATACGTACGAGTGGACCGGGCAGGCCTACCAGGAGATCATCGCCGGCGAACAGGGGGGCATGATCTTCGGCATGGCCCTGGTGTTCGTGTTCCTGTTCCTGGTGGCGCAGTACGAGAGTTGGTCCATCCCGATCCCGGTACTGATGTCGGTACCCCTGGCCATCCTGGGGGCGGTCCTCGGGCAGACATGGGCCGGACTCAACAACGATGTCTATATGCAGGTGGGCATCGTGCTGCTGATGGGGCTGGCGACCAAAGGTGCGCAGCGATTTTCGCCAGCGGTTGGAGCAGCTCACCGGCTGGGATGGCAATCCGTTGGGTACCGACTTGAGGGCCGAGCTCGCTATTCTCCACCATCGAGACCCAGCTAGGCTCCACCTTCATCAACGACTTCAACAAGCTTGGTCGAATCTGGCGGGTCATGACCCAGGCCGAGAAGGACTTCCGCAACATCCCGAGCGATATTGTGCGCCTGTTCGTGCGCAGCAAGACCGGCGACATGGTCCCGGTAGCCACCCTGGCGAAGGTCGAGTCCAAGACCGGGCCCCAGATCGTGCCGCGCTACAACCTGTTCCGCTCTGCCGACATCTCCGGCAGCCCGACTCCGGGCTACAGCTCAGGCCAGGCCATCGCGGCCATGGAGGAGACCGCCAAGGAGACCCTGCCCTCGGGCTTCGGCTTCGAGTGGACCAGCATGTCCTACCAGGAGATCAAGGCCGCCGGCCAGGCCCCCGTCATCTTCGGTTTGGCCCTGTTGTTCGTGTATCTTTTCCTGGTGGCCCAGTACGAGAGCTGGTCGGTGCCGCTGGCCGTGCTGATGGCAGTACCGGTGGCCGTATTCGGCGCCCTGGCCACCGTCGGGCTCGCCGGCCTGGACGTGAACCTCTACACCCAGATTGGTCTGGTCATGCTCATTGGGCTGGCGGCCAAGAACGCTATCCTGATCGTGGAGTTCGCCAAGGAGCAGCGTGAGGACGCGGGCCTGCCCATCTACGATGCCTCCGTCATGGCCGGGCGGCTGCGCTTCCGCGCGGTCATGATGACCGCCCTATCCTTCCTGCTCGGCATCGTCCCCCTAGTGGTCGCCACCGGTGCCGGGGCCGGCTCCCGGGTGGCACTCGGTACGGCAGTGTTCGGCGGCATGCTCGCGGCCACCGTCATCGGGACCCTGCTGATCCCGGTCATGTACTTCGTGGTACAAAGCACACGGGAGAAGCTCAGAGGGACCCCCGCGGCACCAGCCCCGGACCCCAACGAGACTTAAGCTACCGGTACACACCGTATACCCGTCGTGCGTCGGTTTTTCGTTTCAGGATTTCATTTTTTCGAGCCGCAACAAATTCTTACTGAAAACTGAAAACTGAAAACTTTCCTGTACAACCAGAGATCTTTCACTATGGAATACACAGACGGCGTACTGAAGATCAGCGCCTTTCTCGCCCTAACCATCGGTATCATCGTGCTGTTCCTCGGCAAACGCATCAATGACGGGGTGGCGTTCCTGCGGGAGTACAGCATCCCCGAACCGGTGACCGGCGGCCTGCTGGTATCGATCCTATTCGGGCTGGTCTATGCCCTGTCCGGCGTTGCGGTCGAGTTTGACCTGGCGGCCCGCGACATCCTGCTCGTCTATTTCTTCACGACCATCGGCATCAACGCCAGCCTCAAGGACCTGGTGGCCGGCGGCAAGCCCCTGGTCATCCTGCTCGCCATCACCATCGCCTACATGTTCGTGCAGAACCTCACCGGGATCTCGGTCGCGGCCCTATTCGAGCAACCCAGTCAGGTGGGTCTGCTCGGCGGCACCGTCTCGCTCATCGGCGGCCACGGTACCGCCATCGCCTGGGCACCGCGGATCAGCGCTGAATACGGCATCGCCAACGCCATGGAGATCGGCATCGCGTGCGCCACCTTCGGCCTCATCCTGGCCAGCCTGATGGGCGGCCCCATCGCCAAGTACCTGATCGTGCGGCACAAGCTCCAACCGGAGACAACCAACGAGCCACAGGACGTGGGCCTGGCGGAGGACAAGCGCCAGGAGGGAATCGACCACCTGAAGTTTCTCGACGCGGTGCTGGCGATTCACATCGCCGCCATCGTCGGCATGTTCCTCAACGAGTTGCTGGAAGACGCCGGCCTCAAGCTGCCCCTGTTCGTGACCTGCCTGTTCGCGGGTATCCTCCTGACCAACCTGGTGCCCAAGAGCTTCCCACGCATCTCCGGTCGAAAATGGCCGAGCCGGACGCCCTCCATGGCACTGATCGCCGACATCGCCCTGGGCACCTTCCTGGCTATGTCGCTCATGAGCATGCAGCTCTGGACACTGATCGACCTGGCGGGACCCATCTTCACCATCCTCGCCGCCCAGTTGGCCGTGGCGGTATTGGTGAACATCTTCATCGTGTTCCCGGCCATGGGCCGCAACTACGATGCGGCGGTGGTCTGTGCCGGCTTCGGTGGCATCTCGCTGGGCTCCACCCCGACGGCCATGGCCAACATGGCCGCCGTCAGCCAGCGATACGGCGCTTCCCACCTGGCCTTCATCATCGTGCCCCTGGTCTGCGCCTTCTTCATCGATTTGGCCAATGCCTTGCTGATCCCCTTCTTCCTCGCCAACTTCTGAAGCGAGATCTTAGGTACCGCGGCACCGGCGGGGGCCTTCACGATAGACGGAAGGCCTTCGGGCTGCAGCGGTATTACCCCTATTTCTTCTTACCCTTCTTCTTGCCTCGCCCCTCTTTTTCGCCCTTGGTTGATTTTTTCTCCTTGGATTTCTTGTTTTTACGGCCCTGCTCGATCGGCTCGGCGGACTCTTCCAGGCCTCTATCCTCGGCCGCTGCGATCACCTGCGTCGCATCACCTCGAACCGGTTTAGAGCTTGTCGCCTCCGACACCGGTTTTTTTGCGGACCTTGCCCGCTTGGGCGCCGGGCTCATCGGTGGGGACGCCGCCCCGAGCAGGTCCGCGGCGGCCTGCTTAGCTTGCGCAGCCCTGGCAGCCCCGAAGCCTGGAACCCTCGTGATGTCGGCGATCAAGGCATTTGCGAGGTCTTCGACACTCCAGATGCCATGCATGCCAAGATCGTTGATGCTGACTGGGCCAAGGCCTTTGATGTCTTTAAGGGTAACGGTCACCAATAGTTCTCCTGGCTCTCGAATGCGTGAGGCCGATTGTTGCGGTTGGGTAAAGCAGCCATAGTGTATTGAAAAACAAGACCTGGGGTGCAATCGAGACGAAAATTTCACGGTTGGTGCCACTGAATGCGGCAATCGACGCTCTCGTATGCCGCGAAATAGACCCGCACCCTGGGAGCGACCCCATCGACGGCGTCGCCCGCCGGACAGTTGGGGGAGCGCAATCGAAGCGCTTGGTGTGTCCCTCGGTCGCGCTGTCGTCAAGCCCAGCGTGATCGCCCCAGCCCCTCTCATAGACCACAAGTGCGCCCGCCAGCGACCTGAGCGGCCAGGCTGACGCCAGAAACATCTGTAGGTTGTAAGCCCGGGCTGCTCTGGGAACTGGCGCCCCGAGTTCCTTGCTATCGCCTTGCCTGTCGCACCCTGAGCGGTCGTTGCTTGAGGTTGCCGCGCAGCCCGATGCTCCCGATGGCAAACAGAGCCAGCAGCAGCACGGCGAGCAAGAGCCCCTGCGGGGCTTGCCAGTCCACCACCGGGTAGCGCAGGGCCGTCAGGAACTGCAAAACCGCAAACACCACGTAGGCGAAGCTCGCCACCCGGACGCGGGCGTACTGGTTCTCGTGCGCCGCCGCGACGAAGACGAAGGCCGCCCACATGAACAGGCGTGCGCTCATCGTGACGGGGGTGAGAGAGGACGGGCTGGGCATGGCAACAATCCTCACGCGGACTGGCGTTATCGGGGTCAGCCAGGGTGGACAAGCGAAGCGCAGTCCACCGTTCAACCCCTGGTGGACTGCGCTTCGCTTGTCGACCCTACGGCGCTGGCTCGTTGAGTGGCCGGAAGGATGATCAAGGCCCGGCGTCCGACCCATAGGGACGTGGAAGTCCCCGGAGGAGGCAGGAGCCGACCGGGGACCCCGCGTGTCGGTGAGCCACCAGCACCGCGATTCAAGGCGAAAAAGAGAGGTAGAAAAAGGGGGCAGATCCAAATGGCGCTAGCTTAAAGGGCCCATGTTATTAAGATCAGCGAGATCCACCAACGCTTCTGACGGTTTAGGGCCGATTTGCCGACCACTCGTCGAGTTGGCTAGGCAGGTGTGCGGGATCCCCGAAGGGGGGATACCGCACACCTGTCATCAACGCACCGGCAGCGGGGTCACGGGGTCCAGGCCCCAGATGTCCCGGTTGTACTCGCCGATGGTGCGGTCGGAGGAGAAACGCCCGCTGCGGGCGCTGTTGAGGATGGCCATGCGCGTCCAGCGCTCCTGGTCCAGGTAGGCGGCGGCAGCGCGTTGCTGGGCGTCCACATAGGTTCGGAAGTCGGCCGCCGTGAGCCAGGGATCCTGGGGGCTGCGGATGGCGTGGATGATGGGGTCGAAGAGCCCCTGCTCAAATTGGTTGAAGTGCCCGGACTCGATCAGGCTCATGACCTCGACCAAGCCGGGGTCGCCGGCGATGATGGCATTGGGGTCGTAGTGACCTCGGGTCGCGTCCACGTCGGCGGCGGTAAGGCCGAAGAGGAAGAAGTTATCCTCTCCCGCCTGCTCGCGGATCTCGATGTTTGCCCCGTCCAAGGTGCCGATGGTCACGGCCCCGTTCATCATGAATTTCATGTTGCCGGTCCCGGACGCCTCCTTGCCGGCGGTGGAGATCTGCTCGGACAGGTCCGCGCCGGGGGCGATGACCTCCATCAGGCTGACCCGGTAGTCCGGGATGAAGGCGACCCGCAACAGCCCGGCGGTCTCTTCGTCCTCGTTGACGCGCTGGGCGATGTTGTTGATCAGCTTGATGATCAGCTTGGCCATGAAATAGCCAGGCGCCGCCTTACCGCCAATGAGCACACAGCGGGGGGTCCAGTCCGCCGTGTCTCCGCGCTTGATGCGGTTGTACAGGTGGACCACGTGCAATATGTTCAGCAACTGACGCTTGTATTCATGGATGCGCTTGACCTGAACATCGAACATGGCCTCGACGGGGAAATCCACATGACAATCCCGCGCGACTACCGCCGCCAGGCGCTCCTTGTTGGCCCGCTTGATCTCGCCCCAACGGGCGCGAAAGGCCGGATCATCCGCGAGGGGAGCGATGCGATCGAGCTGGTCGAGGTCATGCACCCAGTCGGTGCCGATGTGCTCGTTGAGCAGCTCACGTAGACCTGGGTTGCACAGGGCCAGCCAGCGGCGCGGCGTGACCCCATTGGTCTTATTGTTGAACTTCTTCGGCCAAAGTTCGTAGAAGTCGTGGAACAGCCCCTCCTTGAGGAGCTTGGAGTGCAGCTCCGCTACCCCGTTGACGGAGAAGCTGCCGACAATGGCCAGGTAGGCCATGCGGATCTGCGGCTCGCCGCCCTCCTCGATCAGGGACATGCGCCGTTGCCGGTCCATGTCGCCGGGCCAGCGGGCGGAGACCTCGCTCAGAAAACGCGCGTTGATCTCGTAGATGATCTCCAGGATGCGCGGCAGGAGCAGGCCAAACAATCGCACCGGCCAGCGCTCCAGGGCCTCAGGGAGCAAGGTGTGGTTGGTGTAGGCCATGGTTTGGCGGGTGATCTCCCACGCCTCCCGCCAGCTGAGGCCGTGCGCGTCCATGAGCTGGCGCATCAGCTCCGCCACCGACACTGCGGGGTGGGTGTCGTTGAGCTGGAAGCAGTTTTTGGCGGCGAACTGGGTGAAGTCGCGCCCGTGGAGGCGGATCCACTCCCGCAGCACGTCCTTGATGCTGGCGCTGGCGAGGAAATACTGCTGGCGCAGGCGCAGCTCCTTGCCGCACTCATTGGCATCGTTGGGATAGAGCACCATGGTGATGTGCTCGGCGTTGTTCTTTGCGGCCACAGATTCCGGATAACTGCCGGCGTTGAACTCGCCGAGGTCGAACTCGTCGGTGGCCGCCGACTTCCACAGCCGCAGGGTATTGATGCTGTTGTTGGCGTAACCCGGGATGGGGGTGTCGTAAGGGACCGCCAGGACATCGTGGGTATCCACCCAACGCACCTTGGGCTTGCCCTGCTCGTCCTTGGAGTGCTCTGTCCGCCCGTAGAAGTGGATGCGCTGGGTGTACTCCGGACGCTCCAGTTCCCAGGGATTGCCGTCGCGCATCCAATGGTCGGGTTCCTCGACCTGGTGGCCGTTCTCCAGCACTTGGCGGAACATGCCGTACTCGTAGCGCAGTCCATAGCCCTTGACCGGTAGCTGGAGGGTGGCACAAGAGTCGAGGAAGCAGGCCGCCAGGCGACCCAGACCGCCGTTGCCCAGGCCGGCGTCCGGCTCATTGGAGGACAGCTCTTCGAGTTGCACCCCAAGGGCGAACAGGCCCTTCTCGGTCTCGTTGGCGAGACCGAGGTTGAGCATGGCGTTGCATAGGGCGCGCCCCATGAGGAACTCGAGCGACAGATAGTAAGTACGCTTGCAGTCGGCCGCATCGTGGGCCTGGCGGGTCTTTTTCCACCGCTCCATGAGGCGGTCGCGCATGACCACGGCCAAGGCGCGGTAGAAATAATAGGTGCTACGGGAGTCACGGTCGCGCCCCAGCGTGTGGGCGTAATAGTGCTGGAAGTCCCTGGCCAACCCCTCCGCATCCATGGCCAGCGGCGGGAGGTCGAAGAGCTTAGCATTGGGCTGGCTCGTGGCAAGATCGGTATAGGGAGGAGGCATGGCAACACCGCTTAAATTAAAATCTGGCAAAAGAGAAAGTCTGTCCCCATGGTCCTGGGGAGACGAAGTTCGGACAATCTAGACTGTGAGCAAGAATAATGCCTAGGGTGCCCCGCGCGCTAGAAAAATCCCGGAGAGGGACTGGGCAGCCGGGTCAGTAGTAGACAGCGGAGACCACCCAGCGAAACCCATCCAGGCTCATGCGCAAGTGCACCTGGGTCTGACGTTGGGTATCGGAAGCCACTGCACCAAGACTGACCGCAAAGCCAGCCGGTGCGTCGAAGAAGGCGTAGCTGACCCTGCCCAACAACCCCTGGCCCGGGGCCGAGCCGACGGTCAGGCACTCGCGCACCCATTCCTGGGTGACCAGCTCGTCCAGAGCGCCGGTGCCCAGCCGGCGGATACCCTGCTCCAGCCACTGGATGAAGGGGTCAGACAAGGTGCCGATAGCACTGTGGGACTCCTTGTTGAGCTTGCGGCGGATCTCGTCGCGCACCGCCTCCAGGTCGATGTGGTCGGCCAGGACCGCCGGGTCGGGGTCGGCGACGGCACGACTCAGGCCCCACAGGGCGACATAGGGCCAGAGCAGGTAGACCAGGGCCAGGGTCAAGACCAGGGCCAGGCGCATCAGACGGGTCTGCCTGGCGGGGCCCAGACGCGGCCAGCTGACGCCCAGGGGCTCGATCATGCGCCGCCCTCCTGGAGGTTCTCCAGGGCCTCACTCAAATCGAGCCAGTCCCCCTCGACCACCCCCAACTCTTCATCCACGCGGCGTTTGTCCTCCAGCAGGCCGAGCAACCTGGCCTTGGCGGCGGGCTCATAAAGGTCCGCCGCGCTCAGGGCCTGCTCCAACTCCGTGCGCCGCTCGGTCAGGGTGGTGAGGCGCCGGTCGAGGGCCTGGAGCTTGGTGCGCAGGGGTTGGGTACGGCGCCGATGTTCGGCCTCCTGGCGGCGTTGATCCTTGCGCGCCATGGGTTCGCCGCCGGCCGCCACCGCCCCACTGCCGCTTGCCACTGGGGCCCCGGCATCCGCTTCGGCCTGACGGGCGGCCAGCCAGGCCGGGTAGTCGTCGATGGACCCATCGAAGGGAGCTACCCCGCCGCCGTCCACCAGGAGCAACTCGTCCGTGGTGACCCGCAGCAAGTGCCGATCGTGGGAGACCAGGACCAACGCACCCTCGTAGTCTTGCAAGGCCTCCGCCAGGGCCTGGCGCATGTCCAAGTCCAGGTGGTTGGTCGGCTCGTCGAGCAACAGCAAATTGGGCCGCTGACGGATCAATAGGGCCAAGGCCAATCTGGCCTTTTCGCCCCCGGACAAGGGCGCTACCGGCTCCATGGCCCGGTCTCCAACGAAGGCGAAACCCCCCAGGTAGTCGCGCAGCTCCTGCTCGGTGGCCTTGGGCTCCAGGCGTTGGAGGTGGCGCAAGGGGCTGTCATCCGGGCGCAGCTGGTCCATCTGATGTTGGGCGAAATAGCCGGTGCGCAGGTACTCGGCCCCCTCCCACTGGCCGCTCAGCAGGGAAAGCTCCCCGGCCAGGACCTTGATCAGGGTGGACTTGCCCGCCCCATTGGGGCCGAGCAGGCCGATGCGGTCACCTGGGGACAGGGTCAGGCGCACCCCATTGAAGATGGCCCGCTCGCCATAGCCCGCGGCGGCCTTGTCCAGGTGCAGCAGTGGGTGGGGCAGGCGCTGGGGCGGCCGGAAGGCGAAGCGGAAGGGCGAGTCGATATGTGCCGGGGCGATCAGCTCCATACGTTCCAGGGCCTTGATGCGGCTCTGCGCCTGCCTAGCCTTGGTTGCCTTGGCGCGAAAGCGCTCCACGAAGCTGTGCATGTGGGCGATTTCGCGCTGCTGGCTGACGAAGGCGGCCTGCTGCTGGGCCAGGCGCTCGGCGCGCTGGCGCTCGAAGGCGCTGTAGTTGCCGGCATAGGCGTTGGTGCGCCCGTGCTCGATGTGACAGATGTGGGTGGCCACAGCGTCGAGGAAGTCGCGGTCGTGGGAGATCAGCACCAGGGTCCCGGGGTAGGCCTTGAGCCATGCCTCGAGCCAGATGACCGCATCCAGGTCCAGGTGGTTGGTGGGTTCATCGAGCAGCAGGAGGTCCGAGCGGCACATCAGTGCCCGCCCCAAGGCCAGACGCATACGCCAGCCGCCGGAGTAGCTATCCACTGCCCGACGCTCGTCCCCCGCGGCGAAGCCGAGTCCGTGGAGCAGGCGCCCGGCGCGGGATTCCGCCGTATAGCCGCCGATGCTCTCCAACTTGGCATGCAGGGCCGCCTGCCGCAGGCCGTCATCCGCTGCCTCTGCGGCGGCGATGCCGCCCTGGACCTCGCGCAGCTCGCGGTCCCCGTCCATGACGAACTCGATGGCGGGCTGATCGCCGCTCGGGGTCTGCTGGGCGACGTGGGCAATCTCCCAGGTCGCGGGCACGGCCAGGTCGCCGGTGTCTACATGCAATTCACCACGGATGAGGGCGAAGAGGCTCGATTTGCCGCACCCATTTGGCCCCACCAGGCCGAGCTTTTGGCCCGGGTGAACGGTCAGGTCCGCGCCCTCCAGCAGGAGGCGCGGGCCGCGACGCAGGCTCAGGTTTCTCAGTTGCAGCATGAAGATCCCTAGCGAAAATGGCCTTTGGGCCGAAGGGCACTGGCCCGTGGCTTCGATCCCGACACCGAACGAGGACCAGCCTTGCACTAGGACAGGATTTTACAGGATTAACAGGACGATATGCTGCGTATGTCGACAAATTAAGGGGTCGCGGACATGTCCTGAGCCGCGCCGTGGGGATCATACCCGAGGTCCGGCGCGGTCGAGACGCCGATAACCCACAGCCTCGCTGAGGTGGGCCGCACCGATGGCCTCGGCGCCGGCCAGGTCGGCGATGGTGCGTGCCACCTTGAGTACACGATGATAGGCCCTCGCGGAGAGCCCCAGGCGTTGCATCGCCTGCTCCAATAGGCTACGTCCGGCGCTGTCCAGGGTGCAGTGCCGGTTAACCTCCGCGGTGGCCAAGGCCCCATTCGGCTTGCCGCTCCTGTCCATGGCCCGCTCCCGGGCCCTGGCCACCCGCACGCGGACATCCGCGCTGCCCTCCGCCGGCTCCGTAGCTCCGAGGAGTCCGGGTGGCAGCCGGGGGACCTCCACATGCAGATCGATGCGGTCCAACAAGGGCCCTGAGATACGAGAGCGGTAGCGAGCGACCTGTTCCACGGTACAACGGCAGCGCCCTCCCGGGTCGCCCAGGTAACCGCAGGGGCAGGGGTTCATAGCCGCAATCAACTGGAAACGCGCCGGGAACTCCGCCTGGCGGGCGGCGCGGGAGATATGGATATGCCCTGACTCCAGGGGCTCCCGCAGGACCTCCAGGACGCGCCTGTCGAACTCCGGCAGCTCATCCAAGAACAGCACCCCCAGGTGGGCCAGAGAGATCTCGCCGGGCCGCGGATTGCTGCCGCCCCCCACCAGGGCCACCCCGGAGGCGGTGTGATGGGGGGAGCGGAAAGGGCGCTCCCGCCAGCGGGCCGGGTCGAAGGCGGCGACACCGCTGACCGAGCGCACCGCCGCAGTCTCCAGGGCCTCGGCCTCCGACAGCTCCGGCAAGATGCCCGGCAGGCGGCTGGCGAGCATGGACTTGCCGGTCCCGGGCGGACCGAGAAAGAGCAGGCTGTGGGCCCCGGCGGCGGCCACTTCAAGGGCGCGCTTGGCGTGCTCCTGGCCGCGGACGTCACGCAGGTCGGGCCCGTCTCGTGGCGGTGCCGTCTCGGTCGGCGCCGCTTGAGCCGCCAGGGGCGCGACCCCGTTGAGGTGTTCGCAGACCTCCAGCAGGTGGCGGGCGGGGCGCACATCCAGCCCGGAAACCAAGGCCGCCTCGGCGGCGTTCTCCGCCGGCAGGATCAGGGTGCGACCTGCATCACGTGCCGCCACCGCAACCGGGATGACGCCGGCGACCGGCCGCAGATCGCCTGACAGGGCCAGCTCACCGAGAAATTCGCAGCTCGCGAGTGCCTCGGTGCGCACCTGGCGGGAGGCACCGAGGATACCCAAGGCGATGGGTAGATCGAAGCGCCCACCCTCCTTGGGCAAATCCGCCGGGGCCAGATTGATGGTCACCCGTCCGGCAGGAAACTGGAACCGACCGTTTAGCAGGGCCCCGCGCACCCGGTCCTTGCTCTCTTTCACCGCCATCTCGGGGAGCCCGACGATCGACAGGGCAGGCAACCCGGAGGCGAGGTGGACTTCCACCGTCACCACTGGGGCCTGGATCCCCTCCCGGGCCCGGCTATAAAGGACGCAGAGGCTCATCCCGAGTCTCCAGATGCTGCCTGAGTCGCTGGTTCAGTCCTGGGGGGCAGGGTCGCCCGTCGAAACGCCCCCCCGAGCCGGCCGCTCCAACTCAGCGACCCTGGCCTCCAGGACGGCGAGCTTCTCGCGGGTCCGCGCCAGAACCGCCGCCTGGACATCGAACTCCTCGCGGGTCACCAGGTCGAGCCGGGCCAGGCCGGCCTCCAGAGAGGCACGCAAATTCTTGCCGATGTCGGCCTGAAGTGCCTGGATGCCCTTGGGCAGGCTGCCCGCAAGGCGGGAGGCGAGATCGTCGAGATGTTTGGGTTCCAACATGGTGAAGAGTCCGTTGGGCTGGCCTGCATGCGGCGGTTGATCGGGCGAATCGGGCGAATCGGGCGACACGGAGTATACCCGGCGGGACACTAGCAGGGCGTAGCGGGAGTGCCACGCACCATGATAGTGCATCCCATCGGGCGCGCGGCACATTAGGGAGCACTAATGCTAGGCAGCAATCGTTGCGCCAGCGCCACATTTCGCCAGAACCGTTGTGTATTCGGCACATCCAAAATATTGGCACGTCTCGTGCTTTAACCCATTCAGGACGAACATCGATTCCCGAGTGACCGGCCCGCAGGCCCAGCCGGTTTCGACACATTTTTCATCTCAACCGCAAGACCGACTAGGTATCCAGCCATGAACTACAAGCACCTCGGCACCGCCTGCGCCACCGGCGCCCTTCTGGCCGCCTCCCTGGCCACCATGAGTCCAGCCAGCGCGGCGGGCGAAGAAGTGACAGAGGTCCAGTCGCCTCATTCCTTCAGCGCCAACGTGGCCATGACCACCAACTACATGTTCCGCGGCGTTAGCCAGACCGGGAACCAGGGCGCTATCCAGGGTGGCTTTGATTACAGCTACACCCCATTCGACATCAATCTCGGCATCTGGGGCTCCAACGTCGCCAGCGACGGCTTCGGCGGCGCGAGCATGGAGACCGACTTCCTGGCAAGTTGGACGCCAAGCTGGGACAAGCTCGGATTGGACTTGGGCTATGTCCGCTACCAGTATTTCCAGACCGACTACAACCCCAACAACACCAACGAGTTCCACCTGGGCCTGAGCTACGACCTGACCTACCTCACGCCTAGCTTCACCGCGAACTACAGCGATAACTGGTTCGGCGATGGGGATTCCTGGTACTACGACCTGAGCGTCGATATTCCGCTGCCCTACGACTTCACCTTGAGCGGCCACTATGGCTGGAACCAGTTTACCGGCGACCTGGGCTTCAACAATTACGAGGACTACAGCGTCGGGATCTCCCGCGAGTTCCACGGCTTCGGGTTCGACCTGAGCTGGGTCGACCGTACGAAGCAGGACGATTGCGTCAGCCCCTTCGACTGCGGCAGCACCGCTGTGTTCACCGTCTCCAAGTCGTTCTGATCCTAAACACCCACTGGTGGCCGGGGTCTGACCTCGGCCCTGTCCCTGTTCCCACCATGGAGTCTTCGCTATGAAGTTAATCACCGCCATCATCAAGCCGTTCAAGCTCGACGACGTGCGTGAGGCCCTCTCTGACATCGGTGTCTCGGGTATCACCGTCATCGAGGTTAAGGGCTTCGGTCGTCAAAAGGGCCATACAGAACTGTACCGCGGAGCCGAATACGTGGTCGATTTTCTGCCCAAGATCAAGGTCGAGATCGCCGTGGACGACGCGCTGGTGGACAAGGTCATCGAGGCCATCTCCGCTGCGGCCAGAACCGGCAAGATCGGCGACGGCAAGATCTTCGTCTACGACCTCAATCAGGTCATCCGCATCCGTACCGGCGAGACCGGTTCAGACGCCCTGTAAGCCAAGCCTCGGAGGTAATCGAGATGCAGTCCACCCGCCCCCACTTTAGCGGCCCCCTAGGCAAGACCCTGCTCGGGTCCCTGCTGGCCCTTCCTGCCCTGGCCCTGGCCCAGGACGCCACACCGACCCTGAACAGCGGCGACACCGCCTGGATGCTGACCTCCACCGCCTTGGTGCTGTTCATGACCATTCCCGGCCTGGCACTCTTCTACGGCGGCCTGGTTCGCTCCAAGAACGTCCTGTCGGTACTGATGCAGTGTTTCGCCATCACCGGCCTGATGACCATCCTGTGGAGCCTCTATGGCTACAGCCTGGCCTTCTCCACCGTCGGCATGACGACCGAAACCATCAACCTCAACACCTTCATCGGCGGTCTGGACCGGGCCTTCTTCGCAGGCCTGACGCGCGAGACCTTGACCGCGGCCATCCCCGAGTCTGTCTTTGCCACCTTTCAGATGACCTTCGCCATCATCACCCCGGCGCTGATCGTCGGCGCCTTTGCCGAGCGCATGAAGTTCTCCGCCATGCTGTGGTTCATGGGGATCTGGTTCACCGTGGT
The DNA here is from genome assembly GCA_963845265.1 of uncultured Gammaproteobacteria bacterium. GTDB lineage: Bacteria > Pseudomonadota > Gammaproteobacteria > Chromatiales > Chromatiaceae > DYRB01. Next base: position 303,245 of record CAWJRN010000010.1, on the reverse strand, counting down.
CTACACGCCGATTGCCCACATGGTATGGGGTGGCGACGGTGGCCTGATGTGGGACTGGGGCGTGCTGGACTTTGCCGGCGGCACCGTGGTGCACATCAACGCCGGTGTGGCCGGTTTGGTCGCGGCCCTGGTGCTCGGCAAGCGTAAGGGTTACCCCACCACGGCCATGCCCCCGCATAACCTGACCTACACCGTCATCGGCGCCTCCATGCTTTGGGTGGGCTGGTTCGGCTTCAACGCCGGCAGCGCTGTTGCAGCAGACCAGAACGCCGGCATGGCCATGCTGGTCACCCAGATTGCCACCGCCGCCGCGGCCCTGACCTGGATGTTCGCGGAGTGGATCGCCCACGGCAAGCCCAGCGTCCTGGGTATCGCCACTGGTGCCGTCGCCGGCCTGGTCGCCATCACCCCGGCCGCCGGCACCGCCGGACCAATGGGTGCCATGGCCATCGGCGTCGCCTCCGGCGTGGTCTGCTTCATCACATCGACCAAGGTCAAGCGCATGTTTGGCTATGACGACTCTCTGGATGTCTTCGGCGTCCATGCGGTGGGCGGTATCGTCGGCGCCATGCTGACCGGCGTCTTCGCCGCCGAGAGCCTGGGCGGTGCCGGTCTCGCCGAGGGCATGACCATCGCCAGCCAGGTCCTGGTGCAGGGCAAGGGCGTCCTGGTGACCCTGGTCTACACCGCGGTGATGAGCTTCATCATCCTCAAGGTGATCGACGTCCTCATCGGACTGCGCGTGAACGAAGAGGATGAGGTCCAGGGTCTGGACCTCTCCGAGCACGACGAGCGCGGTTACATCCTGTAACGCCAAGCCAGCCGGCCGGGTGCGCCCGGCCATGCAGACCACAACGGGGCCGCAAGGCCCCGTTTCTTTGTTCGGCGCTATGCCTCCATGAGGTGATGGTCCAACCCGGCGACCACCCGCGAGAGAGCACCGCATCGAATGCCCGCGCCAAGGAAGGAACGAAACTACATCTGGTCATCCCAACCCAAGCCGAACGACACCCTGCTCCCGCGTACCCGGCGACCCAGGGGCTGGATGCCGCCCTCCAGGCCCTGAACCTCTCCACTTGTACCGCCACACCCACAATCCAGGGTGCCGCGAATCCCCTCGTCGTGGTATGATTTTTCGCTTTTAGAACAGGCACAATCAGGCCGCTGAGGGGTGCTGACAGCCGCCCTGCCCCAGGGCTCCGTCGGCAGCGTCTGCGCCCCAGCGTCTCCGCTGGGAGACAGGAACCAGCCCAGCGACCATCCACAGGCGGTTCACCACTCCTATGCCGGATTTCGCAAGAGAAGTCGTCCCGATTCGCATCGAGGACGAGATGCGTCGCTCCTATCTCGACTACGCCATGAGCGTCATCGTCGGCCGCGCCTTGCCCGATGTGCGCGACGGGCTCAAGCCGGTGCACAGGCGCGTCCTGTTCGCGATGCACGAGAGCAACACGGTCTGGAACCGACCCTACGTCAAGTGCGCCCGCGTGGTCGGTGACGTCCTCGGTAAGTACCACCCCCACGGCGATACGGCGACCTATGACGCACTGGTGCGCATGGCCCAGCCCTTCTCGCTGCGCTACATGCTCATCGACGGCCAGGGCAACTTCGGCTCGGTGGACGGCGACCCGCCTGCGGCCTATCGGTACACCGAGTGCCGTATGTCCCAGATCGCCGGGGCCCTGCTGGAGGACATCGACAAGGAGACCGTCGACTTCGTCCCGAACTACGACAACAAGGAGCAGGAGCCCACGGTCCTGCCCAGCCGCATCCCCAACCTGCTGGTGAACGGCTCCTCGGGCATCGCGGTGGGCATGGCCACCAATATCCCGCCGCACAACCTGCGCGAGGTCTGCAACGCCTGCCTGGCCCTGATCGACGACCCGACCCTCTCGGTCGACGACCTCATGGAGCACATCCCGGGGCCCGACTTCCCGACCGCCGCCATCATCAACGGCATCCGCGGCATCCGCGAGGGCTACCGCACCGGCCGCGGCCGGGTCGTGATGCGTGCCCGCACCCATATCGAGACCGAGAAGGGCGGCAACCGCGAGTCGATCGTGGTCACCGAGATCCCCTACCAGGTCAACAAAGCGCGCATGCTCCAGCGCATCGCCGAGCTGGTGAAGGAAAAGAAAATCGAGGGCATCGCGGAGATGCGCGACGAGTCCGACAAGGACGGCATGCGCGTGGTCTTCGATCTCAAGCGCAACGAGATCTCCGAGGTGGTGCTGAACAACCTGTTCCAGCACAGCCAGTTGCAGTCGGTCTTCGGCATCAACATGGTCGCCCTGGTGGATGGCCAGCCGCGTACGCTGAACCTCAAGCAGTTCATCGAATACTTCCTGCGCCACCGGCGCGACGTGGTCACCCGCCGCACCCTCTACGAGCTGCGTAAGGCCCGGGACCGGGCCCACATCCTGGAGGGTCAGGCCGTCGCCCTGGCCAATATCGACGAGGTCATCGCCCTGATCCGTGCCGCCGCCAGCCCGGCGGAGGCCAAGGCCGGGCTCATCGCTCGGGCCTGGGACCCGGGGGCTGTGATCGCCATGCTGGAGCGCACCGGGGCCGGCGACACCCGCCCGGACGACCTGGCCGAGGAGCTCGGCCTGCAGGACGACGGCTACCACCTGAGCGAGATCCAGGCCCAGGCGATCCTCGACCTACGCCTACAGAAGCTCACCGGCCTGGAGCAGGACAAGATCCTCACCGAGTTCGAGGAGATCCTGCGCAACATCGCCCGGCTGCTCAACATCCTGTCCAGCACCGAGCAGCTCATGAAGGTCATCCGCGACGAGCTGGAGCAGATTCGCGACCAGTACTCCGACCCGCGCCGCAGCGAGATCGTCGCCGATCACATGGACCTCACCCTGGAGGACCTGATCGCCCCGGAGGACGTGGTGGTCACCCTCTCCCACTCCGGCTACGTCAAGGCCCAGCCGCTCAACGAGTACCAGTCCCAGCGCCGCGGCGGCAAGGGCAAGGCGGCGGCCTCGACCAAGGACGAGGACTTCATCGACAAGCTCTTCGTAGCCAACTCCCACGACACCGTGCTGTGCTTTTCCAGCCGCGGCCGGGTCTATTGGCTCAAGGTCTACGAGCTGCCCCAGGCGGGCCGCACCGCCCGCGGTCGGCCCATGGTCAACCTGCTGCCCCTGGAGCCCGAAGAGCGCATCAACGCCGTGCTGCCCGTGCGCGCCTACGAGGCCGGGCTCAACGTCTTCATGGCCACCCACAAGGGCGTGGTCAAGAAGACCGCGCTGAGCGCCTTCTCCCGCCCCCTGTCGCGCGGCATCATCGCCATGAACCTGGCCGACGACGACCACCTCATCGGCGTCGCCCTCACCGACGGCCAGCAGGAGCTGATGCTCTTCACCTCCGCGGGCAAAGCAGTGCGCTTCCGCGAGGCCGACGTGCGCACCACAGGGCGCGACACCCAGGGCGTGCGCGGCGTCACCCTGGAGCCGGATCAGCACGTCATCTCCCTGCTCGTCGCCGGCCCGGGCACGGTGCTCACCGTGACCCAGAACGGCTACGGCAAGCGCACCCCGGTGGAAGAGTTCCCCACCAAGGGCCGGGGCGGTAAGGGCCTGAGGTCCATCCGCTGCTCCGAGCGCAACGGCGCGCAGGTCGGCGCCGTGCTGGTCAACCCGGACGACGAGATCATGCTCATCACCGTGGGCGGCACCCTGGTGCGGACCTCCGTGAGCGGCATCTCCGTGCTCGGCCGCGACACCCAGGGCGTCAAGCTCATCTCCTTGGGCGAGGGCGAACACCTCAGCAGCATCGAGCGTATTGTCGGCCTGGACGAGGAGATCGACGAGACGGACGAGACCGAGCCAGGCGTCGGGCCCGATTCCAGTACCGATTCCACCGAACAACCCGAATAGTCTTCTACGATCACCGAGGAGCGTCAGTCAAATGGCTCGTGCATACAATTTCAGTGCAGGTCCGGCCATGCTGCCGGAGAGCGTCCTACGTCAGGCCCAGGAGGAACTGCTTGAGTGGCGCAAGAGCGGCATGTGCGTGGCCGAGATGAGCCACCGGGGCAAGGAGTTCATGTCCATCGCCACCCAGGCCGAGGCCGACCTGCGCGAGCTCTTGGAGATTCCGGACAACTACAAGGTCCTGTTCCTCCAGGGTGGGGCCTCGTCCCAGTTCTCCATGGTGCCGATGAACCTGCTGCGCGGCGCCGCACGGGCGGACTACCTCAACACCGGCTCCTGGTCCAAGAAGGCCATCAAAGAGGCCAAGCGCTACGGCACGGTCAACGTCGCGGCCGACACCGAGGAGGGCCGCTTCAGCCGAGCCCCGGCCCAGGATGAGCTCAAGCTCAGTGCGGACGCGGACTATGTCCACTACACCCCCAACGAGACCATCGAGGGTGTGGAGTTCCCCTATGTCCCGGAGGTCGGAGACAAGCCCTTGGTCGCGGACATGTCCTCCACCATCCTGTCGCGCCCCATCGAGGTCTCCCGCTTCGGGGTCATCTATGCCGGGGCCCAGAAGAACATCGGCCCCGCCGGCCTGACCATCGTCATCGTTCGCGACGACCTGCTCGGCCAGACCGTCCCCGGCACCCCGACCATGTTCGACTACAAGGTCCACGCCGATAACGAGTCCATGTACAACACACCGCCCACCTATGCCTGGTACCTGGCGGGCCTGGTGTTCAAGTGGCTCAAGGACATGGGGGGCCTGGACACCATGGGGGTCATCAACGAGCGCAAGGCCGAGCTGCTCTACGAGGCCATCGACGGCTCCGCCTTCTACGCCAACCCGGTGGACCCGGCGGCGCGTTCCTGGATGAATGTCCCCTTCACCCTGGCCGATGCCTCCCTGGACGACGCCTTCCTCGCCGGCGCCAAAGAGGAAGGCCTGCTCACCCTCAAGGGTCACCGCTCCGTGGGCGGCATGCGGGCCAGCATCTACAACGCCATGCCGGAGACTGGGGTTCTGGCTCTGGTCGACTTTATGCAGGAGTTTGAGCGCACACGCGGGTAGGTCGGGGCTTCGCCGGGCCGCGTCGAGTACACTGCGGGGAACTGGACAGGATTAACAGGATTACCGAGGCGGAAACGCCAGTGCCGGGTGCAGCCATGTCCCTCTACGACACCGATTTCTATGCCTGGGCCAATACGCAGGCGGCGCTGCTGCGCTCCGGCAGCCTGGCGACCGCCGATGTCGAGCACATTGCCGAAGAGATCGAGAGCATGGGGCGCAGCGAAAAGCGGGAACTCTTGAGCCGGCTGGCCCCGCTGCTCATGCATCTGCTCAAGTGGCAGGTTCAGCCCATGCTACGCGGCAACTCCTGGAGAGCAACGATCAAGGTTCAGCGCAGAGAGATCGCGCGCCATCTTGCGGACAACCCAAGCCTGAGCGCCCGGTTGCCGGAGGTCTTGGGCGATGCCTACGGCGATGCGGTGCTGCTCGCAGCGCGGGCAAGCGGGCTTGCTGAAGCGGCCTTCCCGGCGATCAACCCCTGGACCTTCGGCGAGATCGTGGACGACGGCTTCTGGCCTGGTCCTACGGATGAGGGGTTTTAACCCGTAGGATGGGTTTCGCCGGGCTCTATCTGTCGTGCAACCTTGGAGGCAAAAGGAAAGACCTGACCCCGCGCATGCACCCGCGCATCACACGATGTCGGTTAAATACGAAATCATCATCTACTGGAGCGAAGAAGACGACGCTTATCTCGCCGAAGTGCCCGAGTTGCCTGGCTGTACTGCCGACGGGGAGAGCTATGGAGCTGCCCTGAGTAACGCGGAAGCTGTAATTGAGGAATGGATCGAAACAGCACGTGAGTTGGGCCGGGCCATTCCAGAGCCACGCGGCCGGCTCATTTATGCCTGACCCGAAGTGATTATCCCAATGCCTCAGCTCGCCCTCTGGCTCCCACGCTCCAGCGTGAGAGCAAGTCGCGACGCTCTGGCGTCGCGGGACGCTACGGGCCGCCGGAGCGGCCAAGACTGCATCCCCACGCAGAGCGTGGGAACGAGAGCAGCGAGCAGCGGCAACCTAACAACCGCCTCAGATCCATAGGCCTTGCGTATAGGCCTAACGATCCTAAGAAATTCTGTTGATCCTGACCTCTTAACCACAAGCGGCCCCGTCGCTTCAATAAAGCAAAGACCAAAACCAAAGGTTCGTCATGCACAAGATCCTCACCCTGAACAACATCGCCGTCGCCGGTCTGGAGCGCCTGCCCCGGGACCGCTACGAAGTCGCTTCCGAGATGGCCCACCCGGACGCAATCCTGGCGCGCTCGGCGAACATGCACGACACGGCCATCCCAGAGACCGTGTGCGCCATCGGCCGCGCCGGGGCCGGGGTCAACAACATCCCGGTCACACGGATGACCGAGCTGGGGGTCCCTGTCTTCAACGCCCCCGGGGCCAACGCCAACGCGGTCAAGGAGTTGGTCCTGGCGGGTATGCTGCTGGCGGCCCGCAACATCGCCCAGGCCTGGGGGTTCGCCCGCGAGCTGTCCGGGGCGGATGGGGAGATCAACAAGGCGGTGGAGTCGGGCAAGAAGGCCTTCGTCGGCTACGAGCTGCCCGGACGCACCCTGGGCGTCATCGGCCTGGGGGCCATCGGCGTGCTGGTAGCCAATGCCGCCCGCGCCCTTGGCATGAAGGTGATCGGCTATGACCCGACCATCACCGTCCAGCGGGCCTGGCAACTGGAATCGGACGTCCAGCCCGCGGTGAGCGTGGATGACCTCCTCTCCCGCTCGGACTTCGTCACCTTCCATGTGCCGCTGACCGACGACACCCGCCACATGATCAACGCCGAGCGGCTGCGGATCATGAAGAAGGGCTCCGTGCTGCTCAACTTTGCCCGTCACGGGATCATCGACGACGCCGCAGCGGTGGCCGCCCTGGACTCCGGCCAGCTCTACGCCTATATCTGCGACTTCCCGAGCAACCTGCTCAAGGAGCACCCCCGGGTCGTGACCTTGCCCCACCTGGGGGCCTCCACCCGCGAGGCGGAGGAGAACTGCGCCATCATGGTGGCAGACCAGGTGCGCGACTATCTGGAAGACGGCAATGTGCACAACGCCGTCAACTTCCCGGAGATCAACCTCCCGCGCAACGGCGGTTACCGTCTGTCGGTGGTCAACCGAAATGTCCCGAACATGCTGGGGCAAATCTCAACCGACCTGGCCGGCGTCGGGCTCAACATCATGGACATGCTGAACCGCTCCCGAGGCGACATCGCCGTAACCCTGATCGACGTGGATCAACGAGTCCCGAAGGAGACGGTGGAGCGTATCCGCAGCATCGCCGGCGTCCTGTCCGTGCGCTGCCTCGGCTGCTGAGGGCGCCTGGACATGAGCGACATCCAGGCCCTGCAACCGATCCGCGAGCGCATCGACACCATCGACGCGGACCTGGTGCGCCTCATCAGCGAGCGGGCGGACTGCGCCCGCGCGGTGGCGGAGATCAAGGCCGCCACCGGCGCCAATCAGTTCTACCGCCCGGAGCGCGAGGCCCAGGTGCTGCGCCGCATCCAGGAGCAGAACCCCGGCCCGCTGGCGGGCGAGGAAATGGCCCGGCTGTTCCGCGAGATCATGTCCGCCTGCCTGGCCCTGGAGCGTCCGGTCACCGCCGCCTTCCTGGGACCGGAGGGGACCTTCACCCAGGCCGCGGCACGCAAGCACTTCGGCCACTCGGTGCAGACCCTGCCCATGGGCGCTATCGGGGACATTTTCAGCGAGGTGGAGACAGGGGCCTGCGACTACGGCGTGGTGCCCGTTGAGAACAGCACCGAGGGCGTCATCAGTCACACCCTGGACCTGTTCATGGCCTCTCCCCTGCGCATCGTGGGCGAGGTCAGCCTGCGCATCCATCACCACCTGATGGGTACGACGCCGGACCTGAGCGACATCAAAACCCTCTATTCCCACCAGCAGTCCCTGGCCCAGTGCCGCGGCTGGCTGGATCGCCACCTGCCCCGGGCCGAGCGGGTCGCCGTGGCCAGCAATGCCGAGGCGGCCCGGTTGGCGGCAACGCAACCGGGCACGGCGGCCATCGCCGGGGAGGCGGCGGCGGAAATCTATAGCGTGCCGGTGCTCGCCCGGCGCATCGAGGACGACAAGGGCAATACCACCCGGTTCCTGGTCATCGGCGATCAGGACCCGCCGCCCTCGGGGCGCGACAAGACCAGCCTGTTGCTAGCCTGTCGCAACGAATCCGGTGGCCTACACGCACTGCTCTCGCCCCTGGCCGAACACGGCATCAGCATGACCCGTATCGAATCAAGGCCCTCCCGTCGCGGGATCTGGGACTATGTCTTCTTCGTGGATATCTGCGGCCACAGGCAGGACCCAGGCATCTCACCGGCCCTGGATGAATTAAAGAGACTGGCCCTGCTGTTCAAGGTGCTGGGGTCCTATCCCGAGGCAGTCCTATAGCGAGCTGCAGTTGCGCGAAAACTCTACCGACAAAGGTAGGGTGGATAAGCGCAGCGCATCCACCGAAGGCAAGCCGGTGGATGCGGCGCGGTCAGGCCCCCGAGCAAATTCCCGACCGGATGCCACGCGCCTTATCCACGAATGGTCAATCCATCTAGGCGCGGCTGTACTAGTCCCCGACGGCCCCGGCAAAGATCCGGTAGGCCGGATTGTCCGTCTCCGGCCAATATTGGTACCCGAGCCGGTCGAGCAAGCCGAACAGTTCGTCGCACTCGATCTCGGGGACCTGAATACCCAACAGCACCCGCCCATAGGCTGCCCCGTGGTTGCGGTAGTGGAACAGGCTGATGTTCCAACGCTTGCCGATGCCACTCAGGAAGCCGAGCAGTGCCCCTGGACGCTCGGGAAACTCGAAGCGGATCAAGCGTTCGTCCGTAACCCCCCGGGTATGGCCGCCGACCATGAAACGGATATGCAGCTTGGCCGTCTCGTTCTCGCTCATGTCCACGACGCCGAAGGCCTTTTCCTCCAACCGGGCGATCAGCTCACGCCGCTCCTCGTCGCCCCGGCCCAGCTCGACCCCGACGAAGACCTGGGCCTGACCGGAGTCCGCGTAGCGGTAGTTGAATTCCGTGATCTGGCGCTTGCCCAGGGTGCGGCAGAAGGCCAGGAAGCTGCCCGGGCGTTCGGGGATCTGCACCGCCAACAGGGCCTCGCGGCGCTCACCCAGCTCCGCCCGCTCGGCCACATGGCGCAGGCGGTCGAAATTGATATTGGCGCCGCTCTCGATGGCGATCAGGTCCGCCCCGCTGATGCCCTCGCGCTCCACGTAGCGCTTGAGCCCGGCTACCGCCAGGGCCCCGGCGGGCTCGGCGATGCCCCGGGTGTCGTCGAAGATGTCCTTGATGGCGGCGCAGATCTCGTCGGTACTGACCAGGATCACCTCGTCCACCAGGTCCTTGGCGAGACGGAAGGTCTCCTTGCCGATCTGACGGACCGCCACCCCATCGGCGAACAGGCCGACCTGGTCGAGCTCCACGCGCCGCCCTGCCGCCATGGCGCGCTCCAGGGTCGGCGCATCTTCTGGCTCGACGCCGATGATGCGCACCTCCGGCCTGACGTACTTCACGTAGGCGGCGACACCGGCAATCAGGCCGCCGCCGCCGACGGGGACGAAGATGGCGTGAGGGGGGGCCGGGTGCTGGCGCAGGATCTCCATGCCGATGGTCCCCTGACCGGCAATGACCTCCGGGTCGTCGAAGGGGTGAATGAAGGCGAGACTGCGTTCCGCCGCCAGGGTCAGGGCATGGGCATAGGCCTCGTCGTAGGAGTCGCCGTGCAGCACCGCCTTGCCGCCCAGGCTGCGCACGGCCTGGACCTTGATGCTCGGGGTGGTACGCGGCATGACGATGGTCGCCTCGATCTTCAAGCGCTCGGCCCCCATGGCCACCCCCTGGGCGTGGTTGCCGGCGGAGGCGGTCACGACACCTCGCCTGCGGGTCTCCTCGTCGAGGTGAATCAGCTTGTTATAGGCCCCGCGCAGTTTGAAGGAGAAGACTGGCTGGAGGTCCTCTCGCTTCAGGTAGACCTGATTGCCGAGCCGCTTGGACAGGCGTACCGCCTGGGTCAAGGGCGACTCGATGGCGATGTCGTAGACGCGGGCGCGCAGGATGCGTTCGATGTAGGTTTGCGGCATGTCAGTTCGTAGCGCGGTTGGCTTGAGTCGGAGGTGACCCGCGGCCACTGCATTGTCCCCGTAGACTGGGCTCCAGTCACCCGCCAACATGCTCCGCGGAACAGCCCAGAACCTTGCCGGGCAACTCCGGACAGGCCCCAGATCAGATCCGCCCGGAATCTTGTCACCGGTACGCGCTTGTATCTCGCCAATGCAGTCGCGCCCCTTTTGCTGACCGTTAGCCTCTTGCCGCTGCTATGATCCTCCAGTTTCAACAACCCTGCGGAGGACAACCATGACCCAGGACGAGATGAAGAAGCTGGCGGCCCAGGCCGCCCTCGAGTACGTGGAAGGCGGGATCGTCGGTGTCGGCACCGGCTCCACCGTGAATCATTTCATCGACTGCCTCGCCGGCATCAAGGGTCGCATCGAGGGGGCCGTCTCCAGCTCGGAGGTCTCCACCGAACGGATGAAGGCCCACGGCATCCAGGTCTTCGACCTCAACGCCGTCGGCGACCTGGAGATCTATGTGGACGGGGCCGACGAGTCCAACCACAACCTGGAGCTGATCAAGGGGGGCGGTGGGGCCCTGACCAGGGAGAAGATCGTCGCTGCGGCCAGCAAACGCTTCGTCTGCATTGCCGACCAAGCCAAACTGGTAGACGTGCTGGGCAAGTTCCCCCTGCCGGTGGAGGTCATCCCCATGGCCCGCAGCCTGGTCGCCCGGGAGCTGGTCAAGCTCGGCGGGACGCCGGTTTGGCGCGAGGGTTTTGTCACCGACAATGGCAACGTCATCTTGGACGTGCATCACATGGAGATCGTCAATCCCAGGGAACTGGAGCAGCGTCTGAACAACCTGCCCGGGGTGGTGACGGTGGGGATCTTCGGGCTGCGGCCCGCGGACGTGCTGATCCTGGGGACCCCGGAGGGGGCCAAGACAGTCACTGCGTAGCCTCACAGGCGGTCGCAAACGCGATCCCCAGGTCCGAGAATGGTCAACCAAGCGCTGTGGGTCAGGGTGGGGAGCGAACCCAGCCAGGAGCAACTTCGCGACAGCTCGCTCTGTCAGGGCTCCTCACGCTCCCCCCGGCCTACAGCCGCCTGGGCCACCACAGGGGCCGTAGGGTGGGTCAAGCGAAGCGGACCCACGAGAACCCCTGGTATCGGCCGATCTGCCATTGCGCTCATCCTTGGAAGAGCAGTTCCGCCGCAAATAGACGCAAATACACCGGGGCTAGAAGTCGGCGGCCGGCTCACCCGACGGGCGGCCTCCGAACTTTGCGTATATCCCTGAACCATTTGCGTTAATTTGCGGCCGAATTGCTTCTTTCAAACTCATTGATCCGCCCTGAGATTGCCCCAGGTCATTGAGCAGCCACCGTAAAGCCGGCTAAGTGCTTCAAAGTCGGAACCAAATGGTCTCGCGCTCCTATTGCCTCGCCACTTGACTCGCCACGGTTCCCCTAAGTCCGACAGGCTCCTTGAATCCGCCGCCATGTTGCTCTCCCCCAAGTACGGCTTTCTCTATGTCCACATCGCCAAGACCGGCGGAACCAGCGTTCGCTCGGCCCTGGAGCGCCTGCGCCGGCGCGACCCCTGGTACCTGGCCATGTTCCTGTGCAGTCGGCTGAGTCATTTGAGCGGCCACCGCATCGCCGCCAAACTGCCGCGCCACGCCAAGGCCATTGCCGCCCGGGAGCTGTTGCCACGGGAGCTCTACGAGTCGCTTTTCAAGTTTGCCTTCGTACGCAACCCCTGGGACCTCCAGGTCAGCTCCTTCCACCACATCCGCCGCGAGCGCCCCCATTACCTGGGCGGACATGACAACTTCGCCGACTTCCTGCGCTGGAAGCTCGACCCGCAACGCCCCTACCAGTACCACGTGGACACCTCCATCGAGCTGCAAAGCGATTACCTCATCGACCTGCGCGGCCAAGTGATCGTGGACTTCATTGGGCGCTACGAGCGCCTGGAGGACGACTTCATCGAGGCCTGCCGGCGCATCGGTATCCCGGCCCCGGCCCTACCCCACCGGCGTCAGGCCGCCGACCGCAAACGTGACTACCGCTCCTACTATGATGACGCCACCGCGAGCCTAGTCGCCGAGCGCTTCGCCGCCGACATCGCCCTGCTCGATTACCGCTTCGATCCAGACTGACGCAGGAATCCCAGCCATGATCCAACTCCGCTACGAGCCCGTCGGCGAAGACATCTGGTGCATCGACACCGGCCTCTACCGCCCCAAGCTGGCCGCCTGCTACCTCATCCGTGGTGGCGGACGCCTGGCCTGCATCGACACCGGCACGGCCCACACGGTCCCCTTGATACTCGCGGTCATGGCCGAGCTCGGACATAGACCCGAGGACCTGGATTACGTCATCCCCACCCATGTCCACCTCGACCATGCCGGGGGTGCCGGCCAGCTCATGCAAGCCTGCCCGCAGGCTACCCTGGCCATCCACCCCAAGGGGGCGCCCCACCTGATCGACCCGACCCGACTCATGGCCGGGGCCACCGCTGTCTACGGTGAGGCCGGCTTCGCGGCGACCTACGACACCCTGGAGCCAGTCCCGGCCGAGCGCGTGTTGGAGCTGGAGGACGGTGCGACCCTGGACCTCGGTGGACGCGCCCTGACCTTCGCCGACACCCCGGGACACGCCAATCACCACGGCTGCATCTACGATGCCGTCACCCGGGCCTGGTTTACCGGCGACACCTTCGGCATCGCCTACCGGGAGCTGTACAGCGAGGCGGGCCCCTACCTGTTCGCCCCCACGACCCCAGTCGCCTTCGACCCGGACGCCTGGCAGACGAGTCTGGACCGCCTCATGGCCCTCGACCCCCATGCCATGTACCTGACCCACTACGGCCGCCTGGACGACCCAGCCGGGCTGGTGGAGACCCTGCGCCGCAGCATCCGCGACCAGGCCGACTTGGCCCTGGAGGTTGCCGCGGCAGGTCCGGAGGGCCGGCTCGATCGCCTGAAGGTCGCAGTGGCCGCGCACCTCGTGGATGGGGCCAGGGCCCGTGGCTGTACCTTGAGCGATGAGCAGATCCGCGAGGTGCTGGTGGTGGATATGGACCTCAACGCCCAGGGCCTCGAGGTCTGGTTGGTGCGGCGCGACCGGCGCGGGATCTGACCGGCGCGTGGCAGCGGCCGATTCAGCCTCGGTCCCCAGCCAACCAGCGTGCCGCGGCCACCGTCGCCTGGCCCAGCGAAATGCCGCCGTCGTTGGCCGGTACCTGTCGATGGGTGAGGACGCGCAGCCCCGCATCACTCAGACCCGAGTTGATCGCCTCGTACAGGGTTCGATTCTGAAACACCCCGCCGGAAAGGGCGCAGGTCGCCACGCCGTGACGCTCGGCCAAGCTCCGGACCGCGGTGACCAAGGCGTCCGCCAATCCGACTTGGAAGCGCGCCGCCATGACCCCGACCGCGGCGTCGGCAGCCAAGTCCTCCAGCAGGGCCAACCAAAGGGGCGCCGGGTCCAGGATCAGGCCGGCCTCGCCATCCTCCAGGTCGAAGCGGTAGCCAGGCCCACACTCGCCAAGGAACGGTCGGGCCAAGGCCTCCAGTTCGATGGCCGCCTGGCCTTCGTAGGCGATCCCCTCCCGGCAGATACCCAGCGCCCCGGCCACGGCGTCGAACAATCGACCGCAGGAGCTGGACAGGGGCGAGTTGAGCCCGCGGCTCATCATGGCGTCGAGCACCCCGAGGGGCTGGGCAGCCAGGTAACCGACTAGCCCCAGCCGTGACCAGCGCGCCTGTACTTCGCTCCAACCGAGACCGGCGGCGAGCTGGGCATAGGTGTTGCGCCAGGGCTCGACCATGGCCTTGACCCCACCCGGCAGGGCGACCGGCCTGAGCCACCCCAGGCGGCGGAAGCCCCGGTAGTCCGCGAGCAACAACTCCCCACCCCAGACGGTCCCGTCTGCGCCAAACCCCAGGCCGTCGAGGGCCAAGCCCAGCACCGGTCCGCCGTCCAGGGGCCAGGCGTTTTCCGCCAGGGCGGCGGCGATGTGGGCGTGGTGGTGCTGGACCTCGACCAGGGCCAGGTCATCCCTGGCGGCCCAGGCCTGGCCCATTTGGGTGGAGCGATAGCCCGGGTGGCAATCCACCGCGAGCAGACTCGGACTATGCCGGTAGAGGTCGCGGTAGAGTCCGATATTGCGCTCGTAGTCCCGGGCCGTGGTCGCCTCTTCCAGGTCCCCCAGGTGTTGGGACAGGATCGCCTGGCCGTCCTTGAGCAGACAGATGGTGTTCTTCAGCTCCCCGCCCATGGCCAGGGTCGGCGGGGCCCCCGCAAAGCCGGGCGGCAGCGGGATGGGCGCGGGGGCATAGCCGCGGGCACGGCGCAACAGCCGGGGCGCCCCATCCATGACCCGCACCACGGAGTCGTCGACCCGATTGACGATCTCCCGATCATGCAGCAGGTAGGCGTCCGCCAGCTCCGCCAGACGCACGCCGGCATCCTGATTGTCGGTGCACTGGGGCTCGTCGCTGAGGTTCCCGCTGGTCATCACCAGGGGTCGGTCCCACTCCGCGAGTAGCAGCAGGTGCAGGGGGCTGTAGGGGAGCATGAAGCCCAAGGTGCTCTGGCCCGGGGCCACAGCGGCGGCAACCGACGCGTCCCCCGCAACATCCAGCAGGACCACCGGGGCCGCGGGGCGGGCGAGCAGGTCGGCCTCGCCCGCATCCAGGGCGCAGTAACGGCGGATGACGGCCAGGTCCCGGGCCATGAGGGCGAAGGGCTTGGCATAACGGCGCTTGCGTCGGCGCAACTCCGCCACCGCCGCCGAGTCGCAGGCGTCGCAGGCCAGGTGAAAGCCACCGATGCCCTTGATGGCAAGGATCTGACCCTGGGCCAACATCCGACTGGCCGCCGCGATGGCATCTGCGGCGCCCAGGTCCGCCGGGTTCAAGGTGTTGCCGTCTCGATCCTTGAGCCAGACCCGAGGCCCGCAGGCCGGGCAGGCGTTGGGCTGGGCGTGGAAGCGCCGGTCCGCCGGATCGGCGTACTCCGTCGCGCAGGCAGGGCACATGGGGAAGTCGGCCATGCTGGTATTGGCCCGGTCGTAGGGAATGGCTCGCACGATGCTGAGCCGTGGGCCGCAGTGGGTGCAGTTGGTGAAGGGATACCGGTAGCGGCGGTTGCCTGGGTCCAGCACCTCCGCCGCGCAAGCCGGACAGGTCGCCGCGTCTGGGACGACCCCGGTGCGCACCACCCCGGCGCCGCTGACCAGGATCTCGAAGCCCGAGTTTGGCGGCGGACCCGCCAAGGGCGCACGCTCCAGGGCATCGATCCGCCCCAAGGGCGGGCACTCCTGGTACAAGGCTGCGCAGAAGGCATCCAAGTCGGAGAGCGACCCAAAGACGCGGATAAGCACCCCCTCGCCGTCGTTGCACACATCCCCTGCCAGCCCTAACCCCTGGGCAAGTCGCCACACCGTCGGGCGAAACCCCACCCCCTGCACCAGGCCGCGCACGCGGATACGCTCGCCGCCTGGGCCCGGCTCGTTCTCGGTTCGCAGTGTTGGCTTCATGGTGAGGAAAGCTACCCGAGCCTTCGATCGCACGCCAGCGCCGGGCCGAAACGTCAGGCAAAAATGTCGGTTGCCGTGGAACCCTCGGGTCACTAGACTGTCTTCTGTTCACCTGGGGGCGACATGGCTTCGACGTGGGTTGCAAAACCTGAGGTGCATGCCGAGGTGCGGGTACCTCGTAAAACCGTCCGCAAATCTATAGTTGCCAACGACGACAACTACGCTCTCGCTGCTTAATCCCAGCGGGCCTCTGGCCGACACTTGCCTATGGGCGTCGGGTTTCAGGGGTAACATCACATAGGATCGCGGTGACGGGCGTCCGGACCTGAACCTCTAAAACCTAACGGAATCGCTGACCGATCCCCCTGCCCATCGGGGGGCGGAAGGTTAAAAATAATAGATCGGGCTAAGCATGTAGAACCAATGGCAGAGGACTTGCGGACGCGGGTTCGATTCCCGCCGCCTCCACCATACCGCGGGCCTTGGAGTCACATCCAAGGCCCGTTTTTTTTGAGATGCACCCTACCTGCGCACCTACAAGGCCCAGCGCACCACCATGCTCTTGTCCGAATACGTTCGCCTGACGCCCCGTAACGGCAAGTACTCCGCCGCCATGACAGATGCACGGGATGCCTTCATCCGGGCATTCTTTGAAATCGAGCCCGGGCGGGACTGAAGCGGTGGTTTAGTGAGCTGCGCTGCATTACCTGCGGCTCGCTTGCCCGAGCCGCCCGGGCGCCGGATGCTGAAGCCTCTGGACTTGGGTCAAAACTGGGCGTCGGGCCGATCTCGCGGGAACGAATGGTGGTACGTCCCCTATTTCCGCCGAAGCGGGGTTCACACCCGCAGGACTTTGCGACCCTGCCCGGGACGCACTGACCCCTTATCCACCCGCTTGCTCTCGACTCCTTTGCCGAATCGCTGGAACGACGCCTGCATCGCCCCCTGAAACGACAAAAACCAGGACCTAAGACCCAAGAGCTGGACCGCCACACCCAGGACCTGGTCGAGCAACGGGAACGCAATTAGGTCAACTGCCCCTGGAATTCCACGTGACCATACTCAACCTATCGCCCTCCTAGCCCGCCCCCTGCCCCTCGTCCAGATTGCGTAGTAAGCGCCGCGTGAACCACGCCGGCAGGTCCTAGTCCACGTCGGCAGCACCGTAGCCAGCTGCTTGGCGATCTCCTCGGCAGCCCCTCGGCGAAGGCGGCGCGGGCCTGAGCCAAGTCGCCGAGGGCGCGGTCGGTGTTGCCGACGTTGTTGAGTGATACCGAGGTCGCGCAGGGCCTCAGGGGTCTGTTGGCCCCGAATGAGGCCGGTGCGGGCGGTCCCCCGGACATTCCGCACCCCTCCGGCATCCTTTCGTGGAGTTTTTCGCCGGGCCTATCCGTCCCGCGGGTGCTGGGTAAAGCAACTCGCGGGCACCTGCAGTGCCAGCAAGAATGCTTGCTGCGTCTCGGTCAAAGGCTTGCCCAGCATGCGCTGGCCGTCGATGCAAAGAATCAGAACACCCTTGAATTTCCACGTCACCATGTAGGCGCTCGGGCGTGCCGTGGGCTTGTCGTCCCAGCCCGGGACGGTCGCCTCACGGGCCTGGAGCTCGGTGCGCATCACCAGCTCGATGAGCCGCCAGATCAGCAACGAGATCAGCAGGATCAGGCCCAGTGCCTCGATCCGCTCGGGACGTTCGAGAAACAAGGCGTTGACGATCTGATCGTCCTTGAGGAAGCCGAAGTTCTTCTCGATGGCATGCTGCTCCTTGTAGGTGCGCAGGATCTGCTCGGCGCTGTAGCCGTCCTCGCGGGTACGTTGCTGAGCAACACGAAGCACCCGGCCAGTTGGCGGCGTTTGTCGATCTCCTCGCGTTTCTCGACGATCTCGGTGCGGAGCACGTAGTCGATGGCCACGGGCACACGGGGGACGTTCTTCTTGGGGCGGCCCGGTGCGTAGCGGGGACGTTCCTCGACCCTGCACTTCGAATTGATGGTAGGCCGTGCTCTGCACCTCGGCCGCGGCGGCCTCGGCATCGGGGCGGCAGAAGAAGATCTTTTTCCGCCAGGTCTTGGCGATCTCTCGAGCTCCGAGCGCGAGGCACTGCAGCTCGCGCTCGAGGCGTTTCAGTCGGCGTTTGTCGTGGGCGCTGGAGTGCACCACCGCGGCGCGGTAGCGTTTGCCATAGAGTGTGACCGAGCCCTCGTGACACCCGATAGGAGGCACCGGGACGGTTCTTCGGTGCTCGGGGTTTGTGCGATCCGCCCGACCTCTTCCCAGTCGTCGGCTTCGATGGCCTCGAGGATGACCCGCTCGTGCTCGTTGTAGGTCGCCGGCAAACGGGTGATGAAGCGGATGCGCTCCCCGGCCTGCGCCAGATTGGCCTCGGTGACCATCGCCGAGTCGGCGACGTAGATGAAGGCGTCTTCGTCCACACCGTGTTTGCGCATGTGGCGGGCCACCTCGCCCAAGAGGCCGTGGTTGAGCGTCTTGTCCGAGGCATTGCCATCCTCGATCTTGCCGAGGATGGGGACATTGCCGTCGACACACAGCAGCGAGAAGACGAACTGCTTGAGATCCGGGCGCTTGTCCTTGCTGTAGCCGTGGGTGATATTGAACGGCGGCTCCTCGCCTTCGATGGCGCGGTAATCGCCGAACAGGTTCACCGAGGTCGTGTCGAAGTGCACGAGCCGCGTGGAGATCGGGAAGCGCTGCAAGGCCGCGACCGAGAGCGCCGAGAACAGCCGCTGCGTACCCGTCTTGTAGAAGCACATCGAGCATCCGCCCGACATTGTCGTCGCTGAAGTACTCGGCGGGCAGCTCCCGGCCGAACAACAGCGCCCGGTCGCACTCCTCGAACGCCTTCTCCAAATGGTAGAGCGGGCTGCGCCCGGTGAGCGTATCGAGCACCAGGCCCAGCGCAATGACACCCGGCTCCACCTCCATCTCGCGTCGTCACCAAGCGGTTGATCATCTCCACCAACCCCAAGCGCCGCGCAAAGTGCGCGACGATCGGCAGGTGATCGACCCGCGCCGCCGAGATGACCTGCTGCACATTCGGCCAGCGTGGACAAAATGGATCCGCCATTGCTCCTCCCGCACTGAGAGCATCAGAAAAAACCAGTGGGGCGGATCTCGATCGATCGGCCCGCCGACGGATAGCTTGACATGCGGCGGGCGGGTTGTCTATTGCGGCGTCGGTGAAAAATACCTGCCGCGTGAGGCGAAAGGGGTGCGGAATGTAAGGTCCCCAACATCCAGGCGGCTGCCTCCCGCGCCTCTTGCAAGTGACCCCGGCTCAGTAGGGCCCGGCAGGCGCGGTCGGCGGCCAGAATTGCGCTGTGCCCGGCGCCGCTCTGGTGGCGCACGCGGTGCCACTCCTGCACCAGAGATGACTCTGTCTGGCCGAGCGGGAAGGGCTCGGGGCGGGGGGCGAGGGGGTTTGGGGCTCGGCGCGCGCGGGGGGCGAGCCAGGGCCCTAGCTCCAAGCTGAAGTGGCGGATGGCCCAGAGGTCCGGGGCCAGGGCCTTGATGCGCGCCTGCTCTGCCAGGGGCAGGACCAGGATCAGGGGCCTGCTCAAGGCCCGACGCAGGGGCTCGCGCTGCTCGTTGAGCCGGGCCAGGAACTGAAGTCTGGCCTCGCGCCAGACCTCGATCGCCAGGGTATCCGCGCCTCCGGGGAGGCGGGCCGAGGTCCAGCCACAGAGGGGCGTTCAGGGCGAGTTGGTAGGGGGCGGGTGAAGCAGCCGTGGTGCAGGTCTTCGAACAGGGCCTTCGGGCTCCGCGGCATGGGGACTTCCAGACCGCGTGATCCGCGCCCGGTAGACGTCCGCCAAGCGCTCGCGCAAGCAGTCGGCGACCGCCGGGTTGGTCGCTGAAGACGAAGACCAGGGCGAAGCTGTCTCCGCACCATTGCAAGCTGCTGCTTGACCCTCAGCCAGGCGGCCTCGCCCTCCGGTACGAGGGGGGCGATGGGGGTCAAGCCGGCGCCTCGGGCAAGTTGCGACGGATCTCTTCCAGCAGCAATGGGTGGATGTCGTACCAGGGCGCACCATTGAGGTAGTTCATGATCAGATTGCCGTCCAGGAACCTGGCCAGGTGGGGTAGATCGGCGGTGCTGGGTAGGGATGCGTCCTTGGTCTGATGGATGCGAGCCAGCCAACGAGCATCGTCGATGGCGATGGGTAACAGATCGTTTCGCAGTTGCTCCTCGACCCTGGCGACCATGTCGTCGCCCAGCGTTGCCGTCGCCTTGTCCGAGCCGGGCAGTGCTTCGGGGCGATGACGCTTTCGCGGACCAGACGGAAGAAGTCCCGCAGGTCGCCCCCGGTGCAGGCCGCCAGGCGGCGCAGGGTGGGGGGCGCGATGATCTCCGCCCAGCCCGCCTGGCGTCTAGTGATGACGTCCTCCATGACGGCCCAGCCCGGCCGCGTCCGGTGTGCCGTCCCGGTTGCGTACATGGACGTTGGGCCAGTGGACAATGGGGTGCCCGCCCAGGGCTACGCCCCGAGATTGTGGGACAGGGCCTGCAGGTAGGGCGGGATGGTGTATACGAGGTGCAGCTTGGAGAAGGCGAGGCTCGCGGCTTGGCCGGAGAACAGATTCGCACGACGCTCTCGTGGACCTTGCCCGCCTCGGTGCCGACGCCGCGGATCTGCTCCACCGAGTCCACCAGCAGGACCACCCTGAGGTCCGGGTCACCGGCCTGGGCGCGGATGGCGTCCACCAGGTCCACCACATAGCCTTGGGCGTCCTCGATCAGCCGGCTCGTAGGTGGCCGCGCAGGTGCTCCTGAACCCGCTGCTTAAAGTCCGGCTCGTTCTTGAGCTTGAGGCCGAGCTTGGCCGGTGCCCCGGTCTCCTTGAGGTCCAAGTCGAGGCGCTCCAGTTGCACCTCGGAGGTCAGGAAGCGTTGGAGCCGCTCCCAGTAACTGTGGGTGAGGGCCGCGAGTCCGGTGTCTTGCTCCACGGCTTGGCCTAGGGCTGTCATCAGGGACAGCACGAAATCCGAGATCTCCAGGGGTTTGGTCATCAACAGGAAGTCGGCCATGTTGACGAGAAAGACCTTGGCACCGTTCTGTTTCTCCAGCAGTTCCTTGAGGCGACGTAGCTCGGTACTCTTGCCGTTGCCGCGAAAGCCGGTGAGCAGATTCACGCTCTCCGATTCTGACCAGGCCAGGCGCTGCCAGAGCATGAGATGGGGTCCTTCTCTGGGGTCGCCTGGAGGATCGGCACATAGTAGGGATCATCCGGGTTCAGGGGCAGGGCGCCCCTGCCACTCAGGCTCTTGTAGAGGTCGCGCAAGGGGTCGATGTGAACGGGCATTGATCAGGCTCCGGGGTGGGGCAAACCCATTCTAGCGCTCAGCGGGGACCGTAGGATGTCGCTCGTCATTCCCATCTCGGGTATCCCACAGCCGTCGATTGCCTTACCGGGGTAGACGAAACCGGCCCCATAGCTGAGTGCGTTGGAAATTCTGGCGTCAACCATGGCAAGGCCAAAATTCTACCTCGACATTGGGTAAGCCTATGCGGAGCCCCGCGAAGCACTGCGGTACCCAACATCAGACTTGCTGAAGTCCCCATCACCTATGCGGCGCTTCCGGGGGGCGACTCCGACACTACGATTTGCTCGAGGTCGATGCACAGGGCTGGAGCCTTGTTCTTGACCACGTCCCAGACGATCTCGTAGTCGACCCCAAGATAGTCATGGATCATACGGTCGCGCATCCCGCCCATAGCGCGCCATGGGATGGATGGGTGGCGAGTGCGAAACGGCTCGGAAACGTGCTTGGCTGCTTCTCCGATGATTTCCAGGCTACGGACGAAAGCACGCTGCAAGGTCGGGTCCGTCAGAAAGGTGGCCCGATCCAGATTCTCCGCAGCGCCCACCAAGTAGCGTGCCTCGTCCAACATGTGCTTGATGTAGGCCAACTCATCTAAGGACATATTCGATATCCTTGAGAATGTGGGGCCCCAGATAGGGACTTAGGCTGTTTGGCGTCACGATCTCGACGCGCCGACCGCACAAGTCCTCGCAGAGGAAGCCGAGGTCCATGTAGTGATCGAAGGTCGCTTCGCCCGCTGCGAATTCCACGTAGAGGTCTACGTCACTGTCAGGGGTCGGTTGGCCGTGGCGGAACGAGCCGAACAGACCCAGCCGGCTGACCCCGAGGCCGCGGAGCGAGGGCTCGTTGGCGCTGAGGAGGCGCACCAGCTCGGCTTTGGTGCTGACAGGTGGTTGCGTCCTGGGGCTCATCGCGGCTACGGCCTTGGGTCCTCTGGCTTGCGTGGGGCTGGGATGCGCGGGCCATCGCACTTGCCGAGTTGGACGGGTCATCCAACCGGTACCGCGATAGGTGCTCGCTAGGGTTAAGGAACTATAGCGCCGACTCTGCAAACGAAGAAGCCCGCTTTCGCGGGCTTCTTCGGGCGCAAAGACGGTCGCAAACTTCGCCCTCTCGGCCGAGCGGGCGATCTGGTCCATCAGGGTTCGGCTCTGTAGCACGTACAGTGTCTCCTGCTCGCGCTCCCAGTCCTCGGCACCAACCACCACAAAGGCACCGGCGTTGCGGCGGGTGACCTTCAGGGGCTCGTGGTCGGCCAGGACCTTCTCGACGTGCTCGCGAAGGCTGTCTCGGAACTGGTTGACGGTGACGGTCTCCATGCTTGTTGACCTCTGACGTACGGGATTGCCGTACAGCATAGGGAAAAGCTCCCAGAAAGCAAAAAGCCGCTTGCCTGGGTAAGCCGGAAATACAAAAGACCGCTATCGCGGGCTTTCCCCCAGGCTTCCGCAACGGTTGGTATCGCTCAGAAATCGGTGATGTACGGTGGCTTGGTGCGAATCGCCATCCCACCAGAATGATGTGGAGCGCCTCAGGCGTGATCGTAAGCTTGCTGCAAAGCTGCAATGTCGAGTTTCTTCATGCCAAACATCGCCTTGGCGACGGCCGTCGCTTTTGCCGGGTCGGCGGTACCAATCAGCTCAATCGCCTCGGGGGTAACGATTTGCCATGACAAACCGAATTTGTCCTCGATCCAGCCGCATTGCCCACCCTTCGGGTCTGCCGCCAACGCACTCCAGAGGGCATCCAGTTCTGCCTGATCCTGACAGTTGACCACCAGGGAAATCGCTGGGGAAAACGGGAATGCCACGCTGCTGTTGATGGCCAGAAAGTCCTGGCCTTCCAGTTGGAAGTCGATGGTCATGACCTTGCCCGCCGGTTCCGGCCCCGCCTCGCTGTACCGGACAATCCGCTTGATGCATGAGTGGTTGAAGACGGAGACATAAAAGTTCACCGCCTCTTCGGCACAGTCGGTAAACCAGAGCGAGGTGACGATCTTCTGCATGACGTTTAGGCGATTGCCGGAGATTCTCATACCAGATTGCGCCGGATTTTCGTTCGGCTCCAAGGAGCGACAGCAGGCGCATAGTCGAACTATGCAACTGTTGTCGCGACGCCGGAGGCGGGCGAAAAGACAAGCAGGATGGTATGAGAGTTGACAGAAATCGCCTTAGTCCCGATTCGGCGGCAATGCGCTCATGTGGAACATTCCCCGAGCTCAACGTTTGCCCTTGACCAGTGAGTCCGGGTGACGCTCCAGATAGTCCGCCAGATTCCGCAATGAGCGTGCCGCGGCGGCGGCCTCGGACAGCATCCGGTCGAGTTCGTAGCGCAGTTCCGACCCCTTGCCGACCACACCCTGCACAGCCGCCAGGGTCGCATCGGCCCGCTGCAGCACCGCAACGGCCTTGCCCGCCAGGGGATCGACCTGGGTATCCAGGTGCCGACTGAGCCCCCCTATGTTGGCCGCGGCGCCCTCCAGGGCATCGGCCACGCCGTTCACCCGAGTCGCCAGCCTCTCCCCCAGGGCACCATATTGGCCCAAGGTGCGGCCGAGTTGATCCCCGATGGGGGCAACCTGGGCGTCCAGGTCCTCGGCCAGGCGCCCAACCCGAACCAGGGTATCGTCCATGCTGGACACCAGCCCCTGGATCGACCCCGAGTCCAGCAGTGAGCGAATCGCCGCCAGGGTCCCCGTCAGGCCATTGACCAAGTCATCCAGCGCAAGGTGCTCGACGATGTCCATAACCCGATCCCGTGTGGACTCGATGGCCGGGATCTCGATGCCGGGACGCTGCCCGCCGACGTAATTGGGTGGGCTGGTGGTGCCCATCCCGAGCGAGACCACATACTGGCCGGTGACCAGGCTGACCGGCTCCAGCTTGGCCCTGAGGCCACGTTCCATCACCAGGCGCTTGGCGAAGACCGGCGGATCCAGGTCACCCTCATCCACACCGATGACCCCAACGGTCTCAGGCCAGATCTCATAGGAGACCGGGATGCGAAAGGTATTGTCCGAGATCACATAGTCCAGACCGATGGCGGTGACCTGCCCGACCTGAACCCCCTGGAACTGGACCTGGGCGCCCACGCTCAGGCCCTGCACCGAGCCGGGGAAGTAGGTCACCATGAGCACCCGCTCCTTGAGCCAGGCGCCGCTGCCAAAGACCACGATAGCCACCACCACCAGGACCAGGGCACCCAGGACGAAGCCGCCAATGACCGTCGGATTGGCCTGTCTGCTCATGCCGCAGCCCCCCCCGGCACCGGCTCGGGGGGGCTCGGTTCCGCCGCCACCTCGCCTCTGCTCAGAAAACGCCGCACCTTGAGGTTGGGACAGTGGTCGCGCAGGTGCCGCGGATTGCCGGTCGCGAGCATGGTCTTGGCCTCCGAGTCCAAAAAGACGGCGTCGTCGCCGATGGCGAACAGGCTGGCCAGGTCGTGGGTCACCACCACCATGGTCGTACCGAGCCCGTCGCGCAGCTCCAGGATCAGGTCGTCGAGCAGGCGGGCGCTGAGGGGGTCGAGCCCAGCCGAGGGCTCATCGAAGAACAGGGTGTCCGGGTCCAGGGCCATGGCCCGCGCAACCCCTACCCGCTTGCGCATACCGCCGCTGATCTCGGCGGGGACATAGTCATCGAAGCCCGCCAGGCCCACCAGGGCCAGCTTGTAGGCGGCGATCTCGCGAATCTGGCGGGGGGTCAGGCCGGTGTACTGCTCCAGGGGTAAGGCGACGTTCTCCAGCAGGGTCATGGAACTCCACAGGGCCCCGCTCTGATACATGACCCCGTTGCGACGCATCACTCGGGCCCGCTCTTCCGGCTCCGCCTCCCACAGGCTGGTCTCGCCGCAGAAGATGCGCCCCGCCAGGGGCTCGAGCAGACCGACCAGGCTGCGCATCACCGTGCTCTTGCCGCAACCGCTACCGCCCATGATGATGAAGACATCGCCGCGGGCGATACTGAAGGTCAGATCGCGCTGGATGGCCGGACCCCCGTAACCCAGGGCGACCCCGTCAAGGCGGATCTGAGCCGTTCGCTCGGTCATTGAAGCCCCAGGGCGTTGAAGATGACCGTGAGTACGGCGGCGGCGATGACGATGGCGACGATGGCGGTCACCACCGCGGAGGTGGTCGCCTCACCCACGGCGGCGGCGCTGCGCCCGCACTGCATGCCCCGCAGGCAGCCGGAGACGGCGACGATGGCCCCGTAGACGGTGGCACTGATCAGCCCTTGAATGATGTGGTTCCAGCCCACCGTGTCCTGGGTCTGGGTGTAGTACTCCGTCGGCGTCAGCCCCCCCACCAGGATGCCGACGAAGGCCCCGCCGAGCATGCCCATGAGGTCCGCGTAGACCGCCAGGAGGGGCGTCATGAGCATGAGGGCGATCAGCCGCGGCAGCACCAGGAAGTCCATGGGCGTCAGGCCCAGGGTGCGCAGGGCGTCGACCTCCTCGTTGACCTGCATGGTCCCGATCTGGGCCGCATAGGCGGCCCCGGTGCGCCCGGCCAGGACGATGGCCGTCACCAGCGCGCCCATCTGGATGGTCATGGCCAACCCCACCAGGCTCGCCACATAGACCCGTGCACCGAACTGGGCGAGCTGCTGGACCCCGATATAGCCGAAGATCATCCCCACCAGAAAGCTGACCAGGCTGACGATGGGCAAGGCCGCGGCCCCGGCCTCTTGCAGGACCATCCAGAAGTCGGCGCTGCGCATTCGCGCCCGCCCCGCCAGGAGGCGACGCAGGGACAGCACAGCCTCGCCCAGAAAGGCCATGATCTCACCGGTGGAGCGGGCTAGGCCCAGGGCATCTGCGCCCATCTCGTGCAGAAAGGACTCATTAGCCTCGGCGCGGCGCGCCCCGCTCGCCTCAGGCACGGCGAAGGCCAGGTGCAGCAGGCCCTGCACGCCCTTGGGCAGACCCGACTGATCCAGGTGCAGGACCGCTTCCCCGTCCACCTGCCTGGCCCCGTTCCGCAGGGCGACCAGATAGGCCACCAGGCCGGAGTCCCAGTCGCCCAGCTCGGTGCAGTCGAAGTTGAGGGTCAGCGCGATCGGGCAGGGTCGCCAGCTCGGCGAGTAACTCTGCGGGTTCGGGCAGTGGCTGGTCCAGACGCCAGCGTCCGCTGAGGCGTAAGGTCGCCTGCCCACCCGGATTCGTCACGAGGACCGCCAGGGGCGGTGCCGGCCTCTGCTCGACCTGGGCTTGGGTCACGACCCTGGGCCAGGATGCCGGTCCGCCGCCCCGATACGCTCCCCCCAGTCCCGTGTCTGGGCCAGGATGGCGTCCCGATCCAGGGTCAAGGCGACCCCGTCGCGCACGAGCTGCCGACCCGCGACCCAGACGTGGCGTACCTGGCTGCGGGAGGCCGCGTAGACCAATTGGGACAGGGGGTGATAGAGGGGTTGGGTGTCCGGGTCGCGCAGGTCCAGGGCTACCAGATCCGCGGCCTTACCGGGCTCCAGGGAGCCGATCTCCTGATCCAGCCCCAGGGCCCGGGCCGCGTCGATCGTGGCCATGCGCAGCGCCGCCCGGGCGGGTACGGCGCTGGCGCTGCCGGCCACCCCCTTGCCGAGCAGGGCCGCGACGCGCAGCTCCGAGAACAGATCCAGGTCGTTGTTGCTCGCCGCCCCATCCGTGCCCAGGGCTACATTGACCCCGGCGGCCAGCAGCCGCGCCACCGGGCAGAACCCGCTGGCGAGCTTAAGGTTGGACTGGGGGCAGTGGACGACATGGGCACCGGCCTCGGCCAGGCGGGCGATCTCCGCGTCCTCGAGCTGGGTCATGTGCACGGCGATCAGGCCTGGACCGACCAGCCCCAGGCGATCGAGCCGTGCGAGGGGGCGCTCGCCGTGGTCGCGCAGGGACTGGAGGATCTCGTCGTGGGTCTCGTGCAAGTGGATGTGCACCTGCACCTCCAGCTCGTCCGCCAGGGTCTGCACCCGCGCCAGGGGGGTATCGGACACCGCGTAGGGGGAGTGCGGGGCGAAGGCGGTGCGGATCAGGGCGTGATTGCGGAAGCGCTCATGGAGTTGCAGGCCCTTGGCCAGATAGTCGTCGGCGTCCTCGGCGAAGCGCGTGGGGAAGTCGACGACGATCATCCCTACCAGGGCACGCATCCCGGCATCCGCCGCCACCTGGGCTGTGACCTCGGGGTAGAAGTACATGTCGTTGAAGCAGGTGGTGCCGCTACGCAGCATCTCGATGGCCGCCAGGCGCGTGCCGGCGGCGACGAAGTCGGGGTCCACCCAGCGCCGCTCCGCCGGCCAGATGTGTTCGTTGAGCCAGACCATGAGCGGCAGGTCGTCCGCCAGGCCTCGCATTAGGGACATCGGGGAGTGGGTGTGGGCATTGATGAGCCCGGGGATGACGACATGGCCCGGCAGATCCAGGACCCGCTCGGCCTCGACCGCAGCCCGCGCCTCGGCGCTCGGCAGCAGGGCGAGGATGCGCCCATCGCCGATTGCCAGGGCATGATCGGCCAGCACCCGGTCCTGCGGGTCCACCGGCAGGACCCAACCGGCGTGGATGAGCAGTTCCGCCTGCATGGCCTCGATCTCCCATGAGTTTTGAGTGGGCGCCACAGTGGGCCACAATATGCAGGAATCTGCCACAAGGACACGCCCATGGAAACCCATGACCACCTCATCGTCCACCCGGACAATGCCATCGTCTGGCACGACGGGCGCCTGTACCTGCTCGATCAACGCCATCTTCCGGAGGATGCCGACTTCCTCGCGTACGACGCCGCGGGAACGGTGGCACAGGCCATCGCCTCCATGGTCGTGCGCGGGGCACCGGCCATCGGCATCACCGCCGCCTATGGGGCCGTCCTCGCGGCCCGCGAGGCCTATCGGCACTACGGCGCCGACTGGCGCCAACATGTAGAGGGCGATCTGGAGCACCTGGCCGCATCCCGGCCGACAGCGGTGAACCTATTCTGGGCGCTCAAACGCATGCGCCGGGTCATGGACGCACTGGACGGCGGCGACCCGGCGGCGGTCCTCCTGGCCGAGGCGCACGCCATCCATACTGAGGATCGCGATGCCAATCATCGCATGGGGGCCCTTGGAGCGGCGCTGATCGAGGGACCGACGGACGTCATCACCCATTGCAACGCAGGGGCGCTGGCCACCGGCGGTTACGGCACCGCTCTGGGGGTGATTCGCAGCGCCCATACTGCCGGGCGCATCCATCGGGTCTATGCCGACGAGACCCGCCCCTGGATGCAAGGTTCTCGGCTCACCGCCTGGGAGCTACACCTGTCGGGCATCCCGGTCACCCTCCAGACCGACGGGGCCGCCGCCAGCCTGATGGCTACGGGCACAGTGGGTTGGGTGATCGTCGGCTCCGACCGCATCGCCGCCAACGGTGATGTGGCCAACAAGATCGGCACCTACATGCTGGCCGTGCTGGCGCGCTACCACGGGGTACGCTTTATGGTCGCCGCGCCCACCTCCACCATCGACATGGCCGTCGCCAGCGGGGCGGACATCCCCATCGAGGAGCGTGGCGAGTCCGAGGTCTTCACCTGCGGCCGGCGAAACATGGCACCCCTGGGCGTTCAGGCGCGCAACCCGGTCTTCGACGTGACCCCGGCGGCCCTGGTGGACGCCATCGTCACCGAACGCGGGGTCATCCTGGCCCCGGATGCAGACAAGCTGCGCGAGCACATGGCCTAGCGTGACAATCGCTCTTCGCAGGCTGAAGCAACCCGAGACGCCATTCCCCACCAGATGCCCGCGCGCACTCGCCCCTCGCATCCGGGCCACAGGCCCACAGACTGGGCCCTGCTCCTGACGCTGGTGGCCCTTTGGGGCTCGGCCTTCCCCCTGACCAAGATCGCCGTGGCCGGGATCCCTCCGGGCTGGTTGGTGGTCGGGCGGCTGGCCCTAGCGGCGCTGCTGTTGCTGCCCATGGCGGCCTGGCGCGGCGGTCTTGGCGGGGGTGGGCGGCGGGACTGGGGCTTCCTGGTACTCATCGCCTTCCTCGGCAATGTCCTGCCCTTCTGGCTCATCGCCTGGGGGCAACGGGGCATCGACAGCGGCCTGTCCGGCATCCTCATGGCGATCATGCCCCTGGCCGTGATCGCCCTCGCCCATATCTTCGTCCCCGGCGAGAGGCTGACCCGGCGACGCCTGGCCGGCTTTGCCCTGGGCTTCGTCGGGGTCGCCGTCCTGTTCGGGCCCGCGGCCCTGCATGGCCCAACCCCAGCACCGAACCCGGATACGCCGGGGACCCTCGCCGCCATGCTGGCGGTGCTCGGTGGAGCCCTGTGCTATGCCGTTTCGACCATCCTGAGCCGGCTGCGCCCGACCCGGGACGCCCTGTCCAGCGCCGCCCTGGTGACCCTGATCGCAGCCCTCATGGCCCTACCCCTGGCGGCCATTTGGGAGCCGCTGCCGAGCCTTGCCCCGACCTGGACCGAGCTGGCGGCACTGACCACGCTGGGGGTCTTCTCTACCGCCACCGCGGCGGTGGCGTACTTCCGGCTCATCGCCTCCGCCGGGCCATCCTTCACCTCCCAGCTCAACTACTTGATCCCGCTCTGGGCCCTGGGCCTTGGCATCCTGTTCCTCGGCGAGTCCCCCAGCGCCAACCACGTCTATGCCCTCGGGCTGATCCTCACTGGGGTCCTGATCGCAGCCACCAGGCGGCGCTCGCTTGCGGCCTGAACGATTGGGTTCAGACAGGATGCAGCCGGCACAACGGCGTGGTACCTCATGCGAGGCTGGAGCAGGGTCACGGGATCAATCACCTTGGAAAAAGTAATTCGGCCGCAAATCACGCAAATTAACGCAGACGGTCCAGTGACTTAGACAAATTCCGGAGGCCACCCGCATTGCGCAGGACCCCCGTTCGGACTATGTTCGGCCTTATCTCGTCGCGGGACGGTTGATTTTCCTGTCCCTGGCGTTCCCGGTCACGCCGGCCGTTCGTTTTTATTCGAGGGGTCCCATGCCGACACAACTGACTTGGCACGAGGGTTGGGCGCTGGGCATCGAGGATCTGGATACCGACCACCGCGAGATGCTCCGCCTGCTGAACCTGCTCTTCACCGCCGGACACACATCGGATGGCATCCCTGCCACACCTGCAGCGGGGTCCTTGGCGCCTGGTGCCGATCCTCTCGAAGTCCTTGCGCGGTTGGACGCGGTGCTAAAGCACTTGCGCGCCCACTTCGAACGCGAGGAGGCATTCCTGGAGCGAATCGGCTATCCACAGTTGGCGGAGCACAGCGGCGAGCACGCCCTGGAAAAGGCCGAATTGGCCGAACTGCGCCGAGACCTCGTCAACCGCCAGCTCCCCTGTCTGGACGAGGAGAGCGCGGCCGCCATCAAGCGGTGGTTCTTCAACCACGTCATCGCCGAGGACCAACGCTATGCCGCGTACTACTTCGAGCACGTTCTCGGAGAGGGGCACTCGCGAGACGGCGACCCAGGGGCCTAGCCCATCTTTGGCACCCTTCCCAGACTTGCCCCTCGTGACACCGCTCCCGCGGTGTCACGCCTCTGCCCGGCGCTCCGCGTCGCGAAACCCCTCACCAGCCGGCGGATGGATTGAAGATAGGCGCCATTAGTCCGGCGGCCGGGGCGCAGAGCGCCCAAGACATGCGTGACACCGCCGGAGCGGTGTCACGAGGGGACAACCACCGAGCCACTCCCGTACAGACGGGCCCCAAGCAGTGCGGGTTCGGTCTCGATCAAAGCAGCCCTTCAAAGGGCTGCACCTCCACCAGATCGCCGGCGCTCAGGCTGCCGCTGTCCTCCGGCAGGCAGATGAAGCAGTTGGCGTCGGTCACGGAACGTAAGACGCCGGAGCCCTGGTTGCCCGAGAGGCGCACCCGCCAAAGACCACCGGCCTGGTACAGGAGGCCCCGGGGGAATTCACGCCGGCCCGGCAGCTTGCGGATGGCACTATCGCAGGGGACCTGGAAACTGGGCCGGATGGGCAGGGGGGCGAGCCCCTGGAGCTTGTGCAGGGCGTCGAGCACGATCTGGTAGAAGCTGACCAGGACAGCCACCGGGTTGCCGGGCATGCCGAACAGCCAGGCACCCCCGAGCCGACCAAAGGCCATGGGACGACCGGGTTTGATGTCGATGCGCCAGAAGTGCACCTCCCCCAGCCGGGCCATGATGTCCCGCACATAGTCCGCCTCGCCCACCGAGACCCCACCGGTGGTGATGATGACGTCCGCATGTCCGGCGGCCTCGGCGAAGGCCTGCTCCAGGGCGGGGGGGTCGTCCCGCACCACGCCCATGTCCATGACCTCCATGCCGAGCTGGGTCAGGAGCCCGAAAAGGGTATAGCGATTGCTGTCGTAGACCTCCCCCGGGGCCAGTGGCCGGCCGATGGAGGCCAGCTCGTCGCCGGTGGAGAAGAAGGCGATGCGCGGCCGACGGTAAACGGCCACCTCGGCGAGCCCCAGGGAGGCCAGGAGCCCGAGCTCCGCCGGCCCGACCCGCCGGCCGGCGAGCAGGGCGGGTCGGCCGGCGGCCAGGTCCTCCCCTGCGCGACGCACGTTCTGGCCGGGCTTGCCGACGGCAGGCAGGAAGACCCGCTGGCCCTCGACCCGGGCCGACTCCTGCATGACCACGGTATCCGCACCCCTGGGCATCACGGCCCCGGTCATGATCCGCACCGCCTGGCCCGCCCCCACCAGGCCGGAGAAGGCCCCGCCGGCATAGGCGGTGCCCACCAGGTCGAGGCGGTTCTCCTCCGCCGACAGGTCCCCGGCACGGGCGGCAAAGCCGTCCATGGCGGAGTTGTCGTGGGCGGGGACATCGAAGGGGGCGACGATATCCTGCTGGAGCACGCGCCCCAGGGCGGAGCGGATAGGGACCAACTCCCGACCGGCCACCGGGGTCATCGCGTCGAGCAGGGTCTGGCGAGCCTCGGCGACGCTTAAGGACGGTGCATCACCGCCACATGGGGTAGGGTCGGACATCTGGGTCTCTCCTGACGACAGCTACTCGGAATGGCTCACTTGGCCGCGTTGGGGAAGAACAGTTGCTCCCCATTGACCTTGTAGTCGGCGATGGCGGCCTGGCCCGCCGGTCCGGTGACCCAATCGCTGAACTGGGTGCCCGCCGACTGCTTGACCGTCGGGTACTTGGCCGGGTTGACCAGCATCACGCCGTAGGGGTTGAACATTGCCGGGTCCCCGGCGAAGAGAATCTCCAGATCCTGGCGGTTCTTGAACGACAGCCAGGTGCCCCGATCCGACAGGGTGTAGGCGCCCACGGAGGCGGCCATGTTGAGGGTCGGCCCCATGCCGGAGCCGGACTCCTTGTACGCGGACCAGGCCTTGGGATCGACCCCGGCGGCCTTCCAGAAGCGCAGTTCGGCCCCGTGGGTGCCGCTCTTGTCGCCCCGTGAGACGAAGGGAGTCGTGCCGGTGGCAACGCGCTTGAAGGCGTCAGCCGCTGAGCTAGCCCCCCGCACGCCGGAGGGGTCTGACTTGGGCCCAACCAGCACGAAGTCGTTGTACATCACGTCGCGCCGGTCGATCCCCCATCCATCGGCGACGAACTGATCCTCCTTCGCCCGGTCATGGACGAACACCACATCCGCATCGCCGCGCCGCCCCGTGTCCAGTGCCTGGCCGGTGCCCTGGGCGACCACCTTGACCTGGACGCCGGTGGCCTGCTCGAACAGGGGCAGGATGTGACCAAAGAGCCCTGACTGCTCCGTGGAGGTGGTGGAGGCCACCACGATGGACTCCGCCGCCTGGGAGGCGGACACCGGCAACAGGCTGGCAGCACCCAGGATCAGGCCAGCCAGGCCGGGACGAGACACGGTCAGTCGGGAAAGGCGATACGCCATGGGAGTTCTCCTTTGATAAACAAACGGGCCTGTTGGGATAGAGGCCGTGAGAAAAACCGTGCAGAGGGGCTGTGCTCCCGCACCCGGCCCGCCTCGATGAAGACGATGTCGTCGGCCAGGCGCATGGCCTGGCCCAGATTATGCGTTGTCATCAAAACCTTGGCACCATCGGTGCGGATCTCGCGGACGATGCTCTCCACGGTCTCGCTGGCCGTCGGGTCCAGGGCCGCGGTGGGCTCGTCGAGCAGCAGCAACCGGGGCCGCACCGCCCAGGCCCTGGCCAGGGCCAGGCGCTGGCGCTCCCCGCCGGACAGGTGCCGGGCGCTGTCCCTCGCCCTGTGGGTCAGGCCCACCCGCTCCAACACCTCGGCCGTGCGTCGCCGCACCTCGGCCCGCCCCAGACCCAGGGGCTTCAGGCCCAAGGCGGTGTTCTGCTCGACCGTGGTACGCAGCAGCATGGGGTGCTGGAAGACCATGGCGATCTGCCCGCTCGGGGCCACGGCCCCACCCCAGGCGATGCGGCCCCCATCGGGGCGCTCCAGACCGGCGAGGATGCGCAGCAGCACACTCTTACCCGCCCCATTGGGGCCTAGGAGCAGGGTGATGCCCTCCCCGCCCAGGGTCAGGTCGAGACCGGCCAGCACAGGCCGCCCGTTGGGCGTGAAGTCGAGTCGTTCCAGGCGGATGGGAAACATGCTCAGCCGTACCTGCGCATGGCCCATTGGCGCAACACAAAGCCCAGGGCGTTGAGCGCCATCACCAGGGAGATCAGCACAAGGCCCAGGGCGATGGACAGGGGCAGATCGCCCTTGGCGGTCTCCAGGGCGATGGCGGTGGTCATGACCCGGGTGAAGCCGTCGATGTTGCCGCCCACGATCATCACGGCACCGACCTCCGCCAGGGCCCGGCCCAACCCGGCCATCACGGCCACCACCAGGGAGAAGCGACAGTCGTGGAGCAGGGTCTGCACCGACTGGCGGCGACCGAAGCCCAGGGCGGCCAGCTCGGTGCGATAACCCCGCCAGGCGTCTTCCACGGTCTGGCGGGCCAGGGCCGCAATCAGGGGCGTCACCAGCAGGGTCTGGGCAACGACCATGGCCGTCGGCGAGTAGAGCAGGCCCAGAGAGCCCAGAGGCCCGGAACGGGACAGGGTCAGGTAGACGATCACCCCGAGGACCACAGGCGGCATGCCCATCATGCCGTTGAGCAGCACGGTCACGGCGGCGCGACCAGGGAAGGCCGCCACCGCGATCCAGGCCCCCAGGGGCAGGCCGAGCAAAGCCCCCAGGACCGTAGCGCTCAGGCTCACCTGGAAGGAAAGCCAGACGATGGCCAGCACCTCCGGGTCCAGATGGGCGAGGAGCGACAGGGCCTCCAGCATGGTCGCACCCATCAGGTCAGCCGCCGCCCCTATGGGTGGCCAGGTCCAGGTAGGTCAGGAGCCGCGACCTGGCCTGGGCATCGCCCGCGATGAAGCGCAGCCGAACCTGGATGGTGGGCAGGCGCAACAGGGCGATGACCCGATCCGGGCCCGGGGTCAGGTCGATCTCCATGGCCGCCCCCTTGCCGCTGACCCGAAAGCTGAACGGGCCACCCTGCACGTCCGCACCAAAGGCCGTGTGCAGGCTGCGGGCGAATTCCGCCGGGGAGGCGGACATCTCCCGCTCCAGCACCTCGGCGAGCTGATGCTCCGGCCCCAAGGTCAGCCGCCGGCGATGGGCGGCCAAACCGCCAGTTGGTCGCCGGGTGCCAGGTGCCGCTGCGCCCGCTCTCCTGGGGGCACGAAGACGCCGTTGACCAGTACCAGGTGGGTGAGGCGCGGCGGGAGCCGGTGACGGTCCAGGATCTGCTGCACCGTCTCGCTCGCGTCGATCTCCAGGGCCACCTGATTGCCCTTGCTGCCCGGGGGCAGATAGTCCCCGAGGGTGGCGAAAAGCTTCAGGGTAATCTGCATTGATGCGTTCCTTGCGCCCTCGTGGGCAGCCCCCGTAGGGTCCGCTGCGCGGACCGGCAGGCTATCAGACCACTCTTGCGGGTCGAATGGAGCAACACTGCCAGATCACCGCTGTCGGCGGTCCGCATAGCGGACCCTCCGCGAGGAACCAAATCTGCCGGATCTCCCCCGGTCCTGTGTGCAGGGTGGGAAATAGAGGGAGACAAGGAGCGCCTACGGCGTATGTTCACGGTGACCGATCTCCAGATTCAATGGATCAGCGCCGTGGGCTGCTGACTACAGGCCACATAGGCCTCCGGAAAACGCAGGGGCGCCTCCTTGAGGACCTCTTTCCAGCGCCCCAGCGGGGTCTTGTTCTGGATCAGGCCGCGCAGCACACCCACATGCTGGGTGAGCCCGATGGCCGTCGCGCCGATGAGGACGTCCTGGTCGAACTGGAGACTTAGATACCGGTGGTGGTCCTCGTCCACCAGCTCCACCCCGTCCTTGTCGTCGCTGCCCCACCACTGGCCGAAGGAGGACGAGATCAGGCCCAGGGTGTCGAGAACATTGATGGCCAGCACCCCTGGCAGACGCACGTCCTGGCCGGCCATGTTGAGCGCCGCGACCCGCGCCTGGTCGGCGGCGTTGGGTTGGATGGCGGAGACCAGGTGGGCGCCGGTGAAGATATCCGGGGCCTCGGCCACGTCGCCGGCGGCAAAGATCCCCGGGACCGAGGTCTCCATCCGGTCATCGACCAGGACGCCCTTGGCCACATGGACGGGCGTGGCCTCCAGGAAGCCGACATTGGGGGCCACCCCGGCGGAGACGATGAGCAGGTCCGCATCCAGGGCCTGACCGGTGGTCAGATGCACCCGCAATGGGGCGGAGCCACTGCTCCCTCCGGACTCGATGCGGTCGATGCCGGCCTGGACCATGACCTGGATGCCCTTGGACTCCACCCACTGGCGGATCATGCCTCCGGCCTTTGCGGTCATCATGCGCGGGACCATGCGGTCGCCAAGTTCGACCACGGTGAGCGATACGCCGCGCGCCGCCAGGGCCTCCATGATGATGCAGCCAATGAATCCGGCCCCCAGCTGCACCACCCGACTCCCGGGCTGGGCGTGCTGGGCGATGGCGCGGGCGTCGTCGAGGGTCCAGCAGGTCAGGACCTCGGGCAGATCGATACCCGGGATGGGCGGGCGAATGGGGTGAGAGCCGGTGGCCACCAGCAACCGGTCATAGCCCTCGCGGCTGCCATCGTCGAACAGGACGCCCCGCCGGTCGGTGTGCAGGGCTACGGCGCGACCGCGGCGCTCGGTGATGCCCAGCCGGGCGTAGTGGCCTGGCTCCTTGCGCAGATAGGTCCCGGACTCGTCGATATTGCCTTCCAGCAGATAGGGGATGGCCATGCGGGAATAGGGCGGCGCGTCCTCGCTGCCGACCATGAGGATGTCGCCGACCGGATCGGCGCGACGCAGGGTCTCGGCGGCAATGACGCCGGCCGGACCATTGCCCAGTATCAGATATTTCATGAGACTCCTCGGCGGGGTTCGGTCCGCACGACGGACCCTACGGTGTAGGTTCCGTCGTGCGGACCATGGGCGGCAAACACTCGGAAGCTAGAGCCCCAACCGCTCCAACGTGCCGGAGCTGGGCACACCCTCCACATCCCAACCGCGCAGCTCGTAGTACTCGGGCAGCATGGTGTCCAAGCCGCTGACTAGGCCCTTGGCGGGGCCGGTCTTGGCCGGTTCGGTCTTGAGCCGCGGCGGGAGCTCGTCGTCCTTCTTGGTCAGGCCCGCCGCCAGGTTGAACTGCTTCTCCATGTTCCAGATACGCTCACCCACCAGGTTCAGCCGCTCCAGGGACCAATCCCCCTCACAGGCCGCCTGGATCTGGGGCTGAATGTCCGCCAGGCCCCAGGCGAAGCTGGTGAAGATGCACAGGCCCGCCGCGTCGAAGACGCCGGTGGCGTCCTGGAAGGCCTTGACCAGGGCCGGCTTACCCTCGGTGACCAGCGGGTCGGTCTTGACCGGGATGCCGAGCACCTCCGAGGCCACGGTGTAACCACGCAGGTGGCAGGCCCCGCGATTGGACGTAGCATAGGCCAGCCCCATACCCTGGATGGCTCGGGAATCGTAGGCCGGGAACTCCTGGCCCTTGACGGTCATGGACAGGTCTGGACGACCATACTTGACGCACAGGCGCTTGGAGCCCTGGCCGAGTTCGCGACCGAAGCCCTCGCCCCGGGCGGTCATCTCCGCCAGGGTGACCAGGGCCTCGGCGGAGCCGAAGGGGGCTTCGAGGCCGATCTGCTCCTTGGTGAGCAGGCCCAGATCGTAGAGCTCCATGGCCGCACCGACTGTAGCCCCGAAGGAGATGGGGTCCATGCCCACCTCGTTGCACAACAGGTTGGCATACTGGAGGGCCTCCAGGTCACCGACCCCGTTGGCCGCACCCAGCGCCCAGGCGGCCTCGTACTCCAGACCCCCGGAGGCGCCCCAGTATTCGGGCTTGTTGACCACCGAGAAGTGGGTCTCGTCGATCTTGGAGATACGCCCGCAGGCGATGGTGCAGCCGAAGCAGGCCGCGTTGGTGACCAGTTGGGGCTTGCCGTCGCTGGCGCGTGGTTCAGCCATGGCCTCCGCGGAGATCTTGCCGGCGGACTCGAACTGCACGTCCCGATGGTTACGGGTGGGCAGCGCGCCCATCTCGTTGATGACGTTCATCAGCACCTGGGTACCGAAGGTGGGCAGCCCCTGACCGGTGACTGCGTTGTCCGCCAGGATCTGCTTCTTCTCTGTGGTGACCTTGAGGAATTCCGGGAAGTCTCGGATCCCCGACAGCCCCTTGGTACCGCGGATGGCGACCGCCTTGAGGTTTTTGGAGCCCATGACGGCACCGACGCCGGAGCGCCCGGCCGCCCGATGCAGATCGTTCACCACGGCTGCGTAGAGCACCTGGCTCTCGCCCGCCTGACCGATGGATGAGACGCGGATCTGCGGATCCTGGTGCTGGGACTTGATGGTCTCCTCGGTCACCCAGGTGCTCTGGCCCCACAGGTGGGCCGCGTCGCGCAGTTCGGCCCGATCGTTCTCCACATAGAGGTAGACCGGCTTAGGGGAGCGCCCCTCCAGGACAATCATGTCCCAGCCGGCGAACTTCATCTCCGCGCCGAAAAACCCGCCGGAGTTGGAGCAGGCGATGGCGCCGGTCAACGGCCCCTTGGTCACCACCGTGTAGCGCCCGCCGGTGGATGCCATGGTGCCGGTCAGGGGCCCGGTGGACATGATCAGCTTGTTCTCCGGCGAGAGGGGATCGACCTTCGGGTCCACCTCCTCCACCAAATACTTGCTCGCCAGCCCGCGGGAGCCGAGGTAA
This sequence comes from uncultured Gammaproteobacteria bacterium, assembly GCA_963845265.1. Lineage (GTDB taxonomy): Bacteria > Pseudomonadota > Gammaproteobacteria > Chromatiales > Chromatiaceae > DYRB01. Next base: position 265,121 of record CAWJRN010000010.1, on the reverse strand, counting down.
TCGAAGGCCCACTGCATATTGAGGGGCTCGGGGGTGCAGGTGCCCTCGGTGAGGTTCACCCGAAGAATCTTTCTGGTCCAGGCCATGATCTCGTCCTCCCCTAGAGTGTCGCGGCGTTGGCGCGTTCGGCCCAGGCACGCATACGATCGAGCCCGGTCCAGTCCGCATCCACGTAAGTGATGGCCGCCGTCGGGCAGGCCGTGACACAGGCCGGGTCGCCGTCGCACAGGTCGCACTTCTGCACCTTGCCGACGTCCGTCATGTAGTTGATGGTGCCGAAGGGGCAGGCGATGGTGCAGACCTTGCAGCCGACGCACGTGGCCTCCAGGACCACCTTGGCGCCGGTGGCGGCGTCGAGCTTGATGGCATCCACCGGACAGGCGTGCATGCACCAGGCGTCGCTGCACTGCGTACAGGTGTAGGGCACCTTGCGCCCCTCGTGCTCGAAGCTGAAGACCTTGATGCGGGACTTGGACGGATTGATGGAACCGGTATGGATATAGGAACAGGCCATCTCGCATTGCAAACAACCGGTGCATTTGACCGGATCGATGGAGAGCGACTTCTGCATGGAACCCCCTGGTGATTCGGGTAGCTGGGACGGGTCGTCACCTTATTCTTGACTATCGCGCTGGGCTAGTATTGACCACATCTGCCTCGGGTGCCAGGGACGTCATCACCCTTGCCCCCAGCCGGCGCGCCCCAGACTATACCCTCCGCGTCGCCGCAAGCCACCCCACCAAGGCACGACCACCAACCAACCACACCGCGGATGATGCTCGTCGTTCTTGTCGTCCGCGCGCCTATCTCGGTTGTTTCTGAACCGTTCCTAAGCGCCCAAATCCAGCTCCGTCTCCAGGGCCTCGGCATCGCGGCGACATTTGTCCAGGAACTGGAGTTTGCGCACCGCGGCATGGGCGGCTGGGATCTGGTTGGGGTCACCGAAGAGGTTGGCCAGGTCAGTCGCGATGGCGCGCTCGGACCGGGCGATGTGATCAAGCACGGCACCCACGGCAGCCAGCGGATCGCGTGCGCCGCTAGCCTCGGCCAGGGTCTCGCGAAGCTCCATCTGCTCCATGAGAAATGCGGTGTCCTGGGGGACGGCATCAGGCTCTGGGGCAGGATAGAGGCTCAGCAGGTACAGGGCCCGTGACAGCGGGTCCTTGAGGGTCTGAAAGGCCTCGTTGACCCGGGTGGACGCCTGCATAGACAGGCGCCGCTCCTGATCCGGGGCACTGGCGAAGCGATCGGGGTGGACGGCGGCCTGGAGGGCACGGAAGCGCTCACCGAGCAAGGCTCGGTCCAGAGCGAAACCCTGGGGCAGACCGAACAACTCGAAGTGGTTGCGGGAGAAGTCGAGCACGGGCCAATCAGACGTTGAAGCTCTCGCCGCAGCCGCAGGCGTCCTTGACGTTGGGGTTGCGGAACTTGAACCCCTCGTTGAGCCCTTCCCGGGTGTAGTCGAGCTCGGTACCTTCCAGGTAAAGCATGCTCTTGGGGTCGACGATGACCTTGACGCCATGGTCCTCGAAGACGAGATCGTCGGACTCCAGGGCGTCGGCGAACTCCAGGACGTAGGCCATCCCGGAGCAGCCGGAGGTACGCACCCCAAGACGGATGCCGACCCCCTTGCCGCGGTTGGCGAGGAACTTGGCGACGTGGTCCGCCGCGGCCTGTGTCATGGAGATGCCCATGGCTCTTACCTTCTGGAAGTGGCTCTGGTTCGATAGGGCCTATGCGCATCCATCGGCGCTATCGGATATCCCGTCGGTCCGCGCAGCGGACCCTACCCCTGCTTCTTGGCATAGTCGCTGATGGCGGCGCGAATGGCGTCTTCCGCCAGCACCGAGCAATGGACCTTCACCGGGGGCAGGGCCAGCTCGTCGGCGATCTCCTGATTCTTGATCTGGCTCGCCTCGTCCAGGGTCTTGCCCTTGACCCACTCGGTGAGCAGGCTGCTGGAGGCGATGGCCGAGCCGCAGCCGTAGGTCTTGAAGCGGGCATCCTCGATGACGCCGGCCTCGTTGACCTTGATCTGCAGGCGCATCACATCGCCGCAGGCCGGGGCCCCGACCATGCCGGTGCCGACGCTGCGGTCGTCCTTGTCCAGGGTCCCGACGTTGCGGGGGTTTTCGTAGTGGTCCAGGACCTTATCGCTGTATGCCATGTCGGTTACCTCGGAGTGGTGCCGGGGGAGCTGGTCAGAATCAATGGGCCGCCCACTGCACGGATTTGAGATCGATACCGTCCTTGAACATGTCCCACAGGGGCGAGAGCTCCCGTAACCGGGCTACCTGCTCGTTGATCTTGGCTATCGCGTAGTCAATCTCTTCCTCGGTGGAGAAGCGCCCGAGGGTGAAGCGCAGGGAGCTGTGGGCCAGTTCGTCCTCGCGACCAATGGCGCGAAGGACATAGCTCGGCTCCAGGCTCGCGGAGGTGCATGCAGAACCTGACGAGACCGCCAGATCCTTCAAAGCCATGATGAGGGACTCGCCCTCCACATAGGCAAAGCTGACATTGAGGTTGCCGGCCACCCGGTGCTCCGCATCGCCGTTCAGATAGACCTGCTCGATGCCCTTGAGCCCATCCCAGAGCCTTTCGCGCAGGGCTAGGATACGCGCGTTCTCCGCGTCCATTTCCTCGCCCGCAATCTGGAATGCCTCACCCATGCCGACGATCTGGTGCACCGGCAGGGTGCCGGACCTCAGCCCCCGCTCGTGACCGCCGCCGTGCATCTGTGCCTCGATGCGCACCCTGGGCTTGCGGCGCACGTAGAGGGCGCCGATACCCTTGGGGCCATACGTCTTGTGCGCGGAGAAGGACATCAGGTCGATCGGCATGCGCTCGAGGTCAATGTGGACCTTTCCAGTGCTCTGGGCCGCGTCCACGTGGAAGAGCACCTTGCGTGCCCGGGTCAACTCGCCGATGGAGTGGATGTCCTGGATGACGCCGATTTCGTTGTTCACGTGCATGATCGACACCAACACGGTGTCGTCGCGCATGGCCGCGTCGAGCTTACGCAGGTCGATCAGCCCATTAGGTTCCGGGTCCAGATAGGTGACCTCGAAGCCCTCGCGTTCGAGCTGACGACAGGTGTCGAGCACCGCCTTGTGCTCGGTCTTGCAGGTGATGATGTGGCGCCCGCGCTTGCTATAGAACTGGGCCGCGCCCTTGATGGCGAGGTTGTCCGACTCGGTGGCCCCGGAGGTGAAGGCGATCTCCTTGGGGTCGGCGTTGACCAGGGCTGCGACCTGCCGGCGGGCCTTGTCCACGGCAGCTTCCGCCGCCCAACCAAAGGCGTGGGAGCGCGAGGCCGGGTTCCCGAAGATCCCGGCCGGCGTCAGGCAGGCGCACATCTTCTCTGCCACCCGGGGGTCTACCGGGGTGGTCGCGGAGTAGTCCATGTAGATGGGTAGATTCATCTGGGGCTCCGGCGCGCTGTTCGAGCGAATCAGTTGGATGGAAAGGACGATGGTCGACAGGGGCCTTAGGCGGGGAGGGTCGTGGCACGGGTACGGCCCCGCTCGACCTGAGCCTCGCCCCGTTCCGCTCGGCAGCCAATCTCGCTGACCAGCCCCTTGCGGTCCACCAGTTCCTGCAGGCTGACGTGACTGAGGTAGTCGTAGATGCGATCGCTGAGGTCCTGCCACAAGTCATGAGTCAGGCAGGGCCCGTCGTTGTGACAATTGCCGGCGCCACCACAGCGGGTGGTATCCAGGTTCTCATCAACGGCGGCAATGACCTCGGCGATGTGTATGTCACCACCCTCCCGAGCCAGGTTGTAACCGCCGCCCGGACCACGCACGCTGGAGACCAGACCTTGCCGACGCAAGCGGGCAAAGAGCTGTTCCAGATATGACAGGGAAATGCCCTGACGCCGTGCGATATCCGCCAGCGCGGTCGGCCCGTTGCCGTGGTGCATGGCCAGATCCAACATCGCCGTAACGGCATACCGGCCCTTTGTAGTCAATCTCACGCGGTTGCTCCTGCCTGAATCCACAAGACGGCAAAGGGTACTATAACCAACTTAAACAATCAAGTATTGGTGACCCGAAAGGGTTGCGCCGTCACTCCGGCAGACGCAATGGGCATCAGGCCGAAGTCCAGAAGCGTTTAATTATGCACTGAATTAGGGCCGGCGACAGGGCTGGCGTCAATCGGTGTCGACCTTGGCGCCTGTTGTCTTAGGTCTTGACTGGTCGTCGCCGTCCGGATAAAGCTCGCAGGGGGCGAGCTCCGGCAGGTGGTCGAAGTGCCCGGTGATGCCATTACGCTCCAGGGCCCCGGACATGGCCTCAATGCGTTGATCTACCAAATGGATGTGGTCGAGCATGCGGTTGATGGCATTGGCCACAGGGTCCGGGGCGTCGCGGGTCGCCCCGTAAGCATCGAAGCCGATGCGCTTGGCAGTGGTCGCCCGCTGCTCGGACTGGACATCGTCGGAGCGCTCGATGATGCGCCCTGGAATACCCACGACGGTGGCGCCAGGCGGGACCGTCTTGACCACCACGGCGTTGGAGCCGATGCGGGCCCCATCGCCAATATCGATCGGGCCCAGGACCTTGGCACCGGCACCCACCACCACGTCGCGACCCAGGGTCGGGTGGCGCTTGCCCTTCTGCCAGCTCGTGCCTCCCAGGGTCACACCGTGGTAGAGGGTGCAGTCGTCACCGATGACCGCGGTCTCGCCGATGACCACACCCATACCGTGATCGATGAAGAAGCGGCGCCCCATCTGGGCCCCTGGGTGAATCTCGATGCCGGTAAACAACCGGGCGATGTTGGACAGGAAGCGCGCCAGCCACTTGAAGCCGGCGATCCACAGGGCATGGGAGACGCGGTGCATCATGACCGCGTGCAGGCCAGGGTAGGTGGTTAGGACCTCGAAGCTGGTCCGCGCCGCCGGATCGCGGGCGAATACGCAATGGATGTCCTCTCTCAACCGCTCGAACATCGTCGCCTCACCCTTACTGCTGACTGCTGCCCAACTCGGGCGGCGACAGTGTACCCAAAGTGGACCCGTCCGGGGCGTCCGAAACCGTCGCCCCGCGCCGCTTGCGACCCTGGGCTGCGCTCAGGATGCCCCGCAGAATGTTCACCTCGACCGCATCGGGTCGGGCGCGATTGAACAGGCGGCGCAACCGATGCAGGAGCCGGTGCGACTGCTCCGGATGCGTGAAGCCCAAGTCCTTCAGGGCCTCGGCCAGGTGGACGTGCAGCCCCTCCAAGGCATCGGCCGGGGCAGGCTCGGTCTGTGCAGCCTCAACCGGTTGACGACTGCGGGCAGCCAAGGCGGAGAACACCTCATAGGCAAAGACCTGGGCGGCGGCGGCCAGGTTCAGCGAACTGAACCCGGGCGCGGTAGGGATGTGGGCCAGGTACTGGCACCGGGCCAACTCGTCGTTGCTCAGCCCCGAGGACTCCCGCCCCAGGATCAGGGCCACCTCACCAAGGGCCGCCTCGGCTACCAGGCGCTCCCCGCAAGCCCTGGGGTCGAGCTGGGGCCAATCCAGGTGGCGCAGCCTGGCGCTGGTCCCAACCACCAGGCGGCAGCCCGCCAGGGCCTCGGGCAGGGTCTGGTGAACAGGTGCCGCCGCCAGCAGATCATCTGCCCCTGAGGCCCTGGCAATGGCCTCGGCATCCAGGCTACAGCGCGGATTGACCAGGTGCAGCCGGGTCAGGCCCATGGTCTTCATGGCCCTGGCAACGGCCCCGATGTTTCCCGGGTGGGTGGGCTCTACCAGGACGAAGCGGATGCGGTCCAGGCTGGCGTTCTGCACCATGCGGTCGGTCGACTCACTCATCAAGCAATTCGCTCTATTGTCAAGCTTTAATATATCAGTCGCTTAGAGTATCTTGCCGGGCCATGCACCCAACTCTCAATATCGCCATTCGCGCCGCGCGTAGCGCCGGTCGCATCCTCATGCGCTACTACGAGCGCACCGATCAACTCACCGTCGAGACCAAGAGCCGCAACGACTTCGTCAGCGAAGTCGATCGCGCCGCCGAGGCCACCATTGTCCAGGAACTGCGTAGCAAGTTCCCGGACCACGCCATCCTCGGCGAAGAGGGGGGGCAACAGGGGGGCCGCAGCACCGAGTTCGAATGGATCATCGACCCGCTAGACGGGACCACCAACTACCTCCATGGCTTCCCCCAGTTCTCCATCTCGATCGCGATGAAGTATCGCGGCCAGTTGGAGCACGGCGTGGTCTACGACCCGCTGCGGGAGGAGCTGTTCACCGCCACCCGCGGGCGCGGCGCCCACCTCAATGACCGCCGTCTGCGGGTCAGCAAGCGCCATGGCATGGACGGTGCCCTGCTCGGTACCGGCATCCCGTTCCGCGATCAGGCCCACATCGACGCCTACATGGGCATGCTCAAGGCCCTGCTGATGGACAGCGCCGGGGTGCGACGCCCAGGCTCCGCCGCCCTGGACTTCGCCTATGTGGCAGCCGGGCGCCTGGATGGTTTCTGGGAGCTCGGGCTGTCGCCCTGGGACTTCGCCGCCGGGGCCCTCATGGTGATCGAGGCCGGCGGGACCGTCACCGACCTGTCCGGTGGTGACCGCTATCTCGACACCGGCAACGTCGTGGCCGGCAACCTCAAGCTGCAAGCCGTGATGCTCCAGCGCATCCGGCCCTTCCTCAACGCCGCGCTGCGGGCCTAAAAGGAGCGGGGGCGTACCGCCCCGGTTTCCCTCTGACGTCTGACGGGGCGAGACGCCCCGGCTCCCCTACGGCAAACTATCCAGGGCCTCGCCCTCCTTCTTCACGGGCAGCATGTCCGCACGGCTGATACCCAAGACCAGGGCCGCGGCGCTGGCCACGTAGATGGATGAGTAGGTCCCTACACCGATACCCACCAGCAGGGCCAGGGCGAAGCCGTGAATGACCTGGCCGCCGAAGAGGAACAGGGACAACACGGTGATGAAGGTAGTGCCACTGGTGATGACGGTGCGAGACAGGGTGTCGTTGACCGAAAGATTGACGATCTCCTCCGGGCTGCCCTTGCGTACCTTACGGAAATTCTCCCGGATGCGGTCGTAGATGACGATGGTGTCGTTGAGTGAATAGCCGATCACCGCCAGCACCGCCGCCAGCACCGTCAGATCGAATTCGATCTGGAACAGGGAGAAGATCGCCACGGTGACGATCACGTCGTGGATGGTCGCAATGACCGCCCCCACCGCGTAGCGATACTCGAAGCGTATGGCCACGTAAATCAGGATACCGATGAGGGAGTAGAGGACCGCAAGCCCCCCCTGCTCCGCCAGGTCCTTGCCGACCTGGGGCCCGACGAACTCCACCCGGCGCAGGTCCGCCGCTCCCCCGGCCGCATCATTGAGCGTGCGAAATACCATATCGCTCGCGGCGGCGGTGTCTGCCTCGCTGCTGGGCGGCAGACGGATCAGCACGTCGCGTGCCGAGCCGAAATTCTGCACCGTGGCCCCGCCGAAACCTGCCTGATCCAGGGAGGTGCGCACCTCGCTCAGCTCGACCGGCTCCTGGTAACCCACCTCCAGCAGGGTTCCGCCAGTGAAATCCAGGCCGAAGTTGAGCCCCTGAAAGATCAGCGAGCCAATGCCAATGACGTTGATAACGGTGGACAGGATGATCGCCTTCCACTTGAGCTGCATGAAGTCGATCTTAGTCTTGGTAAAGAGTTCCATGGCGTTCCGACCCCTAGATGGAGAGCTTGGACAGGCGACGACCGCCAAAGGTGAGATTGACCATGGCGCGACTGACCAGCAGCGCCGTCACCAGCGATGTCAGGATGCCGATGGACAGGGTGACGGCGAAGCCCTTGATGGGCCCGGTGCCGAAGCTGAACAGGACCACACCCGCGATGAGTGTGGTGATATTGGCGTCGATGATGGTGGACAGGGCCTTTTCGTAGCCCGCCTGAATGCTCGCCTGGGGTGAGCTGCCGTTGCGCAGTTCCTCGCGGATGCGCTCGAAGATCAGAACGTTTGCGTCCACCGCCATACCCACGGTGAGCAGGATGCCGGCGATGCCCGGCAGCGTCAGGGTCGCCTGCAAAAGGCCCAGGATAGCCAGCAGCAGGAGCAAGTTGACCGTCAGGGTGATGTCCGCGATCAGGCCAAAGACCCCGTAGTACAAGACCATGAAGACCGCCACGACGGCGAAGCCGATAAGCACGGAGCGGAAGCCCTGGTCGATGTTGTCCTGTCCCAGGGAGGGGCCGATGGTGCGCTCCTCGACGATCTGGATGGGGGCCGCAAGGGCACCGGCGCGCAGCAGCAAGGCCAGGTTGTGGGCCTCTTCTGGGCTATCCAGGCCAGTGGTCTGGAAGCGCCGCCCGAAGGGCTCCAGGATATTGGCGATGCTGATGACCTCCTCGCTGAGCACCTGGCGCTTGATCAGCTCTCCATCTGTCCCGCGGCTGGTGACGGTGCGGTTCTCGATGAAGACCACCGCCATGGGCTTGCTGACGTTCTCCGTGGTCACCTCGCGCATGCGCCGCCCGCCCTGTTCGTCCAGACTGACCGACACCATGGGTTGGCCCGAGCGGGAGTCGAAGCCGGCGGCGGCATCGGTGATCTGGTTGCCGGTGACGATCACCCGGCGGCTGAGCAGCACCGGGGTCCCGTCACGCTCCTCGTAGAGCTTGCTGGCCGGGGGGACCCTGCCGTCTGCCGCATCGGCGACGCTGTGTTCGGTATCCACCAGGCGATACTCCAGGGTCGCGGTAGCACCGAGGATCTCTTTGATCCGCGCCGGGTCCTGTGCCCCGGGGAGCTGCACCACGATGCGCCTGTCGCCCTGGCGCTGGATGATCGGCTCTGCCACCCCCAGGGCATTGACGCGATTACGCAGGGTGGTGATGTTCTGCTCCAGGGCGAAGGTCTTGGTCTGCTGGATCTCCGCGGGGGCCATGGACGCGAACAGCGTCGCCCCCTCGCCTTCACCCTCGGGTTCCAGGATCAGGCTACGGAACTCCTCTTCGATCAAGGTCTGGGCCTTGTCCCGGGTCTCTGTATCCGGGAACTTGACGACGATGCGGTCGCCATCCTTGCCGACACTCAGATAACGCACCTTCTCCTTACGCATCACGATGCGGATGTCGTTGGTGTAGCGCTCCTGGGCCTGGCCCACGGCCGCGTCCATGTCCACGTCGATCAGCACATGGATGCCCCCGCGCAGATCCAGGCCCAGGAACATGGGTCTGATCCCCAGAGCCCTCAACCAGCCGGGCAGATCCGGGGCCAGGGTCATGGCGCCGTTGAAATGCTCGGAGAGGGTCCCGTCGATGACCTCCTGCCCACGCAGCTGATCGCCGCTCAACGTGAAACGGACCAAAATCTTGCCGGCCTCGGGCGGCTCGATGGCCTTGAAGGGCACCTTGGCGTTCTCCAGCGCGGCCGTCAGCTCGCCGACGCTGGCAGCGGTGATCTCAGCGCCGCGGGCGGCCGTCACCTCGATGGACGGGTCCTGAGGAAACACATTCGGGAGGGCAAGGAGTAACCCGGCCAGCACCAGGGCCAGCAACATCAGGTTCTTCCATAAGGGGTATCGGTTCATGCGGGTTCCATTGGGTCGAAGGGTCGCGCCGGATTGGCAGACGACCCGCTACCAGGTCAACTGGGCCGAACTGGGTGCAGAGGTGGGTAGCCGCCGTCAGAGATCCTTGAGGGAGCCCTTGGGCAACACGGCCTCCACCGCCTGACGACGCAACTTCACGTTGACGCCGTCGGCGACCTCCACCTGGATGAAGTTCTCGCCCAGTTCGGTGATGCGCCCGACGATGCCCCCGGTGGTGGCAACCTCGTCGCCCTTGGCCAGGGCCTCGACCAGCTTGGCGTGCTCCTTCTGGCGCTTGACCTGTGGGCGGATCATGAAGAAATAGAGCAGCACCACCAGGCCGATGGGGAACAGGAGTTCGATGAAACCGGTCTGCGCGGGGGCGCCCCCGGTCTGGGCCAGGGCGTCGGAGATGAAGAAACTCATGGGTCGATCCTCGGGTCGCGGGAGATCCGCGGGGCGGCTGGGTTAGCGTCGCAAGCCCCGGCGGGGACAAGTAAAACGAGCCGTGCATTATGTCACAGCAGGGTGAAAGTTCCAGTGCGCCGCCAGGGCCCCGCAGCGACAGCCCTTTGGGGCATGCCCCGCACCTGATTCGCGCGCATATCCGGCGCATTTCGGCGCCGCAGCACTACTCGACGGTGAGCGGCACCTTCGCCAGCACCGTGCCGGTATCCGTCATGCGGTAACGCAGATCGTATGTACCGGGGGCCGGCGGAGCGAACAGCTTCAGCGGCGAACCCTGGGATGCACGGGCGGCGCGCAGAGGCTTGGCGTCCGCCGCAGCCCCGGCGGCAACGATTTCGATCTGGTCCTCGTAACGGCCGGGGCCGCTGAAGGTCACGTCGACGACGCCGTTCGCACTGACCGAGCCCCGAACCGAGAGGGTGACCGCATCGGCGCCGACCTTGACCGGCAGGCTGGCCAGGGTGCGCTTGGACTGCCCCACCACATAACGCACCTCGTAGTCGCCCGGCGCATCGGGCGCCTTGATGCTCACCGGATTGCCGCGCTTGGTGTCCTGGTAGCTGGTGTGACTGCCCTCCGGAGCGCCGGGCTCTACGATAGTGACATAGTCGCGCTTGTTGTCCGGCCCGCTCCAGTGCACCTCGAACAGGGCGCCCGGCAGCACAGGCCCATCCACCCGTAATGCGGCGGCAATCGGCACCAGCTTGACCGGCTCACTAGCCAAGGTGCGCTTGGACTGACCCACCACGTAGCGCACCTCATAGTCGCCGAGCGCATCCGGCACCTGGACGGTCGCCGGGCTACCCCTGCCGGTTTCGACGTACTTGGTGTAGACCCCCTCGGGGGCGCCCTTCTCGACCACGGTGATGTAGTCGCCCTTGTTATCCGGGCCGCTCCAGTGGACCTTGATCGTACCGCCCGCCGGTACCTCGGCCGGGGCCTCCAATGTGGCCACCACCGGCATCAGCCTGACCGGCCGGCTGGTGAGGGTGCGCTTGGACTGACCCACCACATAACGCACCTCATGGTCGCCGAGGGCGTCCGGCACCTGAAAGGTCACTGGGCTGCCCCTGCTAGTTTCGACGTACTTGGTATAGGTCCCCTCGGGCGCCCCCTGCTCGACCACCGTGATGTAGTCGCCCCGATTGGCCGGGCCCGTCCAGCGGACCTCGACCTGACTTCCGGCGGGCACCTCGGCCGGGGCCTCCAGCGTGGCCACCACCGGCATCAGCCTGACCGGCCGGCTGGCCAGGGTGCGCTTGGACTGGCCCACCACGTAGCGAACCTCGTAGTCGCCAAGCGCATCCGGCACCAACAAATTCGCCGGACTTCCTCTTTCGGTGTCTGCGTACTTCGTATAGGTCCCCTCCGGCGCACCCTGCTCGACCACGGTGATGTAGTCGCCCCGATTGTCAGGGCCCGTCCACCGGACCTCGATCTGACTGCCTGCCGGTACCTCAGGGGGGGCGTCCAGGGTCGCAGCCACCGGGACCAACTCGATAGGCCGGCTCGCCAAGGTGCGTTTGGACTGGCTGATCACATAGCGCAACTCATGAGGACCGATGGCGTCCGGCGCGGTCAAGGTCACGGGGCTACCGGTCGAGGTCTCACGATAGCTCTTGAAGCTCCCCTCCGGCGCCCCCGGCTCGACGATGGTGATGTAGTCCTGGGGGTTGTTGGGGCCTGTCCAATGGACCTCGACGCCGCTGCCGGCAGGCGCCTGGTCTGGAGCTTCGAGGGTAGCAGAGACCGGTGTCAGCTCGATGGGCCGGGTCGCGAGGATGCGCTTGAGACTGCGCGAGTAGTAGCGGATCTCGTGAGGGCCGAGCGCATCCGGGGCGCGCACCTTGGCCGGGTTCCCTGCACTGGTGGGGCGCACCTGGAACTGCTGGCCGACCGGGGTGTCGGGCGCAACGATGACCACCCCGTCGCCATCCGCGTTCGGACCGATCCAGTCCACGTCCACCACGCTTCCTGCCGGGGCCGTCTCCGGCGCAGAGAGGGTCGCCTCGGGCAACGGGATGGCGATACGCAGCTCGTGGGTGGCCGGCCGCCCGGCGACGACGGTGATCCGTTGCGACGCGTTCGCCTCGTTCAGCGTGGCACTGACCTGGTAGTCGCCGGGATCGAGGTCCAGGGTCAGGCTCGCCCCCTGACCATCCCCAACCGGATTGGCGTCACCCGCAGCGACCACCCGCCACAAGGCACCCGGAAGGGCTGCACCGGTCTCGGCATCCAAGGCCACCAGCTTGATGGAGGCCGGCGCCGGTGGCGGAGCCTCGACGGTCACCTCGCGCATGGCCTGGTTGAGCTCGACCGCATTGGCCGCGGCCAGAAAGCGCCCTCCGGTGTTCTCGGCGATGCAGGCGATCTTGGGCCGGTCCGCAGCGGCCACGTCGAAGCCGACCACATGGGCGGTGAAGGCGACCCCGGCCCGCTCCAGAGCCGTCGCCAGTTGGCACGGGTCCCGATCGCAGGTCTCGATGCCGTCGGTGAGCAGGATGACCGTCGCCGGCGTGTCCTCGTAGCGCAGGGCCTCCGCGGCCTGCTGCACTGCGTCGGTCAGCGGTGTGCGACCCTTGGGCAGGATCCCCCGGATGCGTGCGATAGCGGCCTTGGCGTCCACCGGGCCGACCTTGATGATCTGCTCGATGTCGGCACAGTCGCCCTTGCGCCGATGGCCGTAGGCGATGACGCCGAGCTGTCCCTTCTCGCCCCAATCGCCGAGCAGGTCCGCAAAGACATCGCGGGCGATCTCGATCTTCGCCACCCCATCGACCTGACCCCACATGCTGTTGGAGGCGTCCAGCACGATGATGGTGTTGGACTGCGCCGCCGGGGCCGGCAACGACAAACAGAGCAAAGTGGCGCCAAGCAGGGAGCGCAGGAGCGTGGGGAGTCTGGCCATATCGTTCTCTCCTCGTGTGGTGTACCCGAACTGGGCCGCCGGCCCCGCGTCGGGACCACCAAAATACCCTACTAGGTTCACCAACGCACAGGCCAAGCCCTATCCGCTGCCGTCTAATGGCATCCCCGCATCGGCTCGCAGGGCATGGAACTCGGAGACAAATTCCGTCAGCCGCCCCGCGGCGATGGCCGAACGCAACCCCTGCATGAGCCCCTGATAGTAGTAGAGGTTGTGGATGGTGTTCAGACGCGCCCCCAGGATCTCGTGGCAACGGTCCAGGTGGCGCAGGTAGGCGCGACTGTAGTTGCGGCAGGTGTAGCACATGCACTCCGGGTCGAGGGGCGCCTTGTCGGCCTGGTGGCAGGCATTGCGGATACGCACCACCCCGTGCCGGGTGAACAGGTGCCCGTTGCGGGCATTGCGGGTGGGCATCACGCAGTCGAACATGTCCACCCCCCTGCACACGGCCGCCACGATGTCTTCCGGGGTGCCGACACCCATCAGATAGCGGGGACGATCCGCGGGCAGGCGCCCGGCGAGGAAATCCAAAACCCTCAACCGATCCTCTGCCGGCTCGCCCACTGAGAGGCCACCGATGGCGTAGCCGTCGAAACCGACCTCCTTAAGCCCCTCCAGGGAGCGGGCCCGCAGCGACTCGTACATCCCCCCCTGGACGATGCCGAACAGGGCCGACGGGTTGTCCCCATGGGCGGCACGACTGCGCACCGCCCAGCGCAGGGACAGCTCCATGGAGACCCGCGCCTGGTCCTCGCTGGCCGGATAGGGGGTGCACTCGTCGAAGACCATGACGATGTCCGAGCCCAGGGCCCGCTGCACTGCCATGGACTCCTCTGGACCAAGAAAGATCGCGCTGCCGTCGATGGGGGACTTGAAGCGCACCCCCGCCTCTGTGATCTTGCGCATGGCCCCCAGACTGAATACCTGAAAGCCCCCGGAGTCCGTCAGGATGGGCCTCGACCAGTGCATGAAGCGGTGCAGCCCACCCAGGGCGCGCACGGTCTCGGCACCGGGGCGCAGCATCAGGTGAAAGGTGTTGCCCAGGACGATTTGAGCCCCCAGCCCCTCCAACTCCTCCGGGGTCATGGCCTTGACGGTGCCGTAGGTCCCTACCGGCATGAAGGCCGGGGTCTCGACGACGCCACGCTCGAAGGCCAGGCGCCCGCGCCGTGCCGCTCCGTCGCTGGCCAGCAGGTCAAAGTCCATGGTCACGGCCCTCCAGCCAGGTGCAGAAGCCGTCCAGGTCCGTCACCACCCCGTCCGGCGATGGAAGATGGGCCGGCCAGTCACGCCCGAAGCGATCTACCCAGACAGCTACCAACCCCAGGGACTGGGCCGCGGCGACGTCCAGGGCCGGGTCGTCCCCCAGGTGCAGCGCCTCAGACGCCTCGGCCCCCGCCAGCTCCAAGGCCCGCAGAAACAGTGCAGGGTCAGGCTTTGCCGCGCCCACGGTACCGGCGGTCAGGCTATGATGGAATAGCCCACGCAAGGGGGTGCGCTCCAGGTCCGAGTTGCCGTTGGTCACGGAAATCAGGCAGTAGCGCCCAGCCAGGGCGCGCAAGGCTGCGGGCACCTCCGGATAGGGCTCGACCCGGTTGCGGGCAGTCATGAACACCGCCATACCCTCGTCGGCCAGCCCCGGCGGGTAACCGAAATCGCCCAGAAGCAGGCGCAGGGACTCCCGGCGCAGGGCGGTCACGTCGTGAGCCAGGTCCGGACGGGCACGCATGACGCCCATGCGATGCTCGCGCAGGCTGGTCTGATCGTGCCTGCCAACCACCTCGGGGGCAACGGCACCGAACCAGTCCAGGAGCTGCGCCTCCGCCAGGCGGATAGGCGGTGCGCAGGGCCAGAGGGTGTCGTCGAGGTCGATGGTAAGGACTTTGAGGGCGGTGCTTGGGGTCATCTGAGGCAGATCGGAGCTGGGCGGGGCATTGTGATGCGGGCACACCGGTTCAGGCAAAGAGTTCTTCCGCTAGAAACCGCATCAACGACCCTCGAAGGCGTCAAGCACCTCCGCCGGGAGCGGGGCGTTGAAGTCGGGCGGCAGTGCAACCCGACCCGAGAGGGCCCCCAAGACCCGCGCCGGGCCGATTTACCGACCGGCCGAGGCCCCAGGCAGACGCAAGGCGACCAACAACCCCCCCAGGCCAGGGCTCGACCCACGCCCGAAGACCAGCTCGGCACCATAGGCATCGCAGACATCCTGGGCGATAGCCAGGCCCAAGCCGGTCCCCGCGGTGCGCTCGTCGAGCCGCAGGCCTCGCTGCGCCAGGGTCTCCAGGGCCGGGTCCGGGACCCCGGGGCCGTCGTCCTCCACCTGCACCAACACCGCCTCGCCCGAACTCACCCGCACCGCTACCCGGTTCGCCGCCCAGTTGACGGCGTTTTCCACAATCGTTCCGAGCAGTTCGGTGAGGTCCTCCGGCAACATCGCCACGGACAGGGCCTCGGGGCCATCCAGATCCCAGGCCAAGCGCGCGCCCTTGGGCGTGCGCTGGAGGGTGCGCACCACGCGGTCGAGGACCGTCGGCAGGTCCGCCGCTGGGTCGATACCGCCGGCTTGATTGGAGCCGTTGCGGGCGCGGATGCGGGCTCGAATCAGCTCCCGATCCACCCGCTGGCG
This sequence comes from uncultured Gammaproteobacteria bacterium, assembly GCA_963845265.1. Taxonomy (GTDB): domain Bacteria; phylum Pseudomonadota; class Gammaproteobacteria; order Chromatiales; family Chromatiaceae; genus DYRB01. The sequence goes on along the minus strand of CAWJRN010000010.1, from coordinate 249,556 downwards.
CATGGTCTGGGCCAGGCTGTCGAGGTCGTCGGCCAGGGCGGGCTGTCCGGCGGCGCGCAGGCGTTCTGCGTCCGCCGACAGGACCACCAACGGGGTTTTGAGCCCGTGGGCCAGGTCGGCGGTCCAGGCGCGGGCCCGCTCGATGGCGCTGTCCCGGGCGTCGAGCAGGGCGTTGACCTCTGCCGCCAAGGGGTCCACCTCATCCGGGTAGTCGTCGGGCAGGCGCCGCGCCGTGCCGGAACGGATGGACTTGAGCCCCAGGCGCACAGCATCCAGTGGGGCGAGCCCTATGCGCACCTGGACCCAGGTAGCAGCGAGCAGCATGACCCCGAGCAGGACCAGATAGGGCAGCATGTCGTTGGCGAACCCCCGCCGCGCAGCGGTCAGTTCAGCTCGGTCCAGGGCCACCGCCACCCGCAGCAGGCGGCCCTCGGACTCAGGATGAAATACCACCCGCCGCTCCACCACCAGCAGGGTCTGCCCGCCGGGTCCCGTCAGTTCGTGGCGGTGTAGAATCCCATCCGGCAGGGCATCCTCGGGCAATGGCAGGACCGTGTCCCAGAGGGAGCGGGAGCGCAGCAGGGTCCGCCGTTCGTCGTCCTGGATCTGCCAGTAGAGCCCGCTAAAGGGGGCACGAAAGCGCGGGTCGGCCAGGGCCACATCGAAGTCGATCCGACCATCCGGGCCGATCCCGATGTGGGCCAGGATCTGGCCCAGGGTATCGTCGAGCTGGGCCTCGACGCGTCGCTCCACATGGTGCTCGAACAGGGCGCTGAGCCCGAGGCCGGCGACCAACAGGGCGAGAGAAATGGAGACCGCGGCCGCCAGAAGGAGACGGAACCGCAGGGAGCGGCGGGTCATGCAGAACCTGGGCCTGGCGGGTCGTTTGGCGATTCGCCGGGTGCCGGATCTTCCACCAGGTAGCCGAAGCCGCGGCGGGTCTGGATCAGGTCTGCCCCCAGCTTGCGCCGTAACCGACCCACCAGGACCTCCACCACGTTGGTGTCGCGTTCGATCCCGTCGCCATAGATCTGTTCGGCCAGCTCGCCCTGGGAAACGACGCCGCCCTTGCGGTGTAAGAGCACTGCCAGCAGCCGGTACTCCTGGGGCGAGAGGTGCACCGGGGCCCCGTCCAGGGTCACACGCATCTGGCGCGGGTCCAGGGCCACGCCGCCAGCCCGCAGCACCGGTGCCCCCTGGCCGGAGGCGCGCCGCAGCAGGGCCCGCAGCCGAGCCAGGACCTCTTCGACCCGAAACGGCTTGGGTAAATAATCGTCCGCCCCGGCGTCGATGCCCTCCACCCTCTCGCTCCAGTCACCGCGGGCGGTGAGGACCAGGACCGGCAGGTCCCGACCGGCGGCACGCCAGCGCTTGAGCACCGCCAGCCCGTCCATGCCACGCAGCCCCAGGTCGAGGATCACCGCCGCGTAGGGCTCGGTGTCGCCGCGAAACCAGGCGTCTTCTCCATCGCCCGTCTGGTCGACCAGATAGCCCGCAGCGACCAGGGCTCGGGTCAGAACATCGACCGTGGTCCGGTCATCCTCCACCAACAAGATGCGCATCAGTCGCCACCCCAGCGCTGTAGAACGCGACCGCTCTTGGCATCCACCACCAACTCGTAGAGCCGCCCCTCGGGATCGAGGACCTTGATCTCGTAGATCCAAGCCCCGTCCTCATGCTCCAGCTCCATATCCAAGATACGGCCTGTGACCTGGGTGTGGATGCGCCCCAGCAGCTCGGTCATGGTCAGGATTTGACCACCCGCGCTGGCCCGACGAGCCCGGTCGTGGTCCTTGTCGTTGTCATCCCAGTCGCCGTGCCTCTGCCTCCCGTCCTGCTCGACACCTTCGCGGGCGCCTGCGCCACCCGTCAACAGGGCGAAGGCCAGGGCAAACACCAGCATGGGCAGACGAGGGCACATGGCGGCCATTCTAGGGCATCGCACCCTGACAACTCGCTGAAGATTCCGCTCAGGGGCCCTTCATGGACCCTAGAGCAGCATTGGGGCCGAGGTTGGGGCAAGTGCCCGGACCGAACCAATCATCGCGACCGGACCAAACCCGGCCCTAGACCCTGACTGGAGCCAATCCACATGAGCAACCTGAACCAAACCGCGATCCACGCAATGGCCCCGGATACCTCCGGAACTTCCGCCCAGCGGGCGCCCGGGTCAAGGTCTGGGACCCCTTCGTGCGCCTCTTCCATTGGAGCCTGGTCGCCGCCGTGCTGACCGCCTACTTCACCGAAGACGACCTCCTCGGACTGCACACCTGGGCCGGCTACACGGTCCTCGCCCTGATCGGGGCCCGCCTGCTGTGGGGCCTGGTCGGGCCGCACCATGCCCGCTGGTCGAGCTTCGTGCGCAGGCCCAGGGCCACCCTCGCCTACCTCGCCGACGCGCTGCGCGGCCAGGCAGCCCGCCATCTGGGGCACAACCCGGCGGGCGCAGTCATGGTCCTGGCCCTGCTGACCGGGCTGATCGTCACCTCGGTGACCGGCTTGGCGGTGCTGGGCGCCGGCGAGGACGCAGGCCCGCTGGCCCCCTACCTGCTAGGGCTCTCGGCAGAGGCCGCCCACGACCTGGAGGAAATCCACGAGTGGGTCGCCAACCTGACCATGCTGCTGGTCCCCCTACACCTGCTCGGGGTTGCCCTGGCCAGCCGCCAACACGGCGAGAACCTGGTCCGCGCCATGATCGACGGCTACAAGCGCGGAGAGCGGGCATGAGCCGCGCGGCATTGACCACCTGCACGCTGGCCCTGGTCGTCGCCTGGCCCCTTCAGGCCACGGCCGCGGGGACCGACTCGACCGCCAAAGACCAGCGCTTCGACGCCGGCGCCGGCGCACGCGCCTGGGCCCAGCAACATCGCCCCGACGGGGCCGATGGACAACGCAGCTGCGCCACCTGTCACGGCACAGACCTGACCCAGCCCGGTCGGCACGCCACCACGGGCAAGGCCATCGAGCCCATGGCCAAGTCGGTCAATCCAAAGCGGCTAACCGACCCGGCCAAGACGGAGAAGTGGTTTGGGCGCAACTGCCGCTGGACCCTGGGGCGGGATTGCACCCCCCAGGAAAAGGGCGACTTTGAGCAACTGATCCAATCGCGCTAACACCCATCAACCCTTGGAGGACAGATCCATGAGACACGCAATCATAGCCACCTTGGGCGCCGCCCTGATCGCCCTCGGGGTGAGCGGGATCGTCTGGGGCGACCACGACGACGAAAGGGGCTACCGGGGCGCCGGCACCGCCACGCACCCCGTCTACCAGACCGAGTGCGGCGGCTGTCACCTCGCCTACCCCGCCTGGTTGCTACCCGCGACGGCCTGGGAGCGCATCATGGGCAGCCTGGCCGACCACTTTGGGGACGACGCCAGCCTCGACCCGACCGAGGTACTGGACATCTCGGCCTACCTCAGAGCCAACGCGACCTCCCGACGTGAACTGGCTCCGACGGGCCGGGGCTTACCGCGCATAACCCAGACGCGCTACTTCCTCGGCCAGCACGACGAGGTCCCGAACCGGCTGGCACGCGGAAACCCACAAGTCGGCAGCTTCAGTAACTGCCAGGCCTGCCACGGCAGCGCAGCACAGGGGAGCTTCGACGAGGACGAGGTGCGCATCCCTGGGGTTGGTCGCTGGGAGGACTAACTCAAGGCAGCGTCTACACGCGGAATCTGGCCGTTCCCGCGCGGCGCGAGCCAAGTCGCCCGGAAGTCCTTGCCGGCCAGCACATCTTCAGCGCTATCGGTTGCAACACCTACCACACACTCGGTTTCCTGATGGGTGCAGACCACCGCCGGAGCAGGCGGGTCAGATCATTTGGCCCTACACCGACCTGCTGCTCCACGACACGGCGACGGGCTCGCCGACCAACGACCCGAGGGAGACGCCAGCGGGCAGGAAGGCAGTGCTTGAAGTTATATTGTCGTCGCCCATCGTTCGGTCGGCAGCACCCCATCTTGACCCTGACAGGGCACGGCCCTAGCCTTCGGCGGTCGCCGCGGATCTGCCTGGCCCTGCGGCGCAGCGCGGCCCGGCCGAACCCTGGGGAAGGCGGGGCAGTCACTCGGCCCCCCTCAGCGGGGTGACCAATAGTCCGGAGTTTGATGGTGATGGCAGGAAATCTTGCGGGGCCCGCCGGCGACTCCCTCACCCGCGCCGATGGCAAGCCGCCGCGCCTAACCCCGGCGAAGGGGCGCTGCCCCATCGTGGGCATCGGGGCCTCCGCCGGGGGGCTCGAGGCGCTACGCGTGCTGTTCGAGGCCATGCCCGCGGACACGGGCATGGGCTTTGTGGTGATCCAGCACCTGGACGCCACCCATCACAGCCTGCTTGCCGAGTTGCTCGCCAAGTTCACCGCCCTGCGGGTCGTGCAGGTGGAGAACGGCATGAGCGTGGAGCCGAACAGTGTCTACGTCATCCCGCCCAACAGCGATATGACCATCAGTGACGGCGTCCTGCTGCTGAAGCGGCCCTCGGAGGCTCGCGGGGCCCGCATGCCCATCGACCGGTTCTTGGTCTCCCTGGCCGCAGATCGGCAGGACCAGGCGATCGGCCTGATCCTGAGCGGCACCGGCAGCGACGGCTCACTCGGGCTTCGGGAGCTGAAGGCCCATGGCGGCTTGGTCCTGGTACAGGATCCGCAGACCGCCCAATACGACGGAATGCCCCGCAGCGCGATGTCCACAGGACATGCAGACGCGGTCTTGCCCTTGCAGCAGATGCCCGAGGTGATGCTCCGCTATGTCCGGCACACCACGGACGGACATACGGCCAGCGTCGGAACGAACCTTGCGCCGGGCCAGGATCCGCTGGCCGGCATCCTGGCACTACTGTCGGCCAAGACGGGGCACGATTTTCGCTGCTACAAGAAGGGCACCGTGGTACGCCGCATCGATCGGCGCGTCGGGATCACGGGCCGGGAGCACTTCGGGCGCTATCTCGACCTGCTGCGGGAAGACGATGAGGAGGTACGCACCCTGTCCAAGGACCTGTTCATCGGGGTCACCAGCTTTTTCCGCGAGACCGAGGCCTGGGCGGCCGTCGCGGAGCGGAGCGTCCCGCGCTTCCTCGCTCGGGGTTTGGGCCGGCGGGAGCCGAGCCTCGCGGATATGGCCCAGCAGGCCCTGGTGGAGACATTCGCCCCGGCCTCGGTGCTGGTGACGAGGCGCAACCAGGTGCTGTACGTCTACGGAGACACCTCGGACTACCTGAGCCATCCGCCGGGAGAGCTGACCGACGACCTGCTGGCCATGACCCGCAGCGAACTGCGCTTGAAGACCAGGGCGGCCCTGCATCTGGCCGCTGGGGAAGGCCACCAGGCGATCGTGCGGGGCGCCAGGGTCAAGCGCGGCGAGACCGTGCTGCCGATCACCATCACCGTGACCCCCCTGGAACGGCCCCCGTTGGTGGCGGGCCTCTTGCTCGTCTCGTTCCACCCGGAGCCGGAGGAAGCGCGGTTGGCCCCGGAGTCCGACCTGGCTCCGGGGCCCGAGGCGGAGATGGTCAGCCAACTCGAAGACGAGCTCAAGACCACTCGGGAGGAACTGCAGAGCACCATCGAGGCGCTCGAAACCGCCAACGAAGAGCTCAAGGCCTCGAACGAAGAGGTCATGTCCATGAACGAGGAGCTCACGACGGTCAACAGCCAGCTCCAGCACAAGGTCGTGGAGGTGGAGGCCGTCAACAACGACCTGAGCAATCTGCTGGCCAGCACCAACATCGCGACCCTGTTCCTTGACGCCGAGCGGCGCATCAAACGCTTCACCGCGGCCATCACCAAGCTGATGCACCTGATCCCGGCGGACCTGGGCCGGCCGGTGGCGGACATTGCCCACAAATATGTCGACGATACCCTGGATGGGGACTGCCGCCGTGTCATCGAGGATCTGCGCCCTGTAGAGCGCGAGGTCATGACCGAAACGGGCGACTGGTACCTGCGCCGGGTGCAGCCCTACCGCACCCGTGACAATCACATCGAGGGCACCGTCGTCACGTTCGCCGACGTGACGGCCATCAAGCTGCGCGACGAGGAACACGCGAAGCTGGCGAGCATCGTCGACGCCTCCGAGGAGGCCATCATCGGCATGGCACTGGACGGCAGCATCACGAGCTGGAATCCGGGGGCAGAAGCGACCTACGGGTACGTGGCCCGAGAGATGCTCGGCGGATCGCTGGACCCGCTCTTCCTCGGGCGTACCCCGGGCGAGGCCGAGCACGTCCTGCAGGAGGTCCGCGCCGGACGCCGGGTGGGGCCCAACCAAAGCGAAGGTCTGCGCAAGGACGGTAGCCGGGTTCAGCTATCGGTCAGCGTCGCCCCCATCCGCAATGGTGGCGGTCTGGTCGTTGCCGCATGCACCATTGCCCGCAACATCACCGAGCGCACGCAGGCCGAGGCCGCACTGCGCGAGCGCATCGTACTGCAGGACCGCTTTACCAAGGTCGCGGCCACGGTGCCGGGCGTGATCTGTTCCTACCGCCAGGGCGCGGACGGCAACGCCTGCATGCCCTATGCCAGCCCGGCCATCGAGGCGTTATGCGGGGTCAAACCCGAGGACGTGGCCCAGGATTTCGGTCCGATCCGCAATCGCATCCACGCCGACGATGCCGGGCACGTTGAGGCGTCGATCCATGAGTCGGCCCGTACCATGACGCCCTGGCGAGCCACCTGGCGCTATCGGCACCCGAGCAAGGGTGAGATCTGGATAGAAGGCCATTCCATGCCGGCGCGCGAGCCCGACGGAAGCATCCTGTGGTATGGGTACATCCAGGAGGTCACCGACCGCATGCGCGAAGACGCGGAGCTGTTTGTCACGCAGCAACGCCTGCGCGCGGTGATGGACGCCCTGCCGGTGGGCGTCGCCGTCTCCCACGACGCCCTCTGCCAGACCATCGACGGGAATCCCGCGCTCCTGGCCCTGTTCGCGGCGCAGCCCGGGGAGAACCTGTCTGCCTCGGCGCCCAATCCCGATGCCCCCGGTCGGAGGACCCGGTATTTCAGTCACAGCCGGGAGCTTCGCGAATCCGAGCTCCCCATGCAGAGAGCCGTCGCCGAGCGAGCCCCTGTCCCTCCCAGGGAGCTGGAGGTAGCATTGCCGGACGGGCGGCGCTGGCTGGCAGAGATCTCCGGCGCCCCAATCTTGGATCGGCACGGCGAGGTCATGGGTGGTGTCGCCGTCGTCATGGACGTCACCGAACGCAAGCGAACGCAGCACGCCCTGATGGATGCCGACCGGCGCAAGACCGAGTTCCTGGCGATGCTGGCGCACGAGCTGCGCAACCCCCTGGCACCGATTCGCAACGCGGCCGAGGTGCTCACCCGACAGGAGGCATTGCCTGAAAAGGTCCGCTGGGCCACGGACCTGATCGGGCGCCAGGCCAAGCAGTTGGAGCTGCTGGTCAGCGACCTGCTGGATGTGTCGCGTATCACCCACGGTGGCATCGAGCTGCACAAACGACCGGTGGCATTGCAGGACGCGCTTCGGGAGGCACTGCAGGGCGTGGCCCACCAGATCAATTCCGCCCGGCATACCCTGAAGACCCACCTGGCCGAGGCACCCATCATTGTGATGAGCGACCCGCTGCGGCTGTCCCAGATCTTCACGAATCTCTTGCGCAATGCGGTGGACTACACCCCGGAGGGCGGCCACATCTGGGTGACCTTGACGGAAGAGGCCCCAGACGCAGTGGTCCGGGTCAGAGACGACGGCGTAGGCATCCGTGCCGAGAATCTGGACGGCCTGTTCGACATCTTCTCCAGAGGCAGCAGCGCGCAACGCAATGCCCTGGGTCCTGACGGTCTGGGTATTGGACTGAACCTGGCCCAGCGGCTGGTGGAACAGCACGGCGGCGTCCTGACGGCACGCAGCGAGGGACCTGGCCGGGGCAGCGAGTTCGTGGTGCGCTTGCCGATCTACGGTACGGCCGAGTCATGCACGACACCGGCCGAGGCCGCGGTCGGCGCAACTGCCCAGGTGGCGCATCGGGGGCGCCGCCTGCTCATCGTGGACGACAATCCAGACGTGATCGAGTCCTTCAAGGTCCTGTTGGAGACCCTGGGGCATGAGGTCATGGCGCTGCATGAGGGGCGCGGGGTCGTCGCTGCCATACGGGCGTACCGGCCAGACTTGGTGTTCCTGGATATCGGCATGCCGGACATGGATGGCTACCAGGTGGTCGCGGCCATCCAGGCCGCCGGGCTGGATGTGCCGGCCGGTCGTGGTGGCGCTCAGCGGATTCGGCCAGGACAGCGACCGGGAGACGGCCAGGGCGGCCGGCTTCGATCGGTACCTGCTCAAGCCGGTCTCGCCCGAAGAAATCGACAACCTGCTAGCAGGCCTGGACTGACGGCCTGAGTCCAGGTGAGCTGGTGCTCTGGGAGGGCCGCCTACTCTGCACCTTGTCGGATATGCTCGATATATTTCGCAACGCCCTCCATATCCAAGCGGATGGTCTCGCCCCGGACGTTGACGCGCACCTCGCTGTCCACCAGCCTGAGGTCGCACGCGACCCGGCCGCGACCATTTAGGGGCACGGGGATCATGTCGCGATAGGTGTAGATATTCTCGTCGATGTCGCCTCCGCTGCAGACCACTGGGGCGTAGGGCAGAGGGGCGAGGAGTTCGGCCCCCTCGACGACCAGGGTCCCGGCCTGCCACCAGAGAGTCCGCTCCTTGGAGCCGGTCATGGTCTTTACGATGTGGACGCGGGGGAAGTGCAGGCGCATGACGCCGTCCGCGAATTCAATGCGGTCGATCTCTGCACCTCGCAGTTCGATACTGATGGTCTCCATGGGCTCCCTCTGGCCGTTGCTTGAAACTGCCGGCTAGGTTGGGTTCGAGCGATCCGATATAAAGAGGCCGACAACCAGCGACAACCAGGGCTTTGAGTAAGCTGGGAACGCCACAGGCTATAGGACGCGGTTCGTGTTCTCGGTTTGCCGCCTGGTTTGCCAGCGGTGCCGCCATATCCCGCCCATGGCCCGAGTTGGAGACCCGAAATCCCTGCCTACACGCTTGGCCAATTGCTCGCCTCAATGCCTTCGGTTACGTGCACGCGAGGCATCGACTCTGACCCGCGCAGGCTTGACCCCTGCCCGACCGCCAGCTAACCTTCGGCGCGCATCGTCCTGAGACGATTGGATTTCTTATCCGTTCAGCGCCTGTCGCCGTCGTGTCAATCCACGGCCCCCAATCGGACGAGGCGAGCAAATTCGTCGGCATGCGCTGCGAACTGTCCCTCGCCATTGCTGCCCGCCCATCACCCGCCTTCGCCCGCGACGCACAGGCGCGCTCGCGTCGGCGCCACCAGGTAGCCAACCCACAGGACGCCTCGATGACTGCCCACACGCGCCGCGCCGGCTGGCTATTCGCCTATGACTGGGACCTGCAGGCACTCTCTCGGCTGCAGGCGGCGGGCGTGGCGCGTTTCGATGGCGCCGGCTTCGATCTGTTCACCTTTCCCAGTAATGCATCGTTGATCGGGTTCGATCTCGAACGGTTTGCCGACCGGCAGGCCGCCCGCGGCCGCCGCCGCGGGTGGCGTGCCGTTCTGTCGCACCACGAGCAGTTTGGCGCCCTGGCCGCATCCCTGGTCGCGGAGCGGCTGCATCTGCCGGGGACATCACCGGAGAGCATCCTCGCCGCCCAGCACAAGCTGCATGCGCGACGCGTCCTGCAGGAGGTCGCGCCAGAGGCCAACCTCGGCTTTGCCGAACTCGAAACCCGTTATGGCGAACCGATTCCGCACGGCCTGCCCTACCCTGCCTACGTGAAGCCGGTGAAGGCGGCGTTTTCCGTGCTGGCGCGTCGCGTGGCGCGCCGTGCGGAACTGCACCAGCACCTACGGTTCGGTCGGCGCGAACTGTGGGTGATCCGGCGCCTCGTCGAGCCGTTCGAGCGCGTCTGCCGGGTGCGCCTGCCCGAGGCCGGCAGCGCGCACCGAATGATGATCGAGGAGCCGGTGCCGCTGCACGTGGCGCAGTACAACCTCGATGGCTGGATGCAGGACGGCGAGGTGCACCCGCTGGGGGTGATCGATGCCGTGACGGTGCCGGGCACCCAGGCCTTCATGCGCTGGGAGTACCCGAGCCGACTCGCCCCGGCCGTGCAGCGGCGTGCGCTGGACGTCGCACGGCGCTTTCTCGGCGCGATCGGCTACCGGCACGGCATGTTCAACCTGGAGTTCTTCCACGATCCAGACACTGACCGACTGAGCGTGATCGAGTGCAATCCGCGCCTGGCGTCACAGTTCGGGGATCTGTATCGCCGCGTGCTCGGCGTCGATCCGCACGGCATGAGCGTCGCACTGGCGTTGGGCGAGGACCCGCTGCAAGTCCCGCGCAAGGATGCGACGGCCGGCGTGGCGGCGAGCCTCGTCTATCGCGCCTTTGCGGCGGACGACGTGCCGGCCGCGCCGCAGGCTGCAAAGGCCGCCGCCTTTGCGCAGCACTTTCCCGACGGGCTGATGTTCAGCTTCCCGAAGCGCGGCCAGTCCCTGGCCCGCGACTTCAAGTGGACCGGCAGCCACCGTTACGGCATCGTGCACTTGGGTGCATGCGACTGGGACGACCTACGCAGCCGTGCCGAACAGGCTAGCGCACTGCTCGGATGGCCGGCGCCCTATGTCGATCAAGTGCCGGAATACGACCCAGAGGAACTTACGCGGTCGTGGGATACTCCATGGTCTGTCCCACCTAGGCGCAACCTGACGATGACCATAACTTCTCAAAATGGCGGGGCAACCACCGGTCGTCGGCTGGGCCAAGCAAAGCGGACCCAGCAAAGCCGCGGGCAGCGGCGGGGCCGTCGCTACTGATGGCCGCTCTTAAGACCCGGGCGGCAGCCGGCGACGCGCAGACGCGCCAACGTTCGCTCGCCAAGTACCGTCGCCGCGCGGTCGGGTATGACGACACCTGTGGACCCACCTGGACCATCCGCGAACGCACCATCGCGGCCCTCGACCTCCAGCCTGGCGAGCGCGTACTCGACGTGGCCTGCGGCACCGGGCTGAGCCTGCCGCTGCTGCTCGATCTGGTGGGTGCCGGCGGCCATGTCTTCGGCTTCGATCACAGCGCCGAGATGCTGGCGCAGGCACGTGATCGTGCGGCCCACGCCGGCTGGGACAACGTCACGCTGATCGAATCTGCCGCGCAGGAGGTCGCGCTGTCGCAGCCGGTCGATGCGCTACTGTTCCACTACACCCACGACATCCTGCGTTCGCCCCTCGCCCTGCCGCGCGTGCTCGCCTGCGCGCGACCCGGAGCACGCGTGGCCATTGCCGGCGTCAAGTACTTCCCTGCCTGGCTGGTGCCACTGAATGCGTGGGTCTATCTCAAGAACTACGGCTATAACGGCGCACCCGGCGGGTTGCGCTCACCTTGGGATCGCATCGCGCCGCTGCTGTCCGACTGGAGTTTTACGCCGACGCAGTTCGGCATGGGCTACATCGCCAGCGGGCGATTGGCCGCGGTGACCACGGCTGCGCCCAAGCGCCTACCCCAGTGATCGCCGCATCGACCCCCGCGCCGACGCGCACCACCTCCGCCAACGTTCGGCGCGTGCTGCTGGTCCTGCTTGCCCTGGTGCTGCTGAACACCCTGCTCAGCCTGCGCAACTGGTGGCCGACGCCGGCCGTGCTGCCCGACCATCGGCTCGCACCGGAGTTCGTCACGCTCTGGGTGCTGCTGTTGGGCGCCGTTGCCTGGCGCGGCGGTCTGTCGAACCGTGCGCTGGGGTGGCTCAGCCTCGGGTATCTGGGCATGGTGGTCGGTCGCTATCTCGACGTGACCGTCCCCTCGCTGTTCGGCCGCCCCGTCAACCTGTACTGGGACGGCAAGCAGATCCCGACCTTCCTTTGGGTCTCGGCGCGCGACTATCCGTGGTGGGTGAGCGTGCTCGCGGTGGCCACGTTGGCCGCGGTGTTCGGCGCCCTCTACCTCGCCATCCGCTGGGCGCTAGGCACCGTGGCGCGAGACGCCGCGCCCTATGCGCTACGCGCCAGCTGGACCTGGGCCGTGACGCTGCTCGCGGTGATCGCGGTCATCGCCCACCTGGCCGGCACAGCGCCTCAGGTCACCTGGCACCTGGTGACCAAGCCCGTGACACCCACCTACGCGCGCCAGGCCGTGCTGCTGGCGACTGCCTTCCTGCCCGGCCGGCTGGACAAGGTCGTGCCACCATCGGCTGCGATGGAGACGGCGGTTGCCGAGCCGCCGGAGATCGCCCTGGGTGCGCTGGGCGGCCGCGACTTCACGCTGATGTTCCTCGAGTCGTACGGCGCGATGGCCTTCGATCACCCGCGTGTCGGGCCTAAGCTGGTCCCGGCGCGCGAGCAGCTGGCGCGGGACATCGCGGCGAGCGGTCGATTGGTGGCGTCCGCCTTCGTCCGGGCAGCAACCTTTGCCGGGGCCTCGGAGCTTTCGCACCTGTCCCTGCTGTCGGGCATCGACCTGACGGACCCTCTGCGTCACGACCTGCTGCTGACCACCGACCGGCCGACCCTGACGACGGTGTTTGGCCGCGCCGGCTACCAGAGCGTGGGCCTGTATCCGGCACTGAGCTGGGACTGGGCCGAGCGGGCGTACTACGGCTTCGACCTGTTCGTCGACGGCCGCGACCTCGACTACCGCGGGCCGCCCCTGGGCTATTGGAAAATCCCCGACCAGTTCACCCTCGCGCGCTTCGACCAGTTGCATCCGCGCGGACCGGATGCCCCGCCACGCTTCCTGTTCTTCCCGACGATCACGAGCCATCTGCCGTTCGGCCCGGTACCGCCCTACCAGCCGGACTGGGACCGGCTGGTCACGGACGATCCCTACGGCGCCGAGGAATCGCAGCGCCTGCTGGTCTCGTTCGTCGACTGGATGGACATGCTGCCGAACTACGTCGGCATGTTCGAATACACCTACCGCTGGCTCGGCAGCTACCTGCAGCGCCCCGAGCCGCGCGAGTCGGTGATGCTGTGGGTCGGCGACCACCAGCCGGCGTCCAGCGTCAGCGGCGAAGGCGCAAGCTGGGAGGTGCCGGTGCACATCATCACGCGCGACCCGGAGCTGCTGGCGCGCTTCGTCGCGCTGGGGTTTCGTCCCGGGCTCGAGCCGCAGCGGCCCACGCTTGGCGGCATGCACGACCTGACGACCCTGCTATTGGCCGCGTTCCACGCGGCGCCCGATTTGGCCCCTGTTGCGTCAGGTCCGCGCACACCCGTGGATGACGCAGGGGCGGCCACTGCGCGCTGAGCGCGGGCGCGGGCGCGGGGCTTTGTGCCGGCGCACCATCAAGTCGTTGAACAGCGCGCGGGTTGGGGGCAAGGTTATCTGTCGGTGACGGCGGGAAGCGAGGCGGCAGCGATTCCCGGGCCACGTTCGACGGCGAACAACAAGAACGGCGCCAAATGGGGGGACACGAAGGGCGCTACGGGTGCAGTACACTCCGACGCCATTGCCGCCGCGCTGTTTGGAGATTGCCCCGCACCATGACCGACCGCCCCCAGTCCCGCCCCCGCCTCGTCTTCGGGGCCAGCGGCTACATCGGCACCCACCTGGTCCCCAGGCTCCTGGCGGCGGGGGTGCCGGTGCGAGTCTCCTCCCGCCAGCCCCAGGTGCTGGAGGCGCGGGGCTGGCGCGGCGTCGAGGTCGTAGCGGCGGATGCCCTGGACCCCGCGACCCTGCCTTCCGCCTTGGCGGGCGTCGGGATCGCCTACTACCTGGTCCACTCCATGGGCGCAGGCCGCGACTTCGGCCAATTGGACCTGCGGGCCGCGGCCAACTTCGCCGCCGCGGCGGCCAGGGCCGGCGTGGAGCGTATCTGCTACCTGGGCGGCCTGGTCCCCAAAGACGCCGATTCAGAGCACATCGTCTCCCGCCGGGAGACCGGCGAGGTGTTGCGCCGGGGCAAGGTCCCGGTCACCGAGATCCGCGCCGGGATCATCGTCGGCCCGGGCTCCGCCGCCTTCGAGGTGATGCGCGACCTGGTCTATCACCTGCCGGTCATGGTCACGCCGCGCTGGGTGATGGCCAAGTCGCCGCCCATCGCCCTGGACAACCTGCTGGAATACCTGGTTCGGGCCCCGGCGCTGCCCGAGGCCGCCGGCGGCGTCTACGATGCTGCGGGGCCCGAGACCCTGACCTACGCGGCCATGATGCGGGTCCTGGCCGAGGCCGCCGGGCGGCGTCCGCCCTGGATCATCCCGGTGCCGGTGCTCACACCCCGCCTATCGTCCTATTGGCTGCGTCTGATCACCTCGGTACCGACCAACGTCGCCCGCGCCCTGATCGAGGGGCTCAAGCACGACTTCACGGCGGATGCGGAGCCGCTGCGGCGCCTGGTGCCCCAGCGGTTGCTCGGGTTCAGGGAGTCCGTGGAGGCGGCCTTTGCCGCAGAACGCAACGCACAGGTCCAGGCACGCTGGACCGAGGGGGCCTTCAATATGCGCAAGGGTCGGATCGATTACGCCTACTACGCCAAGCGGGCAGGTGGCAGTGCCATCGCCCAGGCGACGCCGGCGGCCGTGTGGGCGGTGGTTGCGGCCATCGGCGGGGCCAACCGCTACTACTACCTCAACGCCCTCTGGACCCTGCGCGAGACGATGGACTGGGCCCTGGGCGGTCGGGGGCTCAGCCGCGGCCGTCGCGATCCGACCGACGTGCGGGTGGGCGACACGATCGACTCCTGGGAGGTGATCGGGGTGGAGCCGGAGCGCCGCCTGACCCTGTCCTTCGGCATGCGCGCCCCGGGGGCAGGGGTCCTGGAGTTCGAGATCGAGCCCCTGCCCGGGGGCCGCACCCGTATCACCGCAACCGCCTACTGGCACCCCGCCGGGGTCTGGGGCCTGATGTACTGGCTGTCCATGGAGCCCGCCCACCTGGTCATCTTCCAGGGCCTGACCCGCGAGATCGCCCGGCGCGCCGAGGCGCGGGAACGGTCTGGCCGCCACCCGCCAGCGGCGGACTGAAAGGGGCTGTCCCGGGGCAGCGCACCGGACCCCGATGATCCCCTGGTTGCAGGCGCGGCTCTGGGCCCTCAGGTTTCTCCCCTTCGCCAACCCTGCCATGGACATGCTGCCGTGCCTGCTTCGCCCTGCCGCCGCCTGATCCTGGTCCTTGGGGACCAGCTCGACCGCACCGCGTCCGTCCTCGCGGATCTGGACCCGGCGCGGGACAAGGTCTGGATGTGCGAGGCGGCCAGCGAGGCAACCCATGTCCCTTCCCACAAGGCGCGTACCGTGCTCTTCCTGTCGGCGATGCGCCACTTCCGGAACCATCTCCGCTCGCAGGGTATTTCGGTGCGCTATCGGGCCCTGGATCGGGAGGCGGACCTGACCCTGGAGGCCGGGCTCACGGCGGACTTGGCGGTCCTCAAGCCAGCACGAGTCATCGTGACCCAACCTGGCGAGCACCGGGTCCTCGCGCAGCTGCAACGGGCCTGCTCCGACGCGGGGTTGCCCCTGGAGGTCTCCGAGGATGCCCACTTCATTTGCCCCACGCCGGACTTCGAGACCTGGGCGGCTGAGCGCAAGTCGCTGGTGCAGGAGCATTTCTACCGTCGCCTACGCAAGCGCGAGCGCGTGCTGATGGCGGGCGATCAGCCGGTCGGCGGGCGCTGGAATCTGGATGCCGAGAACCGCAAGCCCCTCGGGCGCAAGGGGCCCGGCCTGGTGCCGCCGCCGCTCGGCTTTGCACCGGACGCTATCACGCTGGACGTGATGGACCTGGTCCGGGCGCGGTTCCCTGACGCCCCGGGCGGGCTCGCGCGCTTCGACTGGCCCGTGAATGCCGAGCAGGCCCAGGCCGCGCAAGCGGATTTCATCCGCCATCGGCTAGCCCTGTTCGGCCCCTACCAGGATGCCCTTTGGACCGGCCAGCCCTTCCTGTATCACGCCCGGCTATCGACTGCGATGAACCTCAAGCTTCTGGACCCGCGCACCGCCATCGCTGCGGCGGTCGGGGCGCTGGAACGAGGCGAGGCCCCGCTGGCTTCCGTAGAGGGGTTCGTGCGCCAGATCCTGGGCTGGCGGGAGTATGTGCGCGGAGTCTATTGGCTGGAGGGGCCGGCGTACCTGGAGCGCAACGCCCTGGATGCCCATCAGCCCCTGCCTGCCTTCTACTGGACCGGCGAGACGGACTACGCCTGCCTGCGCGCCGCCATCGGCCAGGTGCTGGAATACGGTTACGCGCACCACATCCAGCGCCTGATGGTCACCGGCCTGTTCGCCCTGCTCCTTGGGGTCGAGCCGCGGCAGGTGCACGCCTGGTACCTGGCCATGTTCGTGGATGCGGTGGAGTGGGTCGAAGCCCCGAACACCCTTGGGATGAGCCAGTACGCGGACGGGGGGCTGCTCGCCTCCAAGCCTTATGCGGCAAGCGGTGCCTATATTCGGCGCATGAGCAACTATTGCGATGGTTGCCGGTATGACCCCACGCAGGCGCTGGGCGAACGGGCCTGTCCCTTCACCACGCTCTATTGGGACTTCCTGGACCGGCATCGCGCGCGCTTCGCCAAGCATCCGCGTACCGCCCTCCAATGGCGCAGTCTGGAGCGCCTGGACCCCGAGCGTCTCACCGCCATCCGCGCCGCCGCCGAGGCGTTGCGCCGCGCCCTGGTTTGAGGGCCGAGCCTGCCCCGTGCTGCTGGCCCGGCGGAGACATCCTGCGGTGGCGAATCATCGGCGTTGACGATGGGGTCTATCCGTTCTGACCATTGGAAAGGAGACGCCTCTGTCGCCATGTCCATACAAATGCCGCCTGGAGCGCCGGGCGCCCGATTCCGCTGTCCCCGCCGGTCCGACACTCGGAGAACCGCAGCCCATGCACGCATCGCGCAGCAACCTCCTCGGCCTAGGCGCCGCCTTCGGCTTCGTCTCGGCCAGCCTGATCGCCGCGTGTAGTCAGGTCCCGCTTGTCACCATGACCGACCGCAAAGTCCCCGCGGGCATCGCCTTGCCGGCTGATGGCGCCCCCGTCTCCAACCGACGCCGATGACCCCGTCGCCCTCGGCAAGGCCCTGGACGCCCTCGCGGGACGGCGCCTGATCCTGGTGGGCGAGAGCCACGATCGGCTCGATCACCACCTGAACCAACTCGCCGTCATCCGCGGGCTGCACGAACGGGGGGTCCCGGTCGCGGTCGGCATGGAGTTCTTCCAGGAGCCCTTCCAGCGCCACCTGGATGCCTATGTGGCGGGGGAAATCGACGAGCGCCGCCTCTTGAGGGAGACGGAGTATTACGAGCGCTGGAGGTACGATTTTCGCCTCTACCGCGACATTCTCAGCTACGCTCGTGAGCATCGCCTGCCCTTGGTCGCTTTGAACGCCCCTGCAGAGCTTTCGCGGCGGGTGTCACGGGTCGGTATCGCCGGGCTCGACTCGGATGAGCGCTCCCTGATGCCGTCAGATTTGGCGACGCCGGACGCGGCCTACCTGGAGCGCCTGCGACCCGTTTTCGAGATGCATGGCCACGCCTCGCCAGAGGGGTTGCAGCGCTTCGCCGAGGCACAGGTGCTCTGGGACGAACACATGGCCCGGGTCGCCCGGGACTACGTAACGGCCAATCCTGATCGCACCCTGGTCATCCTGGCCGGCGACGGGCATGTCGCCTACCCCGACGCCATCCCCGGGCGCCTGGGGCGGATGCTCGGCGAGGAGCCGGCGGTGGTCGTCTCCGGGTCCCCGGAGCGGTATACAGAGGGCCGGTTCGATGTGCTGCTCGCCGAGCGCGATATCGAACTCACTCCGCCCGGCAGCACCGGGATGCGCCTTGCGAGGGGGGAGGCCGGTGTGACCGTCGACCAGGTCGGTACCTCAACCCCCGCGGCGAGGGCCGGTCTGCGACCGGGGGACCGCATCGTCTCCATCGGCGGTGAGCCGGTAGCCGACATCCCCGACCTGCGCTTGGCCTTACTTGACCGAGCCCCCGGGGAGCGGGTCCGCATCGAGGTCGAGCGCGGCGAGGGGCCGGAGTCTGGAAGGCGCCTGGCGCGGGTCTTGCGGCTCCTGTGATCACAGATATGCTTGCACGACACCGCCTATGAGGGCGCGAACGACATGCAGATCTTGCAGCCTCAACGCTAATCCGGATATGGAATCCGGATCTCCCCTTTTGACTTTCCGTGCGTGAGGCAAAAGAGAAGATCCCAGACCGTCACACGCGCAGAGGTGTTCCGAAGCTTCTCGGACACCTCCGGACCCTATGGCGGTGGGTTGAACGTGGCGATGCCATTCTAACCAACCCCCGGGGTCGCAACGTCACAGTTCGATCTGATCAATCTCGATGACACGGGCGAGCGCCGCCTCGATCAGGGAGCGGGCCTGGGCTGATGCAGCGTGGAGCAGGGCATGCAGGGCCGCGTCCTCAGCGTTGCGGATCTCGCACTCCTGGCTATAGGTCTCGAAGGCGCTCAGGCTGGCGATCAGATCGGTGAGGTGGTGCGGGCATTCACAACGCACTGAGACGGCCGCCGCCGCGATCCTGGCCAGTGCCGAGGCGTCGAAGCGTCGCGGGGGAGGCGGGCGGGAGACATCGATGTCAGGGTCTGGGGTCGGGGCAGCACCGGGGAGGGGACGCCCATTCAGGGTCAAGACCCAGCGGCGCAGTAGTGCCTGGTCCATGGGTCCGCGCAGGGGGGTGATGCGCGGCGATTCCAGACGTTCCAAGGTTGCTCGGGTCGCGAAGGCGTAAACCACCAGGGCCCGGGCGGCGCCGGAGCGCGCCAATAGGGTGCCTATCTCCCTGATGTGTTCGGGCTGGATGGTCGTGTACTCGAACACGACCAAGTCCGCACTGAGACTCGGGGCCTCTGCAAGGAAGGCGCCTCGCTCGCGATAGCCCCCAACCACGGCGAGCTCGGGGCCGGCCGGCTGTCCTGCCGTACCCGAGAGGCGATCCGGGAGGGTCGGGCCAAACACCAAGACCCGCCAGGGTCTAGCCGGACCCGCCGCCACGGCGAAGGAACTGGGCACGCCTTGCGTGCGTTCGTGCAGTTGGCCCAGGTCCAAACCAGCGACGCTCCCGATCGCATCGCCGCTGTCCACCAGGCGCTTGATCAGCGTAAGGCGATCGAGATCCTCGGGACTATACAGGCGGGTTGAGGCACCCGAGCGCGACGGGCTCACGACACCGTAGCGCCGCTCCCAGATCCGCAGGGTGTCCGGAGTTATCCCCGTCAGCCGTGCCACGGCCCCGATGCGATACGTCGGTTTCGAGGGGCGCGCGTTCGCTTTGTCCATAGTGGGATGGTGTCTTGAGATCCAGGGTGCCTGTGGGGGACCGCGATGCGGCAGGGTGTGCAGGCGCCAGTGTACTCTCGGCAAACATGGCAAAAAAAAGACTGGTGCCGAAAGCGCCCAGTCTTGCCGATCTTCCCGTTGAAGTGAGTGCGGGATTGGCTGTGATCGCGGGGCCTGTGGGCCCCGGCACGACGCTAGCCTTCGTCGATGCCTTCGGTGATGGGGTTGTTGATCAGGGCGTGGACGCGGCTGTCGAGGCAGTAGGACTCGAGGATTTCGTCAGTCATGGTGGCACCTGTCTATGAGTTGGTTAAACCCTAGCGATCTGCTAGGTTGTTATCAGCTTAAACCATGTCCAGACATTGTCAAGATAATGTGTGCATAAAAGTTATTTGGCGAAACTTGCGTGAGGCCCTTGGCTGGTGTTCCGTCACCATCACCTCAGGTAAGCGAAGCAAGCACTGCCCGGCCAGATGACACTATCGTTTGCTCGGTCTTTACTCGCATATTTCTAGCTTTTGACCAACGATAAAGATCCCGCATAAGAGCATCGCCCCATCTGAATTCGCCGATCCGCAACTCCCAACCAGGCTGGCCTGCATAACCTGCGACGGAGGAAGGAAGACCAGGCCGAACGACGCCGACAGCTCGACGCGGAGACCCTAAAGCCACTCGACCCAGGGAGATCGCCACATGCATGTCGATGTCATCGTGATCGGAGCCGGTCTGTCCGGCCTGGCCTGCGCACTGACCCTTCACGAAAACGGGGTCGCGCCCTTGGTTCTGGAGGCAGCCGACGCCGTCGGTGGGCGTATCCGCACCGATCGGCGCGACGGGTACTTGCTCGACCGCGGGTTTCAGGTGCTTCAGACCTGGTATCCGGAGGCTCAGTGCATGCTCGACTATGGGGCCCTGGACCTCAGGCCCTTCGACCCGGGGGCACTGGTGCGGATAGGCGGGCGCTTCCAGCGTGTGACCGACGTGTGGCGCAGACCAGGCCGATTTCCCGAGATGCTGGGCTCGCCCATTGGTACCTTGGGGGACAAGCTGCGTATGCTCAGTCTGCGGAGGCGCTGCCTCAGAGGCGACCTGGCGGAACTCTACGCCCGCCCGGACACCACAGCACTGGAGCGACTCAGGGCCCTAGGCTTCTCCGACCTGATGATCGAGCGCTTCTTTAAGCCGTTTTTCGGCGGCGTCTTCTTCGAACCCGAGTTGGCCTGTTCCTCCCGCGCCTTCGAATTCATCTTCCGCGCCTTCGCCCTGGGGGATACCGCCCTACCCGCCCGGGGCATGGGCGAGATCCCCGCCCAACTCGCAGCTCGCCTGCCGCCCGGCGCAATCCGCACCGGCGCACGGGTGGCGCGCCTGCTGGACCGCGAGGTCGTGCTCGAATCCGGGGAGCGTCTGCAGGCCCGTGCCCTGGTGATTGCCACTGAGGGGCGGGAGGCGGCGCGATTGCTCGGTCGACCCGACCTGGCCTCGATTCAAACCAACCATCGCGGCACCACCTGCCTCTACTTTGCCGCCGACCAGGCGCCCTTTCAGGGGCCCCATCTGGTGCTCAATGGTGAAGGCCAGGGAGTGGTCAACAGCCTAGTCTGCCCCAGCAACCTCTCGGAGCACTATGCCCCCGCCGGAACCAGTCTGGTGACCGTGAACTGCCATGGGACCGACCATAGTCCGGACATCCTGGAGGCCGCGCTGCGGCGTGACCTGCAAGGTTGGTTCGGCGACGAGGTGCGGAACTGGCAGAGGCTGGCGGTCTACCGCCTGCCCCAGGCCTTACCGGCCCAGACACCCCCACAGCCCTATCCGGGCACGGTCCAGCAGCGTCAATCGAACCACCTGTGGGTGTGCGGCGAGTTCGGAGCAGCCCCGTCGATTCAGTGGGCCCTGGACTCCGGGCGGCGGGCCGGTGGCGAGATCGCCCATACCCTGATCCCTACCGCTGGCGTTGGTGCCAGTGCGGCGGGATGACGCTTGGCGTGCATGCCGATGCCCTGAACGGGGCGAAACCTCGCTTAAGATACCGGAGGCGGGGTCGATAGAGGCGATGGCCTGGAGCGCAGAATTGCTGACATAGATTCTCCCGTCGGGCGTCACCGCGACCGCACACGGCCGTTGCAAGGGCGGTCCGTCACCCACGGGAGGGCCGGAGACCAGCTGAATGCGAGAGTTGGGGTCTATGCGAAAGAGTGCCTGGAGCAGGGCTGGGACTCTCGATCGCGCGTCGGATCTGCAACCTCTGCGGCGTCAGCATCTCGCTACATGAGGGGAAGGACGGCCTCGGATTGCGTGTCGAAGTGTCATTAAAACCGCCGACCCACTCGGAACCCTGACGCCGGCGCTGGGACTAGGGGTGGAATCTCCCCGATGGCCGCGATCCTGACCAATTTGTGTGATCTGCGTCACATTTTTTCCGATCTGCCGGGGTCCTTAAGGTTTCCTTAAGCCTCACTGGCATAGCGTTACGACTGGAAAAGGCCGTCACAATCCGTCAACTCGGATGCATTTGACTGCCGCGTCTTGAGCTGATGACAAAGCCGCCGGTAGGCCGATTGTCGCAAGCTCCAGGATGTGTGCGCATGGACCAGCCCGCGCCAGCTGGTGTCGGTGTATTTGCTCGGCACCTTCGCAACTACAAAGATTTAGGAGTGGATCCATGATTCTTCATAGCCCTAAGGGACGCCCAGACTGGCGCGTCCCGGCAGGATTGATGCTGCTCGGATCGGTGCTGGCTTGGCCCAGCCTGAGCCAGGCGGCGACCTGTACCATCTCACCCCAGAACGCGACCATCAACCCTGGCGAGACGGTCGAATGGAACTATAATACCCAGGGCCGCCTCGGGAGGAATCGCAGTTTTGACTGGACTCTCAAGGGCGGCAGTCCGAACTTGGCAACGACTGAGGCCCCTGCCGTAAGCTACCCGGACGCCGGCACCTTCACGACCACCCTGGTGGCCACCGGTAGCCGCGGTTCAGCAACCTGCACCGCCACGGTTCAAGTCTCGGGCGCTCTGCCCGAACCGGTGCTGCCCGAACCGGTGGGTCAGGAGGACAACACGGCGCTGCTCGGCCGCGATCAGGGTACGCACGTGGTGCTCGGCGCCAACGACCTCGGCATGCATTGCGCCGATCAGGACGACAGCATCTTCAGCGTGCTGCCGCCGTTCAACGTCCTGCACGCCCAGGTCATACAGCGCGGGGGGACACCGGCCATCCTGGACGGCTCCCAGGTTCAGGTGACCTACTCCGCCGCATCCAACCCCAGCGACCCGGTCGGTCCGGACTCGATCAACTCCACCAGTGCGAACTGGCCTGTCGGCGCAACCACCGGGCTACAGGTGTACAAGGGCAACTTCTGGGATATCAATCCGGACACGGGCAATCCGCAGGGATTCGATACCTATGAGCCGCTGTTTTTCGGGCTGCTGAGTCCCGCGGCGGTACTTCAGGACCTTGGCCTGCCGGCACCGGAGACGACCCTCTTGACGGACTGCCTGCCCGGACCCTTGGGCAATGGGGCGCCTGACGGGTCCGACTGCGCCTTCGAGCAGCAGGCGATGCCCGGGATCAGCGACCCCTACTACGCCAACGAGCCGGAGGCGATGCACTTCGATCGCGACACCGGCTTCTTCGCCGACCTGCTGGGTTCGGCCAACAGCATCCCCGGTGTGGTCGGGCAGCCCCTGGGCGGCGTGATCAACAACGTCAACTGGTTCCGCGCCGACGGGATCCCGATCCTGCCGGTGGACGACAGCGGGCGCGACAACGCCTATCCGCTGGTGCGTGTGATGGCCAAGCAGGGCGGCTTGCCAGTAGCCTCTACCGACGTGGTTCTGCCGGTGGCGGCGGAGGCCGACTGCCAGCTTTGCCATGCCGACCCGATCGATTGTGCGGACCCCGATCTGCCCCCGGAGATCCAGACCGACCAATGCAACGGCATTGCCGTGTCGCCAACCGCGGTGTCGAGCACGACGTTCGACGTCGAGATGATCGAAACCGCTCCGGGCGAAACGGCTGAGCAGAAGCTGCTGAACGCGGCCAAGATCAACATCTTGCGCCTGCACGACGCCAAGCACGGCAGCACCTTGGACGCGACCCGGAATGTGGTCTGCGCGAGCTGCCACTATTCGCCCGCGCTGGACCTGGCCCAGGTCGGTCCGCAGGCGGATCAGGTCGGAAATATCAGTATGTCGCGGGCGATGCACGGGCACCATGGCGATCTGAAGGTCGACGGTCAATTGGTGTTCCCGAACATGCCCCCGCCGGATCAGCGCTTGCCCGGCGACCAGCAGGATGTCCTCATGCAGACCTGCTATCAGTGCCATCCGGGCAAGCGCACCCAGTGCCTGCGCGGGGCCATGGGCGGGGCCGGTATCGTCTGTCAGGACTGCCACGGCAACATGACCCAGGTGGGCAACGACTTCACCGGCGGGGGGCCGCGTGTTTCCTGGGCTAGCGAGCCGAAGTGCCAGTCTTGCCATACTGGTGACGCGGTGAACAAGAACCATCCCGCCAACGCCATCGTGGCACCGGACGGAATCAGGTTGTTGCAGGCGTACACGACCACCGAGCACTCGAACGCGGGCGGCGACGCCCTGCCCATCCTCTCGCCCAGCTCGCGGTTCGCGGAGAATGAAACCCTATACCGGTTGAGTGGAAACGACGACGGTAGTGGTAAGGGACACGGTGGGGTCATGTGCGAGGGCTGCCACGGCAGCACTCACGCGATCTGGCCGAACGCAAATCCCAATGCCAACGACAATGTCGCGGCCAACCAGCTCCAGGGTCACGCTGGAACGATCAGCGAGTGCAGCACCTGCCACATCACCAGCGAATTGTCCGCCAGTACTCAGGCCGGCCCCCACGGGATGCACCTGGTGAACGACAGGCGATTCTGGAAAGAGGCCCACAAAGACGCGGCCAAGCAACAGAACGGACGGCCGGGGGGAGGCACCTGCGGCGCCTGCCACGGCAGCGATCACCTAGGAACGGAGCTCTCTCGTACCCCGGTCACCCGCACCTGGAATGTAGAGAGCAAGGACCGCACGGTGCTTGCAGGTGACCCTGTGGGATGCGGTGTGTGCCACAGCGTGAGCAAGAGTTTCGGACGGTAACGGAGGCGTTGGCGGGTCGACAGGACGCCTACCGCGTGGCGGGCGTCCTGTGGACGAGGTTTGGCCTGGATGCGTTGCAAGTCGGCATTCCGGTGGATGAGGAACAGGCCGGCAGCGGCTAAACCGTCTATTTGCACACGAGGCCCCGGCGGGCAACCGCACGGGGCCTTTTTTGTGCCGCTTGACAGCCTCGCCCCGAGGCTGTCGCTCTCTATGCCTTCCGAAGACCTGCAAATCCGATGGCAGAGCCCAGGCGCTCTTGTGACCCGGGCTTGAACCAGGGTCACCCGGGCCAGTGCGGCTCGGCAATGCCACGTACTGTAGTGGGTGGGAATCCGATCTGGGTAATCGCTAGCCACAAGCCCAGTATCGAGCCTTGCTGTGCGTGCGGTATCGGGCGTGCAGATGCGTAGGCACGAAAGCAGGCGAGGTGTAAGGGTAACGGATGAAGCCGACCTTGAAGGTGTTGAGCCCCGAAGAGCTATCGTGGGAGAGTGCCGGCGGGTTTGTCCGTACGGCAGGCAACAACCGGTATCGCGAATTGGCGAGCGATGCAGGTACTCCCCGGGGCCCGAGGCCATGTCGAGCCTGACAATGCGAGTCCACGGAAACCGAGGAGATCCGAGCATCGGTCCACCGGATGCGGGCACCTGTGAACAAGTGTAAAAAGCGAAGACACGGGCGGCGGTGCGCGGAAGTCGGAGCCATTCGAAGTAGCAGTGAGGTCCGGTAATGCGAGCGGAGCGAGGCGCGTCGTTCGCGATCGATGCGGTTTGTGCCTCACCGCATCCTACGATGCTTCATAACAGCAGTTTGCTGGTAGTTGATACTCTCGCATCAACTCGTATCTGCAACTTAAGATTATCGACTGCATAGGGCTGCGACTGGTGGACTATTTCTTGCGGATGAATTCCCGCCACGCTGGTGAGAGTTCCTGAAAGTGCCGATCGGTATCCTGGCATCGTTCAAACGCTTTTACTATTCCAAGCGAGATTGTCTCACTTACCTTATTCGGATCATTGAAATTTTTTGTCATGTTCAAAGCGGCTATTCTTCCCGCTTGCTTCTGTTCCTCGTTGAGTTCCGAGTCCTTACACCGAATCATACGCTCCAACAAATTGCCCACTTTCTCTCCCTTGAAGTAGGCTTTCTTGACATCATCAAGTGGGACGTGACCATCACCCTCACTGATAATATATTCGATCTTACTCATGTAATGTTGATACCCACCTTGCGCGTCTTGACTGCCTGCAGGGAGGGCCAATCTCGCAAGATACTCCGTGATTGACTCACGACAGAATTCAAAATCCTCGGCTTTCACTCCCTTGCATCGCTCGCCCACTCTGAACTGCTCGTGACAACACCAATGCAGCATTTCGTGTACAAGGTTATGGAGCGTAGTACTGTTCACGGGGAAGCAGATGAGTCGATCGTAGGGAGGAAAGTTCTCTTTCGGGAAATTGGGAAACCGATTTAGCTCTTGTGCTGCGATCGTCGGCGTAACTCCTTTGTGACTACCGATATCTGATCCATCTACCTTGTAGACCTTGAGCAGGTGTGATTTCCAACCGTTGTCACTGAACCGCCTATAGCAGTAGGTATGTCCTTCAGGTGGCGAAACAAAAGTTTTCCTCAGGGCACCAAGGTAATGCTCGTGAATGTCAGCATTGAATTTATTGACGATCAGCAGAGCCGCCTCCCTGAGGCGCCGTTCTGTTGCAACGTTGTCCAGTTTCTGCAATCGTTCCTTCTCAGTCGATATCGCCTTAATAAGCTGATCATATGCATGAGTTCGACTAGCACTGACGGTCTTGGTAGTCGCATTCCAAAACCTGGCACACTCTTCGACATAGTCAAGGTTCGCAAGGCTCGGGACCAGCTTGTATTGCTTAAGGGCGCCGTCAACCCGAACCAGGTTGGTTGATCTTTTGTTCAGTGCCCCCCCCGCGGTCATTTTTTTCCAAAGTTCAGTTTTGTACAAAACGGACTCAAATATCATGCGTAGCCCCCATACGACAACTGAATGGCTAAAGATTCGGACCGACGACTTTTGTCAGAGGGATACGGATACGGATAACGGATAGGAAATTCAACCGTCCCACGAACTGGCCCACGACGAGATTAGGCCGACGATAGCCCCAACGCGGGTGGCGCGCAAGGCTCCTGGAGTCGCTATCTGGCGCTTGCAATTGGGTGAGTGGCCACTTCCGAGGGAGGCGGGGCGGGAAAATGCGAATACGGCATGTCACAGAGCCGAAGTGGCACGAACGGCCCCGGAAAACCGATTTAGTCGAGGCGATTAGCGTCGTACCTCAGCCAGCCGCCGTGCGCAGCCGCGCGGCGGAGGCAGGCTCACGTTTTGAGCCGCCTGGGGGAGGAGAATCTGCGGCATCCACCCGCCGAGGAAACCCTCGATGCCCCAGAATGCCATCCAGTTTCAGCCCGGCCAGTCGTTGGCGGAGTTTTTTGCCCTCTACGGCACCGAGGCGCAGTGTGAGGCGGCGCTGGAGCGCAGGCGCTGGCCCGCGGGGTTTGTCTGTCCGGTCTGCGGCGGACAGGCCCACTCGACCTTCTGGGTCGAGGGGCGCCAGTATTGGCAGTGCGCGCAGTGCCGCACACAAACTAGCCTGCTGTCCGGGACACTGTTCCAGGCCACCAAGCTCCCGCTGACGAAGTGGTTCCTGGCCGAGTACCTGATCGGGCAGAACAAGAACGACTTCTCGGCGCTGTCGCTGAAGCGCCATCTCGGGGTGTCCTACCGTACCGCCTGGCGGGTCAAGCACAAGCTCATGGAGGCGATGGCCGAACGGGAGTCCACGAGCCGGTTGCACGGGGTCGTGATCGCCGACGATGCTTACCTCGGCGGCGTGCACGCCGGCAAGCCAGGGCGCGGCTCGCAGAACAAGATGCCGTTTATCGCTGCGGTGGAGTTGAGCGAGGAGGGCCACCCCTGGCATGTGCGGCTCGATGCGTTGCCCAACCTCAAAGGCGAATCGATCCTGGCGTGGGCGACCAAGGCCCTGCACCCCACCGTTCACCTCGTCACCGATGCCCTGTCCAGTCTGGCCGCCGCCAAGGCGGCGGTGGCCAACTATGGGCGTTGTTTCCAAGTGTATTTCGTCACGAACTTCTAGGATTCGTCCACCTCGCCACCGGCTATCTATCCCACACTGCAGCACCGCCCGGAAGGTGGCGGCAAGGTCCGGAATCGACCCGGAACGGACACTGGCCCTTTGAACAAGAACGGCGGCAATCCAATGGATAGCGGACACTGTGCGCATCATCGCCTTCATCACTGAGACCGCCCCGATGCGGCGGATACTCAACCACATCGGCGAGCCGGCCGAGCCGCCCCGGATAACTCCGGCCCGCGGACCGCCGGCCTGGAACGACCCACCGATCGATCTCGGACCGGACTGGGAGGCCCTGGCGCAACCGTCACCCGAGTATGTCTTCAATCAGGAAGTGCAGTGGTAGCCTCCTTCCACCGTCGCCACCCGCCAGCGACGCGCCCCTCGCTGCCCTCATACCCCGGCAACCCCCCCACGCCCCCTCGGCCCCCTCCGAGACGGCTACCTCGCCCCGTCCCTCCCCGTCGGCTCCCTTGCGGGGCTTGCCACGGCCCTCCCGTCGATGCTACGTTTGGCCTCACTTCAGCCGCCCGTGCGGTCGAACTTCCTATACCTCTTCGAGATGCCCAAGGCTGAGTTCGATGCGCGGATGGACGAGAGCGCCGAGTTCACAGAGTTCGGCAGTTTCCTCGGACTACCCATCCGTGCCTACTCGGCGCGCATGCGCATGCGCCCGACATACGCGGTATCGGCCTCGATCCAAGCCGACATCCGGCTGCTGGACGAAGCCAGCGTCGTGGGCGAGGCCGCGTTCTTCGCGATCGCTAACCGGCCGCTGCAAGCGTTCACCGACAAGGCGGCGATCATCGTCCTTGCTCCGCACCCCGAGGGGCTGGTAAAGAAGATGTGCCGCATCGCGGTACTGATGGAGCATGGGCGGGTAATCCGGAGTTGGGCCCACGCACAAGATCCCGGAGAACCACAGGAGGCGGGCAGCACATTGGGCACATGAGCAGGGTCCTTGACTTCCAGTCGCAGCGCCGGGTTGCGTACTCTCTACGCCAGCTTGCATATTCTGAATCCGATCACGCCACTAAGAATCCGACAGACGGATCAAAGTTGAATTCTGAGGGGTTCCGGTTAACGAATAAGCGCTTTTCGAGTCTTTGGCTGGTGTCAATCGTTTCTTTAGTGGTGAAATAAAGTTGGACTCGCAGGCGGCACGAGTATCGTCGGTTTCCAGATCATTGGCCCTCATTACGAGTGCTGGCCTCTGGAGTGGAGCCACAGCATATGCCGTCGTTACGGCGCGAACATTATATGCTGATACGGCTTGGATACTTCTTTCTATTCTCGCCAATCCAGGGCGATTTCTGGAGTGGGATTCGTACAGAGCTTTTGTCGGGCTGATTTATCAGGCCCCTGTTTTATTAGGGCAACGCCTTGGCGTAAATGCAGTAAGTATCTATGCGGCGCTGTACTCTATCGGAACTTTAGTCGTACCAACCGTGGCATTTTTGTTGGCACTATATATCGTTAGGCGGCAATTTATTTTATTTTCGATCATCGGGTTTGCTGCCACTGTATTTGGCTTTGGGGTCAATTTTATCAATAGCGAAGCGAACGTGATGTTTGCCTTCGTCTGGCTTTCAGTTGCTGTGCTTGCCCTCGAAAGGGAAGCGCCGATGCTTCGTGGTCTATTGCTACCTGGGCTCGCGTTCGCATTGATTAGGTCGTACGAAGGAATGTTGATGGCCGGGCCAATCCTCGCGGCGTGGGCGTTCATGTTGGCGGTTCGGTGTCGAGGACAGGTTGATCGTATCGGGTTGGTGTTGACATCATTTCTATTTCTGCTGGGCGCGGCCACTGGTTTTGGAGGCTTCATCGCTCCACGCGATCCCGCCAATCTTGGCTTGTTTGCCGGAAGTCTTTTTGATTATTTAAAGAACCCGCAGGTCCTTTTACTTTTTTCGGGGCTTGCGGCGGTGGTTGCGGTGCTAACAAAGGGGCGATGGAAGCGTCTGCTTTGTGTCGCGACTAGCGCGGTGTTGGGTGGCGTGTTCCTGGTTTGGATCATACGACTCGATTGGTTCGGTGTTTATTATTACAATCGAGCGTTTCTGGCGATCCTCCTGCCCGTGGTTTTGATGCTACTGTTCTTAGTCTGGTGGCTGCGGCCAGCGTGGCTCGCTTCGCGGCAGTCGGCATCGACCTCTGTGGTTTTTCTTGTTCCGTTTGCTTTTGCCGTAGCGGGAGATGTAGTCGGCACATATCGCTGGAGCCAAGACATTGAAAAGTTCTGCAAGGTCCTTGGTACCGACCTGTCTCCGGACGACCGGTTCGAAGCGCTGCGCGGTTCGGCCCTGCGGACCGCTTGGTCGTGGACCTATCCGTCCATGGCGATTCTGCTCCGCGATCGCGGAAGCAGTGCGATGATTTCGAATCCTCCGGACACCCCGTGGCAACCCTTTTCGCTGGACAAAGCGCCCTCTATTCCGCACAAAGGTTTATGTGAGGCGCGTCTCTTTCGTAGTCAGTGATCGGAGAACGCGGACCCAAACCGCCAATTGCCCAGTAGATGGAAGTCTCGCCTTGTGACCGATAGTAAATTGGCTGACGCGTCCCTGCGTGCCCTGCTTGCTGACGCACGGGCCCGCCTCATTAGAATGCACTATGAGTCCAAGTGCGGCCATATCGGAGGCAATCTCTCCTGTCTCGACGCAATGATGGTGCTGCACCATGCCGTGATGCAGACAGACGACCGCTTCGTATTGTCCAAAGGGCATTCCGCGGGGGCTCTTTATGTCACGCTATGGAGCATGGGCAAACTCACCAATGCCGACCTGCAAACCTTCTCGCGCGATGATACCGCGCTGCCCGGGCACCCGAGTGGTTCGGGCATCCCAGGGCTCTATTTCTCAACCGGCTCCCTTGGCCACGGCCCGTCGCTTGCGGCTGGTCTAGCAGTCGCGGCGAGACACAGGCGCTCGGGTCGCCAGATCTACTGCCTCTGTTCAGACGGGGAGTGGCAGGAAGGGAGCTGCTGGGAGGCACTGACCTTTGCCGTCCACCATCGCCTCGGAAATCTCACGATTATGATCGATCAGAATGGGCTGCAGGGGTTTGGGACGACGCAGGAAGTCATCTCCTGCGGCGACCTGACCGACCGCATCGCGGCCTTCGGTCCGAGCGTGCACCGTGTCGACGGTCATGATTGCGGAGCCATCACGGCGTCGCTGGGGGCCAGGGCGCCCGACCGGCCGAACGTCGTGATTCTGAACACCACCAAAGGCAAGGGGCTGCACTTCGAGGGGAAGGTGGAGTCGCACTACTTGCCCCTGTCGACAGACCAATACGAGTCTGCTCGCGTTGAGCTTGATGGGGGCCGCGCACCATGAGAAACGCCTTCGCCAGC
This sequence comes from uncultured Gammaproteobacteria bacterium, assembly GCA_963845265.1. Taxonomy (GTDB): domain Bacteria; phylum Pseudomonadota; class Gammaproteobacteria; order Chromatiales; family Chromatiaceae; genus DYRB01. The sequence goes on along the minus strand of CAWJRN010000010.1, from coordinate 218,722 downwards.
ACCATGATTTCGCAGTTGAATCGCGACGATTGTTTTTTTTTGACGGGCGACCTGGGATTTATGGCGCTCGAGGAAGTAAGGACGGCTTTCGGAGGTCGGTTTATCAATGCCGGAGTCGCCGAGCAGAACATGATCGGGGTGGCCGCAGGGCTGGCTCGGGAAGGCTTCACGGTCTTCGCTTACAGCATCGCACCTTTCTGCTACGCGCGACCGTACGAGCAGATACGGAACGATATCTGTATGGCACGACTCCCAGTCTGTCTGGTCGGCAATGGCGGCGGCTACGCGTATGGCTACATGGGGCCGACCCATCACGCGCTTGAGGACTGTGCGGCCATGAATGCCCTTGGGGTCCGAACGCTGGTTCCCGCGTTTGACGAGGATATATCCACGGTGCTCGCGGACATCAGCTCACCCACGTATCTGCGCCTCGGTTACGACTGTCGACCCACAGGCACAACGGTTCCCGCCTACGCGCCGTGGCGCCAGGTGTTGCACGGGGGGCGAGGTGCGCTGGCCGTGCTCGGACCGTTGGTAGGGGAAGCGTGGCGGGCGCTTCAGGATCTTTCCGCGTCTGAGAGGCCCGCGGTCTGGGCTGTGACGGAGTTCACCGCAGAATCCGTGCCCGAAGCATTCTGGGCCCAAGCCGACGGAGGTGACCTATTCGTCGTGGAGGAGCACGTCGCGGCAGGCGGACTCGGAATGCACCTCGCGCTCGCAATAGCGAAACGGGGTATGCGCGCTGCACGGTTTGTTCATCGCCATGCCTGCGGTTACCCGACTGGACGGTTCGGCTCCCAAGCATTTCATCGCGCCTTGTGCGGCCTTGATGCCAGCGGGATTCGCGCCATGGTCGCGGGGGGCTAACCAGGAATGGGGACGCACACCAAGATCCACAGCCTGTCCGGGCCCTTGCTCGTCATCGGTGCCAGCGGGTTCGTCGGCGTGAACCTGCTGCGCCAGTGCCTCGAAGCGCGTTCAGACGCGATCGGCACGTTTTTCACGGGCGACTCCTGGCGCCTGAAAGGCGTCCCAGCGGCCAACCAGGCGTTTCTGAACCTGGAGGATCCGCTGAGTGTCGCGTCCGTGCTCCGGCGGGTCCAGCCGAAAACGATCTTCGACTTTTCATCATTTGGCGCCTACTCGTTCGAAACCGACTACGAGCGCATTCACCAGACCAACTACCTGTCCTTCGTCCGCGTGATGGAGGAGGTCTGTCAAATTGGCATTGCCGCCTATGTCCACGCGGGCAGCTCCTCGGAGTACGGGCTCAACGCAGCGGCGCCGGGCGAGACGGATCCTTTGGTTCCGAACAGCCACTATGCGGTCAGCAAGGCGGCGACAAGTCAGGCGATCGCCTACTATGGCAAAGTGCGAGGCGTTCCGGTCGTCAACCTGCGTATCTACTCGGTTTATGGGCCTTTCGAAGATAGCTCGCGGTTGATTCCGGTTCTATGCGAGCACAGCCTGCGGGGCGCCCTGCCGCGATTTGCACAGCCCGATACCAGCCGGGATTTCGTGCATGTCGATGACGTGGTCGAGGCCTTCGTCGACGCGGCCCTGCACATGTCGCCTGAGATCGCCGGGGACTCCTTCAACATCGGTTCGGGCGCGAAGACCTCCCTTGCTGATCTTGCCGCCGTTGCCCGCGACCTCTTTGCAATTCCAGATGAGCCCCAGTTCAGCCCTGCCGCTGCACGCGCCTGGGATGTCATCGACTGGTATGCGGATCCAGCGAAAGCGAAGGCGCTGCTCAACTGGTCCGCGCGCGTCCCGCTGCGCGAGGGGCTATTGCGAACTCGCGATTGGTGGGCGGGATATCTCAAGACCAAGGACTTCGCAAAGCTCACGAAGAAGCAACGGGGCCGCGAGGAGAAGAGCTCGATATCCGCTGTTGTTGCCTGCTACCGGGACGAGCAGGCCATCCCGATAATGCATGAACGGCTGGCGGCAATATTTCAACGACTTGGGCTCGACTACGAAATTCTCTTCGTTAACGACGGGTCACCTGACGATTCCGAAGAGGTGATCAGGAAAATCAGCGCACGGGATCCCCACGTCGTCGGTATCACGCACTCGCGCAACTTCGGCTCCCAGGCGGCATTTAGGAGCGGCATGGAGCTCGCGAGCAAGGAAGCCTGCGTGCTGCTGGACGGGGACCTGCAGGATCCGCCCGAGCTCATTGAGGACTTCGTCCGTGAGTGGCGGGTTGGCGCCGACGTTGTGTACGGCCGCCGCATCAAGCGCGAGATGCCTTCCTGGCTCGAGGCCGCCTATCGAGGCTTCTATCGGGTGTTTGCGGCGTTGAGCGAGGTTCCGATTCCCAAGGACGCGGGGGACTTCTCGCTTTTGGATCGTACCGTGGTCTACTGGCTCCTGCAGTGTCAGGAGCGCGATGCGTTCCTCCGGGGGCTAAGGGCGTATGTCGGCTTCCGGCAGCTGGGGGTCGACTACGTGCGCCCCGAGCGGATGTTTGGTCGCAGCACGAACAACTGGGTCAAGAATATCGGGTGGGCGAAGAAGGCCATATTCTCGTTCTCGCGTGTGCCCCTGCACTTGTTGACCGCCATCGGAGGCATCGCAACACTCCTCGCGGTCGCGTTGGCGTTGTTCACCGTGACAGTTCGCATGACAGACCCGGAGTCGGTTCCGAAAGGGCTCACATTCATTTCGCTTCTGGTGATGTTTTTCGGGTCGTTCTCGATCCTCGGCCTGGGGCTGCTCGGGGAGTACGTAGGTAAGATACTTGAAGAGACTAAAGGGAGGCCTGCATTCATCCGGCGCAGCCTGATCACGCGAGGTGAAATTCATCCGGCACGACGCTGAATGCCTCAGCATGCTGGTTGCGATTTCTCGGGCCAATCGAGCCCTGCAATACACCGTTTTGGAGATGTGATGATGGAGACCACCGAGCCAACCACCAAACAGAATGTTCGGCAGTTCGATGACGACGTGCGACGCACAGGCTCGTATGCTTACACAACAGAGCGATTGTCGTCGCGCCTCGCCAACTCGCGGATCAGCGAGTCGATCACCGACTCTTTCGAGTTTTCCGACAAATCGGTGCTCGATCTCGGCTGTGGTGACGGCACCTATACGCTTGAATTTGTGAACCTTGGCGCAAAGGAGGTGATCGGCGTTGATCCTGCGAGGGTAGCGATCGATGCGGCACGCCGACGGGCAGAAGCCCTCAGCCTGTCTGACCGTGTTCGCTTCGAGGTTGGCGACATTTATGCCATAGCCCCATCGTTGGAGAGTTGGCGGGTCGACGTCATCGTGTTGCGCGGCGTTCTGCACCATCTCCCGGACCCGCCGCGGGCGATTCAGGCCCTGAGCGGGTTCCAAGGGTCCATCGTACTAATGGAACCCAATGGGAACAACCCGGTTTTGAAGCTGCTCGAAAAGTACTCGGGTTACCACGTCGAACACGAGGAGCGTTCTTTTAGGCCGTCAGAGATCCAGGGATGGCTTGAGGCGGCAGGCTTTCGCGTAACGAAGCGTAGCCTGATCAATTTGGTGCCGTTTTTCTGCCCGGATTGGATGGCCCACGTATTGAAATGGACCGGGCCGGTCGTGGAGCGTATTCCGATGCTGCGCGATATCGCCTGCGGGCAGATTATCATTTCCGCGAGCCGTTGATGGAGGCGAAGGGTGCGGCGTTCTTTCTCGGCGGTATGATTGCCTGCATGGTTATCGCGCAGGTGGTCTTGAAGTATGCCGGTATGCAGGTCGTAGAATACCCCGATACCTTTCGGGCGATCGTCCTGAGCCCGTTCGTGTGGATCGGGCTCGCGATATCAGCGCTGGCACTGCTCTTGTGGTTGCTGACGTTGCGCAGCCTGCCCCTTGCTGCAGCCTACCCGTGGACGGCGCTAATCTACTTGTTTACTCCGCTTGCCAGCGTCGTTTTGTTCGACGATACGTTGAGCGCATCCTATCTGTTCGGCATGGTCGGTATCGTTGGGGGGATCTGGCTTACCGCAGGCGGAGTCGCAAGCAAGTGACCGGGAGTGAACTTGGGTTTTGCTTGTCATCGCTGGCGTGCAGCACTGCCTCCCAGATTTGCATGAAATCCGCAACGTCGCTGTCACGGCTTGCCTCGTTTCTCGCGGTGTTAGGGGCTGCGGTCGCCCTGCAGGTCACCTCGGTCGTGCTGGTCGTCTTGGCCCTGCGAACGTTGCAGATCTCGCAGCTCATTCCCTTCGCCGCAGCGGCATATGTGCTGGTGCCGATTGCGGCGCTGGTCCTGTTCAACGAGCGATTGCTACCCCGATTTTGGGTGGGTGCACTGTGCATCGTTTCGGGGATCGTCCTAACGCTGTCGTAGAGTAACTATGGGATTTTCTCTGATTGGGAAGAGTCGATCTCAAGGATTTGGACCACCTGATTTCCTCGGCTGAGCCCTCCGATTTCGCGGATCGAGACCACCGATATTTGGGAGTTCAGCCACCGAAGGAGCCGCCTGAAGGGTGATTCAGCCGTGTAGCGTTGCGGCTCACCACGACTGTTCCTGGCCCGACTGCTGCTGACATTGGAGGACTGCCAAACGACCATCGCCGAGTTGGTCGATCCGCCATTATGTAGCAACTGCACATGACTTTTCGGCCAGTAACTTAGGCGGCAGGCTCATGGTTTGAGCCCCCACCGCCGGCATACTGGGGGCGTCGACCACGCGCGGGAGCCCCCGATGCACCAACCCCACTTCCTGTTGTCCGCTGCCGCCCGCACCCTGTCGCTGCGGGAGGCGTTCGCCCTGACCGACGAGGAGGCGTTCGCGCTCTTTGGGGAGGTTCGCTGGGGGCGCGACGCGGACCCCGTGTGCCCGTCCTGCGGGGTGGCGGAGCAGCATTGGTTCCTGGCGAGCCGTCGGCAGTGGCGCTGCAGTGCCTGCGGACACACCTTTTCGGTCACCTCCGGAACGCTGTTTGCCGCCCACAAGTTGCCATTGCAGGTCTACCTCGCCGCGATTGCGATCTACACCAACGCGGTCAAAGGGTTATCGGCACGGCCAACGACATGTGGCAGCGCTGGGTCATCGATGTCGGCATTACCGGACCAGACAAGGGCGAGGGTGGGAAGTACCTGTTCCTACCGCCGGGCTACAGCGGCCAGGTACCGCAGGGCTACCACGTGGTGCACTCGCCGACCTTCGGCCTGTGGATCCCGTGGCGCAGCTTCCTCGTGCATGGCGATCCGGCGCCCGGTGTGGCGCTGGTCAAGCAACACACAAAGATCTATCCCCTGTCCGAGGCCGGCAAGCCGGTGGCCCCCCCGACATTCGTCGACATGTCGGGGAAGCCATTCAATACGGTCTTTCCAACCGACTACCGTTTCTGGGAGATGTTGAACGAGGTGGTGCAGCAGGAGCCGACCGACTCACTCGACCCGGTCACCCTCGGCTTCTTCCAGTCGATCGGCATCCAGAAGGGGAAGCCCTTCGCACCCGATGCGCGCATGAAGAAGATACTGGCTGAGGCCGCAGCGGTCGGCGATGCCACGGCGCGCAGCATCCTCTTTCATACCCGCGACCGGGCGGCCTACTACTATGCCGACAGCAACTGGCAGCTGGGCTTCACCGGCGGGTACAAGTTCCAGGCGGCACCCGGCGTTGCGGATTTCGACGCGGCAACCTTTTATTACTACCTCGCGATCCTCGTCACACCAGCGATGGAGGAGAAGATGATCGGCAAGGGGTCCCAGTACGCCTGGACTGCCCGCGACGCGAACGGTGATCCGCTTGATGGCGGCAAGAGCTACCGGCTCCACCTGCCTCCCAACGTCCCGGTCAAGGACTTCTGGTCGCTTATCCTCTACAGCGACCAGACACGCTCCCAGATCCAGACCGACCAGCGCTTCCCGAGCGTGAGCAGCCAGACGAAGGGACTGCAGAAGAATGCGGACGGGTCGATCGACGTCTATTTTGGACCGACGGCACCCGCCGGAAAGGAGAGCAACTGGGTCCAGACCGTTCCTGACCGTGGGTGGAATGTCGTGCTGCGGATGTACGGCGCGCTCGAGCCTTGGTTTGACCACACTTGGCGGCCCGGCGAGATCGAGCTACGGCCCTGACTTGACGGTCAAGTGCAGACCAAAGCGGCGCGGTAGTTCCGCCCGGCTGGCAGAGCTCGACTGGTCCCGTGCCCATCGGGGTGGCCCGTCCTCGGGCGGGTCGCCCTCATCGGAACACAAATCACCGCCTTCCCTTTATCAACGCTTGTCGGGGCCAGCTTGAACCCATCCGGCTCCCACATGCGCTTAGGAGATTATTTGCTCCAAGTATCCGCGGCGCGGCGGTCAGCTGATTCTCGACGCCACAACCCGGCAGCTCCTCGGCGGGGGCGCATTTGGGGACAAGCGACCGCTCGATTCTCTCATTGGCAATGAGCGAAGACGACCAGAAAGCGTGCGCTGTGGACGGCCGCCTTGGTGCAGGCTTCGGGTCGATTTCACCCAGTCAGGCCCAAGGCTGGCGGTGTCCGGACTCCAGCGTGGACCTGCCCCTCAGCTCCAGAGAGTGAGTGTCCGCACCTGGCCGAAAGCGGTCGTAAGGTTAACCCAAGACAAGCGCGACTTTTCGAACCTCTCGGGGAGCGCTGAAAGCGGTGGCGCAGTCCGAGCGAGTTGGCGCGGTCTAATCTGAGAAAATCTGGTGAGACAAAGTGAGCGCTAACACCGCCGCACACCTGGTCGATCACGTCTTCCCACCACTGCCGGTGCGCCAGTGGGTGATGTCGGTGCCCAAGCGGCTGCGCTGGTACCTGGAGCGGTAGCCAAAGGCGGTCACTGCCGTGCTGCACATCCTCCTGCGCGTGGTCGAGGCCCATCTGCGTCGCAGCAGTCCCGGGGCCTCGGCGCAGGCCCGCTTCGGGGCGGTGAGCTTCGTCCACCGCTTCGGTGCATCGCTCAATCGCCACCTCCACTGCCACTGCTGCATCCTCGACGGGGTGTTCGATCCACTGCAAGCCGGCGGGGTCCAGTTCCGACAGGCCTCGGCACCGACGCCAGAAGTGGGTGCCGCGATCGAACAGCAGGTGCGCCGTCGCGTGCTGCGCTGGTTCTCCCGCCACGGCCTGCTCGATCCCGATGACGCCCGCGACATGCTCGCCTGGGCCAGCAGCGGTTTCTCGCTCGACGCCTCGGTGCGCATCGCCGGACCCGACCGGGCCGGACTGGAACGGCTGCTGCGCTACTGCGCACGCCCGCCCTTCGCCCTTGAGCGGATCGAACAGGTCAACGAAGAGCGGATCGTCTATCGTCTGCCGAAGCCCCAGCGCGACGGGCGCACCGCGCTGTCCCTCACCCCGCTGGAGCTCATCGACCACCTCGCCGCCCTGATCCCCCCGCCGCGCCTGCACCGCCATCGCTATCACGGTGTGCTGGCACCCAATGTACTCCTGCGCCTGGCCGCCACCTCCTACGGACGCGATGCGGACCTGACTCCCCCACCGCGACCGCCCGTGGCTTCACCACCCGCTGCCGTGCCGCCAAGCGGCCGCTCCCCGGCGCACTACCTGTGGGCCATGCTGCTCGCGCGCCTGTTCGAGTCCCTACCCCTGGTCTGCCCGAACTGCGGTGCCGACATGCGCATCGTCGCCTTCATCACCGAGGCCGCCCCGGTGCGGCGAATCCTCAACCACATCGGCGAGCCCGCCGTGGCGCCACCCATCAGCCCGGCCCGCGGGCCGCCCGCCTGGGACGACCCGCCCATCGAGGCCGTACCCGACTGGGACGCCCTGGCCCAACCGCAACCCGAGTACGTCTTCGACCAGCAGGTACAGTGGTAGCCGCCTCCCGTCGCCTGGTCGCGCAGGCGACGCGCCACCCTCTGTGCCCGCTATGCCCGTGCCTCGGCCAGGCAGCGCCACGGCACGCGACAGCAGCGCCCGCCCAAGCGGCGGTTTCCTCCCCGCTTCCTCCCCGCCGGCCCCACTGTGCCCTTGCAGCGCACCTTCCTTCGATGCTACGTTCCCACCTAACCCCAGCCGCCGTGCGGTTGGATTTCCTATCCCTCTCCCTTATCCCTTTTCCGGATCCCTTCGCCCGCCCAGGTACTTGTCGTGGCAAAGAAAGCGGCTTGTTCGAGTCTCGCCGCAGCGACCACCATGGTCCTGCTTTCCGCATGCACGCCTACCGGAGTGACGGACCACAGGCGCTCGGCGCAGCCGCCGATGCCGGCGCAGTTGGTCATGGCCCGCGGGCCAATGATGGGCGGCATGCGCGGTCCCTGGTGGGCGAGGGGAATGCAGGGCGGTCCCCCTCGCGGCGGGTGGGGCCGGATGCGACATGGGATGATGCAGCGCCGCGGGACACCCCAGTCGGCTCCAGAGCCAGAGACGCCTGCCACGCAATCGGACGGGGCGCGGGTCTTTGCGCGCTACTGCACACAATGCCACGGACTCCCAGATCCGCGACAGCACCGCCCAGACGATTGGCCAGCTGTGGTCGAACGTATGCGCAACCACATGCGGACCTCCGGCCGGGCAGTCGTCAGCCCCACCTCGTCTGACGTCACGGCCATCCTGGACCACCTCACTGACCGAGGAGACGGGTAACCCGTGTGATCACGCCGCGCTGCCGACATGGCCGCCAACCCACAGGGATGCCGCCCCGCTGCCTACGCCCGTCGCCGCCCCGAGCGGACCGTCCTCTACCGCCTCGTCCAGCAGCACCTGGAGACCTACCTCGCGCTGGCGCGCGAAGGGGACTGGGACGGGCAGCGTATGCCGGCAGCCGCGGAGCGGGAATTCCGCCGCTATCTCGAATGCGGCATCCTGGCCTGTGGTTTTTGTCGTGCGCGTTGTCCGGAGTGCGGCCACGATTTCCTGGTGGCCTTCTCCTGCAAGGGGCGCGCCGTCTGCCCGTCGTGCAACGCCCGGCGTATGGCCGAGACCGCCGCACACCTGGTCGATCACGTCTTCCCACCACTGCCGGTGCGCCAGTGGGTGCTGTCGGTGCCCAAGCGGCTGCGCTGGTACCTGGAGCGGTAGCCAAAGGCGGTCACTGCCGTGCTGCACATCCTCCTGCGCGTGGTCGAGGCCCATCTGCGTCGCAGCAGTCCCGGGGCCTCGGCGCAGGCCCGCTTCGGGGCGGTGAGCTTCGTCCACCGCTTCGGTGCATCGCTCAATCGCCACCTCCACTACCACTGCTGCATCCTCGACGGGGTGTTCGATCCACTGCAAGCCGGCGGGGTCCAGTTCCGACAGGCCTCGGCACCGACGCCAGAAGTGGGTGCCGCGATCGAACAGCAGGTGCGCCGTCGCGTGCTGCGCTGGTTCTCCCGCCACGGCCTGCTCGATCCCGATGACGCCCGCGACATGCTCGCCTGGGCCAGCAGCGGTTTCTCGCTCGACGCCTCGGTGCGCATCGCCGGACCCGACCGGGCCGGACTGGAACGGCTGCTGCGCTACTGCGCACGCCCGCCCTTCGCCCTTGAGCGGATCGAACAGGTCAACGAAGAGCGGATCGTCTATCGTCTGCCGAAGCCCCAGCGCGACGGGCGCACCGCGCTGTCCCTCACCCCGCTGGAGCTCATCGACCACCTCGCCGCCCTGATCCCCCCGCCGCGCCTGCACCGCCATCGCTATCACGGTGTGCTGGCACCCAATGCACTCCTACGCCTGGCCGCCACCTCCTACGGACGCGATGCGGACCTGACTCCCCCACCGCGACCGCCCGTGGCTTCACCACCCGCTGCCGTGCCGCCAAGCGGCCGCTCCCCGGCGCACTACCTGTGGGCCATGCTGCTCGCGCGCCTGTTCGAGTCCCTACCCCTGGTCTGCCCGAACTGCGGCGCCGACATGCGCATCGTCGCCTTCATCACCGAGGCCGCCCCGGTGCGGCGAATCCTCAACCACATCGGCGAGCCCGCCGTGGCGCCACCCATCAGCCCGGCCCGCGGGCCGCCCGCCTGGGACGACCCGCCCATCGAGGCCGTACCCGACTGGGACGCCCTGGCCCAACCGCAACCCGAGTACGTCTTCGACCAGCAGGTACAGTGGTAGCCGCCTCCCGTCGCCTGGTCGCGCAGGCGACGCGCCACCCTCTGTGCCCGCTATGCCCGTGCCTCGGCCAGGCAGCGCCACGGCACGCGACAGCGCCCGCCCAAGCGGCGGTTTCCTCCCCGCTTCCTCCCCGCCGGCCCTACTGTGCCCTTGCAGCGCACCTTCCTTCGATGCTGAGTTCCCACCTGACCCCAGCCGCCGTGCGGTTGGATTTCCTATCCCTAGTTGGTTTGGGGCATCGGCCACCAGAGGCTTCGGTTGGTTGATCACGGTAGCCGGGCGACTCGCCTGACGATGCTGGAGCAAATTCTCGTCACGCAACACACGATAGAACGTTGATTCAGGAGCAATATATTGCCCTTGCTCAGCCAGCATCGGCACGATCTGGGTGGGCGGAAGATCGGAGAACCGATCGGAATTGGTGATTTGTAGCAACTGTTCACGCTCAATCTCACTCAGTTTATTCGCGGGTATAAATTGACGCCTGGTACGGCCATTCTCCTGGACCTCTCCGGACTGTCGCCGGCGTTGCAGGCTACGTGGACTGATACCGAGTAGGTCACAGGCCTTGCGAATACGGGCACCTGCGTTAGACGCTTCATCCACCCACTGCAGAATGCGTTGGCGCTCTGAAAGATGAATCATCCTTCCTCCTGATTACCCTGAAAGATACCCGCGCGGGAGACGAACGCAGCCCTGGGCCTGAACGACCCGCCGGTAACGAGTTTGTCGCGACGCCTCAGGCCGGGATGTACCGGTACTTCCTGAGCATCTTGATCCAGCGGGGCGCATTGCGCTCCACGCTCATCGCCTCGTAATCGACGCCAGCATCCCGGTAATAATCGCCGCGGTCGATCAAGACGAAGACAGTCTTCAACAATTTGTGGGCCAAGGCGAAGATCGCACGCTTTCGCCCCCGGCGCACGAGCAGCCCTTTGAATTTCTCAGCCAGGGCGCAACGCGTCCGGCTGGCGGCATGGGCGGCCTCGCACAAGATGCGTCGCACATAGGGGTTGCCCTTGCGTTGCTTGCCGGTTTTGCGTTTGCCGGCCGACTCATGATTGCCCGGACAGACCCCAGCCCAAGACGCGAGCTTCTCGGGGGAGCCGAACGCCTGCATGTCATCCCCGATCTCCACCACCAACATGGCCGCGCCAGTTTCGTCCAGACCGGGAATGGTCTGCAGCGCCTGAAGGAGGCCCTGTTGCGGCGCCAGTCCAACCACCAGTGCCTGGCGCAGCGCCGCAATGTGCTGTTCCAGGTAGCCGATGTGATCGAGCAGTTGCGCCAGCACGAGGCGGTGCTCCTCACTCAGGTCGCTGTCGAGGGCATCGAGCAGTTCCTCCTCGGTGGCCTTGAGCCGCGGGTCGGCATAGCTCAGCAGGGATTGAGCCGGCTCACCCGCCACCAAGGCCTTGACCATCGCCCGACCCGATTTGCCATGAATGTCGCTGACGACGACACCGAGCCGAATCCCTCCGTCGGTGAGCACCTTGTGGACACGGTTCTTCTCGCTAGCAAGGATGCCGGTCAGTTTCTGCATCTGGCGCGAGACCAGGCGTAGATGGCGAAAGTTGGCCGGCGGCACGAAGCCCCCGCGCAATAAGCCACTGCGTGCAAGGATTGCCAGCCACTGGGCATCGGCAAGATCGGTCTTGCGCCCCGGCACCTGGCTGACATGCCGGGCGTTGACCACCAGCGTTCGCAGTCCTACCCGCTCCAGTGCCTCGTAGGGGCTCTTCCAATAGATCCCGGTGCTCTCCATCACCACCGATTCCGGGGCGAAGGAGGCGACCCAGCGCGCCATTTCGCGTCGATCACGCTTGAATCCGCCAAACTCCCGCAGCTCGACCCTCAGTTCCCCATCCGCCTCTTCATGCAGGATGCAGACCGTGAGCTTGGCCTGATGGACATCCAACGCGGCAACGCAGCGATACAGTGGCGCGAGATCCATGACCTTTCCCCCCAGGTGCAGATGTTGAACCAGGAGACGCCGGATGCCATCACCGCAATCACCTCAGGCGCAGGGCGCCCGGGTCTGTTTACCGTGCGGTCTCAAATGAGCCATTCCGGGGTACGAAGCAGCGATGGCTGGTCACGTTAGCAGTCGGGATCGAATCTCCAAATCACTTGATCGACCTTTCTCCGCCGTCTCCCGCGCAGTATCTTTCATGTTCCGGGGTGTCGGCGAACCTACATGGTCGTTAGCCAAGCCAAGACCGGGTTGTCGGCGCTGGCTCTGAAGCGCTACCTGGGGGTCAGCTACCCAACTGCCTGGCTGGTGCACCACAAACGCATGCAAGCAATGGTGGAGCGTGAAGATCACTACGTCCTCTCTGGGAAGGTTGAGGTGGACGATGCCTATCTCGGTGGCGAGCTCAGCGGTGGCAAGGCTGGGCGCGGCTCCGAGAACAAGGTGCCGTTCGTGGCCGCGGTGTCGCTGGATCCAGACGGCAATCCGGTACGCGCCAAGTTGACCCCGGTCCCCGGATTTACGCTCAAGGCGATTGCTGCCTGGGCCAGCGCTCATCTGAGCCCCGGCACATCCGTCGTCTCCGACGGGCTGGCCTGTTTCGCCGGTGTCACCGCGGCCAGCTGCCAACACTTTCCCACCGTCGTAGGCGGCCGTAAACCCAAGGACTTGCCCGATTTCCGCTGGGTGAATACTGTCCTGGGCAATGTCAAGACAGGCACCAGCGGTGCTTACCATGCCTTCGACTCTGCCAAATACGCCGCGCGGTACCTGGGCGCCATCGCCTACCGCTTCAACCGCCGTTTCCGGCTCGATACCCTGCCGCAACGTTTGCTGGTGGCTGCGCTAGCAATCGGCCCGCGTCGGCAAGCATGGCTGCGCCAAGCTGGGACTCCTTGCTAATCAGGTCCTTCCTTGTCCTCCCAGAGCGCCTGGAACTTTTTTGCAATACCAGTAATGCAGCGGCTTCGGCGAGCGATTTCTCTTTTCGGTTTAATTCACTTTGCAGGTTATTGTGGCTCGATTTCAGGTCACGCAGTTCAGTAACCTGAGCCGGTGATGACGAAGTGCCTGATTCAAAATCTTCGCGCCATTGTTTTAAATGATGGGTAAAAATACCGTTGTGACGGCAATAAGCAGACAGGGCCTGTTCATCCATCGAATGGGTCGTTAACAATGCATTGAGCCTTTCAGCCGGTATCCAATCGTTGGGCCGTTTAACGGTCGGATCCTTCTGCTTTATGGAGTTCTTTTTTGCTCTCATCCAGTTTTTCAAAGTCCAGTAGTTAAGGTTCAGTTCTTCGGCAATCGATTTAACGCTACGAGAGCCACGGGCATATACCTTTTGCAGTGCCTGTTGCCGAAAAGCATCAGTATATTGTGTTTTTATGTTCATAACTGTCATCTCTTTTAAAGTGGCGGGGAGGGCTGATTTTCAGCGCGCCGGCTGTTGTCGTATGTCCAGTCGCCCTACGGGCTCCCTTCCATACGACAACAGCCGGCAGTCCCACCAGGTATAAGCCCCCTGTAATGAAGATTAAAAAGAGAGACGACAGTTATCCTGACAGAGGGGGCCAGTGTGGAATGCAGGTGTAATCCGCGGCTGTTGGCTCCGGTCTGGTTGGTGTCGATCACGCCCAACCCTTCACACTGGGCCAGGCTGGAGTAGTTCAGATCCGTGCCATCCTGGATGCACAACACCGTCTGCTGCGCCCGCATGCGCGCGATGGTACGGCGACGATGCGGCACGAGGATCGCCTCGAGCCTCACCGCGCTGTGGTTTCCCCCGCGCATTGACCAGCTCCAGGTGTTCGCACACCCGCTGCGCAATGGCAGAGCGCGACAGACTGTCGGACGTTTCAAGGATCTGGCGGATTACCGTAATGGACTCCGGCCGCGCCATCCTGCGTTTGATCAGGTTTTGTGTGTTCATGCCGCGAGCGTACGCGGCATAAGTCGCTATGTCCGATGGTTTTTTTGGGTAAAGGGCAGGGCTAGCGCAGTTCGTCGACTACGATAACCTCAAGCGCTAACATGAGAGTCTGGACAACCCTACCCAAGCCGACGTCTACTTCGATCGGGGTAAGGTAATCCTGGACCGCAGAGCCATAATCAAACAGGAGACGATTGCATCGCGTTGGGAGCTTCACCACAGGTCCGCCGCGTGAAATTCAAACCAGATGGACCAGAATCTCTCTTAAATCGCAGTGTCCCCTGTTCCAAAGGTACTGCGTCTTACAGACCGCATAAGTAGAAAAAGCCTCGTCAGAGATTTCCGCCAATGCAGAAGATCGAATGCAGCCTCTGTTCTAACGGTCGACGAGTTAGTTGCGGTTCACCCAACATCTGTAGAGAGCACTACTATTCCCTGAATCGCTCGTTTCCTCATCGTAGTAAAACGCTAAGCGTTTCGCCGCAGGAAGATACACCAATTCTGTTCCCTTGTGTTTATCCGATATTTTCTCAGGATACGATATCTCTCCACTTTCATCGACTCTGGTCACGTAAGTACCACCTTCAGGGGTCTTGTTCCTGATAACATATTGAATAAAAAGATCGTTGTCACCTTCAACCACCCGAAGATGAGAGATGTCATCCGGAAGTTCGCTGAATGCCGCAGCCAACGTAAGTGGAGCGTGATTGCCGCTGGATTTCCATATTTCTAGGCCGTCGTTACTTCGTAGCAGAACAACGTAAAGATCCTGTGTTGCTGGATGTACAACGGATCTTAACTGCATTCCTTTCATTGTGCTGCGCTCTCCTATTGGAGTGCCCGGCGTTAGCTGAAAGAGCGTATCAGCCTGCAGGCCACCAACACCATCAACCTTAACTTCGAGCAGCGCGCATTGACTTTCGCTTGTTACGGGATAGTTGCACCCATAAGCAATTACGTAACCATCCAGCACCGGATGCATTGTCCGTGTTTTGCCAGCAACTCCTAAATCGACTAAGGCCAGTCCAAATTCAGTAAAAGTTTGATCGGTAAGGTTTCCGGCGCATCCTCCATAGCAACCGGAGCTGAATTCAATACGTGTCGTTACCCCATACGCAGGCGATCCAGTTGGGTAGGAATCTGGTCGCGTTCCCGGCAACGCTGGTGGATTCTTTTTAGGAAACTGGGCCCCAAATAAATCGTAATCAAACGCTGCCCACTTATCACCGGGTCTTCTCCATGCACCATGTACTCCGTCAGGCCCGTAGTATGAGATGCCTAAACCGTGATCGGGATGATAGAGAAATTCGGGACCGTTTATGCGCTTTTCACCGAAATAATTCACCGCAATAATTCTGGGCCGCCCTTTCAATAGGCCGGTGACGCCGTCCAACCGCATCACCCCCACGGGGGTACCGTATATCTGGTCCTCCCGAATGTTCGCCGTAAGAATGAGATTCGAATTCGGATCTTCTGGATCGACAGTGATTTCAAAATCACCGATCACCTCTCGCGCCTCGTCCGCGTTGATTTCCATGACCGTTTCACAAACATTTGCCGAAGCCGCGCTGGCGTCGCGCGGGCCAACAAGGCTCACAAACGGTAAAAAAATGCCTAAACTGAGTAAAGCTGACCGTATAGAACTCTTCATGGCGCTCGCTATCGCTCCCAGTGATTGACTTTTTGCTATTTTAGCACATCTGAAGTTCGATCTCATCAACGAACGCGCCAGAGTTTAGCTCCCTCGTTTCCGGTCGCGATAAAAGTGGGCCGCAGGTCGATAGGGGCAGACGGCTTGCGGGTGGATGCCCACAGCAGGTTGGTATCGAGTCGCCGGACTTTGGCATGGTCGCGCAGCAGCTCCGCTGCATGGCCCACGAGCGGGACCACGCGCCGCTCGCCGTTCTTGGTCTGCTCCAACAGGATGCGCCCGGCCTTCAGGTCTACACGGTCCCAGGTCAGGTCCATGATCTCCGCGGATCTCATGCCGGTGGACAGGGCCAGGGCAACGATTGGGTAGAGCCAGGAGCAGGGAGACTGCCGGCAGGCAGACAACAGCCGCTCGCGCTCATCGTCGGACAGGAAGCGCACCCGCCCGCGGGGCTCCTTGGGCTTGGTGACCTTGCGGCAGGGGTTGTCCTCTACCCATCCCCATTCCTTCACGGCGATGGTGAATGCATGGGACAGGGCCGCCAGGTACCGGACCACGGTGGACGGGCTCATGGTGCCGCCTAGGAACGTGGTGGACTTGGCGAGCTTGTCTCGGGCCTCTGCGATCATGGCAGGGGTCACGTCGGCCAGGGTGTAGGGGCCAAGCTCCCCTTTCCACCATGCCAGTTGTGCGCCTTGGGTCTTGCTCTGCGCGCCCTTGGTGGGCAGTACGTCACGGGTGTAGCGGTCTACCAGGTCGGTCAGGGTGTGCCGCTTGGCTTCGGTGGTCTTGAAGTGCCGCCCCTCGCGGATCGCCGCTTCTGTGGCCTGTGCCCACTTGCGGGCATCGGTCAGCCGGTCGAACGTGGCGGACTGGGTTGGGTGGCCCCTTAACCTGACCTTGGCTTGTTGGTGGGTCTTGCCGTCGCTGTCGGTGCGCTTGGTGATTGTGGCCACGGGTCAGCCCTCCGGGGTGAGGGGGTTTCCGGGCGTGCTACGATTCGCGGTAGCCATTGCCGAACCTCTCGAACAGGTTGGGTGAAGGTCAGGGCCTCGACTCGGTTCCAGCCGATTCGGGGCCTGTTTCGTTTTGGCGGGTGCAGGGCGTAATTGTAGCGTGCTTTTTTTCCGCAAGTGTCCCATGAGTGTCCCACAGGAATTGCGGGCAACAAAAAGGGGCTAGGCATTGCTACCTAACCCCTTGCTTCTGTTGGTACCGAGGGCCGGAGTCGAACCGGCACGGTGTTGCCACCGTCAGATTTTGAGTCTGATGCGTCTACCAGTTTCGCCACCCCGGCAGAAGGCCTACCAGTATAACCCAGGTGTACGGGACGCAACAAGGGGACGCGTGCGCTGGTGGTATGATCCTAGAAACGGCAGTTGACCGCTTCTTGCGATCTTCAACCATCGGCGCGCACGAAGCATTTTGGTCTTCTGGGGTTCCATCCATCGGGTGACGTCGCTACGACCCCCAGGGCACGCCCCGCGCGGCGCCTGGCCGTGTTGCAACTCGTTGCAATAGATCCACTATTGCGCCTCCTTGCGCCTTGCCAGACACCACGTGGGACGCATCCTGGGGGCCGTTCAACTGCCGCTTCTAGGATGATCGCCTCCCCATGCAACGCTCCGACTTTCGCTTCGACCTTCCCCCCGAGCAGATCGCCCAGCACCCCTTGCCTGGGCGCGGGGACAGCCGGCTCCTGGCCTTGGACGGGCCGAGCGGGGAGCTGCGCGACCTCGCCTTCGGTGAGCTGCCCAGCCTGCTGCGGCCCGGCGACCTGCTGGTCTTCAATAACACCCGGGTGATGAAGGCGCGATTGTTCGCGCAGAAGGCGAGCGGCGGTCGGGTGGAGATCCTGGTGGAGCGCCTGCTTGAACCGGACCTGGCCTTGGCTCAGGTCCGGGCGAGCAAGGCCCCCAAGCCCGGAGGACCTATCCTGTTGCCGGGCGGCGAGACGCTCGTGGTGGAGGGGCGGGAGGGCGATATGTTCCGCCTGCGCGCCCTTGACACAGATTTTGCGGACCTGATGCAGCGCCATGGCCATGTCCCCCTGCCGCCCTATATCGTCCGCCCGGACGAGACCGCCGACCTGGAGCGCTATCAGACCGTGTTCGCCAGCCGCGAAGGGGCGGTGGCCGCGCCTACCGCCGGGTTGCATTTCGATGGGCCCATGTTGGATCGCCTCCGGGGGCTCGGGGTGCAGACCGCGGAGCTGACGCTGCACGTCGGGGCCGGGACCTTCCAGCCGGTGCGGGTCGACGACCTGGATCGGCATGAGATGCATGCAGAGTATCTGGAGGTGGACGAGGCCCTCTGCGACCAAGTGGCCGATACCCGCGCCGCGGGCGGTCGGGTGGTGGCGGTGGGGACCACCAGCGTGCGCAGCCTGGAGACGGCGGCGGGGCAGGGGGGCGGTGTCTTGCGCCCCTTCCGCGGCGATAGCCGGTTGTTCATCCGCCCGGGCTACCGTTACCAGGTGGTGGACGCCATGGTGACCAACTTTCACCTGCCCGAATCGACCCTGTTGATGCTGGTCTGCGCCTTCGCCGGCTACCCCCGGGTGATGGCCGCCTATGGACATGCGGTGGCCCAGGGGTATCGGTTCTTTAGCTACGGGGATGCGATGTTTCTGACCCGTCTGGGGTAGGTGACGGTTCAAGAGCGGTCCCTGGGCCCAGGGCTTCCGCCAGGTCGCGCAGGGTGCGTCCGTTCAGGGCCTGACCCAATGCGCCGTCGATGATGCTCTCGATCTTGCCGATGGCCGGCGGCGGCCGGAGGTCGCGGCAGCTGCGCCCGCTCTCCCCGCTGCAACGCACCAGGTCCAGCAGGGCCTTGAGCGTGACCGCCTCCGGGGCCTGGGCGGGGACGAAGCGCGGCGGGTCGTCTCCGGTGCGCAGCAGAAAACCACCGCGCTCCAATACGGTCAGCACCCGTTCCAGGGTCGTGCCCGGGCAGTGCAGGGCCTTGGATAGGGTCTCCGTGCACCAGGGCTTGTCCCCGGCATAGTAGGCTCGGGCGATCGTGCCTGTCGCCAACAGCACCAGTCGCTCCTTCATGCGGTTGCTCAGGGTCAGTTCATGGGTCGGGCTGGCGAGGAACTCGGGGTGTTGGTGGTAGAAGGCGACGCTGGCGCCGATGAGCAGGATCAGCCAGGCAAGATAGATCCAGATCATGAACAGGATCAGGATCGCCAGGCTGGAATAGATGGCCGCGTACTGAGTGGACTGGACGATGAACTTGGCGAACAGCCAGCCGACCCCCTGCCACAGGGCCCCGCCCACCAGGGCGCCGATCAGGGCGGACCTGAGGTGCACTCTGGTGTTGGGGACGAAGACGTAGACGAAGGCGAATGCCAAAGAGATCAACACATAGGGGGCGAGACGGCTCGCCAGGTCGACAAGCCGACCCAGGGGCTCGATGGCCATGACGCTCTGTACATAGGCGTGGTGGCTGATGGAGGCCGTTACCGCCAGGGCGGAGAAGAGCAGGACCGGGCCGATCAGCAGGACGCTGAGGTACTGGCTGAAACGGTTGGCGAAGGGGCGGGCGCGGTCGACCCGCCAGGTATAGTTGAAGACCTGTTCGATCTTCTGGATCAGGGAGATCACCGTATAAAGCAGTACCACCATACCCACGGAGCCCAAAACCCCGACCTTCATTTTGTCCACGAACCCGATGATCGCGGTCGTGATCTCCTGGCCTCGGTCGCCCAGGGGCGCCAAGGCGTTGAGCAGGAAGGGTTCGACCTCGTTGTGAACCCCGAAGCCCTTGAGCACCGAGAAGCTCACCGCCAGCAGCGGCACGAGTGACAGCAGTGTGGTGTAGACCAGGCTCATGGCCTGGAGGTTCAGATAGCCCTGGGTGAGGTCGCGGGAGATGGCGAAGACGATGCGAGCGGTGAAAACCAACTGGCCCTGCCAGACCGGCAGCGCGGCCGGGTCCGTGTCCCAGAGCAGTCGGTCGAGCCGGGTACTCAGATGTTCGAGGCTTTGCATAGTCTCCTGCCGCTTGGCGCCGGAGGTGTGGCGCGGTGGCTCGGTCTGAGTATACCGAGATCGGCGTGGCGGGGCGCCGGGGGCTGGGCGCGGGGTTGGTTGCCGGGGGCCTGGTGGCCTTTTTTGGCGCCCCGGCCGGTGGTATGTTGCCCCCCTTTCCAGCGCCTCGGTCCCGCCTCGCCCGGTTGCGTCGATTGATCCCGGGGCCACGAGCACCTATCGTCAAACGTCCGTCCTGCCTTAGCGGAGTCGCATACCGAATGAAGTTTTCCCTCAGTGTGTTGGGCGTCCTCGCCCTGGCGGGCATCGTTGCCCTGATCGTTGCCGGTGGCCCGGTGGTGGCCAAGGACCCGCAAACCTTGACCCCGGTCCCTGAGCGCCCGCCGGCCCCGGACTTCGATCTCAAGGACCCCGACGGCAACCCCGTGCGCCTGGCGGATTTCCAGGGTAAGCCGCTGATCATCAACTTCTGGGCGACCTGGTGCCCGCCCTGTCGGGAAGAGATGCCCTCCATGCAGCGTGCCCACGAGATCCTGTCCGGCGAGGGGATCGGGCTCATCGCCATCAATGTGGGTGAGGACGGGGAGACCGTCGCCCGGTTTGCTGAGACGACGCAGATTACGTTTCCACTGCCCATGGATGAGGCCTCCAATGTGGTAACCGGGTATCCGGTGCGCGGCCTACCCACCACCTTTGTCGTGGATGCCCAGGGACGACTCGCCTACGTCGCCACCGGTGAGCGGGAGTGGGACAATCAGGCGCTGTTGGATTTGGTCCGTGGGCTGAAGAACTAAGCCGGCACGTTCTGGGACACTCCGAGGTCAGGGGTTGGACCAATTGCCTTCGGTGGATGCGCTTCGCTGATCCACCCTACCGTTGTTCGGAGGAATCGCGCGCGACGGTGCTAGCTCTGTCGATTAAGGAGGTTCGGTATGGGGCATCGCCTCAGGACGATCTGCAGCGGTAGCGTGGGTCGCGGCGACTTCCGGTCGGCGCTAGGCCTCGCCCGAGTGGCTGGGCTTGCAGGGTTGAGCCTGTTCGCCCTCGCCTCGCCGGAAGCCTGGGCTGGCCATGGCCATGGCCATGGCTATGGTCGGCATTGGCACGGCGGTTCTGTGGGCGTGGTGATCGGGGTCCCGCCGGTTTGGCCCTACTATGGCGTCGGGGCTTGGCCCTATTGGCGAGGGGGTCCCTATGTGGCGGTTCCATCCGCGGTGGTGGTGGAGACCAGTCCGCCCGTGTATGTCGAACGGGGGTCCGTTGCCACGGACGCCGCCGGGGGAGGCGCTGGCGGCGAGGGCTGGTGGCATTATTGCAGCAAGCCCGAGGGGTACTACCCGTACGTTAAGAAGTGCCCGGGGGGCTGGGAAAAGGTTGCCCCCAGCCCGAGCGATTGAGCTGAATGGAGTCTCACCCATGTCGAGCCGTCGGATGGCCGTTCCCCTGTGGATACTGCTGCCCCTGACCCTGGTTGGCTGCACCACACCATTGGAGGGTCCGGGCGTCCTGGTTTTGCCAGGGACGGGTCGCGACTTCGACCAGTTCCGGGTGGATGACAGCAGTTGTCGTGCTTATGCCTACGAACAGGTCGGCGGCGCGAGCGCGGCGGGGGCTGCGACACAAACGGCCGTGACCAGCGCGGCCGTTGGGACCACCTTGGGGGTGGCCATTGGTGCCGCTGCCAACGGAAGTCAGGGCGCCGGGGTTGGGGCTGCCACCGGCCTGGGCTTTGGTACACTCGCTGGCGTTGGACTGGGGGCGGACGCCGGTTACAGTGTCCAGCGTCGCTACGACAACGCCTATGTCCAATGTATGTACGCCAAGGGCAATCGAGTCCCGGTGCATGGCCGGTTGGCCCAGGCGCCGTCGCCGACCTGGGTGGATAGCCCGAGCGCTCCTGTGCCCTCGCGCTATCGCCCGCCACCACCTTCCGGACGCCCGCCACCGCCGCCGCCTGACGCCTATTGAACCCCGGTAGGCTGGGGGTCGCCCGGGCAGAGCCCACTCTGGTGTTGGGTTGACCCGGGTTCGCCTCCGATCCGACCTTCCGCATCCAGGACTCTGACCTTTGGAACCCAGCTTCGTACATCTGCGTGTCCACTCCGAATACTCCCTGATCGACGGGCTCTTGCGTATCAAGCCCCTGGTCAAGGCGATTGCCGGTGCCGGGATGCCCGCCGTGGCCGTGACCGATCAGGTCAATCTCTTCGCCCTGGTGCGTTTCTACAAGGCAGCCCTGGGGGCAGGGGTCAAGCCCATCGCCGGGGTGGACCTGTGGCTGCGCAACGACGCCGACGCCAACAAGCCCTACCGCCTGACCCTCTTGGTGCAGAATCGGACCGGCTACCTCAATTTGACCCGATTGATCTCCCGAGCCTACCAGGAGGGCCAGCACTTGGGGCTGCCCCAGGTGGAGCGGGCCTGGGTGGTCGCGGCCGCCGACGGGCTCATCGCCCTGTCCGGCGGGGTGGAGGGCGATGTCGCCCATGCCCTGTTCGCTGGCAACGGGGCCGAGGCCGAGCGCCTCGCCCATGACTGGGTGGAGCTGTTTGGCGACCGTTACTACCTGGAGCTGACCCGCACCGGGCGCGAGCTGGAAAACGAATGCTGCGAGGCCAGCGTGGACCTGGCGGCGCGCCTCGGCATCCCGGTGGTGGCCACCAACGACGTGCGCTTCCTGAGCGCGGAGGACTATCAGGCCCACGAGACCCGAGTCTGCATCCGCGAGGGCCGCACCCTGGACGATCCGCGTCGCCCGCACCGCTACAGCGAGCAGCAGTACCTGCGCAGCCCCGAGGAGATGGTGGAGCTGTTCTCGGACATCCCCGAGGCGTTGGAGAACAGCGTCGAGATCGCCCGGCGCTGCAACCTGGAGCTGACCCTGGGGCAGCCCCGCCTGCCGGACTTCCCCGTCCCCGAGGGCATGACCCCGGACGCATTCTTCATCGCCGAGTCGCGCAAGGGGCTGGAGCAGCGCCTGGTGCGCATCCTCGACCCGAAGGCCCCGGACTTCGGCGAGCGGCGCAAAGTCTATGACGAGCGGCTGGCCATCGAGCTGGACGTCATCATCCAGATGGGCTTCCCCGGCTACTTCCTGATCGTCGCCGACTTCATCCAGTGGGCCAAGGACAATGCCATCCCGGTGGGGCCAGGGCGCGGCTCCGGTGCCGGGTCCCTGGTCGCCTATGCCCTCAAGATCACCGATCTCGACCCCATCGAACACGAGCTGCTGTTCGAGCGCTTCCTCAACCCCGAGCGGGTCTCCATGCCCGACTTCGATATCGACTTCTGCATGGAGAAGCGTGACCTGGTCATCGACTATGTCGCCCGGCGCTATGGGCGCGACGCGGTCTCCCAGATCATCACCTTCGGCACCATGGCCGCGAAGGCCGTGGTGCGCGATGTGGGCCGGGTCCTGGGTCACCCCTACGGCTTCGTGGACCGCATCGCCAAGCTGGTCCCCTTCGAGCTGGGCATGACCCTGAAGAAGGCCCTGACCGAGAGCGAGGACCTCAAGCGCGCCTACGACGAGGACGAGGAGGTCGCCGCCCTCATCGACATGGCCATGAAGCTGGAAGGCCTGGCCCGCAACGCCGGCAAGCACGCCGGGCGGCGTGGTCATCGCCCCGACGGTGCTGACCGACTTCGCGCCCCTCTACTGCGAGCCCGGCGGCGAGGGCCTGGTCACCCAGTTCGACAAGGACGACGTGGAGGCGGCGGGGCTGGTGAAGTTCGACTTCCTGGGCCTGCGCACCCTGACCATCATCGACTGGGCCCTGGCCACCATCAACGCGGACCGCACCAGCGCCGGCGAGGCACCGCTGGACATCGCCGAGATCCCCATGGGCGATCCCAAGGCCTTCGCCCTGCTCCAGCGCTGCGAGACCACCGCCGTCTTCCAGCTCGAATCCCGCGGCATGAAGGACCTCATCAAGAAGATGAAGCCCGACTCCTTCGACGACATGACCGCCCTGGTCGCCCTGTTCCGCCCGGGCCCGCTCGGCTCCGGCATGGTCGACGACTTCAACAACCGCAAGCATGGGCAGGCCGAGGTCGCCTACCCCCACCCGGACCTGGAGCCCATCCTCAAGCCCACCTACGGCGTCATCCTCTACCAGGAACAGGTCATGCAGATCGCCCAGGTCCTGGCGGGCTACTCGTTGGGTGGGGCGGACCTGCTGCGTCGGGCCATGGGCAAGAAGAAGGCCGAGGAGATGGCCAAACAACGGGCCACCTTCCTGGAAGGGTCCGTGGCGCGAGGGGTCGACGAGGGCGTGGCCAACTACATCTTCGACCTGATGGAGAAGTTTGCCGGCTACGGCTTCAACAAGTCCCACTCCGCCGCCTATGCCCTGGTCTCTTACCAGACCCTCTGGCTCAAGGCCCATTACCCCGCCGCCTTCATGGCCGCGGTGCTCTCCGCGGACATGGACAACACCGACAAGGTGGTCACCCTCATCGACGAGTGCCGCGCCATGGGCCTCGAGGTCGAGCCCCCCGCCATCAACCAATCCGCCTTCCGCTTCACCGTGGGCAAGGATGGCTCGGTGATCTATGGGCTGGGTGCCATCAAGGGGGTCGGCGAGTCGGCCATCGAGGCCATGCTCGCGGCCCGGAACGAGGGCGGACCCTTCGCCGACCTCTGGGACTTTTGCCGGCGCATCGACCTGCACAAGGCCAACCGGCGCGTCCTGGACGCCATGGTCCGCGCCGGGGCCCTGGACGGGCTCGGTGCCAATCGCGCCACCCTCTCGGCCCAGTTGCCCTCGGCGCTCAAGCTCGCCGAGCAGGACCGCGAGAGCGCCGCGGCCGGCCAGGTGGACCTGTTCGGCGCCCTGGAGCCTGCGACCCAGACCGGCCCCGGACCCCCAGATTGCCGGTGATGTGCGCGAGGAGTGGGAAGAGGAGCAACGCCTCCAGGGCGAGAAGGAGACCCTCGGCCTCTACCTCACCGGCCACCCCATCAACCGCTACGACCGCGAGATCGGCGCCATGGTCAGCGCCCGCATAGCGCCCCTGCTGGAGGCGGGCAAGGACCGCAACGACCGTGAGCCGCGTACTGTGGCCGGCCTGGTGGTGAGCGTACGCCAAGGCAAGACGAGCAAGGGGCGCATGGGCTCCGTGGTCCTGGACGACCGCACCGGGCGCATCGAGATGGCCGTCTTCAACGAGCTCTACGAGCGGGTGCGTGACCTGCTGACCCCGGATCGCATCCTGGTGGCCACCGGCGCCTTCACCTACGACGAGTACCGGGACAATTGGTCCCTGCGGGCGGACCGCGTACGCACCCTGGAGGACGCACGGGCCGAGCTGGCGACCTGTCTGGACCTGACCCTGGACCTCGGCACCCCGCAGGCCCAGGCCCATGCGACGGAGCGCTTGGACCAGTTGGAGGAGATTCTAGGGGCCTTCCGTGGCGGCAACCTGCTGGTCCAGATCGACTATATCCGTCCCGGCTCCCGAGGGCGGTTGCGCCTGGGTACCGCCTGGCGGGTGCAACCCAGGGACGAGCTGCTCAAGCGGTTGCGTCAGCTCCTGGGGCCGGATCATGTCCAGGTGGTCTATGGTGGGTTGGCTGCGATGCGGCCATCGGAGGCCCGCCAGGCCACCCCAGGCCTCGCCTTGGCCCGGTGACGCCGATTGAGCAACTTACCAAAGACTGATTCGATCTCGGAGCTTGCTGCGTTTTGGCAGACTCACGACCTGACAGATTTTGAAGATGAACTTGAAGAGGTCGCAGAGCCTGTTTTCGCCCGTTGGGCAACTCACGGTGCGGCTTTCTCCAACTGATGCTGCGGTACTCCACATGAGAACACGCCGGGAACATGTTTCCGAGGCCGACCTGGTTTCCCGATGGGTACAACAGCACCTACGAGCCGGATGAGAGACATCAACAGATGTATCAACCCGATGCCGCGCCTGTCGACGCTTAGTGGTTGTATGAAAGGCCGCGGGTAGGCACGGCTCGTGGCGAGGGTGGGGTCTTGTATCTTGTTCAAAAATCAGGACCTGAACCCTACGGCTACCTGGGCTACCTGTACTACGGATGGTAGACCCTCTGCTCCCCAGGCTCACCGGAACCGAGTGTTGCGCGGACGGGGGGTGACGCCAGCTGCGAAGCGCCGACAGGCCGCTCCCAAACCCCTGAAGCTCGATAGAAACAGTCTGCGTTCTCGTCTAGACTCAAACTTCGGCGCCCAAGTCACACAAGGTGCCCGACGCAGCGCTTGAAAGCTCGGTGACCGCGGTAGGGTCCTAACTCCGATCGAAGGGTGGGGATTGCTGCGAGGTCCGTGAAGGGCGCAGGTTAACGCTAGACGTTCGAGCCGCCATGATGATCGGTGCGTCTGATGCCACCGTCGGCTCTAAACGTACACCCATCCAGTCACATTCAGAGACCAACATGACAGACCAACCAGACGATAAAACCGAGCTAGAGAAATCGAGAGACATCATTTCTCAGCTCAAAGAAATGCGCCACTACTCCAAGACGAATATCGAAAAGCTCGGAGAGTTTTGGATTTTGCTCGACGAAGAATTGAAGCAAAAAGAAAATGCGAAAAAAATCGAGGCATTACTCACCCATCAAAATACCTTTCACGGCGCTTTAGAATCCATGATATCCGATTACGAGATTGAGTGTAATCGCATCGAAAATGAAGCATCGTAACTTGCTGCTATGAGCCTTGTTGCTCTCACCAAACAAAGTGCTCAACCTGCACGGGCTCGGGGTCTCGCAGAAAGACGCGGCAGGTCTTGTATTTTGTACAAAACACAAGACCATCTGCTCCGTCCGACGCCAAACTGCGCCCTTCGCTAGTGCTCGGGCCGCAGTCTGGCGCGTGCTGTGGTTGACGTTGGGCGAGACGAGAGAGCGCACTAAATGCCCACAATCTCAATGTTTTACGGCATCCTGATACGGATGTTCTTTTACGATACGGACAAGCACAACGTGCCGCACGTCCACGCTGAGTTTCAAGGCAATGT
Organism: uncultured Gammaproteobacteria bacterium; assembly: GCA_963845265.1. Classification (GTDB taxonomy): domain Bacteria; phylum Pseudomonadota; class Gammaproteobacteria; order Chromatiales; family Chromatiaceae; genus DYRB01. The sequence goes on along the minus strand of CAWJRN010000010.1, from coordinate 192,183 downwards.
TGGCGTTTACTCGATCCCCGACGGAGAACTCCTTGCAGGCAAACTTCCGCCAAAGAAGCACAAAATGGTCGTCGCATGGATTGCTATACACGAAGATGAACTTTTGGCGGACTGGGATTTGGCCGTAAACGGAAAGAAACCATTCCAAATTCGAGGGCTTGATCAATGATAATCGCCGCGGTGGTTCCAACAGACGATTACATCCTATTCGTTGAAACGGAAGAAGGCAGCACAGGTCTGTTTGATCTTAAGCCCTACTTTGGTGGGGAAGTATTCGCGCCCCTTCAAGATCGCGCAGAATTTTTGGCAGTCCATAACGGTGGCTACTTTCTTGAGTGGCCCTGCGGAGCGGACCTGTCCGCGGACACCATCGAAGCACGTATGGAGACTGCGCCGCTAGGCATCACCCAACAATTGAATAAATCCGACCCATAAACCGCGTATCGAGCGCCGAAAAATCGGGGTCTTGCATTTTGTACAAAACACAAGACCCGCCCCTCTGCTCCAGAGCGAGCGCGACAGCAGCCAGTTGGGCGCAGGGTGTGCAGAGCGTTGGGCGACAAGATGATCTCTACCGGGAAGCGACCAGAATTAGATGAACTTCGAGTGGGATGGTCGCAAAGCGGCCAAGAACGAAGCGAAGCATAGGGGCCACCGGGGCCAAGGGCCACCGGGGCCAGGTCTCTCTTTGTAACATCTACGGACTGACGAGACACATCCTGCGAGGGGATTAGCCTTTGGCAACCCCCCAGAGTCGGCTAGGTGCGGCACAGCTGCCGTTTGCGGCGACCGAGCCAATGTCCGCAGTGGGTCGCCTGCAGCCCCCGATTGGCCCCCAGTCCCGTTGCCGGGTAAGGGTCACGCGTGTGGCGGGAGGTTCAGGTCTTGTTTTTTGTACAAGATACAAGACCCCCTGGCTTCCTGCTGGACGGCATGCCCTGCGGTTATCCGCCGGGTATACTGGCAGGCCGCGTCCACCACATCGAGCGTAAAAGCGCATGAACTACTCAGTGATTTTTCTTCTGACAACTGTCTTGTGCAGCGCACAAGCCATGGCGGGCAGCGATAGTGCCAACGCCGCCATCGGTGGGGCCATTGGGGGCGGCCTCGGTGCCTACGTCGGCTCGGAGATCGGTGGGCAGTCGGGGGCGGTCATTGGGGGTGCCGTAGGCGGCGCGACAGGTGCAGGAATCGCGACCAGCGGATCTGGCGGGCGCGTGCATTCGGCTCCCGTTGCGCCGGCCGTTCGCGTAGCCCCGCCATACGAGTACCGCTACGCACCGCCAGCGCCCAGCCACTTCTGCCCCCCCGGGCAGGCCAAGAAGGGTCGCTGTTAGGCCGTCGGTAGCGAGGGTCTCACATGTAACAGGTCTCACATGTAACACGACGAACTTGCGTTTGTCCCGATGTGCAATGTGAGACCCTTGGCCTCATGTAACCCCTGGCCTCTATAGCCTATAGTGACCGGTAGCCTCTATCTGCCGAACATGGAGCCCGCAGTCCGCAAAGCGGACCCTACGGGCTATCTACTCGCGCGGCATATCAAGCCCCGATCACTTTCCCAACGATCCCCCCCACCTCCCGCATCCGTGTCGCCGGGTCCGATAGGTCCCGGAAGAATCGGATCTTATCCCCGCCATCCAGCTTGTATGCCTTGGGCTCGCGCTGAATGAGCTGGATCAGGTGCATGGGGTCGATCTTGGGATCGGCGTCGAACAGGATGCGCCCACCCGCGGGTCCGGCCTCGATCTTGCGGATGCCGTAGGGCTGGACCCGCAGCTTGAGCTCGGTGATCTCCAGCAGGTTCGTGGCCTGTTGGGGGAGCAACCCGAAGCGGTCGATCATCTCGACCTTCAGCTCCTTCAGCTCGCCCAGGTCGGCGGCGGAGGCAATGCGTTTGTAGAGCACCAGGCGGGAATGGACATCCGGCAGATAGTCGTCCGGCAGCAGGGCGGGTAGCCCCAGGTCGATCTCGGCGCCGTGGTCTAGGGGGCGGTCCAACTCGGGCTGGCGCCCGCTCTTGAGGGCCTGCACGGCCCTTTCGAGCAGGTCCATGTAAAGGCTGAAACCGATCTCCTGGATCTGGCCGCTCTGCTCCTCGCCCAACAGCTCGCCCGCACCTCGGATCTCCAGGTCATGAGTGGCGAGGGTGAAGCCGGCGCCCAGGTCCTCCAGGGATTCGATGGCCTCCAGACGCTTCTTGGCGTCCGGGGTCAGCAACTGGATCGGAGGGGCGATGAGGTAGGCATAGGCCCGGTGATGGGAGCGCCCGACTCGGCCGCGCAACTGGTGCAACTGGGCGAGGCCCAGCTTGTCCGCGCGGTTGATGACGATGGTGTTCGCGCTGGGGACGTCGATGCCACTCTCGACGATGGTGGTGCAGACCAGGATGTTGAAGCGCTGGTGGTAGAAGTCGCGCATGACCCGCTCCAGGTCGCGCTCGCGCATCTGGCCGTGTGCGACCTGGATGCGCGCCTCGGGGAGCAGGGCACGGATCTTGTCCGCGGTTGGCTCGATGGTCTCCACCTCGTTGTGCAGGAAGTAGACCTGACCTCCGCGCTTGAGCTCGCGCAGGCAGGCCTCCTGGATCAGGGCGTCGCTCCAGGTGGTGACGAAGGTCTTGATGGGGTGCCGCTCCACCGGCGGGGTGGCGATGATGGCCAGGTCGCGTAGCCCGGCCATGGCCATGTTGAGCGTCCGCGGGATGGGCGTGGCGGTGAGGGTGAGGATGTCCACCTCGGCACGCAAGGCCTTGAGCTGGTCCTTGTGGCGCACCCCGAAGCGGTGCTCCTCGTCGATGATGGCCAGGCCCAGGTTCTTGAAGTGGATACCGCGCTGAAGCAGCTTGTGGGTGCCGACCACGATGTCGATGGTCCCATTGGCCAGGCCGTCCAGGACCCCCTTCTGCTCCTTGGTGCTGCGGAAACGCGACAGGGATTCAACCTTGACGGGCCAGTCGGCGAAGCGGTCGGAGAAGTTCTGGAAGTGCTGTTCGGCGAGCAGGGTGGTGGGCACCAGGACGGCGACCTGACGTCCGCCATGGACCGCCATGAAGGCGGCGCGCATGGCGACCTCGGTCTTGCCGAAACCCACGTCACCGCAGACCACCAGGTCCATGGGCTTGGGGTCCGCCATGGCATCGAGCACGGACTGGATGGCGCGTTCTTGGTCCGGGGTCTCCTCGAAGGCGAAGGCGGTGGCGAAGGCTGCGTACTCGTCCCCGGCGGCGGGGCAGGCCACCCCCTGACGGGCGGCGCGACGGGCGTAGACCTCCAGCAGTTCGGCGGCCACGTCTCGGACCTTCTCTGCGGCCTTGCGCTTCTGCTTGTCCCACTGATCGCCGCCGAGCCTGTGCAGGGGCGCTGCCTCCGGCGAGGCCCCGGTGTAGCGGGAGATCAGGTGCAGGGACGAGACCGGGACATAGAGCTTGTCGCCCCGGGCGTATTCCAGGGCCACCAGCTCCGTGCGCATGCCGCCGAGGTCGAGGGTCTGGAGCCCCAGGAAGCGACCCACCCCGTGGGTCTCGTGGACCACCGGGGCGCCGATATGCAGCTCGGTGAGGTTGCGCACCACCGCCTCGCCATCGCGCTCCTTGGCGTGGCGGCGGCGCTCCTGGCGGACCCGTTCGCCGTAGAGCTGGGTCTCGGTGACCAGGGCGAGGGCCTCGCCCTCCAGCAGCAGGCCTCGTTCCAGAGGGGCGACGGTGAGGCCCAGGGGGACGTCGGAATCCAGAAAGGCGTGCCAGCCGTCCAGGGTCCGGGGGCGCAGGCCGAAGCCGCGCAGATGTTCGGCGAGCTGCTCGCGCCGGCCCGTGCTCTCGGCCAGGAACAGGACCCGCCGCCCCGGCTCGCCGATGAAGTCTTGCAGGGCCGCGGCGGGCTCTGCGGTGCGGGTCTGGATGGCCAGCGGCGGCAGGGTGCGGGTGGCGAAGTTGCACGCCTGGGCGAAGCCCTTGCGTCGCTCCGGCAGCTCAGCGGACTGGTAGGCCACCCCTGGCAACCCCTTGAGGGTGGCGGTCAGCTCGTCGGCCTCCAGGTAGAGCTGTCGAGGTGGCAGCAAGGGGCGTTCGATGTCGTGACGGCGTTGCTCGTAGCGGCCCGCGACCGTGGCCAGGAAGCCGGCGGCGGCTTCGCGCACCCCCTCGGCCTCGGCCAGCAGGGCGCCATCGGGGAGGTAGTCGAACAGGGTCGCCGTGGTGTCGAAGAACAGCGGCAGGTAGTACTCCAGTCCGCCCGGGGCGCGGCCTTCTGAGACCTCGCGATAGATCAGGCTGCGCTGGGGATCGCCCTCGATCTGGGCCCGATAGCGCTGGCGGAAGGCGCTCACCGCCTCGTCGCTCAGGGGAAACTCCCGGGCCGGCAGCAGGCGGATGTTGCTGACCTTCTCCCGGGTGCGTTGGCTGTCCGGGTCGAAGGTGCGGATGGTCTCGACCTCATCGTCGAACAGGTCGATGCGATAGGGGTCGGGGCTGCCCATGGGGAAGACATCCAGCAGGGAGCCGCGCACCGCGAACTCCCCGTGGGCGATGACCTGGGAGACGCACTGATAGCCGGACCGTTCCAGGCGGGCCCGGGTCTGGGCCAGGTCCAGACGTTCGCCGACCGCCAGGACCAGGGAGTGGCCGTCCACATAGTTCCTCGGTGGCAGGCGCTGGAGCAGGGTGCTGACCGGGACCACCAGGACGCCCCGGGTGAGGCCAGGCAGGCGGTGGAGGGTCAGCAGGCGCTCGGAGACCAGATCCGGCAGGGGCGAGAAGACGTCGTAGGGCAGGGTCTCCCAATCCGGGAAGCTGAGGATCGGCAATCGGGTCTGGGGCGGTCCACCGGCCTCGGCCGGCGCCTGGCCGAGGAAGAACCCCAACTCCCCGGACAGGCCCGCCGTTGCCTGGACGTCTGGTACTACCGCGACCACCAGCCCAGGGTGGGCCTCGGCCGCCTGGGCCAGGGCCAGGGCGGCGCTCGCCCCGTAGAGCCGGCCCCATTGCAGGCGCTGGCCTAGGCCGGGCAGGGGTGGGGTCAGGGGGCTAAAGGTGGTGGTGCGGGGTTCGGGTACGGCTGGGGGCATGTGCAACGGGCCTGACGACTGGTCCGGGCCGGGGTCGGCACGGGACGCGCAATTTTCGCACAGGGGGCGGGGCTGGGGTGAATTCGCGCGAACGTCGTTCGTCCTGCCTCTCCCCCTCACCCCAACCCCTCTCCCCCTGGGGGAGAGGGGCTAGTCGCGGGGCCCGTCTTGCTCCCCTCTCCCCGCGGGGGAGAGGGGCCGGGGGTGAGGGGGTGGCCTCTTCGCCCCTACCGATTTCTCTGAAGGGCGACCGCCCCGCGACGGATCGTCAATATCCTACTGCCGGATGCCCTCGGCCGACAGGGTCATCTCCACCTCGGCGGAGGCCGGCCCCAGGTCGCGCTGGATGCCGTAGTCCTTGAGCTTGAGCTTGGTGGTGCCCTCGAAGCCGCGCCGGTAACCGCCCCAAGGGTCGGGGCCGTGACCGATCTCGGTCACATCCAGCTCCACCACCTTGCTCACCCCGTGCAGGGTCAACTCGCCGACCAGGGTTGCCTTGCCGGGCCCGGTGGGCTTGTAGGAGATGCCTTTGAAGCGGGCCTCGGGATACTTGTCCACGTCCAGGAACTCCGCCCCGCGCAGGTGCTTGTCGCGCTCGGCGTGGTTGCTGTTCAGGCTTGCGGTCTGGATGACCACCTCGACCTGGGATGCGCCTGGGTCCTTCTCGTCGTAGCTGAAGGTGCCGGCAAAGTCGTCGAAGCGCCCATAGAGCCAGCTATAGCCCAGGTGCTGGATACGGAACTGGACGAAGGCGTGGGCGCCCTTGGTGTCGATGACGTAGTCATCCGCTTGCGCCAGACGCGGTACCAGGCCGACCGCGAGGGCCGCGCCAAGGACAATGCCGGTCAGATGCGTGCGATGGATGAGTTGCATGGTGGTGGCCTCGTTCTTATGGATGGTGGGGTGGAGTCGAGTGCCGGCCGTCGCGCCCGAGCATGCGCAGCAGGGTGCGGTCGCGGTCGAGGAAGTGGTGCTTCAATGCCCCCAGGGCGTGAACCCCGGCCAGGCTGACCAAAGCGATGGCCAGGGCAAGATGAATGTCTCCGGCCCGGTCCGCTTGCTCGGGCAGACCGCTGAGGGTGGCGGGTACCGAGAGTAGGCCGAAGACCTCAAGGGGACGCCCGTCTGCCGTCGAGATCAGGTAGCCGGCCCCCATCACCGCGAAGGGCAACGCATAGAGCAGGCCGTGGGCCACGCGTGAAGCGCTGCGTTCGAAGGTGCTGAGGCCGGGTTCCGGGGCTGGACGCGGGTTGGCCCAGCGCCAGCCCAGGCGTAGGACCAGCACCAGGCACAGCAGGACCCCGACGGACTTGTGGATGTCCGGGGCGCTGCGATACCAGGGGCTGTAGTAGTCCAGGCCCGTCATCCACAGTCCCAGGCCGAAGAGCCCGACAACGGTCAGGGCGACCAACCAGTGGAGGGCAATGGCAACCAGGCCGTAGCTGTCCTGGGTGTTGCGTAGCATAGCGAGGGTCCAGCATCTGACGCGGTGCGGTTGGTCGGGTAGGGTGGATAAGCGCAGCGCATCCACCATTCCGATGTTGTTGGTGGATGCGGCGCCGCAGGCCCCGAGCGAGCCAAAATGGTTTACGGGGCGCCTTGTCCACCCTCTCATGGCAATCGGTTAGCCGCGGGCCTGTTGCAGGGCGGCGATGCGGCTCTCCAGTGGCGGGTGGCTGGAGAACAGGCTGCCGATCTTACCGGAGATGCCGAAGGCCGCGAACTCCCCGGACGGCAGGTCCTGGGGCTCGTGCTGGCGTTGCAGGGCCTGAAGGGCACCGATCATCTTGTCACGCCCGGCAAGACGCGCACCCCCGCTGTCGGCGTGGAACTCGCGGTAGCGGGAGAACCACATGACGATCATGGTCGCGAAGACCGAGAGCACCAACTGGGAGATCATGGATACGATGAAATAGGCGGGCCCGTGACCCTGCTCAGTTTTGAACACGACCCGATCAATGAAATGGCCGATGATGGTGGATAGGAAGACCACGAAGGTGTTTACCACCCCCTGCACCAGGGTCAGGGTGACCATGTCGCCGTTGGCCACGTGTGAGATCTCGTGGCCGACCACGGCCTCGACCTCGCCTTTGCTCATGTTTTGCAGGAGTCCCGTACTGACCGCCACTAGGGCGTCGTTGCGGTTCCAGCCCGTGGCGAAGGCGTTGGGGTCCGGAGAGTCGAAGATGCCAACCTCTGGCATGGAGATACCGGCGGTCTCGGCCTGACGGGCGACGGTCTGAACCAGCCATTGCTCGAAGGGGGTGGACGGCTGCTCGATGATCTGGACCCCCATGGACCGCTTGGCCATGCCCTTGGACATGAACAGCGAGATCAGCGAGCCGGCAAACCCGGCGATGCCGGCGAAGATGAGGACCGCAGGCAGGTTGAGGTCCACGCCATTGGCATCCAGCAGCCCCTGTAGGCCGAGCAGGTTGAATACGATGCTGATCAGCGCCAGAACCGCAACGTTGGTGGCGAGGAACAAGAGAATACGCATCATGGTTGGAACTCCAAAGGGTGTCGTAGGCGAAGAGGGCTAAAGATGCCTGGGTGTCGTCCGGCAGGCAAGGGTTCGCTCATGGCGCAGAATTGACAGCAATCATGGTGACGGGTTCCAGAAAAAAAAGCTGGACAGAAAAACGGAGCGACATGTAAGATGCCGCGCTTCAAGCCATGGGGCCATAGCTCAGCTGGGAGAGCGCAACACTGGCAGTGTTGAGGTCGACGGTTCGATCCCGTCTGGCTCCACCAATTTTCAAGGAATCCGGTCTCAGCAATGGACCGGATTTTTTCTTGTAGCACCAGCACTATCGGGTCTCTCTGTCCCCATCGTCTAGAGGCCTAGGACACCGCCCTTTCACGGCGGCGACCGGGGTTCGAATCCCCGTGGGGACGCCAATCTAGTAGCGGGCTGTCTGGGTATCCAGGCAGCCCGTTTTTTTTGGCGATGTCTGCGTGAATTGTCGGTTCAATCGTAGGACCGCCTGTGGGAGCGTCGCCTAATCGGGGAATGCTGCTGCAGGCAACGCAGGAGCAGTTGCCGGCCAAGCGAGCCCGGTGGACAAGAAAGCGGGGCGAAATGGGCCGCTCGCCTGCTTTCGCAGCCGATAGGCTCAGGGCTGAGCGTCCAGAGACTCCAGCTCTGCCAGGATCTTCTGCACCAACGCCTCCCCGGGCGCGTCCATGCCCTTGCACAGTTTAGCTGGGTTGCGCTCGCCGTCGATCAGGGGGCGGATGATCCCCGCGAGCCGCCCCATGTCGCCGCCTACCTTCAGCATCTGATCGGCCATATTGCCCACCAGGATCAGGGCCTGTGCATTGCCGTGGGCAGCGGCATGGATCATGTGTGCCAGACCGGGGGCCGCCAGGGATGGGTCCTGGGCCTGGGTGGGGTCTGGGAGGGTGGCGGGGTTCTGCATGCCGAGCAGGATGGCGTCGAGGATGGTTTGGTCTTCCTCGTCCAGACCGGCGAAGATGGTTGGACCCCGTTCGCCCCGCGCGATGCGGCGGATCGCCCCGACCAGGGTCGTCCAGCCTTGTTGTTCCGCCCCCTGCAGTGCGGTCTCCAGTTCCCGACGGCGGTCTGGGTTACGGCAGGTCTCCACCACTTGTCGGATGAAGGGGGCATGAACCAGGCGTATTTGCTCCTGGCGGTCGGGCATCTGGGGCATGGCTGGGCTCCTGTGTCTGCGCGCGTATCTTACCCCGGTCGGGCGCGGGCTTAGTTGGCGTCTGTCCGGCAATCTCTGCGAGACTGAAGGCTCAAGCGGTTTGGAGGTGGTATGAGTGCTGGGATGAACGGGCGCGGTGATATGGCGACGGTGCTGGGGGCGGTCCTGGTCCTGATCGTGGCGGTTCTGATGGTCTACCTGGTCGATGTCATGGGGCAGGTCAAGGCGCAGCGCTCCGACCTGGCGGAGCTGCGCGATGTGCGTTACGGCCTCTTGAATGCGGACGCCTGGGTCGAGCGGGTCGCTGCCATCCTTGGGCACAAGCTCGACGCCTTCGAGTTGAACGAGACCAATCGCCCGGAGATCCGCGAGGACGTCGCCCTGGTCCTGGACCGCCTCATCGTCGAGGTGGATGAACATCTGCGCCAACGCAACCACGAGGGCCCCCTGCACCAGAGGGTCATCGGCGCGGCACGGCAGATGGTCCAGGACGTGCTGGTGGATGTGGGCGATTTGCGCGAGCGGGTGCCGGTCTACGCCGACGCCATCCTCGACGAACTGGATAAGCCCGAGCCCAAGCGCAAGCTCCAGGATCAGCTTGCGCTCATGTTGCGCGAGGGGGTCGGGGCCAGCTTTGCCCTGGCCGACCGCTCGCCCCTGGAGCAAATTCTCGCCCGCCGGGGCTGCACAAGTCCGGCCGACTGCGAGGCACGCCTGTTGGCCGACAGCACCGCCGGTCAGCATCGGGCCTGGGTGTTCACCCTGGCCGAGACTGGGCTGGTGGCGGGGCTGTTCGGGCTCTGCCTGTGGCGGGGTCGACGCCTGAACCTGGCCCGTATGGGGATCATGACCGGCGCCGGGGTGGTCTTGCTGGCGGGTGGGTTGCTGACCCCGATGATCGAGATCGACGCGCGCATCTCGGAACTGCGCTTCCAACTCCTGGGGGAGGCGGTGGTCTTTGCTGATCAGGTCCTGTATTTTCAGTCCAAGAGCATCTTCGACGTGGTAGCGGTGTTGGCCCGCAGCGGGGCGGCGGATCTGGCCCTGGTGGCCTTTCTGGTGGTGCTGTTCAGCGTCTGGTTTCCACTGCTCAAGGTCGCCGCGGGCTTTGTCTACCTGGCCGATTGGCGGGGGCTGCGGCGCTCTGCCCCGGTGCGCTTCTTCGCCCTCAAGTCCGGCAAGTGGTCCATGGCCGACGTGTTGGTGATTGCCATCTTCATGGCCTATGTGGGTTTCAGCGGCCTGGTGGCCAGCCAGTTGCAGCAGATCGGTGGCCTGGCGGCGGGAGTGGATGTGCTGACGACCAACGCCACCGCACTTCAGCCGGGGTTTTACCTGTTTCTGGGCTTTGTGCTGACGAGCCTGATCTCGTCGCACCTGCTGGGTAACAGTGTGGCCGGGGAGGGCGGGGCGGGCTTGAGCTGACACAGGTGCGGCGTTGCTCCTTTGGGCGATCCGGGCCCTCGTGCATAGCGTGCAGGTGCTAGATGCGGCGCAAACAAAAGGCCCCACAGCGAGGCTGTGGGGCCTGGTGAATGGCCAGAGGGACTGGGGCGGTCTTACTTGGTGACGGCGTCGGAGCTTTGGACAGCCTGGACTTCGACCACCGGGGTCCGGTCCTGCTCGGCGGCTTGATGGCCGTCGGCAAGAATGACTGCGGTCTGGACACCACCAACGACCAAGGCGATTGCAGCGATAACACCCAACATGATACGTCTCCTGTGCGGGGGTTTTTGTTTAGGTTGGCGAGCATTATATTAGCGGATGCTAAATAAGCAAGGGCTAATAGGGTTGTCTCAAATGCTCGGGTTTAGGCACCGCTGCCGGCAGGGTTCCTCGCGCTGGAGGAGGGGGCCTGTCGGGTGGTCCAAGCCCTAACACCTAGTGGGCAGCGAGGGTGGGCGCAGCCCAAACCAAAAGGCCCCGCAGCGAGGCTGCGGGGCCTGGTGAGCGCCCAGATGGACTGGGGCGGTCTTACTTCGTGACGGCGTCGGAACTCTGGACAGCCTGGACCTCGACGACCGGGGTCCGGTCCTGCTCGGTGGCCTGATGGCCTTCGGACAGAATGGCGGCAGTCTGGACACCACCGACGACCAATGCGATTGCAGCGATAACACCCAACATGATACGTCTCCTGAAAGGGTTGTTTGTTTAGGTTGGCGACTATTATATTAGCGAATACTAAATAAGCAAGTGCTAATTTACTCCTCTCGACTGATTGGGTTTAGAGCCTCCCTCCGGCCGGTTCCGGCGAGGGGGAGACAGTGACCCCGCGCCTGCTGATCGTCGAGGACGACGCGGCCCTCAACCAGATGCTCGCCCTGCACTTCGAGGACGCGGGCCTGGTCGTCGATGGCGTGGGCACCTGCGCCGAGGCGCGGGACCGGGTCGCCGCGACTGCCTACGACCTCATCCTGCTCGACCAGCAACTCCCGGACGGGACCGGCGTGGTGCTGCTCGCGGAGATCCTCGCCCGTCGGCCCGGGACGGCCGTGGTCATGATGACCGGCCGCCACGACCTGGAGCTGGCGATCGAGGCCATCGCCCAGGGGGCAGCGGACTTCGTCCATAAGCCTGTGACCACCGCGGAGCTACAGGCGACCCTGGAGCGGCTCTTGGCCCAGGGGCGGCTGGCCCGAGGCCTGGACCGGGAGCCCGAGGGGGACGACCCCGCCGCCCCGGACCTGGGTCGTGCCCTGATCGGGCGTAGCGCCGCCATGTTGGCGGTGAGCAAAGAGATCGCCCTGGGGGCCCGAAGCGCCGCCAATGTGCTGATTACCGGCGAGTCCGGCACAGGTAAGGAGGTGGTGGCGCGCCTGGTGCACCAGCACAGCGGTCGGACCGGCGCCTTCGTCGCCGTCAACTGTGCCGCTATCGTCGATACCCTGCTGGAGAGTGAGCTGTTTGGGCACGAGAAGGGCGCCTTCACCGGGGCCCAGGGGCGCAAGCCCGGCAAGCTGGAATTGGCCCAGGATGGCACCCTGTTCTTGGACGAGATCGGCGAGCTGGCCCCGGGGCTCCAGGCCAAGGTGCTGCGTGCTCTGCAGGAGCGTGTCTTCGAGCGCGTTGGTGGCACCGAGACCATCGCTACCAATGCCCGAGTCATCGCCGCCACCCACCGTGACCTGCCCGCCGACGCCAGGGAGGGGCGCTTCCGCGAGGACCTGATCTACCGGCTGGACGTGGTGCGCATCCGCATTCCAGCGCTGCGCGAGCGTAAGGATGATCTGCCCCTGCTGACGGCCGCTCTGCTGCGACGCATCGCCGAGCGACTGGACCGGCCCGTCCCGCGCCTGGCCCCCGGCTGCTTGCCCCGACTCGAGGGCCACGATTGGCCGGGCAATGTCCGCGAGCTGGAGAATCTGCTGACCCAGGCGACCCTGCACGCCCGCGACGGGGCCATCACCCCGGACCTGCTGACCTTCGGCGTGAGCGTGACCGACGCAGTGTCGGTGGGCCAGGCGGCGGAGCCGGGCCCTGATCTGCGCACCCTGGACGAGGTGGAGGCGGTTCATGTGCAGCGCATCCTGGATCACACCGGGGGGCATAAGGGACGCGCCTGCGAGATTCTCGGCATCTCCCGCCCGGCCCTGGATCGCAAGATCGAGCGCTACGGGCTGCATGTGCCGGGGCGCTGAGGGCCATCGGCGTCTGCGAGTTTGATGCCGCGGTTCGACGTTTTCGTGCTCCTGTCACGAAACGATACAACGCTTCGTTCAAGCGCCCCCGATGTTGTCGATATATGTTAATAAAAAACAATGCGATAAGTATTGGCATGGCCCCTGCTCTGTGGTTGCTAACCACAACGCGAGGAGTTCGCCATGAGTACCATCGCCCCCGCCTTGCCCCTCGACCCAATCGCCCCCGGCGTCGAAGCGGCTGGTGTCTTCTGGCCAGACACGGACGCGGGCGCAACTGCGCTCCGCTCCTTCGAGGATCTGGTTCGCGAATACCAGCGCGAGCTCAAGCGCTATGCCTATCGCCTGTCAGGCAACTGGCACACCGCTGAGGACCTTGTTCAGGATGCCCTGATGCGCGCCTGGCGGTCCCTGGACCGGCTGCAAAACCCCCTGGCCGTCCGCGGCTGGCTCTACACCATCGTTCGCCGCGAGAACGCCCGCCGATTCGAGCGGCAGCGGCCGCAGACGTGCGAGGTGCCACCCGAAGAGATCGCCGCCGAGCACCGTGATTACGACACATCCACCGAGGCCTTCGTGCTGCGCCGCGCCATCCGCGACCTGGCGGTGGAATACCGAGAACCCCTGATCCTGCAAGTCCTGCACGGCCTGTCCCAGCAGGAGATCGCCGATCGGTTGGGTTTGACCTCCGCCGGGGTGGGTACACGGCTGTTTCGCGCTCGGCAGAAGCTGCGCGGGGCCTTGGGGGAACTGGGCTAAAACGCTGTAAAGCAGCAGCTTGTTCGGCCTTTGTCGCGGCCGAGGCCGTATTCATCGGCGCCGGTGGCCAGTTCTTCGGTAGCAGCGGCTCGGTGACCGGACCCAAGGTCCAGGTCTTGGAGGACAGTGCCCTGCGCCCGGGTCTAAGCCCGGGGCATCTGACCATCATCGGCGACCTGGTGTTGGGCCCGGGCGCCCTGCTGGAGTTCGACCTGTCGACCGTGGCCGGGGACATCAAACTGGGTGGGATTCTGTTGCTGTCCTTTATCGACGGGTTTCTGCCCAAGGTTGGGGACGCCTTTGATTTCTTCGATCTCAGCGGCGTTCCCCTGTTGGGTGGCTTCTATCGGGTCATGATTACTGGCGCGCTGGGTTTCGGATTCGATCCGGCTCTGTTGGGCCAGGGCATCGTCGGCGTCATCGAGGGCGATAGTGTGTCGGAGCCAGCGAGCTTGGCGCTGGTGCCGGTCGGTGTGCTCGGTTTGGGCGGCTGCGCGGGGCGGTGCCGGTCGGACCCATCATCAGTGTGGAGCCTTGGCTGCCCGCGCCGCATTTTCACGGGAAATGTCACGCCCAATCCTTTGGCGGCGCGCTTCGCGTTCTGAATGTTGGGTCCCACGTGAATGTGTACGTCGGACTCAGCCCCGTTGAATTTGCCGCCAAGCCGCTCCTTGGATGGTATCTCCTAACGGCAGGGCTGGCACCAGACCGCCCGGAAGTTGACCAGCAGGTATCGTCCATGGCTGGCCGCCAACCGGTGCTCGTTGCCATCAATACCTGGCAGTGTGAAGTCCGGTGCCGGCCGGGGTGCGGGTAGGGTGCTGAGCATTGCGGCGTTGTCGGCGAGAGCCGTTGTGCTGGCCCGGGATTGCGCCGTCAAGCGCCGCTTCAACCGGACGTAGTCCAGCCGCAGCGTCGTGGCGACCCTGGCCACCCCGTGGGTCCTGGCCAGTTTGGTCGCCTGCGACCAAAGCGCTTCGGGAATGCGTGCACCTGAGGGCTTAGTATCGCGCCAGAGTCCAAAGGCGGCAGCCGTCGCCGCCAGATCGGCCGTGGCTGGTGGGTGTGACAGTGACATCGTGGAGCCTCCGAATCGCCAAGTACGAGGCTCCCACGGTACCGGGCCGGGGGCGGCGGAGATTCATGCAGCCTTACCGGAAGGACACGAAACACGGATGGCAGAGTGACCACGGCCCAAGTGGCTACTGACCAACACCTGCGTCTTCGTGCTCCCTGCAGATCCGCGCGCCATCGGCGCGCGACAGCGGCTCGCCGGTCAAGCCGCAGCGCCACAGGCCCGGGCCCTCGGCCAAGTGATGTCGGCAGGTGCGGCACTGCCCGAAGCTGCGACGGCCTTCCAGGACCTGCAAATGGCGAAGCAGGCCGGTCAACCCCTCCAGCACGCCCGTAGGGACATCCGCCGCCGCCGCACGCAGCCGGCCGAGCTTCTCGGCCTCCTCCACCACCGCTTGCCCGGCAACCGTCAGGGCCAAGCGCACCACGCGCCGGTCCCGCACGTCGGCGGTGCGACTCAGGCACCCTTTGACCTCCAGCAGGATCAGGCTTTGCGAGACCGTGCCCTTGGTCAGGCCCAGGTACTCCCCCACCGCCAGTGGGGTGTTGGAGTAACGGTTGGCGGCGGCGAGGTACAGGAGTACACGCATATGCACCGTCTGGAGGCCATGGGGTGCCCCCAGGGCCTTGAGGCGTGCCTCGACCAGGTTGCCCAGGCGTTCGGCGATATCGAGGAGTCGCACCAGATCGGCAGTCATGCATCGACAGTAGCGCATCGATACTAGTTTGACAATTCAGGGGGTCTATCCTATAAGTATCGTATCGATATCATATCGGTTCGATACCTCTCTCCCTACCAAGGAGATTGCCATGAAGACCATGCTGCTCGCGCTCGGCCTGACCGTTGCCGCCCCCCTGAGTCAGGCCGCCGAATCCGCTGTGGACTACCCGGACGGCTACCGCCACTGGACCCATGTGAAGAGCCTGATCCTGGAGCCCGGCCACCCCTTGCACGTAGCCTTCGGTGGTCTGCACCACATCTACGCCAACAACCGGGCCATGGAGGGCTACAAGAGCGGAACCTTCCCCGACGGCGCGGTCATCGTGTTCGACCTGCTGGAGGTAAGCCAGGGGGACAACGCCATCGCCGAGGGCCCACGCAAGATCGTCGGCGTGATGCAGCGTGATGGGAGTCGCTTCGCGGACACCGGCGGCTGGGGATTCGAGGGCTTCGTCGCGGGGGATCCGAACCAACGCGCGGTGGGTGAACAGGCCAGGGGGGCCTGCTTCGGCTGCCATCTCGAGCAGGCCAGCCAGACCGGGTATGTTTTCAGCACTTGGCGCGAGTAATCCGAACCGCCTTTGACGGTAGCTCCACGATGCGGGCGCAGTAAGGTGCAGGCGGTCGTGCCGCTGCGCCGGCTTTCCGATATGCATCGACTTTTCCTGAATTCGGCGGCTGGCGATGGTGCCAGCCGAGCGTGGTCGCCGTTGCCGACGTTTCCTTGCCCGGTCGGTCGTTGTGGTCGGCCGTTGTGTCAGGAATCGCTTCCTGGTTCGACCAACCCAGGTAACGATGACATGCACCAGCCGATCATCCGGTCCCTGTCTTTTCTCACTGCGAGGAAGAGCCCTTGAACCCACTACGTTCTCTGCTAGCGCACGGCCAGTCGGTCCGGTGGGACTACATTGATCGCCAGCCTGCTGGCGAGCGGCGGACCGGAGTCCCTGATAACCGAGGACGGTCTTTGCGGCGTTACACCGAACCCCGCTATCTTCGAGAGGGCGCTGGCTAGTTTGGCCCCGTCGAGGTAAGGGCCTCGGTCTGGCGCGCAACATGACCTAACAGAGGGATCAAACCTACGGTACGAAAAGTCACGAGAGTCTACCGCGCAGGTATTTCGGTCGCGAAGAAGGCGATACGGGAAATCGAGAACCGTTTGGAACGTAAACCCGGGCTGGCACCCTGCTTCATCAGGATCGTCCCTCAGTCTCAGAAGGGATAGTCATTTCTTGCCGCGGCCCTAACCCCTCGAATCACGACGTTTAACGGGGTTGATTCGATCCGCGCTCTCTGCAAACCCTGCCCGACCTGGCCGCTTGGTTCGTACCGTCAGAGGGCAAAACACCGTAGGCCGTAAGCGCCGCAAACTCCAGCGTGAGGCTGGCTACGACACCCGACTATTTACCGGTGATATTCTGCAACACGAAATAAGAATGATCGCTACGAGCAGGAATGGATGTCAGAACGTAGAGTGCGTTGCGGAGTGGTTTTCTAGAAAGGACGCAAGCTCGGGAGCAGGATACCTCTCCTATCCGCCGCGCTTAAAAGTAGTCTGAACCACAACAGCGGCGTGGTTGGGAAACTGCATCTCCGTGCCCT
Organism: uncultured Gammaproteobacteria bacterium; assembly: GCA_963845265.1. GTDB lineage: Bacteria > Pseudomonadota > Gammaproteobacteria > Chromatiales > Chromatiaceae > DYRB01. Next base: position 175,651 of record CAWJRN010000010.1, on the reverse strand, counting down.
TACCGACTACTTGACACAGCCGCTCCACCGGGATAAGGTTTTGTTTCTTGCCCCCTGCAGCACCCCCTTTGGCATTGTAGTATAAAGGTGACTTATGAGCGAGCCGAAAAAAACCCGTCCCCAGGTTCCAGATGGCAACAGCCAATTTATACTGACCCGTCAGATGAAGCCCAATGAAAAGGGGTTTGTCGGATACGAGGTCATCTGGGAGAAATTTCAGAAAGAGGTCCCGTACCAAACCCCAAAGCGGCCTTAAAATCCGCGGCCGCGTGAACGCCCAGCGGTCACGCGGCCACCCTATCGGAATCTAGCCCACCACCTTTCGCATTCTTCCGGAAGAGCCGACAATCTCGCGCAAGCATCCTGAGTCACTACTACGCACCGCGGGGCTATCGAGAATGCAACTGACATTAGACACTTCGACGTTCGAAGCGTACCAAGACATATTCGTCTCCGAGATTGTTGAAAAAATCAAAATCAAGCTTCTAGAAGCTGGCCTGGAGTCGGAAAAGCTGGAAGACCTTACAGCAAGCATTGCTTTAAGTATCGCCAGTACCATGGATGACTTGGCAGGCATTGAGGCTGATGGTGTGGAGGTACACCCATATTTAACGTTCCGCGCGAATGACGATGAAATCATTCATTGCGGCGAGAATTCGTATACGTACGAATGTGTGTACAGCACTATGAAAAAGCTCTTCCACGCTTGACAAGCAGAAACCAAGAGCCAATTCCCATACGCCGCACTGTCTGCGGGCCCCTCAATCAGTATGTCACTCGAGGATTTTGCAGAATCCTCGAACAGAACAGGGCTCAATCTTAGAGCCGATGCAATCATCCGGGATGGAAAAGCGCTCAATAGATCAGGGCTTCACCAGCAAGCTCTGGATGAATCCTTCCTGACTGCATCAGAGCACGAAGCCCGAAAACGTAGTTTCCCGATTCCCTCGTTTTCAACGCCATAAAGACGCCGAAAACGGCGGTGCTTCCCTCCCCGCGGGTAACTACTTACCCCCTCCCTTGGGACTCGTTGTCGTAATCGAATTACGACAACGATTCCGCTGTCGCGCCAGTGACAACGAGCTCAGATCCTAACCAGGTATTAACCGGGTGAGAGTTACCCCCGCGGAACCTCTGATTTGATCAGGGATTCCTTAGTGAGGCCGCGCATTCGGCCACTTTTCCGCGCATCGGCGCATCACGTCTCTCACGGCATCCGGGACGTTCCCAACAGCCATCTGCCTCATGCCATCCGCGAGGAAGCCCGGCATGTCATATGGCAAACGTCGGCCCAGTTTCTCAAACGTGATTTGCATCAACTCGGGATCCAGTGATCGGGTGGCTGCAATGCCAGCATTCAAATTGATCACTCGCCAGGGACGCCAGGCATTGCTTCGGTCCTCGTCCAATTGCAGTCTCTCCGATGCCACTTCTACGACCTCCTCCATAAGGCCACACACATCGCGAAGATCATCCGCGGCGCTCAATCCGTTGACTATCATCCCGAAACCGTCTGCAACACCTTCGAGCTTATCGATTGTGGCGCCGCGGCGCGCAACCCAAACCCCCATTGATGCAAACATTCTTGCCACGGTGTCCCTTTTGTCCATGATCTCGATCTTGCGGACCAGAAAAGCAAGCCTGTCCAGCAAGTCCAATCCATAGTTGCTGAACTCGATCAGCTCATCTGACTCCAGGTAGCAGTCGTCCGCTTCCACTACCCCGGCGATCTGAAAAAAATCCGACAATGCCCTCGCCAGCGCCAACGGGCCAGACTCATCTTCCATGATCTCTTGTGCTTCCTCATGCCTTTCCAGAATCGCTTGCATGACCTGCAGCGCCAGATCAGAAATGGCATCAATCTCAGCGGCCAGAACATTCATAGGAAATACGCCGGTCATAATCTAGATCGGTACTGCCTGGGCTCCTCCAAGGTCGGGACCCTGGTCGACTTTGCCGCCCGCGGCAATCTCTTCATCGGTCGCATCGCGGACCCCGAGGATCTCGAGCTCAAAGACGACGGCCCTTCCGCAAAGAGGATTGTTGCCATCGATTGTCAGCGTCTTCTCGTCGATCCGGGTAACCAGAAAACTCTTGGCCTGGCCGCTCTCATTCTCCATGAGAATGCGCATACCCACCTCCCGATACTCCTCGGGCACGTTTTCGATCAGGTCGGTAATGACCAGGGACTCGTCTCTCGGTCCGTAGATGTCGTTGCAATCGATCGGCACCGAAATCGTCTCGCCGGCCGCCTTCCCCTCCAGCTCTGCCATGACCCGCGGCGCCAACACCTCATTAGTACCGTGAACATAACCCAGGGGAAACTCCACGGTTGTCAAGACGTCTCCGGTCTTCTGGTCGACGACCCGATAGGTCAGCTCGACGAACTTGTTGTCTGCAATGGTCTGATTCATGGCGTTAGAATATCGATGCGGCGAAAATCCGCACCTCCCCCTTCTCGTAACCGATGACCATCCGTCCCAGATACTCTCCTTCCCGCTTTGTACTCCGCACCCGGTAGAGAACCGTCACGTGTTGGCCACGCCTGATGAGCCCGAGATAATCTCTTTCCTCGACCAGGCTCCGTGTCAACTCGCTGTGTGCGAACTGCTTACCCAGCTCGACCTCGTTCAAGCCGAGCAGCAAGTCATACGAGAACTTCTTGATGAACTTGCCGTACTGGCCTTTGTTGGAGTACTTGACGAGGTCGTCCCACATGGGATGGGCGATCTCAAGTATTTCTTCGTCTGTGTGATCGATAATGTTCATTTCACATCGCTGTCATGCGGCTTCACGCCTGGCGCACGATAAGATTGGTACGAAACCGGCAATTTCAAAGAGCGAAAAAAAAAGATCAACAGATGCTGTCGATCTTTTTCTCGTCCAGGTAGCGGCCGATCCAATTGCGCCAACCACTTGCACGCAGAGCTTCCACCCTGGAAAAAGACAGGGCCCCCGGACTTCCCGGGGGCCCGGCCCTTAAGTCGAGCTTACTCTTTCTCGCTTACCAGGTGGTAGCAAGGCGCCTTCTCCATGGTGTACTCGCCCGTCTTCGGATCGCGATGCGACACGGTCAGCACGTGCCAGTTGTCGTCGTCCAGCTTCATTGCATCACCACGATAGTAGTAACCCGGCCAGCGGGTTTCCTTGCGGAACAGGGTGTGGTGGAAGACGGCCTCGGAGGTGAGATGACGATGCTTCAGCTCCCATGCACGCAGCAGCTCGTGGACGTTCTCTGCGGCAATCTTCTCAAGGTCCTCTTCCAGGCTCTTCATCTTCTTGAGACCGATGTGCAGCAGCTTGTCGTTGGTCATATAGCTGACTGTCACGCCGCCGCAGTACTCGTCCATCAGCTTCTGCAGGCGATCCAGGCCCTGGCGCGGGTTGATGTAGTTCGGGTTCACCGAGCCGCCCGTGATCTCATTCCGATAGATCTTGTAATGCTCCATCGGCTTATAGATCTACTTCCTTGAGGCGATTGACCTGCTCGTCAGAGACACGGATGCCTTCCGCCTTGCCGTCATCGATGTACTTGCAGGCAGCCTTGGCCGCAAGACGACCCTCGGTGAAGGAACCGGAAGAGAACGCGTGCGGCGTACCGCCGACTGCGTCACCGGCACCGAACAGGCCCTCGACCGTGGTCATACGGTTGTAGCCCCAGAAGTACTCAGGCGGGGACACGTCTTCCGGACCGGAGCACCAGGCGCCGCAACCGGTAGCGTGCGAGCCCATGACGTACGGCTCGGAGGTGGTCAGTTCCGGGTTCTCATTCTTCGGATCGACGTCGGTTGCCGCCCACAGCACGGCCTGACCGACCGTCATACCCAAGAAGTTGTGCCAGCCGATCTCTTCGAGGTGCGGATCCTGGAAGGCCTCCATGGTAACCATGTGGATCGGACCACGACCAGCAGCCACTTCATTGATGAATGCGTGGTTACGCAAACAAGTCGGAATTGGCTTGTGAGATAAATGCTGACCTTCAGTATCCAGATATGCTTTGCCTACCATTTCGGATAGCGCAGGGAACCATTTCGACTCGTACTCTTCACCGTTACAGTTTTGAGTGTAAGTCTTCAGGTGCAGGAAGTAGGCACCCACAGGACCGTAACCGTCCTTGAAACGGGCCAGAACGATGCGGTTCTCCATCTGGGTCATCTTGGCGCCGGCGCCAATCATCAAGCCATAGGCCGATCCGGACGACCACGGCGCATACCAGACACGACCAGCACCTTCACCAACCGAGCGCGGCTTGAAGATGTTCGAGGCGCCGCCTGCGCCACAAACGACCGTCTTGGACTTGAAGACGTGGTAATTACCGGTACGACACGTTGAAACCAACGGCACCGGCAACCCGGTTCTCCTTGGCTTCGTCCATCAGCAGGTGGGTGACGCAGATACGGTTGAAGACCTTGTCGGCCGACTTCTTCGCGGCTTCGGCCACGATCGGCTTGTAGGACTCACCGTGGATCATGATCTGCCAGCGCCCTTCACGAAGATAGGCTCCGGTCTTGGGGTTGCGCATCAGCGGCAGACCCCACTCCTCGAACTGATGAACGGCCGAGTCAACGTGACGCGCCATGTCGAACAGCAAATCCTCACGAACCATACCCATCAGATCCATACGCGCATAGCGTACGTGATCTTCCGGGTTGTTCTCGCCGAAACGGGTTCCCATGTAGCAGTTGATCGCGTACAGACCCTGGGCCACGGCTCCGGAGCGGTCGATGTTCGCTTTCTCGGCGATGACGATCTTCTTATCCTTGCCCCAGTACCTGGCCTCGAAAGCGGCCCCCGTGCCGCCCAAGCCGGCGCCTGCGACCAGCACGTCGATATCGTCTTCGATGATTGTCTTGTAAGCCATTAGTAGTACACCCCTTCTTTCAGCGTCAGGCCATTGGACTCGAGCGTGTGCAGGCCGCCCTCATCGAGGCGAATGTACTTGGGCTCGTTGAACAGTAGTTGGCTGTCACGCATTTCCTTGCTGGGTGCGGGCGCATCCGCGAGTTGGGGAATGAACTTGCCCCAAGGCTTCGTGGTGATAGGCGCCAGCAGATCCATGTCTTTCTTGCCGTTGCGGAACATGATCCGCCAGGCAATGACACCTTTCTCCTCATCACGGCGCACCCGTACCGAGTGGCCCAACGGGGCGAAGTCCGCGTAGCCACGAACGTCGATCGCATTATGCGGGCAAGCCTTTACGCAGGAGTAGCACTCCCAGCACATATTGGGCTCGATGTTGTAAGCACGCCGGACCACGGGATCAATGTGCATGATGTCCGAAGGACAAATATCAACGCACTGGCCACAACCATCGCAGCGAGTCATATAGACGAAAGTCGGCATATTCAGTTCCTCTTCGTGACTTGATTCATCGAATCAATATCAGTAGTGGTTCGGAGCTTCACGCTTGATACCAAGCCCCATGTTCGGTGGGTTGTCGCCCATATACTCTACCGGTCCAGCGGGGCGAAGTCCGCGTAGCCACGAACGTCGATCGCATTATGCGGGCAAGCCTTTACGCAGGAGTAGCACTCCCAGCACATATTGGGCTCGATGTTGTAAGCACGACGGACGACGGGATCGATGTGCATGATGTCCGAAGGACAAATATCAACGCACTGGCCACACCCATCGCAGCGAGTCATATAGACGAAAGTTGGCATAATCAGTTCCTCTTCGTGATTTGATTCATCGAATCAAAATCAGTAGTGCTGCGGAGCTTCACGCTTGATACCAAGCCCCATATTCGGCGGGTTTTCGCCCATATACTCCGGGATGTCAGGAAATTTTGCCTGTATGGCCGGATCCGTCAACGAGGGCATATCGGGCAGCCTGTCTCTCGAACCATCCGCCTTGGCGACTTTTTTCTGGAACGCAGCCGCAGGCTTGAAGAACATGTGCGCGAACTTCGACCACAGGATGGTGCTGAACAGGATGGTGGCCGCGACGATGAAGACGAACAGCGCGATACCGGCAAGCGCCCCACCGCCGTTCGACTGCAGCACGGACCAGATCAGAGCGAAGGTCGTCGTCAGCAACAGCGAGACGATGAACAGGTCGGACTGATGCACGTTGTACCACTGGTTGCCTTCGGAGCGCACGTCGACGCGGATCTTGAACCAGAACCAGTAGCCGCCGATGCAGACCATCAGGGCGCCTAGGTGCCAGAGCAGGGGCATCAGGGTCGAGGCCTCGCCCTCCGCAGCCGGCAGGCCGAAGATCATGACGGCGGTCGTCACCACGAAAATGATGAAGCCGTACATCAGGAAGATGTGGGACACCCGGCGCGCGGGGTTTTCAAACTCGCCCGAGGTCAACACCTCGTTCATAACCGTGCCGACGGCGAGGCTCATCTTCTCTCCGCCGCTGACCTCACGTTTGGCGATTTTCTTCAACGACTGTCCTTTCTCGAAGAAGTACTTCGCGCTCTTCTTGTGGACAACGTCCAGCAAGGTGCCGCCGATGACCAAAAGGACCATCAGGATGACGTAACCCTGCATGACTTCAGGCGAAATGACAGCCGATAACGGCTCGAAGGGATTGTTGGTGAACATTAGACCGTGACTCCGATTACCTCAGGGATTTGCCGACCCGCCCCGTCCTGAAAGCAGACCAACTGGCCGTGCCGAAGGAGCAAGCATCTCGTCGCTCCACCGTGAAAACGCCGATCTTCCGGCGACTTCGGGTTCTAACGGGGGGATTATAAGCAATCTGCTATGTGCGCTGCGACTTGTTCTTTTTTTGGGGGCATCAGAATGGACGGGCAGAGGGTGGGGGAGATGGCTTGGTAGGGTGAACCACAGCGCCTCAGGCTGGCGGCGACGCGGTCATATCGCTAGACTGCCGGCCTTTGCGCCGGGGCGCCCTGGCGAACCAGCAGGACCACCAGATGCATCGAACTAGCGGTATCGTTCTCCATCCCACCTGCCTGCCTGGACCCTACGGCGTCGGCGATCTTGGACCCGCGGCCTATGGGTTCGTCGACTTTCTGGCTGCATCCGGCCAAGGCCTGTGGCAGATGCTCCCCCTGGGCCCTACGGGCTATGGCGATTCTCCCTACCAGTGCCTGTCCGCCTTCGCCGGTAACCCCCTGCTGATTAGCCCAGATCTGCTAGTGGAGGACGGCTGGCTCGATGCCGCCGAGATTCAGGTGCCCGAGTTCCCGTCGGACCGGGTCGCCTACGGCCCTGCCCGCAGTTGGAAGACCGACCTGCTTGTAAGTGCCTACGACGGTTTTGTGGCCAGGGCTGGGGCAGCGGATCGGGCCGCCTTTACAGATTTCTGTCGTGCCCAGGCCGATTGGCTCGATGCTTATGTCCTGTACGCCGGTCTCAAGGCCGCCCATGGCCAGAGCCCATGGACAGACTGGTCCGCCGATCTCGCCCTGCGCGACCCCGGGGCGCTGGCTGCCTGGGGTCAGGCACACGCCGAGGGGTTGGAGTGCGAACGTTTTCAGCAATTCCTGTTTGCCAACCAGTGGCAACGCCTGCGCGCCTATGCCCATGATCGCGGGGTGCATCTGGTGGGGGACATCCCCATCTTCGTCGCCCACGATAGCTCGGAGGTTTGGAGCCACCCCGAGTGGTTCCATCTCGACGAGCATGGCGTGCCCATGGTGGTCGCAGGGGTCCCGCCGGACTACTTCAGCGCCACCGGGCAGCGTTGGGGTAACCCCCTCTACCGCTGGGACCGTCTGGCCGGGGACGGCTACCGTTTCTGGGTCGAGCGATTGCGCCACACCCTAGGCCTGGTGGACCTGGTCCGAATCGACCACTTTCGCGGCTTTGCCGCCTATTGGGAGATCCCCGGGTCAGAGCCGACGGCCACGAACGGGCGTTGGATCCCAGGGCCCGGGATGGACCTGTTTCGCACCTTGCGCCAGGCTTTGGGCGAGGACCTGCCCCTGATTGCCGAGGACCTTGGGGTCATCACCAACGACGTCGAGGCCCTGCGCGATGGCCTGGAGCTGCCGGGTATGGCCATCCTCCAGTTCGCCTTCGAATCCACCGTCGGCGGGTTCGGACGCAGCCAGTATCTGCCCCATAACCACCGCCGCAGGCTACTGGTCTACACCGGTACCCACGACAACGACACGGTACTCGGTTGGTGGGCTGGTGCCGAGGAGCCTCTGCGCGACCACGTCAGGCGGTATCTCAACACCGACGGCTCCGAGGTCCATTGGGACTTCATTCGTGCCGCCCTCGCCTCGGTGGCGGAGGGGGCCCTCTTTCCCCTGCAGGACGCCCTGGGTCTGGGCACGGAGGCCTGCATGAACCGTCCCGGCACCTCGGATGGCAATTGGACTTGGCGCTTTGCCGCGGACGACCTCAAACCCGAGATCTCTGCACGCCTGCTGGAGCTGACTGAGCTCTATGGGCGCGGGAACCTTGGCGAACCACGAGCCTGATGCCTGCGAGATTGGGTTCACCGATCACGAGTCATCCATGACCCGGGAACGCCAGAGGATCAGCGCCGGGGCCTACTCTGCGCAGCGGAGGGCATCGTGCTGGAAGCCCTGACCTTGATCCTGTTCTGCCAACTGGTCGGCGAGGTCACGGTGTTGGCTGCAGGGCTGCCGGTACCCGGGCCTGTGCTTGGCCTGTTGCTGCTGCTCGCCTGGTTGTTCTTGCGGGGTGGGGTGGCGGAGTCCGTGGGGCGTACGGCGGACGGCCTGTTGGCCCATTTGTCACTGCTGTTCGTGCCCGCTGGGGTCGGGGTCCTGGTGCATTGGGAGCGGGTACAGGGCCAGTGGGCGGCCATCGTCGCAGCCTTGGTGCTGGGGACCCTGGTGACGCTTGCGGTCACTGCGCTGACTCTGGCGGCCATGCTGCGCCTGACTCGACAACGAGGGGGCGGGCATGAATGAGCCGCAGCTGGTGGCCGTCTGGGTCTATCTCGCCGCCTCGCCGCTGCTGTGGCTGACCCTCACCCTGGTCTGCTATCTGGGTGCGGTGTGGATCTATCGGCTCGGCGGCGAAAGCCCCTGGCTGAATCCTGTGGCCATTGCGGTGGTCCTGCTGATCGCGCTCCTGGTTGTGACCGGCACGCCCTACCAGACCTATTTCGACGGGGCCCAGTTCGTGCACTTTCTGCTTGGGCCCGCCACCGTGTCGCTGGCCATCCCGCTCTATCGACAGCGGCAGCGCCTGCGGGCGCTGGCCCTGCCGATTGCTGTGGCTTTGGTGGCCGGGGTCCTGACGGCGAGTCTGAGCGCGGTCGGATTTGCGGCCTTGCTGGGGGCAGGCAAGGAGACCTTGATCTCCCTGGCGCCCAAGTCGGTCACGGCGCCGGTGGCCATGGGTATCAGCGAGAAGCTCGGGGGGCTACCGTCGCTTACCGCGGTCTTGGTGGTGAGCACGGGTATCGTCGGTGCCGTTCTCGGGACTGGATTGTTCCGGCTGCTGGGTATACGCGACGACGCCATCAAGGGGATTGCCATGGGTGTGGCCGCCCACGGCATCGGCACCGCCCGGGCCTTCCAGGTGAGCCCGACCATGGGCGCCTTCTCCGGGCTCGCCATGGCCCTGTCGGCCTTCGTCACGGCCCTGTTGCTACCGCCGCTGTTGCGCTGGATCGGGCTCGTGCCGTAGACGCACTTGGGCTTGCACATGCGCTCCCGCCACGGTGCGACCGGGTTTCTTCCAGAAGAATCGCTGGAAGACGTAGCATCGCGCCCATGGTCCCCAGGGACGGGGACATGCTGGGGACGAAGGAGCAGCTCCCAGTGTCTTCGGTGGATGCACTTCGCTTATCCACCCTACCGTCCTGGTGCTTGTGGCGCCTTGGCGTGACCATCGCGCTTTCCAGGCTCCAGCGAGCCTTAACCCTGCTCGGCGTCCAGGGCCTTCAGTGCCCGCCGGCGAAAGACCTGCATCTCCTTAGCGGCCTGGATGTCTCCTTTGGCCTCGGCGGTGGCGATTCCCTGGTCCAGGGCGGTGATTGCCTCGGTTTGGCGCCCAGCGGCGCTGAGTGCCTTGCCGTAGAGCTTCCAGGCCGCGGAGTAGCCCGGGGTCAGGCGCACGGCCTCGGCCAGGTGCGGGATGGCCCGGTCCGGGTCGTCCTGACCTAGGTACGCGTTGCCCAGGCCAAACCGTAACAGGCCGGAGTCCTGGCCGCGGGCCAGCATCGCCTCGAAGTTCTTGATGGTGCTCATGACCCTTCCTGCGGTTGTTGACGAGATGTCTGAGGAGGCTCGTGTCGTGTGCTGTCATTGATTTTCGTCATGGAAGCCGCCGGCCCTTGTAATGTCTTCCCGGTCAGAGTACGTTTTCTACCGACCGGTGTTTGTGCCCTAAGGCACTGCTTTCTGTCTGCAATCGCCTTAATCGGCCTATTAGAATTTTGGAGGATGGCATGGTTACCTTTGCCGAGCTGCACGCGCAAAATCACAAGATCACAGAGTTGTCGAACGTCTTTCTCTACCTTATCAATGATCGTGCAATGTGCGACACCGAGGTCGCCTGCGATCTGTTCTTCGAGTACGCGACTAAGGTTCGGGAACACATTGATATGGTCGACAAGCAGTTGTGCGGTCGTCTGATTTCCCACCCGGACCAGGCGGTCAAGAACACCGCGGATCGTTTCTTGTCCGGCTCCGCCGAGATCAAGCGGATCTTTTCCTCTTACCTCGGGGACTGGTGCTCCCAGAAGCACAAGGAGCTGAACGTGCGCAACCACGCGACCTTCGTTGAGGAGACCTCCCAGATGTTCACCCTGGTCTTGGAGCGCATCCAGCGCGAGACCGAGCATCTGTACCCCCTCATCCGCAGGTTGGATGAGCCCGCGCTTGCTGCCTGATCCCGCTGAGCTTGGCCGCCGTACCCCCTCTTAAGATTGGGGCGGTCGGCCTTGATCCTAAGAAGAGCGGTCCGTCGCCAATGGACGCAGATAAACAATGGCTTGGTGTCAGCGGCCGGCTCACCCGGAGGGTGGCCTCTGGACGTTGCGTGCGTAAATCACTGAACCATTTGCGTTACTTTGCGTGATTTGCGGCCGAATTGCTTCTTCCAGGTTGATCGGTGTAGGACCAAGTGGATGTTCTTGACGAGACTCATCTCCATGGCATCCTGTTGAGCCTGTCCATCTGCCCGTGATCGCCCGGAATCTCTCTAGGTGACCCCTGTCCTTCCCCCAGCCCGCAAGGCGAACGCCGCACGCAACGCGGCGACAGTCCCCCTCTCTCCTCGGGAGAAGGCAGGGGTGATGGTCGGTCGTGGCCGTTAGCGCCGCTCCTTGATCTCGATCCCCAGCGAGCGCAGCTTGCGGTAGAGGTGTGTGCGCTCCATACCCGCCTCCTTGGCCATCTTGCTGACGTTGCTGGCGTGCTTGTCGAGTTGATACTCCAGGTAGGCCTTCTCGAACTGTTCCCGCGCCTCGCGCAATGGCTGGTCGAACGACACGAGCCCCTCCAGGGACTGGGCTTGGGTGGCGGGTATTCCGCTGCCGCCCAGTGCATCCTCCACATCGCCCTGGGTGACTTCCAGGCCGGCCCCCATGATCAGCACCCGCTGCACCAGGTTCTTCAACTCCAGGATGTTGCCGGGCCAGGTGTAGTTGCGCAGTAGGTTTTGGGCCCCGACGCTGAAGCGCCGGTAAGGCAGCTTCTCGTGGGTGGAGAAGTAGTCCACGTAGAAATTGAGCAGGTCCGGGATGTCCTCGTTGTGCTCGCGCAGGGGCGGGACGTGCAGGGGGACCACATTGAGGTGGTAGAAGAGGTCCTCGCGGAAGCGGCCCGCCCGCACCTCCTCTTCCAGGTTGCGTTGGGTGGCGGCGACGATACGCACGTCGATGGCTACCGGTTCGGTCCCGGCCACGCGCAGGAAGGAACCGGTGTCAAGGGCCCCGAGGAGCTGGGACTGCGCCTCCAGGTCCATGTCTGCCACCTCGTCGAGGAGCAGGGTCCCGGCGGCGGCCTGCTCCAGGGCACCATAGTGGATGTGTCCGCCCTCTTCGCTGCCGAACAGCTCCCGGGCGGCATTGCCCCTGGCGATCACGGAGACGCCCAGGTCGACAAAGGGCCGCTCCCGGCGGGCGCTCTGGGAGTGCAGGTAGCGGGCGAAGGTCTCGCGCCCGCTGCCGGCCTCACCGGTGATGAGTACCCAGGTGTCGTGGGCGGCGATGCGTTTGACCTGTTCGCGCAGGCGTTGCATGGCGGCGCTGCGCCCAGCGGGTTCATGTACCTGGGGGGTTCGGCGGCGCAGGCCGACGTTCTCCTTGTGGAGCTTATCCGCCTCCAGGCCGCGCTCAATGGTGAGCAGCAGTTTGGCCATGGACAGGGGCTTTTCCAGGAAGTCGTAGGCCCCCAACCGGGTCGCCTCCACGGCCGTTTCGACGGTGCCATGACCAGACATCATGATTACCGGACAGGGCAGGCCCTCGTCCTCGGCCCATTCCTTGAGCAGGCTGATGCCATCCAGATCGGGCATCCAGATGTCGAGCAGGATCAGGTCCGGGCGGCGCTCGCGCAGGGCCTTGCGGGCGGCCTCACCGCTGTCGGCGTTGGCGACGGCATAGCCCTCGTCTTCCAGGATCTCCTGGACCAAGCGCCGGATCTCCGGCTCGTCGTCCACTACCAGGATGTGCGTTGCGCTCATAGTGCTCCAGTTGGCCTGCCGGGCTGCCCCGGGGCCGGTATTGTCCCGCGAGGCTTAGCCGGGGCTGGCCTCGGGCTGGGGGGGTGACCGCGATACCGCGGATGCCAGGGTCGAAGGGTCGGGGCTAGCAAGGTTTTCGTGCCAGACGGGCAGGCGTGCCGTGATGCAGGCCCCTAGGGTGCGGTTTTCTGCCCGAATGATACCGCCGTGCTCTTCGATTATCTTCTTGACGATAGCTAGGCCCAGGCCGGTGCCCTTGGTCTTGGTGGTCACATAGGGTTCGAATATGCGCCCGAGCATATCAGGGTCGATGCCGGGGCCGTCGTCCTCGATGCACACATCCACCAGCAGACCATCGGTTCCCTGGACCAGGGTGGTGCAAACTGAGATGAGGCCTCCGGGGCGCCCCTCAACGGCCTCCTGGGCGTTTTTGATCAGGTTGTGGACGACCTGCCGCAGGCGTAAGGGATCGCCCATGATGAGGATTTCCGGGGCGCCCAACTGCACCGCCAAGTCCGCTTCGCCGCCCGCGCTGCGGTAGAGGTCCAGAACCTCGCCCACCAGTCGGTCGATCTCCACGGGTTCGGCCTGCATCTGGGGTGTGCGGGCATAGTTGGAGAAGTCGTTGACCATGGCCTTCATGGCCTCCACCTGGGCCACGATGGTGCGGGTGGCGCGATCGAGCAACCCTGCGTCGTTCTCCGGGAGCTTGCTCAGGAGCTTGTGGCGCAGGCGTTCCGCCGAGAGCTGGATGGGGGTGAGCGGGTTCTTGATCTCGTGGGCCAGTCGCCTGGCAACCTCGCCCCAGGCGGCATCGCGTTGCGCCATGATCAGCGTGGTGATGTCGTCGAAGACCACCACATGGCTGTGCCCCTGGGCCCCACGTTCGGGGAGTGGGCTACCGCGGCACATCAACACCTGACGACCTTCCCCGCCGAACAGGGTGACCTCGGCCCGCCAGTCCTGGGTCGCGTCTATGTGCTGGCGGACGGCCTCGATCCAGCGCGACAGGCGCGGGTGCTCATACTCCAGCTCCTCGATGGTCGGTATGTGGTCGTCCGGTATGTCGATGTGCAGGATCTGCCGCGCAGCGGTGTTGGCGGTCCGTAGTCGGTGGGCCTCGTCCAAGACGATGACGCCTGATGAGAGGCGGCCGAGGACCGTTTCCAGGTAAGCGCGCTGGGATTCCACCGCCTGCTGGCTGCGATCCGCTGCGTCGCGGGCTTGGGCGATACGCCTGGTCATGGCGTTGAACGAGGAGACCAGGAAGGCCAACTCGTCGTCGTGCTTGGGTAGAGGCAGTTGCTGCTCGTAATCGCCCTCGGCCACGGCCCGGGTGCCGCGGGCGATATCTGCGACCGGCTCGACCAGGCGCCGTGCGGTGTGGAAGGCTGCAATTAGCGCGGCCATGAGTCCGGCTACCAGGACCAGGGACAGGGTGAGCGAGAAGCTGACCTTGATGGATTGGCGTAGATAGGCCAACTCGCGGTAGCGGTTGTAGGCGTTCTCAAGCCGTGCCGCCAGCTCGGTGATGCGCTCTGAGGTGGGGAAGATCGCCTGGAGGGTGAGGGCGCGTCCGCGTGGATCGGAGACCAGGGTCCTCACCACCAGGCTGTTGGTGGCATCCGTCTCCAGGGCGACATAGTTGGTGCCTTTGCGAACGCCCTGGAGGATCTCGCGATCCGGCTGGTCGGCCACCAGCCTGCTGGGGTCCTCGTTGGCCGTGCCGTAGACCTGCCCGGAGGGCCCGAAGATGGTCAATTCCACGGCGCCGGCCTGCTCGCGCAGGTCGCTCAGGGCCAGGGCCAGGGCTGTGGCGGAGCGGTCCTCGATCCCGGAGAGCAACTGCTCGGCGTACTTGCCCAGGACCCGTTGGTTAAGGTCCAGGGAGGCCTGGTTGAGGGTCAGGGCGTCCTGCATGGCGCTGTCGATTTCCACGTCGAACCAGGCGTCGATCCCGCGCAGCAGAAACCCCAGGGAAAAATAGTAGACCACGGCCACCGGGAGCAGCGAGATGAGGGCAAACAGGACCACCATGCGGGCGGTGAGTCGGGAACCGGCGGCCTGCTCGCGGTAGCGCCGCACTAGACTGACGACATGGAAGGCGACGGTGACCAGCAGGGCGACCAGGCCGGCCAACACCAGGAAGAGGAGTGGTACGAAGGCGCGGCTCAGCCCCTCAGAGCGCTGCACCGCATCGCTCATCAGGTCCAGCGCGATGAACAGGCCGATCAGCAGGGCCGCCGCCGGCAGGGCACCGACACCGCGCCATCGGCTCATGGTTCGAGCGGCCACTTGGTCCAGCCAGTGGAGAGCTGCCAGCTTGGCCGCAGATAGGCCATGGGGCGCAGGGGCAGGGGGAGCTCTTCGATGTCCAGCTCGGCCTTGATGTGCATCTCATAGGCGACCCCGGGTTCGAGGCTGGAGGCCCCGATCAGGGGCGCTTGCTTGATCTCGCCGAGGGCGGCGATGGCAGAGTCGCGGGTCACAAAGCTGCGCCCGCCCTCGCCGGGGAGTTGCGTGACCAGGTAACGTTCGGACAGGGGCTTGTAGCGGATGGCGTACCGCATGCGCCGATCCAACAGATTGTCGTCCCAGATCCAGGCGTCCGCTGCGCGGACTTGGAGATGCACCTCGATGGTGAGCGGTACCCCATTGTCCAGGGCCTCCAGGGCCAGGTCGCTGAAGCCGTAATGGACGCGGGCGTCCAGTAGATAAGTGTCGTTGCTCAGGTGCGTCTTGGCGGATTCCACCCGGAAGTCCGCGGCGACGGCGGGCAGGGCTACCAGAGAGACTAGGGCCCAGACCAGCGCTAGGCGCCACGACCGGCCCCGCATCGGGTGCCTGTAGGGTTGTTGACTCATGACGGGTCCTTGCTGAGGCGGGCGTAGAAGAAGCCATCCATGCCGCGAGGCTCGGGGAGGATCTGCCGACCCGGGCCCCGGGGTAGGCCCCAATCCGCCGCTATAGGGCTTGAGGCCGCGTCCGGGGTGCGCGCCAGGAAGGCGGCGACCTGGTCCTGGTTCTCCTCCGGCAGCAGGGAGCAGGTGGCATAGACCAGGGTGCCGCCGGGTTCGAGCAGCGGCCAGATCGCGTCCAGGATGCGACCCTGTAGCTCGGCGAGTTGGTCGATGTCGGTGTCGCGGCGCAGCCACTTGATGTCCGGATGGCGGCGGATGACCCCGGTCGCCGAGCAAGGGACGTCGAGCAGGATGCGCTGGTAGCGGCCTTGGCTCCAGTCGCCGTCGGGCGCAGCGGCGTCGCCCACGCAGGTGTGGGCGGTGAGTCCGAGACGGGTCAGGCCCTCGGCGACCCGCTCCAGCCTTTGGGGGTCGAGGTCCAGGGCGGTGAGGTCGAGCTGGTTGTCGGCGCGCTCCAGGATGTGGGCGGCCTTGCCCCCGGGGGCGGCGCAGGCGTCGAGGACGCGCTCGCCGGGTTGGGCGTCGAGCAGCATGGCGGCCAACTGGGCCCCGGCGTCCTGGACCGAGACCAGCCCGGCATCGAAGCCAGGCAGGCGACTGGTGGGCACGGGGGCGTCCAGGCGCAGGGCCATGTCGGCATGGGGTAGGGGCCGAGAGGCGATGCCCGCCTGAACCAACTGTTCGGCATAGGCGCGGCGGTCGATGCGCAGGCGATTGACCCTCAGGGTCATGGGCGGGTGGGCGTTGCTGGCGTCGCAAATCGCCTGCCAATGGTCCGGCCAGGCCGCCTGAACCCGTCGCAGCAGCCAGCCGGGAAACAGCCAGCGGGCCTGGGGCAGGTCGGCGATCTGCGCCTGGAGGTCCGCCCCCTCGCGTTCGAAGCGGCGCAGCAGGGCATTGACCAGGCCGGCGGCCCAGGGACGGTCGGGGGCCTTGGCCGCGGCTACGGTAGCGGCCACTGCGGCATGGGCGGGGATGCGGGTGGCGATGAGTTGGTACAGCCCGATGAGGATCAGGGCCTCCAGGTCTCGGTCGGCGGCCTTCACCGGCTTGTGCATCAGGCTGGCGGCCAGGGCCTGGAGACGTGGCAGCAGGCGCAGGGTCCCATAGGCCAGCTCTTGGACCAGGGCGCGGTCCCGCGGGTCGGTCAGGGCCGGGACCTGGGGTGCGGTCAGTGCCTCGGTCAGGGAACGCCCGCGCAGGCGTACTGCATTGACCACAGCGGCGGCGGTGGCACGCACCGCGGCCCCGGCGACCGGGGGCGGAGGGGTCCGGTGGGGGCGGGGCTCAACCAAGGGTCTGGCCTGCCAGGCTGCGTGCATTGAGCAAATCTGCCGCCGCCATGGGGCGTTTGCCTGCCAGTTGCAGACGGGTAATGCGCAGCAGTCCCGAGCCGGTGGCGACATCGATGCCGGCCTTGGAGGTCGCTACCACAGCGCCAGGTGCCGCCTGGCCATGAGCCTCATCGGCCGGTAGCGGTTGAGCGGCCCAGATGCGCAGGGTCGCCCCTTCCAGGCGGGTCTCGGCCACCGGCCAGGGGTCGAAGGCACGCACCTGCCGCCCGATGGCCTCGGCGGGGGTGGACCAGTCGATCAGGGCCTCCTCCTTGCTTAGCTTCTTGGCGTAGATGGCCTGACTATCGTCCTGGGCGACCGGCACCAGGGTGCCTTCGAGGATGCCGGGCAGCGCCTCCACTAGGGCCTCGGCACCAAGCACGCTGAGGCGATCATGCAGGCTGCCCCCTGTCTCGGTGGGGGCGATGGGCGTGGTGCGGATCAGGAACATGGGGCCGGTGTCGAGGCCCTTTTCCATTTGCATGATGGTTGCGCCGGTTTCATCGTCGCCGGCCAGGATGGCGCGCTGGATGGGGGCCGCGCCGCGCCAGCGGGGTAGCAGGGACGCGTGTACGTTGACGCAGCCGAGTCGTGGGGCTGCCAGCACCGGGGGTGGGAGCAGCAGGCCGTAGGCCACCACCACCATGAGGTCGGCCCCCCAGCCGGCCAGGGTTTCCTGGGCGTCCGGGTCGCGCAGGGTCTCCGGTTGCATGACCGGCAGGTTGCGCGCCTGGGCTGCACGCTTGACCGGGCTGGCGGTGAGTTGGCGACCGCGACCGGCGGGACGGTCCGGCTGGGTATAGACGGCGACCACCTCATGCCCGGCCTCGGCCAGCGCGGTGAGGCTAGGCACCGAGAACTCGGGGGTACCGGCAAAGACGATACGAGCAGTCATGTCTGTGGGGGGGCTCCGCGGTCGGGGCAGGAGGGCAGGGGCGACTGGGACATCAAATGGCCTGCCGCCTGGTCTCCCTCTGGGCAGGGGCCTGGTCCTTCTGCTCCTTTTCGAGCCGCCGACGGATGCGCTGGCGCTTGAGCGAGGAGATGTAGTCGACGAACAGCTTGCCGTCGAGGTGGTCAATCTCATGCTGAATACAGACTGCCAGGAGACCGTCGGTATCCAGCTCGAAGGGTTGGCCCTCGCGGTCCAAGGCGCGCACCCGAACGCGTTCGGCGCGGGTGACGGTCTCGAAAAATCCGGGCACAGACAGGCAGCCCTCTTCCATTTGCTCGTCGCCCTCGCGCTCCAGAATCTCCGGGTTGATCAGGCACAGGGGCGCGTCATGCTCGTCGGAGATGTCGATGACTACCACTCGCAGTGGGACATCGACCTGGGTGGCCGCCAAGCCGATACCGGGGGCGGCGTACATGGTCTCAAACATATCCTCGACCAGGCGGCGTACCCGGGCGTCGACCACAGCCACGGGTTGCGCCTTGTTGCGCAGTCTCGGGTTTGGGAAGGTGAGAATTGAGAGTTTTGCCATGGATTGCCCAGTTCGCAGAAACGGCCAGGTAACGGGCTGGAAGCATCCGCAACCTGTGGGTTAACATCGGGATAATACACCAGTTGCCCGCCGCGCCGGGTGTAGCGACTTGCCAGTCCAACCCATGGAGCGACTATGCGACCTCAATCCCTTATGCCGGTTATCTGTGTCCTCTTGGTCTCCCTGCAAGCCGTCTGCTGGTCTGGGGCGGTCGTCGCCCAGGAGGTTGCGCTCAATCCTGACCGGCCGGAAAGCTATGTGGTGAGGCCAGGGGACACTCTCTGGGGTATCGCCGGGCGATTTCTGCGTGACCCTTGGGATTGGCCGAAGGTGTGGGAGGCCAATCCGGGGGTCGCCAATCCCAATCTGATCTACCCGGGAGACACCTTGCGACTGAGCGTCAGCGGCGGACGGGTGCGGATCCGCTCTGCGGGCGGGCAGCGCACGGTGAAGCTCTCGCCTCGGATCCGGGTGGAGGAATTGGATGCCCCGGTGCCGACGATACCCATCAGCGTCATCGCCCCCTTCCTGAGCCAGCCCTATGTGGCCCAGATGGACGACATCGACCGCGCGCCCTATGTGGTGGGTTTCCCGGATGAGCACATCACCGCCGGTGTGGGCGACTCCGTCTACGCCCGTGCCATCGCCGATCCAACCGTGGTGAATTACGAGATCGTCCGCCCTGGCCAGCCCTATGTGGATCCGGATACGGACGAGGTCCTCGGCTACGAGGCGGCCTTCGTGGCGAATGCGCAGGTGCAGCGTGGGGGGGATCCGGCAAAGCTGCGCATCACCCAGATGGAGATCGAGGCCCTGATCGGCGACCGACTCGTACCCGCTGCGGATGAGGAGGTCTTGTCCAATTTCTATCCTAGACCCGCACCGGCTGGGATGAAGGCACGCATTATCGCGGTGCTCAATGGGGTCTCGCAGATCGGTCAGTACAACATCGTCGTGCTTAATCGCGGTGCTCGGGATGGCGTGGCGCAGGGCCATGTCTTCCTCGGCTACCGTGGTGGCAGTGAGCACCAGGATCAGGTGCTGTCCGGCACCAATAATTGGAACTGGCGCTCCGAGAGTCCCCTGACCCAGGAATTCTGGTACGGGGATCACCGGACTATGGGCATGCTGGAAGACGAGCCCGACCCCAATGCGCCCCTGCCGCCCCATGTGGAGGTGCGCCGTCCGAACAGCACCTTTGTGACCCCCTACGAGGAGGCAGGGACTCTGATGGTCTTCCGGGTCTTTGATCGGGTCAGCTTTGCGTTGGTTATGCGCGCGACCCGGGCCATGCACGTGCTCGACGCGGTGGCTGCGCCGAACTCCTGAGGCAGCACCCTGGCCCGTGGAACCTAGCAAGTCCCTGCGGGCCTGGTTGACCCTGGTTCAGGCGCCGGGGGTGGGCCCGCGCATCCTGACCCGTTTGCTGGATCGCTTCGGCGATGTTCAGGCTGCGCTGGGTGCCGAGCGTGATCGGCTCGGAGGGCTGGGACTGGGTGCGGGGGCCATCGAGGCCCTGCGCCATCCGGACGAGGCTGAGCTCGACCGGCTGATCGCCTGGGCGGACCAGGACGGTGCCGCCATCCTGACCCGCGATGATCCGGCCTACCCCAAGCTGTTGGCAGAGATCCCGGACGCCCCTGGGGTGCTCTACGTGCGTGGCGATGCCGGGATCTTGAGCGACCCGCAACTGGCCATCGTCGGCAGCCGCAACCCCACTCCACAGGGGCTGGAGACCACCCGGGAGCTGGCCCGTTACCTGGCCGGTTGCGGGCTGACCATCACCAGCGGTCTGGCCCTGGGCGTGGACGGGGCGGCCCATAACGGCGCCCTCGCAGCGGGGCGGACCATTGCCGTGCTGGGGACAGGCCTGGATCGGGTTTACCCGGCGACCCATCGGGATCTGGCCCGGCACATCGCCGAGGTCGGGGCCCTGGTGAGCGAGCTGCCGCCCGAGACTCCGCCGCGGCCGGAGCACTTCCCGCGGCGCAATCGAATCATCAGCGGGCTCTGCCTGGGTACCCTGGTCACGGAGGCGGCACTGGGCAGCGGCTCCCTGATCACCGCACGGTTGGCCACGGAGCAGGGGCGCGAGGTCTTCGCCATGCCGGGCTCCGTCCATAACCCCTTGGCACGCGGTTGTCACGCCCTGATCCGTGATGGGGCGCGCCTGGTTGAGTCGGCCCAGGATGTGCTCGCGGAATTGGCGCCGGCCCTCCGGGCGGTGGTCATAGCGCCGGCGGATGTGCACACCGGGAGCCCACCAACCCATGGCGAGCCCCAGCTTGACCCGGATTACCAGCGTCTGCTCGCCGCCATGGGGCACGACCCGGTGGCGGTGGACGACCTGATCCGGCGTACGGGCCTCGCCGCGGACAGTGTGGCGTCCATGCTGCTTTTGCTGGAGTTGCAGGGGCGGGTATCATCTCACCCAGGGGGTCGCTATGGCCTCGGGCCCGGCTAGCCGTCAACGGGTTGGCCAGTATGTACCGGCACGGCGTGCGCGGGGAGATCAATGAACGAATCCATGGTCGATGTTCTCATCTACCTCTACGAGAACTACATGGACGGTGAGGGTCATCCCCCCATCGACCAGGACGAACTCGAAGAGGAGCTGTCCCAGGCCGGCTTTGCCGGTGATGACGTGCGTAAGGCCCTCGACTGGCTCGACGACCTGGTGGCAGGGCTTGATATCCCCAGCTATCACCGGCCTGCCGGTGGGTCTATGCGCATCTACAACGATGCCGAGTGTGCTCGGCTCGACCCGGCGGCTCGGGGCCTGCTGCTGTTTTTGGAGCAAAATGGCATCCTGGAGCCGGTCAGCCGCGAGTTGGTCATCGACCGGGTCCTGGCCATCGACCATGCCGACGTGAGTGTGGACGAGGTCAAGTGGGTCGTCCTCCTGGTCTTGCTCAACCGGCCCGGGCAGGAGGTCGCCTTTTACCAGATGGAAGACCTGGTCTACAGTGATGTCCCCGCTTATCTGCATTGACCGCGCCGTACGGGTCGCCCCGGCCCTGCACTAGTCCTTGCAAGGCCCAGCGACCGGTTAGTTGGGTGGCTTCGTGCTACAGAGTAGGCCTGGCACGGTCCCATCTAAACACCCGGAGCTGGCCGGTTCCGCGGTGCCGAATCGGTCGCCGGTGATCACCACGCCCCTTGACGGGGCCCCGCATCTTCGCTTCTCCTTGGCGCCCCTCGTACCCTCACCCGGCAACGCTATGAATCTGGTCGTCGTAGAATCACCCGCCAAGGCAAAGACCATCGAGAAGTACCTCGGACCCGATTTCGAGGTTCTGGCTTCCTACGGGCATGTCCGCGATCTGATTCCCAAGGAGGGCGCGGTGGACACCGAGCACGGGTTCAAGATGGCCTACCAGATCATCGACCGTAACGAAAAGCACGTCCAGGCCATCGCCAAGAAGCTCAAGAAGGCTTCCGCCCTCTATCTGGCCACTGACCCGGACCGCGAGGGTGAGGCAATCTCGTGGCACCTCTACGAGCTACTCAAGAACCGCCGCCAGATCGGCGACCGGCCGGTCTACCGGGTGGTCTTCAACGAGATCACCAAACATGCGGTCCAAGAGGCCGTGGCCAATCCGCGTCAGATCTCCGACGATCTGGTCAACGCCCAGCAGGCCAGGCGTGCCCTGGACTATCTGGTCGGTTTCAATCTGTCCCCGCTGTTGTGGAAAAAAATCCGCCGGGGCCTGTCCGCCGGTCGGGTGCAGTCGCCGGCCCTGCGTATGATTTGCGAGCGGGAGTTGGAGATCGAGGCCTTCCAGATCCGCGAGTACTGGAGTGTCGAGGCGGATGCGGCCAAGGGAGGCAAGGGCTTCGGAGCCCGTCTGACCCAGTTCGAGGGGGCCAAGCTGGAGCAGTTCAGCATCACCGACGAGACCCGCGCCCGAGCCGTCCGCGAGGCCCTGGAGCGGGCCGCCGATGGTGCCCTGGTGGTGGAGAGCGTCGAGCGCAAGCAGCGCAAGCGCAATCCGGCGCCGCCCTTCACCACCTCCACCCTGCAACAGGAGGCGGCGCGTAAGCTCGGCTATACCGCCCAGCGCACCATGCGTGTGGCCCAGCAACTCTACGAAGGGGTCGACGTGGGTGAGGGGGCTACCGGTCTCATCAGCTATATGCGTACCGACTCGGTCAACCTGTCCCAGGAGGCCATTACCGAGGTCCGTGCCTATGTGACGGAGCGCTATGGGGTCGACCACCTGCCCCCGGAGGCGCGGATCTTCAAGACCAAGGCGAAGAACGCCCAGGAGGCCCACGAGGCCATCCGTCCGACCGCCATCGGGCGTGAGCCCAAGGCCATCAAGACGGCGCTGAGTCCGGAACAGGCCAAGCTCTACGAATTGATCTGGAAACGCACCCTGGCCTGTCAGATGGCCCAGGCCCTGATCGATACCGTGGCCGTGGATCTGTCGGCCGGGGAGGGCAACAGGTTCCGCGCCACCGGTTCCACGGTGACCGAGGCGGGCTTCATGCGGGTCTACCTGGAGGGGCGCGACGACGTCGCCGGGGCTGACGATGATGAGGAGCGCATGCTCCCGCCAATGGCAACCGGCGACCGCATCGAGCTGGTCAAGGTGCGCCCCGAGCAGCATTTCACCGAGCCGCCACCGCGCTTTACCGAGGCGTCCCTGGTCAAGACGCTGGAGGAGTACGGCATCGGTCGCCCGTCCACCTATGCCAGCATCATCTCCACCCTGCAGGACCGCGAGTACGTGGTGCTGGAGAAGAAGCGCTTCACGCCCACGGACGTGGGCCGCATCGTCAACCGTTTCCTGACGGAATATTTCACCCCTTACGTGGACTACGACTTCACCGCGCGCTTGGAGGACGAACTCGATGCCGTCTCCCGTGGCGAGGAGGACTGGGTCCCGGTGCTGGAGCAGTTCTGGGGCCCCTTCAAGGAGCGGGTCGCCCATACCGAGGCGAACGTCAAGCGTAGCGACGTGACCCAGGAGGCCCTGGACGAGGCTTGCCCCCAGTGCGGCAATCCTTTGTCTATCCGTCTGGGGCGCAACGGTCGCTTTATCGGCTGCACCAAATACCCTGAGTGCGACTATACCCGCGACCTCAACCCGGACGGGGCCGAGCCGGCTGCCCCAGAGTTGGTGGAGGGGCGCGATTGCCCCGAGTGCGGTGCGACCCTGGAGATCAAGCGCGGTAAGTACGGCAAGTTCATCGGCTGTAGTGCCTACCCCAAGTGCCGCTACATCGAGCCTCTGGAGCGTCCCCAGGACACCGGCATCGCCTGTCCCCAATGCCACAAGGGGACCCTGCAAAAGAAGAAATCCCGGCGCGGCAAGGTCTTTTATTCCTGCTCCACCTACCCGAAGTGCGACTACGCGGTCTGGGACGAGCCCATCGCCGAGCCCTGTCCCCAATGTCGGTGGCCGATCCTGACCCTCAAGGTCACCCGCAGCAAGGGCAGCGAGAAGGTTTGCCCCCAGAAGGGGTGCGGCTATCGCGTCCCGGCGGACGGGGATGCGGAGGCAGCCGCAGACTGAAGGCGTGCTGCGACGTGTCCCGAGCGGTTCCGAGTGGCTGGGGATGACAGGACAGGATTAACAGGAGGTGATTAGCGTCGAAACTCAGCTGGCACTTAACCACCCGTGGGAGCGGCGCCCTCGCCGCGACGCAGGGAACCGCGACCTTGCTTGGCAGCCGCCGCGCCTGCACGCCGCGCCACTGGAAGACGCCCCGTCGCGGGGCGATGGCCCCCAGGGATGGGGGACATGCTGGGGGCGCAGGAGCAGTCCCCAGTGCGGTGCCGCTCCCAAGGATGGCCGAGCTACGACGCTAATCACTTAAAACTTAAAACTTAAAACTGATCGGTATACCTTCTCCCCGGCAATAGACTCTAACTGCCAACTGCCAACTGCCAACTGCCAACTGCCAACTGCCAACTGCCAACTGATGAGCGTGACACCATGAGTCAACCCTTCGTCGCCGTCCTGATGGGGTCCGATTCGGATCTCCCGGTTCTAGAGACCACCCTAGACGTCCTCGACCGCCTCAATATCCGGTGTGAGGTCAAGATTACCTCCGCACACAGGACCCCAGCGGCCACCCACGCCTATGTGACCGACGCCGATGCCCGTGGATGCGGCGTCTTCATCGCCGCCGCCGGGCTCGCCGCCCACCTGGCCGGCACTGTCGCCGGTCTGACCCTCAAGCCGGTCATCGGCATCCCCTTGGATGCAGGCCCCCTGCAAGGCATGGACGCCCTGTTGTCCACCGTCCAGATGCCCGCGGGCATCCCGGTAGCGACGGTAGCCATCGGCAAGGCGGGTGCCAAGAATGCCGGGTACCTGGCGGCACAGATCCTGGCCTTGGCCGATCCCGACCTGGCCCAGCGCCTGCGTGAGGAGCGCGAGGAAAACGCACGCGGCGTCCTGGCCAAAGATGCCGACCTCCAGCGCCGTCGTCCGGGCTGAGGGCTCGGCTCCGGCCGCTTCCGGCCTGGCCGCGGCGCGCCACCGCCTCGGCCTTGCGGCTGCCTGGGTCGCCCGGGGCGGCCTGATCGCCTATCCCACCGAGGCGGTCTATGGTCTGGGTTGCGACCCCGAAAACGGCCACGCGGTGCGGCGTCTGCTGGCGCTGAAGGCCCGCCCGGAGCACAAGGGCCTGATCCTCATCGCTGCGGACTGGGCTCAGCTCGAACCCTATGTCCGGGGTCTTGGGCAGACGGCGATGGCTGCCATCCACGCCACCTGGCCGGGTGCGGTCACCTGGCTGCTGCCTGCTCGGCGCGAGACTCCGCGATGGTTGACTGGCGAGCACCAGACCCTGGCCGTGCGAGTGACCGCCCACCCGCTGGCCGCTGCCCTGTGCCGCCAGTGGGGGGGGCCCTGGTCTCTACAAGTGCTAATCGTGCCTCCCAGCCCCCTGCGCGTACCGCACTTGGGGTGCGCCGTGCCCTGGGCACCGGGATCGATTACCTCCTGGTCGGGCCCTGCGGCGGCAATGCACGCCCCTCCAGCATCCGTGACGGTCGCACGGGCGCGGTCCTGCGCTAGATGGCCCTACTTGAGAAGCTGTGGGTTCTCCTGGGATGTTGGGAGTTGCTGAGAGACAGAGGGTGGGCACGTCGTTTGTGCCCACGCGGAACGACACCGGACGCATGGCGCGAGGCTTGGTAGTGTCTGCTAGTGTTGGCTAGCATTCGCTAAATTCGATGTGCCCCAAACGCGTGGGCACAAACGACGTGCCCACCCTACGGTGCTGTACCATGACGGCCCTGCGGCCCTCGTGCCGCTGATCCCGCCAACGCCGTCGCCGCCCCTGGAGTCCCCCCGTGAAGCTGCGTATCTCGATCGCCCAACTGAATCTGCTGGTCGGCGATCTGGCCGGCAACCGGGACAAGGTCCTGGCCGCGGCCCGTGCCGCCCGGGATGAGCAGGGCGCGGACCTGGTGGTGTTCCCGGAGCTGACCCTGACCGGCTATCCGCCGGAGGACCTGTTGCTGCGCCCGGAGCTGATCGCCCGCACCGAGGCGGCCCTGGCGGAGATCTGCGCCGAGGCCCAGGGTATCGCCCTGGTCTTGGGGTATCCGCGGACCACACTGGGGGGGCTCTACAATGCCGCTGGTTTCATCGCCGACGGGCGCATCGTTGCGGAATACGCCAAGCAACACCTGCCCAACTATGGCGTCTTCGACGAACAGCGCTACTTCCATGCAGGGGAAGGTCCTTGCGTGGTGGAGTTCAAAGGGGTGCAGGTTGGGCTGACGGTGTGCGAGGACATCTGGGAGGAGGGCCCAGCGCGGCAGTCCGCCGAGGCGGGTGCCGAGGTCCTGATCAACATCAACGCCTCGCCCTTCCACCTGGGCAAGCCTGGGGAGCGCGAGGCCCTGGTGGCGCGGCGGGCCCGGGCCCACGCGTTGCCGATTGTCTATGCGAATCTTGTGGGCGGTCAGGACGAATTGGTGTTCGACGGCGGCTCCTTCGTGGTGGATGGGGCGGGGCAGGTCGTGGCCCGCGCGCCCTGCGCCGAGGAGGCCTTGCTGACGGTCGACTTCGCCCTGGCGCCGCGCCCGCGCCCGTTACCGGCAGCCTGCGCACCCGTGCTGGGGGAGGATGCGGCCATCTACGCAGCCCTGGTCCTGGGGGTGCGCGACTATGTGCGCAAGAACGGCTTTCATGGGGCCGTGCTCGGCCTGTCCGGGGGCATCGACTCCGCACTGACGCTCGCTGTGGCGGTGGACGCCCTGGGCGCGGAGCAGGTGGAGGCGGTACTCATGCCGTCGCGCTATACCGCCGATATGAGCAATGAGGACGCCCTGGCCCAGGCGCGGACGATGGGTGTGCGAACGGCGGTCATCCCCATCGAACCCGCCTTCCAGGCATTTCTGGGTATGCTGGAGGGCGCCTTCGCCGGGGCGCCCCCGGATGTCACCGAGGAGAACATCCAGGCGCGCTGTCGTGGGGTCATCCTCATGGCCATCAGCAACAAGCAGGGTCGGATCTTGCTGACCACCGGCAACAAGAGCGAGATGGCGGTGGGCTACGCGACCCTCTACGGCGACATGGCCGGCGGCTTCGCCCCCATCAAGGACTTGGTCAAGACCCTGGTCTACCGCCTGGCCGCCTGGCGCAACGGCGTTGGCCCGGTGATCCCGCAGCGGGTCCTGACCCGGGCCCCTTCGGCGGAGTTACGCCCCGATCAGACCGACCAGGACAGCCTGCCGCCATACGATCTGCTCGACACCATCCTGCAGCGCTACATCGAACTGGACCAGGGCGTCGAAGAGATCGTCGCGGCTGGTTTCCCGGAGGCCGAGGTGCGGCGGGTGACGCGCCTGGTGGATCGCAACGAGTACAAGCGCCGTCAGGCACCCCCGGGGGTGCGCATCACCAGCCGAGCCTTCGGTCGGGATCGGCGCTATCCCATCACCAGCGGCTTCTGATCTCCGCGTTAGCGCCCTGGTTGCCCTATAATCTTGGCCTTGTCGCCACATCTGCCCACCCCGGAGCGAGTTATGAAGAAGGTCGAAGCCATCATCAAGCCATTCAAGCTGGACGACGTCCGCGAGGCCCTGTCCGCCGCAGGTATCACCGGCATGACGGCCATCGAGGTCAAAGGGTTCGGGCGCCAGAAGGGCCATACGGAGCTCTATCGCGGGGCCGAGTACATCGTCGATTTTCTGCCCAAGGTCAAGATCGAGCTGGTGGTGACCGACGACATGCTGGCGCCTTGCATGGAGGCGATCAGCAGCGCAGCCCGCACCGGCAAGATTGGCGACGGCAAGATCTTCGTCAGCCAGGTGGAGCGGGTCGTGCGTATCCGCACTGGTGAGGAAAACGAATCGGCGGTGTGAGCCGGTCCCCTGCTTGGATGCTGCCTAGCGAGGTCTCACCTCCGGCCGAAGAGCCATAGACCGATAGGTCGGTGGCTCGAAGTCAAAGCCCACGAGCGCCGGGCTGTAATGGGACAAGATCAACAGGGTTTCTTGATTCGTTAATCCTGTCGAGACATCCCCAAGCCGCTCCAGTCTTGGCTACATGGCCCAGAGAACGTCGCGAACACAGGCCACCCAGGGCCCGTCGTCAGTTCTTGTCGAGCCCGATGTAGTCCCAAAGCTGGCGGGACAACGAGACGTCCTCAGGCTTTTCGTCCGCCAGGAAGCGACCTTGTTCGCGATTCAGTGTCAGGACACGGCGGGCGTCGTCCGCGAGTTTGTCCTCGCCGACCGCCGTGTAGGCCTGGACCAGGATCTCCAGGGCGTCTTCCACGGCGCTTGTACGCTGAAAGCGCTCAATGACATAGGTGCAGCGGTTGGCCGCGGCCAGGTAGGCACCGCGTCTCATGTAGTAGTGTGCGACGTGTATCTCGTGTTTGGCCATGTTGCTGCGCAGAAACAGCATGCGCTGGCGTGCGTCTGGGGTGTACTTGCTGTCGGGGAAGAGCCGCACCAGTTCGGAAAAGTCCTGGAAGGAGTCCAGGGCTGAACCAGGGTCGCGTTGTGAAGGGTCGGTGGGAATGTAGCGGTCGAGGAAGCCGACGCTGCGATTGTAGTTGACGATGCCCTTGAGATAGTAGGCGTAGTCGACGTAGGGGTTTTGGGGGTAGAGCTTGATGAAGCGGTCCGCCGCGGCGATGGCGAGTTCCGGCTCGTCGGCCTTGTAGTGGGCGTAGGCTACATCCAGCTGCGCCTGCATGGCGTAACGTCCGAAGGGGTAGCGGGCCTCAAGCTTCTCGTAGTACTCGACTGCCGTGGCATAGTTACCGGAATTGAGCTCGCTGGATGCCTCGGAATACAACTTGGCGGCGTCCCACCCTACAGTGTTGTCCGAGTACTTGTCGAGCCAAGCGCAGCCTGACCCAATGACGGCCAGAAAGAGGATCAATAACCTTGTTGGAGTACGAAGCATGCTGTGGGCCGTCCCGTTGAAAACGGCGAAAGTATACCGCAAGCGCCCAGGTTGGCATGGCGCGGTGTGGTCGTGACTGACGCGACCCAGGTCCTGCGGCTACGCATCGATCCGGCCCAGGCGGGGCTGCGCCTGGATCAGGCCCTGGCAGCGTTGCTGCCGGACTTCTCTCGCAGCCGACTTCAGGCCTGGATCGATGCCGGTCGGGTGCAGATGGATGGCGCACCCTGCCGCCGCCGAGACAAGGTCTGGGGCGGCGAGGAGGTGTACCTGGACCCAGTTCTGGCGCCGCGGGATGAGTGCCTGCCGGAGGCCATCCCATTGACCATCGTCTACGAGGACGAGCAGATCCTGGTTGTCGACAAGCCGGCCGGGCTGGTGGTCCACCCGGCCGCCGGCAATCCCGATGGCACCCTGCAAAATGCCCTGTTGCATCATGCACCCAGGCTCGACTGTCTGCCGCGCTCCGGCATCGTTCACCGCTTGGATAAAGACACCACGGGCCTCCTGGTGGTTGCCAAGACCACCAAGGCCCATCGGTCCCTGGTGGAGCAGCTCCAGGCCCGCACCGTGCACCGCGAGTATCGCGCCCTAGTGGTCGGGGCCCTGGTCTCAGGCGGGCTGGTGGATGCCCCCATCGGCCGCCACCCGACCCAACGCATTCGCATGGCGGTGGTCGGGGACGGGCGTCCGGCGGTAACCCACTATCAGGTCCTTGAACGCTTCCCCGCCCACACCCTGCTTGGTGTGCGCCTGGAGACCGGTCGCACCCACCAGATCCGGGTCCATCTGAGCCACCTACGCCACCCCTTGGTGGGTGACGCCGTCTATGCCGGTCGCCCCCGTCTGCCTAAGGCCGCCTCCCCGACGCTGCTGGCGGCATTGCAGGGCTTTCCACGCCAAGCGCTGCATGCCATTCGCCTCGGCCTGCTGCATCCGGGCACCGGTGAGCCGATGTCCTGGGAGATCCAGATGGCTCCGGACCTGGAGGCGCTCCTCGGCGTGCTGCGCAACGAGTCGAGTCAGGAGTGGCATCTTGGTTTGGATTGAGCCCGACTGGCCAGCCCCCGCATCGGTGCGGGCCATCTGCACCACCCGTGCCGGTGGGGTCAGCAGTGGGCCCTATGTCGGCCTCAATCTGGCCGACCATGTGGGGGATGACCCCGCCTGCGTCACGCGCAATCGGGCCTTGTTGGCCGAACGTCTGTTGCTCCCCGCAGAGCCGCTGTGGCTGCGGCAGGTGCATGGCTGTGCCGTTGCCAGTAGCGGCCTGGACGGCACCGGCTGTGAGGCGGATGCCTCTATGGCTCTAGGGCCTGGGCGGGTATGCGCAGTGCTCACCGCCGATTGTCTGCCGTTGCTGTTGTGTGATCGGGCCGGGACCCGGGTCGCCGCCGTGCATGCCGGTTGGCGCGGCCTGGTCGCCGGCGTGATCGAGGCAACCCTGGAGCGTATGCAGGTCGCCCCCGAGGATCTCCTGGTCTGGCTCGGTCCGGCCATTGGGCCTGCAGTCTTTGAGGTGGGCCCGGAGGTCCGCTCCGCGTTTCTGGCCCTTGACCCGGGGGCGGATCAGGCCTTCCTCCCCTCGCCAGCTGGGCGCTGGTTAGCGGACATCTATTTGCTCGCGCGTCGCCGCCTGGCAGCGCAGGGGGTGACCGAGGTCTGGGGTGGGGAGTACTGCACCGTCACCGACGTTGAGCGCTTCTTTTCGTATCGGCGCGATGGGGCAACGGGGCGCATGGCGAGCCTGATTTGGATTGCCCCGGGAGTCGCGAATCCAGGGTAGGGCCATCAGCCCCTGTGTCTTGGGCGGCAGTATCTGTGGGTCGTTTGAACTCCCTGTGAAACTGCACGCCAGCCTTCGCGCAACTTGACCAATCGGCCCTGTATCGGAGAGAATCGCGAGTCGCTCTTATAGCGCATTCGCATATTCTTACGTTCTTCCATCCTGAACGCGCCGTGGCCTCTTGGCGGGACCATGGCCATCGTAAGCGGGGGTCTACCCAACATATGACCGCACAAGCTGTAGATACAAGCAGGCGGCGCGTACTGATCGCTGCGACGAGCGCTGTCGGCGCCGTCGGCGTCGGTTTCGCGTTGGTCCCGTTCATCGCGTCCATGAACCCGAGCGCCAAGGCACGTGCCGCCGGCGCCCCGGTGGAGGCCGACATCTCCAAGCTGGAGGCCGGTGGACTGCTGCGCGTCAAGTGGCGCGGCAAGCCGACCTGGGTGGTCAACCGCACCCCTGCCATGCTTGAAGCCCTGCCGAGCCTGGATCCCACGCTCGCGGACCCCAACTCCGAGATCCCCCAGCAGCCCGAGTACTGCAAGAACGGGACCCGCTCCATCAAGCCCGAGTACCTGGTGGCCATTGGCATCTGCACCCACCTGGGCTGCGCCCCGACCTACCGGCCGGATGTCGCCCCCGAGGACCTCGGGCCCGCGTGGAAGGGTGGCTTCTTCTGCCCCTGCCACGGCTCGCGCTTCGATCTGGCCGGACGGGTGTACAAGGGCGTCCCAGCCCCTACCAACCTGGTCATCCCGCCGCACACCTACCTCTCCGACACCACCATCCTGGTGGGTGCTGATAAAGGAGCCGCCTGATGAGCGCTGACACCACAGAGACCAAGGGCGCCCTTGGCTGGATCGACAAGCGGTTCCCGCTGACCAAGGTGTGGAACGAGCATCTGGCCCAGTATTACGCCCCCAAGAACTTCAACTTCTGGTACTTCTTCGGCTCACTGGCCCTGCTGGTTCTGGTCATGCAGATCGTGACCGGGCTGTGGCTGGCCATGAGCTACAAGCCCTCCGCGGAGATGGCCTTTGGCTCCGTCGAGTACATCATGCGCGACGTGAACTGGGGCTGGTTGCTGCGCTACCTGCACTCCACCGGGGCTTCGGCCTTCTTCATCGTCGTCTATCTGCATATGTTCCGCGGCCTGATGTACGGCTCCTACCGCAAGCCGCGCGAGTTGCTGTGGATCATCGGCATCATCATCTACCTGGCCATGATGGCGACCGCCTTCTTCGGCTATCTGCTCCCCTGGGGCCAGATGTCTTACTGGGGCGCCCAGGTCATCGTCAACCTGTTTGCCGCGGTGCCGGGGATCGGTGAAGACCTCTCGGTCTGGGTGCGTGGCGACTATGTCATCTCCGACGTGACGCTCAATCGCTTCTTTGCCTTCCACTTCCTGGTGCCCTTCCTGCTTGCGGCCCTGGTCTTCGTTCACATCGTCGCCCTGCACAAGGTCGGCTCGAACAATCCGGACGGCATCGAGATCAAGGAGAACAAGGATGAGCACGGCATCCCGAAGGACGGCATCCCCTTCCACCCCTACTACACGGTGAAGGACATTGCCGGCATTGCCGTCTTCCTAGCCATCTTCTCGGCGATCGTCTTCTTCGCCCCGGACATGGGTGGGCTCTTCCTGGAGGGGCCGAACTTCCAGCCGGCCAATCCCTTGCAGACCCCTGAGCATATCGCGCCGGTCTGGTACTTCACGCCCTTCTACGCCATGTTGCGTGCCATTCCGCCCATGTTTGGATCTCAGTTCCCCGGTGTGGTGGTCATGTTCGCGGCCATCCTGATCATGTTCTTCCTGCCCTGGCTCGACCGCTCCCCGGTCAAGTCCGTGCGCTACAAGGGCATGCTGTCCAAGATCGCCCTGGGCGTCTTCGCCGTTACCTTCGTGGTCTTGGCCTACCTCGGGTTGCAGCCGTCCACGCCGACCGCGACCTTGATGGCGCAGATCTTCACGGGTCTGTATTTCGCGTTCTTCCTGCTGATGCCGATCTACACCAAGATCGAAGCGACCAAGCCGGTTCCGGAGAGGGTGACCGAATGAAAAAGCTGATCATCGCAAGCGTTCTGGGTCTGCTCCCGGCCCTTGGCATGGCCAGCGGCGGTGCCCACCTGGAGAGTGCCGACATCGACCTCCACGATCAGGCCTCGCTCCAGCGCGGCGCCAAGACCTTTGTGGACAGTTGCATGGGGTGCCACTCCCTCCAGTACATGCGCTACAACCGCATGGCCGAAGACCTTGGGATCGACGAGGCCGCCCTGCGCAAGGACTTCATCCACGGCGAGGCCAAGCCTGGTGACCTGATGACCATCCCCATGCGTAAGGAAGATGGCGAGAAGTGGTTCGGCACGGCCGTCCCCGACCTCACCCTAGTCACCCGGTGGCGCAGCCCCGACTGGGTCTACACCTACCTGAAGAGCTTCTATGTGGACCCGACCCGGCCCTGGGGCGTCAACAACGTCGTGTTCCCTGCCGTCGGCATGCCCCACGTCTTGCAGGGCCTGCAGGGCGTTCAGGAGCCGGTCCTCGCCGAGCACCACGGCGAGGGCGCCGCGGCCGCGGTGACCGGGGTCAAGCTCACCCAGCCGGGCACCCAATCGCCGGAGGAGTACGACGCCACGGTTCGCGACCTGACCAACTTCCTGGCCTATGCCGCCGAGCCCATGAAACTGGAGCGTCAGCGCCTGGGGTGGTACGTGCTGGGCTTCCTGGCGATCTTCTTCGTCATCGCCTATATGCTCAAGAAGGAGTATTGGAAGGACATCCACTAGTGCTGACCGCGTTTCGGCGCTTGTAGCGGGGCAGAGGCCCCGTTAAGCCCGGAGGCATCATGCCTCAACGACGACGACCCAAGAGGCATGCCTCTTGGGTCGTCGTCGTTTGGGGCCAAGGAGGGCCGGCGCTGAATGTCGCGGCTCGACCCATACTCCGACGGGTTTTAGTGGCCCTTGATGTCATCTCTTTTTGCTGGCCGAACGACCGAAGCTCGTCGGTCTGAGGCCCGGTCTCGCAAGAAGTGAGCGACCCACCGGGTGCGCCGACGCAAAAGGGGCATACTAGTACCCAAAGGCGCTTCAGTCGGTACGGGAGAACAAACCATGAAGATCAGCTTCCACGGTGCAGATCGCGGCGTCACCGGTTCCTGCCACCTCATCGAGTGCAACGGCAAACGCATCCTGGTCGATTGTGGCCTCTACCAGGGTAGCCGGGACCTAGCCGAGGAGAATGCCGAGCCCTTCGGATTCGAGGCGGAAGAGATCGACTACCTGCTGCTCACCCATGCACACCTGGATCATTGCGGGCGGATTCCGTTGCTGGTTAGACGGGGCTTCGAGGGCGAGATCGTCACCACCGCCGCATCACGCGAACTGGCCAAGCTGATACTGCTGGACGCCGCCCAGCTTCAGGAAGAGGAGGCCGCCTATCAGGCCCGCCGCGCCGCCCGTGCCCGTGGGCGTCGCGGCAAAAAGCCCGTTCCGCCGCTATACGGGGTGCTCGATGCCCTCGCCGCCCTGGACTGTTTCGGTCGCAATGCCGCCTACGGGAAGGCCCTGGTGATTGCGCCGGGCATACGGGCCACCTTCCTCGATGCCGGCCACATCCTCGGCTCCGCCAGTATCCTGCTGGAGTTGGAAGAGGGCGGGCAGCAGAGGCGCGTCCTCTTTTCCGGAGATTTGGGCTACGACGGTCGGATCATCCTGCGTGATCCGGCCACGCCCCCCCAGTCCGATGTGGTGGTGATGGAGACCACCTACGGCGACCGCCTGCACAAACAGTTACAACCCTCCATCGACGAGCTGTACGAGTGCGTCCAGGACACCTTCCGCCGAGGCGGCAACGTGGTGATCCCCACCTTTGCCCTCGAGCGCGCCCAGGAGGTCCTCTATTTCCTGCGTGAGGGGGTAGAGCAGCGCGTACTGCCGGCCAGCATGCAGGTCTTCCTCGATTCTCCCATGGCCATCTCGGCGACGGAGATCTTCGGGCGCCACCACGAGTGCTACGACGCCGAGACCGCGGACCTGTTTCGCCGGGGCGCCGACCCCTTCTCGCTGCCCGGTCTGCACCTCACCCGCGAGACCGCCCAGTCCATGGCCTTGAACCAGATCAGCGGCGGCGCCGTCATCCTGGCGGGCTCCGGCATGTGCACTGGTGGGCGTGTACGCCATCACCTGGTGCACAACCTCTGGCGCGAGAACTCGAGCGTGATCTTCGTCGGATACGCCTCACGCGGCACCCTGGCCAGGCGCATTGTCGATGGGGCCAAGACGGTCCGCATCTTCGGCAAGGAGATCCCGGTGCGTGCCCGTATTCACACCATCGGTGGGTTCTCTGCCCACGCCGACCGCGACGAGTTGCTGGCCTGGCACAGCGGCACAGGCCACCCGGGGCGGACCTTCCTGGTCCATGGGGAAGAAGAGGCCATGGCACGGTTCGCCGAGCTGTTGCCCGGCACTGAGGTGATCATGCCGGAACTGGGTGACGTGTTCGAATTGTGAGCTGTGTCCACGCTTCGGCGGTCCAGTGTCCGTGCTCATCACCGATCATCCGATTGCATTCCGGTGCAGCGTCCGGTTGTATCCTCAATGTACGGCTGATTGTATGGTCGACGGCTGCTTAGTAGCCGCTGCGCGGAACTGCTGTCCATATCTGTCCAGGAGCTGGGCTCTGTAACTTCACCAGTCCGCGCATAGCAACTCCGCCTGCTGAAGCACCGTCTTCACCGCTGCTTCGGCCAAGTCCGGTGGATACCCATACCGATTCAAAATGCGCTTCACCATGACCTTGATCTTGGCCCTCGCGCTTTCGCGCAGTGTCCAGTCAATCGTCACGCTCTTCTTCACCTGCGTGACTAGCTCCGCCGCGATGAGCTTGAGCTTGTCGTCTCCCATCGCCTGTACGGCGCTGTCGTTTGTCGCGAGCGCATCGTAGAAGGCGATCTCGTCGTCGGTCAGGCCCAGGTCTACGCCGCGCTTGGTGGCGGCGCCGAGGTCCTTGGCGAGTTTGATCAGCTCTTCGATGACCTGCATCGTCGAGATGGCGCGGTTGTGGTAGGCGTTGAGGGTCTTCTTGAGCTTCTCCGAAAAGACTTGGCTCTGCACGAGGTTGCGCCTGGAGCGCACCTTGAGTTCATCCTTGAGCAGCTTCTCCAGCAATTCGGCGGCGACGTTTTTGTGCTTCAGTCCACGCACCTCGGCGAGAAACTGGTCGCTCAGGATGCTGATGTCCGGCTTGGGCAGTCCGGCAGCGGTGAAGATGTCAATCACCTGGCCTTCGGTGGTGATGGCCTTGCTCACGAGCTGGCGGATCGCCGCGTCGATCTGCTCGGGGGTCTTCCTGTTCTGGCTGCTCTGCTTGTTCAGCGCAGCTTGCAGGGCTTGGAAGAAACTCACGTCGTCGCGGATCTCCGTGGCGGCATCGCTGGCGGCGCAGAGGGCGAAAGCGCGGGAGAGTTCCGTCACCACCTGCCCCCAGCGTTTCTTGCCGTCTTCCTGTTCTAGGATGTGCTCCTGTCCGGCGGGCATGAGGGCGAGGCGCTCGGCGGGTTTGCCCGTCGTCCACTGGTCCCAGTTGAAGCCGTGCATCAGGTCGCAGGCGATGCCGTGCTTCTCCAGCATCACGGCGATGGCTTGAGCGGTGTCGAAGGTCGGGTCGCCCTGGCCGCCGCTCTCGGTATAGGTGACGAGCGCCTTCTTGAGCTGATCGGCGAGGCCGAGGTAATCCACCACCAGACCGCCGGGCTTGTCGCGGAAGACGCGGTTCACGCGGGCGATGGCCTGCATGAGGCCGTGGCCCTGCATCGGCTTGTCGACATACATCGTGTGCAGGCAGGGCGCGTCGAAGCCGGTCAGCCACATATCGCGAACGATCACGATCTTGAAGGGGTCTTTAGCGTCCTTGAATCGGTTCGCCAGCTTGCGCCGTGCATCCTTGCTGCCGATGTGCTTCTGCCACTCCGGGCCATCCTCGGCGCTGCCGGTCATCACCACCTTCAGCGTCTGCCGCCTCCCACTCGGGGCGCAGCGTGATCAGGGCGTTGAAGAGATCCACGCAGATGCGGCGGCTCATGCAGACGATCATCGCCTTGCCGTCCATCGCCTCCAGGCGCTTCTCGAAGTGCGCCACCAGGTCGGCGGCCACCAGCGCGATGCGTTTCGGATCGCCCACCAGAGCCTCCAGCGCGGCCCACTTGGTCTTGAGCCTCTCCTTCTTCGTCAGCTCCTCGCCTTCGGTGATTTCCTCAAACTCCTCGTCGAGCGTCGGCAGCTCGGCGGCGTTCAGGCTGAGCTTGGAGATGCGGCTCTCGTAATAGATCGGCACCGTGGCCTTGTCGGCGACGGCGCGCTGGATGTCGTAGATGGAAATGTAATCGCCAAAGACCGCCCGCGTGTTCGCGTCTGTCTTCTCGATGGGTGTGCCGGTGAATCCGATGAACGACGCATTGGGCAAGGCATTGCGCAGGTTGCTGGCGAAGCCGTAGGACATCTCGCCCGTCCTTTCATTCACCTTGCCGCCGAAGCCATACTGGCTGCGGTGAGCCTCGTCCGCGATGACGACGATGTTCTGCCGCGCGCTCAGCTCGGGCATCGTCTCGCCCTTTTCCGGCATGAATTTGTGGATGGTCGTGAACACCACTCCACCGCTCACCCGGTTCAGCAGCTCGCGCAAATGCT
This sequence comes from uncultured Gammaproteobacteria bacterium, assembly GCA_963845265.1. Classification (GTDB taxonomy): domain Bacteria; phylum Pseudomonadota; class Gammaproteobacteria; order Chromatiales; family Chromatiaceae; genus DYRB01. The sequence continues at coordinate 138,458 of CAWJRN010000010.1, read as the reverse complement.
CGCGCCCGCCGGCCTGCACGGGCGTCTGCCCGAGGATGTCCGCGCAGCGCTGGAACTGGCCGAAGAGCTGGTCGTCGAGATCGTTGCGATCCGTCAACACCACCAGCGTCGGGTTCTGCATCACCGGATGCCGCACCACGCGCGCGGCGAAGAAGAGCATGGAGAAACTCTTGCCGCTGCCCTGCGTGTGCCAGACCACCCCCGCGCGACGGTCGCCGGGCTTGCCGCCGTACATCCGGCCCGCCCAGTAGGTGCCCGCAGCCTCCCGCAGCACGCCGTCCTCGGACATGCCGCTGGCGCGCACCGTTTCCTCCACCGCCGCGTTCACCGCGTGGAACTGATGGTAGCCCGCGATGATCTTGTGCAGGGCGCCGGAGTCAGGATCTTCTTCGAAGACGATGAAATGCAGCAGCAGCTTCAGGAAACGCTCTCGGTCGAAGACACCGTAAATCAGGGTCTGGAGCTCGAGCGTGGCTTTGGAACGCTGTGGCTGCTGCCCCTCATCCCCGGCCCTTCTCCCAGCAGGAGAAGGGAGATGAGATGCGACATCCTTGAGGACGGCATCGGTGTCGTTCAGCACACGCTGATTCTCAAACCGGAGGACCGTGAGGCCTTGCGATCTCAAATAAGCATCTCGCTTCGCGTCGTGCTTCTTGCGTGCGGCTTCGGAATGCGGCTCGTCATCACACTCCACGACGAGCTTCGCGTCGTTGCAGAAGAAATCGCAGATATATTCGCCGAACTGGTGTTGTCGCCGGAACTTCGCGCCTGCCAATTGCCGGTCCCGCAAAAGCTCCCAAAGCATCTCCTCCGCTGGAGTCTGCTTCCTGCGCAACTCCCTCGCCTTGTCCGTCAAACCGGCAATATCAAAACCACCCCTGTAATTCTGCCTCCCGATCCCCAGCCGCGCCGCCTCACCCCCCCTTTGGCTCCCCTCTCCCACTGGGAGAGGGGTTGGGGGTGAGGGTGGAGGCGAGCCGTCAGGCTCCCTCCATACTTTGAACCACTCCTGGCTCGCCGTGACGGACCCCATGCGCGCCTGCAAGCCATCGCTCACCACCAGCGCCGCGTTGTAATGCAGCAGCGATGGGATCTCCGCCTTGTAGGTTTGAAGCTGCGCGTAGGCGCTCCAGATCGTCGCGTCCTCATCCGCCGCGTTCTTCAGCTCGATCAGGCCCAGCGGGATGCCGTTGACGAAGACCACGATGTCCGGCCGCCGGTTGTGCTGGCCCTCGACCACTGTGAATTGGTTTACCGCCAGCCAGTCGTTCGCCCGCACATCATCGAAATCCACTAGCCGTACATGATCACCCGCGATGCTGCCATCGGGCCGGGGATACTCCACCGGCACGCCGTCGCGCAGCATCCGGTGAAAGGCGCGGTTCGTCTGGGTTAGCGAAGGCGTCGCCACCCGCAGCACCTTGCGCAACGCCTCCTCGCGGGCCTCCTCGGGAACGGCCGGGTTCAGCCGTCGGATGGCCTCGCGCAAACGCCCCACCAGCACCACCTCGCCAAATCCATCCCGCTCCGCCGCCGGGTCACCGGGCGCGAGATGCGGCCCGTGCGCGACCGCATAGCCCAGTTCCTCGAACCACGCGAGGGCGGCGTCTTCGACGATGGATTCGTTGAGGCTCATGGGATCACTTCAATCAGTCCTTCGGATGAGAATTGAAATTGCCGGGAGTCAAACCGGTTAACGTATGAAACCAGTCCTGGTCCATACGAACGGGGATTTCTTCCATTGAATGCAAAGCTTCCCAGAAGTTCACTCGTCTCGTTGTAGGCAGCCACCAATTCATCGGCCTGCGTAGCTGTTAGTCGTTCGATACCGGGCAATGCCCTGGCGAGCGTGTTCCCGCTGTTCCAGCTTGGGCATTTTCGAAGCGCGTTGACATAGGCGCTGAACATCCTGTCGTTCTTGATGAGTATCTTGATAATGTCCTCTGCTGCTGTCGGCCATGTGCTCGAAAGGCCCTGAAACTTTCCGATAAAGCCATACGGGTCTTTACCAAGCCGGACTGAGATGATTGGAACCCCGCGCGCAAACGCAAATCCGACTTCTTGGTCGGTCCAGTCACTGTCGTGAAAGTTCGCTGTCATGAGCGCAACGAACCCGTCCATGCTCGCCAAGGCATTTTCGATTTCATCCTGCCATGCCTTAGTTGGGTGGATGTCCTCATGGGCTACGAAACAAGAAATGCCAAACAGCCGGAGCCGCTCTTTTAGTTCAGCGGTTTCCATTTTCACTTCTGACTTGTGACTCAGGAAAACACGGAATCCTTCGTCCCTCCCAAATCCGCTTCGTCGCGTCTGGCGGTATTGCCCTCTTCCCCGTGAGTAGGAGGCCGGAGTCTTTTCGCCATTCATGGTCTTCTCCGACTTCCATCTCCATGAACACTTCCTCAATGAACTCGTTCTGAACGTTGTGAATCTTGTTCAGGTCCTCTCTGATTTGAGTTTGGATGTCGTTCTTCAGATTTACAGAACTCAGGAATAAGGGCTCGGGAAGCACGAGATAGAGCGCGTGGCCGTAGGTTCCTCCGTTCCAATTGTCCCTGCTCCACTCTTCATGAATGCGTGTCTGAGCGTTGACGATGATTTCCTGAAGTTGGCGTTTCCCTTCCTGAGCATAGAGCTTCGAGAGCGCGGAAAGGTGCCGGTCGATCATCTTAGGAAGTTCAAACTTACCGGCCTCTTTGCTCATACGCGACCCTCCTTTGCGAGCGCGGTTTTCGCCACGCTTAATTCCCCGCTCAGCAGCTTCGGCAGCAGCGTGTCACGCAGGGTGGCGAGGGTGCGGGATTCTCTCTCGTTGGAAACCATCTGTCGGAAGATCGGCTCTGAGACATCGGCGAAGGCTTTAACAACGTCTTTGATAGGGAGCACAAACGTCTGCCGCTTGAGATCGGTCTGCGTTAGCAAAGGCTGCGTTGAGCCACGGTTCAGCGTGATGAGATCGAATCCCTTCAGAACGAAATAGGTGAAATCGAAGAATCCAGTCTGCGGTTCGACGATGAGTGTATTGTCCGATGGCCAGGAAGGTTCCGCTGTCCGGAAGATGAGACCTAAAGTTCCAACCCGCCCGGTGAACAGAATTGGTTTCTCGTAAAGTGAGGAAGGAACATAGCCCATGCGCCCGCCGCCGCCGTAGAGCGGGATGTTGCACTCAGGCGATAAGACATCAAAGCGGCCTTCGGGCCGCTTTCCACTCCCAATACTGGCGATATCTTCAAGGTGTGCCGTGCGCCATCCATGCGGAATTGGGCCAAGCGAAGATTCCTGGAAGGAGTCGGGGAAGAGGGCGGCGGTGGCTGGGTCGAGGGCGGCGGGGGTGGCGGCCGTCGAGTTTGGCGCGGACGGGGTCGAAATCCACGAACCAGCTCTGGAACAGCGCCCGCGCCATCGCCTCCAGCGTCGCGTTCATCCGCCGGTTCAACTCGATCTTGTCGTCCAGCGCCCCAAGCACCGCCGCGATGGCTTTTTGCTCGGCGAGGGGTGGGAGCGGAATCTCGAACGACTCAATGTGCCCTTTCGTAATCGCTCTGCGACTACCGCCTGAGTTGAACGACTCAATGTAACCCTTCGTCGCTGGATGCGTGAGCACAGACAGAAGATAGCCGGGGTCGCATTCGCGGCGATCTGGCCGAATGATGGAAACGTGCTGATTAACGCAGGCAGGAAGAACGTGGTCAGGAACAATGCAGGAGCGTCCAAAGGTCACGCCATCGCCCGTGATGTTGAGCAACACGTCACCGGATTGAACCTCTGCATTCCGAAGCTCGTTTTGCGTGGCCGTCTGAAATGAAAGCCAAGCCCGCCGTGTCAAAATGACGGTCGAACACGTGCTGGCTACGAACGAGCGCATGGCTAATTCGTGCGTTCAAATAGACCTCGCTGCCACCACGTGGAGTCGCGCCCGTTCCAATCTTGGTGCAAAACGAGCCAAGCCGCTTCACCTGCCAACCGTCCGGCAGTTCCTCGACAGTTGGGCACATTCTGACTGGCTCACCCGCCATAACCCAGCCCCCTCAGGTTTGCTTTGATGGCCTGCTCCAGTTTCGCGGACTCGGCGAACTGGGCGTGCAGTTCGGCGACGAGGCGCGGCATCTTTTCCTCGAAGGGGTCGCCGTCGTCTTCGACTTCCTCGGCGCCGACGTAGCGGCCGGGCGTGAGGACGTGGCCGTGGGCGGCGATTTCGGCGGTGGTGGCGGATTTGCAGAAGCCGGGGATGTCTTCGCATTCAGCGCGGCCGTCCCGGAGTTGTTCGGGGCGAAGATCACTCGCCAGGCGTGGTAGGTGGCGGTGATCTTCTGGAGGTCGGCATCGGTCAGCTCGCGGTGGACGCGGTCGATGAGGGTGCCGAGTTTGCGGGCGTCGATGAACAGCGTCTCGCCCCTGCGGTCTCGAAGCTGCTATCCCCGCTCCCCGGAGAGTGGCCGCCGGTTTGAGCGTGGTCGCCTGATTTGTCCTTCGCGAGGAACCAGAGGCAGACCGGGATCTGTGTGCGGTAGAAGAGCTGGCCGGGCAGGGCGACCATGCAGTCCACGAGGTCGGCCTCGATGAGGGCGCGGCGGATGTCGCCTTCGCCGGACTGGTTGGAGGACATGCTGCCGTTGGCGAGGACGAAGCCGGCTAGCCCGGAGGGCGCGAGGTGGTGGATGAAGTGCTGCACCCAGGCGAAGTTGGCGTTGCCCTTGGGCGGGACGCCGAACTGCCAGCGCACGTCGTCGTCGCTTGCGGAACCAGTCGGAGTCGTTGAAGGGCGGGTTGGCGAGGACGTAGTCGGCGCGCAGATCCGGATGGAGGTCGCGGCGGAAGGTGTCGGCGTGCTCGGGGCCGAAGTCGGCCTCGATGCCGCGCAGGGCGAGGTTCATGACGGCGAGGCGGCGGGTGGTGGCGTTGCTCTCCTGGCCGTAGATGCTGATGTCGCCGAGCTTGCCGCCGTGGGATTCGACGAATTTCTCCGACTGCACGAACATGCCGCCGGAGCCGCAGCAGGGGTCGTAGATGCGGCCTTTGTAGGGTTCAAGCATCTCGACGAGGCAGCGCACGACGCAGGACGGGGTGTAGAACTGGCCGCCGTTCTTGCCCTCGGCGCTGGCGAAGCGGGTGAGGAAATATTCATAGACGCGGCCTAAAACATCCACCGCGCGGCGGCGGGTGTTTCCCTCATCCCCGGCCCTTCTCCCAGGGGGAGAAGGGAGTTCAGCATCTTCGCTCCCTCTCCCATTGGGAGAGGGCAGGGGTGAGGGTGCGCGGCCACCGAGCTCAATACTGCCAATCAAGTCGATCAACTCCCCCAGGCGATGCTTATCCAATGCCGGCCGCGCATAGTCCTTGGGCAGGACGCCCTTGAGACGCGGGTTGTCGCGCTCGATGGCGACCATGGCGTCGTCCACGGTCTTGCCGATGGTGGGTTGCTTGGCGCTGGCCTGGAGGTAGGACCAGCGGGCCTCGGCGGGGACCCAGAAGACGTTCTCTGCCTTGTATTCGTCCGGGTCTTCGGGATTCGCGCCCTCGTAGTCGCCCTCACCTTTGATGAGCTTGGCGCGGTGTTCCCCGAAGGTGTCGGAGATGTATTTGAGGAAGATGAGGCCGAGGACGACGTGCTTGTATTCCGCCGCGTCCATGTTGTTGCGGAGCTTGTCGGCGGTGAGCCAAAGCTTGGCCTCGAAGCCGAGGTTGGCGGTGGAGTCTTTGGCGGTTTTGCGTTTGGCTGGCATGTTACTCAGCGGCTTTGGTGGTTACGGTGCTCTGGATGGCTTCGTCCGTCATGAAGTCACACCCAGTGGGGCTGCCATAATCGATCTCATTCGTTGGCTCGCTCATCGTCCATGTGGCGGGCGGCCAACCGGGCACGCGACGGCGCGCGGGGAGTGAGGCGGCGTCCCAGATCCAGGACTCGATGGGGTTGGCGTTGTTATGCTTCGGGGGCATGGGAGTCCTGAGTTCGTTCCTGTGTCGGCGCCTCCTCTCAGCCCGAGCCGGGAGCATTCGAGGGTCCTTTCGGGCTTAGGCGATTTCTGTCAATTCTCATACCATCCTGCTTGTCTTTTCGCCCGGCTTCGGCGTCGCGACAACAGTTGCATAGTTCGACTATGCGCCTGTTGTCGCTCCTTGAACCCGAACAAAAATCCGGCGCAATCTGGTATGAGAATCTCCGGCAATCGCCTTAGAGTTCGGCCCGGCGAATTCAGGGGGCAGTCTACGTCAGGTGATTGGCGTTATGCACAGGTTGACCCCTCGCGCCCTTTGGAAGTGGCGCCCTGGCCACGACGCGGGAGGCGGGGACCTTGCTTGGCACGAACGCGGCCCACAGGCCGCGTCTGGGTGCCGGTCCCGAGTGCGGGTGGAAGACGTGCCGTCACGACGATGGCCCCCAGGGATGGGGGGCAGAGAGGGAAAGAGGAGCAGTCCCCGGTCTGGCGGCGCTCCCACCGACCAGGGACCTGTTCCATGCAATGGTTCGGTGATCCCTGGTCAGTGATGAAGGCAGGCTCTAGGGCTTGGCGTCTGCCGCGGGGGCATCAGCCGGGGTATCCGCCGGTGCAGCGGTGGGCGCAGCCGCTTCGGCGGTTTCCAACTGGATCAATTGGTCGACCACCTCGAACACTTTGTCATTGCCGCCGGCCAGGGTTGAGCTGGTGCGGTACTTGCCGTTGACCACCATGGCTGGGACACCGTCGATGCCAAAGCTCTTACCCAACTCCACGGCCTTGCGGACCTGCATGTCCACGAAGAAGGAGTCATAGGCCTCTTTGAATGCCTCCGGGTCCAGGCCCTGGGTGGCGGCGAAGGCGGCGATGGAATCCACGTCCGGCAGGCGCTGCTTGTCGACCTGAACCGCCTTGAACAGGGGCTCGTGCAGCTCGTCGGCTTTGCCCATCAGTTCGGCAGCGAAATAGGCACGGGCCAGGGGTTCCCAGCTCGGTCCCAGGATCGCCGGCATGCGGCGGAAACTGACGTTGGCGGGCATGGTGGTCTGCCACTTCTGAACAATGGGTTCCAGGTGCCAGCAGTGGGGGCAGCCGTACCAGAACAGCTCCAGCACCTCGACCTTGCCGTCGGTCTCCGTGGGTTGGGGGGCGGGTACCGTGGCGTACTCGATGCCCTCGTCGTAGGCCAGGGCCTGAACGACGGGAAGACCGAGCAGCAGGCCAACCAAGAGAATCCTAGCAAACATCGTTGTCACTCCTCGCATGGGTATGAATGGGGAAAGGCAGGTCCTTGGTCAAGTGGGGCAATCCCACCACGACGGAAGTAGGACCGGGTGGGCTCAGGTGCCCAGGGCATAGTCCAGGATGAGTCCGACAAAGATCGCCATCCCGTAATAGTTGTTGTTGAGAAAGGCCTGAAAGCAGCCGGGCCTGCTGCGGTCTCGGATCAGGTACTGCTGATAGATGGCCATGGCCCCGGCCAATGCCAGGCCACCGAAGTAGAAACCACCACGCCCCGCCATGGTGCCCACGACCGCGAGCAGGGCCAGCATCACGACTTGGAGCGCAGCAGTCACCCAAAGATCCATCCTGCCGAACAAAATCGCCGTGGACTTGATGCCGATCTTGAGGTCGTCCTCGCGATCGACCATGGCGTACTGGGTGTCGTAGATCAATGCCCAGATCAGGGTGGCCCCGAACAGGGTCCAGGCCAAGGGCGGTATCTCCAGGGTTACCGCCATGAAGGCCATGGGAATCGCCCAACCGAAGGCCGCACCCAGAAAGAGCTGCGGGACATGGGTGAAGCGCTTCATGAACGGATAGATCACCACCAGGACCAAGGCGACCACCGACAGGGCGATGGTCTGCCAGTTGAGCAGCAGGACCAGGCCGAAGGCAGCGAGGCTGAGTACGGCGAAGACGCCTAGCGCCTCGGCCGGGCTGACCAGCCCGGTGGCCAGGGGGCGCTCCCGGGTGCGTGCAACATTGGCGTCGAAGCCGCGGTCAGCGAAGTCATTGATGGCGCAGCCCGCCGAGCGCATCAGGACCACGCCGGCGATGAAGATCAGCACGACGCCCAGGGGCGGGTTGCCTGCTCCGGCGAGCCACAGGGCCCACAGGGCCGGCCACATGAGCAAGAAGATGCCGATGGGCCTTTCTAGGCGCGTGAGGGCCACATAGGCGGACAGGCGCTCGCGCCAGCCATGGCTGCGGGTAGCGCCGATTTTCACTTCTGGGAGAATCATGGCGGGGAGGTCACGAGAAGATCCAGGGTGCCGCTCGACGGATGCAGACCAAAAGAGCGCCTTTCGTCGGGCCCGGATTATGGCACAGGGCGACGGGGATCGGCAGTATCAGGTCCCGCAGAACGTCTGCTGCACAACCTCGTGTGGTTCCGGCGGCCAGGTGAATTGGTCAGACTCGGGGCGGTCGCCCCAGGGATCGGCGAGCGCCTGTAATAGTGCGTCGAGCGGATCGAGATCGCCCTCGACCGCCGCATCGAGCGCCGCCTCGACCTGGTGATTCCTGGGGATGACCGCCGGGTTCGCGCGGCGCATGGCGGTCGCTCGCGCCTCACTGTCGACCGGATCGCGTGCCAGGCGTGCGTGCCAGCGCGCAAGCCAGGCATCCCATGCGGCGTTATCGCCGAGCCGCCCCCGTCCTGTACCGCCGGCACCCGCGGTGAGATCGCACAAGGCGCGGAAGGTATTGGTGAAGTCGGCACCGGTCTCGGACATCGCAGCCAAGAGCGTGTCGATCAATTCCGCATCCCCTTCATGCGCCTCCAGGAGGCCCAGCTTGGCCCGGAAGCAGGCGAGATAGGCGCGTTCGAAGCGTTCGCCGAACCCGTCGATGGCGGCTTGGGCCTCCTCGACGGCCTTGACCGGATCCGGGTCGAGCAGCGGCAACAGCGACTGAGCCAGGCGGGAGAGGTTCCACTGGGCGATCCTTGGCTGGTTGGCATAGGCGTAGCGCCCCTGGCGATCAATGGAACTGTAGACCGTGCCGGGGTCATAGGCATCCATGAAGGCGCAGGGTCCATAGTCGATGGTCTCGCCCGCAATCGACATGTTGTCGGTGTTCATGACCCCATGGATGAACCCGACGCCGAGCCATCTGGCGACGAGTTCCGCCTGGCGGTCGATCACTGCGTCGAGGAGCGCCCGATAGGGCCGATCGGACGTCATCGCCTCCGGGTAGTGCCGCGCCATCACGTAATCGGCAAGGTGCCGAAGCCCGTCGGTATCCTGGCGTGCAGCGAAGTATTCGAAGGTCCCAACCCGCACATGACCGCGCGCCACTCGCACCAACACGGCCCCCGGCAGCGCGGTCTCGCGAAAGACGGGCTCGCCGGTGGCGACCGCCGCAAGGGAGCGCGTCGTCGGTATCCCCAGCGCGTGCATGGCCTCGCTGAGGATGTACTCCCGCAGGACGGGCCCGAGCCAGGCCCGCCCATCGCCCCCGCGTGAAAAGGGCGTGCGGCCGGAGCCCTTGAGCTGGATATCGAAACGCTGCCCCGCCGGGTCGAGTATCTCGCCCAGCAGGATCGCCCGGCCGTCGCCGAGCTGCGGTACGAAGCCGCCGAATTGGTGGCCGGCGTAGGCCATGGCCAAGGGGGACGCGCCGATGGGCACCTGGTTGCCCGCGAGCATGGCCAGTCCCTCGGGTGACCGCAACAGATCGGGGTCGAGCCCGAGCTGCCCAGCCAGGGCCTCGTTGAGCTTGATGAGCCTAGGCTCCGCGACCGGTATCGGCGCGAGCCGTGCGAAGAAGCGCTCCGGCAGCCGGGCGTAGGTGTTGTCGAAGGCGAATGTCATCTTGCGGTCCCCGTTAGTCGAAGGTCCTAAGCTGGGGACGGATGCGGTTTACCGAAAGAGCAGGACTCCAAGGAGATGGGGAGGCGAATCAAGCATCGGGCCGGAGCGCTCAGTGCTTGTTGAATGCCCGGATGGTCCGCGCAGCGGACCCTACTCGGATTGGGTGCCTCCGGCGATCAGTCCGCGCACCCGCTCCAGCATGGGCCTCGATCGCTGCGACCAGGGCTGGGCTGAGGTCATAGAGGCCGTAGTCGAACTGCTCACCGGCGGCGGAGACCAGCCAGGCCTCGGGTCGGCGGTCGTAGAGCGCCTCGGCCCAGGCGAGCAATTCCCGCGGGTCCAAGAAGTGGGCCATGGTCGATACCGCAGAGGCGTCTGGGCTCAGGCGCCGTGCTTGGACCTCGCCGGGCACCCCTTCGACCGTGGCGTCGAGAAAGATCACCAGATCGGCGGCGGCGATGTCCGGCACCAACTCGGCGGTGAGCACATGGCGGCTGACCACCTGGACGTGTCCAGGGACCCCTTCGGCCTCCAGGCGGTCTGCGGCCAGGGGGCCGATGGCGTCGTCGCCGCGAATGGGGCTGCCATAGCCGATGACCAGGGCCCGGCGGGCGATGTCGCCCATCTCAACCCCGGGTCAGGGTGTCGAGCTGGGTGCCGTCTGGGGCGGTCAGCTCGATGTGCAGGGGCATCTGACCGAAGGCGTGGGAGGCGCAGGACAGGCAGGGGTCGAAGCAGCGGATGACCGCCTCCACCCGGTTGAGCATGCCCTCCCGGAGGTTGTTGCCATCCACATAGGCGTCGGCGACCTGCTTGATGCCTTGATTCATGGCCAGGTTGTTGTGTCCGGTGGCGATGATCAGGTTGACCCAGGTGATGAGCCCGTCGTCATCGATCTTGTAGTGGTGCATCAGGGTGCCACGCGGCGCCTCGGCCACCCCGATGCCCTCGTAGCGGTTGCTGCGGGCGCGCGAGCGGACACGGGGGTTGAGGATGTCCGGGTCCTTGAGCAGGCGCTCCATGGACTCGATGGCGAAGATGATCTCCACCAGGCGTGCGTAGTGGTAGTGGAAGCTGCTGGCCACCGGGGCGGCCTCCTGCAACATGCGGAACTCCATGAGGGCGACGTCCGCGTAGGGGGTACCGCAGGCATCGGCATTGTTGAGTCGGGCCAGGGGGCCGACGCGGTAGACCCCCTTCGGGTAGCCCATGGGCTTGTAGTAGGGGAACTTCATGTAGGAGAAGTCCTCCACCGCCTCGCCCACCACCCTCTGGTATTCGTGCGGCGGGATCATGTCTTCGACGATGCGCCCTTGGGCGTCTTTGATGCGCAGCAGGCCGTCGTAGTGCTCCAGGTTGCCCTTGGGGCTGACGAGGCTGAGGAACAGGGTTGGCTGGTTCCCGAAGTGGCTGGCCTCGTCGGCGAACTTGGGCACCAGGGTCTTAAAGAAGGCGTAAGTGCGTTTGGCGATCTCCAGCCCCTCGGGGAGGAGTTGGAGCATGGCCTGGCGTTTGTCCTCGGTCAGGGCCTCGTTGACCCCGCCGGGGACCACCCAGGTGGGGTGGATCTTCTTGCCGCCAAGGGTCTCGATGATGGTCTGGCCGATCTGACGCAGCCGGATGCCATCGCGGGCCAGGGCCGGGGCCTGGGCCATGACGCCGAAGATGTTGCGCTTGGCGGGGTCCGAGTCCCAGCCCAGCAGCAGGTCCGGGGAGGACAAGTGGAAGAAGGACAGGGCGTGGGACTGGACGAGCTGGGCCAGGTTCATGACCCGCCGCAGTTTCTCCGCGGTGGGGGGGATGCTCACCCGCAGCAGGTAGTCGCAGGCCTTGTTGGAGGCCAGCAGGTGACTCACCGGGCAGATGCCGCAGGTCCGGGCGGTGAGCGCCGGCATCTCGCGGTAAGGGCGGCCCTCGCAGAATTTCTCGAAGCCGCGGAATTGGGTCAGGTGGAATCTGGCTTGGCCGACGCCGCCGGCCTCGTCCAGTTGCAGGGTGATGCGGGCGTGGCCCTCGATGCGGGTCACGGGCTCGATGGTGATGGTACGGCTACTCATGATCGCGTCACCCTGCTTGGACTCGGAGCGGCGGTTGCGGCCACGCTATCCGTTGATGTAGCGAACCAGGTGCTCGATGAGCACCTCTTGCTCCTCGATGATCGCCTTGACCAGGTCGCCGATGGAGACTAGGCCGACCAGGGTGTCACCCTCCATGACCGGCAGGTGGCGTACGCGCTTCTCGGTGACGATGGACATGCAGTCCTGCACCGTTTGCTGCGGGCCCACGCAAGGGACCTTGGTGGTCATGATGTCCGACACTTGCGTGTCCTGGGACTTGAGCCCCCGCAAGACGACGTTGCGGGCATAGTCCCTCTCGGATAGCAGGCCGAGGACCTGGCTGCCCCGGGTGACTACCAGGGCCCCGATGTCCTTTTCCGCCATCAAGGCGAGGGCGTCATAAACGCTGGCTTCCGGCCCAATGGTCCAGACCTCGCGCCCCTTGGTCTGCAATAGCTGATGCACTGTCTGCATGTGGAGTCCTCCGGATCTTTAGATTTGCTGGACTTCCCTGTGACCGTCTCCTCCCTGTTTCGAGAGTCGGCTGGGGAAATGGGGCCTCAGAACTCGCCCTTCGCGGCTCCGTCCATGATGGCCTTGATGGTGTCCCGCACCTTGACAGCGGAGGCATGCAGCTCCGCCGGCAGGGGACGTCCTCCGTGGATCATCAGATCGAGATTCATCGAGTAGAGCGACAGCTTGCCGTCCGGGTCCTGGACGACGGCAATCCGGCAGGGCATGAAGCCAGAGTATTCGTTACGGTAGTCGAGCATCTGGGCGCCGATCCGGGCGTCGCAGAAGGACAGGAAGTTGACGTAGCGATAGGGCTTGCCCGTGACCGCCTCGATTTGTTTGTACAGGGGTGACTCACCGACGAACAGGAAGCTGCGCGAGGCGGCGAGGCTCTTGAGGGACTCGACCACATCTTCCGGCTCGATGCCTTCGTTGACTGGGACCGACCACATCATGGCCAGGGCCGGGTCGCCGGTCTCCATGACCTTGGCGGCGAAATCCGAGTAGATATTCATGGCGCCAGGGTCGAGCTGGGCGATCTGGGGGCCGAAGCGCAGATAGGCGACTGCGACTAATGCGATGGTGGCGATGCCCACCAGCGCGAGCAGATTACGGATGAATTTCATGGATGGGGTCCTCTCTCAGGCCCAAGTGTGGCGGCGTGCCCGTGGCCGTTCTTGCGGTTGGCCAAGTCGGGTTAGGTCGACCTCGGGCATCGGTTTATGTCGTGACCTGGCGGCTTGGTGTGGCCGGGGCCGCCGCTGCTCTGTTCGAATTGGTTTGCCGGTCGATGTGGCGGCCCCGCCGCACCGGACGGCATGGGCGCGGGCTTCCACGGCCCGCGCCGGCGCTGAACCTTAGTAGCCGCGTCCCCAAGGGGCGCCGTAGCCACCCTGGGGTGGCATGGGCATACGATTGCCGCCCTGGCTACCTTCCCAATTGGGCATCATGGCCCGGGGTGGCGCCATGCCGCCGCAGTCACCCTGGGGGCAGGGGCCCTGTCCACGCATCGGCATGTCCATGGGGCGCTCCATAGGCATCTGCTGGTACATGTCCATGGGGCGCTTCATAGGCATCTGCTGGTACATGGGCATGGGCGGCATCTCCTGCCGGATGGGTGGCTGCATCGGCATGGACATGGGCGCCTGGGGTGCGTCGAGCTGCGGCGGGGCGCCGAAAATGGCCTTGGCAGCCTCGCGCTGTTCATCGGACATGGCGTCGATCTCCTTGCGATAAGCCTCCCATTGTTCCTGCATCGCCTTGCGACGCTCTTGGGCGGCCTGCCACGGCGGGGTCTCGGGCATCTCGATACCCTTGGCGGCGGCTCGCTCGCGCAGTTGCTGGTAGCTCTCGGCGCGAGCAGCCATGCGCTCTTCCGGAGTCATGTTACGCATGGCATCCATCTTGGCGCGACGCTCGTCGGCGCTCATGAGCCTGGCCGGGGGGGTCTCGGGCAGATCGATGCCGAGTTCTTTGGCGTGCTCACGCATGGCCTGGTAGTGGGCCGCACGGGCCGCATCGAGGTCCGCAGCCGATCGCCGCTCTCCCATACCGGCAGGCATTGCCGGCATGTCCGGCATCGCGGGCATCTCCATCTGATCCCAGGGCGGGGTCTCAGGCAGTTGGATGCCGACCTCGGCGGCGCGCTCGCGCAACTCGCCATAGTGGCGGTTGCGCTCGGCGGTCATCTTTGCGCGACGCTCCTCCATGCGTTGCATGGCCTCGGCGCGGCCACTGGGCTGATCCGCCGGCGGGGCTGCTGCGGCCTCGGTCGGTGCGGGTGCGTCGGCGGCGGGTGCCTCGGCAGTCGCAGGGGCCACGGGGGCAGCGGCAGGTGCTTCGGCAGCTGCAGGGGCCACGGGGGCAGCGGCAGGTGCTTCGGCAGCCGCAGGGGCCGCGGCGGCCTCTACAACCGAGGTGGGCCCGATGCCTGGCGCCGGCGCGGGGGCAGCTGGCTCGCCCTCCGCAGCGACCGGCTGAGCCAGGGCCAGGGTCAGGGTGGCAGCGGAGGCGAGGATCAAGAGGCTGGGTCTGTCGGTCATCTGGTCACTCCTAGTTGGTATTTAAGTTGCCTGCGACTCGTGCGGTTGGGGTCGTTGGGGCGCTGGTCAAGGCCATCCTGGCCCTGGTCAGCGCGCGATCCGAGAGCGGCGACTCTGGGACTGCGTCATGCGCGACGACGGGTTGTCATTGCGCATGGTGGAATTGATCGGGTCTTGCGCCACGCTCTACCGGCATGCCCCTTCCGTTGGAGCATCTTAATCCGGCCCGACTGAAGCGGTTAACGCCCAGGTCGGTGGTCCCCGATATCGCTCTACCTGCCCGGGAAGCGGCGCGATGGTGCCGCCATAGGGCGCGGAAGTCTTACGCCAATGCCGATGTGGGCCGTGCGCTTGCGATCGCTGGCGAGAGTAACCGATCTGGGGCGGGTCGGAAACTCCGCTGGTCAAGCGCTGGGCGGAGTCTGCCGTCGGGCGGGCTCTGCTGGGTTACGGCCGGCAGCTCAACCCGCCGGCTTGAGTATGTCCCAGCAAGGGTAGATGAGGGGCAGGGTAGGGGTTTGCCGACAGGCAGCGCCGGCCCGGCCCCCAACAGCGAGGCTGCGGTGGGTGCGCTTCGCTGATCCACCCCGCTGTTGTCGGCGGCGTTCCCAAGTAGCCGGGCTAGAATGCTGCGACGTGACATCAAGACCGCGGACGCTATCAACCTTGGGAGGGAATGGGTACATGCTGATCGACGACCTGATGGTGCAGAGCGGGGTTGGGTTCGGGACCAGCGGGGCCCGTGGACGGGTAGAGGCGATGACCGACCGGGTTTGCTACGCCTATACCCTGGGCTTCATTCAGTACCTGTTCGAGACCGAGGTGCTGGTCGCCGGTGGTGCCTTGGGCATCGCAGGGGATCACCGGTCCAGCAGCGGGCGCATCATGGCCGCCTGCGCCCAGGCCATCACTGACGCCGGCTGCCTGGCCCGGCACCTGGGGCGCATCCCCAGCCCGGCCATCGCCGCCTTCGGCATCGCCCAGGGCATCCCGACCCTGATGGTCACCGGCAGCCACATCCCGGACGATCGCAACGGAATCAAGTTCAATCTCCCGTCAGGGGAGATCCTCAAGGCCGACGAGGCGGGCATCCGGCGCCAGGATGTGGCCCTGCCCGAGTCGCAGTTCGATGCAGTCGGCGCCCTGTGGGCAGGCGTTGGGCTGGGGCCCGCCGACCCTGCCGCCTACGACGCCTACGTTGCGAGATACCTAGAGTTCTTTCCCGCCGGCTGCCTGAGCGGGGTGCGGGTCGGGCTCTACGAGCAATCCAGCGTCGCCCGGGAGGCTATGCGCGAGGTCCTGATCGGGCTGGGCGCCGACGTGACATCCCTGGCCCGCTCGGAGGTCTTTCTCCCGGTGGACACGGAGGCGATCCGTCCGGAAGACGTTCGGTTGGCACGGGAGTGGACCTTGGGTGGCGGCTACGACGCCCTGGTTTCGGCGGACGGCGACGGTGATCGCCCCCTGGTGGGAGACGAGCGTGGCGAATGGCTGCGGGGCGACATTGCGGGCCCCCTCTGCGCTCGCTGGCTCGGTGTGCGCTCGCTGGCTACGCCGGTGAGCTGCAACACGGCGGTGGACCGCAGCGGCTGGTTTGAGCGCGTCCAGCGCACCCGCATCGGCTCACCCTATGTGGTTGCTGCCATGCAGGAGCTGCTGGTCGCGGGTCCAACCCCGGTGGCCGGATACGAGGCCAATGGCGGCTTCCTGACCGCCGATGCCATCGAGCGCGACGGGCGGGTCCTGCCCGCGCTGCCGACCCGCGACGCCCTCATCGTCGCCCTGGCGGTACTCTGCCTGGCCCGTGACCGCGGGCAGCGTGTCTCCGAGTTGGCCGGGGACCTGCCGGCCCGCTTCACCCACAGCGACCGCATCAAGGACTTTCCCACCGAGCTGAGCCAGGCCCGCCTGGCGGCCATGACCAGCGGGGAGGTGCGACGCGATAGGGCAGGGGTGGAGGCGGTCTTCGGCGCCGCCTTCGGGCCTGTGGCCGGGTTGGACACGACGGACGGGCTGCGTATCACCTTCGCCAGCGGCGAGATCGCCCACCTCCGCCCCTCCGGCAACGCCCCTGAGCTGCGCGCCTACACCGAGGCCGACACCCCGGAGCGGGCGGCAGAGATGAACGGGATCTGCCTGGAGATCCTGGCGGGCTGGCGTCAATGATTGGCGGCGGGTGGGATATGCGACCGGACTCCGTCTGGTGGAGGCGCTTCGCTTATCCACCCTGCCGTCGTTAGGGGGTTCGTGCGACGGCACTAGATGGCCAGGCGGGCCCGCGGGTGACCGTATTGACGATGTCTTCCTGTTCGGCGACGTCGTGGCCGGCGAAGTGCAGCAGGTCGAAGTCGCCCGGCCCGCGCAGGACCCGGCGCAGCGGCAGGGCATGGGGTTCGACTGCGCTGGCCTGGAAGACCCGCTTGAGGTAGGCCGCCTCGTCCGCGGTGCCCGGCAGCTTGTCGTCCGGGTGCGGGTAGTCCGGAATCACATAGCACAGTGTCAAGATCCTGGGTCGGAAGGCGCGGCGGGACCGGGTCCTGCCGAGGCTCGGGGAGGCCGATCTCATTCACCTCGCCACCCACGGCGAATACGAGGTCGAGCTGGAGGGGCTGTCAGGCAGGGGGGATCGCCGCATGAGCGACCGCCCGAGCCTGCGCCGAAATGCGGATCGCTAACGAGTCTTCCTGTCCTTACGGAGCCTGTATGATTCGGGCTCCTGCCACCGGCATCGGAGCCAAGACCCATGCCCGCCGCCCGTCGTCCGCTGAAGACCCGCGACACCCGCTGGGCTCAGGCCCTGGCCTCCAGGCTCGCCGAGCACCGTGTCCCGCCCAATGCGATCTCGCTCGCCAGTCTCGGCTTTGCCGCGGCCGGGGCCCTGGCGATGCTCGCCGCTCCAGCCGCGCCGCCAGGGGGCCGCGCAGCCTTTTTGGTCTTGGCCGCCACCTGCATCCAGTTGCGCCTGCTTTGCAACATGCTCGACGGCATGGTGGCCGTGGAGGGAGGCCTGGGGTCGCGCACCGGGGACCTTTACAACGAGCTGCCGGACCGCATCGCCGACCCCCTGCTCATCGTTCCTGCAGGCTACGCCACGGGGTTTGCCCTGGGGCCGGAACTAGGGTGGATCGCCGGGATGCTGGCGCTCTTCACCGCCTACGTGCGCGCCCTTGGGGGCACTGCTGGCTTGCCCCAGTCCTTCATCGGGCCTATGGCCAAGCCCCACCGCATGGCTGCGATGACCGCTGGGTTGTTGCTTGCCGCCGTGGCAGTCCCCCTGGGCCGGGACGGCGAGGTGCTGGTCCTCACCTTGCTGGTCGTGGCCCTCGGGGCTCTGATCACCGCCGGTCGGCGCATCGCGCTGATCCTCCGCGCCCTGGAGGGGTGATGACGCAGGCCGCGACGCCGCGAACCTGTTCCGAGACCCTGGCGGCAAAGGGACTGGTGGCCCTGACTCGACTGGTGACCGGGGCCCAGGCGCATTGGGTTGGTAACGCACCGACCGCTAGCCAACGCGTCTACTTCGCCAACCATTCCTCCCACCTGGACACCCTGGTCCTGTGGGCGGCCCTACCGCCGCGGCTTCGGGTACAGACGCGCCCCGTGGCGGCGGCCGACTATTGGGACAGACCTGGGCCGAAGGGCTGGATTGCCCGTCGGTTGCTCAATGCCGTCCTGGTGGACCGCACCGGTGGAAAGGGGGGGCGCGAGGCCCTGGCCCGCCTCGATGAGGCCCTTGGGCAAGGTGCCTCGTTGATCCTTTTTCCGGAGGGAACCCGAGGCGACGGGACCAGCATCGGCCTGCTGAAACCGGGGCTTTACTTCATCGCCAAGGCGCGTCCGGATCTGGAGCTCGTCCCGGTCTACCTCCAGAACCTGTGTCGCATCCTGCCCAAGGGCGAGATTCTGCCAGTGCCGCTCCTGGGCAGCAGTACCTTCGGCCCGTCGCTGCGGATCGCGCCCGGCGAAGGCCGTCGGGAGTTCCTGGAGCGCGCGCGCAACGCGCTGATCGCCCTGGGAGAACAGCCATGACCATCAACTGGGACCAACAACTCCTGGCCCTCCTGGGAGGCATCGTCGCCTTGCTGGTCATCGCCAGCGCGGTGGCCCTGGTCTTGGAGCGGCGCGTCCAGACCCCCGATGGGCGCCAGGTGGTGGCAAACCTCAGTGCCCGCATCCGCGCCTGGTGGGTCATGACGGCGGTCTTGGTCGTGGCCCTGGCCAGCGGCGGGATCGGCGCCGTGATCCTGTTCGGACTAACGTCCTTCATCGCCCTGCGGGAGTTCATTACCCTGACCCCGACTCGACGCGCCGACCATCGGACCCTGTTCTGGGCCTTCTTCGTCTTCGTCCCGTTCCAGTACTACCTCGTGGCGATCCACTGGTACGGGCTCTTTGTCATTTTCATCCCCGTCTATGCGTTCCTGTTTGTACCGGTGCGCAGCGTCCTGGCAGGGGATACGCAAGACTTCCTGGCCCGCACCGCCAAGATCCAATGGGGGTTGATGGTGGCGGTCTACTGCGTCAGCCACGCCCCGGCCCTCCTCATGCTCCAGATCCCCGGGTTCGAGGGCGAGAATGCCAAGCTCCTGCTCTACCTGATCATCGTGGTGCAGTTGAGCGACGTGCTCCAGTACGTCGTTGGCAAGACCCTGGGCAGGCACAAGATTGCCCCCCTCGTCAGTCCCAACAAGACATGGGAGGGGGCCATCGGCGGCATCGGAGCGGCCACCCTCATCGGCACCCTGCTGTGGTGGGCAACTCCCTTCTCGCCCTGGGCAGCGGCTGGGGTCGCCCTCACCATCAACCTGGCAGGTTTTGCCGGTGGCCTGTGCATGTCTGCCATCAAACGCGACCGCGGGATCAAGGACTTCGGCAGCCTGATCCAGGGCCATGGTGGAGTGATGGATCGCATCGACTCCCTGTGCTTCGCCGCCCCACTGTTTTTCCATCTCGTGCGGTATTACTACACCTGAGAGGTTGTGAAGGTGCTCTTCCATCTTTGTCATGAGCATTCGGGACGCGTCCACCATGTGGTGGATGAGCTCGGTCTCGACGGCTTCGCCTGGGACGCCCGAGGGCACGGGCGCCCACCGGGTGCGGCGTTGTTCGTCCGTGTGGGAAACCGGTAGACTAATCGCCGATCATCATCCTTGGTCGGGCGGTCGGCAGCGGGAGGGAGGGAATTGGTGCAACCGTCGCTGCGAGTCGCACGGGTCGATGTCAGCGGCTATCGGCTTCTGACCTCGGACTTCTCGGGTCTGGATGCGCTGCATCGCGAGTTGCGGACCACTATCCTACGCCACCTGCCGGGGGTGACGGCCTCGGTGCTGGCGCTGCCTGTGCCCTCGGCGGATGGCAAGACGGTGGATTGGTACAGCGACCTGACTGGCCAACCCGTCCCGCTGGCGGCCCTGCCGCCCCAACGCCGAGCCTTGGTCAAGGCCAAGCTGGCCGATCGGCTGGCGTCCATACGCCGGCTTGCGGACGAACTGCCCAAGCGGGTGCGGGGCTCGGAGGCCCTGGCTGAGGCACTGCGGCTCGCGACCCACTACCCAGACGATACCCACATCCTGGCCGTCGGCGATGAGCCGGTGCTGACCCTTTGGGGCTTCGTGTTGGTCGAGGGCGGCCGGGGGTCGGGGGCGATGGCGGCAGGCTCTCAGCCGGTGCGGCGCTCCAGGACGGCGCGGCGAGCCTGGGTGTTGGGCGCGATGGTGTTGCTGTCCTCGCTGCTTGTCGCCGGCTGGTATTGGCTTGGCCTGCAGGAGCGTCGTTCCCTGGAGGCGGAGCTGGGGGTGGCACTGGCAAAGGAGTGCACCGATCCGCACCTGCTCGACGCGCTGGAGGCCCGTCTGGATCGCATCGACCCCAAGGGTGAGCGTTACGCCGCGTTACGCGAGACCCTGGCAGAGGAGCAGGCGCGGTGCATGGCCGCGGCCGGTCTCACGCGGGAGTTCAACGAGGCCGGCTGGGATTGTGCCCGACTCGCCGGTCTGCGGGACGGGCTTGACGGGGTAGACCTGACGCGGCAGCCAGTGGCCGGTCTGGCGTCTGACCTGGATGCCCGCATCGGGATCTGCGCCCGCGGCGCCGACCTGACGGTCCGCATCGAGGCGCAGCCGGGGGACTGTGAAGTGCTTGCGGAGCTGGACCGCGCTCTGGGCACGCCTCCAACCCAGGTCCGTCCCCTGAGCGAGGCCCGGGAGCGCCTCACCGAGGCACTGGCGCGCTGCCAGGCGGCCACCGAGATCGATGTGGCGGTGACGGAGTCCCTCGGCAACTGCGAGGCGCTGGGCCAACTCGACAGGCGCCTGGATGCCCTCGATGCGGCTCGTCCCCCGCTGGTGGAGGTGAAGGCGCGTCTTGACGCCGAGTTGGCCCTGTGCGCCAAGGCGGCGAGCTATCGGCAGCAGTTGGTCGATGCCCAGTTGGACTGCACCCAGTTGCGGTCCCTCGAAGCCCCGATCATTGGGGAGGATGCCTCCCGCGAGCCCATGGCGTCCCTGCGTCGCCGGCTGGACGAGGCCCTGGAGCGGTGTCGGACCTTGGAGGAACTCAAATGATTGGCCCCCTGTTGCGCAGCGGTACCCTCGCCGGTTTCCACCCATTGGGGGCGGTCGGCCATCCGGTGTATCTGGCGGCCTCCCAGTTGCGGGCCGCTATCGGTCGCCGACTTGGGGCAGACCTGGCGGACACCTTCGCCATTCCGCAACGTAACGAAGACGGCGATACCGTCGATTGGTATGCCCCCAGACCAGGCACCGTCGTGCCCTGGAGTTCGGCCACCGGGGACGAGCGCGCCGAGGCCCAGCATCGGCTGCTCGAAACCAGGGGACAGATCGAGGCGCTGGCACAGGCCATGGCAGCGGAGACGGACTCCGAACGCCAGATCTTCGGTCGTCTGCTGGGCTACGTGACCAGCTTCCCAGATGAGGAACACATCTACCTGGTCGATGGCCGACCTGTCTTGACCTTCTGGGGCTTTGTCAGGGACGAGGCCGCGGTAGGGTCTGACCCCTTGGTTAACCTGGACCTCCATGCGGCCCCGCCCGTCAGTGCCCTTGGGGATGCAAAAGGGACCTGGCCGCGGATCCCATGGTGGGTCTGGTTGCTGGCGCTGCTGGCCATTTTGGCCGCTGGCCTGTTCTTCCTGCGGGCCTGTCAGCCTCCCTCGGTGCGCATACCCGCTTGGCAGCCGGATGCGGTCGCCCCAGCGCAGGGGCCGGACACCGAGGTCCTGCCGCAGGACCCGGCCGAGCCCGGCGCCGTCCCCCCAGACAGCAGCGGCGTGGTGTCGACCGAGCGCAGGGTAGTGGATCGTCGGGTGATCGAGCGCGGCGGCGAGCGTCGCGTGCTGACCGGCGACGACGCCGTCCCCGGGCAGGCCATGACCGTAGAGGGTGCCGAGGGCCTGTCAGAGGGGACCGCCAGCCCCGTGGGCGACGTCGAAGTGACCGATCCTTTGGTGCCCGATGTGCCTACCGCCGATGACTCGGCTGAGACCGTCGGCGCCGTCGGCGATGAGCGGGTGGGGGATGAGCCGGCGGGGGATGTCGCCGAATTTCCCATGGGCGGGCCCCCCGATGCGCAATCGGACATCCCGGAGGCTGGCGAGGTGCCCGAGCCGTTGGGACCGGTTGGGGATGAGGTACAGGAGCCGCCTGGCGACGCGGGTCCGCCTGGGGTTGAACCCGGAACCGAACCTGGAACTGCGCCAGTGCCCGAGCCCGAGCCCGAGCCCGAGCCCGAGCCCGAGCCCGAGCCCGAGCCGAGCCCCTGATCGAGCCCCTGATCGAGCCAGGCACAGAGCAGGAACCGACACCCAACCCGGCCCCGGACGCCGAGACCGGACGACCCGCCCCACCCGACACCCAGGCCGATCCGCAGGCGGAGGGGCAACCCGCGGACGCAGCTCCAGCGCCGGATCAGGCGGGTACGCCGCCAACGCCACCCGAGGGGCCGCCCGAGCCAACCGCTGGCAAACCCGGGGACGGCGGCGCAGCCGCGAAAGCCCAGGGCGCAGAGGAGGATGCCGGCAAGGGCGGCGCCAAGTCCGACCCGGCCAAGGCCGGTAAGACCCCGCAGCCCCGGGCGTCGGCCCCGGTGGGCGCCGAACGCCCCCCGGCCCCGCGCCGCTGGCTCAGCAGCGGATGGCACACCGCGACGGCCTTGCAGGACCCGAAGACCGGTCTGCCCGTGCAGATGGAGTATCAGCTCAAGGATGGGGCAGGGCGGGTGCGGCTAAAGCGCCACGATGGCAGCATCTGCGAGAATGGCGCCTCGGCGGTGCTCGAGGGCGGCAAGCTGGTGATCGACAGCAGTGGGAATATCGTCTGCGCCGACGGCACCAACTTCGGTAAGCCGAGGGTCGAATGCCAGCCAGGGCCGGACGGCAAGCCGAACTGCACGGGCCGTTACGCCGACGACAAGCCCTTCGGCATCGACATGCGCGAACAGGGACCCTAGCGGCCATGGCGCGGGCGCCCTGGCCGCTACCCTCACCTCGGCCCTCTCCCAGGGGGAGAGGGCGACGCTGCGCACGATTAATACGGTGAGGATTGGCGGTATCGCCACCCGTCCACTCGCCCGAGACCCGACCCAGGAGCCCCACCGGTAATGCTATCCAAACTGGTCAACTTCGAGAACAAGGTCACGCTGATCGCCAATAGCGGCGTCCAGTTCCTGGACTTCGGGTTGAAGCTCGCGCTGCGCAAGGCGCTCCCTGGGGAGTTCGTCATCCAGGAGAGCAATCGATCCCTCGCCCGCCTGGTCTACGACGAGCGCAGCGGTCAGCACTATTGGCCCGACCGCCCCGGCGTCGCCATCAAGTCCCAGATGAGTGTCCCGGTGGACGAGTCGGCGACTCTGTTCGACGGGGCCTGGTTGCCGGTCCCCCTGCTGCGCCTCCACCCGCCGCGGCGCTTTGCCCCAGGGCCCGAGACCTGGGCGCGTATTCGGCTGGTCGAGCTGTCCCCCGCAGACGCGGCTGCCAGCCTCGATACCCATCGCCTGACCCTGGCCGTCGACACGGCAATCTTGGCCGACGCGGTGGACATGCGTTATCTGGCACCCACCAAGGCCGACGTCGCCGCTGGTGTGGCCTATGCCTTCGCCCATCGCGCCAACGAGATCGGCTGGTACCCGGAGCTGCCCTGGGTGGCGGGCTGGATCGAGGAGGCCTTCTGCGAACGGGCTGGGTCCTGCCTGCGCCTGCCCGAGGAGGATGTGGAGGCGGAGCGCGAGCGGCTCGTCCATCACGCCCATTATCTCAACCTGCTCGCCCTGGTCGGCGACTGCGCCTGCATCCCGGAGATCAAGCTGCTCGGTAACAGCCGCGACGATGTGAAACGGGCGGTGCCGGTGGACATGGTCCTGGACGTGGGTAACTCGCGTACCTGTGGCATCCTCATCGAGCAGCACGCGAAGGAGGGCGACGGCCTCGGCCGGCGCTACGAGCTGGAGCTGCGCGACCTGTCGCAGCCGCATCAGGTCTACAGCGAGCCCTTCGAGAGCCGAGTCGAGCTCGCCCAGGCCACCTTCGGCAAGGAGCATTGGGCGCACAAGAGCGGGCGTGCCGGGGCCTTTCTGTGGCCGACCATCGCCAGGGTCGGCCCCGAGGCGGCGCGCATGGCCGGGCGGCGGCGCGGGACCGAGGGCGCCACCGGCATCTCGAGCCCCAAGCGCTACCTCTGGGACGAGGACCGCTTCGACACAGGCTGGCGGTTCAACTGCGCCTATGTGCGCAGCGAGATCGAGCCCATGGCCACGGCCGCGCCCTTCTGCAACCTCATCAACGAGGTCGGCACCGCGCTCTACGAGCTGCCCGAGGCGGATCGCATGCCGGTGTTCATGCCGCACTACGCCCGCAGCGCCATGATGATGTTCATGTTGGCCGAGGTCCTGACCCAGGCCCTGTGCCAGATTAACAGCCCCGCCCAGCGTCTGCGCATGCCCAATGCGGACCTGCCGCGTCACCTGCGCACCGTCATCCTGACCGTCCCCCCCTCCATGCCCAAGCAGGAGCGCGAGATCTTCGCCAACCGCATGCACCAGGCCCTCGGGCTGGTGTGGAAGGCGTTTGGCTGGCACCCGGAGGACGAGCCCACCGACGGCCCGGGCGCAGACCTGGCCTGGCCCGCCTTCCCCCAGGTTGAGGTGCGCTGGGACGAGGCGACCTGTAGCCAGGTCGTCTACCTCTACAGCGAGATCCAGAACACCTTTGCCGGGCGGCCGGAGGAGTTCTTCAGCCTGGCCCGTCGTGCCGGCCGCGCCAGTGGCGGCAACGGCGGTGAAGACCGTCTGACGGTGGCCACCGTGGACATCGGCGGCGGCACCACGGACCTGGTCATCAACGACTATGTGCTCGAAGGGGGCCAGGGCAGCGCCAATCGGACCCTGGTCCCGGAGCAACGCTTCCGCGACGGCTTCAAGGTGGCCGGCGACGACATCCTGCTGGAGGTCATCGGTGCCACCCTGGTCCCGGCCTTGCGGGCGGCGGTGCAGGCCGTCGGGGTCGACGAGGCCGACGCCCTGCTGTCGCGGCTCATCGGCTCCGACCCCGTTGATGTCCAGGAGGGGATGCTGCGCCAGCAATTGGCCCTGCAGGTCCTCTATCCCGCCGGGCTCGCGGTGCTCAAGGCCTACGAGGGCTTCGACCCGGTCCGCGGGGCCGAGGCGCGTACCTGCCCCCTGGGCGAGCTGGTGGCCCAGATCAGCGCGGACCCACCGACCCGCGCGGTGTTGGGCTGGTTCGCGGCGGGGGTGCGGGATGCCACCGGCGGCGGGGTGAACGGGTTCGCCCTGCTCGACAGCCCTGTCGGACTGGATCTGGAACGTATCCACGGCCTGTTCATGGAGGACAAGCTGGAGATCACCCGGGCGGTGCGCTCCCTGTGCGAGATCGTCTACCTCTACGACTGCGACGTGCTCTTGCTCACCGGCCGCCCCTCGCGCCTGCCGGGGGTCCAGTCCCTGGTGCGGGCCCTGCTGCCCCTGCCGCCGGATCGCATCGTCCCGATGCACGACTATCGCACCGGTGCCTGGTACCCATTCAACCGTCGCGGGCGCATCAAGGACCCCAAGACCACCGCCGCGGTGGGCGCCATGCTGTGTGTCCTCGGGCAGGGGCGCCTGCCGAACTTCTCGTTCCGCGCCAACGCCTTCCACATCTACTCGACGGTGCGCTACCTGGGCCTGATCGACCGCAACATGATCGTCAAGGCGGGGGATGTCTATTACCGGGACGTGGACCTGGACGACCCCGAATACCAGTTGCCGGAGGTCACGATCCCCATGAGCGGCGTGATGCACATCGGGTACCGGCAGCTCGATGCCGACCGTTGGGGGGCCTCGCCCCTCTATGTGCTCGACTTTGCCGACGACGAGGTGCGCCGATCCATCTATACCAAGGGCGGGGTCCTGCGGGTGCGCCTGGAGCGCATGCGCGGCGTCAATGCCGAGCGCTTCCGGGTAGCGGCGGTGGAGGTCGAGGGCGGGCGTGCCCTGGGGCGCGGCGCCGTGGCCCTGAAGCTCAATACCCTGGCGAGCATCGGCTTCGACCAGGACAGCTATTGGCTCGACAGCGGCAGTATCTTCAAATGAAGCCCCCCGTGCGGGCCGAGGCGAGGGAGCCAGCATGACCGATCCGACACACACGCAGACTGGGCAGGACCTGATCCAGCTTTGCCGCGCCCTCTACGACGGCTGCGGCGAGGCCATCGATTGGGTGGCCGAGGTGCGGCGCCATTCCCAGCGCCTCGACCGGGAGTCCGACAGCCTGACGGACAAGCTTCGCCGGGTGCGTAACCTCGCCACCCGCCTGGGCCGGGCGGCGGGCCGCTCCGTCAGCGTGGGCTTTTTCGGGCTGTCTCAGGCCGGCAAGTCCTACCTGATCTCGGCCATGGCGGCGGGGGAGGGCGGCGAGCTGGAGACCGATCTCGACGGCCGCCGACTCAACTTCATCAAGCACGTCAACCCCCCCGGCCACGGCAAGGAGGCGACCGGTCTGGTGACGCGCTTCACCCGCAGCCCGAGCGATGCCCCCAAGGGCTATCCCCTGGAGCTGAGCCTGTTCGCCGAGGTGGACCTGGCCAAGGTCCTGGGCAACGCCTTTTTCAATGACTTCGACCGCGAGCAGGTGGACTGGGACCTGTCGCCGGCCCACCTGCGCCGGCACCTTGCCGACCTGGAGCTGCGTCGCAACCGCCAGCCCACTGGTGGGGTGAGCGAGGACAATGTGGTGGAGTTGCTGGAGTACTTCGAGCAGCGCTATCCCAAGACCACGGAGCAGCTCAAGGCCGACTACTGGCCGAGCGCCATCGCCCTGGCGCCCTATCTCGAACCCCGGGACCGGGCCGCGCTCTTCTCGGTCCTGTGGGGCGAGATCCGCGAGCTGACCGAGACCTACCTCTCCCTGCGTCAGGGTTTGGCCACCGTCGGCCATGCCCAGACCGCCTACGCCCCGGTCTCCGCCCTGGTGCGCACCGATGCGAGTGGGGAACTGAGCCAGGCGGACAGCATCATGAACGTGGACATCCTCGAACGGCTGGGCCGCGACGCTGCCGATACCATCGAGATCGTCCCGCGCCTGGATGGTAAGGCGTTGCCGCCGGTCCAGTTGCCGCGTTCCCTGCTGGCGGCGCTGACCACGGAGCTGCGCTTCGTCCTGGCCGATCCGCCGCGCACGCCGGTGCTGGAGCAGGTGGACCTGCTCGACTTTCCCGGTTATCGCGGTCGCCTGGCGGTGGCCGATATCGGGGAGGTGCGCAAGCAGTTGAAAGACGACCAAGTTGACCCGGTGGCCCAGTTGGTCCTGCGTGGCAAGGTGGCGTACCTGTTCGAGCGCTACACCGACGATCAGGAGATGAACCTGCTCGTGCTCTGTGCCCCCTCCCACAAACAGAGCGACGTCAAGGACCTGGGCCCGGTCCTGGAGACCTGGGTCCATGCCACCCAAGGGGCCGATCCGCACACCCGTGCCCGGCGCAGCCCTGGTCTGGTCTGGGCCGTCACCATGTTCGACCACCGTCTCAGCCCGGTCCCCGGCGAGACCGAGGACCTGATGCGCAAGGGCTGGGAGGGCATGATGAAGCTCGCCCTCCTGGAGCGCTTCGGGGGCTACAACTGGCTGCACGAGTGGGCCCCAGGGCGCCCCTTCGACAACCTCTTCCTGGTGCGCAAGCCGCGCATGGCCGCGGCGGTAATCGAGACCGACCAGGACGGCGAAAGGGCCATTCTGCCGAACCAGCGGGAGCGTCTGGCCCTGTTGCGGCGCACCTTCTGCGATGAGCCCTCGGTGCGCAAGCATCTGCAGGACCCCGAGGGCGCCTGGGACGCAATGCTGAGCTTCAATGACGGGGGCATTGCGCGCATCGCCGACTACCTCGGGGGCGTCGCCCAGCCCGAGGCCAAGCTGGGCCGCATCCGCGAGCAGATCGACGCTGTGGTGGAGGACCTGGTGCGTCGCCGTTTTGGCGCCTATTACCGGGAGGAGGGTGCCGCCGAGGTGGCCAACAAGCAGCGCCTGGCCGACCGGGTGATCGGTGCCCTGCGCCAGCGACCCAATCGGTTTGCCGACCTGCTGCATGCCTTGCAGCCGCCGAAGGAGGGTCTGCGCTCCCTCTATCTGCGTGCCGACGAGGTGGCCTCAGCCGGCGCCCCGGCAGCGGCTAACAAAGGCCAGGGGACGGCCCCGGTGCGTGAGGGTGGCCTGATCGACCTGGGTGCCCTGCTCGATGCAGCCGCCCCTGCGGCCGGCTCCGCGACCGATGCCCCCAGGGCCTCGGTCAATGCCGGCGCGAACCGCTTCGTTCGGGAGGTCCTGCGCTTCTGGGTCGGACATCTCAAGGCCCTGCCGGAGGATACCCATTGGCCCCGTTATCTGGGCATCGAGAAGGACGCCCTGGAGGATCTGATCGGGGAGCTGATCACCGCTGCGGATCGACTGTCCTTGGAGCAATCGCTGCTCGGGTTGATCGAGGTCGCTGAGTCCCAGTCCGCCGCCACCCGGGCCAAGCTCGCTGAGCGACAGGTGTTTGTGACCAGCGCCCGCATCGCGCGCTTCGTCGATCACCTCGGTTGTGACGACCTGCCGGAGGACGAGCGCCCGCGCTCCCTGGCGGACGCCAGACGCCCAGTCTTTGACGCGCCCGTGCCCATCCCCGTCGGCAGCCTGCCGGCACTCGGTCCAGCCCCGGTGAACTTCTCCGCCCTCTACATCGTCGACTGGTTCGAGGCCTTCCGAGCCCTGGCGATAGCCAACGCCGGGCACGCCGCCGGGCGGGACGTGGCGCCGGAACACAACGCGAGGCTCGGCGAGATCCTCGCCCACATCGGTGGTCGCCAACCGGCGGCTGCGGGTCGCTAAGGGGAGATTCCATGGCGCTCAAGATCGAGATCGAGCCCCTTGGGCCCGGCAGTGCCCGGCTCCTGGTGGCTCGGGTCGGACCTGCCCCCGAGTCGGTGCTGCTGGCCATGCAGCGCAACGATGGACGCTACCTGGGCCTGGCCGGTCAATGGCAGGCCACCCCGCACTGGCATCCCCAGTTCAGTGCCCAGGTCGCCGACGATGGTCTGCGTCTGGAGGTCGGGCCGGACCTGGTCGACAGTCTCGTCGACCTGGGTGGCTCGCCGCTGCGGGTGGCCCTGCGCATCGATGGGGATGAGGACGCCGGAGTCCTGCGCATGCGCGGTAGCCTGATTGGATCCCCTGCCCGTGCCCCTGGGCAGGTTGCTCCGTCGGGGCCGGCCAGCGACCAAGCCGAAGGCGGCGCCTTGGGGTTGGACTGGCCCGATCTCCCGCTCGACGAGCCCGGAGCGGATGCGGACTCCAAGCCGGTTAGACCTCGGGTCCGCTGGGTTTGGCTGGGCCTCGCGGTCGTTGCGCTCGGGGTGACCGCAGCGGTGATCGCCTGGGGCCTTGGCCTGCTTGACCCGGCGCAGCCGGAGCCCCTCGCAGCGGTGGCAGAAGTCGCTGGCGAGCCGACTCCAGACCGGGTTTTGGGCCGGGGCCAGCCGGAGCAGACGGCCCCCGAGGTGGCGGAGCAGCCGGAGCCACCCGTGCCGCCGGCCACCGGGCTTCCGCTCGCCAGAGATGTCATCGCCGGGAACCCCGGGCTCGCGGCGGTCTTTGCCCGGGCCGAGCAGGCGGACCAGGCAAGGGATTGCACCGCGGCCTATGCCCTCTACAGCGAGGCGGCGAACGGCGATGCCGGGCTCGCGGCGCGGCTGGCGCGTCGCTACGACCCCCTGACCCACAGTGCCAGTCCCTGTATCGCGGAGCCGGATATCCCCTACGCCATCGTCTACTTCACCGATGCCGCCGAGCAGGGCGATGTGGCGGTGCAGCGTAGGCTGGGGCAGTTGATGGTCGAACGGGAGGCATCCGGCCCGACCCGAGACGCTGGGTTGCGGTGGCTGCGCCAGGCGGCCGAGGCGGGCGATGCGGAGGCCAAGCAGATCCTCGATGGGCTCGATGGTCGGGTGGATCAGGTGCGTGGCACGGCGTCCGGGGTTCCCTGACGGGTTCGTTGGTGCCCTATCCACCAAATTGCCTTTGCCTTAGAGCAACGAGCCGACGAGCGATCCACTCGTTCCACCGCTCCTGCGGTGGAACGGATCGGCAGGCGCTCTGCGCCGCGGCGGCTCCTGGGCGCAGAGCGCCAGGGGAGGTTGGTCACACCGCAGAGCGGCGTAACCAGAACATCCCAACTCCCCCAGCTCGGTGGCCACGCCGACGACAATTTGCTCCGCCATTTGCTTGTGCCCATTTTGTCGTCAAGGGGTCGTTCCACGGTGATTGCCTGGTAGCGTAACGCAGTCTTCTTGAGGAAAGTGACTTTGTGATGATTTTGCGCAAGCAAACGATCAATTGCAGTACCATGTCGGCACTGTTTTATAGGGTATGTCTATGACTAATAACGATGTCTTGCGCCGTATTCGCTATACGTTCGGCTTTAACGATTCGAAAATGATCGCCCTATTTGGCGCCGCAGACTATCAGGTGACGCGGGAGCAAATCAGTGCTTGGCTAAAGAAAGACGATGACCCGGCGTTTCAGGAATGTAGCGATACCCAGTTGGCAATCTTTCTCAATGGCTTAATTATTGACCGGCGGGGGAAGAAGGAAGGGGTTAAAGTCGAGCCTGAGCAGCGCTTGACCAACAACATTGTCTTCAGAAAGCTGAAAATCGCGCTGGATCTCAAGGCTGACGATATCTTGCAGCTCTTGGCTTCGAGCGATGTGCAAATCAGTAAGCACGAATTGAGTGCATTTTTCCGCAAGCCAGACCATAAGCACTATCGAGAATGTAAAGATCAGGTGTTCCGTCAATTTCTCAATGGCGTGCAGAGCAAATATCACGATTGATCGGCCCAATTCCCTGCGCTGAGCCGAGGTGGCCGGAAGGCCGGCCGGCGCCGACATTCACCCTAACGACGATAGCATCAACCTAGGACAATCATTTTGAGCAATACGGATTTTTCATCCCTTGGTCTGCACCCTGATCTGCTGAGAAATATAGCCTCTCTGGGCTATGAGAAGATGACCCCAATTCAAGCCTTGAGTTGCCCGCCGATTCTAGCGGGCAACGATGTCATCGCCCAGGGCAAGACCGGCTCCGGGAAGACCGCGGCGTTTGCGCTTGGTCTTCTGGAAAAACTCGACGTGAAGCTCTTCCGCGTGCAGGCGTTGGTGCTCTGCCCAACGCGGGAGTTGGCCGATCAGGTGGCTAATGAAATCCGCACGCTAGGCCGAACGATTCACAATATCAAGGTGTTGACTCTATGCGGTGGTGTGCCGCTGGGTCCTCAGATCGGCTCCCTGGAGCATGGTGCCCATGTGATTGTGGGGACACCCGGCCGCGTAGAAGACCATTTGGACAAGGGGACACTGAAGCTCGGTGCCGTGAACCTGCTGATCCTCGATGAAGCGGATCGTATGCTGGAGATGGGGTTTCAGAAATCGCTCGATGCCATCATTGGGCAGGTGCCTGCGCAGCGCCAAACGCTGCTCTTTAGCGCGACCTATCCGCCTCAAATACAGGCCATCGCGCAGCGGATTATGATCAAGCCCGTGATGGCGCAACTGACGTCCACTCATGACAATTCGACGATACAGCAGCATTTCTATAGGGTTGCAGACAGTCGGCTACGGATGACCGCGCTGCGTTTGCTGTTGTTGGAGTACCAGCCGGAGTCCGCGCTGGTTTTTTGTAATACCAAACGGGATACGCAGAAGGTGGCGGATGCGTTGTCGGGCTTCGGTTTTAGCGTGCTCGCCCTGCATGGTGACCTCGAGCAGAGAGAGCGGGATCAAACCCTGGTGCGCTTCTCCAACAAGAGTGTCTCTGTTTTGGTCGCGACTGACGTGGCTGCTCGTGGGCTGGATATTGATGCACTGGACGCCGTCATCAACTACCAGATTGGACACGACGCTGAAGTGCATCTTCACCGTATCGGCCGCACCGGGCGTGCCGGCAGCATGGGGCTTGCATTTTCTTTGTACGATGAAGGTGAGGCCTATAAAGTGGCTTTGCTGGATGGCAACATCGATCCCATTCTTGACAGTGAGTCGTTACCCTCGCTCGATTTACTGAGCCAGCGCGCAATGAAGCCGTCAATGAAGACGTTGCAAATTGATGGCGGAAAAAAGCAAAAAGTCCGTGCCGGCGATATCTTAGGCGCCCTGACCGGAAGCGACGGCATTAGTGGAAGTCAGGTAGGGAAAATTCATATTGCCGATCATTGGGCTTATGTGGCGGTGAGCCCTGATGCCGTTGAGCCCGCGCTTAATAAAGTGGGAGAAGGGAAGTTGAAGGGGCGCACGTTTCGAGTCAGGTTGATCGACTAGCCGCGCTGGACGCGCTTTCAATTTGTTGCGTGGCCCGCGCGGCGAACGGACGAATAAGGGTACAAGAGGCTGGCTCAGGCAGTGCAGCTCGCCTCACCCTGGCGGTATCCGTGTTTCTCCGCGGCCCCTTGAAGATGATTGACATTTTCCGGGGCCACCGCGGTTGAGTGTTTAGTCTTCCTTCTCCATCAAGCCACGCAACACCATGTCGGTGTAGCTGACGACGCCAACGATCTTGCCTGCTTCGATGACGGGTGCACGCGAAAGGCCAAATTGGTCAAAGAGGCGAGCACAGTAACGGATATCCATCTCCGGCGGCACGGAAATCAAAGGCTTGGTCATGACTTCATAGATGTTCATCCGCTCCGGTGCGCGATTTTTCCCTAGGACCTTCTTGGCGAGGTCCGACATCATGACAATCCCGTACTCGTCATTTTCATCGCGCTTATCGACCAGTAGTGTCTTGGTTTCGACATGTTTCATGGTCAACAAGGCATCTTTTACCGTCATCATGCCGTCGACGATATCGAACTTACGCTTCATGACGTCGCGGACGCGTACAATCTGTCGCTCACTCATAACTGATCCTCTATCACCTGGGCAAGTTCCCGAACCTGGTGGCTTACGCCAATGGCATCCTCGACGTCAATCTGGATGGCAATCCCGGTTCCAGGTTTTTCGTCAAGCTGGGCTACGGTATTAATTGTCTCGAGTATTCGGCGGCTTAGGTGTTCTTCGACGAGAAACAACAGGATATCGCGCTGGCTCTCGAGTGACAGGCCGAAAAACGTCTTGGAGGCCTCGAGGCCTTCACCCCGCGCGTTGTTGATGACGGTGACACCTGTGGCGCCCGCTTCGCGGCCCGCCCGCATGACCGTATTGGTGACGCTATCCTCGACAAAGGCCATGATCAGTTTGAAATGCACGGACACCTCCAGGGGGCTTATTCATCGTCGTTACTACTATTTTTGCAGGCGTCTGCGGTGGTTCCGCGACGCACGGAATTCCGATAGCTGGGCATAGGCCATGACCGACATGATCGGGAACAGACTGGCGAATGCGATCAGGCCAAAGCCATCGATGATGGGGTCGCGGCCGGGTACCGTCTTTGCCAGCCCCAGGCCAAGTGCCGCAACCAGGGGCACGGTGACAGTAGAGGTCGTGACCCCGCCTGAGTCATAGGCCAGCGGGATGATCATGCGCGGGGCGTAGAAAGTCTGGATCACGACGATGACATAGCCGACGATAATGTAATAATGCAGCGGTGTCCCGGTGACGATGCGGAACGTCCCGAGTCCGATGCCGACAGCCACGCCGATGGCAACTGCGACACGCAGGCCCCACACGGTTATCGCGCCACCCGAAACGTCGCGCGCCTTGATCGCAACCGCTATCAGTGAAGGTTCGGCTATCGTCGTGGCAAAACCAATCGCGATTGCGAATAGGTAGACCCAGTAATATTCGTCCCAGGTGGCCGACTCAACGGCATGTTGGGCGCCTTCAAAAATGAACTCGGGGTTGGTCAGTTCCTCGGCCAAGAGTTCGCCAAGCGGAAACAGCGCGGTTTCGAGACCTTCGAGGAACAGGGCCAGCCCCAATACGACATAAACGAACCCGATCAAGAGGCGCTTGAGATTGGGGGGTGGCCTGCGGAGCACCAGCAATTGGAAGATCATGATCAACGCCACGATGGGCATGACGTCGAGCAGGGTGTTGGCCAGGGCCGAAAGCATCGAGGTCATAGCACGAGCATCCCGTAACCCATGACGAAGATCATCGGCGTTAGTGAGGCAAACGCGATCAGACCGAAGCCATCGGTCATCGGGTTGCGTCCTTTGATACTCGATGCGAGGCCTACGCCGAGTGCCGTGACCAAGGGTACGGTAATCGTCGAGGTGGTGACGCCGCCTGAGTCATAGGCGATGCCAACAATCTCTTTGGGCGCGAAGCTGGTCATCACCATGACCAAGACATAGCCGGCTATGATGAAGTAATGGAGGGGCCAGCCACGAATGATGCGTAGCACACCGATCGTGACGGCCAGTCCGACCGAGACTGCCACTGTGTAGCGCATGCCATCGGCGTAGGCCTTCATCGCTTCGGGTGTATTGGAGATCATTGCGGCGGTCGCGGCGACCTCGGCGGCTTCGTTGGTCACCAGGATCAGCGCGGGTTCTGCGACTGTAGTGCCAAAGCCGAGCGCAAATGCGAAGGCCATCAGCCAGAACAGGCTGCCCTTCCTGGCGAAGGCATAGGCGAGGCTCTCACCTAGCGGGAAGAGTCCCATCTCCAGGCCAAGGATGAAGAAGGTGAGCCCGAGGACAACAAAAACCGTGCCCGACAGGATGCTGCCGAGATTGGGGATCGGTTCGCCGATGACGACCAGTTGAAAAAAGGCTACGACGATGATGATCGGCATCAGGTCGCGCAGGCTGTCGCCCATGGTGCCGAGCATCACGCGTAAGCTTCTTAGCAAGTATGTTTCCTCAAATAGTCGTGCTTCATGCGGCGTACTTAATTCGGCAAATCCAATGACCTGCCAGCATCGAGTGGCGCAGTTAACCGGGAGGCTACAGAACACGGCCGGCCGCCGGTTCGGTCGTAGGCGTATAAGAGCCCTCGTTCTTGCCCCACTGAGCGACTACTGAGACTGCGGGGTGCGCGGTTTCGGAATTGAAACAGGGCTGTCGGACGCTCTGAAATCAGGTCCGAGCATTGCCAGCACCACGAGTAGGCCCCCATTGCTCAGATCCAGGACGCTTTCATCGTCGTGGCTGAAGGGCAGTCCGGGTATTGCGCCACGCGGTTCATCGAGCCACGGCGTCACAGGTTTTTGCGCCGCAAGCATCTCGCGGGAACCGGGCCTAAGTCAAGGGCGGGGGGGGGGGAGCAGCTGTCTTGGGGCGCACCGGCCGAGCCGGGAGCGGAGCTCGGTTTTTTTGACGGCGCTATGGAGCGGGGAATGAGGCGCTGCGCGAGTCGTACCTCGGGAATTGCGCGCCGACTGAAACCGTGGACGGCATGAGTATGCCTTCGGTGGATGCGCTGCGCTTATTCACCCGTACCGTTGTTAGGAGAGCTTGCGCGCGACCACTCTAGGGCGGGCTGCCGGGGTGCCAGTCCACCCGATCCAAGCCATCATAGTTGCCGTCCGGGGCCAGACGGTAGCCCGTCAGGCCTGTGCGGGCGGCGAAGATCTGGTCCTCGTACCAGAGGGGGATATAGGGCAGATCCCGGTGTAGCAGGGCGGCCAGATCGCGGTACAGGACGGCCTGGCGTGCCAGCTCGGGCTCGGCCCTGGCGGTGGCGATGAGCTGGTCCGCGGCGGTGCTGCGATAGCGGCCGCGGTTGGCCCCATCGGGTGGGATGGCTGCACTGCCGAAGACATAGCGGAAGATGTCCGGGGTGCGTACGCCGACCCAGGTCAGGCCGTAGACCTGGAAGCGTCCGGCCTGGATGTCGCCGAAGAAGGTCCCCCAGTCGTAGCTCTGCACCTTCAGATCCACCCCGACGGCACGCCATTGGGCCTGGATGACCGTGGCCAGACGCACCCGGAAGGGGTCGCTGGAGCTCTTGAGGGTCAGGTGCAGAGGGTGATCTGGGCCGTAGCCGGCGGCGCTGAGCAGGGTGCGGGCCCGCTCCGGGTTGTGGGGGTAGGCCACCAGGTCCGGGTTGGCGGCCCAATGATCGGGTGGGAAGAGTCCCTCGGCGGTGCGACCACCACCTCGGAATAGGTGGTTCAGGATGGCCGCGCGGTCGAGGGCCAGGGCCAGGGCCTCGCGGACCTCGGGCTTGCCCGTGTCCGGGTCCTCCAGATTGAACCCCAGGTAGGAGAAATTGGCGCCAGGGCCGCGGGTCACGCGCACCTCCGGGGCGGCTGCGAGGTAGGCGACGAGCTCCGGCGAGAGGTCGTTCTGGAGCATCTGGACCTCGCCCCGCAGGAGCTTCATGACCCGCACATTGGGGTCCTTGACGGTGATGAACTCCAGGGGCTGCGCGTCGCGGCGGCGGGTCAGACGCAGCCGACCCGGCTCCGGCCAGGTGTGCAGGTCGAAGGTCCCGCTGCCCACGGGTTGGGTCTGGAATCGATGTCCGCTGCGGATCATGCGCGCCGGCAGGATGCCGATGCCGAGATAGGCGGGGAACAGTGGGTCGGGCTCGCGTAGGCGAAACTCCACCACGTCCGGATCCTCGGCGCTGATCGCCGTGATGATCTCGAGCAGAGCTCGGTGAGGCGAGTTCGTTGCGGGGTCGAGGATGGAGGCATAGGTGGCGGCCACGTCCTCCGCCGTCAGTCGGGTCCCGTCGCTGAAAGGTACGGCCCTGCTCGCCCAGGGTGAAGCGGTAATGGGTTCGGTCCAGTTGCTCCCAGCTCGCCAGGGACGGGGTGGGTAGCGATTCGCCGTCGAACTCCACCAGGCGGCGGTAGAGCAGGCGGTTGATTCGCTCGGAGGTGGCGTCGGTGGCCAGGCGTGGGTCGAGGTTGCGTGGGGCGCTGGCCAGGGCCATGCGCAGGGTCGTGTCCGGCTGGTGCGCCGGGCCGCAGGCGGCCGACGTAACGACCACGATAAGGGCGACCAGTCGCGCCGCCCAGGCAGACCGGCCGCGCCCCGTGGCTGTGCTCACCAGCTGGTAAAGGGGTGTTCCGCCAGATAGGCGTTGTAGTAGCGCGGGTCCCCGGTCACCTCGGTCCCAGCCCAGCCCGGTAGCTCGAAGGCGTCGTCTTCGGCGCTCAGCTCGATCTCAGCCATGATCAGCCCGGCATTCGACCCTTCGAAGACATCCAGCTCCCAGGTGTGAGGGCCGATCTGGATCAGGTGGCGGACCTTTTCTACCGGTGGCATCGAGGCCAGATCCCGGAGCATGGCCTTGGCGTCCGTCGGTGGGATCTGGTACTCGAATTCGCTGCGCCCGATCCCCTCGGTGGGGCCCTTGATGGTGAGGTAGGCGTCCTCGTCGCGCAGCCGCACCCGTACCGTGAGGCGGGGCTCCGAGGCCAGGTAGCCTTGGGCGATACGTGAGGCGGACTCCACCTGGTCGCGCCAGGTGTCGTTCTTGACCAGAAATTTGCGTTCGATCTCGGTGGCCATGGGCCTCTCCCTGGGTTGCGTAGAATCGGTTGCTGTGTAATCGGTGACGACCCTGTCCATGGGCGCGATGTCTCGCACCCTAGGAGCTAACGACCAGTGCGCTCAAACAGGGCCATGGACTCGACGTGTGCCGTCTGAGGGAACATGTCCATGGCCCCGGCGGTCACCAGACGGTATCCCAGGGTGTTCACGAGGCGGTCGGCGTCACGGGCCAGGGTCGAGGGGTAGCAGGAGACATAGACCAGGCGACGGACACCTGCGGCGGGGAGCAGGTCCAGTATCTCCCAGGCCCCGCTGCGCGGTGGGTCGAGCAGGGCCTTGTCAAAGTTGCCGGGACCCCAGGGGGGCGGGGCGCCGGCGACATGCTCCTGGTAGAGGTTGGCCTCGCTGAACGCCACGTTGGCGATGTCGTTGCGCCTGGCGTTGGCCCGCGCCCGTTCCACCAGCCCCGCGTCCCCCTCCACCCCGACCACCTGTCCGGCCTGTCTGGCCAGGGGTAGGGTGAAGTTGCCCAGGCCGCAAAACAGGTCCAGCACCCGATCCTCGGGCTGGGGGTCCAGCAGCCTCAGGGCCTGGTCCACCATGAGCCGATTCAGCTCCAGGTTGACCTGGGTGAAGTCCGTGGGCAGGAATGCCAGGTGAATGTTGTGGGCTGGTAGGTCGAAACCCAGCTCCACCGCCTGTCCGGGGAGGGGGCGGATGGTGTCCGGCCCACCCTCTTGCAGGTAGACGTGCAGCCCCTGGTCCGCCGCGAAGGCCTGGAACAGACTCAGGTCTGCATCCGAGGGTGGGGCAAGGACGCGGAAGATCAACACGCAGGGGCCGTCGCCCATGGCCACCTCGACCTGGGGGACGCGGTCGCGGATGCTGAGGGCTTGAATCAGTTCCGAGATGACCCCGATGCGCTCGCCCACCACCGGGTGCAGGGTCTCGCAGCGGGTCAGGTCGGTGATGAAGGAGGCGGAGCGCTCGCGAAAGCCCACCAGGACCCGACCCTTCTTGTGCACCCACTTGGCCCCCATGCGGGCCTTGCGCCGATAGGCCCAGTGGCCTGCGGCCAGGGGGTCCAGCCAGGTCTCGGGGGTCACTTTGCCGATGCGCGCCAGGACGTCCTTGAGGGTCTCCTGCTTCATGCTGATCTGGGCGCCGGGTTCCATGTGTTGCAGGCTGCACCCGCCGCACACACCGAAGTGCGGGCAGCGCGGTGCGACACGATCGGGAGAGGCGGTCAGGACCTCGGTCACGGTCCCTTCGTCGTAGCGCCTTTGCAGTCGGGTGTAGCGGAAGCGCACCCGCTCCCCGGGCAGGGCGCCGTGGACGAAGACCGCCTTTCCGTCCACGTGGGTCAGGCCGCGCCCGTCGTGGGTCATGGACTCGATTTCGGCCTCGACC
The DNA here is from genome assembly GCA_963845265.1 of uncultured Gammaproteobacteria bacterium. GTDB lineage: Bacteria > Pseudomonadota > Gammaproteobacteria > Chromatiales > Chromatiaceae > DYRB01. Next base: position 99,762 of record CAWJRN010000010.1, on the reverse strand, counting down.
GGGGTCTGGGGGAGGGGTTTCTTCTTAGACAAGGGGCTGTGCCTCGGTTGGCGTTCATTTGCGGACTGATGCTTCTCCTCGGATCAGGCCGGGAAGACTCCCGTGGATAGGTAGCGGTCGCCTCGGTCGCAGACGATCGCCACGATCACTGCCCCGTGGACCTCCCGGGACAGGCTCAGGGCGGCCGCCACGGCGCCGCCGGACGAGACCCCGCCGAAGATCCCCTCCACGGCGGCCAGGTCGCGCATGGTTTGCTCTGCGTCCGCCTGGGAGACATCGATGATGCGGTCCACCCCTGTCGGGTCGTAGATCTTGGGCAAATAGGCCTCGGGCCAGCGGCGGATACCCGGGATGCTGGAACCCTCGGTGGGTTGGACCCCAACGATCTGAACCTCCGGGTTCTGCCCCTTGAGGTAGCGGCCCGTGCCCATGATGGTCCCAGTGGTCCCCATGGAGCTTACGAAGTGGGTCACGGCACCGCCGGTGTCGCGCCAGATCTCTGGGCCCGTGGTCTCGAAGTGTGCCTGGGGATTGTCCGGATTCGAGAATTGGTCCAGGCGCCGCCCCTCACCCGCCGCCTCCAGGGCATTGGCGAGGTCGATGGCCGCCTCCATGCTGCCCTCCTTGGGGGTCAGGCGGATCTCCGCCCCGAAGGCGCGCATGACTGCCCGGCGCTCGACGCTCATGTGCTCGGGCATGACCAGGACCATGCGATAGCCGCGGATGGCCGCGGCCATGGCCAGGGCAATGCCGGTGTTGCCGCTGGTTGCCTCGATCAGGGTATCGCCGGGTCGGATCTCACCTCGGGCCTCGGCGCGCTGGATCATGGACAGGGCAGGGCGGTCCTTCACCGACCCGGCCGGGTTGTTGCCCTCCAACTTGACCAGGACGCTGTTGTCCGTCTCCCCCGGCAGGCGCTGGAGACGCACCAAGGGGGTATTGCCGACGAACTCCTCGAGGGTGGGATATGCCATAGGACGGGCTCATGATACTTGGGGGAGAAGGCGGGGATTGTGCACTACCCGGGCGCAACGGCCAACGCCGTGGGCGGGGATCCTGACCTGGCCCAGGAGTTGGTTGGAGTCTCGATCGCTGGGCTGCCGGCTGAGTTGGACGAACTGGGGAGCTGTGCTGGGCGCAATGACCCGGCAGGTCTCGCGGAGGCCACCCACCACATGCGTGGGGCCCCCGTTACTGCTGCGTCCTGGCCTTGGACGCAGCCCTGGAGGGCCTGGAGCGCGCCGCCAAGGCGAACGACCCAGAGGGTATGGCTGCGGGTCTAGAGAAGACCGAGACCGAAGCCGCGCGGCTCATTGCCACCATGACGTGACACGGATGGTCGGTGCAACCAGGCGCGGCTGTATCGATGTTTACGTCGTTTTGCCCCGCACACTAGCGGGGATAGCGATCATCCAGATTGGCCGGGCACAGCACGTCGCGCATGATGCCGACGAGGCTCAACAACTGGTTGTTGCGGATGCGGTAGTAGATGCGGTTGGCCTCCTTGCGCGCGATCACGATGTTTTTATTGCGCAACTGCTCCAGGTGTTGGGAGATGTTGCTCTGGGATGTCCCGGTACGGTCCACGATCTCGCCGACCGACAGCTCGGTCTCGCCCAGGGCGCAGAGGATCTTCCAGCGCAAGGGGTGGGCCATGGCCTTGAGGGCGTTGGCGGTGAGGGTGGTGTCTTCGTCTTCGGGGATCTGGGGTTGTGTCGTGTCAGTCATTGGGGCCTGCCTTACTGCTTGCCTAACGGGATTGCGGCCGGTTCCGGCTCTGCGGGTTCGGCACGGATGTAGCCGGTCATGTCCTTGGCGATGCAGATGATGTCGGTGATCTGTCCCTGGCCGTCCTTGACCGCGGTGCGCGAGAAGAGGATCGGCACTCGCCGCCCATTGCTCGCAATGAAACGTGCCTCGATCTTGCTCAGGGCGCCGGTCCGGATGAGGGCCTCCAGCCAGGTGCCCATGAAGGCCCCGGCCTGTTCGTCGCCCTCCTCCTCGAAGACATCGCCGATGGCCATCCCCACCAGGTCCTGCTCACTGTAACCGAGCATGCGCAGGGCCTTGGGGTTGACGGTCTTGATCTCGCCCTTGGGGGAGAGGACCAGCAGGGCCTCGCCCATGTAGTTGATGATGTTGGACAGGTACTGCCTGGCCTGCTCCAACTCTGCGGTGCGTTCCGCCACGCGCTGTTCGAGGACGACGTTGAGGGCCCGTTCCTTCTCGATCAACCGGAAATAGGCGCCAATCTTGTTGATCAGCAGGTTATCGTCGATGGGCTTGAGCAGGTAGTCGACGGCACCGACGGCGTAGCCGCGGTGCTGGAACTCCTCGGATTTGAAGGCCGCGGTGAGGAAGATGATCGGGATGTCGCGGGTGCGCTTGCGCAGCTTGAGCAGCGAGGCGGTCTGGAAGCCGTCCATCTCCGGCATCTGGACGTCGAGGATGATGAGGTCGATATCCGGGTGGCTGAGGGTGATATCGATGGCGGCCTGCCCGGAGTTTGCCTCCAGCACCGCCACGTCCATATGGCGCTCGATCAGGCTGCGCAGGGTGAACAGGTTGTGCGCATGGTCATCGACGATCAGCAGTGTGAAGCCTTGGTAGCGATTCATGCCAAATCCCGCTGTCTCTCCCCGGGCAGAGCCCCCAACAGTTCCTCCAACAAGGCCTCGATCCGGTCCCGGGAGACCGGTTTTTCCAGGAACCGCACCGCCTCAGGTAGGCCGCACGCATCGAACTGGAGTCGGTCCGCCGCGGCGCCCATGACCACAACCGGGACTTGGGTGTAACGGGAGTCACTGCCAATGGCCTGGATCGTATCACAGGTATCCCGCGCGGACACCAGGGTTGCCAGGAACAGCAGGGTGCAGGGCTCCTCCTCTCGTAGGGTCTCCAGGGCCTCATCCAGATCTACCGCGGTGCACACCCGCAGCCCCAGGTCTTCGAGCAGGGTGGACATGGCCACCAGGGCCTGGACGTCTCGCTCGACCAGCAGGGCCCAGTGACCGGCCCAGTGCCCGTGGGCGGGGGTCTGCGGCGCGGACGGCTCGGGTTCGGGCTGCGGCCGCTTTGCTGCCGAGCTGGTGGTCCGATCGGCCGACTCGTGGACCACCCGGTTGCCGTCCAGGTGGCTCAGGTCCATCTCCTCGGGCAGCCACAGGGTGAAGCGAGAGCCCTGATCCTCGGTGCTGTCCACCTCGATGCGTCCGCCAAGGATTCGGGCCAGCTCGCGGCTGATGGACAGACCCAGGCCGGTGCCGCCGTAACGGCGCCGCGTGGAACCATCGGCCTGCTGGAAGGCCTCGAAGATGATGCCTTGCTTGTCCTTGGGGATGCCGATGCCGGTGTCGGTCACGGCGATGCCCAGGGGGCAGCCGTCCGGTCCTGGGCCGAGTAGAGAGATGGTGACGCCACCTTGATCGGTGAACTTGACCGCGTTGGACAGGAAGTTTTTGAGCACCTGCCGGACTTTCTCTCTGTCGCTGTAGATGCGTCGGGGTGCCTCTGAGGCGACCTCCACGCTCAGGGGCAATCCCTTGTCCTCGAACAGGGGTCCCATCAGGCCGACCAGTTCATCCAGCAACGGTTGCAGCTCGATCCACTCCAGGCTCACGGCGATCTGGCCGGCCTCGATGCGGGAGATGTCCAAGATGTTGTCGATCATGGTGCGTAGATCGCGCCCGGCCTCATGGATGACCTCGGCCTGGCGTCGCTGCTGGGGGGGCAGGCTAGCCTCGGCGTCGGAGAGCATCTTGGAGAGCAGCAGAATGGAGTTCAGGGGGGTACGCAGTTCGTGACTGACGTTGGCTAGGAACTCGGACTTGTAGCGGTTGGATTGCTCCAACTCCTGGGTGTGCTCGCGCCCGGCGCGCAAGAAGTCCGCATGGCTCTCCGACAGGGCGGTGAGGTTCTCCGCCAGTTCGCGGACCTCCCGCGGGCCCTTCCAGCGGAAGTGGATGGCCCGACCATCGCGCAGTACCCGGCCGATGCCCCCGGCGAGCTCCTGACCGAAGCGCTCCACCCGGTTGGCGCTCCAGCGGGCCAGGGCTAGGACCACCAGGATGAGCAGCAGGATGATGCTCAGCACCCGCAACATCAGGGCATTGCGGAAGCTGGCGATGGGCGAGGGGTCCACCGGGCGGCCGACCCATAGGGGCACCTCCGCCTCGGTGAGGAACATGGGCACCCACAGCATCTCAGCCCCCCGATCGCCCCGCCATAGGGCCAGCTTGCCCTCGGCAAAGATGTCCTCCAGCCCCGGAAAGTCGTGGAAGGCCTGGGGTTCGCCGCCCATGGCCTGACCGGGGCGCAGGTAGCTGCCGTTGGCGTTGACCCACAGGGTGTCGCGATAGAACTGGGCCAGGCCACCCACGTCGATGGTAATGACCACCGCGCCCAGGGCCTGCTGAGTGGCAGGGCCGGCGGCCGTCGCTGCCCGCCCGCTCGGCGAACCGGCACCGGCGGTCTCACCGCCGATAACGCCGATCAGGTCCAGGGTCATGAGCTGCCGCGGGTTGGCGCTGCTTGCCCCCGTATCCACCCGGATGCGGCTGACCAGCACGGCCCCCGGCTGCAATCGCAGCCCGGCATCGACGAACTTGCCGCTGGGTGCCTGGGGTGGTTCGGCGCTGGGCGACCAGTGCCCGTTCTTGGGGTCGCGGGTGAGCCAGAAGCGTTCCCCGCCGTCCGGGCCGAGGAACAGGATTTGTATGATGTCGCGCTGATCGCCCAGGATCTGGTTGATCCAAGCCGTATAGCGGGCGCGGGCGAGGTCGGTCTGGTTCTCGTCCCCCGCCTCGCCGAGAATCAGCCCGGGTTCCGGGAGCTTGGCCAGGAGCCGGATCATCTCGTTGCGGCTGGCCAGGTGCTGGTCGAGGTCGCGGAAGTCCGCGCGCAGGTTCTGGAGATAGGCCTTCTGGTAGAAGAGCGCCGTGCGGTCCAGAACCAGGGGCAGATTGATCATGACTGCCAGGATCAGCGGCGTCAGGCCGAAGACCAGCAGGAAGAGGAGAATCAGGGAGCGAAGTTTCACGCCAGGGACCGCCGGGATGTGACAGACGGACCACCATAACCAGAGACGGGGGAAATGGGAATGCGATCGTTCATTGGCTCAGGGGGAGTCGCTCACGGGACGCCCGCCAAGCCGGAAGCTTCTACCTCCGATGTCCGCATTCTCTACCGGGACGAGCACCTCGTCGCCGTCGACAAACCCCCGGGGCTGCTGGTGCATCGCACCCGCCTGGCCGCCGAGGAGGACGACGCTTTGCTTCAGCGCCTGCGCGATGCCCTGGGGCGGCGGGTCTATGCCGTCCATCGTCTGGATCGGCCCACCTCGGGGCTGGTGCTCTTCGGCCTCACCCCTGAGGTCGGGCGGCGGCTTTCGTTGCTGTTTGAGGTGCGCCGCGTGGACAAACGCTACCTGGCGGTGGTGCGGGGTTGGCTGGGTACCCCGGAGGACCCCGCCGGGGTCATCGACTACCCCTTGGCGGATGCGCCGGATCTACCCTTGCGCCCCGCCCTGACCGAGTACCGCAGTCTCGCCCGGGTGGAGCTGCCCCATGCGGTCGGTCGTTACCGGACCAGCCGCTACAGTCTGCTGGAGCTGGCTCCGCATACCGGTCGGACCCACCAGATTCGACGCCACCTGCACCACATCTTTCACCCCATCGTGGGCGACACCACCCACGGCGAGGGGCGTCATAACCGCCTGTTCCGCGATCACTATGGCTGTGAGCGTCTGCTCCTGCACGCGGCCTCCCTGGCCTTCGCGCATCCCTACACGGGAGCGCCTCTGCGCATCCAGGCCCCGCCGGACGCTCAGTGGCAGGCCCTGATGGCGCGGCTTGGGTGGGCGTGAACCTGGCCGGAACTGCGGCTACAGCCCCTGTACCAACTCCAGGACCTGCTGGGCGTGTCCCTTTGGCTTGATATCGTAGAGGGCATGACGTACCACCCCCTGTTTGTCGATGATGAACGAGGAACGCACGATGCCCATGCGCCGCTCGCCACGGGCCTCTTTCTCCCGCCAGACGTCGTAGGCCTCGCAGACCTCCCCGTCGGTATCCGCCAACAGGCGCACGCTCAAGCCGTACTTGTCGCGAAAGGCGCCGTGGCTGGCGCAGTTGTCTCGGCTGATGCCCATGATCTCCGTATCGGCGTCCATGAATTCCTGGTGCAGATCGGAGAACTCCAGGGCCTCCATGGTGCAGCCGGGGGTGTCGTCCTTGGGGTAGAAGTACAGCACCAGGTTGGTCTTGCCGAGCTGTCGGGTGAGGTCGACACGTTCCATGTCGGCGTCAGGGAGGGAGAATGCGGGGGCCTGGTCGCCGGCTTTGAGCATGGTGGTGTGGCTCCAATGGTGGGTCGTGCGGTGGTGACCCTTGTGGAGCGGGGCGCCTGGCGGGTGCCGAGGCCGTAACCCCGCGGCTGGGTCATTCTGGTCGAGTCCGTGCGGAATTTAGGCACCCACGTTGGTCCCGTCAACCGCTGGTGCAGGGGGGCTATCGGCTGGGTGCGGGTTTGGGCATAGCGTCGGGGTGCCGGCCGGGCTCAGGTCTGTTTGCTAACCGGCTCCGGGGGCAGGCGCACGCCGGCGATGGTGCCGCCGCCGGGGCGCTCCCACAGATGGATCTCCATGTCGTTGGCGATAGCCAGTTGTCGGGCGACCGCCAGCCCCAGGCCACTCCCGCCCGTGCGACGGTTGCGGGAATGTTCGAGTCGATAGAAGGGGCGAAAGACCGCCTCGCGCTCCGCCTCTGGGATACCGGGGCCGCGATCGAGGACGAACACCACCGGCGGCTGCTCGCGGCAGTCCAGGCGCAGTGTGACGGGCCCGGTGCTGTAGCGCAGGGCGTTTGCCACCAGGTTGCCGACGATGCGCCGCAGGGCCAGGGGTTCTGCGCTGTGGACGCAGGGTCCGCGCGTTTCCACCCCGATGCGCGGCTCCCCACCGGCGAGGTCGGTCAAGAGGGCCGAGAGCTCCACGGGTGAGCGCTCGCCGGCGCCCAGGGTTTTGCCCAATTCCACGGATTGGGTGATGAGGGCGCTCATCTCGTCGATGTCCCTGGTCAGGCGCTCGACCAAGTCGCTGTCGGTGCCGGTCGGCAGCATCTCCACCCCGAGCCGCAGACGGGTCAGAGGAGTGCGCAGATCGTGGGAGATACCGGCCAGGAGCAGGGTGCGATTGGCTAGCAGTTCGCGCACCTGCCGGTTCATGAGATTGAACTGACGGGCGAGGCTGGCCAGTTCCCTCGGGCCTTGCTCGGGCAGTGGGTTGGGATAGCTGCCCTTGGCCAACTGCTCGGCGGCCTCGGACAGCCGGGTGAGGGGGGTCGTGACCCGCCGCGCCAGGACCGCCGCGGTGAGGACCACCAGCAAGGCCGCCATGCCGAGGATGGTCATGGTCGCCTCCAGGGGCTTGGTTTGAACGCGGTCGCGCGGGAAGCCGATCCACACGGATTGGGGGCCTGTGTCCATTTCCAACCAGAACCAGCGTCGCCCCCCCTCAAGATTGCTGCGCACCCGTGCGGGGTGGCCGGTGCGCTCCCGCAGTGCCTGCTCCAGGCGCTCCACGTAGGGGAAAAAGTAGTCGTCCAGCCCCGATGGGGTGCTGTCGTCGTCGAGCAGGCGTAGTCCGTATTCGCTGTCGAGCTTGGCCTTAAACTCGGGGCGCATGTCGGCCGGGAGCTGAACCAAGGTGCGTGAGCCCAGCACCATCATGGCCGCCAGGTCCGCCGCGGAGCGGTGCGAGATCGGGTATAGGGCGAAGTGAACGATGGCGTAGGAGGTGACCAGCGAGAAGAGGCCGAAGGTGAAGACCAGGGTGATGATCGCTCGCCCAAAGAGCGATAGAGGCCAGAGTCGGTAGCTTTTGCCCATGGCTGGTCGGGCGACCTCAGGGCTGCCCCTGGGGGGTGAACATATAGCCCTTGCCCCAGACCGTGCGAATGTAGCACGGGTGTTTGGTGTCCGGCTCGATCTTGGCCCGTAGGCGCGCGATCTGCACGTCGATGCTGCGGTCGAAGGGGGCCCTATCATAGCCCTTGAGCAGATCCAGCAGTCGGTCGCGGTCGAGCACCCGGTTGGGGTGTGCCGTCAGGGCCGCGAGCAGGTCCAGTTCACCCCCGGTCAGCCCCAAGGGTTCGCCGTCCATGGACAGCTCGCGGGTGCGCATGTCCAGGCGGTAGGAGCCAAACGTGAAGATCTCTGAGTCGGTGTCGGCGGGCGTCGCGGTGAGTAGCGTCGGGCCCTTGCGGCGCAGCACGGCGCGAATGCGTGCCAATAGTTCACGGGGATTGAAGGGCTTGGCGACATAGTCGTCGGCGCCGACCTCGAGCCCGACGATGCGGTCTACGTCATCGCTGCGGGCGGAGAGCATGATGATGGGCAGGCTGGTGGTCTGGCGCAGGCGCCGGGCGATGGACAGTCCGTCCTCGCCGGGGAGCATCAGGTCGAGCAGGATCAGGTCCGGCGTGGCCTGCGCCAAGGCGATGTCCATGGCCCGACCGTCCTCCGCACCGGTGACGGCGAAGCCCTCGCGTGCCAGGTAGCCGATGAGCAGATCGCGCAGATCCGGGTCATCGTCCACCACCAGGATTTGAGTCGAGTCTTCGGACATGGTGCGCCGCCAGTGGTGGTGATAGGTCGGGGTGATAAGGCTGTGTTGTAGGGACGAAGCCTAGGCCCCTGGTTGTGCTGTTACAACATGAAACAATATTAGCAGTTAACGAAATACTTCTGTAACCCCTCCCGGGCAGAATGGCAACCGTACCCCAACACCAGCCGGCCCGGAAGTCCGGGAAAACGACTTGGTATTTAGTCTCTGGTTGGTGTTGCGTCCAGGTGCTGACCTTTGGAGTCGGATCTGGGCGAGGTAGGGAGGCCACGACGACTCTGGTCCAGTGGATCAGGATGAGGCCCCCTAGCTGGAAACCCTTCGATACAGTGCCATAAACCGGGAGAAAGCCATGAGCTTCGACGCATTGACCTTTGCAGGCCTATTTTCCGCCGCGGTCAGCGGCGGCTTCATGATCGTTATGGCGACGCGCACCGGCGTGAGTCAGATCCGCGGTCGGAAACCTACCAACCACAAGTAACAGTACCCAGTGCCGGGGCATGCCCCGGCCATCGATTTCTGGGCAGCAAGCCAGTTGGGCCGATACGGTAGAGACACACCCTACCGTCCCGGTCCTTTTTTTTGCGTCGGGATCTGGGTTGGAGAGCCTCGCCGGCCCAGCCTGCTAGACTCGGCGCCATCAACCTAGAAAGGGACGTAGCCACACCAAGGGCTAAGGACGCCAAGGTTCTTCATCGCGATGTCGGCGTCCGGTGCCTCGTCCATCCGGTGCTTGGGTTAGGGTATCCGGGGAAGTTGTCAGTTTTCAGTTGGCAGTTGTCAGTAGGATTTGGATGCTGCTGGATAAAGATGGAATCCCGGAACGAAGAACCGACGCGCGACGGGTATATCACCTCGAGAGTCTTCTTGGCGCCTCGGCGTGAGCAATTGTCGGATTCAGGGTCAACGCTTGCGCACAATCGGCCGCCTCATGTCAGCATCCACGCCCAGACGCATCCTCCTGGCCGTGGCCCTGATCTTCGGGTTGTTGGTTCTGGGGGGGCTGTTTGCCTGGCGCTGGCTGGACGCACAGGTCGAGGCGATCCCGAGCCCCGACCTCGCCCTCGTTACCTCTACCCTGGTCCTCGACCGAAACGGCCGCCTGCTGCGCCCCTTCAGTGTCGCGGACGGGCGTTGGCGGCTGCCGATCGCCCTCGCCGACCTCGACCCGACCTACCTGGCCATGCTCCTGATGTGGGAGGATCGGCGCTTCTACGCACATCGCGGGGTCGATCCCCTGGCCCTGCTGCGGGCCGGTGGCCAACTGCTGACCCATGCCCGCATCGTCTCCGGCGGCTCGACCATTACCATGCAGCTCGCCCGCCTGCTGGACGGCGAGGGCACCCGTGACCCCGGCGGCAAGCTGCGTCAGATGCTCCGGGCCCTGGCCCTGGAGCGCCATGCGGATAAGGCCGCCATCCTCGGCGCCTATCTGACCCTGGCGCCCTATGGCGGCAACCTGGAGGGGGTGCGAGCTGCCTCCCTGGCCTGGTTCGGCAAGGAGCCCCGTCGCCTGAGCGCGGCCGAGGCGGCCCTGCTCGTGGCCCTGCCCCAGGCACCCGAGGCACGTCGCCCGGATCGCGACCCCAAGGCCGCCCGCCGGGCGCGGGACCGGGTGCTCGACCGCGCCCTCGCCACCGGCGTCATCGACGCCGCGACCGCCGAGGCGGCCCGCGCAGTGCCCATCCCCGGGCAGCGCCGACCCTTCCCCATGCTGGCACCGCACCTGGCCCAGCGGGTGCGTCGCGCCCGGCCCGGTGCCGACGAGATTCGCCTGACCATCGACGCCGGGCTGCAAGGCCGACTGGAGCACTTGGCCGTGGAGCGTGCCCGGACCCTGGGCCAGGACCTCTCCATCGCCCTGCTGGTGGCCGACCACGGCAGCGGAGAGATCCTGGCCTCGGTGGGTTCCGCCGGGCTCTTCGATGATCGCCGCGATGGCTTCATCGACATGACCCTGGCCCTGCGCTCCCCGGGTTCCACCCTTAAGCCGCTCATCTATGGCCTCGCCTTCGAGGCCGGCATCGCCCACCCGGAGAGTCTGATCGAGGACAGGCCCACGGGCTTCGGCGGCTATGTCCCGGCCAACTTCGACCGTGGCTTCCAGGGCACGGTCAGTGTCCGTCGGGCCCTGCAAGCGTCCCTCAACGTCCCGGCGGTCAAGCTGCTGGAGGCGGTGGGTCCGGCACGGCTGATTGCACGCCTGCGTCGGGCCGGGGCGACGCCGGTGCTGCCCGACGCCTCGCCCCCCGGGCTGGCCATCGGGCTCGGCGGGGTCGGCATCACCCTGCGCGACCTGGTGCAGGTGTATGCCGCCATCGCCCGGGGAGGGGTGCCGGTGGCCCTCACCGAGGTCATGGGGGCACGATCGGGCCGGCCCCTCGCCCTGGCGGCCAGAGTCCTGGACGAGCGCGCCGCCTGGACGGTGGCCAATGTGCTCGCCGGGGCCCCGCCCCCGGCCAACGCAGCCCCCGGCTCCCTTGCCTTCAAGACTGGGACCTCCTACGGCTATCGCGACGCCTGGGCCCTGGGCTTCGATGGGCGTCATGTGGCCGGGGTCTGGGTGGGGCGCCCGGATGGCGCACCGGTGCCGGGGATGGCAGGCATCGAGGCCGCCGCCCCTATCCTGGTGGACCTCTTCGCCCGACTGGGCCAGGGCACCCCGCTGCCCCCGGCGCCACCTGGGGTGCTCATGGCGGGGAACGCCGAGCTGCCGCCTCCGCTGCGGCGGGTCGAGGCGCGCACCGCACCCGAGGCGGGGCCGAACGCCCCGCAGATCGCCTATCCGCCGGATGGTGCCCGGATCAGCCTCGGGCTGAGGGAGGGCAGGGGGGGCGAGGTCGCGCTCAAGATCCGCAACGGGACCCCGCCCTTCGTCTGGTTTGCCAACGGCGCCCCCATCGCCCGGCAGCCCTTCTCCACAACCGTGCGTTGGGCACCAACAGGGCCCGGGTTCGTAACCTTCTCGGTGATTGACGGCCGTGGCGGCGCGGCACGGGCCTCGGTGTTCCTGGAGTGATCGCCCGCGTCTAAGGCCCTCCGGGGCCGGGATGCCTGCCGAGGACCGCTGGCGTTGCGCCGGGTGACTGTTGGGCGTCGGCGGCGGGTGCATCAGAGCCCGGGCTGTCCCGACCCCGCGGCGCGGGTTAGTATGCCTCGCCCGTCCCGATGGCCTGGACTGCCGCCCCCTGGCGTGGTCGCGGGTCCGCCACCTGCCCTTGCCCTTCAGCCCCGGCCTCACCCATGTTCAAGTCCGACACCCTGAGCACCATCTTCAGCCCCCGCATGCTCGTGGCCACCGCCATGGGCTTCTCCTCGGGCATGCCGCTGCTGCTCACCGGCTCGGTCTTGCAGGCCTGGATGAAGGATGAGGGGGTCGATCTGGGGACTATCGGGCTCTTCGCCCTGGTGGGTCTGCCCTATACGCTGAAGTTTCTCTGGGCCCCGGTGCTGGATCGCTACACCCTGCCGTTACTCGGACGGCGGCGGGGCTGGCTGCTGGTCGTGCAGGTCGCCCTCATGTTCGCTATCGCCGGGCTGGGCCTGACCCAACCGGCGGTCAACCCCTGGTCGGTGGCCGTGGTCGCCTTCCTGGTCACCTTCTTCTCCGCCTCCCAGGACATCGTGGTGGACGCCTATCGCCGTGAGGACCTCGCCGACCGGGAACTGGGCCTCGGTTCGTCCCTTTATGTCAGCGGCTATCGGATCGGGCTCCTGGCAGCGGGCGGCGGTGGTCTGATCCTCGCCGAGTGGTTGCCCTTCGAGACCGTATACATGCTCTTCGGGGTCACCATGCTGGTGGGTATCCTGACCACCCTCTGGGCGCCGGAACCCCCAGCAACCCATGGCACCCCGGGCTCCTTGCGCGAGGCGGTGGTGCAGCCCTTCCTGGAGTACTTCGCCCGGCCGGATGCCCTGTGGTTTCTGGCCTTCATCCTGCTGTACAAGATCGGCGATGTCATGGCCACGGCCATCAGCACCCCCTTTTACCTGGAGTTGGGCTTCAGCAAGGGGGAGATCGGGGCTGTGGTGAAGCTGTTCGGCTTCTGGGCGACGGTGGGTGGCGGCCTCCTGGGGGGCATTATCATGCTGCGCACCGGGATCTACCGGGCCCTGTGGTATTTCGGTTTCTTGCAGTTGTTCTCCATCCTTGGCTTCGTGGCCCTGGCCGTGGTGGGTTATAGCCTGCCGGCCCTTGCGGCGGTGATCGCCGCGGAGAACCTGGCCGGAGGCATGGGGACAACCGCCTATGTGGCCTTCATGGCGAGCCTGACGGACAAGCGCTTCACCGCGACCCAATACGCCCTGCTCACCAGTCTGATGGGTATCCCGCGGGTGCTGGCCTCGGCCCCCACCGGCTATCTGGCGGAGTGGATGGGTTGGGTCGGGTTCTTCCTGTTCTGCACCGCGGCCGCAGTGCCGGGGATGCTGATCCTGTTCCACTTCAAGGCCTGGGGCGAGACGGCGACCAATGGTGGGCGGCGCAAGGCCTGACCCGGTTCAGGCATCCAATGGACCCGACGGATGGGGTATCCTGCGCCGATACAACAACAAGACCAGATAGGGGCGATATGAGGGCAAGAGCGATCTGGAGCGGTCTGGGGGCGAGGGGAGCACTGGGTCTGACCTTGCTGGTGGTCGCGGCGGCACCGGCCCGGGTGGCCGGCCAGGTGCCTGCACAGGCGCCCGCGCGGACTGCGGCGCCGCCGAGTGCGCCGGCCCAGGCCCCAGACCAGGCCGCGAACGCCTGCATCAAAAAGGTCTTTGGGCTCTACTGCCTTGGGGCCGACGTGAACGCCGTACTCCGCCAGCGCCCCCCGACCACCCAGGAGCGCGATGGCGAACGCCTGGCCCTGATCTACGACCAGGGTCAGGAGCAAGACTATGTCCTCGCCTACCAAGGCACCGTCTACAAGGTGGTGCGGCAGTTTCGGATCGAGACCCAGCTCAAATTCCAGGAGATCTACGGCCAGTTGCGGGAGAAATACGGCCCGGGGGAGGACCGCAGTCTGTTCCCCGGCTATGCCGACACCGCGGCGCGGCGCCAGGGTTCGATCCGGCGTGGCGACGGCAAGGCAATCCACACCTGGGCCCCGGCGGAGGATTGGCGCATCGAGCTGACCTGGACCCGCGAGTTCGGGTTGGCGCTGGCCTATGTGGACAACACCCTGGAGGGCAAACAGCGGGCCGCGGTGCAGCGGGGGTTGTAGGCCAGACTCATCACAAGTACAGCAAGATCACGAAGTAGTGACTGATGCTGCCGGCCAGGACGAACAGGTGCCAGATGCCGTGGCACCAGGGCCAGCGGTCGTCCAGCACATAGAAGATCACCCCCACGGTGTAAAATACCCCGCCCGCGGCCAACCACCAGAATCCCGCTGCGGGTAGGGCGGCAATCAGCGGTCCCAGGGCAAACACCACCAGCCAGCCCATCCCCAGATAGATCGCGATCGACAGCATCCGCCCAGACTTGCGGGGTAGGGAGTCAAGCACGACACCCACCACGGCCAGGGTCCAGACGGCACCGAACAGCCACCAGCCGGTGGAGCCCTTGAGGACGAGCAGGGTGAAGGGTGTGTAGGTCCCGGCGATAAGCAGGTAGATGGCGTGGTGGTCGAGCACTTGAAAGACCCGTTTCGCCCGCCCCCGCAGGCTGTGGTAGAGGGTCGAGAAGAGGTAGAGCAGGAACAGGGTGACGCCGTAGACGCTCAGGGTCAGGATGCGCACCGCCCCGCCGTCCATGGCGGCCAGAGTCACCATTACGGTCACGCCCACCAGGGCGAGGACGGCCCCGACCAGGTGGGTGATGCTGTTGAACCGTTCGCCTTGGTACATGACCCGCCTCGCGCAGCTAGCCCCGTCGGTCCGTCTCGATCCACTTGCGCAACCGGTTGGAATCGCCGACCGGGGTGAGCTTGCCCGCCGAGTCCAGCAGGACGATCCAATAGCGGTGCCCCGCAATCTGCGCCTGCATGGCCAGGCAATGGCCGGCCTCGTCCACATAGCCAGTCTTGCTCAGTTCCACCTGCCAGTCGGCGTTGCGCACCAAGGGGTTTGTGTTGCGGTAGGGTAGGGTGCCGCCGCCGGCGTAAGGGTGCACCTCCATCTCACCTCGGGTGGTGGCCTCGCGGATCAGCGGGTAGCGGGAGGCGGCCTGGAGCAGGCGCACCAGGTCCTCGGCGGTGGAGCGGTTGGCCCCGTCCAGCCCCGAGGCATCCGCGTAGTGGGTGTTGTACATCCCCAAGGCTTGGGCCTTGCGGTTCATGGCCGCGACGAAGGCCGGGGTGCCCCCGGGGAAGGTGGTCCGACCCAAGGCCGATGCGGCCCGGTTTTCGGACGACATCAGGGCGATGGCGAGCATATCCCTTCGGCTCAGGCGGGCGGCGTTGGTGCGCATGCGCGAGCGACTGTGGCGCAGTTGATCGCGGTCGGCCTCGGTGATGGCGATGGTCTGGTCCAGATCGGCGCCGGAGTCCAAGACCACTACGGCCGTCATCAGCTTGGTGATGGAGGCGATGGGCTTGACCGCGCCGCTGTGTTTGGCGAACACCGCCGTGCCGCCTTCGTCGATCACCAGGGCCGCGGCTGAGCGGATCTCGGGTGCGGGTGCCGCGGCGAGCGGGCCGGCGCTGGTGAGCACCAGCAAGGGGGCGAGCATGAGGGCCAGGGCGGGGCCCATGGAGGCGCGATGGACGGCGTCAGGCATAGTATCGGTTGCTCTGCAACGGTTGCGGTTGGGTGGGTGGAATGGGACGCGGCTATTACAGCCGCGTCCTCATGGACCGAACATGCGTGGCACTGCGCCGGGGGTGTGCTGAGCGGTCCGTCCGCGCCGCATCCACCGGCGTGCCTTCGGTGGATGCGCTTCGCCTATCCACCCTACCGTTGTTGGGAGGACTTGCGCGCGACGGTGCCGGTCTACAAGAACCAGGGCGCGGTTGCTCGACTCCCCGTTGGTTAGGCCGCCGGCCAATGGGTGGTGGCGATGCCCTCGCCCAGATCCGCCTCGATGAGGCGTGCACGTACCTCCAGCAGGCGGGCGATCAGGGCCGGTTCGGCTACCTCGTAGGCCGCGGCATCCGGCACCCGCTTGACCACTACCCCCAGCAGCTCGGTGATGGCGTTGCCGATGGAGTTCTGGCTGATGGTCACCAGCAGCTTGCCGTCGTCGGCGCGGTAGATGAGTTGCTTGAAGGCCGGCTCCCAGCGGATGGAGTTGGCGTAGGCGGGGTCGCGGATGCCGCGGTCACGCACCACCTTGGCCGTCTTGAGGAAGTCGTTGTCGAACAAGAGTACCGCGTCCACCTGATCGGGGAAATAGAGGTCCGGCAGGGGGGGGGCATTCCGGGTCGAGACCTGGGCGAAGAAGGTCCGATAGAAGTCCAGGAAGCCCTTGAGGATGGCGTCGTATTCGTGCCAGAAGGCGACCTCCTTGAGGGCCTCGACCCCGCCCTGGATCTCCCAGCAGGGCAGGCCCTCCGGGTAGCCGGTCAGGCTCAGGCGTGACTCCTCCGTGTGCAGGGTCCGCAGGATCTTCAGATCCAGGGCCTCGGCGAAGAACTTGCGGTAGACGTCGCGCATGTGGGCCTGGAACAGGCTGTGCTGACCGCCGTCGGTGAGGTTCGGGTTGGCCGAGTCGGCCAGGGCCGCGGCGCGCAGCCCGGCCATGGGAAAGGCCATGAAGTGGTTGTGCAGCATGCGGATGCTGGGGACCCCGGGGGAGGTCAGGGGCCAGGTCGCGTCCAGGCTCGCCTCCCCGGCCAGGATCAGGGTCTGCGCGGGGTCCGGGTAGCGCTCCACCATCCAGTCGATGATGACCTGGTTCATGCGGTTCCACACACGACGCACAGGCTCCGGGACCTGGGTGCGGCGCACCGGCCGGCCCAATGGGTTGAGGATGGACTTAGAGGTGTTGTAGATGATCGAGCAGTCGAACTCGTTGGAGTGCCCCAGGGCCTTGCGGTAGAGCAACAGGTCCTCGCGGTTGAGCAGCAGCCCGTTGTTGTTGACCAAGTCGTTCAGGTTCTCCGTGCTGTTGAAGAACTCGTTGGGCTTCATGCCCTCCGGGACATCCAGGGGGATGGGGCGGAAGGGGGTCAGGATCTCGCGGGGTCCGATTTCCATTGGGTGTACACCTCCGATGCAGCGTTGCCCCTAAAGGCTTCGGGGCGGTTCAAGGCCCCCTGCGGGCAGGGGCATGATGGTCTGGGGCGGGCTGGCGGGTCAGTTGGCCTCCAGCTTCTCCTCGTACTCGTCGCGGAAGTAGCGCAGGGTGCTCAGCACCGGGTTGGGGGCGGTCTGGCCCAGGCCGCACAGGCTGGTGGCCTGGACGACCTCGCACAGGTCTTCCAATAGGGCTAGATCGGCCCGGGTGCCCTGGGACTTGGCGATGCGGGCCAGCAGCTCGTGCATCTGATAGGTCCCGGCGCGGCAGGGGACGCACTTGCCGCATGACTCGCTCATGCAGAACTCCATGAAATAGCGCGCCACATCGACCATGGACGAGGTGTCGTCCATGACGATCATGCCGCCGGAGCCCATCATGGTCCCCAGGGTCTTGAGGCTGTCGTAGTCCACCGGCGTGTCCAGGTGGGCCTCGGGGATGCAACCACCGGAGGGCCCGCCGGTCTGCACCGCCTTGAAGCTGCGGCCATCGGGCACGCCGCCGCCGATGTCCTCGATGATGTCGCGCAGCCGGGTGCCCATGGGAACCTCGATGAGCCCGGTGTTGCGGATGCGCCCGGCCAGGGCGAAGACCTTGGTCCCCTTGGAGTGCTCGGTGCCGATCCCGGCGAACCAGTCGCCGCCGTTGCGGATGATTGGGGCGACGTTGGCGAAGGTTTCCACGTTGTTGATCAGGGTCGGCGCCCCCCAGAGCCCGGACTCGGCGGGGTAGGGTGGGCGCGGGCGCGGCTGCCCGCGACCTCCCTCGATGGACGCCATGAGCGCGGTTTCTTCGCCGCAGACGAAGGCCCCGGCGCCCAGGCGGATTTCGACCTCGAAGTTGAACTGGGTGTCGCAGATGTGGGCACCCAGGAAGCCGGAGCGCTTGGCCTTGCGGATAGCGGTCTTGAGCCGCTCCACCGCCAGGGGGTACTCGGCACGCAGGTAGACATAGCCCTTGTTCGCGCCGATGGCGTAGGCGGCGATGGCCATGCCCTCCAGAACCCGGTGGGGGTCGGATTCCAGCACCGCCCGGTCCATGAAGGCCCCGGGGTCGCCCTCATCGGCGTTGCAGATGACGTACTTCTGGTCAGCTGGCATCTTGGCCACGGTGGACCACTTGAGCCCGGTGGGATAGCCGCCGCCGCCGCGCCCGCGCAGGCCGCTGGCGGTCATCTCCCGCAGGACATCCGTCGGGGTCATCTCGGTCAGGGCCTGGACCATGCCGGCGTAGCCGCCGACCGCTACATAGCCCTTGAAGCTCTCAGGGTCGATGACGCCGGAGTTCTCGAGGACGATCTTCTGCTGACGGGCGAAGAAGGGGGCATCCAAGGGCTGGTGCAGGCGCTCCACCGGGTCACCACCCAGGGCGGAGATGACCTCCGGCGCATCGGTGGCAGACACCTCCCGGTACAGGACCGGCTCGGCGCCCCCCTGGGAGGCAACCGCAACCAGGGGCCCGGCGGAGCACAGCCCCATGCAGCCGACCCCTTTGACCCTGCACCCCTGCCCCTCGGGCAGCGCGTCTTGCAGGGCGCCCATCACCGCCCCGGCCCCGGAGGATTGGCAACTGGCGGCCATACAGACCCGTAGCTCGTGGTTCACATCGGCGTCAGCGGCTCGGAGCTGCTCGGCCATGTCGTCCAGGTCGTCGAGATTCATGCCGCGATCTCCTCCAAGCGGCCCAACAGGTCGGGGCCGGTTACCTTGCCCAGCATCTCGCCGTCCAGGACCACCGCCGGGGCCAGCCCGCAGGCCCCCACGCAGCGCGCGCTGAGGACCGACAGTGCGTCGTCCGGTGTGGTCTCGCCCGGGTTGACCCCGAAGCGCTGCTCGATGTCCTCGATCAGACCCCCCGCCCCCTTGATGTAGCAGGCGGTCCCGGTGCAGACCACGCAGGCATGGCGCCCCTTGGGTTTGAGCATGAACAGGTGGTAGAACGTTGCCACCCCGAACACCTTGGACAGGGGTAGGTCCAGGGATTCGGCGACGAAGCGCATGGATGCCTCGTCGAGAAAGCCGAATGCATCCTGGACGCCATGCAGCGCCTCGATCAGGGCGTGACCCGCGTAGCCGTTGCGGCGCATGGTCGCGTTGATGATCTTCCAGCGCTTGTCGTCGCTGGGCGGTGTGGGCTTGGCCTGCTGCATGGGTAATACCCCTCCGGCGGATGGATGCGGATTGCGCCCCGGTTGAACCCTGGACGAACGGGTCTTGGCACTGGCCGCCATGATACCCGGCTTTCTGTTGCCTGCCCCCGACCGCCGGTATACTCCCCCTGCCTGCCAACCGCCGGACCTGAAGCGATGGACGAACAAGTACCGAGACCCAAGCGACCGCGGGGCATCTATCTGCTGCCCAATCTGTTCACCACTGCCGCCCTGTTTGCCGGCTTCTATGCCGTGGTGGCGGCCAATCAGGGGCGATTCGAGCCCGCGGCCATTGCCATCTTTGCCGCCATGATCCTCGACGGGCTCGATGGGCGCGTCGCCAGGCTGACGCACACCCAGAGCGATTTTGGGGCAGAGTACGATAGCCTCTCCGACATGGTGGCCTTCGGCGTCGCACCTGGGCTGGTGGCCTATCAATGGGCCCTGAGTGGACTGGGCAAGGTCGGTTGGCTCGCAGCCTTTGTCTACACCGCCGCCGCCGCCTTGCGGCTGGCGCGATTCAACACCCAAATCGGCATTGCCGACAAACGCTATTTTCAGGGCCTACCGAGCCCCTCGGCGGCGGGCATCATCGCCTCCATGGTCTGGATCGGGGCCAACTTCGAGATCCTTGGGGCCAGTGTGTCCTGGTTCGTGGCTATAGTGACCGTTGGGTCCGGTTTGCTCATGGTGAGCAACTTCCGTTTCCACAGCTTCAAGGACCTCAATGTTCACGGCCGGGTGCCCTTCGTCCTGGCCGTGGGGGTCATGCTGGTCTTTGCCCTGATCTTCATTCACCCACCGGTAATCCTGTTCGCGGGCTTTATGACCTATGCGATCTCAGGTCCTGTGCTGACCCTGGTGCGACGGCGCCAACGCCTGTCCCAGCGGCGCCGCGGCAGGCCCGATGCCAATGTGGGACCCGCCGGCGACCACAGGGACTGAGGCCCTATGGCCAGGCGGCGCTTGGGTATCTGGGTCCTGTTTCTGGTCGTTGTTTGGTGGATGTTCTTCGGGCAGGGGCCGACACGCGCTGGTCGGCGATGGCCCGATCCGGCAATTGCATCAGAGCTTTGGGGGTAGTGGTCTAGCCTCTGCTGGTGATGTTGGGGAGCGCGGTCATGTGTACTCCTGTAGGGGGCCTTACCCCCGTGCATGCCAGACCGGCCGCCAGCCCGGTGGACAATCCCCGTAGCTGCTCCGCCGATTGTCTTATCCGTGCCCGTTGCCGGGAAAGCATGTCTGGAGCGCCGACCCCGAGCGTCGGCGTCTCGCCGGCACTGGGTTCACCGGCGTCTCGCCGGTCGTGAGGCGTGCCGCCGGCCAGTCCGGCGAGTCCTTTGGGGCAGCGTGGTGTCCCACCAATCTCCCACCATTGCGGAATGCCATTCCCGCGGCCTTGTGCATCGGGGACAATGCCCCACCTTATTCGGCCTAGGTCGATGTCTCAGATCCCTGCCTGAAGAGCCCCCACAGCATGCTGCGGCGAGTCCTCCCACTGTTGATTGTCCTGCTTGGCGTCGCCGGCTTCATGGCCCTCAAGGCGACCCGGCCCAAGCCTGTTGCCGCCACCCCCCAGGAGCGGGTCTGGCGGGTCGAGACGGAGACCGTTAGCCCCGGCCCCCACCGCCCCGTGCTGGCCCTGTTCGGCCGGGTGGAGGCACCGGATCGCATCCGCGCCTCGGCCCCTGTGGCCGGCCGGCTGCTGAAGGTCCTGGTGCGCGACGGCGAACGGGTCCCGGCCGGTGCCCTGCTGGCCCAGATGGACCCCCAGGATCTGGAGCCTCGCCTGGCCCAGGCCCGTGCCGAGGTGGCCCGGGAGGAGCTCAAGCTCTCCCATGACCAAGAGGCATTGGAGCAGGAGCGGGCCCTGTTGGCGCTGGCCGAGACGGCCTTGGGCCGGGCGGACAAGGTCCAGTCCCAGCGCCTGGGTACGGCGGCGGACGTGGACCAGGCCAGTGAACAGTTGGCTCGGGCTCGCCTGGCGGTGTCGCTGCGCGAACAGGGCATCGCCGAGCACCCCTCGCGCCTGGCGGTGCTCCAGGCCAAGCTGGCGGAGGCCGAGCGCGACGCCGCCCGCGGCGAGATCATCGCCCCCTATCCAGCCCGCATCGGGGTGGTGGAGGCGGCGGCGGGGGATCAGCTCCAGCCCAATCAGACCATCCTCACCCTCTATCCCCACGACGGGCTCTATCTGCGCGCCAAGATCCCCGGCGACCGCAGCGAGGAGCTGCGGGCAGCCCTGGCCGCCGGCGAGACCCTGACCGCTCGTGCCCGCCACGCAGGGCGGACCTTTGGGGCCACCCTGGACCGGATCGCCGGCGAGGCCGACGCCCGTGGGGTGGATGCCCTGCTGCGTCTGGAGCCGGACGCCGATCTGCCCCTCGGGGCCTTCGTCGATCTGACCCTGGAGCGCCCGGTGGCCGCCGATACCATGGCCCTGCCCTTCGCCGCCCTCAACGGGGGCGAGCGCATCTTTGTGGTGGTGGATGGCCGGCTCCAGGACGTGCCCATCGAGCGGGTGGGCGAGCTGGTGGAAGAGGATGCGAGCAAGGTCCTGGTTCGGGCCCAGGGCCTGGGCCCCGGAGCCAGGGTCATGGTCACCCACCTGCCAAATGCGGTGGATGGGCTAAAGGTGGAGGAGGTCGGTGAGGCCCAGGGGCTGGCTCAGGGCCAGGCCCAGGCCGAGACCCAGGCGGCGACTCAGGCGGCAACCAGGCCATGAGGCGCGGCCTGATCGCAGTCTTCGCCCGTCATGGGCTCCTGGCCAACCTGCTGATGATCCTCATCTTCGTGGCAGGGGGCCTGGCCCTGGCGCGGATGAACATCCAGTTCTTCCCCAGCTTCGCCCTGGACGTGATCTCGGTCCGGGTGGTCTGGAGCGGGGCCTCCGCGGAGGACGTGGAGAACGGCATCGTCATTCCCCTGGAGGAGCGCCTCAAGACCGTCGATGACCTGAAGAAGCTGACCTCGACCTCCACCCAGGGGATCGCGAGCCTGTCCCTGGAGCTGAACGAGGGGACCGACGCCCTGCTCGCCCTGGACCAGGTCCGCCAGCGGGTGGACGAGTTCCGCAACCTGCCCAAGGACGCCGAGACCCCCCAGGTGAGCCGCGTCTCGCGTTACGAGTCCGTGGCCCGACTGCTGGTCTCGGGGCCGAGCCTTTCGGACCTGCGCCCCTGGGTGCGCCAGTTCGAGCGTGAGCTCCTGGCCAGGGGCATCGACCGGGTAGACATCTCCGGGTTGCCGGAGGAGCGCATCGCCATCGAGGTCCCGGGGCGCACCCTGGAGACCCTGGGCCTGTCCCTGGATGGCATCGGCCGGCAGGTCGGGAGTCTGGCCCAGGACCTGCCCTCCGGGCTCGCCGGGGAGGCCGATGGGGCCCGCGAGATCCGCGGCCTGGAGCAGCGCCGCGACGCCGTGGGCTTCGAGGACCTGGCCGTGGTGAGCGACGGCAACGCCCTGGTGCGCCTGGGGGACGTGGCGACCATCCTGCGCGAGCCCAGGCCCAGCTCCCTGACCCTGCGCGAGGTGGAGACAGACAGCGTCAAACCCCAGGGCGAAGTGACGGTCGAGATGCTGGTGCAACGGGCCGAGACCGGCCACTCCCTGCGAGCAGCCCAAACCTTCGATCAATGGCTCCAGGACACCAAGCCGACCCTGCCCCCATCGATTCAGCTCAAGATCTTCGACGAGCAGTGGCAGCTCATCCGCGACCGTATCGATCTCTTGACCCACAACGGCATCCAGGGCCTGGTGCTGGTGTTGATCATCCTGTTCGTCTTTCTC
Organism: uncultured Gammaproteobacteria bacterium; assembly: GCA_963845265.1. Lineage (GTDB taxonomy): Bacteria > Pseudomonadota > Gammaproteobacteria > Chromatiales > Chromatiaceae > DYRB01. Next base: position 77,040 of record CAWJRN010000010.1, on the reverse strand, counting down.
CCAGGGCGCGTCGCCCTCTGGGTGGCCATGGGCATCCCCATCGCCTATCTCGCGGCCCTGGCCCTGCTCTGGGCCTTCGGCGGGACCATCAACATGATCAGCTTGTTCGGGCTCCTGCTGACACTCGGCATCATCGACGACGATGCCATCGTCATCGGCGAGTATGCCGAGACCCGCTTCCGCCAGGGCCTGGGCCCCGCCGAGGCGGCCATCGCGGGGGCGAGGCGCATGTTCTGGCCGGTCACCGCCTCGGCCCTGACCACGGTGGCCGCCTTCCTGCCCCTGATGATGGTCGGCGGGGTCATGGGCAACATCCTGGGCGACATCCCCTTCGTCGCCATGATGGTGTTGATCGCCTCCCTGGCAGAGGTCTTCCTGGTCATGCCGGCCCACCTGCGCTCGGCCTTCAGTCACGAGGCCCGGGAGGCGCCGCCACGCTGGCGGCAACGGGTGGACGCCGGTTTCGATCGGTTCCGCGACCGGCTCTACCGGCCCCTGGTCACCGCCGCGGTGCGCCGACGCTGGGTCACAGTCAGCCTGGTGGCGGTCCTGATGCTCTTGGCGGTGGGTCTGCTGGCGGGCGGGCGCATCGCCTTCGTCTTCTTCCCAACGCCGGAGGGCCAGATCGTCTTTGCCAATGCCACCTTCGTGGCCGGCACCCCGCGGGACCAAAGCGACGCCTTCCTCGGCGAGCTGGAGCGGAGCCTCCGGGTCACCGACCGGGAGCTGGGCGGCGGCCTGGTGGACGCGGCGGTGGCGCGCTTGGGGACCACGGTGTCGGTCGCACATGGGGGCGCAGCCCAGGGCGACCAGCTCGCCTCGGTGCTGGTGCAGCTCGTGCCGTCCGAGGCCCGTAGCGTGCGCAACGAGACCTTCCTCGCCGCCTGGCGGCGCAACGTGGTCATGCCCGCCGGGCTGGAAAGCCTGGCCATCTCGGCGCGCCGCGCCGGCCCGCCGGGGCGGGATGTAAATGTGCGCCTGACCGGCGACGACCCCCAGGCCCTGAAGGCCGCAGCCCTTGACCTGGCCCAGGGGCTGGAGGGGGTCGGCGGGGTCTCGGACATGGTGGACGACATGCCCTTCGGTCGCGAGCAGCTCATCTATCGGGTCTCGCCGGCGGGCCAGGCGCTGGGGGTGACCACCCAGCTCCTGGGCACCCAGTTGCGCGCGGCCTTTGACGGCCACCTGGCCCAGCTCGTCCAGGTCGGGCAGGACGAGTTGGAGGTGCGCGTCCTCTTGCCGCGGGCGGAGCGCACCCGGCTCGATGCCCTGGAGCAGTTGCGCATCCGCCTGGCGGACGGCCAATTCGTGCCCCTGGATACGGTGGCGGACTGGGACACCAGGCGTGGCTTCGAGGCCCTGCGCCATGCCGACGGGCGCCTGGCGGTGGAGGTCACCGCGGACATCGACCGCGCCCAGAACACCCCGGACATGGTGCGTCAGACCTTGGAGCAGGACCTGTTGCCGCCCCTGGTGACGCGCTATGGGGTGACCTATAGCTTCGAAGGGCGTGCCGCCGACCAGCGCGAGACCCTGGGAGACATGGGCCTTGGCCTGGTCCTGGGGCTGGGCATGATCTTCCTGATCCTGGCCGCGGTCTTTTCCAGTTGGGGTTGGCCCCTGGTGGTCATGACCTCCATCCCCCTCGGCTTGGTGGGGGCCATCATCGGCCACTGGCTGTTGCATATCGACCTGACCATCTTGTCCCTGTTCGGCCTGTTCGGGCTGTCCGGGATCGTGGTCAACAACGCCATCATCCTGGTCAGCATGTACCAGGACCTGCGCCGGGATGGCATGGAGGTGGATGCCGCCCTGGTGGAGGCCGCGTGCTCGCGCCTGAGGGCCATGCTGCTGACCTCGGCCACGACGGTGGTGGGCCTTGGGCCGCTGATCTTCGAGACCAGCCTCCAGGCCCAGTTCCTGATCCCCATGGCGGTGTCTCTGGCCTTCGGGGTGGGCTTTGCCACGGTGCTGGTCCTGGTCTTTACCCCAGCCTTGCTCTCTGTACATGAGTCCTTCCATGTCCGGCTGGGCCGGTGGTTTGCCCGGCCGGAGGTAGTGCGGGCGTCGTGATCCGGAGGGTATCGGCTCCTGGCCCAACAGATTGGGCAAGTATTCGCGACGGACTTCTCAATAACCCAGGGCAAATTTGTAGGGCGGATCAAGGAGCGCAGCGACGGATCCGCCGATGCCCGTGGCTTTGGTGGGTCCGCTTCGCTTGACCCACCCTACGACGGCTGGCTGCTCCGCCTTTTTGAGAAGTTACGAACACCAGGATTCCGCTGCGCTCCATCCAGACTACAGAAGCCGACTCCGGCGAATAGTTTCCCAGTTTCCAATGATGGGATACTTCCGGGGACCGCCGGGTACGGTGTCGACCAGCGGGTAGGCTGGGTTGAGCTTGCGAAACCCAGCAATCAATGGCTTACGGGTCGCGATGCGCTGGGTTTCGTACCTCAACCCGGCCTAAGAGGCATTCTTTGGCGGTCTGGTCGGGTGCGGTACTGCACGACACGCGCCGTCCGCCCTTGGGGCGGTCGGCAGGCCCACCGCACTCGACGACGACCTCCGGCAGGAGCAATGAGCACGCCTCTGCCGCTATTCCCTGATGCTCATACCAAGGAGGTCCCATCGTGACCCCAGCCCCCACCCCCTCCCAACCCCTCTGGCGCCGACTGTTATTCATTCCACCTCTGATCGTCGGGGTGGTCGTGCTGGCGATCCTGGTTGGTGGCAAATCCCCGCCGACCAAGGTCGAACGGGTGGCACAGGCGCCGGTGGTGCGGGTCATCGCCGTGCCTCAGGTGGACCTGGCGCCCATGGCTCTGGGCTATGGGGTGGTCCAACCGGCCCGGGTCTGGACGGCGGTAGCCCAGGTGGCGGGGCGGGTGATCGAGACCCACCCGCGCCTGGACGATGGGGAGTTCGTCAAGGAGGGCGAGCTGCTGGTGCGCATCGACCCGGTGGACTACGAGCTGGCCCTGGCCGAGGCCCAGGCGCAGTTGGCGGAGTTGGAGGTGCAGGCGATCAACGCCGCCGCCTCTTTGGCCCTGGAGGAGCGCAGCCTGGCCCTGGCGGAGGACGAGCTGGCCCGCAATCGGAGCCTCGCGGACAAGGGTACGGCATCCAAGAGCGCCGCCGACCAGGCCGAGCGCACGAGCCTGACCGCTAGCACGGCGGTACAGAATATGCGCAATACCCTGGCCCTGATCCCCACCCAGCGGCACCTTCTGGAGGCGCGTATCGACCAGGTCAGGCTGGATATCGAGCGTACCGCCATCCGCGCCCCCTTCGACCTGCGTCTGGCCAAGGTCAAGGTCGAGCTGGCCCAGTACGTCCCGGTAGGGTCGAGCCTGCTGGAGGGGGATTCCCTGGACCGGGTGGAGGTGGTCGCTCAGGTCCCCATGGGCGCTATGCGCAGGCTGTTCCTGGGTCGCGATCTGGAGCAGGCCCCCGCCTTGGGGACGGAGACCATGCGTGCGGAGCTGGGGGCCATCGGCGCCCGAGTCGAGCTGGAGCTTGGGGATATCGTGGCCGAATGGGAGGGGCGCCTCGAGCGCATCAGCGACGCCTTGGACGCGGACACCCGCACCGTGGGTGTCGTGGTCTCGGTGGACCGGCCCTACGACCAGGTCATCCCCGGCTACCGCCCGCCCCTGGCCAAGGGGATGTTCGTCAAGGCGGTGCTGCATGGCCGGCCCCGGGCCGGGTCCCTGCTGGTACCCAGGTCCGCGGTGCGTAATGGCACGGTGCTGATCGCCGACGCGGACGACCGGCTGCGCCGCCGCCCGGTGACGGTCCTGTTCAGTCAGGCGGGGGTGAGTGTGATCGGCGACGGGCTGGCGGCTGGGGATCGGGTGCTGGTCTCGGATCCGATACCGGCGGTGGAGGGCATGGCCCTGCGGCCTGAGCTCGATACGGCCCTGGCCGAGGCCCTGCTGGCCAGGGCTGGGGGCAAACCATGATCGAGTGGTTCGCCCGCCACCCCACCGCGGCCAATCTGTTCATGGCCGCCATCATGATTCTTGGCCTGGTCTCCCTGTCGGGGCTCCAGCGCGAGACCTTTCCCCAGATCAAGAACCAGGACGTGGAGGTGCGCATCCTCTACCCGGGGGCGACGGCAGAGGAGGTGGAGGACGCACTCTGCCGCCGTTTGGAGGATAGCCTGGAGGGCATCTCCGACCTGGACGAGATGCGTTGCGACGCTCGCGAGGGACTGGGCACCGCCACGGTTTCGATGCGCGAGGGGGCCCAGATGTTCCGCTTTCTGGACGATGTGAAGTCCGAGGTGGACGCCATCGACGACTTCCCGGACGGGATCGAACCCCCGGTGGTCCGCGAGCTGGCGCGCACCGACGCGGTGATCTCTGTGGCCGTCACCGGGCCGGATGACCCGGTGGCCCTGAAGGCCTATGCCGAGCGGCTCAAGGCCGGGCTCTTGGGGTTGGGGCGCGTGGCGGAGGTGGAGGTGGTCGGCTTCTCGGACCACCAAATCCGCATCGAGATACCCGCGGAGCGCCTGCGCCGTTATGGCCTGTCTGCTGCGGATATTGCCCAGGCCATCCAGCGTCAGAGCGTCGGCCGGCCGGTGGGGCGCATCGAGGGGGGCGACGAGGACGTGCTGCTGCGCTTCGACGACCAGCGCAAAGATGTGGACGCCCTGCGCGACCTGGTGGCGATCTCCGGCACGAGTGGTGCCGTCATCCGCCTGGGCGAGATCGCCACCATCACCGACCGCTTCGAACGCGACGAGGACAAGGTCCTGTTCGATGGGCGGCGCGCGGCCGTGCTCAATGTGTCCAAGACCCGCGTCGAGGACACGCTCAAGGTCTATGACGCGGTGGCCCAGTTCGTCGCCGCCGAGCAGGCCCTGGCCCCGGAGGGCGTCAGCCTCACCCTGACCCAGGACCGCTCCTCCCTGGTGCGCGACCGGCTACAGATGCTGGTAAGCAACGGTCTCCAGGGTCTGGCCTTGGTCTTCCTCACCCTATGGCTGTTCTTCGGGGCCAGGTACAGCTTCTGGGTCACCATGGGCCTGCCTGTGTCCTTCCTGGGGGCCCTGTTCGTGCTGCCCCACCTGGGCGTCACCATCAATATGCTGTCCATGGTGGGGCTGCTGATCGGTGTCGGCCTGCTCATGGACGACGCCATCGTCATCGCCGAGAACGTCGCCGCCCGTCTGGCCAAGGGTGACACGCCCATGCGGGCCGCCATCGACGGGACCCGTCAGGTGCTGCCCGGGGTCCTGTCGTCCTTCGCTACCACCATCCTAGTGTTCGGCTCCCTGGCCTTCATCTCAGGCAACCTTGGGCAGGTGCTCAGGGTCATCCCTATCGTGCTGATCCTGGTGGTGGCGGTGAGCCTGATCGAGGCATTTCTGATCCTGCCCAGCCACCTTGGCCATGCCCTGGCCAAGCCCGGGAACCCGAACGGGTTCGAGGCGCGCTTCCGCCGACGCTTCGAGTCCGGCTTCGGGCGCTTTCGCGACCGCTGGTTCGGCCCCACACTGGACGCCGCTGTGGACCACCGCTACCTGACCCTGGGCCTGGCCCTGATGCTGCTGCTCTTGGCGGTGGCCATGCCCGCCGGCGGTTTTCTGAAGTTCGTCGCCTTCCCGGAGCTGGACGGCGACGTGCTGGAGGTACGGGTCCTGCTGCCCCAGGGCACGCCCCTGGCCCGTACCGAGCAGGTGGTGGGCCAGGTGACCGCGGCTCTGGGGCGGGTCGATGACCGCTTCCGGCCCCGACAACCGGATGACCAAGACCTGGTCCAGCACGTCACCTTGATTTATGGCCAGAATCCCGACGCCTACGAGTCCGGCCCCCATGTGGCCCGGGTGGTGGTGGACTTGCTCGGGGCCGAGGTGCGCGATGCCCCCCTGGACGAGGTGATCGCCGCCTGGCGGGAGGAGACCGGCGACCTGGCGGACGTCATCGCCCTGAAGTTCACCGAGCCCGCCTTCGGACCCGCCGGGCGCGCCATCGATCTGCGCCTCAAGGGTGACGACCTGGAGCGGCTCAAGGCCGCCTCCCTGGAGCTACAAGCGTGGCTGAACCAGTACGCCGGGGTGCAGGACCTGACCGACGACCTGCGCCCGGGCAAGCGCGAATACCGGCTGCGGCTGCGCCCGGAGGCCGGCACCCTGGGGCTCGATGCCCGGGGTGTGGCCGATCAGGTGGGCACCGCCTTCCAGGGTCAGATCATCGACGAGTTCCCAGTGGGCCCGGAACGCTACGAACTGGAGTTGCGCCTGGCGGCCGACGACCGGCTCGGGCCGGACGACCTGGAGGGCCTGGTGGTGACGGGCCGCAACGGGGCCCAGGTCCCCCTTGCGGAGGTGGCGACCATCGAAGAGGTGCGGGGCTGGGCGCGCATCCATCGCATCGACCGGCACCGGGCGGTGACTATCCAGGGCGACATCGACCGCCACCTGGCCAATGCCCAGGAGCTGGTCGCCCTGGCTCAACGGGACTTCCAGCCGGTGCTGGCGGAGCACTACCCGGAGGTACGCTGGCAAGTGCAGGGCGAGAGCGACGAGGCCGGCCAGACCGGCAAGTCCCTGATCCGCAACGTCCTGCTCGGCATGGTCGGCGTCTATATTTTGCTGGCCCTGCAATTCCGGGGCTATCTGGCACCGTTGACCGTCATGGCCGTTATCCCCATGGCCTTGATCGGGGTCGTCTTCGGGCACATGGCCCTGGGCCTGGACCTGACCATGCCCAGCATGGTCGGCATGGCCTCCCTGTTCGGCGTGGTGGTCAACGACTCCATCCTGCTGGTGGTCTTCATCCGCGAGGCGAGGGAGCGAGGGGTCTCGGTGCTCGAGGCGGCGAAGGAGTCCGGACGGGCCCGCTTCCGGCCCATCCTGCTCACATCCATTACCACCGTGGCGGGTCTGGCGCCCTTGTTGCTGGAACAGAGCCTCCAGGCCCAGATCCTGATCCCGCTGGCCGCCAGCCTCGCCTTTGGGTTGACCACGGCCACGGTCGCCGCCCTGTTCCTGGTGCCGGCCATCTATGCCATTCTGGACGACTATAATGCCCTAGGGCAGTTGCACGCCGAGCCGGACGAAGCGGCAGGCGGTGAGGCCGTGGGCGAGTCGCAGGCGCGTTGATTCCTGCGGGAGGTGGCTGTGAGTGTCTTTTCCATCGACGATCCAATGCTCGCGTTGATTGCGCGATTCGCCGCCTGTTGCACAGACCAGAAGGTCTCGGAGGAGGCCTTTCTACGCCATCAATGCGAACAGATCTGCGATCACGTGAAGGACTATCCAGAGGACCAGCGGCAGGAGCGTGCCCTGGAGTGGATCATGCAAAATGCACAGGTCTTCCGCAGGAAATGGCACGAGAAGGCTGCCGCCCAGCAGGCGCCGTCCAGCCGTTGTCCGGACTGCCCGCTGGAAGGGCAGGACGATGCGACGACCTGCGAGATCCATGAGCGGTGGCTCGACCTGCTGAACCGATATGTCGATCAAGACATTTCATCGCGGGCCTATGTGGTGGATACCTTGAGCCTGCTTCGGGACCACAAAGAGCGGTTGAAGAAGCATGCGACCGGTGCCTCTGCGCGATCCTAAAGCGGGATCTGCTCTCGTCTACAGGGCGTTGAGCGGGGGCGCTCGTAGGTGAGGGTTGCGACAATAAAAGTTGTCAACAAAAGTGTGCGCCCTGGAGCCGGCCACGCTAAACTTTAAGAGCATAGGTATGGTCCCTAGTCCAAGTAGTTCCGGGAGGGTAAGACAATGCTTGATGAAGCTCGTACGTCTCGGCGTTTTCCTCCCGACGAGGGGACCATCGCGTGGATCGATCCCAACGTGCAGGGCGACAAGCGTGACTTCAAACCGACCATCGCCGCGTTGGTTACAGATGAGTCTTTGCAGGGTTGCGGGATTGTTGTGCTGTCACGGGACCACATTGGCCCGGACACGGAGTGCATGATCCGGGTAGGTCGTCTCGCACCTCTGCTGTCCCAGATCCGCTGGGTAAAGGACTTGGGCGTAAACGCCCGGAAGGTCGGCGTGATGTTCCTCGAATAGTGCAGGGTTCCGCCGGATTCATCCCCTTCTGGTAACCCGCCTGGGAGCCGCCTCGGCGACTTGTTTGCCGAGGCGGTTACGTCCCTAGCCTTTTCCCATGCCTGATGCACACCAAGGGGCGCACCCTCTCCCAGTCGACGATGGGCACCAGGACGAAGGCTGGCTGGCCCTCGTGGATGATGGTCTGGTACTCAATACGTGCGTTTATCGCGTTTCTTCAGCCCGTAGGATGCGGTTCGCTGCGCTCACCGCCATCCTACGGGCTGGGGTCAGGCCCAGCGTGGGGCGCAAACTGACCAACAGCCGATCAGTGTTTGGCTAATCCCTCCGATTGGCAAAATACGCCTTGGTGACCTTGAACACGACCGGGCTTAGCAGCAAGAGGGCGATCAGATTCGGCAGCGCCATCAAGGCATTGAGGGTATCCGCCAGGAGCCAGGCAAAGTCGAGGCTGACGGTCGCGCCCACCGGGACTGCCGCCACCCAGAGGATGCGGAAGGGGATGATGGCCTTGACCCCAAAGAGGAACTCGACACACCGCTCCCCGTAGACGCTCCAGCCCAGAATGGTCGTGAAGGCGAACAGGGCCAGACCGATGGTGACGATATAGCCGCCGACGCCGGGCAGCTCGCTGGAGAAGGAAGCTGCCGACAGGCTCGCCCCGGTCTGAACCTTGTCGAAGCTCTGTTCGGCGCCAGGGGCGCCGATGGTGCAGGAGTTTTTCGTCTGCTCGATGCCCCAGGATGAGGTGATGACCTGTTCCTGCACCCCACCCCGGGCGACACATTGGGTGTACTCCGGGTTTTCCACCTTCCACTGTCCTGAGGTGACAATGACCAGGCCCGTGATGGTGCAAATGATGAGGGTGTCGATGAAGGTGCCGAGCATGGCCACGGTACCCTGACGCACCGGGTTGTCGGTCCCGGCGGCGGCATGGGCGATGGGCGCACTGCCGAGCCCGGCCTCGTTGGAGAAGATGCCCCGGGCGACGCCGAACCGAATGGCCAGCATCACCGCGGCACCGGCGAAACCGCCGACCTCGGCGCTCGGGGTGAAGGCGTAGCGGACGATATCGACGATGGCCCCGGGGACTTCGCCGGCATTCATCGCCAGCACGACCAAGCCGGCGAGGAGATAGGCGATGGCCATGAAGGGTACGAGCTTGCCCGCGACCTTGGCGATCCACCTGATGCCGCCGATCAGGACAAGCCCAACCAGGACGGCCATCACCACCCCGGTGACCCAATAGTCGATATGGAATTTCGTCTCCAGCGCATCGGCGACGGAATTCGCCTGCACCCCGTTGCCGATACCGAAGCCCGCCATGGCGCCGAAAATGGCGAAGGTGAAGGCCATCCAGGTCCAGCGCCTGCCGAGCCCGTTCTTGATGTAGTACATGGGGCCACCGACGTGGTTGCCTTGCTCATCCACCTCGCGGTACTTCACCGCCAGCACCGCCTCGGCATATTTGGTAGCCATCCCGACGAGGGCCGTGCACCACATCCAGAACAGGGCCCCAGGGCCGCCAATGGCGATGGCCGTGCCGACACCGGCGATGTTGCCCGTGCCGATGGTTGCGGACAGGGAGGTCATCAAGGCATTGAAGGGGGTGATGTCACCCTCGCCCTGCTGTTTGCGGCCTGACCACAGCATCCGAAACCCGTAACCGATGCGTCGCAAGGGCATGAAGCCTAGGCCGAGCATCAGCATTAGGCCGGTGCCGAGAATCAACAGCAGCATCGGCGGGCCCCAGGCCCAGCCGTTGATTGCGCCCACGAAGTCGGAGATTGCTTCCACGATATGCCCCTTATGAAATTGATTAGTGATGCCGCGAGGGGCCAAATATACAGGTGCCAGGGCCTGGCTTCACGGTGCTATTTGCGCCAGAACTGCGGGGTGAACAGGATGAGCACCGAGAAGATCTCCAATCGTCCCAGTAGCATGGTGAAGCTGCACACCCAGGTTTGGTAATCGGTCATGAAGGCATAGTTCTCGGAGGGTCCGACGAGCCCGAGGCCTGGGCCGAGGTTGTCGATACAGGCAATCACGGCGGTGACCGCGGTGAGGAAGTCGAGTCCGGCGAAGGCGAGCAGGAAGGTCATCACGACGACGCTCAGGACATACAACAGAGTGAATCCGAGGATGGCAAAGACCACGGTGTTGGGGATCTCCATGCCGCCCACGGTGATGGGGGCGGCTTGGGTCGGGTGGAGCAGTCGGGACAGCTCGCGGCCGCTCTGTCGGGCTAGGACCAGGGTGCGGATCATCTTGATCCCGCCCCCGGTGGACCCGGAGCTGGACGAGATCCCCGATAGGACGATCAAGAACAAGGGGACAGCCAGCGGCCAGGCCTCGTAGTCGGTGCTGGCGTATCCGGTGGTCGTCGCGGCGGAGACCAGGTTGAAGGTCAGGTAGCGCAGTGAGGTGCTTAGGTCCGGGTAGACGCCGATCGACCAGAGATAGATCGCCAGGCCCAGGCTGCTCAGCCCGAGCAGACCCAGCACGCCACGCGCCTCGGCGTCGCGCCAGTAGGGGCGCAGGCTGCGTTCGCGCCAGACGGTGAAATGGGTGGCGAAGTTGAGCGCCGCGACGAGCATGAAGACGGTCAGGACGGCCTCTATGGCTGGGGACTGGTAGAAGCCGACACTGGCATCGTGGGTGGAAAATCCGCCCAGGCTCAGGGTCGAGAAGGCGTGACAGATAGCATCGAACCAACCCATCCCCGCCAGGTGCAAGGCGAGGATGCAGGCGATGGTGATGCCCAGGTAGACGGTCCAGAGGATGGCCGCGGTGTCGCTGATGCGGGCGGTGAGCTTGGCGTTCTTGATCGGGCCCGGAACCTCCGCACGCAACAGCTGCATGCCGCCCACTCCTAGCAGGGGCAGGATGGCCACCGCGAGGACGATGATGCCCATGCCCCCAAGCCATTGCAGCTCGTGGCGCCAGAGGTTGATGGCGTGGGGCAGGTCCTCCAACCCGACCATGACCGTTGCCCCGGTGGTGGTGAGCGCGGACATGGTTTCAAAGAAAGAGTCCGTGAAGGACATGTGCTGGTGCAGCATCAAGGGCACCGTGGCAATGGCCGCCGTCAGTGTCCAGGCCAGGGTGACCAGGACGAAGCCATCCCTGGCCTTGAGCTCGGCGCTATGGCGACGGGTGGCCACCACCAAGAGACCGCCTACGCCAATACAGGCGAGCATGCTGTCGAAAAAGGTGGGAAAGGTCCCGTCCGCGTAGATCAACGCACAGGAGATGGGCAGCAGATAGGTCAGGCTAAAGACCAGTAACAGTCGTCCGAGGATTTGGATGACACGCAATAGGGTTCGCATCTAAGGGCCCGGAGTCCGCTCGTTCAAGCTGATCATGCCCCTTGGTATAGGTCGGCAATGACGATGCCAAGGCGCTTCACAGGGGCATCAGCAGTGGCGAAGGCACCGTTGGCAAGCCAGGAGAGGGCCGTGCACACAGTGCGGCGGCATCCGTGCTATCCATCAGGCATCCTGGGCCAGGATGGCCTTGCCGACGTCCCAGTAGGACACCACCCCGAGGAGGTGCCGATCGTCCGGATTGACGATGGGAATGCTGCGGCGGGTCTTGTAAAGCGCCAGCAGGGTCTCCACCAGCGGGGTGTCCGGGGGGAGCACCGTCGACTCGTCGCTCATGCAGATGGTCACCGGCTGGTCCTCCGACTCCTTGAGGCGGCGGCGCAGATCGCTCAGGTCGTCGGACACGAAGGACAGGTCCGTGAGGCCTTGATCCATGAGGGCAGCCTTGGGAAGCACCAGGCGCAGCAGGCAGCTGACCCCGAAGACGCCCAGGTAGCAGCCCTGGTCGTCGACGATGGGGACATTGCGGAAGCGGTTTTCCATGATGTAATCGATGCCCTTTTTGACCGTATCCGTGGCGGAGAGGACGGTCGGGTTGGGGTCCATGACATCTCGGGCGGTTGGTCCCGACATGGGTGTTCTCCGTGGGGGCTGGGTGGGCGCCTCAGTCGGCGCGGGTGACTAGCATACTCCCGAGGTCGGACGGCTCGCGAGCCCAGTCTAGGGCTTGATCTGCTGGCGGATGTGGCGTGAGGGTAAAGAACAGGCCAGGGCCTCCAATCTAGAGCGGCCTGACCAGCCCAATTTGTCTTGGTTCGGATTTTCCTGGAGCGTCGTTATGCCTATCGTATGGTTCCTTCTTGGACTCGTGGTCTTGGTCGTCGGTGCGGAACTGCTCGTTCGCGGGGCCTCGCGGCTGGCCGCCTCGTTTGGCATCTCGTCCCTGGTGGTTGGCCTGACTGTGGTCGCCTTTGGCACCAGTGCTCCGGAGTTCGCAGTATCGATTCAATCCGGTCTGGCCGGCCAATCCGACATCGCCCTCGGCAATGTGGTGGGCAGCAATATCTTCAATGTTCTGTTCATCCTTGGGGCCTCGGCGCTGATCGTGCCCTTGCTGGTCAATCAGCAGCTCATTCGCCAGGAGGTGCCGATCATGATCGGTCTTTCCCTGCTGGTCTGGGGGTTGGCATCGGACGGCGGACTGAGCGCCATCGATGGGGTCTTGCTGGTTGTGCTCCTACTGGTCTATACCGTGTTTCTCGTCGTCCAGGCGCGTGGCGCCCAGCCATCGGATGTCTTGGTCGAGTATGACGAGTCGCTGGGCGCCACTGGCGTTCAGGACTGGGACGGCCACTGGGCCGTGCAGCTGGGGCTGGTCGTGGTCGGGGTTGGGCTCCTGATCCTCGGGTCGCGCTGGCTGGTCGATGCTGCGGTGGCCTTTGCCACCTGGCTGGGGGTGAGCGATCTGGTTATCGGCCTGACCATCGTCGCCGTGGGCACGTCCTTGCCGGAGGTGGCAACCTCTATTCTGGCTGCGATCCGTGGCGAGCGGGATATCGCAGTGGGCAACGTTGTGGGCAGCAATATCTTCAACCTGGCGGGGGTGCTCGGCGTGTCGGCCCTGGTGACCCCGGCTGGTGTGCCGGTGTCCGCCACTGTGTTGGCTCAGGACCTGCCGGTCATGGTTGCCGTGGCCGTCGCCTGCCTGCCGATCTTCTTTACCGGCCACCTGATCGCCCGCTGGGAGGGCGGCCTGTTCCTGCTCGGTTATGTCGCCTACACCGTTTGGCTGGTGCTGCACGCCACCCACAACGGGGTGGCGGAGCCCTATGCTGCCGTCATGGTTTGGTTCGTCATCCCGTTGACCTTCGTCACCTTGGCCGTTCTGGCCTACCGCTATGCGCGGCAGCGGGCCTGCGGCGCCCGATAGACGCACTGGGTTAGGCGCAGGTGGAGCTGGCGTCCAGCTGGGGGAGGGGATTACTTGCGCCAGAACTGCGGGGTGAACAAGACCAGCAAAGAGAAGATCTCCAGGCGCCCCAGGAGCATGGCGAAGCTGCAGACCCAGGTCTCGTAGTGGGTCAGACCCGCGTAGTTGTCGGCGGGGCCGACCTCGCCCAGCCCAGGGCCGATGTTGTTGATGCAGGCGACGGAGGCGGACAAGGCGGTGACGAAGTCGAGGCCGCCGAGCAGGAGCAGGAAGGTGATCCCCAGCGCGCTCATGAAGTACAGGAAGATGAACCCCAGGATGGCAAAGACCACGGCGTTGGGGATCTCCGCCCCGCCCACGGTGATCGGGGCGGCCATGGTCGGGTGGATCAGCCGCGATAACTCGCGGATACCCTGGCGGGCCAGGACCAGGGTGCGGATCATCTTGATGCCGCCGCCAGTGGAGCCGGAACTGGCGGTGATGCCGGCCAGGAAGATCATCAGGAAGGGCACGAAGAGTGGCCACTGCTCGTAGTCGGTGCTGGAGTAACCGGTGGACGTGGCGACGGAGATGACGTTGAAGCTCACATAGCGCAGGCTGGTCAGCGGGTCGTCGTAGGTCCCCATGAGCCACAGGTAGGCGGTGCACCCCAGGCAGCTCGCGACCAGCACCGCCAACACGCCCCTGGCCTCGGCGTCGCGCCAATAAGGGCGTAGATCGCGTTCGTGCCAAGCGGTGAAATGGGTAGCGAAGTTCAGGGCCCCGATGACCATGAAGACCATCAGGATGACCTCGATGGCCAGGGAGTCGAAGCCGCCGATGCTGGCGTCGTGGGTGGAGAAGCCCCCGATGCTGAGTGCCGAGAAGGCGTGGCAGACGGCATCGAACCAGCTCATCCCGGCTAGCTTCAGGGCCAGCATGCAGACGACGGTGAATGCCAGGTAGACGGACCAGAGGATGGCCGCGGTGTCGCCGATGCGGGCGGTGAGCTTGCTGTCCTTGATCGGACCCGGCAGCTCGGCGCGCAGCAACTGCATGCCGCCGACCCCCAGCATGGGCAGGATGGCCACGGCCAGGACGATGATCCCCATGCCCCCCAGCCATTGCAGCTCGTGGCGCCAGAGGTTGATGGACGGTGCCAGGCCGTCCAGGTTCGACATCACGGTGGCCCCGGTGGTAGTGAGCCCGGACATGGCCTCGAAGAAGGCGTCGGTGAAGGCCAGATCATGATGCAACATAAAGGGGATACTGGCGATCGCCGCGGTCAGGGTCCAGGCCAGGGTGACCAGGATGAATCCGTCCCTGGCCTTGAGTTCGGCCCGGTGACCGCGGGTGGCCAGCAGCAGCAGGGCGCCGGCCCCGATGCAGGCCAACATGCTGACCAAGAAGGTCCGCAGGGCCTCGCCCCCGTAGAAGAGCGCGCAGGCGATGGGCAGCAGGTAGGTCAGGCTGAAGAGCAGCAACAGCCGCCCGAGCACCTGGGTGACGGAGTAGAAGGCGCGCATTCAGAAGAAGGTCACATCGACCTGGAAGAAGCGCTCGACCTTGCGCACCAGATCCTTGCTGATGAGGAACAGGATCAGGTGGTCGTCGGCCTCTACCAGGGTGTCGTGGTGGGCGATGATGACCTTGCGGGTCTCTGCCTTACCTGGCTCTGGCGCCGGGCCGCGCACGATGGCGCCCACGGTCACTCCGTGGGGCAGCTTGAGCTCCTCGATGCGTCGGCCTACCGCCCGGGAGGTCTTGCGATCCCCGTGCACGACCACCTCCAGGGACTCCGCCGCCCCGCGGCGCAGGCTGTGTACCGCCGCCACGTCGCCCTTGCGCACATGGGCGAGCAGGGTGCCGATCGAGACCTGGGCGGGGGAGATGGCGATGTCGATCCTGTCTGCCTGGACCAGGTCCACATAGACCCTGCGGTTGATCAGGGCCAGCACCCGTCGTGCCCCCAAGCCCTTGGCTAGGAGGGCCGAGAGGATGTTGTTCTCATCGTCGTTGGTCAGAGCGAGGAAGAAGTCCATGTCGTCGATGCCCTCGGCCTCGAGCAGGGTCTCGTCGGTCGCCTCGCCGATCAGGACCAGGGTGTCGCTCAGACGCGCCCCGAGGACCTTGGCGCGAGTCTCATTGGATTCGACGATCTTCACGTTGTAGCGCCCTTGGGTGGCCACCGCGAGGCGCTCGCCGATGTTGCCGCCGCCGGCGATGAGCATGCGCCGCGTCGGGCGATCACGGCGGCGCAGTTCGCTCATGACGGTCCGGATATCGCGGGAGGCGGCCAGACAGAAGACCTCATCGCCGGCCTCTACCAGCGTCTGGCCGTCGGGGACGATGGGCTGGTCCTTGCGGTAGATGGCTGCGATACGGGCATCCACATGCGGGATGTGTTCGCGCAACTCGGCGATGGGGTGGCCCACCAAGGGGCCTCCTTCAAAGGCGCGCAACGCCACCAGGCTCACCAAGCCGTCGGCGAACTCCAGGACCTGCAACGCCTCGGGGAATTCGATCAGCTTGACGATGTAGTCGGTGACGATCTGCTCCGGGCAGATACTGAAGTCCACCGCGAAGTTCTTGGTCTCCAAGAGCTGAGGGTACTCGGCATAGTCTCCCGAGCGCAGCCGGGCGATGCGGGTGGGGACATTGAACAGGGACTTGGCCGTGCGGCAGGCGCAAAGGTTGGTCTGGTCGCTCTGGGTTACGGCGATGAGCAGGTCGGTGTCCTCGGCCCCGGCCTGCTTGAGGACCGAGGGCAGGGCCGCGTTACCCACCACCACGCGTAGGTCCAGGCGATCGGCCAGGCGCGACAGGCGCGGCACGTCGGTATCGACGATGGTGATTTCGTTAGCCTCGGACACCAGGCTTTCGGCCACGGAGGTGCCCACCTGACCGGCACCCAGGATAATGATTTTCATAGGCGGGCATCGGCTCCCGGGCCAGGGTAGAACGGGCAGGCATTCTAACCCCCATGGCGGGCAAGCGGCCAACCAGTGCAATCGGCAGGGCGTTGCTTGGTTTCGACGCAAATCCCCACCTGATATGCTTGCGCCACAGCATGGGGTGCCGATCGGACGGTCGGACCAGTAGCTGCTGGAAAGACAAGTCGTTGCGGCGACTTCCGCGCAAGCCCTTTGGACGTTTCGCCGATGCCCCATCCATGGTTCCCGCCCAGTTTCGCCAGGTCCAGTGCGCGCACCAGGCGTTCGATGTGGCCCCTGTTGCCGGCGGCCCTCGCTTGCAGCATGTCCGTGAGCGCCGGTCCCACAGTGGGACAGTTGCTGGCCGCTTGCGACAGGGGAGAGGCCCAGGGTAATCGGGGCGTGGATGCGGCCCTCTGTGAATGGTATGCCGCCCCCTGTGCCTGCAAGCCCGAGGCGGTCAAGGTGGCCCGTTGGTGCGTGCCGTCGGCCGAGCCGGTCGAGCGTATTGCCGCCCAGGTGTTGGCGCAGTTGCGGACACATCAGGACCGCTCTGCCCCAGTGGACCAAGTGGTGCCGAAGATTCTGGCGCGCATTTACCCCTGCGGGTCCTCGCCCGGGCAGTGATGCCGCATCCTGGCTGGTCTACATGTGCGGGACCGGAACGGCTCCGCGAGCGGTGCCTCCAGGAGCGAGACCCGCTCGACGGCAGGGTGGCTTAGACCTGTCGCGCGTCGGTTCTTCGTTTCCGGATTTCAAATTGTCCAGCAGCAACAAACTCGTACTGAAAACTGAAAACTGAAAACTTCCCCATATACATCGCCTTAATCCGCCCTTACCGACTGACAGGACCTTAAGCGTCATGCGTTGCCCCTTCTGCGGAGCCCAAGATACGCGGGTGGTCGATTCCCGCCTGTTCGGTGAGGGCGATCAGGTGCGCCGTCGTCGCCAGTGCGTGGTGTGCGCCGAGCGTTTTACGACCTTCGAGGCGGCGGAGCTCAACCTGCCGCGGGTGGTCAAGCGCGACGGCAGCCGCGTGCCCTTCGATGGGCGCAAGCTGCGCAGTGGCCTGATGCGGGCGCTGGAGAAGCGACCAGTCGGGCTGGAGCAGGTCGAGGCGGCGGTGGCGCGCATCAATCGACGCCTGGTCAGCGGGGGGGAGGGGGAGGTCTCGTCCCGGCGCATCGGCGAGCTGGTGATGGACGAGCTGCGGGGCCTGGATCAGGTCGCCTATGTCCGTTTTGCCTCCGTCTACCGCAAGTTCGAGGATGTCAACGCCTTCCGCGAGGAGATCGATCGCCTCGAATTGCAGCCCACCCCCGAGGTGCGTCGCCACCAACTCGATCTGCTCGAAGGGCTCGATCCGCCGGTCGAGGACCCGCAACCCAAGGGCAAGGGCAAACGCAAGTGACGAGCACCGCCGCCGACTACACCTACATGGCCCAGGCCCTGCGCTTGGCCACCCTGGGGCTCTACACCACCGAGCCCAATCCCAGGGTCGGCTGCGTCCTGGTCCGTGACGGGCAGGTGGTGGGGGAGGGCTGGCACAGGCGGGTCGGGGGCCCCCATGCCGAGCGCATCGCCCTGGCCGCTGCCGGCGAGGCGGCCCGGGGCGCCACCGCCTATGTGACCCTGGAGCCCTGTTGCCATCAGGGCCGCACCTCGCCCTGCACCGACGCCCTACTCGCTGCCGGGGTGACGCGGGTGGTAGCGGCGACGGTGGACCCAAACCCCTTGGTTGGGGGCAAGGGGTTGGCCCTGCTGGAGGCGGCTGGGGTGGCGGTCGAATCCGGCCTCATGGAGACCCAGGCCAGGGCGCTGAACCCGGGCTTCATCAAACGCATGGCCAAGGGGCTGCCCTATGTCCGTTGCAAGCTGGCGGCGAGCCTGGATGGGCGTACCGCCATGGCCAGCGGGGAGAGTCAATGGATCACGGGGGAGGCCGCTCGCCGTGACGTGCAGTTTTTGCGCGCACGCAGCTCCGCCATCCTCACCGGGGTCGGGACCGTGCTGGCCGACGACCCATCCATGAACGTGCGCCTGCAACCCACCGATCTGCGCGGGCTGGAGCCCACCGAAGCGGTGCGCCAACCACTGCGGGTGGTGGTGGATAGCCGGTTGCGGACGCCCCCGGGGGCGCGCCTGCTGGGCCTGCCTGGTATGACCCTGATCGCCTGTACCGACCAGCCGGCACCGGCCATCGCCGTTCTCGAATCTGCCGGGGCCCTGGTCGAGGTCCTCCCCGAGGGCCGAGGTCGCGTCGACCTGGAGTCCCTGCTGCGGCACCTCGCGGAGCAAGAGGTGAACGAGGTGCTCATCGAGGCCGGCCCCACCCTGGCCGGCGCCGCCGTTGCCGCAGGTCTGGTGGACGAGCTGGTCCTCTATCTGGCCCCACACCTGATGGGCGATGCCGCCCGAGGCCTCTTTCACCTGCCGGGTCTGGAGCGCATGGCCGAGCGCATCCCACTGACCCTCACCGATGTGCGGGCTGTCGGGCAGGATTGGCGTCTGACCGCCCGGCTCGGTTGAGCGGGCAGGCCCGGGTAATACCCCTTCCGACACTCAGAGAAGCCTAGTCAATTCAATGTTTACAGGAATTATTCAAGCCATTGGTCAGATCCGTCGCCTGGAGCCGAGGGGGGGCGATGTGCGCCTGTCCGTGGCCACCGGCAAGCTTGCGCTGGAGGGGGTCGCCCTGGGCGACAGCATCGCCGTCAACGGCGTTTGTCTGACCGCGGTCTCCCTCAATGGAGCTGAGTTTTCCGCGGATGTCTCTCGCGAGACCCTGGCCCTGACCACCCTGGGCGGGCTCAAGGCCGGCAGCCCGGTGAACCTGGAGAAGGCCCTGACCCTGGCCACGCCGCTGGGTGGGCACCTGGTCAGTGGTCATGTGGACGGGGTCGGGGACCTGCTCGAAAGGCACGATGACGGGCGCTCCTGGCGCCTGCGCATTCAGGCCCCGGCAGACCTGGCCAAGTACATCGCCCACAAGGGCTCGATCTGCGTGGACGGGACCAGCCTCACGGTCAACGCCGTGGACGGGAGGGTGTTCGAGCTGAACATCGTCCCCCACACCCTGGTCGAGACCATCATCGGCGGCTATGGGCCCGGCACCCGCGTCAACCTGGAGGTGGACCTGATCGCCCGCTATCTGGAGCGGTTGCTGTTGGGCGAGCGTGCCGCCGAGCCGAAGGGGGCGGGCAAGGGCGGTGGCATTGACGCGGCCTTTCTGGCCGAGCACGGGTTCCTGTCCGGCTAGCCGTGGCGCTCGGAACCTGCCGCCAGGTGTTGGAAGCTCGCCAGCCGGGTCGGGTGCACAAGGCCCTGGTCCACCGCGGCCTTGACGGCGCAGCCCGGCTCCTGGTCGTGGCGGCAGTTGGCGAAGCGACAGTTCCCGAAGTAGGGGGCCAGGTCGCGAAAGCCCCGCTCCAGGTCCGCTAGGGGAATGTCCCCAAGGCGGAAGCTGCGCACCCCGGGCGAGTCGATGAGATGGCCGCCGGCAGGTAGCCGATAGCAGGTGGCCGCCGAGGTGGTGTGCCGCCCCAGCCCGGTGGCCTGGGACAGGCGCCCGATCTGGATGTCCCGATCCGGGAGCAGGGCCTGAATGAGCGAGGACTTGCCCACGCCGGACTGGCCTACCAGGATGCTGGTGTGACCGGCGAGGTGAGCCGTGGCCGGGGTGAGATCCTGATCCTCGTGCAGACTCAGCCACGCGGTGCGGTAGCCGATGGCGGCATAGTGGGCGAAGGAGTCCTGGAATGCCAGGCGCCCTGCCGGGTCTAGCAGGTCCATCTTGTTACCCAGGATCAGGGTTGCCACGCCCATGTTTTCTGCCGCGACCAGGTACTGGTCGAGCAGGTATCCGCTGGGCTCCGGCTTGGGGGCCAGGACGACCACCAATTGGGTCAGGTTGGCCGCCAAGGGCTTGGACCGGCCGGCGTAGTCCGGGCGGCTCAGTGCGGTGCTTCGCGGCTGTACCGCGGTGACCACCCCAGCGGCGGGCCCCGTCGGTTGCCAGACTACCCGATCGCCACACACAGGGTGCCCGATATTCTGGCGCGCCAGGCAGTGGTAGACCGCGCCGGCGGCGTCTTCGACGGCGAGATTGGCCCCGTGCCGGACCACCACCAACCCCTCTCGGGGCTGGATCTCATCCATGGCGTCCGTCTCGCTGAGAGCGGCCTGTGTTCGTTCGCTCAGGTGCCGGCGGCGCCGCTCTTGAATGCGCTCGATGCGCTCGATCTGTCGCTCCGACAGTCGCCGCCGGGGCATCCTATTTGAAGTGGTAGAAGTGGTCGTTGAGGTAGTCGGCCACGGCGCTGATATCTTCTTCGAACCAAGTCAACCCGAGGGATGTCTCGCAGCGACTCACCTGGCGGGAGAGGCCGTCGAGGCTCGTGACCTTGCGGTCAGAACGGGTGTAGACCTCGCTGCCATGGCACTTGATGCAGTTCTCGTCCACCAGCTCCTTGCCCTTGGCAGTTGGGGCAGCGGCGGGCGCTTCGCTCTGCGCCGCCATGAGGGTCCCTGTCGTCAGGGGCAGGGCAAGTGCGAGCGCCAAGCCCGCGGATAGGGCAAAGGACGGGGAGCGACGGGGCTGAATCATGGTTAAGTACCTCGGGTGTTGGGGCGGGCCATTGTAGTGGCCCGCCGCGCCGACCCGCTACCTCGGTGTTGGTGGCGGCGACGGGTGGGCCTTGGTGTTGGCGCTGGTGCTTCGCCGGCCGAGCTCAGCAGTCGTCCAGATGCTGGGTCTTGCTAACGTCAACGTCGAAGATGCCGGCCGCGTTGTCCAGGCCCTAAAGAACTAATTGACACGCTTTTTCACATAGCGGCCAGGCGCAGGCTCGATGGGTCCAAATTGCTTATTGCCCAGAGTTTTCGGTGCGGATTTGAGCGAGCCGCCCTGTGCTTTCAACCACTGGGCCCAGTGCGGCCACCAGCTACCCGGTTCTTGTTTTGCCGTTTCCAGCCAGCGCTCGGCATCAGGCGTCTGTTCTCCATTTGACCAGTAGTGACGCCTGTTCTTGCGCGCCGGATTGATCACGCCGGCAATGTGCCCGCTCGCACCGAGCACATACTCCACTGGCCCTGCAAACAGGTCCTTGGTTTTGAATGTGGCTTTCCAGGGCGCAATATGATCCTCAATGGTGCACAGGAAGTAGCACGGCACATCGATCTGGCTCAAATCGATTTTTTCTCCGCACAGCGTAAGCGCTCCGGGTTGAATCAGCTTGTTCTCGAGATACATGTTCTCGATGTAGGAAACGTACATGCTGGCAGGCAGGTTTGTCGGATCGCTGTTCCAGTAGAGAATGTCAAACGGCATGGGCTGTTTGCCCTTGAGATAATTGTTCACGACATACGACCAGATCAGGTCGTTTGCGCGCAGCATGGAAAAGATCAGTGCTAGATCCTGACCGGGCAGCATGCCTGCCTTTTTTACCTGATTCTGGCGTTGTGCGACCTGCTCGGCATCGATAAAGACACCGAGTTCGCCGGGCTCCGAAAAATCCAGCAGCGTCGTAAAGAAGGTTGCGGATGCGATGCATCTGTCATTGCGGGCATGCAAAACAGCCAATGTAGTTGCAAGCAGTGTTCCACCTACGCACCACGCGACTGCGTTGAGTTGCGTCGATCGGGTGATTGTCTTCGTCACTTCCAGGGCCTTGAGCAGGCCGCTCTCGATATAGTCGTCCCAGTGCAGCGAGCTCTTGTCGGCATCCGGGTTGGCCCAGGAAATGATAAAAACGTTATTACCCTGCTCCAGGCAATAGCGCACAAAGGAGTTTTCCGGCTGCAAGTCCAGGATGTAAAACTTGTTGATGAATGGAGGAACGATAATGAGGGGGAGGCTGGAGACTTTCTCGGTTAACGGTCTGTATTGAATCAACTGAAACAGTTCATTCTCGTAAACGACCTCACCTTCGGTGGCGGCGATATTCTCGCCCAGGGTAAACGCGGCCTCATCGGTCATGCTGATCCGGCCTTTCTCCAGATCAGCCATCAGGTTCTTCATCCCGTCGACCAGGCTTTGCCCTTTGCTTTCGATGGCCTGTTGAATTACCTCGGGATTCGTCGCGACAAAGTTGGACGGTGACATGGCGTCGACCACCTGGCGGGTATAGAACTTGAGCCTCTCCTTTTCTTTTTGTTCGAGCGTCGTCGCATCGGCGCAGTCATACAGCATACTGGATGCCAGCAGGTAGGACTGTTTGATGTAATCAAACAAAGGGTTTTCCTTCCATTCCTTGCCGTGGAAGCGGCGGTCGCCGGGCAGGGGTTCCACAACCGGGGACGCTTTGTCCCTATCGGTGCGAAAAAAACTGAGCCACAGATCAGCCTGCTGTTTCTGATAGCTGGCGAAGCGTTGGGTCCATTCCTGCGGGTTCTGGAGTGCATCGGTCGATATGTTCCCCCACGCCTTGGTGAACTCTTTGCTCATCTCCTGCATCGTCGAACCAGCTACACCCTGCATCCATTGCGTCATGTGTTCCTGGTAAAGTTCCAACGCTTTTTGGGGGCTTGGTGGGATTTGGGTTGCCATTGTCAGCTCCTGTTACGCAGCAGATTGGTTGTGTCGGTTTTTTGACTGCATCGGTACTGGCGGGATTATGGGCGGCGTAACGTCTGTACCGCAACGGGCTTTGGGCAACCGAATTCCTTTCTGATAGATCCGGCTCCGTATCCGCCCGCCCCTCCGCTGGAGTGCCTCCAGTCCCGACGCACTGGCCCAGGCGTCGACCGAGCAGCAGCCAGCGCTTGATCACGTTCCGCAGCTCGCGCACATTGCCGGGCCAGTCGCAGCTGCACAGGGGGTCGAGGTCCCAGGCGTCGAGCTTCGGTTGGGGCACACCGAGCTCGGCGCACAGGCGCTCGAGGAAGAAGCGGGTCAGAGCCGGGATGTCGTCCCGGCGCTCGCGCAGGGGCGGCAGGGGTACCGAGTCCACGTCAAGCCGGTAGTAGAGGTCCTCGCGGAAGCGCCCCGCCTCCACCTCCGCGGCGAGATCCCGGTCGGTGGCGGCAATGATGCGCACATCGACCGGGATCTCCTGGGATGCTCTCTGCGCAGTTGCGGGACGGTCTGATGGGCCAAGTGGCGGTCGTCGCCTGTGCTGATGCCGCCCAGGTCGGCCCGACGGTCTGCGGCGCCTCGGACTCGATATTTACCTGAACCGGATGCATGACTCCCAAGAGGCGCGGCAACTGATGGCCGACTTGTCGCCCTCCGCGGTGCGGATCGCGCCGGATGCCCTGAAGGCGTTGCCTGGTCCCTGCCTGGGCGCCATCTCCAAGACATCGCCAGCGCCTGGCACTGCGGCGTGGAATTCATCCAAGGCAACTTCGTCTACCTGGTGGGTGCGGCGCCGGACTTCGACTTCATGGGCACCGGGCTGGTTTAGGTGGCCATCAACGGGTCGACAGGGGCCAACGGTGGTGATCGGGGGGCGGTAGGACCTGGTCTGATATTGGGACCTGTCCCGGGGTAACCCTCGCCCCCGCTGCTCTTCTCGGGTATCTTTCCGCCGATGCGCCTGGAGAAGATCAAACTCGCCGGATTCAAGTCCTTCGTGGACCCCACGACCGTGCCCTTTCCCAGTAATCTGGTGGGCATCGTGGGCCCGAACGGCTGCGGCAAATCCAACGTCATCGACGCGGTGCGCTGGGTCATGGGTGAGTCCTCGGCCAAGATGCTGCGCGGCCAGTCGATGGCAGACGTCATCTTCAATGGCTCCAGCGGGCGCAAGCCGGTGGGCACCGCCAGCATCGAGATGATCTTCGACAACGCCGACGGCACCGCCGGGGGCGAGTACGCCAAGTACGCCCAGATCTCGGTCAAGCGCCAGGTCTCCCGGGACGGCCAGTCGGCCTACTTCATGAACGGGTCGCGCTGCCGTCGGCGCGATATCCAGGACCTCTTCCTCGGCACGGGTCTGGGTCCGCGCAGCTACTCCATCATCGAGCAGGGCATGGTCTCGCGCCTCATCGAGGCCAAGCCTGAAGATCTGCGCCTGTTCCTCGAAGAGGCCGCGGGCATCTCCAAGTACAAGGAGCGCCGCCGCGAGACCGAGACGCGCATGCGCAACACCCAGGACAACCTGGATCGCCTCACCGATCTGCGCGACGAGGTGGCCAAACAGTTGGCCCACCTGGAGCGTCAGGCGGCGATGGCGGAGAAGTACCAGCGTCTCAAGGACGAGGAGCGTCGCCTGGATGCGGAGCTGAAGGCCCTGCGCTGGCGTGTCCTGGACGGCGAGATCGCCGCCCAGGATCGGGAACTTGCCGAGCAGGACAACCGGGTCGAGGCCGAGGTCGCTCGCCAGCGCCGCCTGGAGGCGGACATCGAGGCCAATCGTGAGGCCTATACGGCCGCCTCCGAGACCTTCAACCAGGTCCAGGGCCGCTTCTACGCCGTCGGCTCGGAGATCGCCCGGCTGGAGCAGGCCATCCAGTATGCCCGCGAGACCCGCTCGCGTCAGGAGACCGAACTGGCCCGCCTGTCTCAGGAATTGGAGGGCGGCAGGGTCCACCTGGAGCGCGACACCCAGCTTTTGGCCGAGTTGGCCGTGGCCCTGGCCCAGGACGAACCCGAGTTGGCCCGGGCGCAACAGGCCCTGACCGAGGCCGCCGCCCAGGTCGTTGCCGCCGAGACGGCCCTGGCCGCCTGGGAGCGGGAGTGGGACGAGTTCAACCAGGCCGCCGCCGCCCCCGCCCAGCGCGCCCAGGTGGAGCGTGCCCGCATCAATCACCTCGAGACCCGTATCGAACAGGAGCGCCAACGCGGCCTGCGCCTGGAGACCGAACTGGGCCGCCTTGACGGTGGCGAGCTGGCCGAGCGCATCGAGGCCCTGACCGAGCAGGAAGAAGACCTGGCCGATCAGCTCGACAGTGCAGAGTCCGCCCAGGCCCAGGCCCGCGCCGCCCTCACCGAGGTCGAGCAGCAGGCCCGCACCCTGGGCGAGGCCCTGGACGCGGCCCGTACCGATCTGCAACAGGCCCGGGGTCGGCATGCCTCTCTTGTGGCCCTGCAGGAGGCCGCCCTGGCGGACCCGGATGCAGGCCTGGCCGACTGGCTGCGCACCTGCGGCCTGGCCGACGCCGCCCGTCTCATCGACCACCTGGATGTGGACGCCGGCTGGGGCCGGGCCCTGGAAATCGCCCTGGCCGACCACCTGGGGGCCCTGTGTACAGCTGACCTTGATGGTCATGGTCGGGCCGCCGGTGGGGCGGTCCCGGGAGGCATGACCCTGTTCGACACCGCTGCGTCGACCGGCCCCGACCCAGAGGGGGACGCGCTGCTCGCCAAGGTGCGCTGCCCCTGGCCCCTGCGCGGCCTGCTCGGCGGGGTGCAGGTCGCCGAGGATCTGGCCGCGGCCCTGGCCCGGCGTCACGGGCTGGGCCCTGGGGAGCGCATCGTCACCCGCGATGGGGTCCTGGTGGGGGCGGACTGGCTGCGGACCCCGGGCTCCGGGGCCGCCCTGGACGGGGCCATCGCCCGCGGCGAGGAGGTGCGTGGGCTGATCCAGGAGATCGCCGACCTGGAGGCCAAGGCGGCCGACCTTGCCGAGTCTGGCGACGGTTTGACCGCTATCCGGCAGGGGGCGGATGCCTCCCGTGCCCAGGCCGCAGACGACCTGTCGCGGATCAACCGGGAACTGTCCGCGGTGCGCTCCGAGCTGGCCGCCAAGCGCAGTCGCTTGGAGCAACAGAACGAGCGTCATGCCGCCCTGGGTGCGGAGCTCGAAGAGATCGCCGAGGCCCGCGTCGAGGCCATGGAAGAGATGGAAGAGACCCGCGAGCGCCTGCACGCGGACCTGGAGGCCATCGAAGATGCCACCGGGCGTCGTGAGGCCCTGACCGAGCGTCGCGGGGTCCTTCGCGAGGCCCTGATCAGCGCCCGTGCCGCCGAGCAGGCCGGTCGGGAGCGGGCCCAGACCCTGGCGGTGGGCTGCGAGTCCAAGCGGGCCGCCCGGGCTGCCACCGAGCGCAGCCTGGAGCGGGCCACGAGCCAGCAGGCCCAGGCCCAGGAGCGGCGGGAGGAGCTGGTCGCCGGTCTGGAGGACCTGGTGGAGCCCCTGGCCGAGCGCCAGGAACTGCTCGCCGAGCAGTTGGAGCAACGCGTCGAGGTGGAGGCCGAGCTGGCCGCCGCCCGCGATCGCATGGAGCAGATCGATGCGGCGGTGCGTGCTCTGGAGCAGCAGCGCCAGGGTGCCGAGCAGGCCGCCCGGGAGCGCTCCCGGGCCCTGGACGAGCTACGCCTGGCCCGGCAGGAGCGCCTGGTCCGTCGGCGCACCCTGGAGGAGCAGCTCGCCGAGGCGCAACAGGTCGCTACCGAGGTCCTGGCCGGGCTGGCGCCCGAGGCCGACGAGGAGACCTGGGCGGCGGAGTTGGCCAAGGTTGAGGCGCGCATCCAGCGCCTGGGTGCGATCAACCTGGCCGCCATCGACGAGTACCAGGAACAATCCGAGCGCAAGCGCTACCTGGACGCCCAGAACGAGGACATCACCCGGGCCTTGGAAACCCTGGAGTCGGCCATCCGCAAGATCGATCGCGAGACCAGGGGTCGCTTCAAGGACACCTACGATCAGGTCAACCAGGGTTTCCAGGTCCTGTTCCCGCGCCTGTTCGGCGGCGGCAATGCCTACCTGGAGCTGACTGGAGAGGATCTGCTGGAGACCGGCGTCACGGTCATGGCACGCCCCCCGGGCAAGCGCAACGCCAGCATCCACCTGCTTTCGGGCGGGGAGAAGGCCCTGACCGCCGTGGCCCTGGTATTCGCCATCTTCCAGCTCAACCCTGCCCCCTTCTGCATGCTCGACGAGGTGGACGCGCCCCTGGACGATGCCAATGTCGGGCGCTTCTGCGAGTTGGTGCGGTCCATGTCGGCCCAGGTCCAGTTCATCTTCATCACCCACAACAAGGTGACCATGGAGATCTCCGACCACCTGCTCGGCGTCACCATGCACGAACCTGGGGTCTCACGCCTGGTGGCAGTGGACGTGGAGGCCGCCGCTGCCCTGGCAGGGGCGGCGTAGGTACCGGATTGCCGCGGTTCCCAGCCACCGACCACTATCCATAGCCTACCTGCCCTAGTCGCAATCATGCGTAATCGGTGTAGAGGAGCTTGCTGTCCACCCGTACCTAGTAGAGTCCGAGAAACCCTGCCTGTCGCACCGATTCGACCCGGACACGGGGGTCCGCGAGATCCTCGATCGCTTTCTTGATTGCGGCCTGGGCATCCAGATCGGCAGAACCCACCCGCTTGCGAATCAGCCAGGAAAACAGCAGCTCCATTTCCGCAAGCAATGGCGTTGCACACGTCGCCAAGGCTTGTCGGGCCGCGCCGTTCAGGCGGATAGCGACCAGCTTCTCGGCCAATGTGATCTTCAAGGCCGGCTCCTCAGGGCCGCGCTACCGATTGGTCGAGGGCCGAGTGCGATCCTTACAGCAGTGTCAAGCCGTACACCTCGGGTCTGTCCATCCCCGTTCGGCG
The DNA here is from genome assembly GCA_963845265.1 of uncultured Gammaproteobacteria bacterium. Classification (GTDB taxonomy): domain Bacteria; phylum Pseudomonadota; class Gammaproteobacteria; order Chromatiales; family Chromatiaceae; genus DYRB01. Next base: position 49,343 of record CAWJRN010000010.1, on the reverse strand, counting down.
AACTGGGCGTCGACGGGCGTGTGGAGCAGTTGATTGGCGTAGTTGCTCAGGGTCTTCACGGCGAGGGCCCGACTAAATCGATGCCGCTGGTGCCCTAATCGAAGATTAAGAGCACGATTGGATTCGATGGTATAGATGGCGGATGGCACCGCTGCGAGACAATATCGAGATCAGGGACGCGTTATGGGGCGGGAACCTTTTTGTTAGGAGCTCTAATTTCCTGTTTCGGCGGGCGTTGGCGAGTCGAGTTGGTGGGTTTGCGGACCTCCGGTACGCGCAAGATTATGCGTTTCTACTCGCAGTCATAACGCATTCGAGGGCCTCAGTGGCCTTCCTCCGCGAGGCGCCACTTCTTTACTAAAGGACGCGTCCCCGAGGCGTTGTCCGATCATTGCGCGGAAAGCCGGACGGATCGAGTCGCATTTCACCCCCGTGGACCGCTCCAATACATGCATCCCAATACTGGAATCCATCGACGTTGGGAGTGGATCCCATCGGTCGTGCGGGGCGGTTAACCCGACCTAGGCGGCGGTGTCTCTCGTTGAACCTGCGGCAACAGCGTGGACAGAAAATTCCGGTGCAGCGCAGCCCAGATCAGGATCGGTACCACTGCCGGCAGTATCAAGTACCCCAGTTGATAAGCCAGCGCCAATACATCCCGCGTCAACCGCGTGGCGCCCATCTGTGTGGCGACAGCAGGTGGCATGTCGAAGACCAGCACTTTGAGCCCCTCGCAGGCGATGCCCCAGATCGGTACCGGCAAAAGAAGCAATCCGCCGATGATAGCCCGGTAAAGCTTGTCGCCGACCGTCGTTGGTGCCGCCAGGGTCAGCGCCAACAGTAACGGTAATCCATAAAAATACTTCAGTGCGTTGATTGTGAATACAAGTTGTCCCCGCGCGCCAGGCGGTGCTGAGGCGTCCGACCGCGTGGCAATGACAAACCGTGTGACGATATCGACCGCTGTGCCCTGCTGCTCGACGGCGGTGATGGTTTGCGGGAAGACATGGCTGAGGAGGAAGTCAGCCCCGCCGGTGACCGGCACCAACAGCACCGGCGCCGCCACATACCAAAGCAGGAACAGGGGCGCGAGCCACAACAACACGCGGAGGATAAAACGACCAATCGGCCGGTCCGGGATCATGGCGAGGCCCCGGACGATGAGGTCTGCTCTCGTGTTGCCGGCGCCGGCAGCATCCGCACCCACAGCAGATAGACGATGACGCCATCCAGCATGATCAGGGCCTGCCAGAGATACAGATGCGCCCATTCGAACCACACTGGGTTCCACTGCAAGAGATAGAAGAGGCTGATGATCCGGACCAGGTTCAGGGCTTGAATGGCGGCAAAGCTCAGTCCGATTCCGATCAACTTGTAGGTCCAGGGTGCTCGTGTGGCGGCGATGGCGGCCATCACCACGATCATGGCTTCCACTCCATTGCAGCCGGGCTCAATGCTCACCGCCGCCCCCGTCGTCATGCTGCTCAGAACGACGCCTTGGGCATGCACCGTACTGTCGAAGGCCTGAACGACGAAGGCGCTCGCCTTGGCAATCGCCGCAGTGAAGGGCTGGATAACCCAAGTCTGGACTGGATTCAGCAACTCCACGGTGAACAACACCAAGAGGATGAGCGCGAAAGTCATTAACGGCATGATGCGGATGTCCCCCGGGGAGACCAAGGTGCGGCAGGATAAGGCGTGCGCTGCGCTTGGCGTGCGATGTCTCCCGTTTCGGCAGTAGACCCAAATGGCGCCGAATGAGGGGCGGAATCGCTGACGCTCATCGCCTGAGGAGGGCAAGCCGGTATCAGGTCTGACGCTGGCCTCATCGACTACGACCAGCATCTGCCGTCGGCTGAGACCGCCTCGGCAACAACCAACGACAAGGTCTCTGTCCACTGGACCAGTCGTTGCCGATGCCCCGGCAGCAGCGCATCGACTTGGTCAAACAACTGCAACCCGGTGGGCCAGGTGGGAGCGGCCCCTGGCCGCGATGCAGGGGGCGGCGTCCCCTGCAAGAACCCGCCAGTCGCTCAGGGTGCGCCTGCCCAGCGCCTGACAGCCCCACTGGAAGACCCCCTATCGCGGCCAGCAGGGGCCGCTTCTGCCCACAGCTGAAGTTCGACGCTAATCACCATCCGCGGTGCCCGCAGCGTGACGAACGCGGTCCTGTGTCCTATCGGCGTCGATGCGCCCGGTAAGAAACCCCGGCGATCAAGAGCCCGAACAGCCAAAGTCCGAGGGGGGCCAGGACGGGTACTGGCGACGTGTTGACGACAGGTGCAGCGAAGGTGACGTCGAGCACTGCCGTTCCAGTCTGTAAATCCTGATTGATCAGGTTGACGGCGATGCTGTCCGCGTTCCCTGTGACGGCTGTTACGGACCCGCTAGGCGTTGCGCCGGTAATATCCGGGGCGGCGGCATTCTGCGTGAACCTAAAACCGTTAAAGGTTACGCCGCCCGCGCTACCGAAAGACTCGAAGTCACAGCTACCGATTGTGATTTGGGTGGCGGTAATAGCTATGTTGCAATTCACATTACCGTCAAAATTGAAGTCGGCATTGCCCGGCACGAGTAACGAAGCGGGGGTGGTGCCGGGTTGGGCGACGACCGTCAACGGGTCTTCAGCTGGCTCCGTAGCCAGCACATAATCCACCGTGATTGTCTGCCCTGAAAAATCGGCAAAAGCCACCAGACTGTAGACTAACCCGAACGCAAAAATCAGCGATTTCTTGATCATGCCATATATTCCCCTTTGTGCACTTGCTAGATTACCCATAAGCCTCCTTCCCCAAGGCGTCGGGTAGAGATACGGTGGGCGCCAACTTGGTCGGATACCAGGGTCGGTCGGTGTTTCCACTGTAGTGCCTGATTAGCCCTCCAGTGGTGACCCACGTTCCCGCAAGGCTCCCTCTCAGCCCGGACGGTCGAGCCCCCTGCACCTGATGGACTGCGGCATATGCTCCTTTAAAGTTAATTTCGGCTTCAAGGCTACAAGAAAATTCGACGTGTGACAATGGCTTACGGGTGAGAATCGTTATCGTTTTTGGCGGCGATCGATCGGAAGCGATGGCAGCCCTGTCTGGGAAGCTGGACAGGCCTCCGGGCGGGGGTATCGGGGGTGTCGGCGAGGATGCTACAGCCGCCACTCGGCAGGTCCGGTTCTGGAAGGCGCCGTAGACCGCAGGGCGTCGGCTTCTATTCCACCACCTACCGGCTGGACGGGCTGGAACTGGACTGCAAGGACCACGGCCAGGCGGTGGTTTACCACGGCGGTATCGCCGGGCACGACCAGCGACTCGTCCTGGACAAACACCATGCCATCGAGGCCGGGCGGGTCTTCCCGGTGTGCCGGAATACCTGGCGCATGCTGCAGGAGACGCGCTCCGCCCCGCATTTTGATGTCATCGGCGACGTCAACCAGCACTACGGCATCTTTTGCCGGGTGCGTGACCACCTCGCCCTTTATCCGGAACGACGAGGGATCCGCGTCGCCATGCGGTAAGAGGCGGACGGACATCGGTCCCTTTCGGTCCCTTAGGGGACGGACAGGGCCCAAAACCGTATCTTGGTGCTGTGCACCGGTAACTCGTCGTTACCGTTTCTGACAACGCCGCTGCGGAACCCTGCCGCGACTTTCCCGGTGCGGCACGCCGTATTCATTGGATCTTTCCCGACCCGGCCGCGTCCGGGGTGCCCCACACATCCCGCTTGCTCTGTGTATTAGGGCTGGGGAAAAATGGCGGCTAGCTAGATCTCAGCGGACTTGCCGCTTCGCACCTCACGATGGCCAACTTCCCTACGAGAGGGAGATGTTGAGGGCTTGCGACCCACTATTAAGGGTAATGACTCCAATGCACATCCAACCCTTGCCGAAGTCCCTGCGGGTCGACCTGGCGACCCAGACCCTGGATCTTCTAGAGGCAGGGGTCTCGTTGCGCCGCTACCCGGTCTCCACTGGGCTGGCCGGTGCCGGGGAGGCCTGGGACAGCGGCTGTACCCCGCGTGGCATGCATCGGGTGCGGTTGCGTATTGGTGCCGGCTGTCCGGTGGGGACGGTGTTTGTCGGGCGACGGCTCACGGGGGAGGTCTATGGTCCGGACCTCGCCGCTCGGTTTCCGGAGCGCGACTGGATACTCACCCGAATCCTCTGGCTGACGGGGCTGGAGCCCGGGCGGAATCGGGGTGGCGACCAGGACACCCTGCGCCGATTCATTTACATCCACGGCTGCCCGGATATCGAACCCATGGGTGTGCCGCGCTCCCACGGCTGTGTCCGCATGCGCAACGCCGACCTGATCGAGCTGTTTGACCAGGTTGCCAATGGGACCCTGGTGGAGATCATGGACGGGGCGGTGACTTGCCAAGCGGGGGAGGGCAATCTTGATTGACGCACTGATCAGTCGCCTCGGGGCTGCGGTCCTAGTGGTGCTGGGGGTCTGTACCCTGGTTTTTCTGCTCGTCCACCTGGTGCCCGGCGATCCGGTGGAGGCGATGCTGGGGGAGGGCGCGCGCCCGGCGGATCGCACCGCCCTAGCCGCGGCCCTGGGCCTGGACCGCCCCCTGGGCCGCCAATACCTGGATTACCTCGGAGGTCTGGTGCGCTTGGACCTGGGTCAGTCCTTTGTCTACCAGCGCCCGGTGGCGGACCTGCTGGCGGAGCGCCTGCCGGCGACCCTGATCCTGGCCGGTGTCGCCCTGACCCTGGCCCTGCTGCTCGCCGTACCTCTGGGGGTGTTGGCCGCCTGCGGGCGTGGCCGGGCCATCGATGGGGCGGCCATGGGCTTTTCCCTGCTCGGCAGTTCCATCCCCAACTTCTGGCTGGGGCCCATGCTGATCCTGGTCTTCTCGCTTTGGTTGGGCTGGACCCCGGTGAGCGGGCGCGAGGGTCCGGCGAGCCTGATCCTCCCGGCCATCACCCTGGGTACCTCCCTGGCCGCCATCCTGGCGCGCATGGTGCGCAGCAGCGTGCTGGAGGTTCTGGGGGAGGACTATGTGCGCACGGCCCGCGCCAAGGGGCTGTCCCCCGCGGCGGTGCTCTGGGGCCATGCCCTGCGCAACGCCTGGTTGCCGGTCCTCACCCTGGTGGGGCTCCAGCTTGGCGGCCTGCTCGGCGGAGCCGTGATCACTGAGACGGTCTTTGCGTGGCCCGGGCTTGGTAGCCTGCTGGTCGAGGCGATCCAGGGCCGCGACTACCCGGTGTTACAGGGGTGCGTGCTCGTGGTGAGCCTCGCCTATGTCCTGGTCAACACGGCCACCGACCTGGTCTATGCCTGGATCGATCCGCGTATTCGCGGGGGCTGACCTGGTGCCGGGTGCGCTCCGCATACTGTCGCTTGGTGTGCTGGGTCTCTGGGCCCTGGTCGCCTTGATTGGGCCCTGGCTGCCCCTGAACCCTGATGCGGTGAACCTGCCGGCCATCCTTGCCCCGCCCGGCACCGATGCCGGCGCCTTGCTCGGCTGCGACGACCTGGGCCGGCCCGTGCTCGACCGCCTGCTGCTGGGGGCGCGTACCTCGTTTCTGGTGGGCATCGGGGTGGTAGCCCTGTCCGCGGCCCTGGGGACCCTGGTGGGGGCCGCGGCGGGTCTGGCCGGTGGCTGGGTGGATCTGGCCCTGGTGCGGCTCGTGGACGTCTTTCTCGCCTTCCCGGGGATACTCCTGGCCATCGCCCTGGCGGGCGTCCTGGGCCCAGGGTTGGACAATGTCATCGTCGCACTGGCAGTGGTGGGCTGGGTGGGTTATGCCAGGCTCGCCCGCGCCCAGGTCCTGACCCTCAAGCGACGTGATCATGTGGCCGCGGCCCGGGCCTTGGGGGCGGGCCACTGGCGCATCCTGTGGCGGCACTTGCTGCCCTTGGCCTTGGCCCCGCTGGTGGTGGAGGCGACCTTCGGCGTCGCAGCGGCGGTGGTGGCCGAGGCTGGGCTGTCCTTTTTGGGGCTGGGGGTGCAGCCCCCCCAGGCGTCCTGGGGCGGCATGATCCGCGACGGGGTAGGTTACATGCTGGTCGCCCCACACCTGGTCCTGGCCCCAGGGCTTGCGATCGTCCTGGTGGTACTGTCCGTCAATCTGCTCGGGGATGCCCTGAGAGATCGCCTGGACGTGCGCCTCGCCGGTCCCTGATCGCCCTGCGTCGATGCTGGTTCGGTCCGGGTGTTGGCCTGGTTGGCCTGCGGGCAGGGGGACAGTCCGGAGCGGCTATGGTACAAACCGGTCAGTTCAATGCGGAGTCGGGGTGGGTTATGCAAGCAGGTACTGGGCGTGGGGCGAGCAGTCTCTCGGGCGGGGTCGTCCTATGTCCCTAGGTCCCGTGATGCTGGATATCGACGGGACCGAGCTGACCCCGGAGGATCGCGAGCTGCTGCGCCATCCGGCTGTCGGCGGGGTCATTCTGTTTGCCCGAAACTATGAGAGTCCGGCCCAATTGGCGGCCCTCACCCGGGCGATTCACGGTCTGCGGGAGCCACGCCTGCTGATTGGGGTGGACCAGGAGGGCGGGCGGGTGCAGCGTTTCCGCACCGGCTTCACCCGCTTGCCGCCGGCGGGGCGCTTCGGGGCCCTGCATCGCCACCAGCCCCAGCGCGCCCGCCAGGCGGCGGAGCGCATCGGTTGGCTCATGGCCGCGGAGTTGCGCGCCGTGGGGGTGGACTTCAGCTTCGCACCGGTGCTCGACCTAGACCGTGGCGTGAGCAGGGTCATCGGAGATCGGGCCTTCGCCCACGGGGTCAACGCGGTGAGCGATCTGGCCATCGCCTGGACGGCGGGTGTGCATGCGGCGGGCATGGCCGCGGTAGGCAAGCACTTTCCAGGTCATGGGGGCATCGCGGCGGACTCCCATGAGGAACTGCCGGTGGACCTGCGGCCCCTGGGGGACCTGACCATCGAGGACCTGGTCCCCTTCGCGCGGCTCATCGACCATGGACTGGAGGCGATTATGCCCGCCCATGTGGTCTATGCGCAGATCGACCCCTACCCGGCGGGTTTCTCACGCTATTGGCTCGGGGATGTGCTGCGCGGGCAGCTTGGTTTTCAGGGCGTGGTCTTCAGTGATGACCTCAACATGGCCGCCGCCGGGGCGGGTGGCGACTATCGCGAGCGGGCCCGCGCCGCCCTCGATGCGGGTTGCGATGTGCTCCTGATCTGCAACAACCGACCGGCCGCGGTCGAGACCGTCGGCGCCCTACACGACCACGACGACCCGGCCGCCCTGTTGCGGCTGCTGCGGATGCACGGACGGGGCCCGGAGGGGACCGACGCCTTGCACCTGAACCCCAAGTACCAACTGGCCCAGCGCGAGGTGGGCGCCCTGGAGGAGTTGGCGTCCCTGGATCTGGATCTGGGCGACCCGACGGCCCCGAAAGACCCGAGGACTGCCGTATGAAGCTCGCCCGCCAAGACTATGACGCCATCGCCGCTCGGGCAGAGCTGCTGGTCTCCGCCGCCGACATGGAGCTCGCCCTGGATCGCATGGCCGGCGAGATCGATGCCGCCCTAGGGGACAAGGACCCATTGGTGCTGTGCGTCATGACTGGGGCCGTCGTCGCCGTCGGGCGCCTGCTGCCGCGCCTGGGGTTTCCCCTGCGTCTGGATTATGTCCATGCGACCCGTTACCAGGGGACTACCAGCGGCGGGGAACTGGAGTGGCGCCATCGGCCAAGCGCGGCCATCCGCGGCGAGCATGTCCTGGTGGTGGACGACATCTTCGACGCAGGTGTGACCCTGGACTGCATCCAGCGGGCCTGTCGGGAGGACGGCGCGGCCAGCGTCCAGAGCGCGGTGCTGGTGGAGAAGCTCCGGCCCCGTGACCTGGATCTTGCCCCCGACTTCGTCGGGGTCCGGGTCCCGGACCGATACCTGATCGGCTACGGCCTGGACTACAAGCACTACTTTCGCAATGTCCAGGGTATCTACGCGGTCGCCGACGAGGACGTTCGTGGCTAGGAGGGTGATCCTATGCCATTGAAGAATATAACCAATCTCTTTTTGACACCGGGCGTGGCTTTGCGCTAAACAAGCGACCATGCGGCGACGCCACGCGAGTACCCGGCGCACGCCAGACCCCTTCCGGTCACCGCCGCAGTGACAATCGCGTCCCCGTACCCAAGATTCCAGCCCCGCTCACGACGGGACCGCTGGCTACGACGAGAATTAGACGAGGGTGGAACCATGCAGACGATGAAAGAGTACGAGAGCACCCACGCGGAGCTGCGTCAGATGATCGAAGACCTTCAGTCGATCATGACCCCGGAGCACCTCAAGGTTCGGCCGAACGCCAAGACTGCCTACGAGTTGCTGTGCGACCTGGGCGACAAGGTGAAGAAGCACCTGGCCGACGAGGACCGCAGCATCTATCCGAGCCTGCTCATCCACGAGGACCCAAGGGTCAAGTCCATTGCCTGGGGCTTCATCAGCGGCGAGAAGCCCCTGCGCAAGGTCTTCGACGACTACTACAAAAAATGGCTGAAGGACTGCGAGTTCAACTTCACCGAAGGCTTCGTGGAGGAGACCCGCGAGGTCTTCGATATGCTGACCCAGCGCATGGATCGTGAGGAGCAGGTGTTGTTCCCCAAGCTGGTCGAGATCGGTATGTTTCAGGAGACCCGCACCGGTTGATCGCGGCGCCCAGCGAGAAGGGGCAGCTCCACAGGGGCCGACACCGCCGCGGCGGTGTCGGCCCCTGCTGTTTTGCCCTTCCGTCCAGCCGTTGCCCCATGGCAGGGCGGGGGGCTGAGGTGGCGAGACGCGCTCCGCCTCGCGCATGATGTTCAGGGTTCGATCAATGGTCCTTATCCCGGGTTTGGATTTGCCGCCCCCTCCAGTACACTTCGTCCCCTCGATTGCCAGGGGAGTTGACGCATGAGCCGGATCGCCATCATCGGTGGCTCGGGGTTTTACTCCCTCGCCGGGGCACCGGCCCCGGCGGGCCCCGCGCTCGCGACTCCCTATGGTCCCACCTCGGCCCCTATCGCGACGGGCAACCTGGCCGGTCGCGAGATCCTGTTCCTGCCCCGTCACGGGGTCGGCCATCGCATCCCGCCGCATCAGGTGAACTACCGCGCCAATCTCTGGGCCCTTCAGCAGGCCGGGGCGGAGTTTGTGGTGGCTTTGGCTGCGGTCGGCGGCATCGGTGCGGCCTTCGGCCCCGGTGTTTTGGCGGTGCCGGATCAGCTGGTCGACTACACCTACGGACGCGAGCAGACCTATTCCGATGGGAGTGGCGAGGCGGTGGTCCACATCGATTTCACCCGCCCCTATTGCGCGCACCTGCGCCGGGCCCTGTTGGCGGCCGGTCGCGCCGCCGGGCTGGATCCGGTGGACGGCGGCACCTATGCCGCGACCCAGGGGCCGCGCCTGGAGACGGCGGCTGAGGTGGTCAGGCTGGAGCGCGACGGCTGCGATCTGGTGGGTATGACCGGGATGCCCGAGGCGGCCCTCGCGCGTGAGTTGGGCCTGTGCTACGCCTGCGGCGCCTTTGTTGTGAACTGGGCCGCCGGCAAGGCCGACGGCGAGATCCTCATGGCGGAAATCGAGGCCAACCTGGTCCAGTGTGCCGACGCCGTGGGGCTGTGGCTCGCTACCTTCGCCGAAATCTTCGACCCGGACGCCAAGGCCCCATTGGGTTGATGCGACGGAGTCTTTCGCGACCAGAAAGTCCGCAGGAGGACAAGCATGACAGACACAGGCGAGCGTTCGGGCGGAAGTTGGTGGCCGACGATCGTACTTTGGGGCGCGGTGATCGCGGTGGGGGCCTTGTACCTCTTGTCCGTGGAGCGGCATCGGCAGGATGCCCCGGGCGATGTCGCCCAGGCCCAGCACGCCGCTGCGTACCCAGGTGCGGCGGCTACCACCGCCGAAGCACCCGTTGTGGAGGTCCCGGTGGTCGATGCTGTAGCGGTCGAGGTCGTCGAGGTCGATGTGGTGCCGCTCATCGGAGTGACGGGGGTTCCGGCCTCGGACTTAGGTGCGCCGTCGGCCCAGGTTGCTGACCATGCATCGGAGGGCCAGGTCGCGGCCCCGACGTCGATCCCCAAGGTTACCAGCCCCGAGGCGGCGCCGGTGGTCGCCCCCGCCGTTGCCCCTGTGGCTGAGGCCAAGGTCCTCGCGGCCCAGGTCAGTCCTCTGGAGGCACGGGCCATTGCCGGGGCGGTGACAGAGACGGTACCCGCAGACCAGACCCAAGCGGTCGCGTAGACCCGGGCCTCAGCCCCGGACCAAGCCCAGGGGGCAGCGGCCCAGGAGCGCGCCCGCATCCTGGCAGAGTACGAGGCCATTCGCAGGGCGGCCCAGGCCGACCTGGAGCGACGGTCCTCAACCGGGCGCCCCTGGCCGCCCAATTCCTGGTCTCAGGGGCAGGCCCCTTGGTACCCGAATCCATCCTATGGCCCGCCTGGTGCCGGTCAGCGCTACGCGCCCAACCAGCCACGTTGGTGAGCTGCGCCATCAGGTGCGACCCGTGCCACGGGTCGCTCTTGGTTGATCGGCCCAAGCCATGGCCCAGCACCGGCGTCGTCCACCCCTCTTGGTTCGACCGCGTCCGTCCCTTCTGCTCGCCACCTATGTCGCCCTGGCCCACGGGCTGTGCATACCGCTGACCCTGGCGCTGCCGTTGGGTTGGCCCTGGCGCTTGCTGTTGCTCTTGCTGGTTGGGTTCAGTGCCGCCTGGGCGGTGCTGACGCACCTCTGGCCGAGGGCTCCCTGGGCCGTGCGGGAGGCGTTATTGGGTGACGACGGCTGGCAACTGACCCTGGGCTCCGGGGCCAGGGTAACGGCGCGGCTCGGGTCGAGCAGCTTTGTCGGTCCCCGCCTCTTGGTGCTCAATTTCCGTGGTTCGGTTTGGCGTCGCTATTGCCTGGTCGTCATGCCTGACGGACTCGACCCTGAGGCGCGGCGTCGACTGAGGGCCAGGCTGCGTTTGGAGGCCGGTACGCTTTAAGCCGCGGGCACGGGCCGCGGCGACGCTCACCCTGGAAAAAGAATTTCGGCCGTCAGTGGGAAACGGGGAGCCGCGTCTTTGCCCAAGACGGGATCGGATGGTGAAGTGACCTGGACTGGGGCGCTCTGAGTTTCGACCGCCATTGCCTTCCGCTACACTGCCAGCCCTCACTCCATCAATCGGGGAACGCTATGCGCATTCTGGTCACCGGCGGCGCCGGTTACATCGGCAGTCACACCTGCTGTGAACTGCTCGCCGGCGGACACGAGGTGGTCGTGGTGGACAATCTCTGCAACAGCAAGCAGGAGTCCCTGCGGCGGGTCATGGAGATTAGTGGTCGGGAGCTTGGCTTCGTTCAAGCCGACCTGCGTGATCGCAACGCCCTGAACGCGCTCTTTGGGGCGCATGCCATCGATGCGGTCATCCACTTCGCCGGGCTCAAGGCAGTTGGGGAGTCCTCGCAAATCCCCCTGGAGTACTACTCAAACAATGTCGGCGGCACCTTGACCCTGTGCCAGGCCATGGCCGATGCCGGGGTGAAGCGTCTGGTCTTCAGCTCCTCGGCGACCGTCTATGGCGATCCGGCCAGTGTGCCGATTCGCGAGGGGTTTCCCCTCTCCGCCACCAATCCCTACGGTCGTTCCAAGCTGATGGTGGAAGACGTGTTGCGGGACCTCGCCTCGGCGGACGATGCCTGGTCTATCGACCTGCTGCGCTATTTCAACCCGGTGGGGGCCCACCCCAGCGGTCGCATTGGCGAGGACCCCAACGGCATCCCCAACAACCTGATGCCCTATGTGGCGCAGGTCGCCATCGGTCAGCTGGCGCAGCTCGATGTCTTCGGTGATGACTACCCGACCCCGGATGGGACAGGGGTGCGCGACTATATCCATGTGGTGGACCTGGCCCGAGGTCACCTGAGGGCCCTGGAGCGTGAGGGGCGGGGGACTGGGGTCGCCGTCTACAACCTGGGCACAGGGCAGGGCTACAGCGTGTTGGAGATGGTCCGCGCGTTCGAGGCGGCGAGCGGTCGCCAGGTCCCCTACCGGGTCGTGGCCCGTCGCCCCGGGGACATCGCCACCTGCTATGCCGACCCCGCCCTCGCGGCACAGGAGTTGGGTTGGCGCGCCGAGTTCGGTATCGCCGAGATGGTGCGCGACGCTTGGAACTGGCAGCTTCGCAACCCTCGGGGTTTTGGCTGACGCCGGTTCTGCCGTCCGGTTACCAGGAGACGTCGACCAAGTTGCGCGGCCAATGGGTCGGCACTACACCGCAGGAACAGGCCGCTGACGCAAAGCCCTTGTCTATTTGCGTTCATTCGCGGCCGAACCGGTCTTCTGGGGTTCATCGTGTTTGGCCAGGATATTTCCAGTTCGGTTGACCTGGGCCAGGGTTCGCCACCGGGTCGAGTGGGTATCCTTGACGCCGGGTTAGTACTCAGGGTTGTTGCCGTGGCCACCGTCGGCTGCCGGTGATCCGAGGGGTTGGTCACAAGACCCCGGGGGCCCGTTGCCGAACCGCCATCGCAGGCCTGACCGGGGTCTGCATATCCGTTGATTCCAGGGGGTGTCAAATGTTCAGTCCCAAGGCCGTTGCCGTTTGGCTCGGTTCCCTGTGTTTGGTAGTGGGCATGGCCCAGGCCCCCGCGGCGCCACCGACGCCACAGGTGTCCACCACTGACCACAGCAAGCTAAAGGAGCTGCAGGGGCCCTTCGCTAGCGGACCCGAGGTGACGCAGGCCTGTATCGGCTGCCACACGGAGGCGGCCAAGCAGGTCCAGGGGTCCATCCACTGGACCTGGGAGCTGAACAACCCGGACACGGGGCAACGCCTCGGTAAGAAGCATGTGGTGAACAGCTACTGCGTGGCCATCACCTCCAATTACCCGCGGTGCACCAGTTGTCACGTGGGCTACGGTTGGAAGGACGGCAGCTTCGACTTCAGCGCCGAGCAGAATGTGGACTGTCTGGTCTGCCATGACACCACCGGGAGCTACAAGAAGTTCCCCACCGGGGCCGGGCACCCGGCCTATGAAGATACCAAGTTCGCGGGCAAGCCGGTCAAGGCCGTGGATCTGGTCAAGGTCGCCCAGCATGTAGGCAAGACCAGCCGCGCGACCTGTGGGGCCTGCCACTTCTCCGGCGGGGGCGGGGACGGGGTCAAGCACGGCGACATCGATACCTCCCTGGCCAACCCGGACAAGGCCTTGGATGTGCACATGGCGGTAGACGGGCTCGACTACAGCTGCGCTACCTGCCACACCTTCACCAACCACCAGCCCACCGGGAGTCGCTACCAGGTCACGGCCAAGGACACGACCGGCATCGCCGTGCCCGGGGTCAAAGAGACCTATGGCACCTGCGAGTCCTGCCACGGCAGCACCCCGCACCCCGTGGACCTCAACGACCGGCTCAACGCCCATGCGGACAAGGTCGCTTGCCAGACCTGCCACATCCCGGCCTTCGCCCGCGGCGGCAAGGCGACCAAGACCTGGTGGGATTGGTCCACCGCCGGCCAGAAGGGTGAGGACGGCAAGCCACTGAAGAAGAAGGATGCCGCGGGCAATGTCTCCTACAACGGCATGAAGGGCGACTTCACCTGGGAAGAAAACGTGACCCCGGAGTACTTCTGGTTTGACGGCCAGGTGCGCTACTCCCTGTTGTCCGATCAGATCGACGCCCTGAATCCGCCCGTGGAGATCAACAGCATCCAGGGTTCCCACGGCGATCCCAAGGCGCGCATCTGGCCCTTCAAAGTGATGCGCGGCAAGCAACCCTACGACACCGAGAACAAGACCCTGCTGGTCAGCCACCTGTTCGGCAAGGACGAGGAAGCCTATTGGAAGTCCTACGACTGGGACAAGGCCCTGCGTGCCGGCATGCGCATGGCCAAGGAGGTTGGGCAGACCGAGGGCGATTACAGTGGTCACTACGACTTCGTGGAGACGCGCATGTACTGGCCCATCACCCACATGGTCGCCCCCAAGGAGCAGGCGTTGGCCTGTGACGGCTGTCACAGCCAGGACGGGCGTCTGGCGAGCCTGACCGGCTTCTACATGCCGGGGCGCGACGCCCACCCCTGGATCGACCGCATCGGCTGGTTGCTGATCGCCGCTACCCTGGCTGGCGTGCTGCTGCACGGCCTGGCTCGTCTCATCGCTAGCCGCCGCAAGGCCTGAAGGAGGTTGACATGACCACAAGAGTCAAGCTGTTCTCGGGCTTCGAGCGCTTCTGGCATCTGGCCCAGTTGCTGCTCATCGGCGGCCTGTTGTTTACCGGGTTCAATATCCATGGGACCTGGTTGGTGCTGCCCTTCGAGCAGGCCCTGAATATCCACATCGTGCTGGCCCTGTCGCTGATCGGGCTCTGGGTGTTGGCCATCTTCTGGGATCTAACCACCGGCGAGTGGCGCCAGTACGTCCCGACCGGCAAGGGCCTGATGCCTATGGTGCTCTATTACGCCTACGGCATCTTCTCCGGCGAGACCAAGCCCTATACCATGACCGTGAGCGCCAAGCACAACCCCTTGCAGCGGTTGGCCTACTTCGGCTTCAAGCTGGCCATTGCGCCGGCCCTTTGGACCTCCGGGTTGCTGCTGCTCTTCTACGTGGACTGGAGTCCCACGGCCCTGGGGCCGGTGCTGCCCCTGGCCTGGGTCGCCTGGGTGCATGTGGCGGCGGCCTTTGCCCTGATCTTGTTCCTGATCGTCCACGTCTACATGGCCGGCACCACCGGCAAGCCCTGGTACTCGTACCTCAGAGCCATGTTTACGGACGGGTACGAGGAGGTCTAGGTGCCGTACCCGTGACCGGACATCTGTAGGGTGGATAAGGCGCATGCCGCTGTGTCGGGAGTTTGCTGAGCGGTCCACCGGCGTGCCCTCGGTGGATGCGCTTCGCTTATCCACCCTGCTGTGGTCGGGAGGACTTGCGCCACGCGGGTACTAGCGAGGCTTCATCTTCAAGCGGTTGGGATACTGCCGATGACTTCGGATAGAGGCAATCAAAGACCTCACCAGCTGCGCGTCTCCCATCAGGACAACTTCGCCCACCTGACCTGGGCGCTGCTGGTCCTGTTGCTGGTGACCGCGGCAGCGGATCAGTTCGCCCTGACCTATGCCGAGCATCTCGTGGATGCGGCGACGATCCTCACCCTTGCGGTGGGTACCTGGGGCATCCGGGGGCGCAGCGAATGGGCGTACTCGGGGTGGGGCTTCTGCTTGCCCTGGCTGCGACGACCGTCGCGAGCTTCGTCCTCGAGGGGGTGGGCTACGGCCTGGTGGGGCAGATCATCCTGCTCCTATTTCTCGCCATGTCCGCCTGGATCGCCATCCGTCACGAGATCTTCTCGGGGACGCCGGTGGACGGCAACAAGCTGATCGGGGCCCTGTGCGTCTACCTTCTGTTGGGCTTGATCTGGGCGGTGCTCTACAGCCTGATCTCTGCACGTCGATCCGCTGGCCTTCCAAGGCCTGGGGTTCGAGCCCGTCCGGGCTGTGGATGCGGATCTGGTCTATTTCAGCTTTGTCTGCCTCACCACCCTGGGCTTCGGCGATATCCTGCCGGTGACGCCCTTGGCGCGCTTCTTTGTCTACCTGGAGGCCATCGTGGGGCAGTTCTATATCGCCGTCATCGTGGCGATCCTGGTCGGTAGCCGCCTGACCGCTCGCCGCGACTGAGGCTGCGTCCTGTCGGGTGTCGCCACCAGTCTTCTGCCCGCCGCTCATCCTCGCCAGTGGCCGGGGCCTTTGTTATCCTGCCGGCCCTCAGCCGCCCGCCGCCGCCCCGGCACAGTACCACCACGGAAACGAACCGAGGACCATGATGCAATCCCCCTCACGCCTGTTTTTTGCCGCCTGTCTCCTTTGTCTCGCCCAGGGTGTCAGCGGCCCAGTACCCGGGCTCCGAGATGGCTCCGCCCCCGCCACCACCGGGCTACCCGGCCGGAGCAGGTGCGGGGGCGCCTGCGCAGGGTCCGGCCGGCACCTGGGTAACGGTGGAGCGGCGCGCGGTGGGTGGTGCGGCCACGGTGGGCGGGACCGTGGTCCCGGTAGAGGAGATCACCTTTACCGCCCAGATGCCGGGTAGCGTCCAGTTCCTCGCCGGGTCAGAGGGCGACTACTTCGATCAAGGCAAGGTGCTGGCCGCCCTCGACGAGTCGTCCCTGCTGGCCCAGCGCCAGGCGGCCCTGGCGCAGATCCGCACGGCGGAGTCGGCCTATCGCAACGCAGGGGTCCAGTATGACCGCGAGCGCGAGAACCCGACCCCGAAGCAAAGCGGCAACATGATGTCCCAGATGATGCCCATGCCATTCATGGGCGACGATGGCGATAACAAGGTCCACCGCGGTGCGACCCTTTACCAGTACCGCTCCCAGATCGAGCAGGCCCAGTCCGGTGTGGCCGCGGCCCGCTCCCAACTCCAGGGTATCGACGCCAAGCTCAAGGACACCAAGAGCATCGCCCCCTTTGGCGGCTACATCACCCAGAAGCACGTGAACCAGGGCGATACGGTGCAGCCCGGCCAGCCCCTGCTGAGCTTCGCCAAGATGGACCAGCTTCAGGTCCAGGCGGATGTCCCGACCCGTCTGGCTGGGTCCTTGCAACCTGGCGCCATGACCCAGGTGCGTCTGGACGACGCCAAGCAGACCGTGGCCGAGGCCAGGGTGGCGCAGGTCTTTCCCATGGCCGATGCCACCCGTCACACGGTGCGGGTCAAGTTCGACCTCAAGCCGGGCACCCCGGCCAAGGCGGGCATGTATGCGGATGTCATGATTCCCGAGGCCCCAGGTAGGGCGCGCTCCGGCGATGCCCTGCCCGTGATCCCCATGGCCGCGGTGGTCTGGCGCGGTGGCCTGCCGATGGTCTATGTGATGGACCCCCAGGGCGAGCCGCGGCTCAACCTGCTGCGCCTGGGTGAGCAGGTGGGCGACGAGGTCTCGGTGCTGACCGGGCTGCGCGGCGGCGAGCGGGTGCTGGTCAGCCAGTGATCTGAGCGAGCATCGGTGCGCTGCTGACCTATTGGCCTTTGTGTGCCGACACCCCGGAGCATGAGCGCCGTAGGGTGCGGTGGGCTTGCGAACCGCACCGAACCGAAGCTCCGTGTCGGCGCCATGGTGCGGTTCGTTCCTCACCGCACCCTACGCGGAAACGCTGCACCTTAATTCAGGGACCCCGGGCTGCACTTGCCCCGGGGACTATCCGACGCCCACAGTTTTAGAGGCGACTCAAAGATGTCCGACCACCAAGATTCCCACACGGCGCCGGCCGCAGCCGGCCACCACGGCGGGCTCGGCCTCGCCGGCTGGACCGCCAAGACCTTCATCCACTCGCCGCTCTCGCCTCTGCTGTTCTTCGCCATGCTAGGCATGGGTCTGCTCGGGCTCATGGCCACGCCGCGCCAGGAGGACCCGCAGATCTCGGTGCCAATGATCGACGTCTTCGTGCAGTCCCCCGGGGCCTCGACGGAGCAGGTGGTCAGCCTGGCCATCGCGCCCCTGGAGCGCCTGTTGAGCGAGATCCCTGGCGTTAAACACGTCTACTCGGCCTCCGAGCGCGAGCAGGGCGTCATCACGGTGCGCTTCGAGGTCGGCGAGGAGATGGGCCCCTCGGTGCTCAAGGTCCACGACAAGATCCAGTCCAACCTGGACGCCATGCCCCCAGGCGTCATGCCGCCCCTGGTGCGACCCAAGGGCATCGACGACGTGCCCTCGGTGACTTTGACACTGTGGTCCGACGCCATCGACGACGCGGCCATGCGCTCCCTGGCGGACAAGCTGTTGCAGAACCTGGCCCAGATCAAGGACACGGGCCAGGGCTTCGTCGTCGGCGGGCGTCCCGAACAGATCCGCGTGGCGGTGGCGCCCCAGCGCCTGGCGGGCTACGGGGTGACCCTCGATCAGCTCGCCCAGACCATCAAGACGGCCAACGGCGAGCGCCGCACGGGTAGTGTCGAGACCCCGGACGGTTATTTCACGGTCTACACGGGCTCCTTCCTTACCAGCGCCCAGGACGTGGAGCGCCTGGTGGTGGGCAGCCGCGCTGGGACCCCGGTGTATGTGCGCGACGTGGCCGACGTGACCCTGGCCCCGGAGGACTACCGCAAGCAGGTCAACTATTACACGGGGCCCAGCTACCCCGAGCCTGAGGTCAAGGCGGAGGGGCTGCCCGCGGTGACCATCGCCATCGCCAAGAAGCCCGGCAGCAATGGTGTTACCGTGGCCAACGCCATCCTGGCCAAGGTTGCAGCCCTCAAGGGTGAGCTGATCCCGGACAACGTCAAGGTGGAGGTCACCCGCAACTACGGCGAGAGCGCCAATGCCAAGGTCAATGAGCTGATCTTCAAGCTGTTCGTCGCCACCGGGGCTGTGACCGTGCTGGTCCTGTTGGCCCTGGGCTGGAAGCCGGCGGTGGTGGTGACCCTGGTCATCCCGGTGGTACTGCTGATGACCGTCTTCTCCGCCTGGCTGATGGGCTACACTATCGACCGGGTGAGTCTGTTCGCACTCATCTTCTCCATTGGCATCCTGGTGGACGATGCTATCGTGGTAGTGGAGAACATCTACCGGCGTTGGCTCATCAAGGGCGAAACCGATACCGATACCGCGGTTGCGGCGGTTGCGGAGGTGGGCAATCCGACCATTATCGCCACCTTCACCGTGGTCGCGGCCCTGCTGCCCATGGGCTTCGTCTCAGGGCTCATGGGGCCCTATATGCAGCCGATCCCGGCCCTGGGCTCGACGGCCATGCTGTTCTCCCTGTTCGCCGCCTTTGCCTTCACCCCCTGGTTGGCCATGCGTATCAAGCCGAGCCTCAAGGCCCTGCGCAAGGCTGAGGTTGCCGAGCACAAGACAGCCAATGCCCTGGACGGGTTGTTCCGCCGCATCCTGCTCCCGCTTATCGAGCGCCGGTCCCTGGGCTGGCTGTTCCTGTTCGTCCTGGTGGGGGCCTTCTTCGGCTCCATGCTGCTGTTCTACCTTAAGGCGGTACCTTTCAAGATGCTGCCCTTCGACAACAAGCCGGAGTTTGGTGTAGTGCTCGACATGCCAGAGGGTACGGCCCTGGGCGAGACCATCAACACCGCGCGCCTGCTCGCCGAGACGGTGCGGGAGATCCCGGAGGTGGTCGCCATCCAGACCTACGCCGGTGCCGCCAAGCCCTTCGACTTCAATGGCATGGTTCGTCATTACTATCTGCGCCAGAAGCCCTGGCAGGGCGAGGTCCAGGTCCAGCTCACGGACAAACATGACCGCAAGCGCACCAGCCACCAGATCGCCGTCGAGGCCCGCGATATGCTGACCCCGTTGGCGCGTAAGGTCGGGGCGCGTATCACCGTGGTCGAGATGCCGCCGGGGCCGCCGGTGCTGCAGTCCGTGGTGGCCGAGATCTATGGCCCCAACGCGGACGTGCGCCGCCAGGTCGCCAGGGACATGACGCAAATGTTCGCGGAGACCCAGGGCCTCGCCGACGTGGACAACTACATGCAGGAGCCCCATGAGGTCCTGCGCTTCGAGGTCGACGCCGAGAAGGCCGTGCGCCAGGGGATCTCCGTGGACAGCGTGATCCGCAACCTGGAGATGTCCATGGGTGACTTCAGGGTAGGTGACGTCAAGCGCGGCAGCCTGATCGCCCCGACCTACATCGTCATCGAGGTCCCGCTGGCGGTGCGTGCCCAGTTACCGCGTCTGGCGGACCTGCCGATCCCCACGGCGGATGGGCGCACCGTACCCTTGGCCGAGCTGGGTCGCTTCGTCAAGGCGCCCCAGGACCCCATGGTCTATCACAAGGACCTGCGGCCCCTGGAGTACGTGGTCGGCGACGCGGTCGGCCGGCTCGGGGCGCCGCTCTATCCCATGTTGGCCATGGAGGACAAGCTCCAGGGCTACACCACCCCCGACGGTGTGGTCCTGTCCGGGACCATGTTCAGCGGGGCCCCGCCGGACAACGGTCAGTCCGGCTTCGAGTGGGGCGGCGAGTGGACCGTCACCTACGAGACCTTCCGCGACATGGGCCTGGCCTTCGGGGTCGCCCTGGTGCTGATCTACATGTTGGTGGTGGGCGAGTTCGGCAACTTCGTCACCCCGGCGGTGATCATGGCGCCGATTCCGTTGACCCTGCTGGGCATAGTTCCGGGTCACTGGATCATGGGGGCGGACTTTACCGCCACCTCCATGATCGGCTTCATCGCCCTGGCGGGCATCATCGTCCGTAACTCGATCCTGCTTGTGGACTTCTCCATCGAGGAGGTGGCCAGGGGGTTGGCGGTCAATGAGGCGGTGATCAGTGCGTGCAAGGCGCGCACCAGGCCCATCGTCATCACTGCCCTGGCCCTGGTGGCGGGGTCCAGTGTCATCCTGACCGACCCGATCTTCCAGGGCATGGCCATCTCCCTGCTGTTCGGGGTCCTGATCTCGACCCTGCTGACCCTGGTGGTCATTCCCTTGGGCTGCGTCAGTGCAGGTAGGCATCTGGTGCGGCGCTGAGGGGGAGGACAGAGCGATGTGTAAAGGTACTCGGATTGCGCTCAGCGGTGTCTTGGCACTCTCGGTGCTGCTTGCCTCCGGGGCTGCGTCGGCCGGCCAACCGGGCGGCGGCAGCTCCCGCCCCAACTTTGGGGTCACGCCCTCGGTGAGTTCTGGACCCTGCGGACCAGCGGGTTGCCCCGACTACGGCCGGGGCGGCGGTTACCGCGACGGGGGTCATTCCCGGGGCGGCGATTGGGGTCGAGGTGGCGGGCGGGGACCCAATTACGGCTACGACGGCTATCGCGGCCACAGGGGGTACCCTGGCTATGGCCGGTGCGGCGAGGGTCGGGGTTACGATCCCAAGGCCGGTCAAGGCGGAGGATGGGACGAGATACGCGGCAATGATGCCTTGCAGATACCCGAGCTGGATCGGTCCTCACGGCGCCAAGGCCCTGCGTCTGGCAGTTCCAGGCGCTGAGGGGGGGGCGGTGACCCTGGGGCTGGTTGCGCGCAGGGTTTGTGTATCTGCGGTCGATGGCTTGCAGGCCAGGGTGTGCCGGGGTCACGCTGCAACCCTGCCGCCGTGTCGGTTTCTGGGCTAGGATAGGCGCCCCTTCGCAACCCCAAGGAGTCAGTACCATGCTCGCAGCGGCAGACCTCAACCAACGCCTCGCCATCGCCGGTGAGGTTGCATTCAAGGTGGCGGATCACGGCGCCCTGGTGGCCCAGGTGACCAACGCCCAGGGGAGCGGGTCCATCGCCTGCCAGGGTGCCCAGGTGCTCACCTGGGCACCGACGGGTCAGGCCCCGGTGGTGTGGTTGTCCAGCGACGCCCGCTTCACGGCCACCAAGTCCCTGCGCGGCGGCATACCGGTCTGCTGGCCCTGGTTCGGGGCCCATGCGCAAGACGCGGCCAAACCGGCCCACGGTTTCGCCCGTAATCTGGACTGGGAGGTGCGCGAGACCGCTTCCACCCCGGAGGGCACGCGGATCGTCTTCGGATTCACCCCAGGCGTGGAGCAGCAGGCCCTCTGGCCCCATAGTGCCGACCTGACCCTGACGGTGGTCCTAGGGAAGACCCTGCGCCTGGTGCTGACCACCCGCAATACCGGGGGTGAGACCATCGCCATCACCCAGGCCCTGCACACCTATTTCCATGTGGGCGACATCGCCGCGGTGCAGGTGGAGGGTCTGGAGGGGACGGAGTACATCGACAAGGTCGTGAGCGGCGACCCCCGTATCATTCAGGATGGCCCCATCGGCATCGACCAGGAGGTCAACCGCATCTATCTCGGTTGCCCTGGGTCCGTGGCCATCCGCGACGAGTCCCTCGGCCGGCGCATCCTGATCGACAAATCCGGCAGCGCCAGCTACGTGGTCTGGAATCCCTGGGCCGAGACTGGCGCCAAGTTCGGCGACATGGGTCCCGATGGATATCGCCAGATGCTCTGCGTGGAGACCACCAACGCCGCGAGCGATACTGCGACCATCGCCCCGGGCGGGGCCTACGAGCTGACCTCGGAGTATCGGGTCGAGCCTTTATCGTAGAAAGAGCAGTTCGTCCGCAAATGAACGCGAATAAGGAACGGCTCAGAAACAACCGAAACAAGCGTGTGGACGACAAGAAACTACGAAATACACGAAAGTCGCGAAAAAACAGCAAACGTTCCTGCGTATATTGAGCCTTTTCGCGTTTTTCGCGTGTTTCGTAGTTCCAAGAAGATGTACCGGTTGTTCTTGAATCGTCACTAAGAAGTTCGCTGCATCCTGCATGTACATCACCCGACACCAGGGCGCGAGCTATGCGTCATCGCCCCGGTGCATTTGCGTTCATTTGCGGCCAATTGCCGGATTTGGAGTTATGGATTCGGACGCTGCCAGGCTCAGCTCTTGAGCCTGGCAGCCCCCAGACTCAGGCCCCAATGACAGTACCGATAGAGGCCCTTATCTGTGATCCAACGCCTGCTCTTTGCCATCACCGCCCGGCTCCCCTGTCGTCTCATCGACGGCGAGCATGGCGAGCCCTACCTGGAGCGCTACTACCTCTTCGGCGCCTTCGGTTGGCATGCCTACCTGCACCGGTTCGTCGACTCCGACCCGGACCGCGGTCTGCACGACCACCCCTGGGACCGGGCGGTGAGCCTGGTGCTGACCGGGGGTTACGACGAGATGCGCCCCGTTGCCGACGACCCGGATCGGACCGTCACCCGGACCCTGCGGCCATGGCGCATCAATCGCTTACGCGGCACTGATTTTCATCGGGTGGTGCTGCGAGAGGGCAGACCTGCTTGGACCCTGTTCATGCACGGCCCGCGGGTCAAGGGCTGGGGCTTCGTCCAGCATGGCGACTACCGCCCCATGGCCAGGGACGGGGGCGAGTTCCGGCACCGGGACTGGTGGAAGGATGCCCCCACCGGGGCTGTCGTCAGGGCGGCTCGATAGCGCTGAGGTCAGGCAAGCCTTCGCAACACCAGCTGGTGGCTTCATCTTCCGCCGCGACACAAGGGTCATGCATGGTCACGGCGTGGCTTTCAGTGCCCCTGCCTGGAGCGCTTGGACGGCTGCCAACTTATAGTCCACGGCGAGGCGCACCTGATCGTCGGACAGGCGTGAATTGCCCCCATGGGGGGGCATGCGGAACTTGCCGTCCGGTCCTTGGATGCCGTTCAAGGCACTCTGGTAGAGGGCCTGCTTGCCCTTGGGGATGCGTTTGTCCCACTCCGCAAAATTGGTCACCGCCGGTGCCCCGGCCACCCCCAAGAGGTGGCAGGCGCGGCAAGTGCCCAGCCAGATCTCGCGGCCTTGCTGGAGCTGTTCACCCGCCAGTTCGGGCATCTTGGGTCCGGCTACGGCCGGGTCCTGGGACCTGCCGCAGGCCGCCAGGCCCAAGCCTAGTGTGGTCGTCAGGGTCATGGCGAGGAGGGGGATGGATCGGCGCATGGTGGCTCCTGTTCAGTTATGACCGGGATGCCCCGGCGAAGGGCCTCAGTATGGGGGCGCCTTCGCCGGGATGCATCCGTGTCCCGCCTAGGACGCCCAACATCCAACTCGTGCCACCGCTCCTGCGGTGGAACGGAACGGCAGGCGCTCTGCGCCGCAGCCTCCCCACGGCGCAGCGCGCCGGAGCATGGTTACACCGCCGAGCGTTGTAACCAGTGAATCGGTCGGCTGCACCGGCTCGGCGATCACCGATGTGTATGGTGTGGACTTGGTTGCTGCCGCTCCGCTGCACGACTTCTAGAGCTGCGTTTGGTCGCTATGTAGAGCTCCACATAGCGACATGTATGAGACATCCTGAGCGCATATGGCGGCCCACTTCAGGCCAGAAAAACCGCCCGCCTCGGCAGCAAGGTATCGCCGACGAGGGTTGAGGTATATCGCCTATTTTTTCGGTGCGTGCGCGGGGTCTACGTAATCGACCTTGGTGGGTCCCATGCCGGTGACCTGGACGATTGCCTCGCCGTCCGGCGTTGCGACGAAGTGCGCTATTCCGGCCGGTTCGGTATAAAAACCACCCACGGGTAGGGCTGTGAGTTTGGATTCGTCATAGGTCTCACCCCATCCGACATACCAGGTTCCAGAAATGACTGTGTAGGTACGGTCGTCAGGATGGCTATGCGCTTGCACGATGCGCCCTTTCGGAAACTTCACCCTATAAACATAGGGTCCAGCCTCCTTGCCGCTGCTGATGAGCCTCGCCACGCCCAAGCCCGGAACGCGGGGATTGTCTTCCCACTTCATCTGTTCGGCAGTCAGCGTTATTGCACTCTCGGGGATTTCTGCCGCGCTCGGGGCGGACGCGAGCAGTAATGCACCACATGTAACCAAGGTAGGGGTTACGCGTCTCATGTTGGTCTCCTTTGCTTAATCTGCTTCCAGATCATTCCCGTTTGATGACCGCATAAGATATGAAGTCAGTGCGGCAACTATAGACGGCAGAAACCCAGAAAAACAGTCGAGTATTTATGGGTTCTTCCAGTATCCGCGCAAGACACTGGTGTAGTGTTCTTCGTACCTCATGGAACCGCTCAACGTTTGCTGATAGCCGCGCTGCCGCCGAAAGCCGTCCGATTGGAAGGCTGTGGTTGGCGGATGTCGTAACATTTTGGCATAGTGCTACAAGCGGGTTCAGTGGCTCCATCACCTAGTCGCCCACGAGACGCACCGATCCCGGCACCGGCTCCAGTCTCGGCCCCGGCTAGCCCCGCCTCGCGGCCCACGTCCCGTAGGGTGGTAACAACCGTCTCCTGGCCAAGGCGCGACCCGCACCGAATCTTGCTCTCCTCGGCAACATCGGTCCAGGGTCTACCCTCTGAGACAGATCGGTCAAAGCACAGCAGAGCCAGCCGCGGCCACCCAAGATCTCAGTCCTGCCCCCACACCAGCCTACCTGCATCCGTCAGGTCGTAGGCGCCCAGCAGTTGGGCCAGGCGGGCGGTCTCCGCGTCCTGGATACGGGCGACGAGGTCCTGGAACAACTTCCGGAAATAGATGCCCCGCTCCAGCACCAGGTCGAAGGACTCCCAGCCGGTACCGACGAAGGCCAGACCGTTCTCCGCCGCGGCCCCCCGGGCACCAGGGGCGATGTCCGCAAGGCCGAGGGAGATGCAGGCGGCGGCATCCCGTTCCGCGAGGGCCGTCGCGGCGCGGTTCAAGGATTCGGCGGCCACGCCATAGTGGGCCAGGGTCTCCAGGAAGAAGCGCGTGGCCCCGGCCCCCTCCTGGCGCATGGCCCAACGCAGGAGGCCCTTCAGTAGTCCCTCCGCGGAGGTCCCGGGGCCGACCAGGTCCGGGCTGACGATCAGGCCCTGCTCCCGGCGAAAGGCGCGGATCAGCCCCCAGCGGCGGTGACCGCTGTACTGGCTCAGGAGTGCCGGGTGCCGCAGGTGGCTCTCGTTGCTCGGCCCCCAATGTAGACCACAGGCATCGACGCGATGGCCTTGCAGGAGGTCGAGCCCCAGGCGGGTCCCGGTCGGCGTGTAGCTCACCAGGCCGCGGGCGCCGGTGTCGCGGGCGACGTTGAGCGCCACCCGATAGAGCAGGGGGTCGTCGCTACCGGCGATAAGCAGACGGTCGGCGAGCAGCCCACCGTGACTGGACTCGAGCATCCAGCGGTCGATGAGTTTCCGCTCGTTGCACCGCTCCTACGGTGGAACGTATCGACAGGCGCTCTACGCCGTGGCCTCCCCGGGGCGCAGAGCGTCGGTGGCGGTTGGTTACACCGCATAGAGAACGGGCAAGTATCGGCTAAACCGCCTTATCAGGCCGACACAGTAGGTTGGGTTGTGCTTGCGAAACCCAGCAATCAACGGGTTACGGCATGCCAAGCGCTGGGTTTTGTACCTCTACCAACTACGAAGAATTCTGTCGCAGTCTCAGAGCGGCGTAACCCGGTTACTGCCCATGCCCGGGTGCTTTGGTTAAACTGACGCTAATCCGTTCCAACCTAAACAGGGCTAAGACATGGTCGGCAAGCCTCAGAAACCAGGTACCTCAGACGAGCGACTCGACGCGGTGGTGGCCGCGGCGCGGCGCGGCCGGGAGGAGCGCGAACTCGGTTACCGCGAGCGTGCCCTCAAGCTCTATCCCTGGGTCTGCGGACGTTGCGCCCGGACCTTCACCTACGCCAATCTGCGTGAGCTGACCGTCCACCACCGCGACCACAACCACGACAACAACCCCCCGGACGGCAGCAATTGGGAGCTGCTCTGTCTCTACTGCCACGATAACGAGCACAGCCGATTAGAGGATCACTTGGCCGCCGGCGGTCAGTCCCTGGCGACCAAGGCCAAGCCGGAGGCCACCCACAATCCCTTCGGCGCCCTGGCGGACCTGCTCAAGGGCAAATAGACGGCCCCTCACTGCCCGTCAGCGTCCTGCGTGTCCACTACTGGGTACACCGCTCGGCCGTGTAACTACTCGCCTCTGGCGCTCTGCGCCCTGAGGCGGCCGCGGCGCAGAGCGCCCGCCGTTTTGTTCCACGGCAGGAGCGGTGGAACGAGAGCGAAAAGGGAACCGACGCGTATCCCCGCTGGGAGCACCGGTCTCTGGCCGGCGCTCGTCTGTCCTCGGGGCCGCTAACAGGCGAGCCTCACCAGCCGCGGCGATCTCCGTCGCATCACTCCCCCGCGGGGCTCACCGGATCCACGGCCTCTTGCTCCAGTGGCCCCTGTCCACGGGCGATCCACTCCTGGGCCAAACGGCCGGCCGGTCCTCCTTTGGAGATCAGTTGCCCCAGGGACCGGCGCTCTTCATCGGTCCAACCGCCCTGGCCTGGGTCCGGGGCTGCCATGAGGTGTGGCTGGACGGTATGGGCGGGGCAGGCGGCCAAGACCTTGGCGTAGATGCGCAGCCCGCCGACATCGCGGTCCCCCCAGTGGTAGAAGGGGCAGCTACCGGGTAGGTGCCGGTCCAGTTCCTCGAGTACCTGCACGAGCGCTGGGGCGGGGAAGCCGGCGGTATAGATCACCACGCCAGAGTCCTGGACCTCTCGGACCTGGCGTTGGAAGCTGGCCAGGTTCTCGATGGTGAGCAGGTAGGGGACTGGGGTCGTCGGTCGGATGTCGGCCACCGCCTCCGGGGACAGGGCGACATAGGGACGCAGGGGCGTGAGGTCCCACTGGGTACCGCCATAGTCCAGGGCCAGCGGCCCCTTGATGTACAGGGGCGGCGGGAACTTCTCCAGCCCCAAGCCCTGGAACAGCTCCGCATCGTCCTCCCATTGGGACCACTCGGGATTGCGGCGCAGTAGTCCGCCCAATCGTCCCAGCATGGACTCCACGGCCTTGGAGTCCCCCAGTAGTCTGACGCTGAAGCGGCGCAGGTCGAGTCCCTGCTGTTCCCCCAAGGCGACAGCGCGGGCCACCCGGAACAGCCTGATGGCTGAGGCGCCGTCCGCGGCAGGCACGCGGAAGGCGACGCCGCCCAGCCGCCAATGCCCCAGGGCCTCGGCGTAGGCGTCCCGGAGCCAATCGGGGGCATGCGCCAGGAGCGGGTCAAGGTCGCGCTCAACGGCACCGGCCTGGGCCGATGCCCGGGGGACGCCCAGCCAGGCGGCCAGCCGATCCGCGTCCTTGATGCGGATGCGTTGCAGGTCCTGTGCGGCGGCCCGTCGGCCCCACTCCAGCGCGACCCCGCCGTCGGCCTCGGCATTGGCGAGGTAGGCATGGATGGCATCGCGCCCGGCGAGGTCGCGGACCGCGAAATATCCACGCGCGGAGCGCTCCTTGATGGGCAGGGTGTCCCGTCCACCCCTGTCCACCTGGGCCAGGAGCTTGAGCAGCAGGGCGCGGGCGACCTCGCTCTCAGGGGGGCTCACAGGGGGCTCACCGTGAACCGGAGTTGCCGTCGGGTCGTACCACCGGGTTGTCCCCGGCCAGGGCCCGGCGGGCCTCGGGCTTGATGTACTCGGCGTCGATGTGGACGCTGCCGCCGTCGCGGTAGACGTTGACGATGGTGTCCACGTGCTCGGCGATCTGGCCGTATTTCTCATCCGGGGCGGCGAGCAGGACCTGGAGCCCCAACTCGTCGAGGAAACCCAGGGCGCTGACCGTGTTCTGGAGGTCGAGTTTGGAGAATGCCTCGTCGAACACCGCGAGCGCCATGCCGCCCCGATAGGCGCCGTCCTGGTCCCGCTCGATCCGGTAGGCGGCGGCCAGGGCGGCGCCGATGGCCACGTAGAAGGGGGACTGGTGCTCGCCCCCGGACCCCTTGCCGAGCCGCCGGGAGAGTAGCTCCGGGTTGCCGCCGCCGTCCCTGTCGTCGCTCATGCGCACGTCGAAGTGGTAGTACTGGCGGTAATCCGCCAGGCGCTCATCCCAGCCGCCACCACCGCCCCCTTCTCGGCCCTCGCCCCCGGCGGCCTCCATGAGCAGGTTGCGCACCCGTGCGATGGCCTCCCGGTGGGGGTGGTTGGGGTCGTCGGCGGCGTCGAACAGGCCGCCTACGTCGCTGCCCTGCTCCGGGGTCCAGGCCAGCACCCAGTCCAGCACCTGCTTGAGGTCCGGTTCGGGTTGCTTGACGAAGCTGTAATACTGGCCATGGAACGGCCTGTGGCGGAGATTGCGGTTGAGCTCCTTGCGGCTCTCCTCCAGGAGTTGCAGGTTCTCCTGAAGCTTGCCGACGAAGTCTGCGCGGAAGGCAGTCTCCGCCGCCTTCAGGGCATTGTCGGCCTCGGTCACGTAGCGGGCCAACTGGGTCTCGCGCACCTGGGTCAGCTCGCGGACCACCCAGGCCGCAAGCGGCAGGTGGTCGTCGGAGGCGCCGCTGGCGGGTCTGTGTTCGGATGGCCAGGCGGCCCAGTAATCGGTCAGCGCCTCTCGGGCCTTGGCGCGCTGGTTGATGACGATCTTCTCCTGGACGCCGGCCCGGTCCTCGGCCTCCTGGCCCAACGCCTGCCAGGTTGCAGAACACTCTTCGGCGAACAGCTCCTGGGCCTGTAGCTCCTCCAGGCGCTCCGCCGCCAGTGGGGCGTCGAAGCCGGGGGTCTGCTGGATGACAGCGCGGTGCTCGGCCACAGTGCGGGCATCCCCGTCCTTCTGGTCGAGCGCCAGACGCTGGGCCTGCTCGGCGTGCTCCCGCTCCCGCAGGTCCTTGGCCGCCTGGTCCGCCTCACCCTTGACCCGCTCCCGCTTCGCGCGGCAGCGGGTCACCTGGTCCTGCAAGGATCGATACCCCGCGTCGTCCAGGAGTGCCTGCTCCTCGGCCTTGAGCCGGTCGAGGTCGGCCTGGCCTTCTTGCCGCGTGGCCGCCAGGGCGACCAGGTCCGGGAAGACCCGCAACCGATCGTTCAGCGGCATCAACTGCCTTTCCCGCAGGTCCTTGATTGCCGACTTCTCTTGCTGCTTGGCGTAGTGGGTCTGCCCGTCCCGGGTGAATTGATCTTGCAGGGCCGCCAGCCGCATCCGGCGGGCTTCGCGCCCCAGCATGGGCTCCTCGGGGCGCAGCCGCAGCACGGCGCCGCCGGTCGCCAGCATGCCGTCGGCGGTGATGGCCCGCTCGTGGCGGAGCAGCTCGTCCTCGGCCTCCACCCGCAGGACATTGCCGGCGTGCTGGTTGACGTAGGCCAGGGCGTGGGGGTCGTCGCTGACCGCCATCTTCGCGAGGCTGCCTGCGCTGCGGCGGTCCCGCCATTCGGCGGTCTTGAGCGTGTTGATCACCCGGCTGCCGTGGATGTTGAGCCGCTTGCCCTCCCGCCGGTAGAGCCCGACGGCCTCGCGGACCTGGCTTGGGTCCACCAGCAGGGCCTCCCGGTGGCCTCCCAGGAAGGACTCCAGGGCGTCGCGCCAGTGCTCGTCCGCCACGTCCACCCGATCGCACAACGGCACGGCGGCGATGCCGTGCTCAGCGAGCAGGGCGATCAGGCGCAGGGTGGCCGGCTGCAGGTCGCTGTCGCCCCGCTCCAGACGGGCGATGCGCCCGCGCAGGTCTTCGAGGGCGCGGGTCATCTCGCCCTCCTCGCGGACCAACTGCTCGAAGCGCGTGAGCATCTGCTCCACCGTCTCCGAGATCCGCGGGGCGATATGGGCCACGGCGGTCATGACTGCGCTTGGGTCCTGGGGCCAGGTGACGGCCAGCAGCCCCTCATCGTGGCGCAGCAGGGGCGGGAGAGCTTGCAGCGCCTGGACCAGGGCGTCGTCGTCGAGCTGGGCGGCGCTGTCGAGCAGTCGATGCACGGCGCCGAGGCCTATCCGCGCGGCCTCGATGTCCCGATTGGCCGCACCCAGGTTGGTCTGCGCTGTGCGTGTCTCGGCGCGGATGCGCTCCCGCTGCTGCTCCACGTTGGTCGCGGCCAGGCGTCGATTGGCCTCGGTCAGGGCGTTGTCGGCGAGCTGCCATTGCCCGTCCAGGTCGGCGATCCGGGCGCCGAGGGTGGCGATCTCGGTGGCGAGCCGTTCCAGGGTCCCACGGAGGGGCTCCAGCTCCGCCTCCAGGGCGTTGAAGGCGGCCTCCTGTTCCACCCAGCGCCAGGCCAGCCCCAGGCGCTCGGCCTGCTCGGCCCGCTGGTACCTGTGGTCGATGGCGGCCAGGGCCTCCTCGCGGCTTTTGCGCCTCGCGGGTGCGCGTCTGGATGTCTCGGTAGTGTTGCAGGGCCTGCTGGAGCGAGCGGACCTGGATGGGGCGCTCCTCCAGGATGTGGCTGCGCACGAAGTCCGAGACGTTGCGGATGGGGGCGAAGGTGATGGCGTTGCGGAAGGCGCGCAGGAAGCGGGGCGGGTCCAGGTGGCGCCGGCCGTCGGAGAGCAGGGCGCACAGGTGGCGCTGGTACTCGCCGACCTGGGGGAAGACCTCGAAGGGTCCGCCGACCCGCATGCGCAGCTCCTCCCTCAGCCGCCGCCAGGGCTTGGGTATCGGCCCTTCCGGCGTGCGGTCCACGAGGTCCGACAGGACCAGGTCGAGCCCGGGGGCGAGGAAGCGCCCGTCGATCACCTCCTGGGCCTCGTCCAGTCGGGCGTGCAGGGCGAGGCCGACGCTGATGGACTCCTGGCTCTCTTCGTCGCGAAACACCAGGGCCAGATAGGTGACCGCCTGGTCCCTGGGACGGAACTCCTGGGACAGGTCCGGGTTGCTGGGGTCGCGCACCACGCCGAGGCAATAGTCGCGCAGGCTCCGGGTGCTCTTCTCCCCGGCGCTGGCATTGGGGTTCCACCAGCGCTTGTCGCCGCCCACCAGCACCGCCTGGATGGCGTCCAGCAGGGAGGATTTGCCGGAGGCATTCGGACCGATCACCGCCGTATGGCCGACGATGTCGATGCTCGCCTGCTCCAGGCGGTACCAGTTGATCATCAGCAGGCGGAC
The DNA here is from genome assembly GCA_963845265.1 of uncultured Gammaproteobacteria bacterium. Classification (GTDB taxonomy): domain Bacteria; phylum Pseudomonadota; class Gammaproteobacteria; order Chromatiales; family Chromatiaceae; genus DYRB01. The sequence continues at coordinate 18,154 of CAWJRN010000010.1, read as the reverse complement.
CAGGCGTTTCATGGGGTCGGGTCGCCCTGGTCCTGGCCTTCCTCGGTCGTCTCGTCCGGGTCCGGGGCATCCCCGTCCAGTGCGTCCCCGTCCAACACGTCCGGGGCCTCCCCGCTGTCTTCCACAAAGGCCGCGAGTCGCGCCTGGACCCGGTCGCCGGTCACGAGCCGCACCGTTGGCAGGATCCGCAGAACGGGCAGGCCGTCTTCCGTCTCGTCCCCGATCTCGATGAGCGAGTAGCGGCGCAGCCGGCGCAGGACCTCCCGATAGTCCGAGACGGGCGGCAGCTTGCGCCCGAGCAGGGTCTCGTAGCGCCCGAGCAGGGTCTGCGACTGGGTGTAGACGCTCCCCTCCCGGGCCTCGAAGCGCTCCATCCCCTCCTCGTAGAGCAGCCGCAGACACAGCAGCATGAGGCTGTCCACCAGGCGCAGGTGCCTGAAGCCCTCCGCGTCCCCGGGGAGCAGCCCGATGAGCCCGAAGGTGTCGTCCCGGTGCAGGGTCCAGCCCAGGGCGTCGAACAGGTTCGCGAAGTAGTCGAAGTGGTTGGCGATCAGCCGATAGGGGTCGCGGTCCCCGGGGCGCTCCAGGAGCAGGAACTGGCGCTTCAGCACCGCCTTGGCCGCCGAGCGGAAGTCGTCGGGCTCGGCGCTGCCGGGGCGCTCGCAGACCTGGCGCAGGTCACGCAGCATGTTGGTTGGCTCCCGCGACGGGCTGTCGACGTTCCACGCTGAAGTCCGGGCAGCGGACCCAGTCGTTTTCCAGGAGCCCGTCCCGGTGCTCGATGCGGTAGTCCTGCCTCAGGCGCCCGGCCCCGGGCAGATAGTTCAGGTGACGCACATGGGTGAAGGCGATGAAGTCCTCCACGCCGGCGATGGTCATGGCGCCGCCGTCGATGTGCGACCGCCCCGCCAACTGGCGCTCCAGGTAGAGCGCGATGCGCTTGGGGTCGACCCGGCGGCGATCCAGATAGGCGCGCAGGGCCTGCTGTCGGGCCTGCATCGCCGGGTCCACCGGACGGCTGACCAGGGGGCGCGGCTCCGGCGGGCGGCGATGGCGGGGTGCCTCCTTCAGGCTCTGGGGTCCGACCGGGAGCACGTCGATGAGGGGCAGGTCCAGCGGCGTTGGATCGCCGTCCTCCAGCCCGGCCAGCCGCGGACCCAGTCCTCGCAAGAGCGTGGCGATCCGTGCCGCCATGCCGGGCTGGGTCCGATCCAGGTAGCGGACCGTATCGGCGACGCGCCGCTCCACCCGGGCGCGAAAACGGTCGACCCGCTCCAGGTGGCCGTCGAGCCGCTCGAAGCAGTCGCGCAGTTGGCGGATGTCGTCGTTGATGGCCTGCCAGGCCGACTCGCTGTCGGACTCCCCGGTCTGCTCCAGATAGCCGGCCACCAGGGCCTGTTTGCGGTCCAGGTCGTATTCCAGCTCCCGCACCCGTTGCAGGATCTGCTGGCGGTAGCGGAAGGGGTTGTTACGGGTCTTCAGGCGCTTGTAGTCCTGGACCAGGATGCGCTCCACGAAGTCGTCGAAGAACCGGCTCAGGATGCGGCGATGGTCGTCGCAGCCGGTGATCTCGCCGAGCAGGCCCTTGAGCCCGTAGATCATGGTGTTGAGGTGCTGCACAAAGCGGCGTGCCTCCCGGGCCGCCTGCCGCAGCGCCAGGACCTGGGCCTCGGGTTCCTCCCAGGCCTTCTGCACGTTGTTGAAGATGGACAGCACCATGCCGCCGTAGAAGACCCGGTCCGGGCGGGCGACCTCCATCAGGCTCGCCCAGAGGGTGCCGACCGCCGGGGGGACCGTGACCCGCACCCGGTAGCCCTCCACCTCCTCCTCGATCCAGCCGGCGGCAAGCAGCCGGCGGTAGGCCTGTCCGGTCGGGTTGGCCTCGGGCTCGGTGGCGGGACTCTGCATCGGTGCCGCGTCCGGCTCCTCCTGCCAGGCGGCGGCCATGACCGCCAGGCGCTCCTCGATCTCCTGGCGCACCGTCTCCCGGGACGGAAAGACATCCGCGTGGATCTGGTCGAAGAACAGTGGATAGAGATCGAGTAGCAGGGTCCCGTAGATGCGCCGGTTGGCGCTGGCCAAGGGCGAGAAGAGCCGGTCGGGGACTCGGTCGAAGAGTTGGGTCATCCCGGGTACGCTAGCAGCCTGTCGGGCTTAGGTGGATCGAAGCGAGGGAGTGGGAGGGCGAGGCCATTTTGTTCCGGTTTTGAGGCGCATAGTGGGCTCTATGTAACGAAAAAGCGGGGCGAAATGGGCCGTTCTCCCGCTTCCGCAGCCGATTCATCCTAAGTCTGACAGGCTGCTAGTGTCTCAGGCGCGCCGATAGGCCAGCACCAGCAGCAGCACCCCAAACGCGATCATAGGCGTGCTCAAGACCTGCCCCATGGTCAGCCAGCCGAAGGCGAGGTAGCCGAGCTGGGCATCTGGCAGCCGGACGAACTCCACCGCGAAGCGGAAGCAGCCATAGCAGAGCAGGAACAGGCCGGAGACGGCCATGGTGGGCCGCGGGCGGCTGGAATAGAGCCACAGGATGACGAACAGGGCGAGGCCCTCCAGCGCGGCCTCGTAGAGTTGGGATGGGTGCAGGGGAGGGGACCAGAGCGCATCTGGGGCCAGGGCGGCGCAGTGCTCCGGGACCCGGAAGCAGGGTACGCTCAGGCCCCAGGGAAGGTCGGTGGCGCGGCCCCAGAGCTCGGCGTTGATGAAGTTGCCGATGCGCCCCATGAGCAGCCCGATCGGGACCAGGGGTGCGATGAAGTCGGTGATCTCGAAGAAGCGACGGCCGTGGCGGCGGGCGAACAGCCACATGGCGATGAGCACGCCCAGCAGGCCGCCGTGGAAGGCCATGCCCCCCTGCCAGACCTTGAACATGTTCAGGGGGTCGGCGAGGATCTGGTCGAAGCCGTAGAAGAGCATGTAGCCCAGCCGGCCCCCGACGATGACCCCGACCACGCCATAGAAGAGGACATCGTCAACCATCTCGGCGGTCCACCCGGAGTCGGGGCGGCCCGCCCGCCAACGCCCAAGGGCCCAAAAGCCGGCGAAGCCGATCAGGTACATGAGCCCGTACCAATGGATCTTCAGCGGACCCAGGGTGAGGGCGATGGGGTCGATTTCGGGGTAGGTGAGCATGGGCGCGGATCTTATCACGGGTCCGACGTCGCCCTGATGGCTGCGGAGCGGCGACGCGCAGGCCCTTGAGTTAGGCGAGGGCAACACCGATCATCCGCCCGCGGCGCCTCCTGCCGCCCGACAGCAGGTCCCAGTCCATGCAACGACTCGAAGATACCGCCCGCCGTTTCGCGGCCCAGGCACCCGCCGCCGACTATTGGTCCATCCGCCTGGTGGCGGAGGAGTCTGAGCACCTGGAGGTCCGTCAGGGGGTCGCCGAGCCTTGCGCCCTGTCCCTGGGACGCGGTGCCATGGTGACCCTGGTGCGCGGCGGGGGTGTGGGCTATGCGGCGACGAGTGACCTGAGCGCGGCCGGACTCGCCGCCGCCGCCGGGCGGGCCGGGGCTTGGGCCGATGCCCATGCCCGCCTCGGGTTGTTCGATGCGCGGCTCTATCCCCGTAGCGCGGCGAGGCTGGAGTACCAGGGGCCCGTGGTCACGCCTTGGGGGTCACTGGGCGTGACCGACAAGCTCGACCTGCTTCAGGGCGTCTGTGATGCCCTGGAGATCGACGAACGCATCGTGGATTGGTCGGCCTGGTTGGGCCACTGGCGGGTCGAGCAACTCCTGGTCAGCAGCGATGGGGCACACGTCGCCCAGGCCTGGGAGTACACCGAGCCTGGTCTCACGGCGGTGGCCAACGCCGGTAGCCAGACCCAGCATCGCAGTGGCGGGGGGGCGAGCTGGCCGCAGCAGGGCGGGTTGGAGCGCATCGCCGCCTGTGGTCTGCGCGAGGAGGCCCAGCGGGTGGCGGAGGAGGCCTTGGCCCTGCTCTGTGCACCCGAGTGCCCGAGTGACGAGCTGGATCTGATCCTGCTCCCCAGTCAGATGGTCTTGCAGATCCACGAGTCTATCGGCCACCCCCTGGAGCTCGACCGCATCCTGGGGGACGAGCGCAATTATGCCGGGACCAGCTTCGTCACCCGAGAGATGTTCGGGACCTACCGCTACGGCTCGGACCTGCTCAATGTCACCTTCGACCCCGGCGTCCCCGGGGAGCTGGCGAGCTGCGCCGCCGACGACGAGGGGACCCCGGCGGTCCGGGCGCACCTGATCCGCGAAGGCATCCTGGAGCGCCCCCTGGGCGGCGCCCTGTCCCAGGCTCGGGCTGGGCTGCCGGGCGTGGCCAATGCTCGGGCGAGCGGCTGGGACAGGCCGGCTATCGATCGTATGGCCAATATCAACCTGGAGCCCGGCGATGCGACCCTCGCAGGGCTCATCGACCGGGTGGAGCGCGGGGTCTTGATGGATACCAATCGCTCCTGGTCCATCGACGACAGTCGCAACAAGTTCCAGTTCGGCTGCGAGCTGGGCCGTCTGATCGAGGACGGCGAGCTCAAGGGGCTGGTACGCAACCCCAACTACCGGGGTATCTCCGCCAACTTCTGGCGCAGCCTGGATGGGGTCGGGGATTCGGCCTCCCGGGAGGTGCGAGGGGTGCAGAACTGCGGCAAGGGTGAGCCCAATCAGTCCGTCTATGTGGGCCATGCCGCGCCGCCCTGCCTGTTCCGACGGGTCTCGGTCTTCGGGGGTGGGGAATGAGCGCCGCAGGATTCTTTGCCCTGGCCGACCGGCTGTGCGGTGCGCTTCAGCCCGGTGAGGTCTTGTTCTGCGGTCTGGACGGGGAGGCGTCGGACTTCGTCCGCCTCAACCAGGGTCGCATCCGCCAGGCCGGGGCCGTACACAGCCAGGGTCTGGGTCTGACCCTGATCCAGGGGGCGCGGCAGGTCGAGGGCGGCTGCGACCTGGCCGGCGACCCGGACCAGGACCTGGCCCAGGGTCTGGACCTGCTCGGGCGGCTGCGCGAGCGCCTGCCCCAGGTCCCGGAGGACCCCTACCTCAACTATTCCACCACCCCCAGCAGCGGCGAGCATCGAGCCCAGTCCGAACTGCCCGTCGCCGCCGAGGCCTTGGGGGAGCTGGTCGCCGCCGCCGACGGGCTCGACCTGGTCGGCATCTGGGCGAGCGGGACCCTCTACTCCGGGCTGGCCAGCTCCCTGGGTCATCGCCACTGGCACGAAGGGGGCAGCTTCAATCTGGATTGGTCCTGCTATCTGGGAGGCGACAAGGCCGTGAAGGCGGCCTATGCCGGGACCCACTGGGACCCGGCGGCTGCTGGCCGAGCGGCTTGCGGATGTGCGTCGCTCGCTGGTGGTCATGGCCCGACCGGCCAGGACCCTTGCCCCCGGGCGCTACCGCGCCTACCTCGCCCCCCAGGCCGTCAACGAGCTGACCGACATGCTCGGTTGGGGTGGCTTCGATCTCAAGAGTCACCGCACCCGCCAGACCCCCTTGCTGCGCCTGGTGCGCGGGGAGCGGGCCCTGCACCCGGGCGTCTCGCTCTACGAGGACCATGCGCGTGGCCTGAACCCACGCATCACCGACGAGGGATTCCTCACCCCGGATCGGGTGGACCTGATCGTCGGCGGCGCCTACCAGGACTGCCTGGTGGATGCGCGCAGCGGCAAGGAATACGGCGTCCCGGTCAACGCCGCGGGGGAGTCGCCGGGCTCCCTGGGCATGGCGCCGGGCGAGATCCCCAAGGCCGAGGCCCTGGCCCGGCTGGGCGAGGGGCTGGCCATCGGCAACCTCTGGTACTGCAACTGGTCCGACCCCAACGATTGCCGGGTGACCGGCATGACCCGCTTCGCCACCTTCTGGGTCGAGGGCGGGGAGCCGGTCGCCCCGGTGTCGGTCATGCGCTTCGACGACTCCCTGTACCACCTATTCGGGGATCGGCTGGAGGGACTGACCCGGGAGCGGGAACTGCTGCTCTCGGCGGACACCTATGGCGGGCGTAGCAGCGAGTCCTGCCTGCTGCCCGGGGCCCTGGTGGATGGGTTGACTTTGACGCTTTGATCTTGCGCCGGGAGGGAGCGCGTTGGTCCAGAACCGTAGGGCGTAATAGGGCGCAGCCACCGGCATTAGGTTAGTGCGGCCGGGCAAGAGGCGCCCGTATTGCGCCGGCTGCCGTCGCCTCGGGCAAAGTTCCGAACGGTCCCGCCCCTTCCTGTCGATCTCCATGCGGCGCAATACGCTGTCGCTATTGCGCCCTACGAGCTACGAGCTTCAAGCCCTCGTCCTGCTCACGAAGCTTGGCCAGCCACGTCTGGAGCAGGCGTTTGATTTCAGTCGAATCCATTGGGAATCCCCCTCTATGGATGCCAGGGGAAGCCTATCTGCCTCTGTGCACCAGACGCGAAGCGCCCCTATCGTTGGATCAACGTGGGATTTCTGGTTGGATGCCGGTATTTGCGTTGGCGGAAGGTTGTGGCTTGAACCTAGAACAATGGGTCCCTATTCCGGCAAAAACGGAAAAAACGAAGTGGGGGGTGGTTCTGAGTTCCTGGCATGGGGGGCTGCGTGTGACCGTTTTGGTTCCCAAATTTTCCCAAAAATTTTCAGACTTTTTAAAGGAAGCGCGACTTGCGTGGTTCTCAGTTCCCGGTGCGGTGGGACAGGTGGGTGAAGACCTTACGGCTATTGGGTAGGTTGGCCGGGGACTGGTGACGACCCAGAACGGACACTCAAGCTGAACGGCTGAATGTCCGCTCTGTCCCACAAGCCGTCCTTCAAGCCAGAGACAAATCGCTCCCTGTTTCGGCAAACAACCGGCCCATACAGCCAAAACACGGAAGGGCCGGTCACGTTCACACAGCGGACCCTCGCGGTTCCGTCGCCCGTGGGAAGCGACCCAGAGCGTCCGCAATACCCTTCCCGCTAATCGCCCGGAGGATTCCGTCGCTCACCCGTCGGTGAGGTCTTCCTTTACGCGCCGTAGCTCCACCTGCAGTGGGCGGGTCGTATCCAGATGCAGGTCCCGCTGGGGGAAGGCGATGACGATACCGGCGGCGTTGAACTTGTCGTTGATGGCCTGGTTCAGCGCGCTGATGGTCGGGAAGCGCAGGTCGACCGATTCGACGAAACAGCGCAGCATCAGGCCCAGGGAATTGTCGCCGAAGGCCTCGAAGATCACCGAAGGAGCCGGATCGTCCAATACGTCCTTGTTCTCCCGGGCGGCCTCTTCCAACAGGCGCATGGCCTGGCGCACGTCTGAGCCATAGGCGATGCCGACCGAGAGGATCACCCGCGTCGTCTGGTCGGACAGGGACCAGTTGAGCAGGCGACCGGTGATGAACTCCTTGTTCGGCACCAGCAGCTCCTTGCCGTCCCAGTTGCGGATGGTGGTCGCACGGCTGCGGATCCGTGTCACCACGCCATCGGTATCGCCGACGGTGACCACGTCGCCGATGCGGATCGGGCGCTCGAACAGGACGATGATGCCGCTGATGAAGTTGGCCACGATCTCCTGCAGGCCGAAGCCGATCCCCACGCCCAGGGCGGCGACCAGCCACTGCAGCTGGGACCAGTCGGCGCCGATGGTCTGGAACACCAGCACGGCGCCGGCGGTGACGATGACGTAGTTGGTCAGGGTGGTGACGGTGTAACGGCTGCCCGCCGGCATCTCGGAGAACTTGAGCAGGATGATCTCCAGCACCGCCGGCAGCTGCTTGGCGAGAATGACGGTGATGACCGCATAGAACAGGGCCAGCCCGACACTTGCCAGGGTGACGGGCAGGACCTGCGCCTCGCCGTCGACCGTGACGGTGTGATGCCAGAGGGTGATCTGGTCGAGGATGCGCAGCGCCGGAAAGAGGTCCGACCAGAGCAGCCACAGACCGAAGAACCCGTAGAACAGGATGGCCGTGTTGAGCAGCTTGTGGCTCTTGTCGCTGAGGGCGACCAGGTCCACCTCCGGCTCTTCGGCCTCGAAGGGGCTGCCTTCCTCCCCGACGTGCGGTGCCGTTTCGGAGCGCCGCTCCTGCCTCCTCGGCCTGGCGCCGCTCCATCGCCGCATCGAATGCGAGTCGCCGGCGCGCGACCAGCAGCCAGCGCTGCCCCAGCGCCGCCAACAGGATCAGCTCCACCAGGAACCAGGCGGTATCCAGGAGCAGAACGCTCAAGGTGCCCGCGGTGTAGAGATAACCCAACAGGGCCAGTACCCCCAGCGCGATGGGATAGACCACCAGCAGCGGATACCAGAGCCGTTGCAGTTGCTTGAAGGTCCGCCGCTGCCGATGACGCATGTACTCCGCCAAGACCCCCCGCCGCGGGTGCAGCAACCGCGCGAAGGCGACGGCCAGGGACCCCATCGCGATCAGCGAGGGGATCATCCCGAGCGCCCAGCCGGCGTCGAGGGGATCTAGTCTCGCGGCGACCATGGCCGCGAGCGCGGCAGGCAGGAAGATCCAGCTGAGCTGCTGGAGCTGCGAGCGCAGCAGCCGCAGACTGGACTCGGGCCAGCGAAAGTGCGCGGCGGCGAGCCCGTCTGTCATGCAGATCAGGCGGAACAGGCGCAGCCAGTAGAACTGAATCGCGAAAGCGAGCAGCGCAGCACCCACCGCGGTGGTGAAGTCCGTGGCCTCGGCCGACACCTTGAGCTGCCAGCCGGTCGCCGCCACCAGCAGCGGCCAGGGCGCGGCCGCGATCGCCGTCAGCCCGAGGGCCAAGAGCGTGTAGCCGAAGTGGTCGGTGGTCGGCTTGCCGAGCTTGTCGCTCAGGCCCCGAATCACCGCAATCAGGCGCCTGCGGCCCCACAGCGACAGGGCGAGCGCCACGGCGAGCAGGGCGTAGACGGGGGAGTGCGTCGCCTGATAGGCTGATCGTCCGCGCCACCTGGCGCCACCCTGCGGGTGAAAGGACCCGCCCCATTTGGACCGCCATGGCGCTGGCCTGGTCGAGCTGGAACAGCGAGGTATTGCGCACCCACAGCAGGTGCTCGTCGAGGAAGGCGTCGTAGTCCGCGACCGCATCCAGCAACCGCTGCTGGGCCGATTCCAGCTCGCCGAGCCTGCGCAGGTAGACGTCGTCGGCCGCGATGGCCTTCTCCAGCAGCCCCTGGCGATCGACCGCGAGCTCGCGGAGCTGCCCTTGCACCAGCGGCGTCTGTTCGACGGCCGCCCCCGTGCGTCCGTCCCGGCCATCAGCTCGGCCAGGTAGGCATCCAGATCGCGCAGTCGGTTCTCCTCCTCCAAGTGGCGCAGGCGCCGCACACCGATCTCGACAGCCTTGTCCTTGCGCTCCCGGGCCGCGCGACGGTAGTCGCGCAGGTCGGGCAGGGAGCGGCGCTGCTGCTGGAGTATCCGTCCCAGCTCCTGGCTCAGGCCGCCGATCGCGACGGTGTCCCTTGCGCTCTTGAACTGGGTCTCGATCCGGCGCGCCAGCTTGTCCGTCTGCTCCGTCTGTTCGGCCAGCGCATTCTGCCCTGGCGCCGCCTGCACCAGCGCCTCGGACAGCGCCGCATTGCGCTCGGCGAGACCCAGCACCAAGGGGTGCTTGCCCTGCGCCTCGCGCCGGGTCGCCTCCGCCTCGGCCCTGGCCTGCTCCGCCTCCTCCTGGCGCTTGCGGTTGACCAGCTCGTCGAGCATCTTCACGCGGGCACCCACCCACTCGACGCTGGCGGCCGCCTTGTCCCGCTTGGCCTTGCAGCAGGTCGACCCGCGCGGGCTGACTCAGCAGCTCCTGGTCGAGCATCTTGATCTCGGTGCTCAACGCATCGGAACCGGTCTCCAGCGCCCAGCGCCTGGCCTCCGACGTGGCCGGGCCCTCGTCGGCGGGGGGCGGCAGCTTGAGCTGGGTGGCGACCTCCTCCTGCTGCAGCTTGGCCTCGGTGAGGCGTTGCCGGATCAGCGCCGGGCGGCCCGCCTCCTCCTCGAGCCGCTTCTCGAAGTCCGCGCGCCTGGCGTCCACCGCCGCGAGATCGGCCTTCTCCTTCTGCAGCAGCTGCTCGATCTGGCGCAGGGGGGTCGACAGGTCGAGGTCCAGGGTGTCTTCCGGGGGCGTAGCGTCTGCTTCGTCCAACTCCTCGCGCAGCGCTTGCACCTCGGCGGGGGCGGTCTCCGCCGCCCGCCGGAAGTCTTCCGCCGCCCGGGCGTTCGAGGTCGCCGTCTGCAGGTTGCTCAGCGCCTTGCGGTAGAGCTCCACCAGCTTCGTTTTCGCCTCTTCCTCGATGCCCGTTTCAGCCTCGACCTCCTGGATCTTAGCCTCGAGGACCTCTTCAGTGACGGACCCGGGGGGTGCGGTCGTGTCCGGTGCACCCTCGCACAGGGCGGGCTGCATGGTCAGAAGCAATACGAAGGCGGCGATGGACAACAGGCTCTGCAGTCCAGGAGGGGGCGCTCGTCCTGCAGTGGCGAGCGAGTCCGCCGCCGCGCGGTACCCGTTCGGGCCGTCGTTGCGGAGGGTTGATGGGATCCGGAATACTTCAACGACACGCTTTGAGATCAAGTGATCTGTACCTCTCGCTTGCGCTCACCCGCTCCGGGCAAGGCATTGTGGGAACAGCGTACTGCCTTTTTTGGTCGATCGCTCACGCGCCCGTCACCATTGGTAACCGAGCTTGAGCCGGAGCGTCGTGTCCGTGGACTTGGTTTTTACGGGGCGCTCGCTTTCGTAGTCGATCTCGTACTCGAGGCTGCCGACGAAGCCTCCCGCCAGGGGAACACGGATTCCGGTCCAGGAGCGCCAGAGTCTGCTGTCCGAGCCATCGGCGGCCACAACGCCATACTGTTTGTGATAGGGCTGGAGACGCCCCCGCCAGACGAGCTGGTCGTAATCGATGTACCAGCCCGGTCCCCAGTACTGCTCGTCGTCATCGTCGTAGAAATCGTCGTTCACGTAGAACACGCCGGCCTCCGCGCGCAGATTACGCGTCGGGCGTTCATCAAAGGTGTAACCCAGGGCCGGGCCGGTGAGGAAACGCAGCCGCAGATCGTCGAAGAGGTCATGCTTAAAGAAGAGCCAGGCGGAGCCGTACCAGGGGCTGTCGAACAGGCGGCGGTAATTGTTGTCCAGGCTCCACTTGTCGGTGGTCTTGCTGCCGCTATTGGTGTCGTACTCGAGCTCCCCCCAACTCTCGAAACGATGCCAGCGCCGGCGGTAGCCCAGCTGGAAGTCGAAATCGGTCTCGTTCTTGTCGGCTGTTGCCGCGCTCGTTCTTGAGCGCGAAATTGACCCTTCCGTTGAGACGATGGCCCTCGCCGAGCTCCCAGGGCTCGGGCTCGATCACCTTGACGCGCGCCGGCTCGACCGTCATCGGCTCCGACGGCGGCTCCTGCAGGAGCGTCAATCGATCATCCTCGCGCGACACGGCCCTGACCTGCAGCACCCGCTCGTCATCCAGCAGGACCTCCTGCGGCTCGTCCAGCCTGACCTCGGACACCTGCTCCCAGTCGATGTCCAGGGTTCCCGCGTAGGCCGTCTTCAGCTTGAGCCGGCCGGCGTCTTGGCGGATCAGGTCGCCGGTCATGCGGTCGCCGTTGTGCATGATCACGACGTCGGCGCTTGCCGGTTCCGGACCAAACAGCAGGATCGGCACGGCGACCACGGCCGTCGCGACGACAAGCGCTCGCAGCAGATCGAGATTGGACATGAATGGAGTCATCGGCCTGCCCTCTGTCTGCTGTCAGCCGCGATCGGCACCGGGGGATCCCTCGGGCGGATAGTCCAGGGTATCCATGATCCGGTCGCGATGATCGGCGGCAAACTCGGGGAACGGCAGCTCGTGGGCCGCGGCCCACTCGCGCACCTCCTTCTCGGCGTCCTGACTGCGTTCGGCGTTGAGCCCGGCGTCGCGGGTGTGGTAGAGGGTGCGCGAGGGAACGGCAAAGCCGGTCCCGGCGCTCTCGACGATGTCCAGGATGCGCAGATGGATGTCTTCCTGGATGGCGAGGAACTCGTTCCAATCCGCCGTATTGACGTAGGCGAAGATCTCCACGTTCATTGCGTAGTCCGCGAAGCCCGCGAAGCGCACCCGCGCCGGGTCGTCGGTGACACGGGGATGGGCGAGGAGCAGCTCACGCAGCTTGGCCGACCACGAAGCGCAGCTGGTTGCCGCGTGGTCTCGTAGCGCAGGGCCAAGCGTCGGGCGGAACACCATGCGATCGCGCTTGGTCAGGTTGATGATCTCCATATTGGAGAACTCGGCGTTGGGAATGGTGGTGACGGTGCGATCGATGCCGCGGAGGCGGGTGGAGCGCAGACCGATCTCCTCGATGGTGCCGATGCGCAGCCAGCCCGGGGACGGGTCCTCGCCGTAGCGGCAGAAATCGCCGACCCTAACCGGTCGGTCGGCGTAGAGATTGAGCGTGCCCATGAAGTTCTCCAGCGTGCTCCGCGCGGCCAAGGCAACGGCCAGGCCGCCCACGCCGGCGCCGGCAACCAGGCCGTACACCGGGATCCCGACCGCGTGGGCGACACGGAAAAGCAGGACCACTACCGCTCCGAAGCCGATAGAGCGGGCGGCGAGGCGAATCAGGTGGGCGTCCAAACCCTTCGAGCTGATTCTGGGCAGTTGGGCGATCATCGCCTCGGCAATCCAGCTCGCGGTGAGCCAAACGATCCAAACCGCCGCCAAGCCCTCGGCGACCTTGAGGAAGTAGATCGGCAGCTGGGCCGTGTCGCTGGTGATATTGATCTGCTGCCAGGCAAGGTATTGCAGGAGCGGCGCCAGGAGCAGAACGGCCAGCGGCGCGGTAATGTAGCGCAGATAACGACCCAGGGTGCCGTTCCAGGGCTTGCGCCTGCCCCAGCGGTAGAGCGCGATAGATCGCGCCCAGCGCGAGCCCCATCGGCACCGCCAGGGCGAACCACTTCCAGAGCACCTGCCCGTACAGGAGGGTTTTCGCCCAGCCGGGAAGTGCCTCGACCCAGGCCATCGGAATCATCCAGCCGGTGAACAGCTGGTTGACGCGATAGACGTCCTCGATGGGCATCGGTCGCCGGTAAGGCAGCTCAAGCACTGCTTCATAGAAGCGACGCGCGTCCTTGACCGTGTCCGAACTGAATCGGAACTCGCCGGCGTGCTCCCCCTCCGAGATTCGGATGATCGTGATCTCGGTATCCGGGATGCGCCACCGCATGGGTTGAACGGCCCCCTCAACGCCTTCCTGGACGACGGGCTCAGCGGGGATTCCGTCGAGGTCGGGCAGCTCCAAGCGGGCGATCACATCCCAGAGCAGGTAGAAGGTCTCATCGGCAACCTTGGGGCGGGCGGCAGGCACGACCTGGCTCAGATCGAACAGCCGCGCCGCCTTCTCGGAAACCTGCCACAGGGCCTTCTGCGTGGCCGGACTGGGGGCGTTGCGGAAGGCGTAGTAGCGGCTCGCGGCCTGCTCGGTCAGCGCCAGGAAGCTCTCGAGCGTCGCCCGCGGGCTCGAGGTGTCGGGCGGCTTGAGTGGGTGATCGGCGCCGGCATGGCTCGCGACCAGCAACAGCGCCAGGGCAATCGCCAACCGAATCATGGCAGCACCTCATCCCAATACGCGGTGTCGATACGCCAGGTATTCTCACCGAGTCGCTCCAGTCCCTGACGCTCCCCCTCGCCGGGTCGCCAGCCGTAGCGCAGCAACATGAGGATATCGGCGCTCACCGCCGGGTCCTCGTAATAACCGTGCCGGAAGAGACCGCCGCCCTTGCCCTCGTAGGCGATGACGTCGAGGTTGTCAGCCCGGCGCACAAGCTCGCGTTGACGCTCGTTCAGTTGTGTCAGGTCCACGCTGCCGAGGCGTTGCCCGCTCTTGAACAGTCCCCTCGCCGCCGCCAGCGCCCGATCCCGCGTATTGATGTAGAGGGTCACGCGGCCGAACGCGGGTGTCATGGCCTCGCCCTCGATGCGCTGCATGTCGATGTCCAGATCAATGTCCGCCGCCGCGAGGACCAGGTTCTCGATCTTCAGATGCTCGCGGGGATCGAGTCCCTTGGCCCTTGTCTCGATGATCAGCTCCCGCAGCGCCGTCACCACCACGTCCGTCCCGCGGCTGTGGGCGGTGATGTGGATGCGCTCAACCTCGGGAATATCGACCAGCAGGCGCAGAAACTCCTTCAGATGCAGCACCGTGAACTCGCCGGATTCGCGATCGACGGTGTAGAACAGGAGCCCCTTGCTGCCCGCCGGCCAGGTATAGGCGATGGGAACCCCCTCGCGGCCAAGGAAGTGCCAGAAAGAGGCCAGATCGAGAACGGCGTCGTCGAACGCCGTCGCAACACCGTGCACATCGACGAAGACTGCCTTTTTCGGGGTCAGTGCCAGCCGCGTGAGGATGGCTTCTCTTGCCCGGTCCTTGGCCTGTTCGAGTTCCAGCGCGGTCGCTTGGTCAATCTCGATTCGGCCCTGGTCGGTGGCGCGATAAAGGTAGGGCGTCTCGGGAAAGCGAACCAGCTCATCGACCCGGCCCAGCTCGATTCGCGGACGCGACGAGTCCGTCGCCTCGCCTTTCTTGGATTCGATCTCGACGACGGCCGAACCGAGCGCAGTGGAGGTGGATCGCTCGCTGCCGTAGCCGACGAGCTCCCCTGCATCGTTGCGTTCGGGCCGGCGGTCCGTCGCGTACAGGACTTCGACCTTTTCGCCCTGTAATTCCGGCGAAAGATCGCTGAACAGTGGGATCGCGGACGCCTCATACAGGCTTGGCGTCGGGATCAGCTTCGGATGACCGGCACAACCGGCGATCAGAAGGACGGCCAGCAGTGAGAGGAACAGTCTTGTGCTTGTCATGGCTATCGCCTCGGTGCCGACGGCTGTGCTTCGGTACGTGATTGCATGGAACAGGAAGAGCCTGCCGGAATTATTAACGGTTCAGAAAAAACCTAGATGCTCTTCCGGAAAGAAGTAACTAGGAAGCACGCAAAATGCGCGAAATAGAGGCACGCTTCTTGCGCAATCTGCGCTTTTTCGCGTGTTTCGCGTGTTTCGTAGTTCAAAAAGACGAGCCGGTTGCTGTTGACTCGTTAATTCGCGATTCCGCTGCTCAATCCCCCGCACCGGCGTCCGTACCGCCTCGCGCGTCACTCAAGTACGCGCTGACCAGGACAGCGACGAGGACCGCCAGATAGAACTGACCGATGACCGTCTCCGTCGCCGTCAGGGTCTGGGCGTAGATGGTCAGCGGCAGCACGTCGCCATAGCCGAGCGTCGTCAGGGTGACGAAGCTGAAATACAGGAAGCGCCAGGACAGCGCATGTCCATGTTGCTCGGCGACACCGGCGAAGGAGCCAGGGTCGTAGGCGTGCAGCAGTTGGTAGAGCTCGGCCCAGGCGATGCCGATGAGCAGGTAGACACAGAGCGAGCCGGTGACCTTGTTCAGATCGACCGGTCCCGGCAGGAAGATCGCGCGCACGGCCACCACCGCGGCGAGCATGAGAAAGCACAGACCGCTCAGATGCGCGAAGACGCCGGCGGCTGCCTGACCCGCCAGCATCCAGACCGCTGTGGCGAGGATGTTGACCGCGATCAGCAACAGCCCGGCGACAAAGACAGGGCGCGCCGCTCGCAGACTCCACAGCGCGATGACCAGGGTCAGCGACAGCGAGACCTCGGCGAAGAGGCCGCCGAGCGTCGGCAAGGCGACCTCCATCACCGGCGCCACGACGGTGAAGACGAGCAGCGCGGTAAACAGATACAGGAAGTTGCCGCGGTCCCGTCGAGGTGCTTTGCGTGCGTCGGTGCCCATGTCTCGTCTCCCGGTTGAGCCGTTCAATCGAACCACCCGGTCTTGCGGAAGAACAGGTACATGCCGGTGCCGACGGCGACCATGACACCCAGGGCTATGGGGTAGGCGTAGGGCAGCCCAAGCTCGGGCATGGTCGCGAAGTTCATGCCCCAGATGCTCGCCAGCAGGGTCACGGGCATGAAGATGGCGGACAGGACGGTCAACATGTTGAGGCGACGGTTGACCTGCTCTTGGGCATGCATTTCAAAACCGGCCCGCAGGGCCGACACGCGGCCGTCCAGCCAGGTCAGCTGCCCGTCCGCGGCCTGCAGATTGACCAACGCGCATTGCATGAAGTCGCGTGCCCCATCCAGCCGGAAAAAGGGACGACTAGTGGCGATCAGCGCCTGGACGATGGGCAGCAGATCGCCCACCGCCGCGGCCAGGGTCAGCACGTCTCCGCGCAAGTCCAGGATGTGCTGCGCCTCTACCGATTCAGGGGCACGCTCCATCCGCTCCTCCAACGCGATGATCGACGAGCGCAGTTCGCCGGTCAGGCGCAGGTCGTCCATCGACAGGTCGATGAGCACCGCGGAGAGCAACGCGGGAATGCTGCGCTCCGACAGCCACGCATCCGCATAGGCGATCTCGGCGAGTCGGTCATCGGTCACCAGAGGGCATTCGTGCAGCGTCAGCAGCAGCCCCTCCCGGCAAAGGCAGGTGAGATGCTGCACCTCGGGCTGATCCACTGCCTCGGGCAGCACGGGGATGACGAGGACGACCTCCTCCTTCAGCGGGTAGAGCCCCGGCCGGTCGCCGCCGTCCAGACAGAGCCGGCGGGCCAGCCCGTCGATCCCGAGGCGATCCAGCCAGGCCGCCCTGTCCGACTGGTCCGGTCCTTCGACGTCCAGCCAGAGCACGCCGTCCGGCTCCCGCGACCACTCGGCGGTCTGCTCCGGGTCAATGGGAACGAGGTGGCGGTCGGCGTCGATCTGATAGGCCTTGACGGTCATTGGGGATACTCCTCTGCGCAGGTGCGCTCTAGCCAGGATGTTTCACGCGAAGCCGCGAAGCCGCGAAGATCATGGATCTTGCTGACAAGTTGACCTGCGGGCCTGTTTGTTGCAAACGACGCATCGCATCGAAAAACTTGTCCAAGCGCTTAGTTTCCTTCGCGTCATCGCGCCTTCGCGTGAGATGTCGTATGAAATATCGCGAGCTGATAACGCGCAGGAGAGCGGAAACAGAGTGCCTCGCCAGCGCGCCTTGCCACCTCCAACCCTTTAGAGGCGGCATAGGGGCTCATGGGCTTGGCGATCTCGTCAGCCGTTGTCCGTCTCCGCCGGACTCATTCCTTGGTCAGCTTGTCGGCAACTTCTTGGAAGCCGCGCTTCAGCTTGCTGATCTCCAGCTTGGTTGCGACCTCGATCTTGCGGAGGTCTTCGCCGCCGGCCGCGCGCAGCTTGTCCTCTAGATCCTCGGCCTTCGCCTCGAGCTGCTCTCCCAATTGGTGGGTCCAGGTGCTCCACTCGGCATCCAGCTCTTCCCACTCGTCGCGCAGTTCCATACCGCCCAGTTGCAGCTTGAGCCTGATCTCGTCGCGAAGCTGCTTCAGTTCGTCATAGGTCTTGTCCAAAGGCGCTTGGGATTCTTCAGTCATGACTATTTTGGAAACATGAATTGCAGCTGCAGCCGGATGCTGGAGTCGCCGACGATGTCCGGCTTCTCGACGTTGTAGAAGTAGTGCACCTGGGCGTTCATCGCCTGCGAACCAATCTTAAAGATCTTGCCGACACCACCCCCTATCGGCACCGTCCATTGCTGGCCGCTTGGCGCCTCCCAGTCGGCGGTGACGATGGGGGAGAAGGTGAGGTACCAGCCCCGGTCGAAGTTGTAGTTGACGAACGGCTGGAAGGTGAACAGGTTGATCTCGTCGCCCGGGTCTTCGTCGATCCCCCAGACATTGCTGACCAGACCGCCCATGACCCAGCGGCCCGGCATGGTGAGCGCTACGGCCGAGAGGCCGGCACCCCACTCGTTCTTCCCAAATCGCTGGTCGCTGGTGGTCGGCAATTGCACCACTGGGCCGACACCCCAGGTCCAGTCGCCGGAGTCGACCGGAACAAAGAAGGCGGTAAAGAGGGTGTCGCCGGTGCCCCACTTGCGGTCTTGCTCAGGCGTGAGCCTGGGCTGCGAGACGACCGGCAGGATGGTACGCGTGACGAGATTCCAGTCGTCGTTCAGCTTGAAGGGCAGCACCGGCTGGATGTTGGTCACCGCGAAGGTATCGCCTTCCGGCCCCCAATCGAAATTGATGTTGCTCTGGATGGGAAGGCTGATCATGCTCGCGATCGGGTTCTGGGCCGCCTTGGCCAGATCACTGGCCGATTGGTCCTCGGCGATGGCGAGGTGTGTTGCCGCCAAAACGCATGCGGCAAGTAGGACGCTTTGATTCGTTTTCATGAGGGTCTAGTCGATCCGCTCGAAATCGTTCAG
>CAWJRN010000009.1:157500-433228 GCA_963845265.1 uncultured Gammaproteobacteria bacterium | reverse complement strand
TGGGGCGCGAAAGGGGTCGTGCTCTACGTGATCCTGGATCATCTCGGGACGCAGAGACGCAGACGCCCTCGTTGCCGGCAGTGGGGATCTGTGCCGTCGGGATCCTGGCCGGGGCGCTGTCGTTTATCCCCGGCGGGCTAGGCAGCACGGAAGCGGTGATGGTGCTGCTGCTCAGTCTGACCGGTGTTGAAACGTCGACGGTCTTGGCAGCAACCCTGCTGTGCCGTTTGGCGACGTTGTGGTTCGCGGTGGTCCTGGGGCTGGTCGCGGTAGCGGGGATCGAGGTCAGTGGGTCGGGCATGGCTCGACACTTCGCGGTCCGCTGGGAACGCGGTCTAGTCGAAGCCGTGCGTCCGACTCGGATCATTGATAGAATTTGTCCAATTCGTACATTTTGGACTGTCAACCATGCTCACTTTCACGGCAAGC
The DNA here is from genome assembly GCA_963845265.1 of uncultured Gammaproteobacteria bacterium. Taxonomy (GTDB): domain Bacteria; phylum Pseudomonadota; class Gammaproteobacteria; order Chromatiales; family Chromatiaceae; genus DYRB01. The sequence goes on along the minus strand of CAWJRN010000009.1, from coordinate 432,799 downwards.
GAGGCGAAACAGGGGCTGGCGAGAGTCATCGAGGCCGCCGCGAGGGAACCTGTTGTGATCCAGCGTCAGAAACGCGACGTCGCGGTGGTATTGTCGATGCAGGAATACGAGCGTCTGGTCCGGTTTAACGTCACCGAGTTCCAGCGCTTCTGCGATCAGGTCGGCAATTCAGCGAAAGCGGCTGGCCTTGACGAAGCAACGCTTGCCAAACTCCTTGCCGATGAGTGAACAGGCACGCTGGGTGCTGGATACGAATGTCCTGATCAGCCGCCTGCTCTGCCCTACCGGAGTAGCCGCAAAGGCCGTGGATCATGCGCTGGCGCGTGGCGTGCTGCTGGTCTCCGAAGCGACCCTGGAAGAACTGGTCAGGGTTTTGAACCGCCCGAAGTTCGATGCTTATGTCACGGGTGAGGATCGGCGGCGTTTCGTGGAGGTGCTCGGCGGCGTGGCGCGAATCATCCCCATCGTGCGTGTCATCCGCGCCTGTCGCGATCCGAAGGACGATCAATTCCTGGAGGTCGCGCTGAACGGCGAGGCGACGGCCATCATCAGCGGCGACCGGGATCTGCTGGTCATGGATCCCTTTCATGGTGTCAGGATCATCAGTCCAACCGTTTTTCTGACCTGGCCGTGAGGCGTGAATATGCGCCGGTGTCGTCCATACCCAACGACAGCGCCTGCATAAGGGAAAAGGGAAGAAAAAGGGGTCAGATCCCTTGTCCCCGGCAACCAACACGCGGGGTCAAACACGCTGTGCGAGCGCATGGATTGGGGTCAGCATGGATTGGGGTCACATGGATTGGGGTCAAGTCTTGCAATCACGCATCCGTGGGTGAAGAACCACCGTTCCGATGCCGCTGTCGGACCGCCGGACTCCGATCTGTGGAGCATCGCCGAGGGTTCGGGGCGGGGTCGTTATCGCTTCCGGCGCGTAGACCTGGCCGCATGCCCCGGGGAACCGATGCGCCCGCACGCTCACCCCGCGCGCCTGGACAACAGGCAACGCCGACAGGGGTTGGCTAGGCAGCCAACGGTGCTCACAGGTCGATCTCGTCCCGGGGACCGTGGACGTGCTGGCCGTTGCCCGGTTAGCTGATGCCAGAATCTGCAGGTTAACGGCGAATTGGCGTAGGGTGGTGAGATTGGGCGGTGCGGCGTTCAGGCGGACACGGCTGTCGTTCGCGCGGCAGGTCACGTCCGGGACCCCGGCAGAACCGCTTTCTGCGCTGCGTCCAACAAGGTTCTGCCGCCTGGGACGGATAATGAGCCGTGGAAGATCGCGCCCCGGGCAGTTCCTGGCGTGAGGCCACCGCGTCATCATTGCGCGGGTCTCAGGCGATCCGCCGAACCCGTTGCGTCCGGAGTCGAGTCATCTTGGACAAACGCCTACTCGCTGGAATCACCACCAACACAGGGCAGTGTGGGGGCGTGCTTGCATGCTGGGAATGCTCCTGCATCCCCAGCATGTCGGCCTTCCTTGGCGGCCAGAGACGCCACTGGAAGATGCCAGCATGGCAGCCGACGACGCCGAGGGACGGAGGGAGTAGAGCCCCGTCAGGAACAGCGGCAGAGGCGGCGCTCCCAGAGGTGTCGGCGGCACCCGGGCGCTGGCAGCGGAACGGGGCCGACAATTGAACCGGGAGAGCATTGCACTCGTTACACCGCTCGGCGGTGTAACGACTCGCCTTCGGCGCTCTGCGCCCCGGCAAGACCCGCGGCGCAGAGCGCCTGCCGTTCCGTTCCACCGCAGGAGCGGTGGAACGAGGGCCAAGGTGGTCTCGTCGCCGGTCTCCGTCAGGCCGCAAGATGTTCAGGATCACATGACAGTCAGTGCAGTACCGCCTCGATGGTGTCGGCGGTGAGGATGCGCTCGGACCTGTTCAGCTGGGTCTTGGCATCGGGCGCCTGGATGCGGCGCCAGACCTCGTCAGGGATGGTGCCGAACTTGAGCTGGATCTAGCACTCCAGGACTAGAGGCTTCCCACTCCTGGCGGGCTTCCTGGCGGACCTGTCGGAGGTAGGTGGGCATGACTCTGGTCTCCTCAGGATGGTGTGGGTGGACCCGTTCCTGCCGATCCGCTCAAGCCTGCTCGGCGTTGAGGTAGGCACTCAGCCGTCGCAGCAAACTCCGATGTCGCTCCGGTGCCAGAGCGCCGATAACGCCGAGGAGGCGTTCCTCCGGCACCACGCCCAAGAAACCTAGACGTATGATCGACGGGGCCTTGAGGCCACTCCCGACGAAGTCGGCATCCTCGGCCCGAAGGGGCTCGTCGAAGCCCAAGACGGCCTGGCGTAGTTGCGTACTGACGCCGCACACCAGCCAGTCGCCGAAACCGGGCATCCGTCGCAGGGCGATACACGGCCGGTTTTTGGTTCGACCATCCGCCTGCGAAGGGGTGTCAGGACTACATCTCCCTCGTTCATCACCGCTTCACATCCGCCGGGCCATAATCTGGCTCGTCCTCCCCATAGGCCCCGGCAAGACCCGACAGAGACAGGTCGGTCCAGGCGCCACGTTCCACGTCCCGCTCGGACTCCACCAACGTGACTAACAGGCGGGCATTGGCCGGCAAAGCATAGGGCTCATCGAGCATGATCGCCTGACCGTCGAAATGGGCCTTCAGGGTGACGCTGGGCATGGGTGCATCCTCAATGACTGGACGGGTGCCGCTAGGGTTTTCGGGGCGGGCGAGCGGGGCAGAGCGTAGGGCCTGGGCCGTTACGGGCGACCTTACCCCCCGACCGATTAATTGGATCCCATCAATTGGTTGTCAAGCTCTGAGACTGTGCAAGTATTTACTCGTTACACCGCTCGGCGGTGTAACCACTCACCTTCGGCGCTCTGTGCCCCGGCAAGGCCCGCGGCGCAGAGCGCCTACCTGTCCCGTTCCACCGCAGGAGCGGTGGAACGAGAGCAACAGCGGTTCACCTGAGTAAGCCTTGCCCTGAACCCCAACTCCCGACCACCCTATGGCTGGCAGCCGCCACCTTATCCTCGCGGTTCAGCCGCAGCCCACCCGACAGGTTAAGGCTACCGGTGTCCCGGACGCTTCGCACCCAGAGGTTACCCCGACGCACGGCCCAACAGGATACCGGCGGCAGAACCCCGAATCTCAAAAGTCCCTGATCAATACGCATGCAACTTCGTGTCGCACCAATGCCATTAAGCTTGGTCGTCACATCGACAGGGATTGCCGGTATCCAGACTACATGGATGTGTCCTGGCTTGCCATCCCCGACATCTGGGTTCCGGCATTCCCTGCCGGGTCTACGGGGTTTCCCAAACCTAACGGCAGTGATCTCTGCCTCCGGTCCACTCGACCGCGCTGAGTCATGCCCTAGGCGCGCTCTGTCTCGGCGATGATGGCAGGGTGCTCATAGTCCCTCAACTTCCAAAAGTGATCTGGGCGCATGCGAAATGACTCCAGCGCGTTGCTCAGCGTCCAGGTCTCTGTGCCCAACTTGCCGATCTCTTGCTTCAGTTCGTCCGCCAACTCGAGCTTATACGCAACATCGTCCCCTTTTGGGCCAGGGACCGTGGGCATGGGTGACAACAAATCGGTGCCATCGCGGCCACAGAGTTGGATGGCAATCCGATCGATCATCAGGCCGGACGCATCGGGCTTCGTCCAAATGAAAAAGCGGTGGACAAAACTGATGTCAAACCCGGGTGCAGTGAAATCGCCTGAAATCGAACCCATGTCGTTCTCGAAGGTCGCCTGGGTGAGATATTGCAACCATTCCAGTACCGAGAGTCGCAGGCCGTAATGCTTCCATGGTCTCACGAAATAGCCTGTGGCAACAAAGGTAAGGACGCGATCCAGATGGGGGTCAATATGCCCTCGGGGTTGAAATGCGTTCATCGCAATACCATGGCCGATGGCGAACCCGAGACGATAGTCAGGTCGCTGCTCCTTGGGCATTTTGGCGTATTGGGATGGGGTCCAGCGGTGGATCTCTTCGTTTGCGCGTTGGAGCAAGAATAAGAATGCCGCAAGCGAGAAGTGGTCCGGGAGAGCCGAGTACAGTTCACCGAGTTGTTCGCGCAATAACCGATCCAGCCATCCGATCGGCAATTGTCCCTTGTGGCCTTGGACTTTCTCGTTGAGAAACGCAAGTTCAGTTAAAGCGTTTTCCGGGCCGCCATCGCCCCATTTATAGAATTGGAACGTGAGGGTAATGTCGTTGTGAGCGGCATCGACCACATAGTACTCATACCAGGCTCGGGTTGACATCGATTGCCTTCCTCGTTAGGCACTCAGCCTTCTTGAAGATTGAGTGCTATGGATCGATACCCGAGCACGACGGGGATTGCAGCCCCTTGCCGAACGTCTTGGTGGGGCTACAGAATGGGAAACGCCGCGGCGTCTGGACCCCGAAACGTTTCGCAAGCGGCGAGCGACACACGCGGTCAAATCTCACATCGCCCACTTTCGGCCCGAATAGGGCCACACTGGTGATCAATCCGTGAGAGCGTCGCCACCGTCGGCGCGAAGCAGCGACTTCCACCGACTGCTCTGGAAGACGCTCAGTCGCGGCGGGGTGCCGCTCCCACCGTTGCGCCCCCGTCGAGCACGGAATTTGACTCACTTTCCGAAATCGCGGCCACTCACTCAGGAGACCCTCATCGGCAAACCGCCGATGGCCGGTCATTGCATATTTGCCCAGGTTCGAATGCCCCACCCCGCCTGGGCATCACGCGGATCTCGTCGCGGGTCCCCGTCAGGCGCAGGATGCTCAGGGCCACATGGACGTCAGTGCAGTACCGCCTCGAGGGTGTCGGCGGTGAGGATGCGCTCGGACCAAGTCAGCAGGGTTTCGGCGTCGGCTTCGACGATGCGTTTGCGGACCGGCGCGCTCGGGGGGCCGAACTTGCGCTCGATCTGGCGCAAGAGCATGGCGGTTTCGCCCTGCTGTACGCCCTGCTGTACGCCCTGCTCTACGCCCTGCGCGATGTATTTGTCGATAAAGGTCTGCATGAGCGGCTCTCCGGTAGGCATGGTCTGCAATAGCGCCCGAACATCCTGTTCTTCCAGGCGCCGGGTGCCTTGCACATAGTACCGCAACAGCGATTCGAGGATTTCCAACGCCGTGGGCTGGTCGCAGATCTGCTCGATCAGCCCGAGCAACTCCCGCAGCCGCTCGGCTGGCTCCGGGCTGTAGATGTGGCGCAGGGCCAACTGCACCAGACGCGTCAGGACTTTGCCTTTGATCTCGGCGTTGCTGCGTGCAGAGATGTCATGCAGGGCGTATCGGAACTGCGGGACATAAGGCGCCAGCGCCGCCGGGAGCGGCTCCACCAGGTCGTGGAAGCTGGTCGGTACCCGCCACAGGCTACGGCCATGGTAGAGCACGAGGGGGTAGACCGGCGGCAGTCGGCGCGCCCGCGGGTGCTGCTTGCGGTACTCCTCGCCGGCCGCCACCACATAGCGCAGCAGCTGCAATAGGGTCCAGTGCTCAGGCTTGCTCTTGTGCTCAAACAGCAGGTAGACCTGCATGACGCTGTCGCGATACCCGATCGTGTAGACCAGATCCGAGTAGACCTGGCGCAGTTCGGGCGAGACGTAGGTGTCTTTGGCAATGCTGAGCGTGGTCAGATCCAGCTCGGTGAGCAACGCCTCGGGGAGGTTGTGGCGGAGGAAATCCTCGGCGACCTCTCGGTGCCCGAAGCCTTCGCGGAAGAAGCAGTCGTGGGGTGTGGGGATCGGATCCATGGCGGCAGAGGCTAACCAGGGCGGCAGGGGTTGGCAACCCCGTCCCGAATGCTCGGACGCCAACTCTTACTCGTTACACCGCTCGGCGGTGCAACGACTCGCCTTCGGCGCTCTGCGCCCTGGGGAGGACGCGGCGCAGAGCACCTGCCGTTACGTTCCACCGCAGGAGCGGTGGAACGTAAACATGAGTGTAGGCGAGTTCCTGGTGAGGCTTCGGCTGAAGGAGAGAAGTGGGAAACGGGGTTCCCCGGCGGCCACAAGGGCCGCTGGGAAGATGCTGCGTCGCGCCGCCAACTCTCCTTCGCGCTCGATCCAACCGCGCCGCACGATCACAGGCTCATCCCGGACTTTTTTCTCAACCAGTCCAGTTCCATCTTCAACCGCCCGATCTCGCTGTAGAGCCGCTCGGGCTCCCCCTGACCATCGTCCTTCTTGCGCCCCCGCTTGGTCTCGAACAGGCTCCCGGCCTGCTCCAAGATCTCCTTCTTCCACTGCCCCACTTGCGCCGGATGCACCCCGCAATCCTGATCGATCTCGTTGACCGTTTTGGCCCCACGGATCGCTTCTAGCCCCACCTTGGCCTTGAACGCCGCCGTGTACGTCTTGCGCTTCGCTTCACCCATCTTTCTCTGCCCCGTTTGCTCGGGTACCAGCTTAAATTACTGTCTGGTTTTCGGGGTCCACTTTATTTCGCCCGACCGAGCACGCTCGCCAGCTCGGCAAGCGTTTCGGCGCTGGCGCACACTTCGAACCTCAGTAGGGCCTTCTCGAAGGCCAGGGCGGGTACGGAGCTCGGGCGTATGGCGGCACTCACCAAAACGCCGGTATCCAGCACCAAGCGTCTAGCGAAGCTCATGCACGAAACGGTTGATGTCGTCGTCGATCAGTGCGGCTGCCTCCGGACGGCTGACGGCCGACTCTCGGTAGCTTGCATACCATTGCACTGCGGCTTCGCGTCGTTGGCTCAGATCCCGAAGTCCCTTGAGATCATGCTCGGCGATCACGTAGGCGATCGGACGGCCGCGACGCGTGATCTCAATCGGTTCGCGCTGCGCCCGGTCGATGAGCTCTCCGAATCGGTTCTGCGCCTCGACAGATGTCATAACGATCATAACATGCCCCAAACGAGCTATTTTAGCCAAAATAGGCAGTATAGCAGGGGCAGGGAAACGGGACGGGGTCAGGACGAAAAAGGGGTCGGCCAAAAGGGGTCAGATCCCTTTAGATAGCCTGACCGACAATGGGACTGCTGCGGCAGTCCCGCTTTTTTTCTTTGCAGCGGCCGACAAGGTAGCGGCGAACTCAGGGCCAGACCAGAAATCGGCCACCGACGCTGAGGTCCCCACTTTCTACTCGTTACACCACTCGGCAATGTAACCACTCGCCTCATTTCGGCGCTCAGGATGCGTTCCGACCAGGTCAGCAAAGTTTTAGTATCCACTTCGACGTTGCGTTTTGCGGACCAGCTCGCTCGGGGGACCGAACTTGCGCGCAATCTGGCGCAAGAGGACGGCGGCCTCGCCCTGCTGCATGCCTAGCTGTACTCCCCGCTCTACGCCCTGTGCGATGTACTTGCTGCTCTAACCGGTGCTCGGTTAGCCGGCGTGGCTGTTGGGCGTGCTCAGATCGCACGTCGGCGCGGTACCCAGCTGCGGCCTGGCGTCTTCCAGAGAGTTGCCAAGAAACCGCCACATGGCGATGCGCAAGTCAGGTTCGCAGGCAAAATGTACAGCGTTACCCTGATGGGTGTCGGGGTCAGCGAATGATCTCGTCGATACTGGTCGCGGTGAGGACGCGCTCGGACCAAGTGAGGAGGGTCTCTGGATCGGCGGCCTGGATGCGTGAGTGTGTCTCCTGTGGGATCTCGCCGAATTTGAGCCGAAGTAGACGAAGCAGGACTAAGACCTCACCTTCTTGGCGGCCCTCTTGGCGGCCCTCTTGGCGGCCCTCTTGGCGGCCTTCTTGCTGGCCTTCCTGACGAATGCGTTGCATGAAGGTGGTCATGGCGTGTGTCTCCTGTGCATAGTCGTGCTCGAATCGCTGGCGTTCATTGTCGTCAAGGGCGGCATAGATGTCGATGTAGTCGGCGTACTTGATCTGACGTTCTGGATTGGACTCTAGCGTCGTGATGCCGCGTACCGCCGCGGCGTAGACATCCACCCTTTCTTTGGCCGTGTATTGCATGTTGGGTAGGTTTAAGCGGGCCACCAGGTTGTCGCTGTCGCGATAGAGCTGGTAGGGAATGGTGGCCAGTTCGATGGAGAGGAACCGGAAGCTCAGGTAGGTCGCAGCATCGCCACCCAGGTCCAGGCTTCGCTCGCTGGGTGCTCCGCGTAGAAAGATGACCACCGGGACCACGCGCCTGGTATCGATGAGCTCGGCGATATCCAGGCAGTAGTGGGCGAGGCGTAGGATTGAAAAGCGCCTGGGGTCGCTCTCTTCTTCGATGACGAAGAGCAGGCCGGCGCGGGTGCCGTCAGGCCATTCTACAAGCAGGGGCACATCCAGTTCCCGGAAGCGCTCGCCCAGGCGTTCCTTGAGCTGCTCCTGGCGGATGGGAGTGATGCGTACCTCCGGGGAGAGGTTGCGTGCCTCGGCCTCGGCGAGGAAGGCGAGTGCCTCGCGGGGATAGTCGAGGATGAGGTTCTTGAAGTTCTGGTCGTGGCTCATGGCTGGGCAGGGTATCGACGACGATACACGTATCGTATCTGGTCTGGACGAAAGGTGGTCAGGTTCAGATAGTTCTTACTGCGCCCTGTGGCGGCCGCGGCGCAGAGCGCCTGCCGTTCCGTTCCACCGCAGGAGCGGTGGAACGAGCGCCAAGGTGGTCTCGTCGCGGGTCGCCGCCAGGCGCCGGATGCTCAGGGCCACATGGCCGTCAGTGCAGTACCGCTCCGAGGGAGTCGGCGGTGAGGATACGCCCGGATCAGGTCAGCAGAGTCTGACTCAGGCCGTCGGATGCAGTTCGCTACTCTGACCCCATCCTGCCGGCGGAGACCGCTACCGGTCTCCTATCTCGACCACAGACTCCCCAGCATTCAGAAATTCGATCGCATCGGGAAAGAGCGCCAAGAACACCGCCTGCAAGCGCCGATTGGTCAGATTGCCGGAGGTAACCCAAAGAACCTGTGGCGGCGCACCGAGGCGGAGGACGAGGTCGACGAAGTCGCTAGCCTTAGCTCACGATCACCGTGTTGAGCCGGGCGCGGGCCGCATCGAAGATCTCGCGATCTTCTGCGTCACGCAGACCCAAGTCACGTACTGCAGTGCGTCTACGCCAAAGGTCCTGGAAAGCCAGATCGCCAGGGAAGGCGGCAGCTGGGCATCGAGCCAGAAGATCACGCCACCAGCCGCGCAATGTCGGCGCGCCTGGCTGCGAAGAGCAGGCACGCCTGGATGTCCTCGGCCTCCAGGTCGGGGAAGTCGGACAGAATCTCTTCGGCACTCACGCCTTCGGCAAACATCTCGAGGATATCTGCGACGCGGATGCGCATTCCGCGAATGCAGGGCCGCCCCCCGCATTGGCGTGGGTGGGTGGTGATACGGGCTTCAAGACGTTGCTTGTCCAAAGCGCTTAACCCCCTCGTGTGGAACCACCTTATCGCACAGGCCGAATGTCGAGCCATTATGCCGCCGTGTCCGTGCTAGAGAAACCGCCGGACCGCCAGAACGCAGGGATGCCCCTGAGGGACAGCCGGGGTCTCACATTGCCCACTTTCGGGGGGATATTGGGCTGGGCTCGAATACATTCGAGTCGCACCGCGCCAAAATTGACTCGATCCGGGCCCGTTGTGCCTGCGGACCCTCATGCCCCCAACTGGTTCAGGCAGACGTGTCGAACGTGACGACCCCCTCGCTGCTCAGCTCGATGTAGCACGGACTATGGGCGAGCAACTGGCTCAACGCGCTCCAATGCGCATCGAAGAGGGTGAGCAGGGCGGCATTCGACAGGTTGCCCAAGGTCACGCGGACCAGACGACCGGGTATCCCAGTCAGGAAATGGCTATCGCGGAAATCGCTGTCCTTGGTGATCAGAACCATCCCGCTTGCATCAGCGAACGCGGCAACTGCCGCGTCTTTGCTCGCCGAGCCGTCCAGGATTCTGTTCACATGGGTAGCATCGATACCCCGCTCACGAAGGTAGTTCACTAACCGGTAGGGCATATGGACGTCACAAAGGACTCTCATCAGGCCACGCGCCGGAGCGACTCACCAGAAACCAGGAGACGGGCATAATGCAGACAAGCCCGGATGTCGTCGCGCTCGAGTTCGGGGTGGTCGGCAAGGATTTCATCGACGCCCATACCGGCGGAAACAAGGTCGAGGATGACTTCGACGGGCCAGCGCATGTGGCGGATGCAGGGCTTACCGTGGCAAATATCTGGGTCGAGGGTGATGCGGCTCAGATCTGACATGACAGGACCTCAAGCTGACGGATGCACGCACCGCAAGCCCGGTGCACGGGCTTGCGGTGCGATTGAAGGTGTGAGTATAGGCCAGTTCCTGGTGAGGCTTTGCCTCATGGAGAAAAGCAGGATAAAGGGTTGCGCCCTGGCGAGGCCCGCGGCGCAGAGCGCCGACCGTTCCGTTCCACCGCAGGAGCGGTGGAACGAGGGCAGGAGTCTTGGGGACTGGCACTCGGGTTTCCTTTGCTCGGGGGCCCTAAACCTTCCGGACGGGGCGAATGCCCCGCCTGCCTTCGGGTTGCCGAACCCGACAGCCTCTGTTGCGTTCAACGGCACTAGGGACCAGCATTCAGACCCGTATTCGAACCCGGACACGCATCATGATCGACCTCTACGTCGCCGAAGACATCATTCCCATCGGCGAGTTTAAGACCCAGGCGGCCCGCCTCCTGATGCAGGTTGCTCGGACCTCACGCCCGCTGGTCATCACGCAAAACGGTCGTCCAGCCGGCGTCATGCTTTCACCCGCCGAGTACGACCGCCTCTGCGCCCGCGAGCGCTTTCTTGCCTCGGTGGCGGCGGGCGTCGTGGATGCGGAACAGGGCCGAGTGACAGATTCGGAAGCCTTGCGTGCCCGTCTCGCCGAACGCCGGCGCGAGCGGGACGCCCCCTGAAGGTCCGCTGGACCGACCAAGCCTTCGCGCGCATGGCCGAGATCGAGGCATTTATCGCTCGGGACGACCCAAAGGCCGGCGAACGCCTCGTGGATCGCCTCATCGCCCGCGGCGAGGCCCTTGCCGATCATCCCGTTCCGAATGTTTTTTGCTCGTTAGACCGCTCGGCGGTGCAGCCACTCACCTTCGGCGCTCTGTGCGCTGGCGAGGCCCGCGGCGCAGAGCGCCTACCGCTCCGTTCCACCCCAGGAGCGGTGGAACGAGGGCCAAGGTGGTCTCGTCACCGGTCCCCAGCAGGCGCAGGATGCTCAGGCTCGTATCACACAGTGCCGCAACAGCGAATCGAGGATTTCGTTCACCGTGGGCTGGTTGCAGATCTGCCCGATCATCCCGACCAACGACCGAATCCACGCGGTTGGCTCGGAACGGTCGATCTCCCGACCCAACCATCTATTCCGCTTCCACCGGCTCCCGGGTCTCCACTGTCTTCGCCATGCGCTTGGCGAAGTAGTAGATACGCTTGAGCTTCTCGATGATGTCGATCTCAATGGCGTAGGCAGGGATGCGATTGGGCTCCGCTGCCACCAGCCGCTGGGCCTCGTGGGCGGCCGCCGAGTCGGCGATGCGGGAGATCTCCTGCTTCATGGCTGTGACGCTGCGACCGGCCAACTCGTTCTTCTGGGACACCGCCTGGACCGCCGACATCACGGCCTTGGTCACGGCGCTGTGCAGCCCAGCCAGCACTTCGCGGGTCGGCTGGCTGATGGAGACCCCTTGGTCGATGCGCTCGCGACCCAGCACCACCAGGTTGGTCTCGATCACGTCACCGATGTTCTCCAGGTCGTTCACCGCCTCCATCAAGCCCATCAGCTCCTGGGTCTGATGCTCGGTCAGGGCCAGGCGGCTGATCTTGCCGAGGTAAATGATGATGTGACCGTGGAGCGTGTCCACGTCATCGTCCATGCGCTCGACACTCCTCAAGGTCTCCTTGCTGCCCATGAGGATGGCCGGGAGGATGCGCGACATCATGTCCTGCACCAGCTCGCCCATATGCAGCACCTCGAGCCGCGCCCTATCCAGGGCCAGAGAGGGGGTCGCAAGCAGCTCCTCGTCCAAATATTTGGGCCGCACCACCAGGGCCTCCTCCCCCAGGGGCCGATCCGGCACCAACCACTCGACCACACGGGCGAACTGGCCGGTAAACCAGATGAAGACCACTGTGTTGGTGACGTTGAACAGGGTGTGCGCGTTAGCGATCTGGCGGGGCACCTCGGCGGCCTGGCGGGCATTGCCCGAGAGGTCTGGATAGGTTGGGGAGATCCATTCGACGACCTGGGCGAGCTGGTCGATCAAGCCCACGAAGAGCAGGACCCCGGCCACGTTAAACAGGACATGGGCCAGGGCCGCCCGCACGGCCTCCCGGGGCTTGCCGATCGCCGCCAGCAGCGCCGTGGCACAGGTACCGATGTTGGCCCCGAAGGCCACTGCGATCCCGGTGGGCAGGTTGATCAGCCCCTGGCTAGCCAACACGATGACGATACCCGTGGTGGCCGCCGAGGACTGGATCAGGGCGGTGAATACGGTCCCCACCAGGATACCGATCCAGGCTTGCTGTAGGTGTGCCATCACCGTCAGGAAGGGCTCATAGGTGCGCAGCGGGGCCATGGTTTCGCTCATGATCCCCATGCCGAGGAACACCAGGCCGAGCCCCATCAGCATGCCGCCGTATTGGCGGATACGCTCGATGCGGGAGACGAACAGCATGACAAAGCCGACGCCGATCATCAGCAGGGCCGCCTCGGAAACCTTGAAGGCGATCAACTGGGCGGTCACGGTGGAGCCGATGTTGGCCCCCATGATCACGCCGATCGACTGAGACAGGGACATGAGCCCGGCAGTGATGAAGCCCACCAGCAGCACGGTGGTGACGGAAGACGAATTGATGACCGCGGTGACGAAGGCCCCGGTCACCGCACCCATGAAACGGTTGGTGGTGAGCTTGGCCAGGATGTCCTTCATGCGCTCGCCGGCGACCGCCTTGAGGGCATCCGCCATCATGTCCATCCCATAGAGGAAGAGCGCGAGGCCACCGAACAGCCCCATCCCCATGGTCCAGCCATCCAGGGCCTGGGCATCCGGGCCGTCGCCCCCCCCGACCGCGGCGAGCGCGGCACCGCTGGCAAAGACGCCAAGCAGGGCGAGGACCAGGATTGGGTGGCCCTGGCGGTATTGGGCCTTGAGGAAAGCCGGCACAGCGCCCAAGCCGCTCACTTGGCCGCCTTCACGACGGTGACTGGAACCGACGCCATGTGGACCACACGCTCCGCCACAGACCCGACCATCAGGTGTTTCAGGCCCGTGATTCCCTTGCTGCCGAGGACAATGATGCTGGCCCGCTCCTGGTCCGACACCTCGAGGATGCGCGCACTAGGCAGGCCCTTCACGAGCAAGGTCCGAAGCCCAGCCAAGCCCTGCAGTTCCGGATGGCGCGCGACCACAGCCTCCATGAACTCCTCGAGCATCAGGGCCGCACCGTCCTCGATGCGATGGACCTGCTTCTTCTTCAAGGCACGACTGTAGTATCCCGGCATGCTGCTGGGGTCATGCACCACGTGCAGGACCAACACCGGCTGATGGAGACACTTGGCAAGCTCGGCCCCGTAGACCAGGGCGGCCTCGGAGTGCGCCGAGAAGTCGACAGGCACCAGTACGGGCCTACGCACAGGTTTATCTGACATCGACGCTCTCCCCTGCCGGCGACATTGTTACGGGAAATCCCCTCGCCGGGGATTATGCCACCCTTGTTACCGTTCTATGACGTACCGTGATTGCGCGGTTCACAACCGCATCCCATGGCCAGTCTCCACGAACTGATTGAACACCGCCATCAGTGGCTCATTCGGATAAAACATCGGCACCAAGTGCTTGCCTATGCGGGTGATGAGCCCTGCCCATTGGGGATGAGAGCCCAACAAGACGTGATGGTTCTCGATACCCCCGGCGTTGAGCCAAAGGGTTCCGTCGTTGGACAAGGGGGTGTGACCGGCCAGGATCGGGGCACTGGCGCCCAGCCCGAGGCGATCGCGAAAACGGACGACGTCGCCACGTTCATAGCCAACGGGGGCATGCGGACAGCGGATGCGGTTATGGGTCAGCTCATACTCCAGCTTGGAGTTTTGCTTGATATTGATCAGCGCCTCTCGGGATACCTTACCCAAGGGAGGACCCGCATGGACAGCCGCGTAACGAGGCGTGAGGGCCACATAGGGCAGCAACTCGTAGAATTCGGCCATTGCGTTCTTGTATCTCGGTCCGCGCTGGTCATGCAGCGCCCGTTCCCACATGGGACCCTGGGGGACACCCGCCTTGTTGATGTCCTCCGAGAAGCCGTCGTGATTGCCTCGCAGATAGAAGACGCGCTCGGGGAATCGAAGCTTGAGCCGGAAGATCAGGTCCATGATCAGCAGGGAGGTCTCCATGTACTCCTCCTCACCGGGCGCGTCCGGATGGACCGCGTCGCCCAGCAGGATCAGCAGGGCGCTGCCGTCCTCCAGTGCCTCGAGAAACCAGTTCTGAGTCAGGATCACCAGGAGGTTGTCGATGCGGGTATGCAGGTCGCCGACGATCACCGGGGTGGGCTTGTCCGGCAAGGCGAGAATGCCGCCGGGGCCGCCGCTGCTATCCGGCAGGCGATAGGGCTCCTTGCCCATGAGGTCGATCACCCGTTCGATGAGGTCGAGCCCCTCACTCTTGGATGGTTCAACGATACCCCCGCCCAGCATCTCGGCGAGCCGGGCCAGCTTGCCCTGCCGCCAATGGACCAGGCGCTCGATCTGCTCCTTCTCGGTCAGCGGTGCCAGGCAGGAGCCCTGCCCTTTGGACTTGTTGCGCAGGTCAAGCCCCTTGTCGGAGAGCTTGATCCGCAGATGGCGCTCGTCGACCAGCTTGGGATATTGGAGCATGACCCGCTGGTCGCGATCTTCGCGGCCCAGGATGAGCGAGTCGCCCTGGGACAGACGCAAAAACCCACTGATCTCGGAAAAGTACTGGTCCGGCTCGAAGAGTAGGTAGTCCCCACTAGGGCGCATCTTGCCGGTGTCTTGGGCGACCAATTCCGGGTACATGTGGAGGCGGTAGCCGTCCTCTTCCCCCAGGCGAAGCTGCACGGGCAGGACCGGCTGTGGGACGCGGATCTTGGTGTCCTCGAGGCGCATCGATTCCGCCAATTCCACGTCGTTGCAGCTCTCCATATCGTCGAGGAGGCTGCGAAACCGCTTGAGGAAACCATTTGGCGTCGTGCTAGGGCTAGCCATGGCTGTTGTCTTCCGGTGCGTCGAGGATGCGGGCCGGCGGGGAGGAATCGTCGGTACGGACGTAGACGATCATCCCCTGGCGATGCAGGTGCAGGGCGACCTGAGTATAGATCTCCAACTGCCGGCGAAGCTGCTCCGGCCCCATGAGTTCGTCGATCGGGTGGGTACCCAGCTTGGCGCGCTCCTGATTGCGATGGATCAGACTCTTCCGCGGGCGGGAGCAGGAACACGAAGGCGAAGCGGGAGCGCCACTTCACCGAGAAAAAGAAGCGCGCCGCGGGCGGGATGAAGATGCGGGACAGATCCAACTGCAAGTCCCGCCAATGGGCCAGCCAATCCTCGTGGTAGAGGGGCATGGCCGC
Organism: uncultured Gammaproteobacteria bacterium; assembly: GCA_963845265.1. Classification (GTDB taxonomy): domain Bacteria; phylum Pseudomonadota; class Gammaproteobacteria; order Chromatiales; family Chromatiaceae; genus DYRB01. The sequence goes on along the minus strand of CAWJRN010000009.1, from coordinate 417,330 downwards.
GGACCGGCCCACAAAGGGTAGCAGCAGGTGCACCTCACGCGGGCGCAGGGCGAGATTGGGGGCGCGCCACCAACCCTTGATCGACAGGTCGATGAAGCCTTCCTCGGACCAACCACCGATACCTCGCACCAGGGACGACTTGCCGGCCGTTGGGGGGCCGGTCACGATGATCTGATTGAATTTCAGGGCCCGATCGAAGGGGAAGCTGCGGATCTTTTGCAGATCCCTGACCGGTTTGAGCTTGAGCTCTGTGATCACGCCGTCATCGTTTGGTGTTGCGTCAGACAAGTGCCTTCAACCTGGACAGAGTGTTTGGGAGTCAGCGGTCAGCCCGGACGGATCGAAGCACTCCCAGGGCCGAGGCCGCGTCGAGCGATCAGTCCGCCATCTCACAATCCAACGAGATGGACGAACCGTCTTCTGAACTGTGCGGACTCCCCAACCGCCTGGTCGGGGAGGACCGCGGTGGGCACTAGATGAAGATGGCCTTGAACACGAAGTAGAAGAACATGGCGAGGATGGCGCCAGCAGGCACGGTGACGAACCAGGACAGCACGATCCCGCCGAGGACGCGCAGGTCCAGGGCGCCGACGCCGCGGGCCAGGCCAACGCCCATCACACCGCCGACCGCGATATGGGTGGTCGACACCGGCAGCCCAAAGCCGGACGCGAGCACCACCACGCCGGCGGCGGCGATGGTCGCGCAGTAGCCGCGGGTGGGGGTCAGCTCGGTGATGCGGGTGCCGATGGTCTGCATGACCTTGTAGCCGTAGGTGGCCAGGCCGATGATGATGCCGACGCCGCCGAGCAGCAGCATCCAGGGGGCGACCGGGGACTTGGCCGCGATTACACCGCCGCTGTTGATCAGGTTGATCACCGCAGCCATGGGGCCGATACCGTTGGCCACGTCGTTGGAGCCGTGGGCGAAGGCCATGGCGCACCCCGTGAGGATCATCATGGGCACGAAGAGCTTCTCGACACTGGCGAAGTGGAAGTTCTTGTCTGCCTTGGGATCGAGCTTCACCCGGCTCATCATGTACTTTGCGAGGATGGCGACGGCGATGCCGATGACGACTGCCAGGACGTTGCCCATGACAGTGGACAGGTGGATATCGACGTGCTTGAGGCCCTTGACCAGGGTAACCAGGGAGATCAGCCAGCCCACCAGGAAGGCATAGGCCGGCCCCCACTTGCGCGTCTGGGCGATGGGGTCGTCTGCGTCGAGGATGAGCTTGCGAATGCTCAGCATGAGCAGCAGGGCGAGGGTGCCGCCGAGCACCGGGGAGACGAACCAGCTGGCGACGATCTTGCCGATCTTGTCCCAGTGCACCGCGTCCATGCCGAAGCCGGCGATTGCCATGCCGACCACGGCGCCGACGATGGTGTGGGTGGTGGAGACCGGCCATCCGCGCGTGGTGGCGACCATCAACCAGATTCCCGCGGCGAGCAGGGCCGCGAGCATACCTAGCACCAGCAGCTCCGGCTGGCCCTCATAGAGGCTGGACTCGACGATGCCCTTGGCAATGGTGGAAGACACGCCGCCGCCGGCGAGATAGGCGCCGGCGAACTCGGCGATGCCGGCGATGATAATCGCCTGCTTGACGGTGATGGCCCCGGAGCCCACCGAGGTACCCATGGCATTGGCGACGTCATTGGCGCCAATGCCCCAGGTCATGTAGAGACCGAAAACGATAGCGAGGGTCAGAAAGACTGTCCCCCATTCAGCGATAATTTCCATGGAAGCCCCACTCAATATGTGGTTAAAGCGTGTGTTATATCCGGCACCACAGCGATCGGCGCCGCGACGACGAGATGGTTCTGTCGGTCCTGTGGCTAGCGGGCGACCAGCAGGAGCACGCGGTTGCCGACCCGCTCCGCCTCATCCGCGAGGTTGCCGATCCAATGGATCAGTCGATACCAGAACATCACCGAGACAGGGCTCATGCTCTCCTCATGGGCGAACAAGGCGGTGACCAGGGACATGCCCAGGAGGTCGGTCTCGTGCTCGATACGGGAGAGCGCCGCGACCATCTGCTCCACCCGCTCCGCCTCTGGCCCGCGGAACCCCGTCTCCACGAGTTCGTCGAGCTCGTTGACGACGGTGGCCGACTGGTTGCAGGTCTCGACACAGCGCTGAACCAGGGTCCGCAGGTCCGCCTGCATGTCTTCCGGGACCGTCATGGTGCGGGTCACCAGGAGACCGGCGATATCCTGAGCGGTATCCGCCATGGCATCCTGCATGTTGAGGACCTCCAAGAGGTCCCTGCGGTCCACCGGCAGGAACAGACCCTTGGGCAAGTGACCGCGGATATCTTGCTTGATCAGGTCGGCGGCCTTCTCCTTCTCGAAGATCCGGTCCTTCGCCTGGGTCACGCCGGCCTGATCGCCGGCCATCAGGGCCTCAAACAGGGGTTGCACCTCGGCGACACACTCGGCGACGATCGCCATGTGTTGCTGCATGGGTTTAAAAGGGGATCGCCCGAAGAGCGCGGCGATCGGATTAGTCGATTTCATTGTGCGGATCCTCCTGAAGGGTTGCCTGGGTGGCCGCGACTGCAAGGCCGTATGCCGGGTTGACAATTAGGGTAGTCCCGGGCGAGCCATTGTCACGCAATAGTCACACGCTTGTCGCGTCTTTATCGAAGCAATTTGACCTGGAGCAAGGCATCTATAACCGTGCTTAGCGCTGGGTAGGGACGCCGCCCCGCCAAGTGCAGGCAAGTCCATCCTCGGGCCGACGTGGGATCCGTCATCTCAGTGCGCTCGGCCCTACAATACCTTACGCAACAAGACCTCATCCTGAGCTGGAATGATCAGGCCAGGGATGACGCCAATCTCTCGAAATCCATGGCGCAGATAAAAGCCCCGCGCCGCGACGTTGAACCCCGAGACCAGCAGCCAGAGATTGGCGGCGCGCCCGCGCCAGGCACCTTCCAAGCGGTCCAACAGGGCGCCGCCAACGCCCTGCCCTTGTGCCTCGGGAAGGACGGCGAACAGCTCGATGTAAGCCCCCCGCAGCCAGGGGTGCCGGACCACGGCCAGACCCAAAGTCCGACCACCTCGGCAGGCCAGGTAGCGGGTCAGGTCCGGGTGGACGCTGGTCAGGCTGCGGGTCAAGACCTCGGAGCCATAGCCCAGGGTCCGCCAGGGGTCCAGGGTCGCCAGGGTGCGGGCGATGGGCTCGGCCTGGTCACTTGGCAGTACCGGCAGGACGACAAATTCCAGGGGCAACCCCGTCACTGCCCCGTCCCCTTGCCGAATAGGGTGTCATATCGCGCATTGTCGCCGGGGCGCACCTCGTAGCAGCTCTGGGCCGCCACCGGCCGACCGGCGACGAGCAACTCGCTGACGGTGACGAATGCATACCCATCGGCCCTTAACTGAGGGATCAGCAGCCCAAGGGCCTCGGCGGTGTGCCAACCGCGGCCGTTGGCATGGGCGACGACGATGGTGCCACGTCCGGGCTTGACCCCCTGGCGCACCGCGTCCGCGATGGCCTTGGCGCTACGCCCCTGGTCCGGGTCCCCGGTGACCAGGTTCCACTGAATGGCAGCCAGGCCGAACCCGGCGGCAGCGTCCAACGACGCCTGGTTGCAGACCCCGTAGGGGAAGCGAAACAGCGTCGGCCAGGCGGGGATACGACCCAGGGCGGACAGCCCCGCACCGACAGCGCACGGGCGCTCGCTCAGCGCCTGGCGCAACACCTGATATTCGGCCTGGGGCCAGAGCATCTGCTCCCGGACCGACTCCCCCTCCAGCAGGCGTAGGTTGCCATGGGTCCAGGCGTGGTTGCCGACTTCGAATAACGGATCGGCCATGAGCTGCATGGCCTGCTCGGGGTGGGTACGCATCCACTTGCCCCCGGCGAAGAAGGTGGCCTTGACCCCGGCCGCACGCAAGGCATTAACCACCCCGGCGTCGTAGCCGGCGCGCTCGTTGGCCTGCTCGCAGAGGTCGAAGGTCAGGGCCACCAGGCGTGCCTTGGGGTCGGCGGTCTCGACACCGCGGATGGACCCGGCCAGGCCTTGGGCAAGGGGCGGCAGGGACTGCTCGGCAGCGCGAATGGCCCAGTCCGGAGGCGGTGTACGGTCAGGCTTGAGGTGACGCTGGATCTGCCTGTCCTTTGTGTCTCCGGCGAGCTGTTGCGGCGTCCAACAGGCGTCGAGGATAGCGGCGGAGCCGTTGTCGGCCTGCCCGGGCTCCGTTTGCTTCACCTCTATGGATAATGGCGTAACGACCTCAGGCGTTGTGATCGGCGAAGCCCGCGGATCGGTTACGGGGACCTGGACACGGGGACTGGTCTCGGCAGCGACCTGAACCGCGACCATGGGCAGGAGCAGTGACACACCCAGAACCGCCGGGGCTGCGTTGATGAGATGGGGCATATTGGCTGTTGAAGCTGTCCGTCAATGAACGCCGGTAGCTCAACCGAAGAACCGGCAATGGGTCACGCCTTCGGCGGCGAGCGCTGCTCGGGCCTGCTTGATCAGTCTGCTGGCCTGGGCAGTTCCCCATCCAGCAGGAATTGCACAATAGAGAAGCCGAACAGAATACGCCCACCATCCCCGGAGAAGCTGACCTGGTCGGCCCTGGTCTCGCACAGCCAGGGTTGCAGCCCCAGGGGACGGCGACTGACCAGGGCCGAGGGCGCGAACAGGGCTACCTTGAGCCCCTGCCCTGGGTCTCTTGCAGAGCTGAACTCGAAAGCGTCCACCCCGGCCTCGCGCAGGGCCCGCCCCAGGGCTTGGGTGGGGCCGTAGTCGCTCGGGTGGGTCAGTACCTCGGCATAGCCGGCACAGGGTGGCTCGCTCAGATTTACCCCACGTTGGCCGCGATATCGGGCCCGCAGCAGGGCATGTTGGGTGACCAGGCGTCTGGATGCCGGGGGCGTGGTCATACCGGTCCAAAAGACAAAGCGATAGTAGGCGGCCTCCGCGAGCACCGTCTCCAGGCCCCGGGCGCCGTAGAAGAGGCTGGGGTCGAAGCGCCCGCCGAATCGGGAGCCATGGCGCAAGGGCGGATAGCGGAAGGGTGTGGAAAGCAGGTAGTGCAGGCCAGCGGCCTGCGGAGGAACCGCAGGCTTGGTGGCATCGAGCAGATCCTCCAGGAGGGCCTGTTCCGCCAGATCATCCACCAGGGTACTGGTGGCGACCTGCTCCTGGCTCTCCGCCAGGCGCAACAGCTCCCCGCCCAGGGGGGCGATACGCAAGGTCTCGCGACAGAGGGGCCAGAGGTCGGGCACGGCTCGCGGGTCTGAGGCTAAGCCTCGCTAGACCTTGCCACGCATGGCATCAAGATACTCCACCACCCGGGCCAGGCCCTGCACCGAACGGACCTGCTGCGCGGGGACGCCGCCAGTATCCCTGTTGGGGGTGTGCATCCAATGGCGCATGTCCTCTGGCCGTCCGCCGGTCAGGACATAAAGACCGCGGTAGCAGCGAATCAACAGCAAGGCCAACTCGCCGGCCTTGGCGCCGGGATCGATTCCACCCCGGGCAAAGGTGCTGCGGTCCCGACCGATGACCTCGCCCAGGTCGGCCTGGGACAGGCCCAGGGACTTCCCGGCATTTAGATAGGCCTTCTTGAGGACCGCCTGCTCGTTTGGTCTGGCGATGGCGAGGCCTTGCACCTGAGGTCTCCTAAGGCTCTGAAACTGCTTCGATTCTGAGGCGGTAGTCGGGCACCGCCTATATGATGTATCTGCGCCTTATAGTTCTCTATCGATGCAATTGCAACATTTTTTCCGACTCATCCCCTCACCGGTCGTCGTAGGGTGCGGGGAGGAACGAACCGCACCGTGGCGCCGGCAGCACCCAGATCGTTCTCGATCCGCGTGCGGGCCATCACCCTTGAAACCGCAGATGACGCAGATGTCCGCAGATAAAACACATGAGAATCCACGCCTTAATCAGGGCACCCCGCTCGCCCGCCGGGCGGGGCGGATATTGATGGCAACACACTGAAACATCCGCGTTTATCTGCGTTTATCTGCGGAATCTGCGGTTTAACTGCTCTTTCCAGGATCACCGACAGTGAACAGCGCGACGGCCATCCGACGCGGTAAAGTACGCGGGCACACGCTTCGGCGATTCCCAGGTTTCACCCCCAACGGTCATCCCCCATGCCGCTCCGCCAACTCTACTCGGTCCCCGTCGGTCTCATGCTCGGCGTCGCCCTGGCCCTCTTGCTCCCAGCCGGGGCACCCTACGTCGCCTGGCTGGGTCAGGCCTTCATCGCCCTGCTCAAGCTGCTGATCCTGCCGCTAATCCTGGTCTCCATCTATGCCTCCCTGGCCGGTGGCGACGACCTGCGCCGCATCGGCGGGCACGCCCTGGGCTATTACGCCGCGACCTCCGCGGTCGCCGCCGCCCTGGGCACCCTCATCGGCCTGGCCTTCTCCAGCGGATTGCCGGCGGGGCTGCTCAATCTGGAGCAGGTCACCAGCAGCGGGGCCGGCTTCAGCTTGGACCGATTGGTCGCCAACTTCATCCCCAGCAACCTCTTTGCGTCCCTGGCGGAGGGCAATGTGCTGCACATCGTCTTCGTCGCCGTGGTCGCCGCCCTCGCCTCACGCCGCATCGTCGCCGAGCAACGCGCCACATTGCTAGGCGGGGCCCGCGCCCTAGACGCACTGCTCATGCAGCTCTTGCAGGGCGTGCTGGCCCTGGCCCCCCTCGGTATCGCGGCCCTGGTCTACGCGAGCCTGGCGACCATGGACTGGGCGGGGGTCTTCCAACTTCGCGCCTTCGTCTGGGCCGTGGCCCTGGCCGCCACCCTGCATGCCCTGGGGGTCATGCCGGCGCTCTATCAGGTGCGAACCGGCCGCTCCCCCTGGCCGCTGGTGGCCGCCTGCCGAGAGCCCCTGCTGACGGCCCTGTCCACCGCATCGAGTTCCGCAACCTATCCGGTCTCCAAGCAGGCCCTGGAACGTTTCGGGGTCAGCGAGCGAGTCACCAGCCTCACCCTGCCCCTCGGGGCCACACTGAACATGCACGGGTCGGCCCTGTATCAATCTATCCTGCTGATTTTCATGTCCCAGTTGGCGGGGGTGGATCTCAGCCCGTGGCAAGCGGTGTTCATCGTCCTGCTCACCATGGCCTCTTCCGCCGGGACCGCGGGCATCCCGGGCGGCGGTATCGCCATGATGGCCTTCATGCTCGACCTGCTCGGCCTGCCCCCGACCTATCTGGCCCTCTATCTGGTGGTGGACCGATTCTTCGACTACCCGATCACCGCCGTCAATGTCTGGGGCGACCTGGTGGTGGCGGCCATCGTCGATCGGGAGTTGAAGGGTGATTGACACGCCATACGACGCCGAGGTACCCGAACGGCCAGACTCGCACTAGACTCGCCCAACAGCGCAACCTCCCCAGGACCCGAACATGGCTACCAACGCCCAGTACCAAGAGCGCGACGACCGACCCTTGGACGACCACATCGTCTTTCTCCACGACGTCGCTTGGGACGACTACGAACGCCTCCTGGCCATGCGCGGCGACCATTCGGCACCGCGGATCAGTTACCTGGAAGGGGAAGTCGAGATCATGAGCCCATCCCAGACCCATGAGGGGATCAAGTCCACGCTCGGATGCCTGGTCGAGACCTACTGTCTGGAGCGCGACATCCCCTTCTCGACCTATGGCTCCTGGACCCTCAAGTCCAAAGACCGCTCCAGGGGCGCGGAGCCGGACGAGTGCTGGGTCTTCGGCGACCCGGACGCGGTGCGCCCGCACCTGGCCATCGAGGTGGTCTGGACCTCGGGTCGGATCGACAAGCTGGATATCTACCGCAAGCTCGGCGTCACCGAGGTCTGGTACTGGCGCCAGGGCCGCATCCAGCCCTACTGCCTGCGCGGCGAGCGCTATGTCCCGGTCAGCGCCAGCGAGGTCCTGCCGGGGCTGGACCTGGAGCTGCTGACGAGGTTTCTCGACCAGCCGTCCACCTATGACGCCATTCGGGGTTATCGGCAGGCCCTGCGGCCTGGCGATGACCGGGGCAACCCGTCAACCTGAACAGACGTAGGGTGCGCTGAGCCTGAGAACCGCGCCAAGAGCGGCCCGAACCAGATCACGGCCGAGCCCATGCTCCCTCCCGGCCAGATTGACCAAGTATTCGCGACGAACTCCCCGTAGCCCGGATGTAGCGCAGCGGAATCCGGGGGCAGCCTCTCGGGCTGCCAATACATCACTGGGTTGGACCCACCCCTGTAAGACCAGGATTCCGCTGCGCTCCCGCCAGGCTAACCCACCAACAGTCGGCTCAATCGTCGCATTCTCCCCAGTCTCGGTCGCCGGGGTCACGCAAACCCCGTCGTGTCGCCCCCCAACCGTCCCCACCAGGGTGCACATAGCTCTGGCCTTGACGTCGATCTCCTGCCACTCCGCCGCACGGTCGGAGTCGGCAACGATGCCGCCCCCGGCCCAGAAGCGCAGCTCACCCCTGGCGTGGACCAGGGTGCGGATCAGGATGTTGCTGTCCATCCCGCCGTCGAAGCCCAGGTAGGCCGCCGAGCCACAATAGACCCCGCGCGCCTCGCCCTCTAGGGCGGCGATGATCTGCATGGCGCGGATCTTCGGCGCACCTGTGATCGAGCCGCCGGGGAAGCAACCGCGGAGCAGGTCCAGGGCATCCCTGTCCGGGGCCAGGCCTCCGGTGACGGTGCTGACCAGGTGGTGGACGCCGGGATAGGTCTCTACCTCGAACAGGCCCGGTACCTGGATGCTGCCGGGGGCACAGGTGCGCCCCAGGTCGTTACGCAGCAGGTCCACGATCATCAGGTTCTCGGCGCGGTCCTTGGGGCTGGCGGCCAACTCGGCGGCCAGGCGCCGGTCCTGGGCCGGGTCGGCGCCGCGGGGGCGGGTACCCTTGATGGGGCGGGTCTCCACCGCGTCTCCGGCCAGACGCAGGAAACGCTCCGGGGAGGACGACAGGACCCGCCCACCGGGGACATGCAGATAGGCGGCGAAGGGGGCCGGGCTAAGGGTCCGCAGTTGCGCATAGGCCACCCAGGGGTCGCCGGCGGCGACCACGGAGTAACGCCGTGCCAGGTTGACCTGATAGCAATCGCCCGCCTGGATCCATGCCTGGACCCGGTCGAAACGCTCGGCATAGCCGGCCGCGTCCATGCTCGCCCCCATACGCCCGGACACGGTGAAGGGCCGCGGCCGATAGGGGAGTTGGCCGCGACCGAGACGCCCGAGTAGTTCCCGGGTCCGGGGCGACCCATCCCGACGGCCCACCAGCCAGGTGCGTTGCTCCTGATGGTCCACCACCAACGCCTGATCGTAGATACCCATGGCCAGATCGGGCATGCCCAGGGTGTCCGAGGCGAGGCTGGGCAAGCGCTCCAGGCGTCGGGCCAGGTCATAGCCCAGATAACCCAGGGCCCCGCCGGGAAAGGGCAGTCCCTGGGGCCAGTCGTCCGGCAGGGTGAGACGCGGGCCCAGGGCCTGGCGCAGCAGGGTGAAGGGGTCGTCGCGAGAGACGAGGGAGCGCCCGCCCCCACGCACCTCGGTAACCGGGCCCCGGGTGACCAGGATCCGACGTGGCTGGGCGACCAGGATGTCGTAGCGCCCGCTACCGCGCCCGGCCCCGTGCAGGCCCGACCCCAGCGTGCCACCCTCCCCCGCCGACAGGCCGCTGTCCAGCAGCATGGACCAGGGCCAATGGGCGATGGGGGCGAACAGGGCGACGGTATCCCGGCGATAAGGGAGCTGTTCGGCGGCGAGGGTTTGGGTGGCCAAGGCGGCGATTGGGGCCCCGATGCGGCCCGGACTTGGGCTCGTCAAGGCCGCAGGTAGTGATAGATGTCGAGGTAACGCCCGGCGGGCGACCCCCAGGAGTGATCCGCGGTCATCCCATTGACCCTGAGCTGCCGGAAGTACTCCGGGTAGTGGTACCAGAGCCCGACGGCCCGCTCCATGGCGTGGTCCTGGGCGGTGACCGTGAGGTCGTCGAAGGTGTAGCCGTTGCGCTCATCGAAGGGGCGATCGCTATAGTTGGCGTCGAACACCGTATCCGCTAACCCGCCGACCCGGCGCACGATGGGCACCACTCCGTACTTCATGGCGATCAGCTGGGTCAGACCACAGGGCTCGTAGACGCTGGGGATGAGGATCATGTCCGCACCGGCATAGATCAGGTGGGAGAGCTCCTCGTCATAGGCCAGTTCCAGGTGGGCGTCGGGGTTCGGCGCCAGACGCTCGGCCATCTTCGCAAAGGTCGCGGCCACGGCTGGCTCCTGGGCGCTGCCCAGCAGCACCACCTGACACCCCTGACCAAGGGCGTAGTCGATGCCGTGGCGGATCAGGTCCACCCCTTTCTGCCGGTCGAGGCGGCTCACCACGCTCAGGATCGGCTTGGCGGATTCCTGTAGCCCCAAACGTGCGCGCAGTGCGGCCTTGCTGGCGGCCTTGTCCGCCAGTGTCTCCGGACCATAGGGCTGCACCAGGAAGGGGTCATGGTGCGGGTTCCAGACGGCGTCGTCGATGCCATTCAAGATACCGGCGAACTTGCCATTGTACTGGCGTAATAGGCCTTGCAGGCCCATGCCCTGGTCGGTGTTCTGCGCCTCCCAGGCGTAGCGAGGGGAGACGGTGGTGACGAAGTTGGAGTAAACGATGCCGCCCTTCATGAGGTTGACCCCGTCGGGGTTACCGGCGTCCTGGAGCCGATCCGGGGCCAGCAAGCGCCGGGGCGAAAGGCCGACCTGACGCAGCACCGCCTGCCCCACCCAACCCTGGTGACCGAGGTTGTGCAGGGTATAGACGGCGCGGGTGTCCGGCAGCCCGAGGCCCTCACCCAGCCCGGCAAAGACCTCGTAGAGCAGGACCGGGACCAAGCCTGTCTGCCAGTCGTGACAATGCAGGATGTCCGGGCGCCGGCCGGAGCGTGACAGAAACTCCAACACGGCGCGGCAGAACAGGGCGAAACGGGCGTCGTCATCGGCCTCGCCGTAGATGCGGCCGCGCTCGAAGAAGCCATGGCTCGATTGGGGGTCGACAAACAGGCAGTCCACCCCATCGACCCGGCCCTGCTCGACGCTACAGGGGACGATCTCGTCATAGAAGGGGACCGGCAAGTCCGCATGAATCTGGTGCAGGTCATCTATCAAGTCTAAGCGCAGGCAATCGTATTTGGGCAGCAACACCTCGACGCGGTGACCGCGCAGGGACACTGCCCGCGCCAGGCCATGGATGAAGTCGCCCAGACCACCGGCCTTGGCGATTGGGGCGCACTCGGCGCTGACCATTGCGATGTACATGCGGGGTGCCTGCGGTACTGCAATTGTGTGGGGCCCGAGGGCCGAAAGGGGCGGGAAGCGCATGACCCTGCACGCTGCCGGGCGGATACTGACGAGCGTTAGTGACGATTCAAGAACAACTGGTACACCTTCTTGGAACTAGTAGACACGCGAAAAACGCGAAAAGGCTCCATATACACAGGAGAATTTGCTGCTTTTTCGCGACTTTCGTGTATTTCGTAGTTTCTTGTCGTCCGTACGCTTGTTTCGGTTGTTTCCGAACCGTTCCTTACCGAAACCGCGCCAGGTCGAGCTCGGGGAAGATATTGTCCATGGTCTCCAGGGCCTCCAGTCTGCCCGATTCCAGGGGACCACCCCGGGCCGCCGCGGCCAACAGGCGAAAGCGTGCCAAGCCGTCGCGCAGCCTGCGCGCAGCATAATCGGCGGCGGTCCCGCGAGCGATGCAGAACGGCCAGTCCGAGGCCTGCGCCAGGAGCAGCGAGCGGGCCGCCTGGCGCAGCAGCCGCCCCTGTCGGCCCCGGTCCTGCGCCGGACTCAGGCCGCTCAGATGACTCGCCACCAACCCCGCCAAATCCCCCGCCGCGGCATGCAGCAAGGGGTAGACCCAGCCCGTCTCCCGCGTCAGCCAGGCGGCATTATACCCATGCTGCCCCCAGCTCGACGTGGCCGGTCGCGCAACCTGGGCGGTGCCGTGGCGCTCCAGGTAGCCGCCGAGGGAGATGGTCTCCAGGCCAGCGTCCTTGGCCCCGCTGAGCACTGCGGCGAGAAAGCCCGGCCCCTCGTACCACCAGTGGCCGAACAACTCGGCATCGTAGGCGCAGACCAGGACGGGTGGGGCGGCGGCCTCGGGGACATCGGCCAGGGCGTCTCGGCGCCGGGACAGGAAGCGTTGTCCATCGTGCAGGGCCTGACGCGCCGCGACCGCCGGGTCGTAGAGCCCCTTGGGACCCGCCCCACCGGTGATCCGGTGGTACTTGACCCCGGTGGGCGCGGCCTCGACCCCTGGGGGCAGGAAGTCCTCGAGCTGGGCCCGATCGAGGGTAAAGCCCAGGTCGCTGTGATACTCCCGATAGTCCGGGTGACCGGGATAGCCCTGGTCCGAGGACCAGACCTCCGCCGCCGAGGCCGGATCACGCCCGAACACCGCCACCCCGCTGCCGTCGGTCGGCGCAAGCACTGGGGCCAGCAGTCCGTGGGCCGGCGTCGGCAGGGCCCCAGCCAGGCCGTGCGCATCGACGATCGTATACCGGAAACCCGCGGCGGCGATCTCTGTCTCCAGTCCATCGTACCAACCGCACTCCGGGGACCAGAGCCCGGCGCTGGGGTGGCCGAAGGCCACCTCAAACGCGTCCTGCGCCACCCCGAGCTGGGCGCGCACCGCGGCCGGCTGGGTGCGTAGCAGGGGCAGGTAGCCGTGGGTCGCTGCGGTGGTCACGAGCTCCACTGCGCCGGCCCTCTCCAGGGTGGCGAAGGCAGCCACCAGGTTGCCGTCCAACTGGCGTGCGTAGAGCCCCGCCAGCCGGTCGAGTCGCTCCCGATAGCCGTCAGCGAGGGCCAGCAATCTGGGTTGGCCTCGCCGTCGCCTGGCCTCCGCCTCGCACAGGCGGACGCGGCGGCCCAGGTAATCGACAAAGCGCCCGCGGAGCAGGGTGTCGTCGAGCATGGCGACCAGGGTCGGCGAGAGCGACAGGGTCAAATACGGGCCGGACGGCCTTGGTGGCAGGGAAAACAGGACTTCCAGCAGGGGCAGGTAGCAGTCGGTGATGGCCTCGAACAGCCAGTGCTCTTCGAGAAACCTTGAGTGTTCCGGGTGGCGGACGAAGGGCAGGTGGGCGTGGAGCACCAGGGCCAGGTAGCCGTGCATGATGCGGCCGCCGTCAGGGGTGTCCGCTGCCTTCCTCGGACCCGGCCGGTGGGTCCAGCAACTCGGTCAGCAGGTTCAGGTCGGTGACGGGCAGACGTAGGGTGGTCCGCCCTGAGGGCCCAACCCGCACCGGCCACCCATAGAGGTCCACCAGGGTGCCGGGCATGGCACTGATATGCACCAAGACCTCCGCCTCGATCACCGGGGCCCCTGGGCCACGACCGACGGCGAAGCTGGAGATGGGTCCGGGAGGCTCCGGTCGGGCCATTGGACTGGGCTCGGGTCGACTCACTTGGCTCAGTGGCGGCTCGCCCGGCTGGGAGGGGAGCCGGGACTCATGGCCCTCGGGCGCCACGGGAATTGCCGCCAATCCCGCGGCGGGCCCCGGAGCAGGTCCAGAATCGGGATGCACGGCTTCGCCCGGATCGGCCCACGTACCCACGCCCTCCGGACCAACTTGCGCCTCACCAAAGGCTTCCGGGGTCAAGGCGCCGCTCGCCGCCGCCAGGACCCAACGGGCGGGACGAGTGCCGGACTCAGGGGGCTGTAACGGGACGGGGGTCTGGGGTTGATGCTGAGACTGAACCCTCGGCTGGGGCACTCGCCCCAGCCCGTCAGCCGATGGTTCACCCGCGGTGTGCACGACCGATGGGGCCAAAGCAAAGTCGTGGGACACTGAGACGTCCTGCGCCTGCGCCGACGGTCCGGACTCGGCCTGTGGACGCTCTTGCCCATCCCACACTGGGATTGGCACCCCGACTTGGCGCGGTAGTCGAGCCTGGTTGGATCTTGCCAGGAGCAGCCAGCCCCCATCACTGGTGCTGAGGCCGATCTCCGCCTGGTAGGTCGCATCGTCGTTGTCGAGGTCGAAGCGGGCATCGCCCCTCGGACCTTCGGCCAGGGGCAGCCGCGCAAGCACCTCGACGCCGCCATCGGGGTGCAGGCGACGCAATTGGATCACCAACTCCGGCGTGGCGCCCCCGGCGCGGAAGGCGGCGCCGGCCCGATGCCGGTCCTCCGGTGCCAGGGTCCAGAAGGCGTGCAGGTGACCGGGGTCGAGGTCGAGCAAGACCAGACTGGTATGTTCGAGCACCAAGGGGAACTCGTCGGCGATCTCTGCCGCCACGGTGGCCAGATGCTCCGCCACTGGTGGCTCGGGAGCAGTGACGGGCCGGTCGAACTTGTGCAACATGCTGACCATATCAGGCACCGCCAACCGGCCCCAGTGCCTGGGTGACGCGATCCATGGCCCGCTCGGCGGGCTCGGTACGGGCGTAGAGCTGCGAAATCCAGGCGTCGCCCCAGAACAGGAAGCAACTGGTTTGGGCCTCCAGGATCAGGGCACGCGCCTCGGCCAGCGTCGAGCGCGCCTCCGAGTCGAGCCGTCCCTCCTGGCGGTGCAACTCCCAATAGCGGCGACTGACCTGATTGACCGCCTCGCCGGCGCGCCGTTGTGCCTCCGAACCGGCCCACTGGCTAAAGTCGTAGCCGGAGGTGGAGCCCACATTCCAGGCCCCGGTGCTAACCTGGGCCAAAGTGTTCGGTGGAAACGCCTCCAGGTAGGCGGACAGGCTCACCGGGTGCAATTGGGTCTCGCCCCGGCGCACCCGCTCCATGGCTGGGGCAAAGAAGTGGCCGAAGAAACCGGAGGGCTCATGGGTCTGGCGAAACCAACCGCCGTTCTCGCCGTCGGACCAGGTGGTCACCAGACGCTGCGCATCGGGACGCGCAGAGGCCCCAACTCGGCGTACGGCCTCCCCTTCCAGCCAATCCGGGTCGAAGCCGCTTTCCTGGCCGTTGGAAATGACCCGATCCCGCGGCACCACGGCGATACAGACACCGTCCTCGCAGGCCAGGTAGGGGCGATAGATGTCGCTCACGCCGTCCTGGGGGTGTACATAGACGCCGTCGACGACCACATAGTCGTAACCGGCCCGTGCCAGGGCCGGCACCAGTGGCATAGAGAAGGCCATCTCCGGGGGCCAGAACCCCTTGGGTGCACGCCCGAAGGCCTGCTCCATGATGACGCGACCGCGTAACAACTGGTCCTCCCAGTCCGGCTTGGGAATGAGCGGAAAGATCGGGTGGTAGTAGCCCATGCCGATGAGCTCGATGTTCGGCGCCTCGCCATAGGCGTTTAGGAAGGCGGGGATATCGACGATATGCCGATAGCGATCGACGATGTCCGGGTCGAGCAACTGCTCCAGCAGGACACCGGAAAAACCCACATGCAGGCGAGCCACATCCCGATAGCGATCCGCATAGCGCACCACCCGTTCGTAGCAGCGGATGATCTGTTCCGCCTCCCAGGGGTTGGTGTCGATGAGCAGACGCAGGTTGCCCGGGGGCTGGTGCATATGCAGCCCCAGGGCGTGATCGATTTGCATCCCGGTCGTGGTGCCTAACGTCATCGGAGCTACCTATCCCGCAAGGTTCCGAGTGGCTGAGAATCGTCGATTTGCGGCAGCATCTCGCCAGCCGTAGACCACTTCTCCATAAGTCGGGGCAGCCCGCCACCTGTAGGGTGGGCCAAGCGAAGCGAACCCGCCAGAATGACCGACATCGGCGGATCCGTCGCTGGGCTCCTCGATCTACCCTACGAGTTTACCCCGGATTATCGAGGAGCTACCTCGCAGTGACCTGGCTTACAGTAAACCGGGACCGATGGCGGGTCAAAGCCGGTCCCTCGCTGCCGGCGCCAAGGAATCAGAGCCCCTCCAGCACCACCAGGCTCCGCGGGCCGAGCGAGCGGCGCGCCTGCGTAAACAGGGGCTGCTGCCCTGGCTCGCACAGGTCGTCCGGCGGCACGGCGCCCGTATCTACCGCAAGATGCCAGCGGTAGGCCTCGCCGCCCGGCCCTGCGTCGATGGCCGGGACCGCAAAGTCCAGGGTCTCGTCCCCCATATTCAGCATGACGTGCAGGGGCCCCGCCCCCTGCCCACGGGGGGCAAGGGTGAAGGCTAGGACGCGACAGGTCGCGTCGTCCCACTGGGGGGCGTCCAGGTCCACCCCGTGCCAGGTGATGTCCACCAACCTGGTGCCCTCTCGCGCCCGCCCGGACAAGAAGTGGCGGCGTTGCAGGCTGGGGTGGCGGCGGCGCAGGGCGATCAGACCACGCACGAAGCGCAGCATGTCCGCGTTACGCTCCACCAGGGTCCAGTCGAACCAGCCCAGCTCGTTATCCTGGCACCAGACGTTGTTGTTGCCAGCCTGACTGCGCAGGACCTCGTCGCCGGCCAGGATCATGGGAATGCCCTGACTGATAAACAGGATGGCCATGAAGTTGCGCACCTGTTGCCGGCGCAGGGCCAACACCTCGGGTTGGTCGGTGTCGCCCTCGGCCCCACAGTTCCAGCCCAAGTTGTCATTGGTCCCGTCGCGATTGCCCTCGCGATTGGCCTCGTTGTGCTTGTCGTCGTAGCTCACCAGATCGGCGAGGCTGAACCCGTCGTGGCAAGTGGCAAAATTGATGCTATTGATCGGCTGACGCAGATTGTGCTGGTAGAGATCGCTGCTGCCAGACAGCCGGGTGGCCATCTCCGAGATCAGACCTGAGTCGCCGCGCACGAAGCGACGCAGGCTATCGCGGTACCGCCCGTTCCACTCCATCCAGCGATAGCCGGGGAAGGAACCGACCTGATAGAGCCCGGCGGCATCCCAGGCCTCGGCGATGATCTTGGATCGCGCCAGGACATCGGACAACTCGATGGCCCAGAGCACCGGCGGATTGTGCAGGGGCGCACCGTTCTCGTCTCGGGCCATGGCGCTCGCCAGGTCGAACCGGAAGCCGTCCACATGCATCTCGCGCACCCAGTATTCCAGGCAGTCGACGATGAAGCGAGTCACGAGTGGGTGGTTGGCGTTGACCGTGTTGCCGCAGCCGGTGAAGTCCAGGTGCCGTGTCTTATCCAGTGCGTCCAGGCAATAGAAGGTCTCGTTGGCGAAGCCCTTGAGATTCAGCACCGGGCCACCGAATCCGCCCTCGGCGGTGTGGTTGAAGACCACGTCCATGATCACGCCCATACCTGCCTTGTGCAGGGCCCGCACCATGTCCCGAAACTCGACCCGATGCTGCCCCTCCCTCGGGGCGACGCAATAGCCCGGGTGCGGAGAGAAGAAGCTGTGGGTACTGTAGCCCCAGAAGTTGGTCAGACCAGCGTCCCAGACCTGCTCGGGGACATCCTGCTCGTCGAAGGCCATCACCGGCATCAGCTCTACATGGGTGATACCGAGGTTCTTCAGATACGGAATCTTCTCGATGATCCCGGAGAAGGTGCCGGGATGGGCCACCCCGGAGCTGGGGTGTCGGGTGAAGCCGCCTACGTGCAGCTCGTAGACGATCATGGCCTCGCTGTGGAGGTCCAGAGGCTGATCCCCGTGCCAGTCATAGTCGTCGGCCAGCACCACGGCCCGTGGAGAGTCGTGGGGCCGCACGCCTTCGCGCTGCCGTTCCCAGCGATCCCACTTGCAGTTGTTGACCGCCCGCGCCCAGGGGTCGATGAGCTCGACCTCTGGATCGAAACGCCAACCTTGGGCCTTCGGCTCGTAGGGACCCTGCATGCGCCAGGTGTAGTGGGTCCCAGGGGGCAGATCGACCACCAGGATGTGCCAGGCGAAGAAGGTATGGTTCAGCTCCGGGTCCAGGGCAATGACCTGGAAGGGTTCGAGGGCCCAGGCGTCTTCGTAGAGCAGAATCTCCGCCCCGGTGGCGTAGCGGCTGTAGACGGAGAAGTTGACCCCCTGGTCCTCGACGGTAGCGCCCAGTGGGTGCCGGCGGCCAGGTTGGGTGATGAATGGGCCGGGCATGGGCGTTCGGCGAGAGTCCTTGGCTGGGATGGCTGGATCGCCCCGTCAAGAAGGCGGCTGATGTCGGGATAGCAAGGGAGCGGCCTCAAGCGTGCCCCATGAACCAGGCGATGTTACAACCCACCAGCAAAGGCGTACAGCGGCTGAGTAGGCGTATGGTGCTTCCTGGAGAGGCTGCGCGTCAGAGCGACGAGTCGACTAGGGGTCATCGGCCTGAGGCGAAGCCTCGCTACACCTGCTCCGCACGAACACGCACCACGATGCGATCATCCGCTTCCTCGACCACAAACCGGTAGCCCTCGTCCACGATGGCGTCTCCAGGGCTCGCCAGGCGACGCAACCGGGCGCTGACGAATCCACCGATGGTGTGGGCCTCGGTGAGGGGCAGCTTGATGTACAGCACGTCGTTGATTTCGGACAAAGGGGTGCGCCCACTCATCCGGAACGCGGTCTCGCCATCGCTTTCGATGAAGTACTGCCGTTTGGGGCGGTATTCATCGAAGTCATAGCCAACGTCAATGTCACCAACCACCTCCTCGAAGACGTCTTCCATGGTCAGGATACCGATCCCGGAGCCGAACTCGTCGATGACGATACCCATGTGGTCGGGACGAGCCTGGAGCAGCGGCAGGGTTTGATCGATGGTCTGCTGGGGGCTCAAGAAGAGGGGCTGATCAACGAATTCCGAGATATGCCGTCCCTCGATGTTCTGGTCGAGCAGGTCCCAGGTGCTGAGGGTCAGCACTCCCTTGAGATTGGTCATGTTGCCGCGGTAGACCGGCAAGCGGTTGAATCCGTGCTTGAGCACCAGGGATACCGCATCGGCGGTGCTGCGCATCTCACTGATCCCGACCACATCCGCCAGCGGAATCATGGCCTGTCCGACGGTGGTGTCGGCGAAGCGGATGATGCGTCGAATGCTGTTGCGGTCGACCTTGCTGGCCCCTCCCCTGGTGGGCTCGCCATCGTCGAGCAACACCCTCAGCTCCTCTCGAGTGATGAACACGTTTTGGCGATTGGATGTACCGCCGATCAGCCGGGTCGCGAAGCGCGCTACCCGGCTGAAGATGAAGATGATCGGGTAGAAGATGTAGGAAAAGACCTGGAGCACCGGGCTGACCATCCGTGCCAGGGTGTCGGCCTTCTGCTGAAACACGCTCTTGGGCACCACTTCGCCAAAGATCAGCAGGAACGGGGTCATGATCAGCACTGAGATCAGGTCGCCGATGTCGCCGAATAGGTCGATACAGATCAGCGCACCCATGGTGGAGATGGTCACGGTGGCCAGGTTGGTACCCACAAGCGTGGTGCCCAGGACCACGTCCGGGGAGCGGAACATCTTCAGTAGCAGCTTGGCTTTGCGGTCACCTTGTTTCGCCTGGTGACGCAGCTTGAGCTTGTCGGAGTTGACAATGGCAATCTCAGAGCCGGAGAAGAAGCCCTTGAGGACCAGAAACAGGACCATGATCAGCAGTTGGAATCCCAAGTCCATCAGACTTTCTCCCCTTCGCCGGAGCCCTTACGCTTAGCCGATTTTGGCGTTTGATCCGCCGTGTCGAGGGCCGAGCCTTGCGCGGGCTCCAGCTCCGATTCTGCCGATCCCTCCTGGGCCACGACCTCGCTCGCAGCTCCGGCTTGCACCTTCGCCATCTGCTTACGTTTGCGCTTGCGCTTGCGCTTCGCCTCGGATTGCTCGGCCTTGTCCGCCTTCTGACGGACCGTCTTCTCCGGCACTGGGCGATGCTTGCGCTTGGCGCCGTTCCGCCGCTTCCTGTTTGCGCTTACGTTTCGCCGCGGATTGCTCGGCCTTGTCTTCCTTCAACCGCCCATCTTCTTCGGCATCGGACAATGCCTGCGCGAGGCGTCGTTCGGCCGCGAGTTCAGGGTCCACCTCCAATTCCAATACCGTGCGGGCCTCGGCCTGCTTGGAGACCTCCACACGGCTGATGCGCAGCCCGTTGATACCCAGCACCTTGAAATGATACCCGGCATAGTCGATCGCCTCATCCACCTGGGGCAGACGCCCGAAGAGGCGGAAGACCAGACCACCAATGGTGGTCATCACCGGGTCCTCGATGTCGATATTGGTCAGGCTGTAGAAGTCCAGCAGGCGCATCCAGCCGGGAACGGTATGGCCTTCCTCCGTGCGCTGGTACTCCTCACTGCCGGGGACGTTGGCGGTCAATTCGCCGAAGATGAAGGCGAGCACGTCCTTCATGGTGACGATGCCGATGACCTCGCCGAACTCGCCCAAGACGATGGCGGATCGCGTGCGGTGTTCCTGGAAAAACAGAAACAGTTCATCCACCTTCACGGTCGGGGGGACGAAGTGGACCGGGCGCAGGATGGACTGAATGTTCATGTCGGCGAGATCGGCGCCGCCGCGCACCACGCGTAACACGTCCTCGGAATGGATGAAGCCGATGACGTTGTCCCAATGCCCGGAATAGACCGGAACCCGGGGGTGCCGATAGCTACGGAAGGTCTCGATCAGCTCCGGCAGGGGCTCGTCGGCGTTGAGCAGGCACAGGCGCGGGCCTGGGGTCATGATGTGGGAGACATCGGTCTCGGATGCCTCCAATAGGTTGTCGATCAACACCCGTTCGGAGGCGTCGATGATGCCGGTCGCCTCCCCCTCCTCCAGCAGCGTCTTCAACTCATCGGGCTTCAGGATATTCTCGCGGCCTACATTCTCGCCCACCAGGAGGGTCGTGACCCGATCCGAAACCAGGCGCACGGCCTCTCGCAGGGGAGTGACGATGTAGATCCAGCGCGGGAGGATGCGTGCGCTGACCCGCCGGGCAAAGTCGAGGGGGTGATTGACCGCAATGGTCTTGGGCGTGACCTCGCCGAACAGCAGCAGCAAGGGCACCATCACGAGGACGTTCACCCAGCCCGCATCCCCACCGAATAGAATCAGCAACATCCCTGCCATGTTGGCGGATGAGGCGATGTTGACCAGCTCGTTACCACAGAGGATGGAGATAATCAGTCGGCGCGGTTCGTCGAGCATCGCGTGGATACTCTCTGAATGCGGATCGCGGCGATTGCGCAGGTGTTGCAGGTTGATCCGGCTCAGAGAAAACAGCGCCGTCTCCGAGCCGGAGAACACCGCAGAGCTCATCAGGAAAAAAACCTGCAAGATTCCTCGGAGAATCAGCTCGATGTTCCAAGTGTCGACTTCCGCCACAGCGCTGCCCCCCGAGTTCATGCCAAGCTCGGTAGGCTAACCTAATGGCGGGGTTTTTGGGCAATTTTTCCACACAGATCGACACTACAGGCGGATCTTAGCCAAAGCTGGATCGGCAAACCCTTCGGGGAGAACAAGAGCGCGGTATCTGGCCCGATGGCGGACACACAAAGCATAAATTTGTTTTATGGACACTAAACTTGGACACCTTGTTTATGTGCGGCTATACAGGAAAGTTTTCAGTTTTAAGTTGTCAGTAAGAGCTTGTTGCTGCTGGAAAAGCTGGAATCCTGAAACGAAAAACCGACGCGCGACGGGTGTATTTCCGTTCATTTGCGGCTGAACTGAGCTTCGTAGGTTTTTCGACGCGAGGTCCTGCCCCCGCAGCATCAGCTAGAACCGGCTTTGTGCCGTCATCTCCTGGAGCCCCTTTCCCATGGCACTGAACAGACCCGAGGACGCCCAGCGGCGGCGCGCCGTCCGGGGCCAACGCTGGATCAATATCGGGCTGCGCGGCCTGCATCTTGTGGGGGTCGCCGGCATGGGTGCGGGGTTCTTGGTACATGGCACCCCTGCCGACGCATGGCATCCCTATCTGATCCTCACCCTGGCAACTGGCCTCGGGATGATGTTGCTCGATGCCTGGTCGGACCGAGACTGGCTGCGCCAGACCTACGGTCAGGCGACGCTCGTCAAACTCTTGCTGTTGGCGGCGATCCCGTTCTGGCCCGCCGCCGCGCCTGCCCTGTTCGTCGTCGTCATCCTGTTTGCAACGGTGCTGTCCCACGCCCCCGCTTGGCTGAGGCACAGGTCGCTGTTCGACCGGTCGACCGCATCGGAAAATGCCCGCGGAGACCCCTCTGGCCGTCGCTGAGTTGCGCGGATGGACGGCTCGGCAAACTCCCGGCGCAGTGCCGCGCGCTGTATCCACCCTTGTATGTTCGGTCCATCTAGGCGCGGCGTACTAGCAGCCTGTCGGACTTAGGATGAATCGGCTGCGGAAGCGGGAGGACGGCCCATTCCGCCCCGCTTTTTCGTAACATAGAGCCCACTATGCGCCTCAAAAGCGGAACAAAATGGCCTCGCCCTCCCACTCCCTCGCTTCGATCCACCTAAGCCCGACAGGCTGCTAGGCCGATCAACCCAGCGATGAACCATCCATACCCCACCGAGATACCGAGGGTCCGAAGTGAGCCGACCCCAGCGTCCCGATTCCGTTAGCGTCCATCCCGCCAGCGGGTGTTGTAGGCGGCATGCAGGGCGTCGCGACGGGCCTGGTCCTGACCGGTCTCGGGCAAGGGGGCCAAGGTCTCCCCGTCCTTGGTGTAGAGGTCCATGTCCTTGGACCAGCCGTGGGTCTCCAGGACCAGGCGCCGGGTCCAGCCGGTCGGGGGCGGCGGCGGGGCGGCGAACTCCAGGTGGATCTCCTCGCCGGGGCCGATGATCGCCAGGGCGTCGTCGGTCTGGGCCACCAGTTCGTCCACCGGCCCTAGGCGGGTGTAGTGACCGGCCATGGCACGCGTATCCCAGAAGGGGCTGCGCCGAGCATAGTCGTAACCCGGCCTGGCCTGGGGCAGGGCCAAGCGGCGCGGGAAGCCGATCTCTGTGAGTCGGGCGAAGATGGGAGGGAAATCCCGGCGGTCGGCCTGGGGCAGTGGCTCGGCGTAGGCGACGGCGAGTCGGTCCCAGTAGAGTTCAAGGTTACCGCTCAGGCGCAGGGTATCGGTCCCGGGGGGCAGGTCCTGCAGGGGGACAGATAGGCGCCTGGGCATCCCCGCTGGGTAGCCGAACTGGGTCAGGAGCCGGTGCCAGGTGCCGTCCGCCCCCCGGGCATCCAGGCTAGGGGCATCGAAGGATGCACCGGCCTGCCAGGCGGCGAAGCTGGTCTGGGAGTAGGGGTACTCGATCCAGCCATCGGCGACCAAGATTGGCTCGCCGGGATCTGCGTCCAGGGGCTGCGCGAAGCTGAGGGTCAGGACCTGCTCCCCGGCCAGGCGCCCGACGAAGCGCCGGTCCAGAGGGCCTGGACCCGCGGCCTCGCCGTCGGCCCTGGACAGGACTGTGGTCAGGTCGCGGCCGTCCTGGTCGAGGACCTGTCGCGGCAGGGTCTCGCTCCGGTAGAAGCGCGGCGCCCCGGTGGGCTCAGGCGGGGAGATGCCCATGCGCTCGTCCAGCACCATCTGCCAGCCCGGCGGCAGGTCCCAGATGGTGAGCCGGGCGGAGTCCAGATAGGTCGCCTCCTCCATGGGCTCGGTGAGCTTGATCTGGAAGCGCCCGTCCCGGGGTTGGGCCAGCCCCTCAGGCAGGAGCAGGTACTCCCAGGGACGAGGCTCGGCGTATTCCCCAGGCCCCACCGCATAGCCCATGCCACCCACGCCGAGCAGGTCGGTAACGAAGGCGTAGCGGTCCCCGTCCCAGGTGAACAGGACCGGGCAACTAGAGAGCTGGCGCTGTGTCTCGACCACCGGATGGATCTGCCCCGGGGCCAGCCCCAGCTCGCTCTGGAAGACGCCATCCGACCAGTCGATGGCGGCGAAGTCCGCTTGGGCGGCGGAGCCTATCCCTAGGCTGAGGGGCTGCAGGTCCTGCCCCGGACCCGAGCGCGGGCGGAGCGTCGAGGCGATACCCCAATGGGACCCGACCTGTAGGCCGACCTTGGTCCCGACACCAGAGGCGTTGGAGCGCATGGCCCGAGACGCGTCGGCCAGTCCGCTGAGGGTCAGGGAGACATAGGCACCGCGCCCGGGCCCGGGCGGCCAGAGGCGGGGCCCCTCGCCGGTCAGCCCCACCAGGGCAGGGCCTGTGGCGGGGTCGAGCAGGATCGGGGCGACCCAGGTCAGTGCCCCGTCGGGCTGGACCTCGGCCGCGGCCAGCTCCTGCCCCTGAGCGTTCAGAGCGCTCCAGCCCCACGGGCCGGAGGCAATCAGATCGAGGGTCCCATCCCCGTCCAGGTCGGCCAGGGCGAGCTGACCCCAGGCAGCCCCGGCACCAGGATCGAGGGTCGCCAGGTCGTGTGCGATGAAGGTCCCATCAGGGCCGCGGGTCCAGGCGAGCAGGCGCCCGTCCGGGCCCAGGCCATAGAGCTCGACGGCCCCATCGGCGTCGAGGTCGGCGGCCAGGGCGGCAAGCACGGGGGCCGCGAGGAAGGCGTCGAGTCCCGGTGCGGGGCTATAGGCCCAGAGGCGGTCGTTGAGCCAGGCCTGGTGCGGTGGCTCGGCGGTCAGGACGATCAGGTCCGCGTCGCGGTCCGCGTCCAGGTCCAGGGGCAGGACCTGCCGCCCGTTGCCAGGGTCGGCGATCCCCTGCTCCGTGGCCAGGGGCCGGAAGGTCCCGTCCAGGTTGTTGTTGAGCAGCTCGTTTGGCCCGTCCGCATTGACCAGGAAGAGGTCCAGATCGCCGTCGTGGTCGGCGTCGAAGAAGGCCCCGTCCAGGGTATCGAGGTCCCTCGCGGCGGTTCCGGTGGCGACGGTGACGTCCTCCCAGACCCCAGGGCTAGCCTGACGCAGGAGTCGGTTGGGGCCTCGACGTGCCAGGTAGAGGTCGGTCAGGCCATCGTTGTCATAGTCGCCCCAGAGGGCCGCGTTGACGCTGTCGATCCCGGACAGTGGGTGGTCAGGGATGGACCGAAAGCCGCTGTCCGGGGTCCCGAGCAGGACCAGGATCCCGGGGCCTGCATCCGGGACCAGGATGTCCAGGAGACCGTCGCCGTCCAGATCTGCCACCGAGGCCCCGAGGGGTCTGACCGCGGGGGCTGGCCAGGTCGCGTCCCCCACCACCTCGATGGCCTGAGGCTGGGCAAGGATCGGTCCGGTGGGGATGCTCGGCGTCGTGGCTTGAGCGTCACCGAGCGCCAGCGCCTGGGCCTTCGGACCCATGCGGGTGTATTTGAACTCGGCGAGCCTGGCCTGGGGGTTGTTGGCCAGGCGCTGGTAATCCTCCATCAGGGCCCTGGCCTGGTCGCGGTGGCCGAGGCGCTGCTCGGCCTGGAAGGCACCGTAGTAGGCGCTGCGCAGATAGGGGTCCAGGGTCAGGGCCTTACGGTACCAGTCCAGGGCCGAGGCCTGGTCGCCCTGCTGGGCCAGGCATTGGCCGAGATAGTAGGCGGCATAGGGGTCGGTGGGGTCGGCCTCGGCCACGGTTCGGAAGTGGGCCTGGGCCTCCGCCGGAGATGACAGGTAGAGGCGCAGGAGCCCGGCGACGTACTGGGCGCGCAACCGGCCCGGGTCCTGGGCGATGACCGCCTCGACCTGGGCCAGGGCGGCGGCCTCGTCCCCCTCCTGCTGGCGGTTGAGGGTGGCGATAGCCAGGTTGACCGCCAGGTCCGCTTCCCCCGGGTGGGCCGCGACCAGCCCAGCGAAGGCATCTCGTGCAGCGGCATAGTCGAACTGGCCCATGAGCCCGACGCCACGGTTGTTCTCGGCGATGGCGGCGGCGCCTAGGGTCGCGGGTGTCTCTGTCTGCGTCTTCTCGTCGATCTGCGCGATGGTCCGCACCGCGGACCCTACGGGTTCTGGAGGCTCGGAGCAGGCGCTCAGAAGCAGGAAGCAAGCGAGGGCCATGGGTCTGATTTGGGGCGGCATTGCGTTTCGCTCCTATCGGTTGGTTCCCGAGGGCTCGGGCGTCCATCTGGCGACGAAACTGGAGGGACCGAGCCAGCATCCACACGCAATCGGTTTTGCGCCCGGACCAGATAATCGGAAAACCCCTGTTGATTCCGTCCGTTCTTCGCCAGCAGCTCCCAACCATGCCGCGCTAATAGGCCGACCGGGTAGGGTATTCCTGCATGGGCCCTCGCGCCGGCATGGGCGGTGGGTAGAAGGCCGGGTCCTCATCAGCCCAGGGGGCCCGACTGGGGCTCCCGGCCTGGTACAGGGTCAGGTTGGCCTGGAGCCGCGGCAGATCCCCGTATCGACCAGCGGCGGCGGTAGCGGCCACGGCGTTTTGTTGCAGGGCTGCGGCCCCGGCCGGGTCGCCGGCCTCGGCCTGGGCCATGGCCAGGGTCTCGGCGTTATCCAGGGTGTTGGCCCGGTCGAACAGCCCCTGGGCCAGAGTCAGGGCGCGGGGGCCGTCGCGCACCGCATCCGCCGGGCTGGCGGCGAGCAGGCGCGCCACGGCGAGTCCCAGCACCGGGTCGTCCGGGTGGTCAGCCAGGGCCGCGTCCAGCAGGGCGCTGGCCTCGGCGTGACGTTCGGGCCCCAACCGCACCAGGGCCATGGCCTGCATGAGGGCGGCGGGGGTGTCCTGGGGGACGGCGGCGAGGGCGGCGGCATAGTGCCCAGCGGCACCCTGGTAGTCCCCGCGACGCATCAGGGCATGGCCCAGGGCGTGGTGGGCCCCGCCGTGTTCGGGGTCGATCTGCAAGGCGTGCTGGTAGTGGGCCTGTGCGCCCTCGGCATCGCCCTGTTCTTCGAGCAGGGCCCCTAGCAGGAACAGGGCCAGGGGGTGGTCCGGGTCACGCCCGAGGGCGTCGCGCAGCTCCCGGGCAGCGCCGACCTGGTCGCCTGCGAGGTACCGGGCCCTGGCCAGGGTGACTCGTGCATTGACGTTGTCCGGTTCCAGCTCCAGGGCCTCGGCGAAGGCCGCGACGGCGACCGCGTAGTGGCCGGCGCGCATGGCCTCGATGCCACGATAGTAGAGGGTGCGGGCCCCGCTGAGGAGCCGGGCGAGGTCGTCCACCAAGGGGTCGCGGACGCTGGGCTCGCCGTCGCCGCGCAGTGCCAGGTGGGCACGTGCCTCGTCGAGCTTACCGAGGGCGCGGTAGGCCATGGCCAGGGCATAGTGGATCTGGGAGGCGTCCGGGTCCTCGGCGAGGGCCTGCTCGAACAGGGGCACGGCGGCGACCGGGTCGCGGCGGGCCTGGGCGGCCCGCCCCAGGCCGTAGAGGGCCGCACCGCGCAGCCCGGGGTCCTCGGCGGCAGCGGTCAGGAGCGGCACCGCCTGGTCCAGGCGATTCAGATCCAGGTCGAGCATCCCAAGGCGCAGTCGTGCCGCGGTCAGGCCCGGGTCCAGGTCCAGGGCGCGGGCATAGGCGGCGGCCGCCAGCTCCGGCTGGGCGTCCTGCTGGTAGCGGTAGCCGAGGTAGTAGGGCCAGCGCGGGTCATCCGGGTCCAGGCGCTGGGCATTGGCGTAACAGGCCTCGGCGGCGACCCAGAGCTTGTGGGCTAAGTAGTAGCCCCCGGTTTGACCGTAGGCGGCGGCCAGGTCGGTCGCGGCGATGCCGGGCGGGGACTGGGCCAGGGCCAGAGCCAGGGTTTCCGCCAGGTTGGCGCGGGCCTCGTCGAGGTGTGCGCGCACGACCTCCTCGGCTCGGGACAGGTCCGGGGCCGGGATGGGGTCGAGGGTGATGGGGCCGCTGGCCGGTTGCAAGGTCACCGGCACGACCAGGGGGTCTTCCTCGGCCCTAGTGTCAGGCGGGCAGGCGATCAGGCAGACGGCCAGGAGGAGGGAGGCGAACAGATAGGATACCGCTGTCCTAGTGGCCGCTGCTCCTCGTGGCGCAGGGCCTGCCCCACAGGAAGGGGGCAAGGATGCACCGGGAGCTCCGTGTAGCCCGGATGGAACGCTAGCGGAATCTGGAGCGGTCTCGCCGGCATCGATAGAACCAGGGGCTGTGGCGCAACCTGGATTCCGCTTCGCTCCATCCAGGCTACGGAGAGCGGCTCCGCTAGAGCCTTGCCCAGGCTGTAATGTCGACAATCGAGCTGGCGTCATAGCTTGGTCCCCTCTGTCCCCTGCCCCTCGTGAAGGGTGCTGTAGCGCCGCAGGTCCGGCGCCGGGAAGGACTCCCGCCGCCCACTCGGCCAGAATACCGTCACCCCCGACACCTTGGACTGCCCGCCCAGGCCGACCAGCAGGCGCGGGTCGCGGGCGCTGGCGTAGCTACCGTCGGTGTGGACCCGCCGCCACAGGGACGGTGCACCCTCACGGCGGATCTCGACCCAGGCCCCCAGGGCGTCTCTCCCTTGGCTGCCTATCAGGCGCAGCCCAAGCCAGGGGTTGCGGTCGCCGACCTGGTTGATCAGCAGCCGCGCCGGGCCATTGTTGTTGGCCACCACCAGGTCCGTGTCGCCGTCGTTGTCGATGTCGCCGAAGGCGACCCCGCGGCTAACCTCGGAGAGGGCGAAGACGGCGCCGGCCTCGGTCGAGACGTCGGCAAAGCGGCCATCCCCCTGATTGGCGAAGAGCTGATTGGGTTGGTGCAGGGGATAGGGGTCCGCCGCCTTGACCAGGCTAAGGATGATATTCACGGCCCCGTTGGCCACGTAGAGGTCGAGGTCGGCGTCGTTGTCGACATCGAAAAAGCCGGTGCCGAAGGCGGTCGGGGACTTGCTCGGGCCCCCCAGGCCGCTGGCGGCGGTGCGGTCCTCAAACCAGCCCTGGCCGTCGTTGAGGTAGACGGTATTCGTCTCGCCGGTGAGGTGGGTCATGAACAGATCGAGGTCGCCGTCGTCGTCAAGATCGCCCGCGTCCACCCCCATGCTCGCCTCGGCCATGCCTGCGGCATTGACCGCCGTGCCGGAGATCAAGCCATCGTCGCGGAAGGTCCCGTCCTGCTGGTTGATCCACAGGAAGTTGGCCATGCCATCATTGGCCACGTAGATATCCGGCCAGGCGTCGCCGTTGAAGTCCGCCACCACCACCCCGAGCCCGGTGCCCTTGGACTGGGCGATGCGGCTGGGCATGGAGACATCGGTAAAGGTCCCGTCGCCCAGGTTATGGAAGAGCCGGTCGGGCAGCGGCTCATAGACCTTGGGGGAACAGTAGTCTCGGGCACTGCTGGGTGCGTGGCAGGGTTTGTTGCCGGCGGTGGTGAAGTCGACGTACTCGGCGACGTAGAGGTCCAGCCAGCCGTCCCGGTCATAGTCCAGGAAGGCTGCGCCGATGGCCAGGTGCGAGGCCCCCACCCCGGCCTTGGCGGTGGCCTCGGTGAAGGTCCCGTCGCCGTTGTTTTTCCAGAGGGTGTTGCCGCCCAGATTGGTGAGGAACAGGTCCAGATGGCCGTCGTTGTCGTAGTCCCCGGTCGCCACACCCATGCCATAGCCGTCGGCCTGGAGCCCGCTGGCCTGGGTCACATCGGTGAAGTGCACCTGGGGCCGCCCGCCCGGGCCCTGGGTCAGGTCGCTACGATAGAGTCGGCCGATCAGCGGCGCCCCCTCCTTGGGCGGGAACCGGGCATTGGCCAGGGTCTTGCCCTCCCCCAGCATGCGCCCCTGGACCAGGTAGAGGTCCAGGTCGCCGTCGTTGTCATAGTCGAACAGGGCAGCCCCACCGCCCAGGTTCTCCACCAGATAGAGCTGGTCGGACATGCCGTTGAAGTGGGTGAAGTCGAGCCCCGCCGCCTGGGTGCCGTCGGTGAAGGTGTCTCCGGCCTGGACCGTGCCGACCGACAAGCCCAGGGCAAGCGACAGCGCCAAGGCGCCCGGGCCGAATTGCGTGTGTCTAGCCACCGTTGCCCTCCCCTTGAACGATCTCGATGAGTCGATCCACCCCCTGGGGCCCAAGCTCCTGGCGGGTCCCATCCGGCCATTGGATGTCCACCCCATCCACCCGATTCGCCGAACCCAACCCGAAGGTCAGGGGCAACTCGACCTGGGACAGGTAGCCCCGGGTCGGCATGACCTCCCGGGTCTGGGTCTGGCCCCCGGCGTGGACTTGTACCCTGGCCCCGATGGCGTCGCGGTTGAGCCCGGCTGGACTTTGTAGCCGCAGCCGCAGCCAATGATGCCCCCGGGCCTGGTCGTTGCGCAGCAGGGCCGGGGCACGTCCATTCTGCGTAATAAGCAGGTCCAGGTCGCCGTCGGCGTCGATGTCCGCATAGGTCGCGCCGCGCCCGACCAGGGGCCGGCCCAGGTCGCCGCTAGCCTCCGGGTCCAGGGGGACGAAGGTCGCCGGGCAGGCGTCGCCGCAGTTCCAGAACAACAGGGGCGGCTGGGCGTAGTGCTGACTGGGCTGGACCCGGGCGATCTCGGCCTCCAGGTGGCCATTGGCCTGGAGCAGATCCTGGCGCCCGTCCAGGTCGTAGTCGAGGAACAGGGTGCCGAAGGATAAGGCCAGCCGGCTGGCGGGACCGATCCCATCCAAGATGGCGTCGTCGGAGAACTGGGGCGGTTGGTCTTCAAGGGTCGCGGCGGACACATAGAAGGATGTCATCTCGTTGGCGAAGTTGCCGATGGCCAGTGCCAGGGCCGAATCGTTGCGATACCGGGCCCAGTCCAGCCCCATGGCGCCGGTCGCCTTGCCGTTGCGGTCGAAGGCGAGGCCCCATTCCACGCCCTGCTCGGCAAAATGTCCGGCGCCAAGGTTACGGAAGACAAAGTTCTGCACCGTATCGTTGGCTACCAGGATGTCCGGGCGGGTGTCGTCGTCCAGGTCCGTGATGGCAAGGGCCAGCGCCTTGCCCATGGGCCGACCCGTGGCCGGGTTGGGGACCCGGATACCTGCCTCGGCGGAGGCGTCCAGGAAGGTCCCGTCGCCCTGGTTGAAGTAGAGCGCCGAATCGCTCCCCCCATAGCCCGTGGGTGGCCCGTAGGCGCGGCCGATCCCGGTGAGCCGGAAGTCCACTTCCAGGTCGATCGCCTGGGACCAGCGCACGTAGCGGCCGACGAACAGATCCAGGTCACCGTCCCCGTCGGCGTCGAAGAAGCCCGCGGCGGTGCTCCAATCCTCAGGCCCGCCGGCCACCCCGGCGGTCGCGGTGACATCGACAAAGCGACCCCGGTCGTTGCGGTAGAGGCGGTCCGGGCCCAGGGTGCTGACGAAGAGGTCCACCCAGCCGTCGCCGTCGAAGTCCCCCACAGCCACACCCATACCGTAGATCGGCTCGGTCAGCCCGACGGCTTCGGTGACATCGGTAAACCCGCCCCGGCCGTCATTGGCGTAGAGGACCGAACTAGGCCTGACCGCCCCCGGGGTACGATCCTCCGGCCAGAGGTCGGAGTTAACCAGGAACAGGTCCTGGTCGCCGTCGTTGTCGTAGTCCAAGAAGGCCGCCCCGCTGCCCATGGTCTCGGGCAGGAAGCGCCTCCCCTTGGCCCCATTGACGTGGACGAATCCGATGCCAGCCTCCCGGGTGATGTCGGTGAACCGGACCTCCGGCGGGGTCGCCTGGGCATTGATCGCCTGGGTCACGGGGCGGGCAGGTGCAGCCTCTGGGATCGCGACCGGCGCCGGGGCCTGCGCCGCCCGCCACCACCAGGCAACCGCCCCAGCTATGCCGGCCAGGGCCAGGACCAATAGAGACCAGCGCCAGGCGCGGCCGATGATGGCGTCGTCTTGGGCAAGATCCTGGGGGTCGTCTTGATCTTTGGTGGTCACATGTTCTCCAAAGTTAGAAACAGTTTTAAGTTTTAAGTTTTAAGTTTTAAGTTTTAGGTTTTTTAAGTCTTCAGATGGCAGCTGGTGGTATTTCGCCCCGAAATTTCACCTTTTCACGCAGTAACAGCCTCTTACCTGAAAACTTAAAACTTCAAACTTAAAACTGAAACTGCCAACTTTCCCGCTCGCTAATCCTGTCCCATTCGATAACCGCTGTCCCGATCCAGGTCAACGATGACCACCGCCTCGGCGGCGTGGTCCGCCGCCGGATGGGCGCGTCGGTACGCCGCCACGGCGAAGTCCGCGGCATTGTCGTCCGGCTTGTAGGTAGCATGCAGCCGGCTGTGGGCCTCGGCGCGCTCGCCGTCGCCCAGGGCCTGGTAGATCCGCGCCAGGTTGTAGTGGGCGGCGAGGTCCTCGGGCTCGATGTCCAGGGTCTGCTCGAAACGTCCCGCCGCGGCGCGCAGCAAACCCCCGCGTTCGGCCGAGCGGGCCTCGCCCCGCGCCTGGCGGGCGCGCTCGTAGAGGGTCTCGCCCAGGGCGTCCAGGACTCGGTAGTCGAGGGAGAAGTCGAATCCGCGCCGACGGGCCTCGCCGAAGCGCGTCTCCAGGATGTTCTCAAAACCGGCGATGGCCTGGTCCAGATAGCCGTTCTGCCGGTCCACCAGGGCGCCGACCCAGGCGACGGTCCAGGCCGGTGCCGGGTGTTCCGCTTGGCTGGCCCGACCCAGGGCCAGGGCCGCCTCGTGCAAACGCCCATCAGCGAGATATACCCGGGCCAGGTTCAGGGCCCCGTCCCCATAGCCCAGGGTCTCGACCCGCGTGAAGGCCTCCTGGGCCTGACGCAACTGGCTGTTGCGCGGCTTGCGCAGCAGGCCGATGCCATAGTCGTTCCAGCGCTGCCAGAGGGGGAAGGTCACATCCTGTTCTGGTTTGCGAACGGATACCGGGACTCCACCCGCCACTGACAGGGTCACCCGGTCCTCGGCCAGGGTCAGGATGGGCAGGTCGTTGCGGACGAAGGCGTCGCCTTGGATGTGGCGCAGGTAGGCGGTGTCGAACTTGCGGTATCGGAGCCTGGCCTCGATGGAGACGGGGGCCGTCAGACCCTGAGGGACCCGCAGCCGATAGTGGACCACGTCCGCAGCCCCGGGCGGGATCTGGTGGTCGTAGAGGGGGACGAAGACGTCCTCCACGTTGCGCCGGTCGATGCGGTTGCCTTGACGATCCAGGACCAGGGCATTGCAGAAGTGGGCCCAGGGGTCTACGGACCCATCGACCGGGTCCAGGGCCCCGCTGCGGCCGATGACCTCGCCGCCGCTGGTGGCGGTGAGTTCCAGCCAAACCTCGTTGGAATCGGCGGTCCCCTGGGTGAAGGTATGGCCGAGCTTGAGCGTGCGTATGACAGCGTCCAGCAGATACTCGCGTCCCGGTTCCAGCTCCGGCAGCTCCGGGCCCAGGGGGGCAATCAGGTGCCCGTCGATCTCGCCCCCGGCACGCAGGCCGAACAGGTCCACGCGCATCGCACCCTCGTTGAAGTCGCGGTGCCGATCCGTCACCCAGTCGGGCAGTCCGACCAGCTTGGGGACAGCGGTGTTCGCGGAGGGGAACAGGTGGTCGTGGACCGAGAGGGGGCCGTCCGAGGCCAGGCGCCGGGCCCCGAAGTCGTCCGAGCCCAGCGGGGGCATGTGGCAGCCGTTGCAGTTGGGCTCGGCCCGCTCCGGGTAGTAGAAGCTCGCCACCCCGTGACCGGAGACCCCGGAGAGCAGATAGCTGTCGTAGTGGTCCTGACCGCGCAGCCACTTGTAGGCGTTGAGTTCTTTGGGGATGTGGACCTTGTGGCAGGTCCCACAAAACCCGGCCTCGCGGTGCAGGGGTTTCAGGAAGGTCTTCTTGTGGAAGGCCGGCTTGGCCTTGACCAGTTGTCGGTTGAGCCACTGCAGGAAGGGGTTCTCGCTGAAGACGAAGGGGTAATGCAGCGGCTCCTCGATGGTGTAGTCCGCGTTGCCCCTGGGGCTGTTGATGTGGGTGATGGCGTGGCAGGCGGTACAGGTGATACCGGCCTGGGCGGTCGGGTGGGCGACATCGTCGAAGTTTGGGTCGTCGAAGGCCCCGCTGAAGAAGGGTGCAGGGTCGTGGCACCCGGCGCAGAAACGGGCCGCCTGGACATCGCCGTCGCGTTCGAGCGCGACGCGCCTGGTGTTGCGCACCGAGAACAGATAGGCCGGGTTGTTGAAGGACGACAGGCGATGGACGCTGTGGGACCACTGATCGTGGACGTCGGCGTGGCACTCGGCGCAATAGGCGTCCAGCATCAGGGTCCTGGCCGGGATGAAGCCGCCGCTCGCCGTGCGGGCCAGGGATGGATAAAAGTAACGCTCCCCCGAGGTCGGCCCGGCCAGGTTCCAGACGCGCGGGTCCTGGGCCTGGACCAGGACCATGGCCAGGGTAGCCAGGCCCGCCAGGGCGGCGATGCCAAGCCCGGCCCGCCAGCGGAGCTGCTTGCCCGCCAACCGGTGCAGGACGAAGAACCAGACGCAGATCAGTGGGGCGACCACATGGGCCCAGTAGGTCAGACCCCGAACCAAGGGGTCACGGACCTCGAAGACCCCCAGGCGCAGCAGCAGAACCCCGCTGACCAGCACCACTAGCCCGGCCGCGAACAGGGCCAGCCCGGCTCGGACAGCCCGGCGGTTCGGCCGCGGCCAGGCGCGCCTCAGGTGCAGGGTCCCAAAGGCCAGAAAGGGTCCGACCAGCAGCAGCCCCAGCCCCAGGTGGCCGAGGAACATGACCAGGTAGAACCAGGTCTGATAGGTCTCGCCGCGGTACCACTCGAACCAGGTCACCCCGCCCAGGTAGGCCGAGTTGGCGGCCAGAAGGGAGAACAGGACCAGAACCGTCAACAGCAGGGGGCGCAAGCCAGGCCCAACCACCGGGACAAAGGGACGCCTTGGCCGGGGCGGGTGGGCGGCCGGAGCCTGGGGACCGATGTGGGCGTTGGGGGACTGCACTTGAGAGAAGGCTGTGTCGCCGCAGATATCGCTTACTTTAGGCTATGCCTGCATAGAGGTGTTCACAACCTTCAGCCTCTATTCAGCTTCACCTGATATTCTAATAGGCCAATTAGAATCTGCCAGGATCCCAGCCCAGCCGTGCACCGCCAATTGTCGATCACCCTCCTCGCCGCCGCCCTGTTGGCGGGACCTGCCCCGATCCTGGCCGATACCTGGGCCGAGACCATCGCCGCGGCCCTGGCCAAGACCGATCCGACGGCGCGCCCTGGGGCCCTTCGCGCGATGGGCACGGCGATCCGCGGCCAGGCCGACAGCCTGGTGGCACAGGATCCTGCCCTACGTCTCAAACACCAGGGCGATCAGCTCACCAGCGATTCCGGCTATTACGAATGGGAGGCCATGGTGGATCTGCCCCTTTGGCTGCCCGGCCAGCGTGCAGCCCGTCGCGCCTTGGCCGAGACCCTGGGGCTGCGCGCCGATGCCCTTGAGCGCTATCTGCAGTGGGAGATCGCCGGTCGGGTCCGTGAGGCGGCCTGGGCCGCCGCTCTTGCCCAGGGCCGAGTGCATCACGCCGAACACAGCCTGGGGGATACCCAGACCCTGGAGCGCAATGTCGCCCGCCGAGTAACCGCCGGGGATCTGGCACAACTCGACCTGCTCCTGGCCCAACAAGAGACCCTGACCGCTGCGGTCGCCCTCCAGTCGGCGCGGACAGAGCTAGACGCCGCCCGCCACCGATTCCTCCTCCTAACCGATCGACAGGAGCTGCCAGCTCCTTTGGAGGAGCAGGTCGCGCCCGTCGCCGAATTGTCCGCCAATCACCCTGGTTTGGCCGCGGCCGAGGCGACCGTGGCCCAGACTCGTGCCGAGCGGGACCGGGTGGGCACCGAGCGACGCGCGAATCCGACGCTCAGTCTCGGCGGCAAGCGGACCCGGGACAGCAGCTACGCGGACCCTGACACCTCCCTGTCCGTGGAGCTGAGCATCCCCTTCGGCCTGGGTAGCCAGGCAGCCCCGCGCATGGCGGAGGCGGAGCTGGCCTATACCGAACGACTAACCGAGCGCCAACGCCTCCAGCGCGAACTGGACACCGAGATCAAGCTCGCCGAGACTGGGATAGGTGCCGCCCGGGCGGCCCTGAGTGCGGCCCAGCGCCAACAGGCCCTGGCCGCGAAGACCCTGGCCCTGATCGAGCGCGGCTTCGAGCTGGGCGAGATCGACCTGGCCGAACTGCTCCGTGAGCGGACCAAGGCCCAGGAGGCAGCCCTCAACCTGGAAGTCCGCCGTCTCGAACTAGGCCGAGCGGCATCCCTGCTCAACCAGGCCTTGGGGGATGTACCCCAATGATCCTAGACAACCTCGGACCTCGCGCTGGATTGCGCTTCGCTCCATCCAGGCTACCGGCGCCAAGGCGTCATCGGTACCAGTCTGTCCAATCCCACCCCCCCACCCAGGAAGCAGTATGAACCGCACGGCATCGAACTCCCGAACTGGGCTGGGACCCGCCTCGGCCCTGGCCGGCCTGCTGACCCTAGCCGCGACCCCAGGCCTGGCGGCCCCGGCGGCGATCATCCCGCTGGCACCGGAGCAGCAGACGGCCCTCGGCATCGAGCTGGCCGCCCCTGAGCCCGCGAGCCGGGTCATGAGTCGCCGCTATCCCGCGGAGGTCGCGGTGCCGGTACGTCAGGACCATGTGGTCAGCGCCCCCCAGGACGGGACCCTGTCGGTGCTGCTGGCCGCCCTAGGCGAGGCGGTCACCGCCGGTCAGCCCCTGGCGCGGATGCAGAGCCCCGGGCTCCTGGAGGCCCAGGGCGCCTTGCTGGAGGCCCAGACCCGTCTGACCCTGGCCGAAAGCGAGCTGACCCGGGATCAGGCCCTGTTCAAGGAGGGCTTGGTCCCCAAGCGCCGGCTCCAGGCCACCCAGGCCGACCATGACGCACAGGCCACCACGGTAGACCAATGGAGTCAGCGCCTCGCCCTGGCGGGGATGTCGGCCGATGCCATCGCGGCCCTCAAACAGGGGCGTCGCCTGTCCGGGACCCTGGAGATCGTCTCGCCCATCGACGGGGTGATCCTGGACCAAATGGTCACCACCGGCCAGTCCGTCGCCGTGGCGGCACCCCTGTTCCGGGTGGCGAGCCTCTCTCCCCTGTGGCTGGAGGTCCACGTCCCCGTCGATCAAGTGGCCGGCCTGCAAGAGGGGGATCAGGTATTGCTGTCGCGGGAGGGGATACGCGGGCGCATCCTGACCGTCGGGCGCCAGGTTCACGGTGCCGACCAGGGCGTGCTGGTGCGTGCCGAGGTAAGCGAGGGGGCGGATCGGCTGCGCCCAGGTCAGTTCTTGGAGGTCCAGCTCGACGAGGCCGGCAAGGGAGCCGGGTGGCGCCTTCCGACGGCGGCCCTGGTCCGTATCGCCGCTGCGGCCTACGTCTTCGTCCAGCGTCCAGGGGGCTTCGCCGCCGTCCAGGTCGAGCCCCTCGCCCAGGAGGAGCGCAGCGCCGTGGTGAGAGGGGCGATTGACGCAAGCGACCAGGTGGCCATCTCCGGCGTCGTCGCCCTCAAGGCGGTCTGGCTCGGCGGGGCGGAGTAACGCCATGGCCCGGCTCATCCGACTCGCCCTGACCCAACGTATGCTGGTGCTGCTCGCCATCGCCCTGGTGGCCGGGGCGGGCTGGCGTGCCTTCCGCGAGACCCCTATCGACGCCTTTCCGGACGTCTCGTCCACCCAGGTCAAGGTCATCGTCAAGGCCCCGGGTATGACCCCCGAGGAGGTCGAGTCCCGCATCACCGCCCGCATCGAGGTGGAGATGCTCGGCATCCCCCGCCAGACCATGCTGCGCTCCATCGCGAAATACGGACTGACCGACATCACCGTGGACTTCGCCGAGGGCACCGACATCTATTGGGCCCGACAGCAGGTCGCCGAGCGGCTCAACGCCATCTGGGGCGACCTGCCGGAGGGTATCAGCGGCGGCGTGGCCCCCATGACCACCCCGTTGGGGGAGGTCTACATGTTCACCATCGAGGGCGGAGACATGTCCCTGGCCGAGCGGCGCGACCTGCTCGACTGGACCATCCGCCCGGCCCTGCGTTCGGTGCCCGGGGTGGCAGAGGTCAACTCCCTGGGTGGCTTCGTCACCAGCTTCGAGGTCGTACCCAACAATGCGCGCATGGCCGCCAAGGGCATCGGGCTCACCGAACTGCGCGAGGCCCTGACCAGCAACAACCGCAACGACGGGGCCGGGCGCCTGGACGAGGGCGAAGAGGTGCTGCTGGTGAGAAGTCAGGGTGCCATCCGCACCCTGGCCGATCTGGGCGCCATCGTGGTCAAGCCCGACCCGGTGCAGCCGGTGCGCGTCGCCGACGTCGCCGAGGTGCACCTCTCCGCCCTCACCCGCTATGGCGCGGTGACCCGCAACGGTACCGGCGAGACCGTCGAGGGCCTGGTCCTGGGCCTGCGCGGGGCCAACGCCGGGGCCCTGGTGGCGGGTGTGGCGGCCAAGTTGGCCGAGCTGCAAGCGACCCTCCCGGAGGGGGTTCGCATCGAGACCTTCTACAACCGCGGCACCCTGGTGGACCGGGCCATCGGTACCGTCTCCAAGGCCCTGATGGAGGCGACGGTGCTGGTGGTGATCCTGCTGGTGCTGTTCCTGGGCGACCTGCGTGCCGCCCTGACCGTCGCCCTGATCCTGCCCCTGGCGGCGCTCGCGACCTTCATCCTGATGCGCGCCTTCGACCTGTCCGCCAACCTGATGTCCCTGGGGGGCTTGGCCATTGCCATCGGCATGCTGGTCGACGCAGCCGTGGTCGTGGTCGAGAACATCGTGACCCACCTCCACGAGGGGGCCCACAGCAAGGCCAAGCTACCGCGTCTGCACCTGATCTACCGGGCGGTGCGCGAGGTGGCGGTGCCCATGTCCGCGGGCATCATCGTCATCGTCATCGTGTTCCTGCCTCTGCTGACCTTACAGGGGCTCGAGGGCAAGCTGTTCGTCCCGGTGGCCCTGACCATCGTCTTCGCCCTGCTCTCCTCACTGGCCCTGTCACTCACCGCCATCCCGGTGTTGGCCTCTTTGCTGCTCGGCAAGGGCGCCCACGGAGACCCCTGGCTGGTACGCCTCATCGCCCGGATCTATGCCCCGTCCCTGGACTGGGGGCTACGCCATCAGGGTCTAGTTGTGGCCGCCGCCCTAGCCCTGCTGGTCGGAGCGGGGGCCCTCTACACCCAGATCGGCAAGACCTTCATGCCAACCATGGACGAGGGCGATCTGATCGTGCAACTGGAAAAGCTGCCGTCCATCAACCTGGCCGAATCCATGGCCATCGACCTACGGGTGCAGCAGGCGATCTTGTCCGAGGTCCCGGAGGTGCAGGCCGTGATCGCGCGCACGGGCTCCGACGAGCTGGGTCTGGACCCCATGGGGCTCAACCAGACCGACAGCTTCTTGGTGCTCAAACCAAGGGACACCTGGCGTTTTCCCACGAAGGACGGACTCAAGGAGGCCATTCGTACCGTGCTGGAGCGCTTCCCGGGGGTGGACTACGCCTTCACCCAACCCATCGAGATGCGTGTCTCGGAGATGCTCACCGGGGTGCGCGGTGACCTGGCAGTGAAGCTCTTCGGCACTGACCAGGACCAGCTCAACCGCACCGCCGAGGCCATCGTGGGGGTGTTGGACTCCATCACCGGGGCCCAGGACGTCTACACCCCCCGCAACGACGGCGCCCAGTATCTCAACCTGCAGGTCGACCGCCTCGCCGCCGGGCGCCTGGGGGTGGACGTCGACGCCCTGTCAGCCCTGCTGCGCGCCCTGGTAGAGGGGTCGACCGTCGGCACGATCTACGGCGACGGCCTGCGCCGGCCTCTGGTGCTGCGCGGGGCCGAGGCCCTGCGCGACTCCCCGGCGCGCTTCGCCGCCGTCCAGGTGGCCGTACCGGACGGGCGCTCGGTGCCGCTGGCCAGCCTGGTGCGCATGGAGCGGGTCGAGGGGCCCGTGGCCCTGTCCCGGGAGCGCGGCAACCGCATGGCGGTGGCCATCGCCAACGTGAGCGGGCGCGACCTGGTGGGCTTCGTCGAGGAGGCCAAGGCCAAGGTGGCGGAGCAGGTGGACCTACCCATGGGCTACCGGATCGAGTGGAGCGGCGAATTCGAGAATCAGCAGCGCGCCGCCACCCGCCTGGCCCTGGTGGTGCCCATCGCCCTGGGGCTCATCTTCCTGATCCTGTTCTCCATTTTCCGCTCGGTTGGGCAGGCGGTGCTGGTCCTGTCGAATATCCCCTTCGCCCTCATCGGCGGGGTGGTGGGGCTGGCCGTCACGGGCGAATACCTGTCGGTGCCGGCCTCAGTGGGCTTCATCGCCCTACTGGGTATCGCCGTGCTCAACGGGGTGGTGATGGTGACTTACTTCAACCAGCTCCGCGCCCTGGGTCGGCCCATCGCCGAGGTGGTGGTTGAGGGGGCCAAGCGGCGCCTGCGCCCGGTGCTCATGACCGCGAGCATCGCCGCCTTCGGCCTGGTGCCACTGCTATTCGCCACCGGGCCCGGCTCGGAGATCCAGCGTCCCCTGGCCATCGTGGTCATCGGCGGTCTGGTCAGCTCCACGTCCCTGACCCTGGTCCTCCTGCCCATCCTCTATCGCCGCTTCAGCGCCTGACGGGGACACCATGAACCATTGCCTGCTGTATCTGATCGTATCCCCGGCGGCCGAGGACGCGGTGGCCGAGTGGCTGTTGGAGGACGAGACCGTGAGCGGCTTTTCCAGCACCCCCATCGCTGGACACGGGTCCTCCGAGGCATCCATGACCCTGGCGGAGCAGGTGGCCGGTCGCAGGCGCCGGGTGATGTTCTTCACCCACATGGAGTCGACCGCCGCCGAGGCCCTGTTGCAGCGCCTGCGCCGCGACTTCGCCGGGGCAGACATCCACTTTTGGACCACCCCAGTGGGCCAATTCGGGCACCTGGCCTGAGCCCGGATGCGTACCAGCACCCTTGACACTGCAATGAAGGTCGTGACCACAGGCAGCGCCGCAGTCTTCCTGCTGAGCGCCCTAGCGGCGCAGGCGTTGGCCGCACCGGCCCTGAGCATCCAGGTCGATGGGTCCACCAGACTGATCCCCACCCAGATCCAGTACCGGGCAACCCAGACCGGCATCACCGTCAGCGGCTGGGTGGTCAAACAGGCGGAACGCCGGGGGCGCATCCGCGGGGTAGTTCAGGCACCAACCGTCCTCGGCTTGCGGCTGAGGTAGGAACGAGCCGCGTCCACCACATAATCGCCCTTGAGTGCGGTGCGCCCCAGCAGCATCCGAAAGCGCATCGTGTCCCGGTCTGCCAGGGTCAACTCGATGCGCTTACTGCGACTGCCGATGATGACCTCGGTTTCGATGATGCAGCGGCGCTCACGGTGTCCGCCGGAGTCCGTGACCACGCGCTTGTCCACCAGATCGGCCTCGCAGATCACCAAATTGTCGGCTCGCCGCTGCAGGGGATGGACGCCGAAGCGCACACGGTCTCGCTGCTTATGGCGGAAGGTCTCCACGAAACAGGCATGGAGACAGGAGGTACGTGCACCCGTATCCACCTTGGCCTTGATACGCGGAATGCCCAACTCAGGCAGCGCCAACCACTCGCGCCACCCCAGGAGGAGCATGTCGTCATCGGCTATTCGCTCAGGCGCCACGATCTTGTGTGTCATACGATGGGTAGCTCGTCGGGCGCCTCTTGCTGCGCCTCATCCAATCCTTGTTGCAGTTCTTCCAGATGCGCTTCCACGGCAGTGCCGCTTTGCGAGCGGCCGATGTGGAACAGGGCCTCGCCTTCGTAGACCAGGGGCAGATTGGCGCGGCCGATGATGACACCGTCTGCGGTACTGACGATCTCCACTTCCCGCTCGCCGAAGGGATCGGAGACAATCCCGAGGGTGTCGCCGCTGGCCACTGAGGTACCCAGACTGACGACGCTGCGCAGGATGCCGCTCTTGGAGGCGCGCACCCAGACGCTGGAGCGCAGCAGAATGGCGGGACGCCGCTTCGCCTTTGGTCTGGGCAGCATACCCAGGGTGCGCATGACCTCGACGACACCACGGAGCCCGGTGCGGATGCAAAGCTCGTCGAAGCGCAAGGCCTCCCCAGCCTCGTACAGGATCATGGGCACGCCTTGTTCCATGGCCGCCATCCGCAAGGATCCCTCGATACCCTCGCTGTGAATCACCACGGGGGCACCAAAGGCCATGGCCATGCGCTCGATCTGCTCGTTGGACAGGTTTGCACGGACCTGCGGGAGATTATCGCGATGGATCGCTGCGGTGTGCAGGTCCACTCCATAGTCGGCGCGCTGGACGATTTCGCGCAGAAACAAGTTGGCAACACGGCTGGCCATGGAGCCCTGCTCCGAACCGGGGAATGAGCGGTTGAGGTCACGCCGATCAGGGAGGTAACGGGAGCGGTTGTGAAAGCCAAACACATTCACGATAGGGACCGCCAGCAGGGTCCCACGCAGCTTACCCAGGGCTGGTGACCTGATCAGGCGGCGGATGATCTCCACACCGTTGATCTCGTCGCCATGGACCGCTGCGCTGACGAACAGCACGGGCCCTGCCCTGTGGCCATGCACCACATGCACCGGCAGAGTGACCGGCGTATGCGTATAGAGCCCTGCCATCGGAATATCGACCGTGCTGCGGCTGCCGGCGACGACCCGGGTGTCAACGATCTCGAATGCGCTACGCATCATCCCTTGCCCCTGGTACGGGTCTTGCCAAGTTTGGCGTTCTTCTCGATGAACTCGATCTTGCCCTGACGCTTCATGGCGGCGACCACCTTGTAACGGCGCAGCACGTCGAGTGTCTCGACCTCGTGGCCACGTTGCCGGCCAGCCTCTACGAGGCGCCTGGTCGAATAGATCTGGGGATTACGCGAGAGAATAGCGATCCGCATTTGGCGCCTGCCGTAGTCAAGGTTACCTCGCACTATACCGGTTTTCCCGGTCCTTAGAGGATAGCGCCACACGGACACACGACCCTCTGGTGGGCGAGGGTGAAGGCGGGATTCAGTCGCGCAGCAGGGCAGCATAACGGACACGCAGCTTGGCGAGCTTGGGGGAGATGACCACCTGGCAATACCCCTGATGGGGATTTTGTCGGTAGTAGTCCTGGTGATAAGGCTCGGCCGGGTAGAAGACCGGCAGCGGCGCCACCTCGGTCACGATGGGCCTATCCCAGAGACCCTCGGTCTCCTGCTCTGCGATCACGGCCTGGGCTAGCTGCCGCTGCCCCTCGTCGTGGTAGTAGATGACCGAACGATACTGGGTCCCCACGTCCGCCCCCTGCCGATTGAGGGTAGTGGGATCATGGAGGGTGAAGAAGACCCGAAGCAAAGTGGCGAAGTCGATGACGGAGGCGTCGAAGCTCACCTGGACCACCTCCGCATGCCCGGTAGTCCCGGCGCAGACCTGGCGATATCCCGGGTCCGGCACGCTGCCGCCGGCATAGCCGGAAGTCACAGAGGCAACGCCCTTGAGGTCCTGAAAGCCCGCCTCCAGGCACCAAAAGCAGCCACCACCTAGGGTCGCAGTCTCGATTGCCATCTGATTTCTCCCAAGATTTTTCAAGTTTCCGCAATGGGTCCGCGAAGCTCCTGCGGTCCCGACAGAAACAAGGACAGAGATTCGCTCGGAAATATTTCGCCTTTGTGGTTGACAGGTATTCCACTATATAAGAAACTAGTCACGTA
This sequence comes from uncultured Gammaproteobacteria bacterium, assembly GCA_963845265.1. Taxonomy (GTDB): domain Bacteria; phylum Pseudomonadota; class Gammaproteobacteria; order Chromatiales; family Chromatiaceae; genus DYRB01. Next base: position 374,149 of record CAWJRN010000009.1, on the reverse strand, counting down.
CTGAATCACCACCCCGGTGGTTCTTTACACTCCTCCATCCTCCTTTGGTGGTAACTTCCGGCGCGACGCCCCCCGTCGCGCCTTTTTTTTGCCTGTGCGAAACCGCTGCCATCTCTAGGCGTTCAGGTACGGCTAAGCCCAAGCGACTCCCGCACAGGGCCGAAGCCACGGCGATGGATGGGGCAAGGTCCGAGTCGCCGCAAGGCGTCCAGGTGTGCGGCAGTAGGGTAGCCCTTGTGCTTAGCCAGGCCATAGCCTGGATACAGGGCGTCGAGGCGCACAAGCTCCCGGTCCCGGGCCTGCTTCGCGAGGATGGACGCAGCGCCGATGGCGGGTACCCGGGCATCACCCCCGACGATAGCCTCGGCAGGACAGCCGAAATCAGGGCAACGGTTGCCGTCCACCAGGACCTCCTGCGGCGCAATCGAGAGAGCGGCGACTGCCCTGCGCATGGCCAGTAGGGAGGCGTGAAGTATATTGAGGGTCTCGATCTCGGCCACATCGGCCCAAGCCACCGCCCAGGCCCGGGATCTGGCGCAGATCTCCACCTCGAGCTGGGCGCGGCGCTCAGGACTCAGGCGCTTGGAGTCGTCCAGGCCGTGGATGGGGCGGGATGGATCCAGGATCACCGCCGCCGCGGTCACAGGTCCCGCCAAGGGGCCTCGACCGGCCTCGTCGACCCCGGCGACCCAGAGCACACTCAAATTTGGGGCCCTTGCCCGGCCGCCAATGCCCCAGGCCCAATGGCTGGATCACCCTCGGCCCCAATGAGCTCAAGGATGGCATTCGCCGCCTGTTGGGCCGCATTGTGGCGCATGCTCTCATGGACTCGGGCGTAGTTGGCCTGAATCTCGGCGACGCGGTCCGGATCATCGAGCAGGGCGAGCAGGGCCGGGGCGAGCAGCTCTGCGGTACAGCGACCCTGGAGGAATTCCGGGGCCAGCGCGCGCCCCACCAGTAGGTTGGCCATGGCCACGAACGGGACCTTGATCAGACGCAGTTGTTTGACCAAGTGATAGGTGATGCGGTGTACCTTATAACCCACCACCATCGGACGCTTGAGTAACAGGCCCTCCAGGGTCGCTGTGCCTGAGGCGGTCAGCGCCACATCCGCGGCCGCCAAGACCTCCCGGCTGCGCCCGTCCACCAGCGTGATCGGCAGCCCGGGGGCCTCACGCTCCAGCGATGCCTGGAACATCCCCCGCAGCTTGGTGTTGACCAGAGGGGCCAGGAAGCGCAACCCTGGGCGCGCCTGATGGCAGCGCCAAGCGGCCCGCAGGAAGGTCCCCGCGAGACTCTCCACCTCGCCGGTCCGACTGCCGGGCAGGATGGCCATCACCTCGCCCTCCACCGGCAACCCCAGGGCGACGCGGGCCGCCCCCTGGTCCACCTTCAGCGGGATCTCATCCGCCAGGGGATGACCGACATAGCGGGCGGGCACCCCGTGCTTGAGCAGGAATGCCTCTTCGAACGGGTAGATGCACAACATCAGATCCACGGCTCGGCGGATGCCCTTGACCCGCCCCGCGCGCCAGGCCCAGACCGTTGGAGAGACCAGGTGGGCGGTGCGGATGCCCGCACAACGCAGACGCCTTTCGAGGCCCAGGTTAAAGTCCGGGGCATCGACGCCGATGACCAGATCGGGTCTATGTTCAAGGAAATAGCGAATCAGGTCTCGGCGGATACCCAGTAGCTCGCGCAGGTGGCCGATGACCTCCGTCAGCCCCATGACCGACAGGCGCTCCATATCCACAAGGCTTTCGCAGCCAACCGCCTGCATCTGCGGCCCCGCCACCCCGACAAAACGGGCGTCGGGCCGACGTCGCCGCAGCTCGCGCAACACCGCAGCGCCGAGGATGTCGCCGGAGGCCTCGTTGGCAACGATGCCGATGGTGAGCATCAGCGCACGATACTGCGGGTGCTGTTGGCGACGAACTCCGCCAGCGGCACCAGTTCCGGATGACCACCGGCCTGTTCGCGGATGGCCGTCAGGGCATCGGCCAAGGGTAGGCCGGACATGTAGAGCAGTCGGTAAGCTCGGCGGATCGAGGCGATGGCCAGATCGCTGAATCCGCGGCGCTTGAGCCCCTCGCTGTTGACGCCCCGCGGCACTGCCGGGTGACCGCCGGCGGTGACATAGGTCGGGACGTCACGCGCCACCACCGAGCCCATGGCACAAAAGCTATGGGCCCCCACGTGACAGAACTGGTGCACCAGGGTAAAGCCACCGAGGATGGCCCAGTCCTCCACCCGTACATGCCCACCGAGGGACGCCGCATTGGCCAGGATGACGTGGTCGCCGATCCAGCAGTCGTGGGCCACGTGGGCATAGGCCATGAAGAGATTGTCATGGCCGATGCGGGTCTCCACCGCATCCTGCACAGTGCCGCGGTGAATGGTAGCCCCCTCGCGCACGACGTTGCGGTCACCCATGATCAAGCGCGTCGGCTCACCGGCGTACTTCTTGTCTTGGGGGTCTTCGCCGATCGAGGCGAATTGAAAGAACCGGTTGTCCCGGCCAATATCGCTCGGTCCACGCACAACCACGTGAGGCCCGATGCGCGTACCGGCAGCAATGCACACCCCCGCCCCGATGATACTGAAGGGCCCGACCTCGACCCCCTCGTCCAACTCCGCGGCGGGATCGACGATGGCGCTGGGGTGAATCAATCTCAGGAGTCCCGCGCCGTGCACATGATATCGGCGCTCGCCACCAGCTTGTCCGCCACATAGGCGTCGCCGTGGAATTTCCAAATCGCCTGACGCACGGCCAGCAACTTGACGTTGAGGATAAGCTGGTCACCCGGCTCGACCGGACGTTTGAACCGGGCATTGTCAATGCCGACAAAGTAGTACAACTTTTGACCGACCTCATCGGGTCGCGAGGCCATGGCCAAAAGCCCGGTAGCCTGGGCCAGCGCCTCAATGATCAGTACCCCGGGCATGACCGGGCGCACCGGAAAGTGTCCGGTGAAATAGGGCTCATTGAAACTGACGTTCTTCAGGGCCGTGAGATGCGACTCGGGCTCGAACTCCAACACCCGGTCGACGAGTAGAAAGGGATAACGATGCGGGAGCAAGTCCAGCACCTTATGAATGTCCATCGTGGTCAAGGTCACCTCCAACGGGTTGGGGCAGCGGGGTTGGAGGCGCGCCAGACGGCGTTGAACTCAGGCCCCGTCCTGCCCCGACGATTGATCGTTCTTTGGCAATTGTTCTTCGAGGCGCTTGAGCCTGCGAGCCAGGTCTTCCAATTGGCGAAATCGCACCACGGCACGCCGCCATTCACCACTCGGCATGGCCGGAATCCCGCTGCTGTAGACACCAGGCTCCGCAAAGGACCGGGTCACCATGGCCATCCCGGTAAAATGCACGTTATCGCCGATCTCCAGGTGACCGGCCATTCCCACCGCACCGGCAATGGTGCAATTACGACCGATGCGGGTCGACCCGGAGATACCCGAGCACGCCGCCATGGCGGTGTTCTCCCCGATCTGTACGTTATGACCGATCTGGATCAGACTGTCGATCTTGACCCCATCGGCAATGACCGTATCGCCCAAGGCTCCGCGGTCCACTGCGCTGTTGACGCCAACCTCCACGTCATCTCCCAAGACTGCCCGACCAAGCTGCGGGACCCGGATCCAACGGTCCCCATCACGGGCAAAACCGAACCCCTCGCGACCGATGACGCACCCAGGGTGCAGGAGGGCGCGCTTCCCGATAATCGACCCATCACAGAGAGTCACGCGAGCAACCAGGCGCGTATCGTCCCCGACCCGGCAGCCGGCCCCGATAATGGACCCTGGGCCGACGAACACCCGTGCACCAATCTTGGCGCCGTCCTCTACCACTGCCTGAGGCCCGATCCAGGCGCTGGGGTCAATCAGCGCCCCTTCGGCAACAACGGCACTGGGATGGCGGCCACCCGCGACGGTCACCGCCGGGTGCAGCAACTCGGCCGCCCGAGCAAAAGCGAGATGAGGATTGTTAGACACCAGGGCGGCGACAGGGCATTCCTTGAGTTCCGCCTCGAGGAGGATGACCGCGGCTGCACCCGTCTCCCGCAAGACCGAGCGATACTTGGCGTCCCCGAGAAAGGCCACCGAGGCTCCGTCGGCGTCGGCCAGATCCGCCACCCGGGCGACCCGCAAGGCGCCGTCACCCTTCAACACCGCACCGATGCGGGCTGCCAACTCAGCGAGAGTCAGTTCCATAGCAACATCCGGAGAAACCGAATGACTTCGGCCTATTTTTGTTTGAACTTGGAATGCAAACGCTCGATCACCTGGCCCGAGATGTCGATGCGATCACTATAGAAGACAACGCCTTCGCTGACGACCAGATCCATCCCCGCTTCTCTTGCCACCTCTTGCACCACCTCGCGGACCTGTTGTACGAGCGTGCTTCGCAGCTCGTTCTGGCGCAATGCGACATCCTCCTGATACTCTGCCTTGGCGTACTTCGCCTTGCGGTCACGTGAGCGGATATCGTTCTGCAAACGGGAGATTTCATCCTCGCTCATCAGTGAGCTATCTCGCTCCAGCTTCTTTTTCAGCTCATCGAGCTGGCCCTGCTGTTCGCGCAGGGCCCGCTCGCGCTCGGCGATCTCGTCCTGGAGCGCCTTGCGCGCCGCGTCATACTGGGGAGATTGCTCGACCACCCGCTCCGGATCGACCACGCCAATCTTGTAATCCAACGCCTGGGCCGTCGGGGACACCGCGGCCCACAGCACTGCCAGTGATATCACAACGGAACGAAAACACATGAGATTGCCTAACCCTAAAAGCCCTGACCGAAGGTGAACTGGAAGACCTGGGTGTTGTCCTCGTCCTGCGCATTCAGCGGGTACGCAACGCTGACGGACAACGCCCCGACGGGCGACAGCCAGGCAACGGACAGCCCAGTGGAATAGCGCAATTCGCCCAAATCGAAGCCCGTCGGAGCCACCAGGTCGGTCGCCGTTGTCTGCCAAACATTACCGAAGTCTACGAACAGACCCAGTCGCAGGGATTTGGCAAAGTCCCCATCCACTGGTGGCGGCGCAAACAATTCCACGCTGCCAGTCAGCTTCACGTTGCCCCCGATCGGCGGGAAATCAGGATAAGTCTCACGGGGTCCCAGGGTGCTGGCCTCCCAACCGCGCACGGACTGAGGACCGCCGGCGAAATAGTTCTCGAAGAAGGGTAATGCGGTCAGGTCGCCGTACCCATCGCCATAGCCCAGCTCACCGCGTGCCGACAGGGTGAAACTACGAGTCAGGGGAAAATAGGTTCGCCCTCTGTAGGTCAGCCGATAATAGGTTAGGTCGCTCCCTGGAATCGCCACCTCCCCAAGTACGGTATTGAGGCTACCTTCGGTGGGGAAGATCGCGGTATCCCGAGTATCGTTAGAATAACTGGCACTCAAGATAAGATCGTTGAACGTATCGCCGTTCTGCGCAACGAAGTCCAGGGCCAACAGGTCGGCACCAGCATTGAACTTCGTATATTGGTAGCGCAAGCCGAGACCTGCGCGACTGGTATCGCTAATGGGCAACCCGAAGTTCATACCCAGTACGCCGATGTCCGTGGTGTAGCGCGCCCCGACCAACTGGTCGAAATCGGTCGTCGTATACGAAATCTCGAAGCCCCGACTAATGCCGTCCACCGTATAGTAGGGATTATCATAGGCAAGACGATAAAGTTGATTGATTTGGCTACTATTGAACGCAAAGACCAATCGCTTCCCGCTACCGAGGAAGTTGTTCTGAGTCACGCTGGCGTTGAACAAGAGACCTTGCGACTGAGAATAGCCAACACCCGCCAATAAGTTGCCTGACGCCTTTTCCGTAACGGCCACATCTACATCCACCTGGTCAGCGGACCCGGGCACGGCCGGGGTCTCGATATCGACCTCCTCGAAATAGCCGAGACGCTTGAGTCGCTCACGCGACTTTTGCACCAACTCTGTGGAAAACCAGGCCGTCTCGAGCTGGCGCATCTCCCGACGCAGCACCTCATCGCGGGTCCTTGTGTTGCCCTTCATATTGACACGCCGTACATAGACGCGCTTGCCAGGGTCCACAAAGAAGGTCACCGAGACCTGCTTGGACTCATCGTCAATATCCGGGATGGTATTGACGTTGGCGAAGGCGTAACCCTCGTTACCAAGCAGCGCGGAGACGCGCTCGGAACTCTCCGTGACCACGGCACGGGAGAAGGTGTCGCCTCTGCGCAGGTGGATCAGGGGGAATAATTGCTCGGCAGGAATAGTCGGCTCGCCGGCCAGCTTGATGTCGCTGACCGTATAGACGCCCCCCTCGGAAAGCACGATCGTGATGTAGATGTCCTTCTTGTCGGCACTAATCGACACCTGCGTGGATTTGATCTCGAAGCGGATGTATCCGCGATCCAGATAATAGGAGCGCAAGGTCTCCAAGTCTGCACCCAGTTTTTGCTTCGAGTACTGATCGTTCTTGGAGTAGAAAGAATACCAGTGAGGGGTACCCAGCTTGAATTGCTTGAGCAAGTCACTCTCGGTAAAGGCGGTGTTTCCAATAATGTTGATCTGCTTGATACGCGCCGTGAGGCCCTCGGTAATCTCGATGCGCACCGCGACGCGATTGCGCTCCAGCGGCGAGACCGTGGACTGAACACGCACCCCGTACTTGCCCAGGGCAAAATACTGGCGCTTGAGTTCCTGTTCAATCCGATCGAGTACCGAGCGATTGAAGACGCGACCTTCGGCCAGACCGATGTCCTTCAGGCCCTTCTTCAGATCATCCTCTTTGATGTCGTTATTGCCGGAGATTTCGATCTCGGCAATGGCCGGACGTTCCTGCACTGACACCACGAGCACGCTGCCATCCCGCTCCACCCGGACGTCGTTGAAGAACCCCGTCTGGTAGAGTGCGCGGATGATCGCACTGGTCACGTCGTCGCCCACGGTGTCTCCCACCTGGACCGGCATGTAGTTGAAGACGGTACCCGGAGCGATGCGCTGCAGGCCTTCGACACGAATATCGGAGATCTTGAACACGCTGGCGAGGGCCGCGAAGGATAGGCCGAGGAGCACCATAAAGACCACAAGGCGGCCTCGGCGAAGGGCCGGAACCGAGCGGGTTCGTACGGCAGTTGCTGTGACCAAGAGGACCCCCTGAAGTATCAAACGCCGCGGGCGCGGCGGCCTAGGTGAAGGAAACACCGACCAACCGGAGCTCCTGACGGCACTGGAAGGCACCGCCCTATCCTAAGATTTCGTATCGCTGAAGCCACGCATGCCCCGGGAAGCGGCCCGAAGATCGCGCAGTCAAGATCACCCAGGGCAGAGCTGCCCGCCCCATCCTTAAGGCCCGGTAGTATAGGGGAAAGCCTCGATCTAGCCCAGCAATCGGGAGATATCCACGTAAAAGGCCAGGGTCATCAGCCCGGCGAGCAACGCGACGCCAATGCGCATGCCGCGCTCCTGCGCCTGCTCGGATAGCGGACTGCCTTTGATCCCCTCGATCAGGAAGTACAGGAGGTGACCGCCGTCCAGCACGGGGATCGGCAACAAATTGAGGACCCCTAGGCTGATGCTGACGACAGCCAGGAACTTGAGAAAGGGTGACAAACCATAGCCTGCGGTCTTACCAGCCACCTCCGCAATGGTGATGGGTCCGCTCAGGTTGTTCACCGACGACTGCCCGACCATCATGCGCCCCACCACCCTGAGCATCAGCCAACTCATGTCGACGGTCTTGGCAGCGGCCGCGCCCAGGGCCTGGATCGGGCCCAGACGGACCTGAACACGGTAGTCATCGAACAGGCCGTCGGGGACCTCCACCGCCGCACCGATCTTACCCACCGACCGCCCTTGCTCGTCTTGGCGCCGCGGGACCACGGTCAGTTCGACCGTGTCGTCGCCGCGCTGCACCTGGACCCCGATCGGCCTTTCGGGGTGCGCGCGCACCAGTTCCACCCATGCCTGCCAAGTCTCGACCGGCTCGCCATCAGTGGTAAGCACCCGATCGCCGGCCAACATCCCGGCTGCCTCGGCGGCACCACCGGGCAGCACCTCACCGATCATCGGCGGCAGCAAGGGGCGGGCCTGGGACAGGCCCAGATTTGACAGGATGGCCGGGCTCTCTGGCAGATCGGACAGGGCCGCACCCGCAATGCGCCGCGAGACCTCTCGCCCAGCCGCATCCCGCACCAGAATCGGCAGATCTTCTCCATCGAGGGCATCGGCCATCAAGGCGTACACCGTAGACTCCCAGGTCGGGGTCGGGCGGTCCCCGATCCGCAAGATCTCGTCCCCTGCAGCGAACCCCGCAACGGCCGCGGGAGAACCGGCCACGACTTCCCCGACCAGGGGGCGATCCCCTGACTCGCCCGCCACCATCAGCCCCCAAAAGACAGCGATGGCGAACAGGAAATTGAACACCGGCCCGGCGGCAACGATGGCGGAGCGCCGCCACAGCGCCTGACGATTGAAGGCGTATCGGCGCTCGGCCGCGGGGACCACGCCCTCACGTTCGTCAAGCATCTTCACGTACCCGCCCAGCGGGATGGCGGCCAGGACGTATTCTGTCCCATCCGCCGGTGAGACCCGCCGCAGCAGGGGCCGCCCAAACCCGATAGAAAAGCGCAGCACCCGCACGCCGAGCCGCCTGGCCACCCAAAAGTGCCCGAACTCGTGAACAGCGATGAGGATACCCAGGGCGATGACGAAATAGCCCGCGTAGGACAGAATTCCAGTGAGCTGTTGCATAAAGACTAGGCGATTCTCGCGTTCAGACTTTGTTCTGCAATCATGCGGGCCTCGTGGTCGATCTCAAGCAGGTCGTCGATACCCCAGCCGTCCACCGACCGTGCCGGGAGTTTGGTCAGAGCCCCTTCCACCACCTCGGCGATGGCCGTGAAGCCGATGCGCCGTTCGAGAAACGCCGCCACCGCCACCTCGTTGGCCGCATTCAGGACCACTGCCGCCGTGCCGCCGGCTGCGGCGGCCTGAATGGCAAGGCCGAGACAGGGGAAGCGCTCCAGGTCCGGAGGTTCGAAATCCAGCCGCTGGACGGCGAACAGGTCCAGGGGCGCGACGCCAGAACCCAACCGCTCCGGCCAAGCCAATGCATGGGCAATGGGCGTGCGCATGTCTGGATTGCCGAGCTGGGCCAGGACCGACCCGTCGACGTATTGCACTAGGGAGTGGATCACGCTCTGGCGATGGACCACGACCTGGATACGCTCCGGCGCGGTGCCGAACAGCCAGCACGCCTCGATCAACTCCAGACCCTTGTTCATCATGGTGGCCGAGTCCACCGAGATCTTGCGCCCCATGGCCCAGTTGGGGTGGGCGCAGGCCTGCTCCGGGGTCACCTCGACCAGGGATTCGCGGGTACGATCCAGAAAGGGTCCGCCCGAGGCGGTGAGCAGGATGCGCTCCACGCCGACCGCGCCCAGGCCACGTTCAAACCCCGGGGGCAGGCACTGGAAGATGGCGTTGTGCTCGCTGTCGATCGGCAGAAGCTCGGCACCGTGGTCGGCCACCGCCCGCATCAACAGGGCCCCGGCAACCACCAATGCCTCCTTATTCGCCAGCAGGAGACGCTTCCCTGCCTGGGCCGCCGCCAGGGTCGGCACCAATCCAGCGGCACCGACGATGGCGGCCATGACCACGCCACCCTCGTGCAACACCGCGGCGGTCTTGATCCCCTCGACCCCCTCAAGCACCTCAGGGGCGCCGGTGATCCCCGCCAGACGCTGCCTCAGGTCAACCGCCGCATCTGGATCGGCCATCGCCACCAGCAGTGGGCGAAATGCCAGGCACTGGGCGAACATGGTCTCGACGTCGCGATTGGCGGTCAGGGCAACCACGGAAAACCGATCCGGGTGACGGGCCAGGACGTCGAGGGTGCTCACCCCGATGGAACCGGTAGAGCCAAGGACGGTAACGCCGGTCATAGCAGCACCCACAATCCGAGGGTAAAGACCGGGGCCGCCGCGATCATGCTGTCGATACGATCCAGCATCCCGCCGTGCCCCGGGAGCAACTGGCCCGAGTCCTTCAACCCACGGTGGCGTTTCAGCAGACTCTCGAAAAGATCTCCGACGATGGAGACGGCGGCAGTCAGAACACAGATCGAGACCAACGCCAGCCCCTGTCCCAATTCCACGCCTAACCAAAGGGCCACCCCCAGTCCAACGCATCCGCCCGTCACCAGGGCGGCGTAGCAACCGACCCAGGTCTTGCCGGGGCTCAGGACCGGCGCCAGCTTGGCACGCCCCCAACGCCGGCCCGCAAAATAGGCCGCGATATCGGCGCCCCAAATCAGCAACAGGAGCGACAGGACCAACAAGGGGCCATGCGCGGTCATGGCGTCCAGGACCACGACGCCCAACCACGCCCCCCAAAGGAGCGGCAGGCCAAGGGCAAGCACCCCAGGAGCCATGCCCTGGGCCAGCGGGATCTGTGTGACGCGGACGAGATAGGCTGCGATGAGCACCCAACCGAGGACCACTGGGACCAGAAGATAGGGCCCCCAACCCTCGATTTGAGCGAACCACAGGGCGACGCAGCCGAGGGTGAGTACCCCGAGATAGGACAAGCGCCCCAAAGGTGTGACCAAGCCAGCAAGCCTGGTCCACTCCCAGGCACCCAGGAGCACCACCAGGGCCAATACCTCGGCCAACCAAAGCGTAGGCAACCACCACACCGCTACCAGAACACCCGGCGCCAAAACCAGCGCGGTCAGAGTCCTTTGGCGTAGGGCGCTGCCAGGAGACAAGGGGCTAGCCTGTTCCATCCGCCTCGGCGCCGCTGACCTGCTCTGCGGTCTTGCCGAAGCGCCGCTGCCTGCCGGCATAGTCTCGTAGGGCTTCGGCATAGGCCGTAGCACCGAATTCCGGCCACAGCAGATCGGTAAAATAGAGCTCGGCGTAGGCGGACTGCCACAAAAGGAAATTACTCAGACGCTGTTCTCCGCCGGTGCGGATAAACAGATCGGGGTCGGGAATATCGGGAAAAGACAACTGGGCGGATAGGGCTGCCTCGTCGATGGCCTCGGGGTCGAGTTGCCCGGCAGCCGCAGCAACCGCAAGACGCCGGGCGGCACGGGTGATATCCCAGCGCCCACCGTAATTGGCCGCGATTTGAAGCGTCAGCGCCTGATTGCCGGCCGTCATGGCCTCGGCCTCGGCGATACGCGCCTGGAGTTTCTCTGGAAAGGCCGTGCGGTCACCCACCACACGCAGGCGTACGCCACTGTCATTGAGGCGATTGACCTCGCCACGCAGGGTACTCATAAACAATTGCAGCAGGATGGCAACCTCTGCAGCGGGGCGATGCCAGTTTTCACTGCTGAAGGCAAACAGGGTCAGTACTCCAACCCCCTGCCGGACACTCTCCTCCACCATTGCACGCACACTCTTGACCCCGGCGCGATGACCGGCGGTCCGCGGCAAACCCCGACGACGCGCCCAGCGGCCATTGCCGTCCATGATGATCGCCACATGGTCCGGCAGACGACGGTCGCTCTCTACGCCTTCAACCCCTTGGTTGTCGTTGTACACGCCGAAGATGCTCAAACGACCATGGACCGGTCAGATGGCCATGAGATCGGTTTCTTTCTGCTCCAGGACCTGATCGACCTCCTTGACATACTGATCCGTGAGCTTCTGGACAATCTCCTGGCCGCGACGCTCGTCGTCCTCCGAGATCATCTTCTCCTTGACTAGGTCCTTGAGGGAGCTGTTGGCATCGCGCCGCACGTTGCGTACCGCGACCCGCGCCTGCTCCGCCTCGTTGCGGGCAACCTTGATCAGGTCGCGCCGCCGCTCTTCGGTCAGCGCCGGCATGGGGACACGGATCACCGTGCCGGCGGTGTTCGGATTCAACCCCAGGTCCGATTGCATAATGGCCTTCTCTACTGCCTGGACCATGTTGCGCTCCCAGGGCGTTATAGCCAGGGTGCGGGCATCCTCTACCGTCACATTGGCCACCTGCTTGATGGGCATATCGCTGCCGTAATACGAGACCATGACGTGATCGAGCAGCGACGGGTGCGCCCTGCCGGTGCGGATCTTCGCCAACTCGTGCCCAAGGGCGTCCACGGTCTTTGCCATGCGGACCGCCGCGTCTTTCTTGATGTCGTCGATCATGTCAGTCCCCACTCTCAACCAGTGAGCCCACCGGCTCACCTCTGATCAGGCGCATCAGCGCGCCCGGCTCGTTGATGTTCATGACCCGCAGAGGCATGGCGTGGTCGCGGCACAGTACGATGGCCGTAGTATCCATCACGCCCAGCCCCTCACGGAGCGCTTGATTGTAGGTCAGACGCGGGTAGAAGACCGCCTCTGGGTCTCGCATCGGGTCGGCAGAATAGACCCCATCCACCTTGGTCGCCTTGATCAGCACCTCTGCGCCGATCTCCACCGCCCGCAGGCTGGCCGCCGAGTCTGTGGTAAAAAATGGATTGCCGGTGCCGGCGGCAAAGATCGTCACCCGGCCCTGTTCGAGATGCCGGATCGCCTCCCGGGCACTGTAATCCTCGCACACCGGCCCCATAGCCAAGGCCGACATGACCCGTGCCGGGACACCGAGACGCTCAAGGGTATCGCCCATGGCGAGGGCATTCATGACCGTTGCCAGCATGCCCATATGGTCACCGGTGACCCGGTTCATACCCGCCGCGGCCAGTGGGGCACCGCGAAAAATGTTGCCGCCCCCAATCACCAGTGCCACCTGGATACCGGCCCCGACCAGATCGCGCACGTCAGCCGCCATACGCCCAAGAATCTGGGGATCGATACCATGACTGCCAGCACCCATCAGGGCCTCGCCGCTGAGCTTGAGCAGGATGCGTCGAACCGGTGCGCTTGCCACTGGGAACCCTCGCAGAATGTCGCTAAAGACCTTGGGGTCTCGGGACTAGGGAAACACGCCTATGCGCGCTTGCCGTGCCGACCATAGACGCCCCCATAGGGAGGCATATGGGGTGAGTCGGGAGCGCGAGCCGATGAGAGCCAGGGATGGCTCTCATCTGCGACCGCCTAGGCCCCGCGAACCTGTGCCATGACCTCATCGGCGAAATTCTCTTCGCGCTTCTCAATCCCCTCGCCAACCTCGACGCGCGAGAAGCGCAGGACCTTGGCCCCCGCCTGCTTGAGCAACTGCTCGATGCGCTGATCCGGGTCCTTGACGAAGGGTTGACCCAGGAGGGTGACCTCTTCCAGATACTTGCGCATCCGCCCGTCGATCATCTTCTCGACGATGGCCTCGGGCTTGCCGCTCTGCTGGGCCTGGACGCGGAAGATCTCCTTTTCCTTTTCAAGGGCCTCGGCAGGGACCCCGGAGGCATCGATGCACATGGGGTTGCTGGCGGCGATGTGCATGGCCACATCCTTGCCCAGCTCCTCGTGACCTCCCTCCAACTCCACCACGACGCCAATCCGCACGCCATGGCGATAGCTGCGCAGCACCCCTTCGACCTGGTCGAAACGGACCAGGCGGCGCAACTGAACGTTCTCGCCGATCTTGGCGATCAGGGCTTCCCGAGCCTGATCGACGGTGCCGTCGGTACCCGTCATGGACGCTTGGGCCAGGGCCACGACGTCGCTCACATCGGTACCCAGTGCCTGCTCCGCCGTAGCTTCGGCGAAGGCCTGAAAGCCCGCATCCTTGGCGACGAAATCGGTTTCGCTGTTGACCTCGAGCATGACACCGCGCTTGCCGTCCTCGGCGATCTTGATCACCACCACACCCTCGGCGGCGATGCGTCCAGCCTTCTTGGCCGCCTTGGCCTGCCCGGACTTGCGCATCGCCTCGATGGCGGCGTCGATGTCGGCGCCGTTCTCGGTCAGCGCCTTCTTGCACTCCATCATGCCGGCGCCTGTGCGCTCTCTCAGCTCTTTCACCATTGCGGCTGTAACGGCCATGACCACTGCTCCTATATGCGGATGCTTAACTAGTTAGTTTCTGAAATAAGTAGAAACCTGGCCCGGGCGGGCCAGGTGGCGTCACCGGGACTGTGCCGACGCACAGCAAGTACGCCCGCATCGGCGTCGGTTCGGGAAACTGCCCCGAACCAGCGCCTGGGCGCAAGCGTCCTCGATCACAGCCCGAACGGCCTCAAGCCTGATCTACTGGGGCCTCGGCGGCGATGGGGGCCTCGGCGACGGGGACCTCGGCGATGGGGACCTCGGCGACGGGGGCCTCGGCGATGGGGGCCACGGCGACGGGGGCTGTATCGGTCTCGACAAACCGATCACGGTCGTCCCGTCCGCCTGCGGCACTGTTGCGACCATCAAGGACGGCGTTGGCAATACCCTTGACGTACAGGCGCACGGCGCCGATGGCGTCGTCGTTGCCCGGAATCACGTAGTCGATGTTGCTGGGATCGTTGTTCGTATCGACGACGCCCACCACCGGGATGCCTAGCTTGTTCGCCTCCGAGACGGCAATCTTTTCGTGCCCTACATCGACGATGAACAGAGCGTCCGGCAACCCCTCCATATCCTTAATCCCGCCCAGGCTCTGCTCAAGACGCTCAAGTTCCCGACTTAGGCCCAGGGCCTCCTTTTTGTTGAAGCGCTCGATGGAGCCATCCTCGAACATGGCGGAGAGTTCCTTGAGCCGCTTGATGGACAGGCGGATGGTCTTGAAGTTAGTCAGCATGCCGCCGAGCCAACGATGGTTGACAAAGGGCATGTTGCAGCGCAAGGCCTCTTCGCGAGCCGCCTCGCGGGCCGCACGCTTGGTCCCGACAAACAGGATCTTGCCGCCGTTAGCCGCCAAGGTACCGGCGAAATTCGCCGCATCCTGGTAAAGCGGCAGGGTCTTCTCCAGGTTTATAATGTGGATTTTATTGCGTTGACCGAAGATGAAGGCGCCCATCTTTGGGTTCCAATAGCGGGTCTGGTGACCAAAGTGCACACCAGCCTCCAGCATCTGACGCATGGAAACATCACTCACAAACTTGACTCCTGACTCTTGGGTTGGACCTCCACGCGATCCCATGAAACAACCCGCCGTGCGGGCACCCAGTTCCACGTGTCGATGCGTGTGTGGCGTTTCGCTCGAGGCACTGGCGGACGCCTGAAAAGCGCCGACTAATACGACCTAAGCACCTAAAAAATAAAGCGAAAAACGTGCGTTTTTCGCTTTCGCTCCAACACTTCGGCCCACCGAGCCCGCCACAGCGGGGGTGGTTTGCGCCAAAGGGACGCCTCTTATACCATAGCCGGCTTATTCCCAGCAATTCCCACTGGGCTCACGGGGCAACAAAGTCAGATCCGTGGACGCAACCACCTACAACATGAGCGTAGCTACCAAGAACCCGGACGAGATCCGCAAGATGCGCGTGGCCGGGCGGCTTGCCGCTGAGGTCCTGGACATGATCGGCGAACATGTGCGCCCGGGCATTACCACGGACGAACTCGACGCCATCTGTCATGACTACATCGTCCGCGTGCAGGGTGCCATCCCTGCCCCGCTGAACTATCGCGGCTTCCCCAAGTCCATCTGCACCTCGGTCAATCACCAGGTCTGCCACGGCATCCCCGGCAATAAGCGGCTCAAAAACGGCGATATCGTCAACATCGACATCACCGTGATCAAGGACGGCTTTCATGGGGATACGAGCAAGATGTTCGCCATCGGCGAGCCCTCCATCCTGGCCAGGCGCTTGATCAAAATCACCCAGCAGGCCCTGCGTCAAGGCATCGCCCAGGTGCGCCCCGGGGCCACCCTAGGGGACATCGGTTACGCGATCCAGCGCTTCGTCGAGGCCCAAGGGTGCTCGGTGGTGCGGGAATACTGCGGCCATGGCATCGGCCGCGAGTTCCACGAAGAACCCCAGGTCCTGCATTACGGCAAACCGGGCGAGGGCCTGGTGCTGGAGCCCGGCATGTGCTTCACCATCGAGCCGATGGTCAACGCGGGCAAGCGCTTCATCAAGCTCCTGCCGGACGGTTGGACGGTGATCACCAAGGACCGCAGCCTCTCCGCCCAGTGGGAACACACCATCCTCGTGACCCCCGACGGGCACGACATCCTGACTTTGCGCGCCGAGGAACACGAGGAGCTATCGGCCGCATGAGTGTCCCGGCACCACTCCTGCCCGTTAAGCGCGAGCAGGGCCCGGTGACACCGGCAGTGCCAACCGCAGACCTGCTCAAGACGCTGCGACAAGGCTTACGCGATGCCCGCACGGCCCTGTTCGCGCGCTTCGACCACGGCGAATCCGTCGCAGACCTGGTACACGACCGCAGTGCGACCATGGACGAGGCCCTGTGTGTCGCCTGGGCACACCATGTACCCGCCGATCAATCGGCCGCCCTGATCGCCGTCGGCGGCTATGGGCGGGGGGAACTGCACCCATCATCGGACATCGACATCCTGATCCTGGTCGCCCCCGAGGCCCAGGAGTCACTCAGTGAGCCCCTCGGCGATCTGGTCCGTTTCCTCTGGGACATCGGCCTCGAGGTCGGCGCCGCTGTGCGCACCGTCGAGCAATGCGTGGAGGCTGCCCGGGAAGACGTCACGGTCATGACCAACCTCATGGAGGCACGACTGCTCGCCGGGCCCGCAACGTTTCTGGAGGCGCTCCGCGAAGCCACTGGCCCCGAGCAGGTCTGGCCCAGCGGAGCCTTCTTCTCCGCCAAGACCCGCGAGCAACGCGCCCGCTGGTCCAAGTTCGGCAACAGCGCCTATAACCTGGAACCTAATATCAAGGAAAACCCCGGGGGCCTGCGCGACATCCAGATGATCGGCTGGGTCGCCAAGCGCCACTTCGCCGCCGAGACCCTGCACGAGCTGGTGGACCACGGTTTCCTGACCGAGACCGAGCACGCCGACCTGGTCGAAGGCCAGATGCTCCTTTGGCGTATTCGTTTCGCCCTCCACCGCCTCACCGGACGGCACGAGGACCGCCTACTGTTCGACTACCAGCGCACCCTGGCCGCCCAATTCGGATTTTGTGACGGGGAGAACAACCTCGCCGTCGAGCAATTCATGCAGCAGTATTATCGCGCCGTGGTGGAGCTCAACCGGCTCAATGAGATGCTGTTGCAGCTCTTCCATGAGGCGATCCTCTTGGGCGACGACCTCGGGCCGCCGACCCCCATCGGCCGGCGTTTCCAGGCGCGCAGCGGTTACATCGAGGCGACATCGGACGACTGCTTCCGCCGCTCCCGCCTAGCCCTGCTGGAGATCTTCCTGCTGATGGAGCACCACCCCGATTTGCTCGGGGTGCGCGCCAGCACCATCCGCCTGATCCGCGAGCATCGCCACCTGATCGACGACAAGTTCCGCCAGAGCCTGTCCGCCCGCAGCCTGTTCATGGAGATCCTGCGCCAACCCACCGGCCTCACCCACGCCCTGTGTCGGATGAACCACTATGGCATACTAGCGGCCTACATCCCGGCCTTCGCCAACATCGTCGGGCGCATGCAGTACGACCTGCTCCACGTCTACACCGTGGACGAACACACCCTGATGCTGCTGCGCAACCTCCGCCGGTTCAGCGTCGCCCGCTTTGCCTCGGAGCTCCCGCTGTGCACCGCCATCGCCCAGCGCATCCCCAAGCTCGAACTGCTCTACATCGCCGGGCTCTTCCACGACATCGCCAAGGGGCGGGGCGGCGATCACTCCGTATTGGGTATGCACGACGCCTGGGATTTCTGCCAACAGCACGGGCTCAGCGAGTTCGACAGTCGCCTGGTCGCCTGGCTGGTGGAGCAACACCTGACCATGTCCATGACGGCCCAGCGCAAGGACCTCAGCGACCCGGAGGACATCCAGGCCTTCGCCGCCCATGTCGGTGACATCAACCGACTGGACTACCTCTACCTGCTAACCGTGGCCGACGCCCGCGCCACCAACCCGGCACGCTGGAATGCCTGGATGGACGCCCTGCTGCGCGAGCTCTACCACGCCACCCGTCGTGCCCTGCTGCGGGGCCTGGACAACCCCCAGGCCCAGGACGAGCTGATCGGCCTCAAGCAACAGGAGGCCCTACGTCTCATGGCCCGTTACGGTGTCGAAGAGCGGGCATGCATCGACCTGTGGGTCACGTTCAACCTGGACTTTTTCCTCCACAACTCCCCCGACGAGATCGCCTGGCAGACCCGCCAGGTCCTCTCCGCCACCCCCCAGGACTTGCCACTGGTGACCATCCGCCCCGTCACGGCCCGCGGCGGGACCGAGATCTTCCTGTACACGCGGGACCATGACGGGCTCTTTCGTATCCTTACAGCCCTGCTCGACCAGTTGGGGCTCAACATCATGGACGCCCGGGTCATGACCGCGGACGACGGCATGATCCTGAATACCTTCCAGGTTCTGGAACAGGACGGCAGCGGCGTCCTTGCAACCGGGCCGCGCCTGGACGAGATCCGCACCACCCTGACCCAGGCCCTGGGAGAGGGTCCCTGGCAGGGCCCGCAGGTGTTGCGCCGCCTTCCCCGGCGCCACCGCCACTTCCCGGTAGAGACGCGGGTCAGCTTCTCCGACGACGAGCGCAACCACCGCACCTTGATGCGACTCACCACCCGCGATCGGCCTGGACTGCTGGCTGAGATCGGGTCCGTGTTCGAGACCTGCAACATCCGCCTGACCAACGCCAAGATCGCTACCGTGGGGGTCGAGGTAGACGATGTCTTCTACATTACGACCCTAGAAGAGACCCCTATCACTTGCGAGACCGCACTCGCCTGCCTGCGCCGCGAGATTCACGCCCGTCTCGAGGACGGCTCCGGCCCAGCTTGACGCCACCCTGCGATCACCCTGCTTGACGGGGCAACGCCCATGCCGTAAAAAAGGCATTTAAGCAACTAGTAATCTAGTAAACTAGCTCGTCGCCGGCGACACCCTGGTCCGCAGGCACTTGCCCCCCGAACATTTGGTGCACCATGCTCCAGCTCAGCCGCTTTCCCCGCGCCACCCTGTGCCTGGTTGCCGCCCTCGCCGCCGGCTCGGCCGCGTTCGCCCATGGCGAGGATTTGACCGTCCAGCCCGATTCGACCCTACAGCCACCCCGCCAATCCGGGGACTACGCAGACCCGATGCGTCAGTGGTTGGACGAGGTCAAGGCCCAACGCCAGGCTTGGGAGGCACGCCGCCAGGCCGCCAAAGAGGCCATCAATGCCCGCCGCAGGCTCAATGACCCCTGGGGAGCAGCCCAAAAGGAGGCCCGCGAAAAGGAGAATCAGCGGCGTCACGACGCCATGCTTGGAGCAGGTAGAGCGCAACCGTGAGGCATTCCGCAACCAGGGGCCGTGGCAAGACCCGAGCCGCTGGGAACCGGGCCCGCCCCCGCCCGGGTATTCGGCCCAACCCGACACCGTCCCTCAACTCGACCCACTGGCGCCGGGGAGTACCGCTCTCAACCCGCCCTACTCCGCCCAAGACCCTGTCCAGGATTCGACCCAGCACCCGGACGAACCAAGCGCCTATTCACCCTCGGGTTGGGACAATCGTTGGTATTACCGAGGCTACTAGTACCCTGTTTCACCCTATTTTGCATTCTCAGAGCCCCCCTAAGGCGTCACGCCAAGGCACGGCCCGCCGGGAATAGCGAGCCCTATTTCGAACCGCTGTAACGCAGGCGTGGCGCCTTAGGGGGGCTCCCTGCGGGCGAGGCGAGAAGCGGCCATCTGCGGCGTTACGCGAGCTTGAAATAGGGGTGGCTATTGCTGCGCTCGCCTGCCTTGCACATGACCGCTTCTCGCCTCGCTGAGGACGCAAAATAGGGTGAAACAGGGTACGGAATCAAGCGGGCGAGACACGGCCATGCGGGTTACCCACCCGGCAACTCCATGAATTCCAAGGCATTCCCGTCTGGATCCCGGCAAAACAGTGCACGTCGCCCGGAACGACTCAAGGTACAGGGAACCCCTGCCTCCTCCAGGCGTCGCACCAGCCAGCCCAGATCGCTGATCACCAGCGCCACATGCCGATCTCGCCCGCCATGCGCGGGGCGCCCCTCCGCGGGGTCCGGGCTGGGCAGCTCCAGCAGGTGGATCTGCTTCCCACCGACCTGCACCCAGGCACCTGGGTAACCGAGATCCGGCCGACCGGGGTCGACCGCCAAATCAAGCAACCCGTGATAGAAGCCCAACGCCCGCTCTGTGTCCGCCACCAACAGGCTGGCGTGGTGCATATCGGTGATTTTGGTCATACCCTCCACCTGGGTTCGACGCACAAACCCCAGTCAAAACGGCCCGCACGGGAACGTTTGTCCTAATAAAGAGGAATTCAGCCGCCAATGAACGCAACAAGCGTGAACCGTTGCGGGATTTGAAACTAAGGCTCCGGCGGGATATCGCAGTCATTGGACAAGGTCAGGTCAATGTCCCGGCCCGGACGGATCCAGACATCCTGGGCGCAAGTATTGAAACCGAAGTCCCAGCCGAACACATACTGCCCAGGGTCGAGTTTAAACTGGTAGGTCTCACCGTTGCGCAGGCCATAGACCTCGGCCCCATCGATGGTGAAAACCATGGGCACGGCCGCACCCTCCAGGGACTCGACCCGATGAAGGTTGATCGTGACCGGATGGCCGCTGGTGGGCGTCGGCGGGGCGGAGATGGGACCGCTGGTGGTCGAACAGGCGCCGAGTAACGTCGCCGACACAAGAGTCCCAAGACGCAATAGTCGCATGACTGAATCCTCCGAACTGCCCGTCTCGTTTGGGGCGCTTTAGGGGACTGACCGTTCCAGCGTAGCTTAACGGGCGGGTCAGTGTGTCAACTGTTGCGTCGGCAGCACGCCGCCGGCACGTAAACGCTTGGAGATTTCGTACTCCGCATCGCTCATCTGACTGCCTACGACGTTGCGCAATTGCTCCGCATCGCGGTCACCCTGGGCCACCGCCAGGGACAGCCAGTAGTGGGACATCGCCAGATCGACATCGACCCCGCGACCCTCAGCATAGATCAATCCGAGGGTGTACTGAGCGTCGACTTCGCCGCGCTCGGCCGCGTCGCGAACCACCCCAACCTTGGTGGGGTCGTTGCGCAGCAGGATGAAGTCCTTGAGATAACTGGTGTCGGTCATGTTGGGGAGTCGAACCGGCGCGCTCCGCCAGGTGGGCGAGGAGCAACACCAGGCGGGCACAAAAAAGGGCGGGAAGACCCGCCCCTGTTCTGCCGTGCGACGGTGTAGCTCTAGGCCTTCACCCACTCGCCAAAGTTGTCGGTGTTCTTCTCCTCACCGTCGGAATAACCGGCCTCGTAGCCATCGGTCAACCGCTGCTCTTCGCGCTTGGGGTTCTGCAGAAAGCCACACTGCCAGCCCTGGATGTATTCATCGTCGACGCCCAACTCCTCCATTTGGGTTACGGCGTCGTAGTAAAACTTATTCATTTCCGGTCTCCAAGCATCAGCGATGGGAAGGTCAAAGCCTAGGAATTGTATGTACTTCGCGTCTCCAGAACAACCCACCAAGGGCCCCTAAGGCGCGACTGACGCGGCAAGCTCGCCGCCACTTGTCTCCAGCGGTGCCCGGAGCACACCGGCCCGGGCAAGGGGCATTAGAATACTGCGTTTCTCTTATGGCTTCCAGCGCGACGGTGGTCTTGTGATCCCGGCCGGGTAAACCCACCTAGCCCAGGTGTCGCCCTGACCGGGCGTCCCTCGCCCTAGGCCGCGCGGGGTCCGGTTGTCCCACCAGCCCACAGTAGCGAGGAACCATAAGCCCATGCGCCCCGCACAGTTGTTACGTGTCCTGGACCGCGAATTCGTCAGTGCCGCTGAGGGGCACCACACCCCCGTCATGCTCTGGGGCCCGCCCGGGGTAGGTAAGTCGCAGATGGTCGCGCACGTTGCCGCCCGCCATCGCGCCCCGGTCATCGACATTCGCCTGTCCCAGATGGAGCCCAGCGATCTGCGCGGCATCCCGTTTCGGGTCGAGGGGCGGGTGGATTGGGCCATCCCGAGCATCCTGCCGGACGCGGAGCGTCACGGCTCCGCCGGCGTCTTGTTTTTGGACGAAATCACCTCGGCCCCTCCGGCGGTCTCCGCCGCAGCCTACCAACTCATCCTCGACCGGCGTCTCGGCGACTACGAGGTCCCAGCCCACTGGGCCATCTTCGCCGCGGGCAACCGCCAGGGTGACCGCGGCGTGACCTACAGCATGCCCTCGCCCCTGGCCAATCGCTTCTCACACTTCGAGGTCGATACCCACCTGGACGACTGGGTCAGCTGGGCCTATGCCAACGGCATCGACGAGCGGGTCATCGCCTTCCTACGCTTCCGTCCCGAGCTGTTGTTCGACTTCGACCCAGCGCACAATCCTGTCGCCTTCCCCTCGCCGCGCTCCTGGGAATTCGCCCACCGCGGTCTGCGCAAGTTTGAGGACCACCCGGAGCTCTTGCAGGGGACCTTGCAGGCCTGCGTCGGCCCCGCCGCGGGGATCGAGTTGCACGCCTTCGTCAGCAGCCTGGACCAGATGCCGGACCTGGACGCCATCGTCAACGGCGATCAGGTACAAGTCCCCAAGGAGATCGACCTCCAGTACGCGGTGGCCGCGGCCCTGGTGGGGCGCGCCATCCGCGCCCGGGACAGCGACAATTGGTCGGTCGTCATCGGCAACATCCTCTCCTATGCCCGGCGCTTCCCACAGCGGGAAATGGGGGTCATGTTGGTCTCCGACCTGCACCGGGCCATCGGCGGGGCCCTGTTCGAGGTCCCGGCCTTCGCCGACTGGGCAAAGGCCGTCGCCGACGTGATGCTCTACGAATAGGCCTACGCCATGGACCTGGACATCGAGCGCATCGAAACCAAGCTCGCCGCGGCGCGCACCCGGCTGATCCTCGACAAGCCCTTCCTCGGGGCCTTGGTGCTGCGCCTGCCTATGCACCAGGCGCGCCCCGACTGGTGCCCGACCACCGCCACCGACGCACGGGCCTTCTACTACAACCCGGAGTACATCGACTCCCTGAGTATCGAGCAGACCCAGTTCATGCTCGCCCATGAGGCCCTGCACTGCGCCCTGTCCCACTTCGCACGCCGCCAGCATCGCGTCCAGCACCGCTGGGACCTGGCCTGCGACTATGCTGTCAACCCGCTGCTGATCGACGACGGGCTCAAGCCCCCGCCGAACGCCCTGACCATGCCGTTATACAAGGGCATGACGGCCGAAGAGATCTATCCACTGCTGGACGACAACGACCAATCCGAGACCCTGGACAGGCACGCATACGACAGCAATGGGGAGGGAAAAGACCAGGCACAGGGAACCGACAAGGGGATGCGCGAAGGGGATGTGCAGGGCGCGGGCGCGGGCGAGAGCGATCCGCAACCCGGCAGCGAGAGCCAAGGCCAGGATCAAGCCGGGCGCGCCGAAGGCGACGCGCAGCACCAGAACACAGGGGATGACGGTAGCGCCGGAGAACCCCAACCCCTGACCCCGGACGAGCGAGAGACCCTTGCCGTCCAGTGGCAGCAGCGCATGGCCGGAGCGGCCCAGCAGGCGATGCAGGCGGGCAAGCTGGGCGGCGAGTTGCGCCGCATGATCGACCACCTGTTGCAACCCCAGCTCCCCTGGCGGATGCTCCTGGCCCGCTACATGAGCGCCCTGGCCAGGGACGATTACAGCTATAGCCGCCCATCCCGCCGCGAGGGGGACTTCATCATGCCCAGTCTACGCAGCCAGGGCCTCGAACTGGTGGTGGCGGTGGACACCAGCGGCTCCATCAAAGACAGCGAGATGGAGGAGTTCATCGACGAGGTCGATGCCCTCAAGGGGCAAGTACGCGCCCGGGTGACTCTGCTACCCTGCGATGCAAGACTCTGCGATGGGGCCCCCTGGGTGTTCGAGCCTTGGGAGCAATTTCACCGCCCGGAGGGCGTCAAGGGAGGGGGCGGGACCAGCTTCGACCCGGTCTTCGACTGGGTGCAGCAGTCCGGATGCCGCCCCGACCTGTTGGTCTATTTCACCGACGCCGATGGCGCCTTCCCCAAGATCGAGCCTCCCTACCCGGTCATCTGGCTGGTCAAGGGCAAGACCAAAGTGCCTTGGGGCCAAAGGATTCAGCTCAACTGAGGAAACCAACCTGCCCACCGAGGGTCTCACCACCCCATGAATTACAACCTACTCGAGCGCCGACTGACCCCTGCCCTGGCGCTGTTGGCCGGCCTGGCCCTGGGTTCGGCCGCAGTTGCGGATCAACCCCTCGACCTACCAGACTTCGGCAACACCGCGGCCCTCACTAGCCGCCCGCTGGATCTGCCGGACTTCGGCAGTTCCGCCGATGCCGTGATGACAACCGGCGAGGAACAGCGCCTCGGTCAGGCCTTCATGCAGAGCGTGCGCAAGGCCCTGCCCATCGATACCGACCCCCTGCTCAACGACTACATCATCAGCCTGGGCCGGGAACTGGTAGCCGCCAGTGGCACCGGAGCAGGGTCCTACACCTTCTTTCTCATCGACGAGCCGGTCATCAACGCCTTCGCAGGGCCTGGGGGTTATATCGGGGTCTACGCCGGCCTGATCCTGGCCGCAAGCAGCGAAGGGGAACTGGCTGCGGTGATGGCTCATGAGATTGCCCACGTCACCCAACGCCATCTCATGCGCTCGTTCGAGGACCAGGGCCAGTACACCCTCCCAACCCTCGCCCTATTGGTCGCCGCGGCCGTTCTCGGCGCCCAGGTCTCAGGGGACTTGGCGGCGGCAGCGGTGACCGGTATCCAGGCAGCCAGCATCCAGCACCAGATCAACTTCACCCGAGACAACGAGAAGGAGGCCGACCGGGTTGGCATCGTCACCCTGGCCAAGGCCGGGCACGATCCGTTCGCCATGGCCGGCTTCTTCCAGCGCTTAGCCAAAGAGAGCCGCACCCAACGCAACGACGCCCCGGAGTTTCTGCGCACCCATCCGGTCAATACCAACCGCATCGCCGACGCAGTAGGACGGGCCGAGGCCTATGGTCATCACCAACGACCGGACTCCCTGCGCTTCCACCTCACCCGTGCAGATCTGCGCCAACGCAGCTACCGCCGAGCCGACCAGGCTGTGGAGTTTTTCCGCAAGACCCTCCAAGAGGGTCGCTATGCCAATGAGACCGCCGAACACTATGGCCTAGCCCTGGCCCTGGAGCGAGCCGGTAACCTGGGCGAGGCGATCAAAGAAACCAAGGCATTACGCGCCAAGCTGCCCCAGCAGGCAGAGGTGGTCATCTTGGACGCCAGACTGCAAAGGCGCGGCGGCGATCTGAACGGGGCCATCGCCAATCTCCGTGAGGCGTTGGGGCTGTCCCCCACCAGCGTGCCCCTCAACATGGCCCTGGCGGAAACCCTGATGGCGGCAGGCCAGCCGCAACAGGCCCTGCGCGCCTTACGGGTGGTCGCAAGCCAGAGGCCCGATGACCCGGACCTACAGCAACGCATGTCCGATGCGGCCGGCAGGGCCGGCGATAAGGGTGAGACCCACCTATATCGGGCGGAATACTTGTACCTGACCGGAGACCTCGAACCCGCGATCAAGCAATTGGAGGCAGGGCTGCGTACTCCCGGGGTGAGCTATCAGTCAGCATCACGACTGCAGGCCCGCATGGAGACCCTCAAGGCAGAGAAACGCGACCTCGACAAAGAGGCTGGCCTGTTTGGCAAACGCTGAGCATCTCGACAACGCCGGCCGCGACCATACCAGCCTGCCCCGTGAATCGGTTAAAAACAAGGCAATGCGATGCGTTTGACGATAGCCTGAGCGCCGTCGTCTGCACGACGAGATGCCATTAAAATATAAGCATTTAGCGATGTTATAATGCTTCTTTGCACCTGTCGTCGAGTCATGTAAGCTTGCCCACCTGAAACGATCCGGGTCGACATTTCGACACCGGTATACGGCTCAGCGCCAGGGGTCCCACGCTAAATCCGGCAGCCTACCCAAGGCAGGTGACGCATCAGATCTAGGTGAAATAGCCCTGGCAAAAAGTCTCAGTGAATGCCTCCATTCGACGGACCCTAGGCCCGACGAGAACCATGGCGACAGGGCTTGCGTCGCCGAACTCCCGCAACACCACTAACACTTGCTCGACAGGAGATCGTTTATGATCGACGCAAAACGCAGAATCCTGCTCAAGGGCTCGCTGGCCGCCGGTGCGGTCGGAGTCGCTGTCGGCGCGGGCCTGCTGGCCCCGCGCACCGTACTTGCCGACTGGCCTAAGGATGCCTTCGGCGCGACCGACGTCGCGTCCTCCCTCAAGGCCCTGCTGGGCATCGACCAGGGTGAGCCGAGCGGCGACATCTCCATCAAGGCCCCGGACATCGCCGAAAATGGCGCGGTCGTCCCGGTGACCGTGGAGTCCACCGCCACCGGCGTCACGAAGATCATCATCGTTGCCGAGGGCAACCAGAACCCACTGATTGCCGCTTTCAACCTGGGCGAGGCCGCCCTCCCCTTCGTCTCCACCCGCATCAAGATGGGCAAGACTGCCAATGTGCAGGCCTTGGTCCAGACCGCCGACAAGACCTACACCGCCTCGAAAGAGGTCAAGGTCACCATCGGCGGCTGCGGCGGCTGATCCCGGACTCAACGAATCACATTCGAGGTAGCAGAGCATGGCAGGCAATATCAAGATCAAAGCCAAGGCCGCGGACGGAGACACCAGCGTCAAGTCGCTGATGACACACCCGATGGAGACGGGCCTACGTAAGGACAAGAAGACCGGCGAGGTCGTCCCCGCGCACTTCATCACCGAGGTGACCTGCAAGTGGAAGGATCAGGTCGTGTTGACCGCCCTGTGGAGTGGCGGCGTCTCCCAGAACCCCTATCTGGCCTTTAAGTTCAAGGGCGGAGAGAAGGGTGACCCGGTCGAACTGACCTGGCTTGATAACAAGGGCGAAACCGAGACCGAAACCAGCAAGATCTCGTAAGCCCCAGCGGCCCCGCCTCCCGCGCGGGGCCGCTCTATATCCTTCTAGTGATTGGTTTTTCGTTTCCAGTGCTTGGCAACAGCACGAGATCCAAGCAGTAACGAGGAACTAGCAACGAAACACCGAGAAGGTTCTACCCTAGATCGCGTTACCCAGGCCCAGAACGACGACGCGATTAGCCCGCCCCCTACCAGCCCCACCAGTCCGAATCACAGCGGGCCCTGATAGCGACCCGACGCCCCAGGCAGACGCTTCCGAAAGCGTTTGTAAGGCCACAGGTACTGCTCCGGGCATACCGACACACACTGCTCCACCCCTAGATTCAAGGCGGCTGCCGCCGTCAGGTCGTCCTCGGCATCGATCCCCTCTGGTGCCGCGATGCAGTGGATGCGAAACCCCCGCCGCGGCGCTAGCCGCTCGGCAAACATAAAGATGACCCGGGCACCGGTACGTCGCGCAAGCTTGCTGACCAGCAGCATGGTGTAGGCCGGCACTCCGAAAAAGGGAGCAAACACGGCGCCGCTCTCACCCTTGGGCTCCTGATCCGGCAGAATGCCTGCGTACTCGCCCCGCTCCAGGCCCTGGACCAGCCGCCGCACCCCCCTGGGAGTCGTCGGCGCGAGGGTCGCACCACTTCGCCCCCTGGCCTCCCGAATGAGGTCGTCGAGCAGACGCTGAGGCTTGTAGAAAATGGTGGTCGGCCCCTGCGCCGCCAGGTGGAGCCCAGCCAGCTCCCAGGCCCCCAGATGGGGCGATAGCACGATCACCCCTCTCCCGTCAGAGCGATCCAACAGCTCGCCGCCACGCACCTCGGTCACCAAGGAAAGCACTTGGTCCACGGGGCGCAACCATAGATACCCGATCTCGAGGTAGGTCCGGCCGAACTCCCTTAGGGTCCGGTCCCGCAGGGCGATCTGCTCCTCTGCACCGAGGTTTGGGTAGCACAGGCGGATATTGATCAGGGCATTGCGCCGCTGCTTGTTGGGCCAGACGACGACCAGTTGCCCCAGGGCCCAGCCGATGCGCTGTAAGACAGACAGGGGCAGCCTGGCGGCAAGACGCA
This sequence comes from uncultured Gammaproteobacteria bacterium, assembly GCA_963845265.1. Taxonomy (GTDB): domain Bacteria; phylum Pseudomonadota; class Gammaproteobacteria; order Chromatiales; family Chromatiaceae; genus DYRB01. The sequence goes on along the minus strand of CAWJRN010000009.1, from coordinate 346,249 downwards.
CCAAGCCTGAAGCAAGCGACTCCTTTAGCTTCTGACCCCTTGATTTTTCCGCAACGGCCGGGCGCTTGGACATAAGCTGCACACTGAGTCTCCGAAGGCCCCTTCACATGGGGGGTTTACCCAAGAATCCGGGTGTTACACTCGCTGGGCCGCACTGGGGAACGCCGATGACGACCACCCCTGGCTTTAGTCAGCGTCTCCCTAACGACGGCAAACGGGCGATTAGACCAAAAAATAAGCACCAAACCATCGAACCAGAGGAACACCCCCAATGAGCGACCTAGGCCCAAAGAGCCTCACCCCGCAAAAAGCCTGGCAACTGGTACAAGACGACGCCCAGGCAGTCCTGGTCGACATCCGCTCCACCATGGAATTCCTGTTCGTCGGTCACCCCACCGGGGCTGTGCACGTCCCTTGGATCGACGAGCCAGACTGGACCGTCAACCCTGAATTCACCACCGAAATCCGGAAGCTGTTGCTCGGCGGCGCCGTTTGCAGCGAGGGGGCCGAGTGCGCCCCGGTCGTCCTCATCTGCCGCAGCGGCAAGCGCTCCCACGAGGCGGGCAAGGTCCTCCTGGAGGCCGGCCTGACCGCGGTCTTCCATGTGGACGAGGGCTTCGAAGGCGAGCGCGACGAGCACCACCACCGAGGCACCGTAGGCGGCTGGCGCTTCCGCGGCCTGCCCTGGGAGCAGTGCTGATCTCTGGCAAGGTCGCCCCTACTCGCGCTCTTCGATCCAGGCCATCTGGATCGCCTCCAGCACCTTCTCGCCGGACCGCCCCGGAGTATCGTCAAAACCCGGCAGGGCCAATACCCAGGACCGCAAGTCCACGAAGTTGAGAAAGCGCGGGTCCGTATCCGGTCGCGCCTCGTCCAGAGCGATGGCAAGCTCTTGAATATCGGTCCACTTCAGGCCCATGGCGGCTGATCCTCCGATGTGTGGCTGCGGCGACCCTGGCCGGGACCGGCCGGGGCGACCGGATCAATGCGACTCTGACACCATGTTGATGGTGTACCTGGGGATCTCGATCACCAGGTCCTGGGTGCCCACCGTCGCCTGACAGCCCAGGCGCGACTCCGGTTCCAGGCCCCATGCCTTGTCGAGCAGGTCCTCTTCCAGCTCCTCCGCTGGATCGAGGGAATCGAACCCCTCCCTAACGACGACGTGGCAGGTGGTGCAGGCGCAGGACTTTTCGCAGGCATGGGGCAGTTCGATGCCATGGGCCAGGGCCGCATCGCAGATGCTGACCCCCGGCTCGACCTCGAACAGGGCGCCCTCGGGGCAGATCTCGACGTGGGGGAGAAAGATGAGCTTGGTCATGAATCAAACCTAAACACTACCGAAATTCATCCACACGCTGACCGGCCATGGCCGCCTGGATACCCTTGTTCATGCGCCGCTCCACGTAGAAGCCACAGGCCTGCTCCAGGGCCAGGATCCCGCGACGCACGGCATCCGCGTCGTTCCCGGCGACGACCCGGCGCAGATCCGCCAGGGCGGCCTCTACCTGGCTCCGCTCGGTGGCGTCCAGCAGCACGTTCCCGTCTGCGGCGAGCGCGGCAGTCAGTGCCTCGATGACCCGGCTTGCCTCGACCTGCTGCTCGCGGAGCCGACGCGCATCGAGGTCCTCGCCCGCATGAACCATGGAGTCGCGCAGCATGATCTCGATCTCGTTGTCCGTCAGGCCGTAGGACGGCTTGACCTCGACCCGTGCCTGGACACCACTGCCCTGTTCCAACGCGGTGACCTGCAGGAGCCCGTCTGCATCGACCTCGAAGGTGACGCGGATGCGCGCCGCCCCAGCCACCATGGGCGGGATGCCGCGCAGCTCGAAGCGGGCAAGCGAGCGGCAGTCCGCCACCAGATCGCGCTCGCCTTGCAGCACATGCAGGGCCATGGCCGTTTGGCCATCCTTGAAGGTCGTGAACTCCTGAGCTCGGGCCACGGGGATGGTGGTGTTACGCGGGATCAGCCGCTCCACCAGGCCGCCCATGGTCTCGATCCCCAGGGACAGGGGGATCACATCCAATAGCAGCATGGCGTCTGCGGGCTTGTTGCCGGCCAGGACATCGGCCTGGAGGGCCGCACCGATGGCCACCACCCGATCCGGATCGATGTCCACCAAGGGCTCGCGCCCGAACAGCTCTGCGACCTGCTCACGCACCCGCGGCACCCGGGTAGAGCCGCCCACCATCACCACATCCTTCACCTCGTCCGCGCTCAGGCCGGCGTCACGCAGGGTACGCCGGCAAGCGATCAGCGTCTTGTGGATCAAGGGGTCCACCAGGGCGTCGAACCGACCCCGGGTCAGCTCCCCGCTCCAGATCCCGCCGTCGGGCAGGGTGACGCTGAGCCGGACCGACTCGGCGCTGGTCAGGGCCTCCTTGGCGGCACAGGCGTCCGCCAGCAGGCGGCGCAGGGTTGCATGATCGGCGTCGTCGGCGATCCCGGCCTCGGCCATGATCCAGCCCGCCAGGGCCCGATCCATGTCATCGCCCCCCAGCGCCGAGTCCCCGCCGGTGGCCAGCACCTCGAAGACCCCCCGATGCAGGCGCAGGATGGAGATGTCGAAGGTCCCTCCGCCGAGGTCGTACACCGCATGTACCCCATCCGCGTCCCGATCCAGGCCGTAGGCCAAGGCCGCCGCGGTCGGCTCATTGAGCAGACGCAGCACCTTGAGCCCGGCCAGGGTCGCCGCGTCCTTGGTCGCCTGGCGCTGTGCGTCGTCGAAATAGGCCGGAACCGTGATGACCACCCCAGCCAGTTCGCCGCCCAGGGCGTCCTGGGCGAGCCCGGCCAGAACCCGCAGCACCTCCGCGGAGACCTCCACCGGGCTCAGGTCCCCACCACGGGTGTGCAGCCGAGGGACAGCCCCTTCCTTATCGACGAAGGCGTAGGGCAACCGGGTCCCCAGGTGCTTGAGGTCCTTGAGGCCGCGACCAATCAGCCGCTTGGCCGAGGCGATGGTGTTGAGCGGGTCCGATGCGGCTGCGTCCCTGGCCTCGTGGCCCACCACCACGGCCTCGCCCGTATAGCGCACCACCGAGGGCAGCAGGTGCCGACCTTGGGCATCCGGGAGGGTCTCGGCGACACCGCTGCGCACCGTCGCCACCAACGAGTTGGTCGTCCCCAGGTCGATCCCGGCAGCGAGGCGGTGCTGATGGGGTGCCGCTGAGGCGCCAGGTTCGGAAAGCTGTAGGAGTGGCATCGGTTCTATGGAACTGGTCGGCCTAGGAGGCGCTATATTAGCGCTTTAACGCCCGAACTCGCAGGCCCAGAGACAGGGAGCTTATCGGACACCGGCCCTTTGCGCTTCACCGAAGCCCCTACACCCTAGGAGATCAGCACCCATGCGCCCATTCATCACCCACAACCTTGCCCTGGCGGCCCTACTCTCGTGCACGGCCGCCACGCATGCCGCGGACATTGTCACCAACCGAGGCATATCCCTCGAACTGGCCGAAGACATCGCCCGCGCCGCCGTAGTCGCATGCCGCGACCAGGGCTGGCAGGTATCCGCCGTGGTGGTGGATAGGGCGGGCGTCCCACAGGCCCTGCTGCGCGACCAAAATGCCAGCCGCTTCACCATCCAGATCGCCACGGAGAAGGCCAACGCAGTCATCCTCTCCGGGGTCGCCTCCTCAGATTTTCGCCGCAACCGCGACGACATCCGCCAGGAGATGAACCATGTGGACGGCATCCTGGTGCTGGAGGGGGGCCTGCCCATCCGGGCGGCCGGCGGCCTGCTGGGTGCCGTCGGGGTCAGCGGGGCACCGGGCGGAGAGCGGGACGAGGCCTGCGCTCGCAAGGCCCTGGAATCGGTGCAGGAGCGGCTGGAATTCGCGGACTAGCCGATGCCTCGCCGACAAAAAACCCCAAGCGCAGCTTGGGGTCGAGGATAAGGGGCGAAGCGGGCGCGACCCGCCCTGTCCTTTACTCCGGTCGCACCACAGCACCCAGGTCCCAGATCTCCGGGGAGTGATAGAGGCGGGCAAGTTGCAGCTCGCGCTCCAGCTCCATCTCATGCGGCAGGTGGTCGCCGAAGCGGGTAAAGAGCTCCTCCTGATCCACCGTCTCCTGGCGCGCCACCTCCCGCTCGATGTTCATGATGGTCACGTAGCATTCGCGCGGGAAATTCAGTCCGTCCCAGCTCAGGTCTTCATAGGCGGGCAGCCAACCGATGGGGCCCTCGATGGCCCCCGCGGTACCCTCGCAGCGTTCCACGACCCACTTGAGCACCCGCATGTTCTCGCCGAAGCCGGGCCAGATGAAGCGGCCGCGCTCGTCCTTGCGGAACCAGTTGACACGGAAAATGCGCGGCGGGGTGGCCACATGGCGGCGCCCGATACGCAGCCAGTGGCGCCAGTATTCGGCCATGTTGTAGCCACAGAAGGGCAGCATGGCCATCGGATCGCGTCTTACCGACGCCTGACCGATGGCGGCGGCGGTCGCCTCCGAGCCCATGGTCGCGGCCATGTAGACGCCGTGCTCCCAGTTGAAGCTCTGGAAGGCGAGCGGAAAATTATTGCTCACCCGCCCGCCGAACAGGAAGGCGGTGATGGGCACCCCTTCTGGGTTCTCCCACTCCGGGTCCAACGACGGACATTGGCTCAGGGGGGCGGTAAAGCGGGAATTGGGATGGGCCGCATGGCGACCGCAGCCTGGATACCAGTCGTCTCCCTGCCAGTCGATGGCGTGGGCCGGGGGCTCGTCGGTCAACCCCTCCCACCAAACGTCGCCGTCGTCGGTCAGGGCGCAATTGGTGAAGATGCAGTTGGCGTGCAGCGAGGCCAGTGCATTGGGATTGGAGTCCGCGTTGGTCCCAGGGGCAACGCCGAAGAAGCCAAATTCCGGATTGATGGCGTAGAAACGCCCGTCTTGTGGATTGGGCTTGATCCAGGCGATATCGTCGCCGATGGTGGTGACCTTCCATCCATCGAAGCCCTCGGGGGGGATCAACATTGCGAAGTTGGTCTTGCCACAGGCGCTGGGGAAGGCCCCGCCCACATAAGACTTCTTGCCGTCCGGGGACTCGACGCCCAGGACCAGCATATGCTCAGCCAACCAGCCCTCGTCACGGGCCATGACCGAGGCGATGCGTAGGGCGAAGCACTTCTTCCCGAGCAGGGCATTGCCGCCATAGCCGCTGCCGAAGGACCAGATCTCCCTGGTCTCCGGGAAATGGGTGATGTACTTGTCCTCGATGGAGGGCGCGCAGGGCCAGGGGACATCGACCTCGCCAGGCGCCAACGGCGCACCAACAGAGTGCATGCACGGTACGAACTCCCCATCCGGGCCCAGCACGTCGAGTACCGGCTGACCCATGCGGGTCATGATGCGCTGGTTGGTCACCACATAGGGCGAGTCGGTGATCTCCACACCGATCTGGGAGATGGGCGACCCCAGGGGCCCCATGCTGAAGGGGATGACATAGAGGGTGCGCCCACGCATGCAGCCGGAGAAGCGCTCCTTGAGCTGACTGCGCATCTTCTTGGGTGGCATCCAATTATTCGTGGGGCCGGCGTCCTCCTCCCGCTTGGAGCAGATGAAGGTGCGATCCTCCACACGCGCCACATCACTGGGGTGGGATCGAGCGAGGAAGCTGTTGGGGCGCTTGTCCGGATTGAGGCGGATAAAGGTCCCGGACTCGACCATCTCGTCGCACAGCCGGTCGTACTCGGCCTGAGACCCATCGCACCAATAGATGCGGTCCGGGGTACACAGCGCGGCCATGTCGTCTACCCAGGCCAAAAGCTTCTGGTTCTTAGTTCGGGCTGCACCGTCGTGGGTCTTGGTCATGGGGCTTGATCCTCAGGGTTACAAAAGGGGAGACAGGGCCCGCGTGAGACCGCGCTGGACCAGTGGGGAGGCGACGGCCATGCACCCGCTAGGGCGAGGCCACAGCATAAAGCTAAAGACTTAGCAATTTTCGGACCAGCAGAGTCCGACCACACTGGTCGAGGCGATTCCGATTGGGGATGCTAAACGCCCGAACAAGGACGCCAGCATGCGTGCGGCTGGGTGGGCAAAGATGGTGCATATTACGCCCCCAAGCCCCCTCCCCTCAACCGCGACCAGACCAGGCTCGGCACCAAAGTCAGGTCCTTTGACTGGAATCGCCGCCCCGAGCACCGCACGAAACCACCCGCCGGTTTGGTGCGGTCCGCAAGCCCACCGCTCCCTGCTGCCAGCATGGTCCGGGGGGCGTGCCCGCCAGCCGGATGCCTTCGAACGCCCACGCAAGGCGGTATACTCGCCACACTGTCCATAGCCGCTCGCCAGGCCCAGATGCAATCCACCACCAGTCCCGTTGCCACCCCACCCAAGACCCGCTTCCACCTGGAGTTGATCAAGCCGTCGCACTACGACGACAACGGCTACGTAATCCAGTGGATCAAGGCATGGATCCCGTCCAACTCGCTGGCGAGTCTCTATGGCCAGGCCCTCCAGGCGACCCAGGCCCAGGTCCTGGGCGATGGGGTGGAGATCGTCACCCACGCCTACGACGAGACCAACACCGTGATCCCTGTCCAGGGCATCTGCGAGCGCATCCGCAGCGCCGGAGGCCACGGTATCGTTTGTATGGTCGGGGTCCAGTCCAATCAGTTCCCGCGGGCCATGGACATGGCACGGCGCTTCCGGGCCGCCGGGGTCCAGGTCGCCATCGGCGGCTTCCACGTCAGCGGTTGTCTCGCCATGCTCCCGGAGATGCCAGCGGACCTGCGTGAGGCCCAGGATCTGGGCCTCACCCTGTTTGCCGGGGAGGCGGAGGGGCGCTTCGAGGCGTTCCTGCAAGCGGCCTACGCCGGGACCCTGGAGCCGCTCTACAACTACATGAGCGACCTGCCCAATCTCCAAGGGGAGGCACTGCCCTACCTGCCCCCGGAGGTGGCGCGCCGCTATGCCCCCATGCCCGGAACCTTTGACGCCGGGCGCGGCTGCCCCTTCCTCTGCAGCTTCTGCACCATTATCAACGTCCAGGGGCGTAAGTCCCGCTACCGCTCCCCCGACGACGTCGAGCACCTGCTGCGCACCAATCTGGCCCACGGCATCCACCACTACTTCATCACGGACGACAACTTCTCCCGCAACCGCAACTGGGAGGCCATCTTCGACCGCATCGCCGCGGTGCGCGAGGAGCTCAAGGTCAAATTCAACTTCACCATCCAGGTGGACACCATGTGCCACACCCTCCCGGGGTTCGTGGACAAGGCGCGCAGGGCCGGGGTGTCGCGCGTCTTTCTCGGACTGGAGAACATCCGCCCGGAAAACCTGGGGGCCGCACGCAAGAAACAGAACAAGATCGAGAACTACCGAGAGATGCTGCTCGCCTGGCAGAAGAAGCGGGTAACCACTTACTGCGGTTACATACTCGGCTTCCCGGACGACACGCCCGAGCAGATCCTGGAAGACATCGCCACCATCCAGCGCGAGCTGCCCCTGGATATCCTGGAGTTCTTCTGTCTGACCCCATTGCCCGGCTCGGTGGATCACCAACGCCTCACAGCCGCCGGGGCCCCACTCGACCCCGACATGAACATCTACGACCTGGAGCACGTCTGCACCACCCACCCGAAGATGACCAAGGAGGAATGGCAGGGCATCTACCGTCAGGCCTGGGATGCCTACTATTCCTTGGAGCACCTCGAACGCCTCATGCGCCGGGCCACCACGGTGGATCGCAATCCCAAGCGGATCATGGAAATCGCCCTAGAGTTTTACGGCTGCTTCAAGTTCGAGGGTGTCCACCCGCTCCAGGGCGGCTTCATCCGCCGCAAGATCCGCACGGAGCGCCGCCCGAGCTTCCCCCTGGAGAACCCCCTGATCTTCTACCCGCGTCGTGCCTGGGAGTTCGCCGCAACCTACGGGCCCATGCTCGCCTATGCCCTGCGCGTCTGGCGTCTTTATCGGCGCGTCCGGCGCGAACAGAACGCGGCGGCGACACCCTACATGGACCAGGCGATGCGGCCACTGTTCGAGCCCGCCCCGGTTGAGCCGACCCGAGCCCACCAAGACGCCGCCTGAACGACACCATGATCACCCTCTACGGCATCCCGAACTGCGACACCGTCAAGAAGGCCCGTACCTGGCTCGCCCCCCGGGGCATCGACTACCGTTTCCACGACTTCAAGCGCGACGGCCTACCCGAACCCCTGCTGCGGGCCTGGGTCGCGGAACTAGGCTGGGAGGCCCTGATCAACCGCCGTGGTACCACCTGGCGCAAGGTCCCAGCCAAGCAACGTGAGGAACTGGACGAGGACGGCGCCGTGGCGCTGATGCTCGCCGCCCCCGCCATGATCCGCCGCCCGGTGCTCGACACCGGCACGGCCCGCCACCTGGGATTCAGCGAGACCCACTACCAGGAGATCTTCGGCCCATGAAAGACCGGCCCACCCTCGCCCTAGCCCAGGACCTGATCGGCCGACCCTCTGTGACCCCGGACGACGCCGGCTGCCAAGGCCTGCTGGGCCTGCGCTTGGCCGCGTTGGGCTTCCACCTGGAGCCCATGCCCTCCAACGGCGTGACGAACCTCTGGGCCAGGCGCGGCACTGCTGCCCCCCTGTTCTGCTTCGCCGGACACACGGACGTGGTACCCCCAGGGCCACCGCCGGACTGGGAGTCCGACCCCTTCGAACCGACCATCCGGGACGGCATGCTCTACGGGCGCGGCGCGGCGGACATGAAGGGATCCATCGCGGCCATGGTGACCGCCACCGAAGGATTCGTGCAAGCCCACCCTGACCATCGGGGCTCGATTGCCTTCCTCGTCACCAGCGACGAGGAGGGTGTCGCCACGGACGGCACGATCAAGGTCGTCGAGGCCCTCAAGGCCCGCGGCGAGGGCATCGACTGGTGCCTGGTGGGGGAGCCGTCATGTCGCGAACGGCTTGGGGACACCATCAAGAACGGGCGGCGCGGGAGCATCAATGGCTTCCTGACCGTCATCGGGCGCCAGGGCCACGTCGCCTACCCGCACCTGGCCAAGAACCCCGTACACGCCTTCGCCCCGGTACTCGCCCGCCTGGTGGCGGAGGAATGGGATCTGGGCAACGCGCACTTCCCGCCCACCAGCTTCCAGATCGCCAACCTCAACGTCGGTACCGGGGCGGAGAACGTCATCCCCGGGCGCCTCAGCGCCCAGTTCAACCTCCGCTTCTCCAGCGAGCTGACCGAGGCCGATATCCGCCGCCGGGTCACCGCCATCCTGGATTCCGGCGGCTTCGACTACGAACTGACCTGGCGGCTATCCGGCAACCCCTTCCTGACCCCGGCGGGCGACCTGGTCGAAGCCGCGCGTGGGGCCATCGCCGAGGTCACCGGAGAGCAAGCGGAGCTATCCACCAGCGGCGGCACCTCCGACGGGCGCTTCATCGCCACCCTGGGTGGACAGGTGTTGGAACTGGGCCCGCTCAACGCCACCATCCACCAGGCCAACGAGTGCGTGGCCGTGGCGGACCTGGAGCGGCTTTCGGCCATCTATGGGGGCATCCTGGAGCGGCTCTTGGCGAAGTAGGGCTTGCTGCAGCTCGGGGTCGTATTGGAACGGACCCAACGACAAGCCCCGAAAAGCGCTTCGTACACCTTCCTGGGTGAGATAGCCGGCGCACGCAATGCAGGCGTTACTCCACCGACGGATTGGCATCCGCCGGGTTTCGAACCGCCGGGCCGCTTCTTAAGGACGCAATCCCCGGCCAGCCATCCTGACTGGCGTTATCAAAGGTCCGCCCCCATGTGACCCCCAAGCTGGCAGGGTACCCAAATGACTCACGAAATCCGCATCGGCCTGAACGGCATGACCTGTGCCTCCTGTGTGGCGCGGGTGGAGCGGGCGATTGTCCGCCAGCCCGGGGTCGAGTCGGCGACGGTCAACCTGGCGGCGGAAACCGCCGTGGTGCGCTTTGATCAGGCCCTGGTGCCGCAATTGCTGGAGGCGGTGCGCGGTGCCGGCTACGAGCCGGTGCTGGGGTCCGCCACCATCGGCGTCGGCGGCATGACCTGTGCGTCCTGCGTAGGGCGGGTGGAGCGGGCGATTCTGGCCCTGCCGGGGGTGATCGGGGCGACCGTGAACCTGAGCACCGAGTCGGTGACCGTCGAGTACCTGCCGGACACCCTTAGCCGGGAGCGCATCGCCCAGGCCATCCGGGAGGCGGGTTACGAGCCCGCCGAGCAGGAGCAGGCGCCGGACGCGACCAAGGCACGGCAGGCCCTGGAGCTGGCGGGACTGCGGCGGGACCTGGCCTTCGCGGCGGCCTTCACCCTCCCGCTGTTGCTGATCAGCATGGGGCCCATGCTCCTGCCTGGGCTGGGCGACGCGATGCATGGCCTGGCACCGGAGGCCGTCTGGGGCTGGGCACAGGTCGTCCTGGCCACCCCGGTCCTGTTCTGGGCCGGGCGGCGCTTCCTGGCCTCCGGCTGGATAGAGCTACGCCACCTTGCGCCGGGAATGAACAGCCTGGTCATGCTCGGCAGCTCGGCGGCCTACCTCTACTCGCTGGCCGCGCTGACGGTCCCTGCCCTCTTCCCACAAGGCACCGCCCATCTGTACTTCGAGGCGGCGGCGGTGATCGTCACCCTGATCCTGCTCGGGCGCTATCTGGAGGCCCTGGCCAAGGGCCGGACCTCGGAGGCCATCCGCCGCCTGGTGCGCCTGCAACCTAAGACGGCCAGGGTGGTGCGGGCGGATGCGGAGGTGGAGATCCCCGCGGAGGCTGTGGTACCCGGTGACCTGATCGCCGTGCGGCCGGGGGAGCGTATCCCGGTGGACGGGACCCTGACCGAGGGCGGCAGCCACGTCGACGAGTCAATGATCACCGGCGAGCCGATCCCCGCCCGTAAGGGGCCCGGGGATGCCCTGGTGGGCGGGACGATGAACGGCACCGGGGCCTTCCGCTACCGCGCCACCCGCGTGGGTGCGGATATGGTCCTCGCCCAGATCATCCGCCTGGTGGAGGACGCCCAGGCCGGCAAACCGCCGATCCAGCGCGTGGCCGATCGCATCGCCGCGGTCTTCGTGCCTCTGGTGATGGGCGCGGCCCTGCTGACCTTTCTGGCCTGGCTGTGGCTCGGTCCTGAGCCGGCACTCAGCTACGCCTTCGTCACCGCCGTCAGCGTCCTGCTGATCGCCTGCCCCTGTGCCATGGGGCTCGCCACGCCCACGGCCATCATGGTGGCCACCGGTCGCGGCGCGGCCCTGGGGATCCTGTTCCGACGCGGCGCCGCCCTGGAGACCCTGGCACGGGTAGATCAAGTGGTCCTCGACAAGACCGGCACCCTGACCAAGGGCCACCCGGCCCTGACGGACTTCCATGCCTTCGGTGCGTCCGAGGCAGAGGCCCTGACCCTGGCCGCGGCCTGCGAGCGGCACAGCGAGCACCCCATCGCCGCTGCCATCGTCCAAGCCGCCCGGGACCGGGGGCTGGTGCTCCCCGGGGCGGACGCCGTCGAGGCGGTGCCGGGGTTCGGTGTCCAGGCTCGGGTGGACGGTCGGCCAATCGCCGTCGGCGCCGGCCGATTCATGGAGCGACTCGACGTGCCGGTGGATGCGGCAGCCGAGCTGCCGGCGCGCCTGGCCGAAGCCGGCAAGTCCCCGCTCTACGTGGCGGCCGATGGTCGGCTGCTGGCCGTCATGGCGGTCGCGGACCCGATCAAGGCAAGCAGCCGGGAGGCGATCTCGCGGCTGCATGCCCTCGGCCTCGAACTGACCATGCTCACCGGGGACGGGCGACGCACCGCAGAAGCCGTCGCACGCGATGTGGGCATCGACCGCGTGGTGGCCGAGGTCCTGCCCGCCGACAAGGCGGCAGAGGTCAAGCGGTTGCAGGAGCAAGGCAGTCGGGTGGCCTTCGTCGGCGACGGCATCAACGACGCGCCGGCCCTGGCCCAGGCGAACGTGGGCATCGCGATCGGCACCGGCACGGACATCGCCGTGGAGGCCGGCGAGGTCATCCTGATGACGGGCGAGCTGACCGGCGTCGCGGACGCGGTGGCCCTTGCCAGGCGCACCCTGCGAACCATCCGCCTCAACTTCTTCTGGGCCTATGCCTACAATGTGGCCCTCATTCCGCTGGCCGCCGGGGTCTTCTACCCCTGGACCGGCTGGCTGCTCAACCCGATGATCGCTGCGGGGGCCATGAGCCTGTCGAGCCTGTTCGTCGTCACCAACAGCCTGCGCCTGCGCCGCTTCGCCTCGCAGGCGTCGGCCCCATCTTCTTCACACGCCACAACAGAGGTTTGAACCATGTACGGATTTTCCACGACGCTGAAGGTCCCCTTCGATCAGGCCATCACCCAGGTCACCGAGGCCCTGAAGACTGAGGGTTTCGGCATCCTCTCGGACATCGACGTGCAGGCCACGCTGAAGGCCAAGCTCGGGGTCGAAAAGCGGCCGTACCGCATCCTCGGCGCCTGCAACCCACCCCTGGCCAACCAGGCCCTGGACGCGGAGCCGGACATCGGGCTGCTGCTGCCCTGCAACGTGGTGGTGCGAGAGGAGGCGGACGGCGGCGTCGTGGTCGCCTTCATGGACCCAGAGGCGGTGCTGCAACTGGTGGACAGGCCCGAGGTTGCCCTACTGGCGTCGGAGGTCCGCGGGAGACTCAATCGGGTCCGCGACGCCATTGCCACAGCGTGACCCTAATTAAGAGCAGTTCAGCCGCAAATGAACGCAAATAGACGCAAATAAAAAGGCGCTTGGTGTGGGCAACCGGCTCACCCTGTGTATGGCCTCGGGGCTTAGCCTAAGCCACTGGGCCATTTGCGTTAATTTGCGTGATTTGCGCCCAATTTGCTTTTTGCAGGACGATAGACCCGTGCGCCGCAACGGCAGACCGGGGGGCGTCGACCGGGGATCAACGCGCCAACGCCTCGATGCGCCCCGCCAGGGCAAAGTCCAGCTCCGTGATGCCACCGGCATCGTGGGTCGCCAGATCCACGCGCACCTTGGCATAGACGTTGAACCACTCCGGGTGGTGATTCATCGCCTCCGCCACCAACGCGACCCGGGTCATGAAGCCGAAGGCCGCCACGAAATCGTTGAAACTAAACTCCTTGTTCAACTTGCCCTGACAGACCTGCCAGGGGGCCGTGGCCGTCGCGTTGAGTACATCCAGGGCGCTTTCGATGGCCGCCGCGTCGAGTGGTGTTCTGTTCATGATGTCATCCTCCAAGACAGGGGCAAGGCGGGGACCATACCCAACCTGAACTTGTAGGTTGGGCCGAGGTACGAGGCCCAACTCGATGCGCCTTCCTCTGGCATCGATCATTCGGCCTCGCAAGCTCGACCCAACCGCAGCGGGTCGGCCGTGCCTGAGCGAAACACTAACGGCCTTGAACTGACGGCGCCAGAGCCCGATTCAAGCGCCACCGAAGGCATCAATGGCCATGCGCAGCTCTGGGCAGGTGGCTGCCTGGTCTTCCAGGGTCATACCCTTCTCGATGGCGTCCCAGGCCTGGCGGATACTGGTCGCCCCCGCCGCCGGGCCCATGGGATGCCCGAAGACCCCGCGTCCGGGGATGAAGCCGAAGTCCACCCCGCCGACCCGCCGGTAGACCCCTTCCAGGGTCCCGGCCCACTCGCTACCGCCCGGAATGGGCAGGCTGCGGGCGATGGGCCCCATGGGATTAAGGCAGGCTGAAACCCCGTCCAGCACCTCCCTCTCATCCATGCCCATGCGCCCCCCGAAGCCGGGCATGATGACCCCATCGAGCCCGGCCAGGCGCTGCAACTTATTGAACACCCGTGTGTGGATGCCGTAGCCGGGCAGGCGGCTGGCCGCGGCGATACAGGCGAAATGGCCGATGAGCGGGACCCGGGCGTGGCGGCGCAACATGCGCACGGCACTCAGGCCCAGGGTCATGGTATTGACCAACAACAGATTGGCTCCGTTCGCGACCGCCAAGTCGTGGAGGTCGCAGAGCCGCTCGACCTCGTCGGTGATGTTGGCCAGATAGCCTTTGGGGACCCCCGTTTGGACCTCCGCCCGTCGTCGTGCCTCGCCCAGCAGGGCCGAGCGACGCTCCAACGGGCACCAGGGGGTATCGGCGAGCATCTCGTCGTCCTTGGCCACGTCCAAGCCCCCCAGCCAACCCTGATAGCCCAGCCCCGCGAAGGGCTCCGGGGGCAGGCCGATGTTGGGCTTGATGACACCGAAGAAGACCGGTCGGCCATGCACCCCGAGCAGGTCTCGGATGCCATCCACGCCGAACTGGGGCCCCTCGAACTCGGCCAGATAAGGGTCGGGCAGGCGCAGATCCAAGAGCTTGATAAGCGGGATACCGGGGACGAAGTAGACCCCCTCCCCCGCCACCGCAGAGAGCAGGTTGGGGATGCGCGGGCCAAAATTGCCGTGGGGGTGGGCGATGGTGACCCGACACAGAGAGACCTCGCCTTGAGCCGCCCCAGTTGTCCGGCAGGAAGGGGACGAGCGACGGCCATCCACGGACAGCCGCAGCACCTTGGCGGCGAAGCGGGGGCGGAAATCCTCGTCCACCCCGACCCGATGCCACTGGGCGGTGGACTGCTCGCTGCACAGGGCTGCCGCGGCGACCCGGGGATCGCCCTGGCACTCGAAGGCGTAATCGAGTTCCAGGTAATCTTCCGGGTTCAGCTCCCCGGGCTGGGCGAAAAATGCGGAGGCGTCGACGGGGGTCATGGCAGGTCCAGGTGGGGGGATTGGCGGATCGGGCATTGTAAGGCGCCAGTCAGGCCTCGCCGCAAACCGACCTGATCGTAACCGAAACAGGGCAGCTGTAGGGTGGACAAGCGCAGCGCAGTCCACCGGCGGCGTCGGCTTGGACGAGCCGGAAGAGATGCGTCTTCGCTTCGTAAATATTGACAGTCTGCATAGCAGCCTCGGATGAACTAAGTCGTATTAGACTAGTTTCCCTGTCCGCCAACTACAACGCACCTGCTACCGACCTCAGCCACAGAGCCCCCCTTGCCCAGTTCCCTGCACGCGTCTAAGATCGGGCCCCGATATGCGTTCTCGCGACGCTTGACCTTCCTCGCTTTCCCTACCGATTCGGCCTTGGTCTGCCGTCTCCCTTCCCGCTGGCAGTCCATGCACATTCGAACCAAACTTGCTGTCGGGCTGAGCTCCATCCTGGTCGTCAACCTCGCGGCCAGCCTACTCGCGGTCTTCCTACTGACTCAGGCATCCGAGCGGGAGTCGATGGTCCGCGAGACCAGCGAAGCGATCGTCACCACAGCGCTTTCGGCGCAGGTTCACTTCAAGAAGCAGGTCCAGGAGTGGAAGGATGTTCTACTCCGCGGGCAGGATGCAGGACTCTTCGCTGACTACTTCGGTCGTTTCGAACAGGAGGAGGCGCGCACCCACGAGACCCTAAGTCAACTGATCCAGTTGCTAACCAGCGACGCGCAACCGCAAGGAACTGCAATACGCTTTCTGGAAGCGCACAGGCGGCTGGGAGAGGAATACCGCGCAGCGCTCGCGCTCTATCGCCCACAGGACCCGCACTCCCAACAGGAGGTCGATGGACGGGTGAGAGGCATCGACCGGCAACCGACCGACCTACTCGATGAGGTCGTGAGCGCCGCACTTGCCGAAAAGCAGATGGCCCTGGCCCGGATCGACGACCAGACCCGGGGCCTGAAGCGTCAGATCCTGCTCACCATGGTGGGATGTATGAGCATCGCGGTCTTTTTGCTCATTTGGTGGGTCGACCACAGCATCGGACGCCCCATCGCCGTGGCCACGGTGATCGCCAGACGGGTCAGCAGCGGCGATTTTTCCACACCCGTCCATGCGAGCGGTGTCGATGAACCCGCGCAGATGCTGTCCGCGCTCAAGACGATGCAGGAGAGTCTGGCCTGCGCCCAGGAAAGTCTGAGCCAAAGCGAGGCGCGCTCCCGTCTGCTCCTGGAGGCGACCGGCGAGGGTATCTTCGGGGTCGACACTGACGGGCTTTGTACCTTCTGCAACCCCGCCAGCGCGCGGATGCTCGGCTACGGGACACCAGAGGCGCTCCTTGGCCGCAACATGCATGAGACGGTGCACCATACCCGACCCGACGGCACGCATTATCCTGCCGACTGCTGCAAGGCCGTCACGACTTACCACGAAGGGACGGCGGTGCGCGTCGATGACGAGGTGTTCTGGCGCGCGGATGGCCGCGCCTTCCCCGTCGAATATCATGCCAACCCCATCCATCAGGACGGCAGCTTGGTTGGCGCAGTCGTGACCTTCTCGGATATCTCCGCGCGTAAGGACACGGAAACGGCCTTGCTCGCGGCACACGATGCACTGGCACAGGAGAGAGCCCTACTGGCCGAACGGGTGCATCGCCGCACCCTGGACCTCGACCGAGCCAACGCGGAGCTTGCCCGGACCGCGCAGGCGAAGGATGAGTTCTTTGCGGCCATGAGCCACGAGCTGCGCACCCCGCTTACGGCCATCCTCGGTCTTTCCGAGACCATGGGCGACGGTTTGCTCGGTCCGTTGAGCAAACAGCAAGACAAGGCCATTCATACCATCCACGAGAATGGGAGCCATCTGCTCGAGCTCATCAACGACATCCTGGACATTTCGCGGGTGGCGTCCGGACAGTTGCCGTTGCAATGGGACCAGGTGCCGGTGAATCAACTCTGTGATGCCAGCCTGCGTCTCATCGGCCCCTCCGCCAAGCGCAAGGAACTGACGATTTCCTCTACCCTCGACCCCGGCGCGCGTTTGGTGCGGGGAGACAGCCGCCGACTCAAACAGATCCTGGTCAATCTGCTTGGCAATGCGGTCAAATTCACACCCCAGGGCGGGGCCATCGGGTTGGATGTCACGGCCAACGCCGAGTTGCAGGAATTGCGGATTGGCGTCTGGGATACCGGAGTCGGGATACCGGCAAGTCAATTCGATCGTCTGTTCCAGCCCTTCGTCCAATTGGATAGCGTGCCTGCAAGTCAGGTCGACGGCAGCGGGCTTGGGTTGGCCCTGGCCTCGGGGATGGCGGCCCTGCACCAGGGCCGCATTGAGGTACAGAGCGAAATCGGGCGGGGATCGCGTTTCGAGATCGTCCTGCCTTGGGACCCGCAGGCCCAGAGCGTCGATCAGTTCCGGCAGGACACGGATCCACTACCCGACACGAGCGGCCCTGGCGACCCACTCCAGAAACCGCGTGTCCTGCTGGTCGATGACAATGAAAGCAACCTGGAGATGCTATCGACCTATCTCCGGATCAAAGGCTGCGAGGTACTCGTCGCCCGCTCCGGCGCCGGCGCCATCGACCTCGCCCGGGAGCAGCCGCCCGATATCATCCTGATGGATGTCCAAATGCCCGAGATGGACGGACTGGAAACGACCCGTCGCCTGCGCACCGACCGGGCACTGCGACGCACACCCATCATCGCGCTCACGGCGCTCGTCATGCCTGGCGACAGGGAGCAGTGCCTGGCCGCCGGGATGGATGACTATCTGGGCAAGCCGATAGGACTGAAAGAGTTGTACCGCAGGGTCATCCACTGGATCAGCCGCGCCCGGTCGGACTGACAACCCGTCCGCCGGCTCCTACAGAGACCCGCCGAATTGCTTTTTCCAGGATGCAACGGTTGTCGCGACGCCGAAGCCGGGCGAAAGGACAAGCAGGATGGTCTGAGAATTGACGGAAATCGCCTTCATTGCGGACGGCGTTAGCCGTCGGCCCGGGTGCTTTGCCCCGGCGGCGGGGCCTTGAGGATGCGTCGCTTCATCTTGCCCACCACATGCATCTCGCAGGCACGACAGTCGAACTGGAGGGTCAGACGCTCGTCGCCGTTGACCAAGGTCATGGGCTCGGCGCGCACTTGCCCCTGGACCCCGGTGACGCCCTTGGCCTGCTTGGGACACAGGCTGAAGGCATAGCGCAGGCAGTGCTTGGTGATCATCAACGAGACCTCGCCGGGCGCTTGGTGCGCCTCGTAGGCAGGCTCGATTCGCCCGACCCCGTGGCGGGCGTAGAAGGCCCGCGCGGCAGCGTTGTAGACGTTGGCGAGGTAGCTCAGGGATGCCTCCGGGTAGATCGGGGGCGGCGCGGCCTCGGGCCTGCGACTAGGTCGCACATAGGCGGCCCGGCGAGCCTCCCGCAAGGACTCCACCGCATCGCGGCGCAGCCGGTTCACGGCGGAGGCCGGAACGAACCAGGGTCGGGACCAGGCCAGCTCCAGCCTGGTCAGATCGAAGTCGGTGCCGCCCAGACGGGCAAGCTGCTCGCGCACGGTCGCCTCGGCCCGGTCCGGGTCCCGCGCCGGATCCTTCGCGCAGATCAACTCGGCGCCGGCCTGAATGCCATCGGCGTCGGTCAGGGTCAGCGATAGGCCGGCAGCGGTCTCGGTCAAGCCGGCGGTGACCGGGATGCGCCGCTGCGCGGACTCCCGGCTCAGGGCCTGCTCCCAGACGTGATCGCGGTTGCGGCTGATGCCAATGCCGGGGCGCAGCCCAGGCAGGGCTGCGATGGGTTCGTTTGGCCAGACCCGCCGACGGTTGGCAGCCACGGCCTCGGCGCGGTTGGCCTGGAGCCCCACCACGCTGCGCTTGTGCAGATAGGTCAGGCCATCGCCGTTGGCCATCGACTCGGTGGTCTCGATCTCGAACCAGTCCGGCCCGACGCGCGTGACCATGCCGAGCGGCAGGCCGACGAAGGCCGGCGTATCGAAGGCACCGATATCGGCCTTGCGCCCGGTGGCGAAGTAGTCGGTGGCGCCGCGGTGGAAGGTCTTGTCCGGATTCGGCGTAAAGAACAAGCGGGTGTGCCCGCTGGAGGCGCGTGTCAAGTCGGTCTGGGCGTCGATCAGGGCATCCAGCAACAGTCGATAGTGGCCCGTGATGTTCTTGACATAGTCCGCATCCTTGTAACGCCCCTCGATCTTGAAGCTCTGCACCCCGGCGTCGATCAGGGCCGCCAGGTTGTCGCTCTGGTTGTTGTCCTTGAGGGAGAGCAGGTGCTTGTCGAAGGCGACCACCCGCCCCTGGCCGTCCTCCAGGGTATAGGGCAGACGGCAGGCCTGGGAGCAGTCGCCACGATTGGCGCTGCGCCCGGTCTGGGCGTGACTGATGTTGCACTGGCCGGAGAAGGCCACGCACAGGGCACCGTGAATGAAGTGCTCGATCACGGTGTCCGCCGGCACCGCGGCCCGTACCGCGGCGATCTCGGGCAGGCTCAGCTCCCGGGCCAGGACGATCTGTGAGAAACCCACCTGGGCCAGGAAGGCCGCCTTCTCCGGGGTGCGGATATCGCACTGGGTGGATGCATGCAGGTCGATGGGCGGCAGGTCCAGCTCCAGGAGCCCCAGGTCCTGGACGATGAGGGCATCGACCCCGGCCTCGTAGAGGGCGTAGATCAGGCGTCGGGCGGGCTCCAGTTCGTCGTCATGGAGAATGGTGTTGATGGTGACGAAGATGCGAGCGTGAAAGCGGTGGGCGTACTCGACCAGGCCGGCGATCTCAGCCACCGGGTTGTCGGCATTGTGGCGGGCACCGAAGGCCGGACCGCCGATATAGACCGCATCCGCCCCATGCAGGATCGCCTCCCGGCCGATGGCGGCGGTCTTGGCGGGGGCTAGGAGTTCCAGTGTGCGGCCGGTCAACGCCTCAATCCGTTGCACCTTGTCCCGGGAACCGGACCCGATAGCGTCGCGGGTCGTCGGGATGTCGCTGGATCTCCCCGGAATGCTGGCCGAAGCGGCCCGCCCGGCGGTCGGCGAAATAGAGCCTGAGGGTCTCCCGAACCACGGTGAAGGCGAGCTCGTCCCAGGGGACATCCGCCTCGTCAAACAGCCGCACCTCCAGGCTCTCTGTCCCCGGCCCGAAATCGCGGTCGAGCAGACGGCTGCGGAACAGCAAATAGATGTGGTCGATGTGCAGCAGGCTGAACAGCGTAAAGAGCCCCAAGACCTCGACCCGGGCCTGCGCCTCCTCCAGGGTCTCCCGAGCCGCGCCGTCATGCGCTGACTCGCCACGCTCCATAAAGCCCGCCGGCAGGGTCCAGAGGCCATGGCGCGGCTCGATGGCCCGGCGACACAGCAGGATCTTGTCCTCCCACTCGGGGATACACCCCACCACCACCTTAGGGTTCTGGTAATGGATGGCACCGCAGCCCCCGCAGACATGGCGCGGTCGGTTGTCACCCTCCGGGACCCATACCCCGACCCTGGCGCCACACTGGCTGCAATAATTCATGTCGTTGGTCCCGTCCCGGTCTCGCCGTTAATCGCGGGATTGTATCCGCTTCCTGACAAACGCTGACCCCTTGCACGCACAGGCGCTGGATCTGGTGGTGAAGGTCGCCGATGTGGCCACGGCGCGGGCGGGCGTCTTGCTGCTATGGACCGTACGCGACTACCAGAGGGCCGCCTGCCGCGCGACCAACATCGCGGAGCGGGTGATCTACACCGCTACCGGTGAGACCCCTGAACTTTCCGGAGGCCGCCCCAGGGCGAACCTCGCGCGCAACCCCCGAGTGCCGTAGATGGATGCTAGGCCGTTCCTAAAGGTCCGGCGTCAGTCGCCGCGCAGCGTCTTTGGGCGAGTCAGGCTGACGAGTTGGGCGCAACCCTCGGTGAGATCCGACCAGTCATTCGGCATATCCAGACGAGCCAGGGCCGCAGTCGGTAAGACCTTGCCATCATCAGGGGTTTCCATGTCGTCCCCGACCAGATGGTCGAGCAGCAGTTCCAGGCCGGGGTTGTGGCCGACCAACAGCACCGTCTTGGCGTCTGTCGGCAGCCCCGCCAGCACCTGGAGCAGATCCTCCGGGGTCGCCTCGTAGATGGCTTTGTCCAAGATGACCGCCTTACGCTTATAGTCCAGGCCCTTGCACACCGCCTGGGTGGTCTGACGGGCACGCTCCGCGGGAGAACTGATCACCAAGTCGGGCACCAAGCCTTCGCGATAGAGCCATGCACCCATCCGCACGGCATCCTTATTGCCACGCTTGGCCAAGGGACGCGCGAAGTCGCTCTTGGCGCCGCTGCCCCAGTCCGACTTCGCGTGACGCAAGATGAGGAGTTCTCTGGGCATATGAAAAATGGGCTCTGCGTAGTTCAAAATGGCGTCGGGATGCGGTTTCCGGCGATGGGAAGCTTTTTAACACAACCGTCACATAAACGTCACCGCACCTGAGCCAAAAGCCGCCCCATCAGACCCAGGGCCTGGCCCAGATAGCCGCCGCCAAAGAGGTTGAGGTGATTGAGGATGTGGTAAAGGTTGTAGAGGTCCCGCCGAGTGGCGTAGGCGGGTTCCAGGGGCCAGGCCTCCCGGTAGGCCGCGTAGAAGTCGCTGCCGAAGCCACCGAACAGCTCGGTCATGGCCAGGTCCGCCTCCCGGTCTCCGTAGTAGACCGCGGGGTCGAAGATCGCCGGCTCGCCGCCCCGAGTGAAGGCCATGTTGCCGCCCCACAGATCACCATGCAGCAGGGATGGGATCGGGCCATGATCGAGCAGCGCCGGCAGCCTGTCGATCAGGGCCTCACCTTGGCGTTGCAGGGCGCCCCCATGGCCGCTTCTGGCGGCGAGCCCGAGTTGGAAACCAAGGCGTTGGTCGGCCCAGAAGCGGGCCCAGTCCGCGTCTCGCCGATTGGGCTGGGGCGTCGAGCCAATGGTGTTGTCCCGCCCCCAGCCGAACGCGTCACTGGTGGTCCTGTGCATGGCGGCTAACAAACTCCCGGCTTTGGCCCCGGACGAGCGGCCACCCAGGTCCAGATGTTCCATGACAATAAAGGCCTGCCCCCCGGCGACCCCCGTGCACAGGGGCTCGGGCACGCGCAGGGTGGCGGTCCCGGCCAGCTCCGCCAGACCCGCCGCCTCGGCCTCGAACATGGGCAACCCTTCTGCACGGTTCAGCTTGACGAAATAGCTGTGGGCGGCGTCACTCAGCACCAGGGCCGTGTTGATACAGCCCCCACCGAGGTTGCGCCCCTGAGCGGTATCGAATGGGTGGCCCGCGGCCGCGCCGATATGCTCAGCGATCTGCCGGAGGACGGCGGTCATGGGTTCAGGTGCCTGCCGCCCGATCCAGCAAGGGGCTGGTGCGGGGGAAATGGCTACGCAAGAATGCCATCTGGTCCGCCAGGACGTGGCGCCCCATGAGGAAGACGTACTCGGCGTGGGTCGGCACGAAAGGCACCGCCAGGAGTTCCATCCCGGCCGCCTCCGGGGTGCGCCCAGCCTTGTAGTTGTTGCAGCGCACACAGGCGGTGACCACATTGCTCCAGCGATTGCGCCCGCCCCGACTCAGGGGTTGGACGTGGTCCCGGGACAGGTGCCGTGGGGAGAAGCGCCCGCCGCAATACAGGCAGGTATGGTCGTCACGCTGGAACAGGGTGTTGTTGCTCAGGGGCGGGGCATAGTTGCCGTTGAGCTTGGCCAGGGCGTGACGACTGCCGACAGTGGCGATAATGGAGTGGATGGCCAACTCGCTGCGGCGACGCGTCACCGAGTTGGTCCCTCCGTGAAGCACAAACAGTGTGTTGCCGCAGGCATAGGCGACCTGGCCAAGGCAGTAGAGCCTGGCGGCGTCGCGGTAGCTCACCCACTCCAGGGGTAGCCCCGCCAGGTCCGTGCGTAATACCTGCTGGCTCAATTGCACCATGGTCTTGCTTCGGGTCGGGGTTTGGCGAGCATGGTACACAGTTGCGGGTGCCATTCAAGACACCCAGAAGGACTACCATGGCGGGTCCGCTGCCTCGTCGCCCTTGCCTGTCCCGGGGGGTTAGCACCCAACGCCGCACGGACAATTACCGGTTGACAGTGCGGGTTATCTGTGTCGTTTCGCACAAGGTTGTGCACAAGGGCATGGGGTGTATAGCAAGCCTAAATGGAGTCTGGGAATTCAATTTATCAGTCTTCGATAATGAATTTCAAAGCCATGTTTTTAAATCACTTTTTTGTCATGACTATTTTTTGGCCAACCTGACAGGAGCCTAGCAATGATGCGCACCCGTGGGCATTCATCAAAGCTTGTTCACAGACTTATCCACAGAAGCTGTGAACAGCGCGCGGTTCTCTAAGGCGGTCAGGAACTTGCCACGCATTCGCAATATTTTTCCGAAATATCGGCGCCAAACGGCAGTGCGTCTCCGGCCAGAGGTTCCGCCCCTGTGACGGCTCAGGGTGCAAGCCCCAAGATCGGTGGTCGGTACCTGCGCGTTGCGGTGGATCTGCCACTGGCCGCTGTCTTCGATTATCTGCCGCCAGGCGCAGACTTGCAGTCGGGCCCGGAGCCGAGCCCGGAGCCAGCACCTGCGACCATAGCCATCGGCACCAGGGTCCTGGTTCCATTCGGGCCAGGCCAGCGGGTGGGTATGGTCCTCGGCGAAGCTACCGACACGGACCAAGACCCGCGCCGCCTCAAGCCCGTGAGTGCCGTCCTGGACCCACACCCCCTGCTCGGCCCGGCGGACCTGGAGCTGATCCAATGGGCAGCGAGCTACTACCGCCACCCCCTTGGCGAGGTCCTGTTCGGCGCCCTACCCGCTAGGCTGCGCCGGCCAGAGCCCCTGCTGGACCCCCAGCGGCGCGGCTGGCGCCTGACCCCGGCCGGTGCGGCCCAGAACCCGACCGGCCTGGCCCGCGCGCCCCGTCAGGCGGCGGTGCTGGCCCAACTGGGGCTGGGCCCGGAGGCGGGCGCAACCCTGAACCGCGGCCTGGGCGATTGCAGCGCCAGCCTACGCGCCCTGGTCGCCAAGGGCTGGGTCGAGCCCTGCGTGCTGGATCAGACCCCAGCGGCGGGCCACACGGCCCCGGGTCCGGACCTCAACCCGGAGCAAGCCGAGGCCCTGGCGCGCATCCGCGCCGGCACGGGATTTCGCGCTTGCCTGCTCGACGGGGTCACGGGCAGCGGCAAGACCGAGGTTTACCTTCACCTGATCCGCGACGCCCTGTCCGCCGGCCGCCAGGCCCTGGTCCTGGTCCCGGAGATCGGGCTCACGCCCCAGCTCGAACGCCGCCTCCAGACCCGCCTGGGTGCCCCGATGGCTGTGCTCCACTCCGGGCTGACGGAGCGCGACCGGGAGCTCGCCTGGCGCGCCGCCGCCGAGGGCTCCGCGGCCCTGGTGCTGGGCACCCGCTCGGCGGTCTTCACCCCGATGCCGCGCCTCGGCCTAGTGGTGGTGGACGAGGAGCACGACCTGTCCTTCAAGCAACAGGAGGGGTTCCGCTACTCGGCCCGGGACCTGGCGGTGCGCCGGGCCCAGCGCGCCGCCTGCCCGGTGGTCCTGGGCTCGGCCACCCCGGCCCTGGAGACCCTGCACAACGCCCGCAGCGGGCGCTACCAATGGCTACACCTGACCCGTCGGGCCGGTGGCGCCAGCCCACCGCGCCTGGACGTGTTGGACATCCGCGCCCAGCCCCTGGAGGGCGGCATGTCCCGGGTCCTGATCCGCGACGTCGCCGCCGAGGTGGCCGCCGGCAATCAAGTCCTGCTGTTCCTCAACCGGCGCGGCTTCGCCCCGGTGCTCACCTGTCACGATTGCGGCTGGGTGGGCGCCTGTCCCCACTGCGACGCCCGCCTGACCCTGCACCTGACCCGGCGCCGACTGGCCTGCCACCACTGCGGCTGGACCCGTGCCATCCCCCCCGCCTGTCCGGACTGCGCCAAAGAGGACCTGCGCGCCCTCGGCCAGGGGACCGAGCGCCTGGAGGAGGAGGTCGAGCGCCTCTTCCCAGGCATCCCGCTGGCGCGTATCGACAGGGACAGCACCCGCGGCGGGCGCCTGGCGCGCCTGCTGGAGGGGGCCAGGCGGGGAGACTTCCCGATCCTCATCGGCACTCAGATGCTGGCCAAGGGCCACCACCTGCCCGGGGTCACCCTGGTGGCGATGCTCGACCTGGACCAGGGGCTGTACGGCACCGACTACCGGGCCCCCGAGCGCCTGGCCCAGCTCATCGTCCAGGTCGCCGGACGAGCCGGGCGGGCGGAGCGCCCGGGGCGGGTGGTGCTCCAAACCCGCCACCCCGAGCACCCCCTGCTCAGGGCCCTGCTCGGCGGCGGCTATGGGGCCTTCGCCGATGGGGCCCTGGAG
The DNA here is from genome assembly GCA_963845265.1 of uncultured Gammaproteobacteria bacterium. GTDB lineage: Bacteria > Pseudomonadota > Gammaproteobacteria > Chromatiales > Chromatiaceae > DYRB01. Next base: position 321,246 of record CAWJRN010000009.1, on the reverse strand, counting down.
GAGCGCCGTGCCGCCCTGCTGCCGCCCTTCGCCCACCAGGCCCTGCTGCGGGCCGAAGGCCGCAGCGCCGCGGACGCCGCCGATCTGCTCACCCGGGCCGCCGACCTGGCGCGAATACTGGCTCGTGACCTGGCAGGCGACCGGGCTCTGCCCGCCCCGAGCCTGTGGGGCCCAGTCCCGGCCCCCATGGAGCGGCGCGCCGGGCGCTACCGCGCTCAGCTCCTGATCCAGGCGACCCAGCGCCGCGCCCTGCAAGGGCTCCTCGCCGCCTGGGTGCCGGAGCTGCGCAGCCTCAAGGTCCCGGCGGGCGCGCGCTGGTCACTGGATGTGGACCCCCTGGAGATGCTTTAGCGATGCTTTGAGGGCAAATGCTTTAGTACCCTGTTTCACCCTATTTTGCGTCCTCAGCGAGGCGAGAAGCGGTCATATGCAAGGCACGCGAGCGCAGCAATAGCCACCCCTATTTCAAGCTCGCGTAACGCCGCAGATGGCCGCTTCTCGCCTCGCCCGCAGGGAGCCCCCCTAAGGCGCCACGCCTGCGTTACAGCCCTTGGAAATAGGGCTCGCTATTCCCGGCGGGCCGTGCCTTGGCGTGACGCCTTAGGGGGGCTCTGAGAATGCAAAATAGGGTGAAACAGGGTACTAGGGGCGGGATTCCTGTATCCTTCGCGGTTAATCTCGCGACCGAGTCCCGGGCTCTCCAGACCCATCGCCGGGGCATCTGCCGGAACCCCGGTCGCCGCCTCGCACAACCCCGCTAGAGCGACAGGACCCCATGAAGCAACAGGTCAAGGCCCTCCTGGCTGCCGCCTTGAGGCAGCTTGCCGACGCCGGCACCATCCCCCACGATGCGCTACCCGACCCACAACTGGAGCGCACGCGCGACCCCAGCCACGGGGACTTCTCCAGCAACGCCGCCATGGTCCTGGCCAAGCTCGCCAGTACCAAACCACGCGACCTGGCCGCGAGCCTGATCGCCGCGCTGCCGGCCTCGGAGCTGATCTCCGGGGTCGAGGTGGCGGGGCCTGGCTTCATCAACTTCCGCCTCGCACCAGGGGCCTATCTGGCCCTGATCCCGCAGATCATGGCCGAGGGCCCGGCCTATGGGCGCAGCACCCTGGGGGCCGGACAGCGGATCCAGGTGGAGTTCGTCTCCGCCAACCCCACAGGCCCTTTACATGTGGGCCATGGGCGTGGGGCGGCCTATGGGGCCGCGGTAGCGGATCTGCTCGCGGCCGTCGGCTTCGAGGTCCACCGGGAGTACTACGTCAACGACGCCGGGCGTCAGATGGACATCCTCGCCGCCTCCGTCTGGCTGCGTTACCTGGAGCTGTGCGGCGAGGCGCTGGACTTCCCGAGCAACGGCTACAAGGGCGATTACGTCTGGGACATCGCCGCCAGCCTGCACCGCGAGCACGCCGACGCCTACCGCTGCACCGCCGCGGAAGTCTTCGACGGCGTCCCCGCGGACGCCCCGGTCGGCGGCGACAAGGAGACCCACATCGACGGGGTCATCGCCGCGGCCAAACGCCTGCTGGGGGACAACCGCTACCGCCTGGTCTTTGAGCTCGGGCTCAACACCATCCTCGACGACATCCGCGACGACCTGGCCCTGTTCGGCGTGACCTACGAGCGGTGGTACTCGGAGCGCTCGCTCACCGAGGGCGGAGCAGTCAACCGCGCCCTGGAGCGCCTGCGTCACAGCGGCTATGCGTACGAGAAGGACGGGGCCCTGTGGTTCCGCTCCACCGGCTTCGGCGACGAGAAGGACCGGGTGCTGGTGCGCGACAACGGCCAGTCGACCTATTTCGCCTCCGACATCGCCTACCACACGGACAAGCTGGAGCGTGGCTTCGATCGGGTCATCGACATCTGGGGCGCAGACCACCACGGCTATATCCCGCGGGTCAAGGCGGCCCTCCAGGCCCTGGGCGAGGACCCGGATCGGCTCGACGTGCTGCTGGTACAGTTCGCCATCCTCTACCGCGGCGGGGAGAAGGCGCAGATGTCCACCCGTTCAGGGGAGTTCGTTACGCTTCGCGAGCTGCGCAAGGAGGTCGGGCGCGACGCCGCCCGCTACTTCTACGTCATGCGCCGCTGCGAGCAACACATGGATTTCGATCTGGACCTGGCCAAGTCCCAGTCGTCGGACAACCCCGTCTACTACGTCCAGTACGCCCACGCGCGGGTGTGCAGCGTCCTGCGTCAGGCAGCGGACAAGGGCATCGACCTGGAGCCGAGCCCAGGCACCACCCACCTGGAGCTGCTCACCGAGCCCCACGAGCAGGCCCTGCTCAAGGACCTGGCCCGTTACCCGGAGGTCATCGAGGCCGCAGCCCTGGTCGAAGAGCCCCACCAGATCGCCAACTATCTGCGCGAACTGGCCACCGGGCTGCACACCTACTACAACGCCCACCAGTTCCTGGTCCCGGATCCGGCCCTGCGTGACGCACGCATCAAGTTGATCGTGGCGGTGCGGGTGGTCCTGCAAAACGGACTGGGATTACTTGGGGTCTCGGCCCCGGAGAGCATGTGACATGGCAATCGACTACAAGGCCCGCGAGCCTGGCCCAAAGCCCAGACGCCGGTCCAACAAGCCCTGTGGCTTCTGGTTTTTCTTCGGGCTGGTGCTCGGCGGCTTCGGTGTCGGGCTCTATCTGATGCTGAACCCGCCGATCCAGGCAGCAGCTCCTGTCCAGGCCAAGACAGAGTCGCCCGAACCGACACCGGTGGTCCCGACCCGCTTCGACTTCCACGACATCCTGCCGGAACTGGAAGTTGTAGTCTCAGAAAACGAACTGGCCGACCCGGAGCCCAAGAAGCCGGAGGTGAAAAAGCCGGAAGACAAGCCGTCGGAGGTGGCCAAGAAGTCTGATGCGCCCAAGGGCGACGGCAACACCTATATGGTACAGGTTGCCTCCCTGCGCACCGCCGCCGACGCCGAGCGCCTTAAGGCCCAGCTCGCCATGCAGGGCATCCAGACCCGGGTCCAGAGCGTCACCGTGAACGGCAAGGACACCTATCACCGGGTCCAGGCCGGCCCCTACCAGGGCAAGCAGGCGGTCAACCAAGCCCGCGGCCAACTCAAGGCCAAGGGCATGGATACCTTTGCCATCAAGCTCAAGTAGCCGCTATTTGGCATCGAGCATATCGAGGTGATCGGAAACGTCGGCGGCCAATTTGCGCAGGGCAACGGCTTGCGCAGCATCGGCCCGAGCATCCAAGCCCTCGGCCAACGCCAGCACTCGCCGCGCCTGGGCGGTAATGTGGTCACGCTCCCCCGCGAGCAGTGCGGCCTTGGCGCGGCTGGCCTGGTCCAACTCCGCCTCCGCGTCGCGCCGCTCGTCCGAGTCAGTCGCGGAGCCTAGATCCCGCAGGGCCGTGGCCTCTTGTATAGAGGCGCGCCACCATTGGATGAAGCGGGTCCGATGGTCCGCCAGGGTGTTGAGGGAGATGGCCATGTGGTTGATCTCGTCGCGGCCGTCCGGATCCACCGCGATGCGCTCTTTCGGACTCTCATGGGTCAGGCGGTTCAGTAGCCCGGCCATTTGCCGGACCGGCCGAACGATGCTCACGGTGAGCAGCAGGGCGAGCAGGGCGCCCAGGACTGCGGCCCCCAGAGCCACCATCAACCCTTGGCTGGCGCGTGCGGCAGAATCCAGGGCGAGCCGCCCGGACATGGCGTCGAGCTGTTCTTGGGCCTGCTCCAGGTTTTTCGCCACCAAGGGCGTGATGCGAGATGCCGCCGCGTCCATCTCTGCGGTCAGCTCGGCGATGCGCCGGTCCTGGTCCACCAGGGCGTGAAAATCCCGAACGTAGCCATCGAGGAGGCCCGCAAGCTGGGTCTTCTCCGGGGCCTCCAGGGATGATGCCGAGATGCGCTCGGCGAGCTGAGCGCTGATCGCATCCACCATCTCGACATAGGTGGCATTGCCACGCAGCAGGTAATCCTTCTCCCGCCGCCGAAGCTGCAGGACCGGGAGTTCGAGGCCCGGCACCTGGAGGCTATAGCGGCCTGCCAGGGCCTCGAGCTCGTGGGCGCGGTCACGAAAGGCACCTTGTAGCCCCGAGTCGTGGTCCAGCCCCTTAACCTCCCATGCATCGGCGATGGCCCCAAAACGCGTCCGGTAGTCCTGGGCGAGGGTACGAATCTCGTCCGCCGCCTGGGCGGATTCCGGATCCAACCCGGCTAGACCCGCGGCTTCCGCGTCCAGCCCATCCGCTTGCCTGGCCAATTCCGCGACCTGTGCTGGGTCACGCCGTGCGACGAATGCCTGCTCGGCTCCGCGCATGGCTGCAAGGTGGTATTCGATCCGGAAGGCGTAGGACTGTCGGGCGCCGTAGACCGACTGCAGGTGGGCAAAATCTTTGAGCACGCCCTGCAGGATCGAGCGGTCATGCCAGATGACACCGAGAAAAATCAGTCCGAGGATCCCGAGGCCCAGGGCGATCTTCTCGCCGATGCGTAGGCGGGTAGTCAGTTTCATCGATGTGGCGCTCCTTATTGGTCATGGCTTCGATCGCTCTCGCCACCGGCGGAAACACCGCTGTATTTCGGCAGCCGTGTCGGGCCAAGCGTAGATTTGGCCACGAGGATCACATGCCCTGGCTACCCAGGGACTTGAAGGCACGGTACGGCGCAAACATTGCAATTACGTGACCATCGCGAGCTGAGCTCTCGGATCGGTGCAGGGGCGCAGTGCAAACCGCGGATGGCCGAGGTCAATCGGCGCGAACAAGTACCAGCAGCTCCGGGATTCCGCCGGTACCGTTCCACACGACGGCATTTTGGCCATAACGCCGACCGATCACCTCGGCATTGTCGCGCGGGATGCCAAGCGCCAGCACGCTGGGCTCTCGGGGCCATACGCCCAACGGGTCCCGGCCGACCCCACGCCGTAAGGCAAAACCTTCGCGAGTGAGGTCGGCCTCCATCCGATCCTGGGCGTGTCGGTTCCATGTATCCGAGTGTGGACGGCTGCCCGGGTTGTAGGCCGTGAGGAACGCCGAGCACGATACCCCGCATTCGACATGCAAGGCGCGCAGCGCCTCGGACCCGGACCCGACCCGGAGCGCGAAGGGGACCGAAACCTCCTCCACCCAGTACTCGGCGCTCAGGTAGGCATCGAGCAGTTGTTGATCCAGGCTCTCCTCCCGGTCGGTCTCGCTGGTGTTGGCTCGGCGCGTTTCCGGTCAACGTATCGTGCGTTATCTTTCTCCGATCCTGACCAACTAAGAATCTGAGCCTGGCCCGTTATCTCCCTATCTTCTCTGGCCCCATTGCCAGGCCATCCCGGCCTGGGCTACCTGGCAACCCAAGAGGTGCAGGCAGGGCTCGATGGTGGATGCGGCGCGCGCAGGTCCTGTATCCGACCCCTGCCACCGTGCCGCGCGCCTTATCCACCCTACAGGTGCTTGGCGCCTGTCGGCGCAGATGTCGGTGCCCTTGCCGTCAGACGTTGAAGCGGAAGTGGACCACGTCGCCGTCCTTGACCACGTACTCCTTGCCCTCGGAGCGCAGTTTTCCAGCCTCCTTAGCACCTTGCTCGCCCTTGCAGGCGATGAAGTCGTCATAGCCGATGACCTCGGCGCGGATGAAGCCGCGCTCGAAATCCGAGTGGATGACCCCTGCCGCCTGGGGGGCCCTGGCGGCCTTGGGGATGGTCCAGGCACGCACCTCCTTGGGGCCGGCGGTGAAGTAGGTTTCCAGGCCCAGCAGTTGGTAGCCAGCCCGCACCACGCGGTTGAGGCCGGGTTCGTCCAGGCCCAAATCGGCCAGGAAGACCTCGCGCTCGTCCTCTTCGAGCTCGACGATCTCGGCTTCGATGGCGGCGCAGACGGGGACCACCTGAGAACCCTCGCGCTCGGCGTGGGCGCGCACGGCGTCCAGGTAGGGATTGTCCTGGAAACCATCCTCGGCGACGTTGGCGATGTACATGGTGGGCTTGTTGGTGAGCAGGAACAGGTCGCGGATCTCGGCCTGCTCGTCGGCGTCCAGCCCTAGCGCTCGCACGGCGTGGCCGACGTTGAGCTGGTCGCGCACCCGTTCCAGCAGCTCCTGGCGCACTCCGGCCTTCTTGTCGCCGGTCTTGGCGGCGCGTGTGGCACGGTCCAGGGCCTTTTCGACGGACTCCAGGTCGGCCAGGGCCAGCTCGGTGTCGATGACCTCGATGTCGCCCAGGGGGTCGATCTTGCCGGCGACGTGGATCACGTCGTCGTTGACGAAGCAGCGCACCACATGGGCGATGGCGTCGGTCTCGCGGATGTTGGCGAGGAATTTGTTGCCCAGCCCCTCACCCTTGGAGGCGCCGGCCACCAGGCCCGCGATGTCCACGAACTGCATGCTGGTGGGGAGAGTGGCCTTGGGCTTGACGATGGCGGCGATGTGGTCGAGCCGCGGGTCCGGCAGGGGCACCACACCGACGTTGGGGTCGATGGTGCAGAAGGGGTAGTTCTCCGCCGCGATGGCCGCCTTGGTCAGGGCGTTGAAGAGGGTGGACTTGCCTACGTTGGGCAGACCCACAATGCCGCATTTGAAACCCATGTCGTTTTCCCGCCTGGAAAAAGGGCAGGATCTTACCGGAACTGGGGCCTGGACGTCGGGTCCGCTGATTAGGCCGGGGCGGGTTAGGCCCGCTGGCCTGCGTCGTCGGTCCCCGCAGCGGACCCCCGACGAGGGCGCTAGCCGTCGGTCGAACTGCGCCGGTAGACATCCTCGAAGCGGACGATGTCATCCTCGCCCAGATAGCCGCCGGACTGCACTTCGATGATCTCCAGGGCGATGGTGCCGGGATTCTCCAGACGGTGCTTGGCACCAACGGGGATGTAGGTGGACTGATTCTCGGTGAGCAGGAAGGTCTGGTCGTTGCAGGTCACCTTGGCGGTGCCTGTGACCACCACCCAGTGCTCGGCGCGGTGGTGATGCATCTGCATGGACAGAGACTCGCCGGGTTTGACGGTGAGTCGCTTGACTTGGTACCTGGGGCCGTGCCCGATGCCCTCGAAGGCCCCCCAGGGTCGGTGCACCCGTTGATGATGCCGATGTTCCATCCGCTGCTCCCGCTGTAGGTACTGGGTGACCAGCTTGACGTCCTGGGCGCGGTCCTTGCGCGTGACCAGCACGGCGTCCGGGGTCTCGACCACGATCAGATCGTCCACCCCCACGGCGGCCAGCATTCGGCTCGTGGCCATGAGCAGGTTGTTGTGGGAGTCGTGTACGAAGGCGTCTCCGTCCAGCACGTTCCCATCCCCATCCTGCTTGCGCACCTCCCAAAGGGCCGGCCAGGCGCCCACGTCGGACCAGCCAGCGTTGAGCGGGAGCACCAGCGCCTGGGTATCGCCCTCGACCTGACTGCCTGCAATGCGCTCCATGACCGCATAGTCGATGGAATCGCTCGGACAGGCGGCAAAGGCGCCGGTGTCCAGACGCACGAAGTCGCCATCGGCGGAGCCCTGACTCAAGGCCCTGGCGCTGCCCTCGGCGATGTCCGGACGGAATCGCTCGATCAGTGACAACCACAGGGACGCCGTCATCATGAAGATGCCGCTGTTCCACAGGTAGTCGCCCCCCTCCAGGTAGCCCTGGGCGGTGACCGCGTCCGGTTTCTCAACGAAACCGTCCAGGGCAAAGGCTGCCCCGGCGACCCGGGGATCGACGAAGGCGGCACCCTGGCGGATATAGCCGTACCCGGTCTCGGGGGCGTTGGGGACGATACCGAAGGTGATCACCGCCCCCTGGCTGGCCAGACGAAACCCGTCCGCCACCGCCGCTCGAAACGCGGGCTCGTTGACAATGGTGTGGTCCGCCGGCATGACCAGCAGCACCGGGTCCTTGCCAGAGCGGGTCGCGGCCAGTGCCGCCAGGGTCAGTGCCGGCGCCGTATTGCGCCCCTTGGGTTCGAGGATGATGGCCGCTGGGCTGCGCCCGATCAGACGCATCTGCTCCGCCACCAGGAAGCGGTGGGCCTCGTTGCAGACCACGATGGGGTCCACCATGCCGACGCCGTGGTGGGGGTGCTCCTCCTCCAGGCCGTCAAGGCGCCGCACCGTCTCTTGCAACATGGTGTAGTCGCTGGTCAGGGCCAGAAACTGCTTGGGGTAGGCCTCGCGGGACAGTGGCCAGAGGCGGGTGCCGGACCCACCGGAGAGGATGACAGGCTGGAGAGACATGGCCGATACCTGAGGTAGGCTTGGGAAGAGCCCGGGATTAGAGCAACGAAAGGCTGATGGATCAAACTGACCTTGTGGGCTGTTAGACTTGTAAGCCCGAAAGCCCATGTGCAGGCAGGACCAGCGAGGCATCCATGGCCACAACCCGTCAGCCCTCCGTGGCCGGGCTCTTCTACCCGGCCGACCCCGAGACGCTCGCCCAGCAGGTACACGGCTACCTGGCCGCGGCGGTTGCGCCCGGCCCCTCCGAACCGCCGCCAAAGGCAGTGATCGCACCCCACGCGGGCTATGTCTACTCTGGCCCCATTGCCGGCAGCGCCTATGCCCGGATCGCCCCGCTGGCCGGCCGCATCACCCGGGTGATATTGCTCGGACCGACGCATCGCGTCGCCATCCGGGGCCTGGCCTACAGTCGGGCGGATCGCTTTCTGACTCCGCTGGGGAGCGTTCCGGTGGACCGCGAGGCCCTGGCGAGCCTGGCGGATCTGCCCCAGGTGGCGGAGTCGGACATCCCCTTCGAGGGCGAGCACTGCCTGGAGGTACAGCTACCCTTCCTGCAACTCACCCTGGGCAGCTTCAGCCTGGTCCCGCTCCTGGTGGGAGACGCCGGAGCGGAGGAGGTCGCAGAGGTACTGGCCCGCCTCTGGGGCGGCGACGAGACGTTGATCGTTATCAGCTCCGACCTCAGTCACTACCTGGACTACCGCCGCGCTCAGGCCATGGACGCGGAGACCTCCCAGGCCATCGAGGCCCTGCGCCTGGAGGACATCGGCTACCACGCCGCCTGCGGACGAAACCCGGTGAGCGGACTCCTCGCCGAGGCGCGCCGCCGCGGGCTACACGCCCGCACCCTGGATCTGCGCAACTCCGGCGACACCGCAGGCCCCAAGGACCGCGTGGTCGGCTACGGCGCCTATGCCCTCGCCTGACGGACATGCGGCTTGACAACTGACAACTTCCCTGCCAATGACCATGACACCCGAAAACCGCAGGCTCCTGCTTGACCTGGCCCGGCGCTCCATCGCCCACGGCCTGGACCAAGGTGGCCCCCTGCCAATCGACCCGGCGGACTACCCGGAGCCCCTGTGTGCCCGGCTCGCCGCCTTCGTCACGCTGAATCTGGGGGGCAAACTGCGCGGCTGCATCGGCCACCTGGAGGCGGTCGAACCCCTGGTGCGGGACGTGGCAGACAATGCCTACGCCGCCGCTTTCCGGGACCCGCGCTTTGCGCCCCTGGCTCACCGGGAGTTGCCGGACCTGGAGATCCATATCTCGGTCCTGACGCCCCCGGAACCCATGAGCTTCACCTCCGAGGCGGACCTACTGGCCCAGATCCGCCCCGGCATCGACGGGCTCATCCTCACCGATGGACAGGCCCGCGGAACCTTCCTGCCGTCGGTCTGGGAGTCCCTACCCAAGGCACGGGACTTCCTCAACCAGCTCAAGCGCAAGGCCGGCTTGCCAACGAACCATTGGTCGGACCGCGTCCAGGTGGCGCGCTATACGACGGAATCCTTCGGCGATCATTCATGACGGACCTGCACCTGCCCTGGCTGTTTCTCGCTCTGGTCGCCCTGCTCGCCCTGTCGGCCTTCTTCTCCGGGTCCGAGACGGCACTCATGACCGTCAACCGCTACCGACTGCGGCACCGCGCCGAGCACGGCCACCGCGGGGCCCAGCTCGCCCAGGCCCTGCTGGAGCGTCCGGAGCGCCTCATCGGGCTGATCCTGCTGGGCAACAACTTCGTCAATATCCTCGCCTCCTCCCTGGCCACCGTGATCGCCATCGAGCTGGGCGGGGAGACGGCCATCGCCATAGCCGCTGGTATCCTGACCCTGGTGGTCCTGATCTTCTCCGAGGTGGCGCCCAAGACCCTGGCCGCCCAGCACCCGGAGCGCCTGGCCTACCCGGCGGCCTATGTCTACACGCCGCTACTCAAGCTGCTCTATCCGTTGGTCTGGGTGGTCAACCTGATCGCCAACGCGGTCCTCAAGCTGCTCGGCATCGAGGCCCCGGCGGGCGACGGTCAGGCCCTGAGCCGCGAGGAACTGCGCACGGTGGTCAGCGAGGCCGGGGCCATGATCCCCGAGCGCAGCCGCACCATGCTGCTGGGCATCCTCGACCTGGACCGCGCCACGGTGGAGGACATCATGGTCCCCCGCCATGAGGTGGCGGGTATCGACCTCCAGGACCCGGAGGACGAGATCATCAGCGCCATCCAAAATACCCAGTACACCCGCCTGCCCCTGTTCGATGGCGACATCGACAACGTCGTCGGCATCTTCCACGCCCGCAGCGCCCTGCATGCGGTCCTCAGGCACGGCCGGCTCGACCGGGACCTGCTGCGAAAGATCTGCCGCACCCCCTACTATGTCCAGGAGGGCACCCCCCTCTACCAGCAACTGCTCAATTTTCAGCGCGAGAAGCGCCGCGTGGCCCTGGTGGTGGACGAGTACGGGGATTTCCTCGGGCTGGTCACCCTGGTGGACCTGTTGGAGGAGATCGTCGGGGAGTTCAGCACAGACCCGTCGGACCAGATCTCGGAGATCCATCGGGACGACGACGGCAGTCTGCTGATCGACTGCGGTATCGCGGTGCGCGATCTCAACCGGGTGCTGCACTGGCAACTCCCGACCCGCGGCCCCAAGACCCTCAACGGCCTGATCCTGGACTACCTGGAGACCATCCCAGAGCCCGGCACCAGCCTGATGCTTCAAGGCCACCCCCTGGAGATCACCCAAACCGCGGACAACGGGGTCAAGACCGTCCGCTACACGCCCTGGGTCCCGCGCCGCCCGCGACCGACTCCATCGGCCACCCCATCCTGAGACCAGATGGGGACAGGCTCGTCACAGAGACAATGCCCCAACCCATCCAACTTGCTAGTATTCGCGCACCGAAGCGCCGCCCCTGCACGCACACCAGGCGCGGCGCCCGGGCAAGACAGGCGGACCCCATCCCGCCGGCAGTTCCACCACCGGATCCATGTCATGGCCAAATTGACGCTGTCCTTTAAGGGGCACTTGATCTCGATCCACCACTTGAGTGACGCCCCGACCAAGATCGGCCGCGACGCGGACTGCGAAATCGTCATCGACAGCTTGGCCGTCGCCCCTCTCCACGCGATGATCTCGGTCCACCCGGACGGCTACAGCATCACCGCCGCCGACGATGAATGCCCGGTGCTGCTGAACAACGAGAAGATCGAAGAAGCGCCCCTGCACCACGGCGACCTGATCCAGATCGGCAAGCACACCCTGCACTATGCGGAGGCAGCCCAGGAGGTCGCGGTGATGCCCACCGCGCCCAAGCCCCCCGACGTAGAACAGCCGCCCCTGGCCGCTATCGCCTATGTGCAAATCCAAAGCGGACCCGACATCGGCCGGGTGCTTGCGCTGCGTCGCGACACCACCCGCCTGACCCGGGCCGGTGCCAACGAGGTGGTCATCGCCAGGCGAGGCGAAGGCTATGTGGTGACCTGCGACGACCCCGCCCGGGAGATGGGCATCAACGGCAAGCCAGTACCGTGCGGCGCCGCGGTGCCCCTGCCGGAGGCCGCCCTGATCGAGATCGGAGACCTGCGCTGCCGGTTCTTCCATGGCAACGCCTAGTGGACAACTTCCTGACGGCGGGCCGCAGGGCCTCATCATGACGACCGACAAGTCCCGATTGCTGCGCCTGGCGACCTATGCCTCGGTCGCCACCGCCGGCATCCTGATCCTCGCCAAGCTGGTGGCCTGGCTCATGACCGGCTCCATCACCGTGCTCGCCTCCCTGGTGGACTCCCTCATGGACGCCGGTGCGTCCATCGTCAACCTGTTCGCGGTGCGCTACGCCCTGCTACCACCCGACGACGAACACCGTTTCGGGCACGGCAAGGCCGAGGCCCTGGCCGGACTGGCCCAGGCGGCCTTCATCATCGGCTCATCCGTCTTCCTGGTGCTCAACGCCGTGGACCGGCTGCGCCACCCGCAGCCCCTGACCGAGATCGGCGTGGGCGTGACGGTGATGGTCTTCGCCATCCTCGCCACCGCCGCGCTATTGATCTTCCAATACCGGGTCATCGCCCAGACCCAGTCCACCGCCGTGCGTGCCGATGCCCTGCACTACGCCACCGACCTGGCGACCAATGCCGCCACCCTGCTCGCCCTGATCCTGGCCCTGTATGGCTGGTCCGGGCTCGACCCCTGGTTCGGCCTGGCCATCGCCGCCTACATCCTCTACAGCGCCGTGCACATCGCCCGGGACGCCATCGACCTGCTCATGGACCGGGAGCTGGCACCCGAGGAGCGGGCACGCATTCGCGAGCTGGCCCTATCGGTCCCCAAGGTCGGCAACGTGCATGCCCTGCGCACCCGCCAGTCGGGCCAGACCAAGCTGATTCAACTCCACGTCGGGCTACCCGACGAGCTGACCCTAGCCGCGGCCCACACCATCTCCGACCAGGTCGAGGCCAAACTCCAAGCCGCCTTCCCCGAGGCAGACATCATCATTCACCAGGACCCGATGAGCTTGGGGGACGAGGGGGCTGGGCGTCACGATCCCGACCACTGGGACGAGCGATAGCGAACCCCGACACGGCACCCGCCAGAGGTAACCGCTGGACCGGGCTGTCGGTGCTTCCCCAGGGCACCCTGCGCAAGGTGCTGGGACCCGGGTCAGGGCGTTAAGGACGCCAGTGCAAAGAGGGCGCCGACGATACCAAGGAAGATGCCCCCAGCCACAGGCCAGGACCGGAGCGCCAGGTCCACCGCGTCCGGCCAGGTTGGGCGCCCGGCGGGAACCCCGGCGCGGAGCCCGTCGATGCGGGTGAGCACCCGGGCCGCAACCCCGTCCCAGAGGTCCAGAACCCAGTGCCACAAGACCGCCGCGGCGCGACTCAGGGGCCCAAGCAGATCTCCGGGCGGAACACGCCCGATCAGGGCCTGGGTCCATGCAGGGCGCAACCAGATCAGGGACACGGCGAGCAGGCCAGCCGCCATGACCGGCCAACTCGCGGACAGGTATGGAAAGCCGATCCCGATCACGAAGGGCCACCCCAGCATCAGGGCGATGAGCCCCAGCCACGGCAGGGCGATCCAGGCCGGCGACCCAGGGCCCTCGGCCCGGTGGGCACCGGCCAGGACCAGGAAGCGGGCCATGAGCAGGGTCGTACCCAGGGTCGATGCGGTGAGCGCCAGGGCCAGCACCTCTCCCCAGGTCGCGCCAAGCACGACCAGCTCCGGCTTCACCAGGCCCTTCACCAGTGCCCCGGAGGTCAACGGGGCGCCGGCCAGGACCAGGGCGGGGACCGCCAGGACCACCAGGACCCAGGGGCTGCTGGTCGCCCGGACGATGCCGACCCCAAGGAATAGCGCCCCCTTTGCCAACCCATGATGGGCGGCGTACAGGGCAAGCCCGGCGACCAGGGCTGGCGCGAGGCTCGGCTCCAGCAACGCGGCCCCGAGCAGGGCCGTCATCAGCCCCATCTTGCCAACGCTGGAGTAGGCCAGCACTACCTTGGGGTTGGTTTGGGTCAGTCCGACCGGGATGGCGTATAGCAGCGTAATGACGCCCAGGGCGACCAAAACCCCGCCCCATTCCGGGAGCGGCTCCTGGCCCAGGGGCAGGAAGCGCAACCAGCCGATCAGGGCGGCCTTGATCATGGTGCCGCTGAGCACCGCGCTGGCGGGCACCGGCGCCGCGGGGTGGGCCAGGGGTAACCAGACATGGAGCCCGACGAGGCCCGCCTTGATGCCCAGCCCGAATACCAGGAGCCCGATGGCCCAATCGCTCAAGGATGCGAGTTGTTGCGGTTCCGGGACCAGAGTCCCCGTGTGGCGGACGATCAAGACCAAGGCGCCGAACAGGGCGAGCTCGGCGACCAGGGTCATGCCGAGATAGACGCGCCCGGCGCGCAGTGCGGCGGGCTCGCCGCTATGAATCACCAACCCATAAGCGGCAAGGCCCATCAGGGAGAATCCGAGGTAAAAGCTCGCTAGGTCCTGGCCGACGATGAGCAGCAGGTTGCCTGCCATGGCCAACAGAAAGAACAGGCGGAATCGACCCGCCCGGAGGTCTGTCCCCATGGTCAGGGCCGCCTGAAGCCCGGCGACCAGCCACAGGACCGCGGTAAACAGCAGAAAGATACGCCCGTTCCCATCCAGGCCAAAGCGTGCCCCCAAGAGCAGCCAGGGGACATCCAGGCGTGCACCGATCGACAGGGTCAGGGCCGCGGCCAGGGCGGGCAGCGTCGCCAGGGCCGGGAGCCAGCGCCCCCAAGCCCGCCAGGCGAGGGCTGCCGCCAGCAGAGGCGTAAGCCAGGTCAGGACCAACAGCGCGCCGTTCACAACCCGTACTCCCGCCTGGCGATCAGCTCCGCCCACTCCAGCGGGCTATAGGGCGCCGCAGCAAAAAGCCCCGCGGCCAATGCGAGGACGGCTGTCACCACCGGGGGCCAGAGCAGCGCCGCAGCCGTCTCCAGGCGACGAGCCGGAATGTGCTCCGCCGGCCAGTCCCCCACGGGCTCTCGGAACCAAGCCCGATAGAGGATCGGCAGGAAATAGGCTGCGTTGAGCAGGCTGCTGGCGATCAGCACCGGCAGGACCCAGGCGGCCTCCCCCGCCGCGACAGCCCCCAGGCCCAGGTACCACTTGCTCACGAAGCCCGCGATAGGCGGGACCCCGATCATGCCCAGGGCGCCGATGGTGAAGGCGAGTGTGGTCCCCGGCATGCGCCGGCCGACGCCATCCATCTCGCTCACCTTGTGCACGCCGAGGGTCTCGGCGTAGTTCCCGGCGGCAAAGAACAAGGTAATCTTCATCAACCCCTGGTGGACCAGGTGCACGACCCCACCGATCGTGGCCAGCGGCCCCAGGATGGCCGTGCCGAGCACGATGTAGGAGACCTGGCTCACCGTCGAGTAGGCCAGCCGCTTCTTGAGCTGATCCTGGGTCAGGGCACGCAGCGAGCCGTAGAGGATGGTCACGGCTGCCGCCACGCCCAGGCCGGTGAGCAGGCCGAGCTGATCCGCGAACTCGACCCCGTAGACGTCATAGACGACCCGGACGATGCCGAAGGCCCCGGCCTTGACCACCGCCACCGCGTGCAGCAGGGCGCTGACCGGGGCCGGTGCCACCATGGCCTGGGGCAGCCAGCCGTGCAATGGGACCAATGCCGCCTTGACTCCGAGCCCGCCAATCAGGACCAGGAAGATCCAGCGGAACTGCCCGTGCAGTTCCTCCGGTAGGGCACCCAGGATCCCCCCCTGCACGAACTCCAAAGGCCCCGCCAGGGTCCCCAGCCAGATGGCACCGAACAGGACCAGGGCACCCCCGCCCAGGGTGTAGGCCAGGTAGATTCGCGCTCCGTGGATCGCCTCCGGCGTCCCACGATGGGCCACCAGGGGATAGGTGGCCAGCGTCAGGGCCTCGTAGAAGAGCACGAAGGTCAGCAGGTTGCCCGCCAGGGCAAGCCCGATGGTCGCCGTCACGCACAGGCTGAAGAAGCCGAAGAAGCGGCTGCGGTGGGGGGACTCCTCCAGGTAACCGATGGCATAGATGGTGGTCACCAGCCAGAGTACCGTGGACAGGGTCACGAAGAGCACCGAGAGGGCGTCGGCGTGGAGCACCAGGTCGAGGCCCGGCGCCAGGGTCCAGCGTGTCTCGTAGACGTGACTGTGGAAGACCCCCCAGATCATCCATCCCACCAGCACCAGCTTGGAGACGGCCCCGAAGAGGTTCAGCACCGTGCGCAGCCTGCGGCTGTCCTCGCGCAACAAGAAGATGAAGACCCCGGGCAGCAGGGAGCTGAGAACGATCGCCAGAGGGAGCAAGTGATCCAAGTTCAAGGTGCGCTACCCCCGAGGCCGACGGCCCCCAACAGGGTCCAGAGGGGCGCAGCGAAGAGCCCAAGGACGACGGTGGCGACGATGCTCAGGACCAAGGCCGGGACCTCCTCACGGCCCTGGGTCAGGGCACGCGACGGCACCGACAGGTGCCCGAAGGCGTGTCCCAGCAGCCGAAAGACGTAAGCCGCGGCGAGCAGCGAACCGGCCAGCACCACCGGCACCCAGAACCACTGACCGGTCGCGATTGCCCCACTGATGAGTTGCCACTTGCCGAGGAAGGCCCCGCTCGGGGGCAGACCGACCAGTGCGACGCCGGCGAGTGCGATGGCAAAGGTGGTCACCGGGAGCCCCTGCGCCGTGCCGCCGAGGTCCCGGATACGGTCGTGACCGGCGTGCTGCTGCACGACCCCGGCGGCAAGAAACAGGGCCGCCTTGGCGAAGCCGTGGGTGACGGCCAACAGCACGGCCCCACCGAAGGCGGCATCCCGCGCTGGGCCTTCAGGTAGGGCCGCCAGCAGCGGGAAGAACAGGAACAAGTACCCGATCTGGGCCACGGTGGAGTAGGCCGCCATCAGCTTGAGGCGCTCCGCCCGCAGGGCCTGCCAGGAACCCCAAAGCACCGCGCCGGCCCCGAGGAGGCCGAGCAGGTTGGCGACGGCACTGGTCGTGATCGGTGCGAACAGGTCCAGCCAAAGCCGCAGGACGAGGTAGAAGGCGGCCTTCACCACCAAGGCCGAGAGGGCTGCACTCACCGGGGCCGGGGCGTTGGCGTGGGCGGGGGGAAGCCAGAAGTGCAGCGGGAACAGGGCCGTCTTGAGCAGCAGGCCCCCGGTCATGAGGGCCAGGGCGGTCCAGGCCGCCGGCTCGGGCCGGATGGTCACGGCGACCGTGACCAGGTCCAGGGTCCCGTAGGCCGTATAGATTATCACCACCCCGGCGAGGTAGGCCATGGAACCCAGCAACCCCACCACCAGGTAGCGTAAGGCCGCTTCCAGCGCCGCACGCTTGCCGCCAAGGGCCGTGAGGCCGACCGCCGCCAGGCCAAGGAGCTCCAGGGTGACGTAGAGGTTGAACAGGTCCCCAGCCAGGAACAGGGCGTTTAGCGCCGTCCACAGTAGCAGCCAGAGGGGCCAGAAACGTGCCCGGTCCGACGCCTCCCGGAAATAGGCAGTGACATAGACGCTGGCGGCCAGGGCCACCAGCGCGGCCATGGCCAACAGGGATACCGCCAACCCGTCTGCATGCAAGGCGATGCCGAGGCCAGGTGTCCAGCCTCCGACGGCATAGCGGACCGGTCCAGCGGCCGCGACCTGCCAGAGCAGGGCGAGGGCCGCCGTCGCGGTGCCGAGCCCGGCCGCCACACCCAGCGCATCGACGTGCCGAGGGGCGAGCACCGCCAGCAGGGCGCCGGCCAACGGCAGGGCGATGACCCAGATCACGGCATCAGTCACGGTCCTGTGCCTCCCGCAGACGGCGCCCCAGGGCCAGGGCGAGGGCGGTGGCGCTCACCGCCACGACGATGCCGGTCAGCACCAGGGCCTGGGGGACCGGGTCCGGGGCAACGCCGAGGCCACGGTAGGCGACCGCCCCCAGCATCAGGAAGACGCCGGAGCCCATCAGGTTCAGGGCCAGCAGGCGCCGCAGCAGGGAGACCCGCGCGAGGGTGCCACGCAGGCCGAGGGCCGCCAGTACGACCCCGGCCAGGCCGTAGAGGAGCGTCGTCGTCATGATGGGTCGCGGACCTGAGCAGGTTTGATGGCGCGGCCTTGGGTCGAAGCGTGCCAGGCGGCGGGCCGGCCACCGATGAAGGCCAGGGCCAGGGTCGCACCAATGGCCAGGGTCGCGGCAGACTCGATCACCAGGATCAGTGCACCGGCCCACTCGGGAGGGAACCCTAGGAAGGGCCGGCCGGCAACCAGGAGAGCCAAACCGACGGCAAGAAAGACTGCTACCCCGGCCAAGCTCAGTGCCCTGACGGCGAGACCCTGGGGCAGACCTGCCCTGCGGTCTCCGGCGAGGCGTCGGATCACCGCGGCCGCGGCCAGCACGGCGCCGGCCTGGAAGGCACCGCCTGGGGCATGGGCGCCGACCCAGAGCAGGTAACCGCCGGTTAGGATCAGGGCGGGGATGAGCCAGCGTGCCAGCCCGGACAAGACCGGCCCCGCCGGGGCGTAGCCGCGCTGCTCGGAGCCCAGGGACAGGATGCCGAGCAGGGCCGCGAGCAGCACGGCCAGCTCCAGCAGGGTGTCGTAGCTGCGGAAGTTGAGCAGCACGGCGGTCACCGGGTTGCTCACCCCGCTCTCCTCGAGCCGGGCCAGGACCTGCCCCGCCAGACGCTCCGGGTGTGCCCCTGCAAGGGCATCCACGAAGGCCCAAGCCACCACCAGGGCGAGGCCCAGGCACAGCAGACCAACTACCCAATGGGTCAGCCCCAGCAGGCGTCCTTTGACAGGGGTGGAAGGCTCGGACCCGCTCGGATCAGCCCCTGCCTCAGGCTCGTCGCGCATGGCCGCGAGAAACAGGGCCCCGGAGAGCCCGGCACCGATGGCCGCCTCCGCCAGGGCCACATCCGGTGCCGCCAGTCGCGCCCACACCAGGGCAAGGACCAGACCGAAGGCCATGAACAGCACCACCCCGCGCCGGGGTTCGCGGCTCTCCAGGGTCGCCCAGGCGAGCCCGAGCAGGGTCAGGATCAGCAGGACGTCGAGCAGGGTCAGGGCAAGTGCTTCCATCAGGGGGTCTCTCCCCGGCGCGCCTGCCCCGCGATCAAGTGGGCCCCGGCGGCACTCGCGGCGAGCACCAGCAACCAGATGAGCAGTAGCTTGAGGGCGACCGTCCAATCGTCCGAGAGCAAAGCCAGCCCGGCGACCAGCAGCCCCAGCCCGAGGTTGTCCGCCTTGGTCAGCGCATGCAGCCGGCAGTAGAGATCCGGCAGACGCAACAGCCCGACGCTGCCGGCCAGGTAGGACAGAAGGCCCGCTGCGATCAGGGCCCCGGCGATCAGCTCAGTCATGCCCGTGCTCCTCAGACCCAACTTGGCCGGTCAGCGCCGCAACCGCCACCACGGCCAGCAGGGCCAGGACCAGGGCGACATCGGCCAGGGCCGGCATGCCGAGGACCGGGGCTAACAGGAGGAGCAGACCAACGCCTGTGGTCCCGATCAACTGGGCTGCCATCAGGCGATCCGCCGCGGAGGGCCCACGCAGGACGCGCACGAGCCCCAGCAGCAGGCTCAGCATCAGCAGGACTGCCGCCCAGGCGAGAAATCCAGTCATCGCACCCCCTCCAAATGCTCACAAAACAGCCGAGCCACCGCCCTTTCCAAGCGCCGAAGCTCAGCCTCACTGTCCGTCTCGGTGCTCAACGCGTGGACGGTCAACCAAGCCCCCTCCAGCTCTGCGGCGAGGGTCCCGGGCACCAGGCTAACGCAGTTCGTCAGAAAGACGCGCGCCGCCGGGTCAACAAGCCGCGTCTGGTAGCGCAGGAATCCTGGGTTGACCCGCACGCGTCGTCCCAGGGTGCGCCGAGCCACATCCACACCGCCCCGCAGGGATTCCCAGAGGAAGAAGGGCAGGAACCTCAACCAACCGGCCATGGACAGTCGAACCTTCGCGCCCGTCCCTAGCCGGGCAACCGCCCAGGCACCGGCCAAGACCGCCGGCACGCCGATACCCCAGGACCCGGGGACACCGCCCGCAATGATCCACCACAGGGCGGCAAGAGGGAGCAACGACCACAGGGCCCTAGCCCATCGGGCCCGGGGGCGACGGGGTGGGATGGGGACGGACCCGACTTGACTCACGACTGGATCGGGCATGGGGATCGGGGACGGTTGGGAATCGCTAGGCTTGATGGGCTGCAACGTCGGACCCTAGACGCTGGCGCAGCAGCGACGCGGACGAGAAGCCAGGCAGGCTTGCACGGATCGACATGGCCAACTCCAAATACTCGGGTCGCATTGTAAGCGGGCCGATATCGTGCCGCCACGCCGGCTGGACCCACAGTGTGGGGCCGCCGAGGCCAAGCAGAATAGGTATCGGACCGATTCCGAGGCTCACAGCTAGAGCTCGATGCCCTTCTGGGCCTTCACGCCGGCATCGAAGGCGTGCTTGATGGGCCGCATCTCGGTGACGGTGTCCGCAATCTCGATCAGGGCCTCGGGGGCGCCGCGACCGGTCACCACGGCATGCTGCCGGGGCGGGCGGGCGAGCAGTGCGGAAAGGACCTCCGCCTGGGGCAGGAGCCCGAGCTTCAGCGCGATATTCAGCTCGTCGAGCACGACCAGATCGAAGTCCGGGTCGGCGAGGAAGGTGCGCGCCTTGGCCCAGGCGGCGTCGGCGGCGCGTCGGTCCCGTTCCTGGTCCTGGGTGTCCCAGGTGAAACCCTCGCCCATGACGTGGTACTCCACCTCAGGGAAGCGCCGGAAGAAGGCCTCCTCCCCCGTGGAGAAGCTGCCCTTGATGAACTGCACCACCGCCACCCGCATGTCGTGACCCAGGGCCCGGGCCAACATGCCGAAGGCCGCGGACGACTTGCCTTTGCCGTTGCCGGTATTGACCACCAGCACGCCGCGGTCCTCGGTGGCCTCCGCCACCCGGGTATCGACGATCTCCTTCTGACGCTGGCTGCGGCGACGGTGGCGCTCCGCAGCGCCCTCCCGGTCGGTCATCGGCCGATGGTCCCCGCCTGGCGCGGCTGAACCAGGGTCAGGACCAGGTGGGTCAGGGCGGCGAGGCCGAGATACAGGGCCAGGTTGGCCAGGGTGGTCGGCAGGTATTTGACGACGCCCATGGCGACGCCCTCCAGGGTCCAATCGGCAAAGACCCCAGAGAACAGGTAGAAGCCGCCGGTGGAGAAGACCTCACTCAGTGTGGCCCCGACCAGCACGGCGCCTACCAGGGGGACCAGGGTGGACCAGGCCTGGCGATGCTGCCCGGCGTACCAGCGCCCGGCGGCCCAGAGGGCACCATAGGCCGGGACCAGCAGGGCATAGGCCGGCGTGATACAGAAGCCGCTGACCCCACCCCAGGTGACGGCGACTGTGTCGATCAGGGCACCCAGGCCAAACAGTGCGGGGAAGGCCCAGGCCGGTCGAAGATAGACCCCGGCGAGGAAGAAGACGGCCAGAGAGGCATCCGGCAGATGGGTCGCCAGGGCGCTGTGCTGGCCGCGGGTGACGGCCATGAGGGCCGCCAGGATGAGGCCGACGGTGATCTGTTGACGCGAGCTGAGGCTGTACATTTGTCACTCCCTAGGTGGGCGCCGGCTGGGCGTCCGGTTGGACGGATGGGCGAGGGTTCGGATCAGGGCTCGTAACGCAGCGTAAAGTAGACGCCCCGGCCTGGCTGATTGTAATACGCCGTGGTCTCGTAGTCGGCATCAAACAGGTTTTCCAGCCGCCCCTGGAGCCGCCAGCCCTTGCCTAAGGCATACTCGCCGCGCAGATCCACTGTGGCATAGGGGTCGAGGCGCAGGGTGTTGGCGGCGTCGTCGAAGCGCCGCCCGACCCCGATCAGGCTGGCACCGAGACCCCAGGGACCAATGCGGCGGTCCAGGTCGATGCGCGCCGACTGCTCCGCCCGGCGCGGCAGCAGGTTGCCGTCATTACGCCCGGCGGTCTCGTTGATTGGGTCGAGCAGGGTCAGGTTGGTGTTCAGGTCCCAGTCCGCCAGCCGCCCGAATAGGGCCAGCTCCAGGCCGCGAATCTGCGCCTGGTCGATGTTCTCCGGGATAAAGGACGGGCCAAAGACGATGAGGTCGTCCACGTCGGTCTGGTAGGCATTGACCGACCAGTTAAGCCCCTGCACCTCGCCGGACACCCCCAACTCGGCGCTGCGCGACTGCTCCGGGGCCAGGTCCGGGTTGCCGAAGAAGGGGAAATAGAGTTCGTTGAAGCTCGGCGCCTTGAAGGCGGTCCCGTAGCTGGCGAGCAGGCGTACCCCACCGGCGAGGGTATGGCCCCAGGCGGCGGACCCTGTGGTGTGGCTGCCGAACTGCTGGTTGTCGTCCTGGCGCAGGCTGGCGCTGAGGTCCTGGCCGGCGAAGGTCGCCTGGACCTCGCCGAAGACGCCGACGTTGTCCCGGGAGTCTTCCGCATAGTCCTCGGTACTGGTCACCCGGTCGTTCTGCCAATCCACCCCAAGGGTGAGGATCTGCCCCGCCCCCAAGGTCCAGTCGTTTTGCAGGGAGGCGGTATCGCGGGTGGTGTCGAAGCTGGTGACGAAGGTCCCATCCAGGGTGTTGTCCGAGTCGTCCCGGCTCTGGCCCAGGGCCAACTTCAGGTCCCAGGGGGCCAGGGGGCGGACGCGGCCCGTGGCGCCCAGCACCTGCTGACCGGTCTTGGTGCCGTTGGCGAAGGACCCGTCGAAGCGCGACTGGGCATTGGTGCCGAGCCAGAACAGCCCCACCTCGCCGAGGTCGCCGAAGCTATAGCCCGCCCTGGCGCTACCCGACAGGTTGCGGTAGCCGTCGCGATCCGGCTCGTTGGTGAAGCAGCCTGCGACGCCGGGCACCCCATCGCAGGCGTTGAACCCGTTGGTGGACTCATAGCCCATTCCCAGGTTCCACCAGGCCTTGTCGCCACCTCCGGAGAGATTGGCCGAGGCGTTGGCGCTGCCGTAGCTCCCGCCACCCAGGCTCAGGCTCGGCGTCAGGGCACCGCCGCCCTTGCGGGTAAAGATCTGGATGACCCCACCGATGGCCTCGGAGCCGTAGAGGCTGGAGCGCGGCCCGCGCACCACCTCGATGCGCTCGATCTGGGAGATCGGTAGGTCCTGCCAGGCCGTGGTCCCGGTGGTGGCGGAGCCGATCTTGACCCCATCGATCAGGACCAGCACATGGTCCGCGGCGGTCCCGCGCAGGTACAGCTCCGAGACCTTCCCGGCCCCGCCGCTGTTGACCACCTGGATCCCCTGGGCGCCGGCCAGCAGGTCCGGCACCGAGCGGGCCTGGACGCGCTCGATATCGGCCCGGTCGATCACCGTCACCGAGGCCAGGCTGGCATCCACGGTGCGGGCGGTGCGGGTGGCGGTCACCACCACAGGGTCGATCTCGGTGGCCTCCTCGGCGCAGACCGCGACCGGCAACAGCAGGGCCGAGCCCCCGACCACCAGGACGGCGGCCAGGGACAAGGGGTTATGCAGGGACGAACCGGACATGGGAGACCTCTCGCTTCCGCACACACCCGTGCGGAGGACGCAGTGAGACATCGGCGAGCGGGAACCCAGGCTGGGCTGATCGGGCGACGAACGGCACGGGGGGCGGTAGCACAGGCGCAGATCAAGGGCGTGCCTGTCACCCTTCCTTGGGGCGTCGCCCGGCCCGGCATCCATGCCGGTCGTTCGCCCCACCCTTCGTGACGTTAAGTCACGGACGGCGGGGCTCACCCATGTCGGACATCGCCCACCGCAACGCCATGACACGACACCCAGGCCGGTCTCCGGGCTTGCGAGCGAGGTGACGATCACCCCTGGGCGCGACGCCTTCCCATGCCGGACGACCGACACAGTGGCACATCGCCGCGCCTGCACTCGCCTACCGTTGCGGGGGCAGCGTCGGCATACTCCTGCCCAGTTGGGCGGAGGCACCGACTTCCCGTTTAACCCCACCGTTCGAGCCGTCGAACCCGCGGGGCACCTGAGGTCGAAGACGCGGCAGGCTACCTGGGCTCTCAGGGGTCGTCAAATCGGGATGGCGGGGCCTCGCCTTCGACATCGATGCGTGGGGATCGACAGGGCCCCCTGGTGCTGCGAGGATAGCGGCCGCATCACGATAATCATAAGAACCCCAGGGGCGTCGGTGGCACGCTGCCCGGACCACCAGGTCCAGCCGACTGCATGGTCCCGTCCTCACCACGAGAGGAGCACCGCGGATGACCCACCGAACACACTCGGGCCTGCCCCTTTGGGCGATGACCTTGGCACTGCCCTTGGCATTGGCCTCTCCCTTAGTCCTGGCGACGGACTATCCCACCAGCGACTACCTCACCGGCAGTTGGGGCGGGGCGCGTGACCGCTGGAGCGACCAGGGCTTCCGCTTCAACCTGAACTACACCACCGAATCCATGGCCAACGTCTCCGGGGGCGAGGTGCTGGGCGGGACCTACGCCGACAACATCGGGCTCGATGTGACCTTCGATCTCCAGCGGCTCCTGGGTATCCCCTCGACCGAGCTCCTGGTCAAGGGGTCGAAACGCGACGGGCTCTCGGTCTCGGACAAGTTCATCGCCCCGTCCGAAGGGGGCAATGCCTTCCCGGTGCAGGAGCTGTACGGCGGCCAGAACGTCAAACTGGCCAATGTGCAGTTCAACACCCGCCTGCTCGACGACCGCCTCGACCTGGCCTATGGGCGCCTGATCGCCAACGACGACTTCCTCCGCTCCGACCTCTACTGCCAGTTCCTCAACAACTCCTTCTGCGGCAGCCCCAAGCCGGTCTTCTATCAGAACCCCTTCACCTTCTCCGCCTACCCGGTGGCGGCCTGGGGCGCGCGGGCACGTTACGACACCGAGTCGCGGGACTGGACCGTCCAGTTGGCGGTCTACGACGGCGACATCGAGGGCAAGCGTGGCGACCCCGCCAGCCCGAGCCACAACACCCACGGCACCAGCTGGGGCTGGGGCAACAATGGCGTCACGCTGGCCGGCGAGGTGCATTACCACCTCAACCGCGACGCGAAGGATGCCCTGCCCGGGACCTACAAGCTCGGTGGCTACTACATGAACGGGGACTTCGCCGATGTCGCCAGCACGACCGGGGCGACCACCACCGGCAGCGCCATGGGCTGGGCCCTGGTGGACCAGATGCTCTACCGGGAGCAACCTGGTGCAGAGCGCGGCCTCTGGGGCTTCGGCGCCCTGGTCTTCAGCTTCACCAACGATACCAACCCGATGACCTGGTACTTCAACGCCGGCCTGGTCTATCAGGGGCTCTTCGCCGGGCGGCCTGGGGACAAGACCGGCCTGGCCGTCACCAGCGGCTGGTTCGGGGATCAGGTCAACGTCGCCCGCCAGACCGATGGCCTGGCGGAGAAGGACTACGAGGCCGTGATCGAATTGAACCACACCTTCGTCCTGGGCCACGGCATCGCCATCGAACCGGACCTCCAATACATCATCCGCCCCGCGGCCACCGGCGACATCGACAACGCCCTGGCCATCGGCGCCAAGTTGATGATCCAGTTCTGACCGCAATCCCACAGGAGAGCCGCCGTGGCCACCATTGAACCCACCATTGAACTGAGGGCGCCCTTGGATGGCATCATCCTGCCGCTGGAGCAGGTGCCAGACCCGGTCTTTTCACAGCGCATGGTCGGCGACGGCCTGGCAATCGATCCCCTGAGCCAGCTCCTCACGGCCCCCTGCGCGGGCACCGTAACCCAACTCTTCGCCACCGGCCATGCCCTGACCCTGACCACCCCTGAGGGGGTGGAGGTGATGATGCACATCGGCCTGGACACGGTGACCCTCAAGGGAGAGGGGTTCACCCCGCAGGTGCAGAACGGCGATCGGGTCGAGGTCGGGGCCCCGCTCATCGCCTTCGATGCGGACTACCTGGCAACCCACGCCAAGAGCCTGCTGACCCTGATGATCGTCACCAACGGCGAGACGCTGTCTGGCCTGACCGCGGCGAGCGGCCGAGTGCGCGGCGGTGTGGACGTTGCCCTGACCCTCACCCTGGCCCAGCAGCCCCAGGGGGACGCAGCGACGGCCAAGGGCCAACGGGCAACATCCGAGGCCATCGTCATCCCCAACCCCACCGGGCTGCACGCACGCCCGGCGGCGGTACTGGCCAGCCTGGCCAAGCAGTTCACGTCCAAGATCACGATCCAGCGGGGCGAGGATCAGGCCAACGCCAAGAGCCTGACATCGGTCATGGGCATCGAGATCGCCCTCGGCGACAAGGTGACGCTCATCGCCGAGGGCCCGGATGCCCAGGCCGCCGTGGACGCCATTGCCCCCGAGCTGGCCGCCGGCCTGGGTGACGAGGGCAGCAGACCGGCACCGGCACCGGCAACCACCGAGCCGGATCCGGCCAAGGCGCCGGCCCCGCGCCCCCAGTCCGGGGACCCGAACCTGCTCCTGGGCGTAGCCGCATCCCCGGGCCTCGGGGTGGGCAAGGTCTACCAACTGCGCCGCGAGGAGATCGCCGTCCCCGAGACCGGCGACGCCGATCCGCGCAAGGAGCGGCGCAAACTCGATGACGCCCTTGACCGGGCCAAGAACGAGCTGGAGGCACTCCAGACGGAATTGAAGGCCCAGGCCGACGCCAAGAAGGCGGCCATCTTCGCCGCCCACCAGGAACTACTGGACGACCCTGGGCTGCTGGACATCGCAGAGAGCGCACTGGCCAAGGGCAAGGGGGCCGCCTACGCCTGGCGGTGCGCCTACACCACCCAGGCGGAGCGCCTGGCCGGGCTCAAAAATGAAGTCATGGCCGGGCGTGCGGCGGACCTGCGCGACGTCGGTCGGCGGGTGCTGGGCGTTCTCACCGGTCAGCCGCTGGAGGAGCCCAGGCCCCCGCCGGGCTCGATCCTGATCGCCGAGGAGCTGACCCCATCGGACACCGCAAAGCTCAACCCAGCGGAGGTGCTGGGCTTCGCGACCGTGGGCGGCGGGGCGACCTCCCACGTCGCCATTCTGGCCAGGGCCCTGGACATCCCTGCCGTGGCGGGTATTGAGCCCCGAGCCCTGGAGCTGCCAAACGGGTCAGACGTGATCCTGGACGGCGGCCAGGGCCAGTTGCGCATCAACCCGGAACCCTCCGAGGTTGCGCGCATCACCGCCGCCAAGGCGCGCCTGGCGGAGAAGAAGGCCGCAGACCTGGCCGCAGCCTTCCAGCCGGCCACCACCAGCGACGGCCACAATGTGGAGGTCGTCGCCAACATCGGCGGCCTGGCGGATGCGCAACAGGGCATGCGCCTGGGTGCCGAAGGCGTCGGCCTGCTGCGCTCCGAGTTCCTCTACCTGGATCGGGCCACGGCCCCGAGCGAGGACGAGCAGACCGAGATCTACGCCGGCATCGCCGCCGCCCTGGAAGGCAAGCCGCTGATCATCCGCACCCTGGACGTAGGCGGCGACAAGCCCCTCGCCTATCTGCCCATGCCGCGGGAGGAGAACCCCATGCTGGGCATCCGCGGGGTGCGCATCGGCCTGGACAGGCCCGAGATCCTGCGCACCCAGGTCCGCGCCATCCTGCGCGCCGGCAAGGGCAACAAGATCCGCATGATGTTCCCCATGATCGCCACCCTGGATGAGATCCGTTCGGTCAAGGGGCTGGTGGAAGAGGAGCGCGCCAAGCTCCCGGACACCGACCCGGTAGAGCTTGGAATCATGGTCGAGGTGCCGTCCACAGCCGTCCTGGCCCGGCAGTTCGCCCGCGAGGTGGACTTCTTCTCCATCGGCACCAACGACCTCACCCAGTACAGCCTGGCCATGGACCGGGGTCACCCCAAGCTCGGCTCCAAGGCCGACGCGATGAACCCGGCGGTGCTGAGCCTCATCGCCCAGACGGTGGCCGGCGCCGCCGCAGAGGGCAAGTGGGTGGGCGTCTGCGGCGGCCTGGCCAGCGACCCCCAGGCCGTTGCCATCCTGCTGGGGCTGGGGGTACGGGAGCTGTCATGCAGCGTCCCGGCCATCCCAGCGGTGAAGGCAGAGGTGCGGGCGAGGTCCTTCGCCGATTGCCAGGCCCTGGCACAACAGGCCCTGGCCCAGGGAACCGCCGCGGCGGTGCGGGCCCTGGTCCCCCTCGACTACTGAGCAGGCGCTAAGGAGACACAACCATGAGCATCGCATCGCTTTGGGACAGCAGCTTCGGCGGCCTGCAGAAAATCGGCAAGGCCCTGATGCTGCCCGTCTCCGTGCTGCCGGTGGCGGGCATCCTGCTCGGCGTGGGCAGCTCCATAGTCGGGTCCGAGGGCCTGGCCCCCTGGGTCCTCGACCTGGGCCAGATCATGAAGGCCTCCGGCGGGGCCATCTTCACCATCCTGCCCCTCATCTTCGCCATCGGCGTCGTCCTGGGCTTTACCAAGAACGATGGCGTCGCGGCCCTGGCGGCCACGGTGGGATACTTCGTGCTGATCGCCGCCATGGGGGTGATCGCCGGCTTCTTCGGCGTCGAGACCAAGGCCATCATGGGCATCGACTCCATCGATACCGGGGTCTTCGGCGGCATCCTCATCGGCATCGTCGCGGCGACCCTGTTCAACCGCTATTACAGGATCAGCCTGCCGCCCTACCTGGGCTTTTTCGCCGGCAAGCGCTTCGTGCCCATCGTGGTGTCCTTTGCCGCCATCGCCCTGGCCTTCGTACTGGCCATCGTCTGGCCGCCCATCGGCGAGGCAATCCGCGAATTCGGCAACTGGGCCGCCTACAGCAACCCGGCGGCAGCGGTGACCATCTACGGCGTGGTGGAACGTATGCTGCTGCCCTTCGGGCTGCACCACATCTGGAACGTGCCCTTCTTCTTCGAGGTCGGCACCTACACCAACCCCGAGACCGGCAAGACGGTGCATGGCATCCTGACCCGCTATTTCGAGGGCGACTTCGACGCGGCCATCCTCGGCGGCGGCTTCGTCTTCAAGATGTTCGGCCTACCCGCCGCGGCCTTCGCCATCTACCAGACCGCCAAGCCAGAGAACAAGGCGCGGGTGGCCGGCATCATGGGCTCGGCGGCTCTCACCAGCCTGCTCACAGGTATCACCGAGCCCCTGGAATTCGCCTTCCTGTTCGTCGCCCCGTTGCTCTACGCCGTCCACGCCGTGCTGGTGGGCCTCTCCTACCTCATCACCTATCTGCTCGACGCCCGGCTGGGTTACAGCTTCAGCCACGGCTTCATCGACTACGCACTGTACTGGGTCAACAATATCCGGCCCTGGGTGGTGCTGATCCTGGGGCCCATCTTCGCAGTCGTCTATTACGTCGTCTTCCGCACCCTGATCCTGCGCCTGGACCTCAAGACCCCGGGCCGCGAGGACCACCAGGTGGACGCTGCCGAGGCCCGCGACGTGGCGGCAGACGACTTCGCCAAGGAGTTGGTCCTGGCCTTCGGCGGCAAGAGCAACATCCAGGGGCTGGACGCCTGCATCACCCGGCTACGGGTCGAGGTGGCGGACATCGGCAAGGCCAACCCCGAGAAGCTCAAGGCCCTGGGGGCAGCGGGCGTCGTGACCGTCGGCAGCAACCTCCAGGCCATCTTCGGACCCAAGTCCGACAACCTGAAGACGGATATGGAGGAGTACCTGCGCACCGCCGGCCCAGAGGCCGAGCTGCCAGAGGGGGCCGCCGCGCCCAAGGTGCACTACAAGGCCGACGATCTGCGCCCCCGCCACCGCGACCCCAAGGCCCCGGAGCTGGCGCGCGCCATCCTCGCGGGGCTGGGCGGCAGCACCAACGTGCGGCAGGCGGAGGCCTGTGCCGAGACCCGGGTCAGGGTCGCCCTCGCCGACGGCGCCGGGCTGGATGAGGGAGCCTTGGAGGCGGCCGGGGTCCAGGGCGTCCTCAAACTGCCGGACAACGTGGCACACCTGTTGGTGGGGCTGAATGCGGACCAATATGCGGCAGAGATGAAGGCGGCGATGGCGGGGTAGGTTGATGAAGACCGCGATCCGGGAACAGCTGGAGCGGGAGGAATCTGTCGAGCGAGAGCTTCAGGAGGACAAGGATCGCTGGCAGCGCTATGTCGAGACCGGGGCCGTTATCACCAACGCTGCCATGATGCATGATCGCCACGCTCTGGCTCCCCTTGGTTTCGAGTCACGGGTAAACTGGCGGTCTGCCGCCGGCATTCTTGGGCATTTCCGCGCCCTGGCCGAGCACGGACAGCGAGGCCTGCGTAAGGCTTGATCCTCGTTCCGGCCAGAGCGCCTCGGTGCCCGCCCGCGGTCCGCACTGCGGACCCTAACCGGTCATGGGCTCGCCGTAGGGTCCGCTGTGCGGACCGTTGGCCGGTGGCCCGAATGACGATCGACGCCCCGCAGGAGTAACACCGATGCCAATGACCCAGCCGAAGATTCCAGCCCTGGCTTTGATCGCCTTTGTCGCCATGACCTTGGTCCCGGCATCGGCGATCCTGGCGGAGGAGGTCGCGGAGACGGGGCCCAAGCCCCTGCCCCTGTGGGAGCTGGGCATCGGCGCGGCGGCTTACAACCAGCCCAACTATCCCGGCTCCGATGTGCGCTCGACCGTCGCCTTCCCCTTCCCCTATGTGATCTATCGCGGCGACTGGCTGCGCATCGACCGCAGTATCCAAGGCATCCTGTTCGAGACCCAGCGGCTGAAGGTCGATATTAGCGCCGGCGGCACCTCATTGGTGGAGAGCGACCAGAGCGACGCCCGCCGCGGCATGCCCGATCTGGATCCGGTGGTCGAGTTGGGCCCAGCGATCAGCCTGTTGCTGACCGACCCCGGGCTGCCCTACAGCATCTGGGGCCGGGCGACGATCCGCACCGCCTACAGCGTCGATACCTCCAACTGGTCCATGACCCAGGAAGGCTGGAACGGCGACGCCCGGGTGCGGTACCAAAGGCCCCTGATCGGCGAGCGGCTGCGCTTGAGCGCCGAGTTGGGCGCCCGATTCGCGGATCAGGACTACGCGGGCTACTACTACGATGTTCAGCCGGCCTATGCGACCGCGCTGCGCCCGACCTACGACGCTAGCTCCGGCTATGCCGGCTCCTGGCTAGGCCTGGGGCTGGACGGGCGCGACGGTCGCTGGCGTTGGTCGGTCTATGGCACCTATCAGAACCTGGCCGGGGCAACCTTCGCCAGCAGCCCGCTGGTGGAATCGGAGAACGACTTTAGCGTCGGAGTGACCGTCGGTTGGGTATTCTGGCAGAGTCAACGCACAGTCACGCCCAAAAACACCAGCCCTGGCGGGGAATTCGAGACGCCGCTGTTCGGCCTGTAAAGATGTTCCGGGCTGGCCAAAAGACTAAAGAGGGCACCATGCGCATTCTGCACACCATGCTGCGGGTCGGGGACCTGACCCGATCCATCGACTTCTACACCAAGGTCCTGGGCATGACCCTATTGCGCCGGAAGGACTATCCGGACGGTCGCTTTACCCTGGCCTTCGTCGGTTACGGGGCAGAGTCCGAGCAGGCGGCCATCGAGCTGACCTACAACTGGGACACCGAAGCCTACGACCTGGGCAATGGCTATGGCCACATCGCCCTGGAGGTGGATGACGTCTATCAGGCCTGCGCCGAGATCCGGGAACGAGGCGGCAAGATCCTACGCGAGGCAGGCCCGATGAATGCCGGCACCACCATCATCGCCTTCGTCGAGGACCCGGACGGTTACCCGATCGAGCTGCTTGGGCCCAAGCACTAGCGAGGCCTCACCTCAGACCGACGAGCCCGAGTCCCGTCGCACGCACATTGGAGCGCCGGCAAGACGCCGGCGCTCCCAGGGGGACGGAGCAGCTTCGGTGTAAGCAGTTCCACCGCACCGTCGTTGGTGTCCCAGGGCGCGGCCCTAAACCCAACCCGGCCGAACCAGGACAAAGGGGCTTTTCGACGCGGGTTCCGGGATAATCGCCCCCCTTCGCAGCCTCAGGACGACCCCAAAGGGTGACCCTTCCCAGCCCCATTGAATTATTCACCGCACTGGTCGGTTCCGCCGCCTGGCCGGCCGTACGGGTGATGTTGCACATCGCCTTTTTCCTCTGCGCGGCCATGATCCTTTGGCAGGTCGTGCAGCAGGTCCGGGTCACGGCCGGTCGCAAAGGCCAGGCGGGACAACCCTGGTGGCTACCCCCCCTACCCCTCATCGGCTTGGCCCTGTTGTTCGCCGCCGTGCTCGGCTACCAGGCTAGCTGGCAGCTGACGGGGGTCTTCCGGCCCGAGTTCGTCGCCTTCATGCAGTCCCACGACCGGCGCGAGTTCAATCCGGCCCATCGCATACAGCGCGGCCGTATCCTCGATCGCACCGGCGAGATTCTCGCGCTCAGCGAGCAACACCTGGGCCAGGTCCTGCGCCTCTACCCCTATGGCCCGGCGGTGGCTCACGCCGTGGGTTATAGCCACCCCCAGTTCGGCGTCACCGGTGCCGAGGCCGCGGCCAACGTGCGCCTCAACGGCGGCGACGCCGACAGCCTGGCCGCCTGGGGCGAGCTGGGCCGGCACCTGCTGGCCAAGGGCAAGGCCCTGCGCGGTCAGGACCTGGTGCTCAACCTCGATACCCGACTCCAGATCACCGCCCTGAAGGGCCTGGGCAGTCGCCGTGGGGCCGTGATGGCCCTGCGTCCGAGGGACGGGGCCATCCTAGTGATGGCCAGCGCGCCCTCCTTCGACCCCAACCGCATCGGCCCGGAGCTGTTTCAGCCAGACGGCGCCACGCCCTTGCTCAACCGCGCCACCCAGGGTTTCTATCCCCCGGGCTCCACCTTCAAGGTGGTCGAGGCCGCCATGGCCATCGAGGGCGGTTTTCGGGGCACCATCAACTGCCCGGCGGACGGCTACACCACATCCCGGCGCTACCCCAAGATCCGCGATCATGAGTATTACAGCGGGGCCCGTGGCGGCAAGCGCTGGGCGGGCCGAAGCAACCTGAGCCTGACCACAGCCTTCGTCGAGTCGTCCAACGTCTTCTTCGCCCAGCTCGGGGTACGCCTGGGCCGCGAAGCCCTGTTCGGCGCCGGGGACCGCTTCGGCTTCGACCAGAAGATACGCCTCTATCCGGGCCGGGATCGGGCCGGGACCATGAGCACCGGGCGCATCCCACGCCTGGCCAAGAACGACCTGTACGGACTGGCCCAGGCGTCCATCGGCCAAGGGAGACTCCTGGCCACACCGGCCCACATGGCCCTGATCGCCGCGGCCGTGGCCAACGGCGGGCTGGCCATGCGCCCCCGCCTGCTGGCTGGCGAGCCACCGGCGCCCCTGGGGGGCTACATGGCCGCGGACACCGCAGTGCGGCTGACCAAGATGATGCGCAAGGTCGTCGCCGACGGGACCGCCAAGGGGATCGACGTGCCCGAACTGGCCATCGCCGGCAAGACTGGCACTGCGGAAAACCCCCGCGGCAAGGACCACAGTTGGTTCATCGGCTTTGCCCCTGCCCGGGACCCGGAGCTGGCCGTCGCCGTCCTGGTGGAGCATGGCGGCTACGGCTCGGCCGCCGCCGCCCCCATCGCCCGGGACCTGCTGCTCCAGGCCCATGAGCTGGGGGTGACCCAGTGAGCGCGTCGGGCGAGACCACTGCGCTACAACGGGCCTGGGTCCAGCGCCGGGCCGAGCGCCACCTGCTGGCCTGGTGCCTGCTGTGCATGACCCTGGGCTTCACCCTGGTCCTGGGTTCGGTGCAGGACAGCGGGCGCACCCCAACCTCGGCGGACCTGCTGCCGCTGGGGGGCTACGCCCTAGCCCTGATCTTTGTGCATCTGACCCTGGTGGCGGCGCAGTTTCGCGGCGACCAGATCCTGGTGGCCGCGGTGGCCTTCCTGGCCGGCTTCGGCCTGTTGGCCCAATACCGCCTGGGGGCCTTCGCCAGTGCCGACACCGGTGCCGATATCCGCGCCCTGCTGCTGTTCCCCGCGGGCATGCTGGTCTTGCTCGCCGCCGTGGGTGCCTTCATGGGCGGGCGCTACCGGATCCTGGCCGCCGGACCCTGGGTCTGGGGCGGGCTGTCCCTAACCCTGGTGGCAGCCCTGCTCGCCACCGGTCAGCGCTTCCGAGGCGGCGTCTATGCCATGGGCTTTACCACCCCGACCGAGGTCCTCAAGCTCAGCGTGGTGCTGTTCCTGACCGGGTTCATCGCCCGTCACGCCCGGGCCCTGGGACGTTGGGAACGACCCTATTACATCCCGCTGCCGCCCTGGGTACCGCTCTTGCACCTGGCCGCCTTCTGGGTCGCCCTGACCGGCCTGTTGGCCGTCCAGCGAGACCTGGGCATGGTCGTCCTCCTGAGCATCGCCCTTCTGACCCTATTGGTGATCGGTACCCGGCGCGTCGGCTATCTGATCTACGGCCTGCTCGCCGCCGCGGGCATCGGCGCCTTGGTGGTCACAGTCTTCGAGCATGGGATGCGGCGGGTGGAAGCCTGGACCGACCCCTTCGCCGACCCCACCGGGGACGGCTGGCAGATCCTCCAGGGGCTGTCCGGGATGTACTCCGGCGGGCTCTGGGGCGAGGGCTTCGGCCAGGGTAGTCCGGGCTATACCCCCATCGCGGGTTCCGACTTCATCTACTCGGTGGTAGGCGAGGAACTGGGCTTTGTGGGCTGCGTCATCGTCGTCCTGTTCTTCTTGATCGTCTTCGCCCGGAGCATGCACATCGCCCGTCACAGTCGCGACCAGATCGGCACCCTGCTCGCCGCGGGCATCACCGCCGTGCTGGCCACCCAAACCTTCCTCAATATCGGCGGCGTGACCAAGTTCGTCCCCCTCACCGGCATCACCCTGCCCTTCATCAGCCACGGTGGCACCAGTCTGCTAACGGCCTTCGCGGCCCTGGGGCTGTTGTTGGCCATCTCGGACACCGGCTCCGCAAGCCCACGCAAGGGCAAGCGCACCCCCGCTGCGCCCAGGCCCAGGCCCCGAAAGCCCCGGCCAGCACCTGCACGGCCCCAGGCGCCCGCCGAGGTCGCGGGCGAGGATACCCCGGCACCGAAGGCCAAGCCTGCACCCAAGCGCAAGCGGGCGCCCCGGCGGGCGCCGAGCCGGCAGGATCCCAGTGGGTAGACGGAGGAGCTTGCCCTTCAGGCGGCCTGAAAATTCACTCGATGTTCTGTACCTGCTCGCGCATCTGCTCGATCAGGACCTTCATGTCCACCCCGGCGCGGGTGACCGCCAGGTCGGAGGACTTGGACGCCAGGGTGTTGGCCTCGCGGTTGAGCTCCTGCATGAGGAAGTCCAAGCGACGGCCTGCCGGCTGAGTGCCATTCACCACGCTGCGGACCTCGGCGATGTGCGCCTCCAGGCGGTCCATCTCCTCGTCCACGTCCAGACGCTGGGCGAGCAGTGCAATCTCCTGCTCCAGGCGACTGGGGTCGAGTTCGGCGCGCAGCTCGGCGAGGCGGTCCACCAGGCGCTGCCGCACCCCGGCCAAGACCTCCGGCATCAGGCCACGCACCTGAACCACAACCTCCTGCAGCCGGTCGCAGCGGTCCAGGATCAGGCGCCCGAGCCGTGCGCCCTCGCGCTCGCGTGTCGCCTCCAGGCTGTCCAGGGCCTGCTCCAGCACGGCCAGGGCCGCGGCGGAGACGGCGTCCATGTCGGGCCGAGGCTCCTCCAGCACCCCGGGCCAACGCAGCAGATCAAACCAGGCCGGCTCCGCGGAGCGCCCGACCATGGCGGCGACCTCCTCCCCTGCTGCCAAGAGCTGACTGACCAGGTCCCGATTAACCCGTAGGGCCCGGTCGGCCCCGGGGCGGGCGACCATGCGGAGGTTGCAGTCGACCTTGCCGCGCCCCAGGCGCACAGCAAGGCGCTCACGCACCGCCGCCTCGAGCGACCGCAGATCGTCCGGCAGGCGCAGGTGCGGCTCGAGAAACCGATGGTTTACCGAGCGCAGTTCCCATGTAAACTCACCTGCCTCGCCCGTGGCAGACTCGCGGGCGAAGGCCGTCATACTTTTTACCATGGTGGGGGTTCCGACGAATTCGTTGGGTGGGAGCAGGTCCAGCAGTGGACCGCAACGGGCGGCCGAGGCAAGCCTGAAACGACCCGATACCCGGCGGGCACTGTAGTAACACAAAGCCGGAACCCCACGCCACCAGCAACCACCCGCCGGGCCACTTCAAGACGTCATGACCCCGCCCCGCAAACCCCTGGAGCCCGGAACCCTGATCGGCGGTTACGAGTTGGTCAAGCCCATCGGCAAGGGCGGTTTTAGCCTGATCTATCTCGCGCTGGACCTGGACTGCGGGGACGAGGTGGTGCTCAAGGAATACCTACCCGACAAGCTTGCCACCCGGGACCACCGAGGCCGCCTCATCCCCGCCGACGCAGCCCACGCCCTGACCCTGGAGCGGGGGCGCAAACTGTTCTTTCTGGAGGCCAAGGCCCTGGCCTCGGTGCACCACCCCAATATCGTCCAGGTCCGGGACTTCTTCCTGGCCAACGCCACCGCCTACCTGGTGATGCAGTACGAGCGCGGCAAGAATCTGGGTAGATATGTCAAAGCGCGGCGCGGGGGCCTGAGCGCGACCTTTCTGCTGGGGGTCTTCCTGCCCATACTCGACGCACTGGCCATGCTGCATCGCGGCTCCGTCGTCCACCTGGACGTGAAGCCGAGCAATATCCACCTGCGCTACGGCAATGCGCCGATCTTGCTCGACCTGGGGGCGGTCCATTCGCTCACCGCCGGGCGCCCGCAGCGCGGGCAGATCATCACTCCCGGCTTCTCACCAGTCGAGCAGTACTACAAGAAGGGCGACATCGGGCCCTGGACCGACGTCTACGCGGTCGGTGCCAGCATGCGCAACTGCATGGACGGCAAGACCCCGCCGCCGGCGGTAGACCGCCACAGCAACGACACCCTGATCCCGGCAACCATTCAGTTCCGCGATCGCTACCCGTCCTTCCTCCTGGAGGCGGTGGACTGGGCCATGCAGATGGAGCCCGGCCGCCGGCCCCAGGACGCCCGAGAGCTCCTGGAATCCCTGCGCCGTAGCGCCTCGGACCTGCACAGTGGGGACCTGGCCGAGGCCCGGAACAAGACCCGCGACGCCGATGACCCGGCTGTGCCCCCAGGTTGACGCCACGGGGACAGGCACCGAAGATGGCCGCCCTCGCCAACCCCAGCCTCGGACACCGACACCCATGCGACCCTCACAACGCCAACCCGACCAACTGCGCACCCTGCGCCTGACTCGCGGCTTCACCCGCCACGCAGAGGGCTCGGTCCTGGTAGAGCTCGGCGACACCCGGGTGCTGTGCACCGCCAGCGTCGAGGAGCGGGTGCCTGGCTTCCTCAAGGGCCAGGGGCGCGGCTGGATTACCGCCGAGTACGGCATGTTGCCGCGGTCCACCCATGAGCGCAGCGGTCGAGAGGCGGCGCGCGGCAAACAGGGTGGGCGGACCCTCGAGATCCAGCGCCTGATCGGGCGCTCCCTGCGCGCCTGCGCCGATCTCGGCGCCCTGGGCGAGCGCACCATCACCCTGGATTGCGATGTCTTGCAAGCCGACGGCGGAACCCGCACCGCCTCGATCACCGGGGCCTGGTTGGCCCTACGCGATGCGATCTCTGGGCTCATGGCAGCCGGCAAGCTGACGTCCGATCCCATCCGCACCCAGGTCGCCGCCGTCTCGGTGGGCGTCTACCAGGGCGCTGCGGTGCTGGACCTGGACTACGCCGAGGACTGCACCGCGGAGACGGATATGAACGTGGTCATGGACGCCGCCGGCGGCCTGATCGAGGTCCAGGGCACCGCCGAGGGCACGCCCTTTACCCGCGACCAGCTCTCCGCCATGCTCGATCTCGCCGCCGGCGGGATCAGCACCATGGTCGAGGCCCAGCGTCTAGCCTTGGCCGACTGAGGCCACTTGGTGCGGTTCGTCCCTCACCGCACCCTACGCCCTGCCCATGGCACATGGAATTGCGTTCTTCGGCGGCAGTTTTCAAGATACCAACACTGCTCACACTGACAACTGAAAACTGCCAACTGACAACTTCTTCGTATACGACATGAATCAATCCCACACCAACGAGCGAATCGTCCTGGCCAGCAACAACGCCGGCAAGGTCCGCGAGATCAACCAACTCCTGGCCGACACCGGTATCCAGGTCATCCCCCAGGACCAGCTCGGCGTGGTCGAGGCAGAGGAGACCGGCCTGACCTTTGTCGAAAATGCCATCCTCAAGGCCCGCAATGCCGCCGCCCATAGCGGCCTGGCGGCCATCGCCGACGATTCCGGGCTCGAGGTGGACGCCCTGGATGGGGCACCGGGGATCTACTCGGCCCGCTATGCCGGGGTCGGGGCCGGCGACGCCGCCAATTTGGCCAAACTGCTGGTTGACCTGGACGGCGTAGAGGAGTCGCGCCGCAGCGCGCGCTTCCAGTGCCTGCTGGTCTACATGCGCCACGCCGCCGACCCGACCCCGGTGATCTGTCAGGGCACCTGGGAGGGCAGCATCCTGCGTCAGCCACGGGGCGCGAACGGCTTCGGCTATGACCCGGTGTTCTTCGTCCCGACCCAGGGGTGCAGCGCCGCCGAGCTGGACTCGGACACCAAGAACGGCCTCAGCCACCGGGGCCAGGCCCTGCGCAAGCTGGTCGCCTACCTGCACGGGCAGGACCAATAGGGTTCAATGGACGCACAGCTAGTCCACAGCCACCTCGCCGAGGTCCTGACCCGCATCCGCGCCGCGGAGCAGCGTTACGGTCGCCCCGCGGGCAGCGTCGGCCTGGTGGCCGTGAGCAAGCGCCAGCCCGCCGCGGCCATCCGCGCCGCCTATCTGGCCGGCCAGCGAGCCTTCGGCGAGAACTATGTCCAGGAGGCCCTGGCCAAACAGGACGAACTTGCGGACCTGGACATCGAGTGGCACTTCATCGGCCGCATCCAGGCCAACAAGACCCGCCAGATCGCCGAGCGATTCACCTGGGTACATAGCCTCTGCGATGCTCGCCATGCCCAACGCCTAGACGCCCAGCGCCCCGCGGCCCTGGCACCCTTGCAGGTCTGCATCCAGGTCAACACCAGCGGCGAGGCAAGCAAGGAGGGGCTGGCCCCGGAGGCCGTAGGGGATCTGCTCAATGCCTGTGCCGGACTGGAGCGCCTGCGCGTCCGCGGCCTCATGTCCCTGCCCGCACCCGCCCAGGACCTGGCCGGGCAGCGCGCCCCGTTTGATGCCCTGCGCAATCTACGCGACCGGCTGGCAACTCCCGGGCAGC
This sequence comes from uncultured Gammaproteobacteria bacterium, assembly GCA_963845265.1. Lineage (GTDB taxonomy): Bacteria > Pseudomonadota > Gammaproteobacteria > Chromatiales > Chromatiaceae > DYRB01. Next base: position 282,418 of record CAWJRN010000009.1, on the reverse strand, counting down.
CGCTCGATACCCTGTCCATGGGCATGTCCGACGACCTGGAGGCTGCCATCGCCGAGGGGGCGACCCTGGTGCGCATCGGCACTGCGGTCTTCGGGCCGAGGCCCGTATAATCCCGGGCCAGGCGGTCGAGCTAGACGCCCTCCCCGAGATCAACCACGACCCCAAGGCAACGACCGAGCCATGACACCAGAACGTATTACCTTCATCGGCGGCGGCAACATGGCCTCCAGTCTGATCGGCGGCCTGATCGCCGACGGCTACGACCCCAAGACCCTGACCGTCAGCGAGCCCGACCAGAACAAACGCCGGGCCCTGGCGGAACGCTTCGGCGTGCACACCTGCGCCGACACCATCGAGGCCCTTGTGGGGGCTCAGACTGCGGTACTTTGCGTGAAACCCCAGGTGGCCCGCCAGGTTTGCGGCGAGATCGGCTCTGCCATCGCCGGGCAGGGCACCCTGCTGATCTCCATCATGGCCGGGGTCACGGAGGCCAGCCTCCAGGCATGGATCGGACAGCCGGTGGCGGTGGTGCGCACCATGCCCAACACCCCGGCCATGATCCAGTCCGGGGCCATCGCCATGCATGCATCGCCCGAGGTGGACGGCGACCAGCGCAACCGCGCCGAGACCATCATGCGCGCCTGCGGCCTGGCCCGCTGGGTGGCAGACGAGGCGCTGATCGACGTTGCCACGGCGGTGTCCGGCAGCGGGCCCGCCTACTTCTTCCGGCTCATGGAGGCCATGGAGCAGGCCGGCATCGACCTCGGGCTCGACCCCGAGGACGCCCGCCTGCTGACCATCCAGACCGCCCTGGGTGCGGCCCGCATGGCCATCGAGAGCGACGACCCGCCGGAGCGCCTGCGCGAGCGTGTCACCTCCCCCGGCGGGACCACCGAGCGCGCCCTGACGGTCCTCGCCGAAGGCGGCTTCGGCCCCTTGGTGGAGCAGGCGATTGCGGCGGCACGCACCCGCGCCACGGAGCTGTCACGCATGCTGGCGGAGAAACCATGAGCGGCTATCTCGCAAACCCCATCGTCTTCCTGATTCAGACCCTGTTCGGGCTCTACGCGGCCATCGTCGCATTGCGCTTCTTGCTGCAATGGGTGCGGGCGGACTTCTACAACCCGATGTCCCAGTTCATCGTCCGGGTCACCACCCCGGTACTGCGACCACTGCGCCAGGTGGTCCCGAGCTACGCCGGGCTGGACCTCGCCTCTCTGGTGCTGGCCTGGCTGGTCAAGGCACTGGAGTTGGCCACCGTCGCCCTGATCGCCGGTTTCGGCAATCCGCTGGGCGCGATCTTTTGGGCGATCCCCGCCCTGGTCACCCTATTCATCAACATCTTCCTATTCGCGGTCGTGATCCGCGTGATCCTAAGCTGGGTCAACCCAGACCCCTACAACCCGGCCATCGGCTTGCTCGATCGGCTTACCTCGCCCCTACTCGACCCGGCACGGCGTTGGGTCCCGCCGATCAGCGGCCTGGACCTCTCGCCCATGGCGGTGATGATCGGTCTGGTGGTCCTCGACATGCTACTGGTGCCGCCGCTCAACGCCTTGACCGGAAGCCCCTTCTGAGGCACTGGACTTGTCCGGCTGGTACCACTGGGAGGGCCGCGACCTGATACTCAACCTGCGGGTACAACCACGGGCGCGCCGCGACGAACTCGGCGAGGTCCTGGGCGAGGCACGCAAGGTGCGTATCACGGCCCCACCGGTAGACGGCAAGGCCAACGCCAACCTGATCCGCTTCCTGGCCGACAGCTGCGGGGTACCGCGGACCCGCGTCACCCTGCTGGCGGGCGCGCAGAATCGCTCCAAGCGACTGCGCATCGACGAACCCACGCGGCTGCCGGATGGGATTGCGCCACCTTGAGCACGCCGCGAGAAAACGGCATTGGCGCACGAATTCGACTGCGCGATTGTGACGCAGCCGGGCATGACGATATCCTCGCCACCCAAGTGAAAATGCCCGAATCCACAACACCCTAGCCACGCCAACTCATGCAGCAACCTACCCTACAGGAGCACCTGAGCGCCTTTCGGCAATGGCACACCCGTGTTGCACGTGGCCTCAAAGACCTCGACGGATGGCTGACGGACAACTATCGTGCCACAGATGAGAGTCGCGCCATTATCGACGCCGCGCTCGCGGCCCTCCCATCCGAACGGCTCGCGATCGCCTTCCTGGCAGAGACGGAGGGTAGCAAATCGTCTTTGATCAATGCCCTGTTCCTCCACGACATCGAGGGCGACCTGATCCCCAGCTACGCCGACCGCAACAATACCTGCCCGATGGAGCTGTACTGGGACGAGGAACTCGAACAGGCGTCCCTGCACCTGCTGCCCATAGAGACCCTTCGCCTGGGGCTCCCGCTCTCCACGCTGCGCAGCGCTGAGTCCCGCTGGGTCCATCGCCCGCTCGACGTCCGAGACCCGGTGCAGACGGCAATCCAAATGCACGAGGTCACCCTGACCAGGAAGCTCGCGCCCGCCGAGGCGCAGGCCCTCGGCCTGGCATCGCCGGTTAGGCCGAACATCGGCCAGGTCGAGGGCCCGCGATGGCGCTACGCGGTCGCCAACCTCCCCTGCCCGAGCTGGCGACTTGACCTCAGGGTCCTGAACATTCCGGTGCCGACGACAGCTGAGATTACCTCCGACATCCTGGCCCAGGCCCAGGTAGTCGTCTGCGTCCTCGCGGTCGACCAGAACCTCGACGGCGGAAAGATTGAGCAATGGCGGCAACGATTTAGGGCCCTGGGCAGCGCGGGGCGGTCGGGCATCGTGGTCGCCCTGAACAAGGTCGACCGCCTGTGGGTACAGAACGACGACGTCGGCGGCGCCGAAAAGATAGAGCTCTGCCGGACGGCCACAGCATCAGCCCTGGGTTTGGAGCTCGAACAGGTCTTCCCCGTATCGGCCACCCAGGCGATGGCTGCACGGGATCGAGGGGATCAGGGTTTACTGCACCGCACCGGGATCGAGGCATTAGGGGCCGACATCGGTACCCGGCTACTGAGTGCGGGAACCAGGGCCCATAGGGCCAATCTCGACGCAGGGCTCGGCAAGATCTTGGAACACAATCGGGCACACCTGAACGCTCGGATCCAGCGGGCCAGGACAAACCTGACGAAGATCGAGGACTATCTGGAAAAGTGCGACGACCGCATCGACCTGATGCTGGACAAGACCCGTCACGCACAGGAGCTCCATCTGCGCGGCGTGCAACTCTTGCGCGCCAGCCGGCGCTCGTTGATTGACCAGACCAAGCACTGCCGCGATATCCTCGACCGCAACTACATTGAGGCCCTCATCGCTAAAGCCGACGCGAACATGCTGCACAGTTGGACGACCGCCGGCGTGACCGTGGCCATGAAGGGCCTGTTTGACGAACTGCGCCATGCGATGCAGACCATCGCAACGGAGAGCACACGCATTCGCAAACTGGTACACGAGATCTACGAGGCATTTCAGCGCAACTTCGACTGCGAGCTGACGGCCCCAAAAGTCTTTGTACCCGCGAAGTTCCGGATCGAGATCGAACTCATCCAGGGGGAGGTCGAAGCCTTCCGCCGGAACCCAGGCCTAGCGCTGGTGGAGCATGGCGTCGTCATCAAGCGCTTCCACGACGAACTCGTCAGCCGCGCCAAGGTCGTGTTCGACCAACTGCGGGCGGCCTTCGACACCTGGCTGCGAGACGCGCTGCGACCCCTTGCAGAATACATTCGGGAGCATGAATTGGGCCTAGCGCGGCGCCGCGAGCAGCTGCAGCGGCTCGGTCGCTCCAAGGACGACGCTACCCGCCACCTCGACGCGGCCAACGTCAAGTATGCGGGCTTGGCCAGGCGCCTGACCGATCTGCGCAACATCTCCAACAGCCTCCGCCAGACGCCTGTCCCCGAACTCGGCGCCGGGACTAGTACCCAAGGCGCCTGAGTCCACGGCCCCGCATAGTGGTCGCCACCCAGCTCGATTCAGGACTTCCATGGTGTACTCTAGCCACGGCGCTCGGAGACTGGGCAAGTATTCGTCTGGGGCCGGTCTCACGCCCGATCCGAAGGCTAGGTTGAGCGCAGCGAAACCCAGCAATCAACGGCTTAGGTGCCTGCCAACGATGGGTTTCGCTGCGCTCTACCCATCCTACGGGAATACTTGCCCAGTCTTTCGGCTAGGTATCCCAGCGTACGATTTCAAATAATGGAGAGGATGAAGACCATGAAAATGCAAGCCCTTGCCCCCTGGCTCCTGACCGGCAGCCTAGTCGCCGCCGGGACGGCATACGCCGAAAACAGCACCGTCGCCGACGGCTATGTCGTGCACCACAACGCCTTCACGGCAGATACGCTCGACCCGGCTGTCGCCAACAGCTACGGCATCCAGCGCAGCAAGCAGCGCGGGGTCCTCAATGTCAGCCTGATCCAGGAGAAGCCCGGGACTACCGGCGTACCGACTGCTGCGCGCGTCGAGGTCAATGCCGCCAGTCAGACGGGGCAGAAGATGCGGGTACCCATGCGCGAACTCAGGGAGCAGGATGCGATCTACTACATCGGCGAGTTCCCGGTACAGGATCAAGAGACGCTCAACTTCGCCATCGAGGTCACCCCGGAGGGGACATCCAAGACAATCCAGGCTCGCACCAGCCAGCAATTCTTCACCAATTAGTGCCGTCGCGCGCAAGCCCTACCTCGACATCGGTAGGGTGGATAAGCGAAGCGCATCCACCGAAGGCAAGCCGGTGGATGCAGCGCGGACGGACAGCCCAGCAAACTCCCTGCGCAGTGTCACGCGCTTTATCCACCCTACAGATGCTCGGTCCAGAGGCGCGCCTGTACTAGCCGCCAACCAGGGGTCCTTGGGCCCATGCCATTACAAGGCAAACAACTGCCACAGCGCATAGACGCCGAAGGCGAGCACCAGGAGCCCGGCACTGCGGCGCATCCACAGCGCCTCACCGAGGCGCGCCGCCGCCCCCGCCAACAACGAGATCCCAAGCAAATTGGGCAGGGTGCCCAAACCGAAGGCCAGCATGAGCGCAGCCCCTCTGGCCGCACTGCCGGCGGATACGCACCAGATCAAGACGCTATATACCAGACCGCAGGGGATCCACGCCCACACCAGTCCTAGGCCCAGGGCCTGCCAGGGGCTACTGACGGGCAGCAGGCGACGACCCAGGGGCTCCAGCCGCCGCCAAAGCGGCCCACCGACGCGCTCCAACCAGACCAGCCCCCGCCACCAGCCGCCAAGATAGAGACCCATGGCCAGCATGAACAGCGCAGCAACCCCATACAGGATGCGCTGGGCCTGCTGCAGGGGCAGCGCTTGTAAGAGCAGGGACCCGAGCCCCCCCATGAGTGCGCCGGCCAGGGTATAACCGGCCACCCGTCCCGCGTTGTAGGCCAACTGGAAGGGCAACTGGGCAACGAGGTGGCCACGGACTGCGCGCGGCAGGCCCATCGTCAGCGTGCCCACGATGCCACCGCACATCCCGACGCAATGCACGCCACCGAGCAATCCGACGAGAAAGGCGGTCGTCAGCGAGCCACCGGCATCCACATGAAACTCCTAACTTGGAAGTCAGAAACGGGGTCACCTTGCCACCACTGCGGCCGATGACCACAGCACCGGCACCTACCTGAGACCCCAGGGACGGCGGACGATACGGGGATTACCCAGACGGGCAACGGCCACAAAGGTGCGTGTATGATATCAGCACCAACATAGCCTCTGGTTAGCCCCTATGCTCGATTACCAACGCGGCTTCCTTCGCTTCGCCCTCGACACTGGGGTATTGCGTTTTGGGGAGTTCAAACTCAAGTCCGGCCGCATGAGCCCTTATTTCTTCAACGCCGGGCTCTTCAACACCGGGGCCAGCCTCGGTCGGCTGGGGCGGTATTACGCCGAGGCGATCGTTGCACACAAGATCGGGTTCGATATGCTTTATGGCCCGGCCTACAAGGGCATCCCGCTAGCAGCAGCGGTCGGCATCAGCCTTGCCGAACAACACCAACTAGACCTCCCCTACGCCTTCAATCGCAAAGAGGCCAAGGACCACGGCGAGGGCGGCCAAACCGTCGGCAGCCCTTTGGCGGGGCGGGTCCTCATCCTCGACGACGTGATCACCGCGGGGACCTCCGTTCGCGAGTCCGTGGAGATCATTGAGGCCCACGGGGCCAAGGCGGCCGGGGTAGTCATCGCCCTGGATCGCCGGGAGCGCGGTAACGGCGAGCGCTCGGCGGTGGACGAAGTCCGCGACCAATTCGGTATCCCGGTGCTGGCCATCGTAACGCTCGATGATCTGGTCGAGTATCTCGGCGAGGGGAGCGAACCGAACCCCTACCTTGAAGCCGTCAGCGACTACCGCGCGCGCTATGGGGTCTAATTGTTGAACCTCACACGCCCAAGGCGTCAACACTACATCGATCCGAGATCCTGCATGGCCGCAATGAGCCCGCATCGGCGTCTTCGTTGGACCTGGCTGTTGGTCGGCGCCTTAGTCGCAACGACTGCTCAGGCACGCCTCTATCGGTGGGTGGATGAAGCCGGCATGGTGCACTACACAGACAGGCTGCCGCCGGCTCAGGTCGACCGGGGCCACGCCGAGATGAGTGACAAGGGCATCGTGGTCGGCACAACCTCTCCAGCGAAGCCGCCGGAAGAGCTGCAACGAGAGGAAGAACTCAAGCGTCTGCGCGAGGCCGCGGAACGCGCCAAACAGCAACAAGAGGCGGCGGACCAGGTGCTGCTGCGCACCTTCAGGTCCGTGGACGACATAATTATGACCCGCGACGGGAAACTTGCCGCTGTCGACGTCATGGCGCTGGTCACCCGCAGCAACATTCGCCGTCAGCACGATTGGCTGCGCGGACTGCGGGCCGATGCCGCCGATCTCGAACGCGCCGGCAAACCCATCCCAGCGCAGTTGAGCGACCGCATCCTCAACGCGGAGAATGCCATCCGCGAGTCCTACGCTTCCATTGTCGAACGTGAGCAACAAAAGCAGGAAATCCGCGCCAGCTTTGCCAACGACCTGGAGCGCTTCCGCGAGCTCAAAGGCATGCCGGAGATCGCCGAGCCGCGGGACGATGCGCCAGGGATGCCGTTGAAGAATCTGGTCCCCTGCGCGGATGCAGGCGCCTGCGACCGGCTGTGGGCACGCGCCGTCGCCTTCGTGCGCCGACACGCCAACACCCCCATCCAGGCTGCTGGCCCCAACATCCTCATCACGGCCCAACCGGAGAAACCCGAGGACATCAGTCTCACCCTGTCGCGCATCCAGGACAAACGGGGCCCGGGGTCCTTACTGTTCCTGGATGCGCAATGCATGCCGGAATCGGGCACCGATACCACCTGCACCAGTACGCAGGCACAAAGCATCCTGGACGGCTTCAGCGATGCGACGCTGGGAACCCGTCCGGGCAGCTGATCGAGCTAGAAGTCCCCGCCCCCCGTCCTCGTGGCGCCGTTCAGCGCCGCCGGATCATGGTCCCTACGCCCTCGTCGGTGAACATGTCCAGCATCACCGCGTGCTCCACGCGCCCGTCGACGATATGCGCGGTGCGCACGCCGGCCTGGACTGCCTCGACCGCACAGCGGATCTTGGGCAGCATGCCGCCGCGGATCACACCCTGTCGAACCAGTTCGTCCACACGCCCGACATCCAGGTCCGAAATCAACTCGCCTTGGGCGTCCAGCAGACCCGCGGTGTTGGTCAGCAGAAGCAGTTTTTCCGCTTGCAGGACCTCCGCCAACTTGCCGGCGACCAGATCGGCGTTGATGTTGTAGGAGCGCCCGTCCTCACCGACGCCTATGGGTGCAATAACCGGGATGAAGTCCCCCTGTACCAGCAGATTGACCACCCTAACATCGATACTCTGGACCTCGCCGACGTGACCGAGGTCGATGATCTCGGGCTCCAACAACTCAGGGGCATCGCGTCGCAGGATCAACTTGCGGGCACGAATCAATTCCCCATCCTTGCCGGTGAGACCCACGGCCGCCCCGCCATGCTGATTCAGGAGATTCACGATCTCCTTGTTGACGAGCCCACCCAGGACCATCTCCACCACGTCCATGGTGTCGCTATCGGTCACCCGCATGCCCTGGACGAAGACGCTGTCCTTGCCCAAGCGGCCGAGGAGACTACCGATCTGGGGGCCGCCACCATGCACGATGACTGGGTTGACGCCCACCAGCTTCATGAGCACCACGTCACGCGCGAATCCATGCTTCAGGGCATCGTCTACCATGGCATTGCCACCATACTTGATGACCATGGTCTTGCCGCGAAAACGCTGAATATACGGCAGCGCCTCGATGAGGACATCGGCGATCTTGTGGGCACGTGCTTTCTGCAGGGACATCGCAGCTCCTAAACTACCGTGGAAGTCGTTCGTCGCGCACCAGAGGGCCATACTGAATGCGGCGTTCCCGCGGCGCGGCGGGACGCTCTGCCATTGTCAAGGGCGCATGGCCCAAAGAAAAGGCCATGCTTAGGTCAGAAGGGGAGGACCAGACCCGGCGCCACTCGCGCCATCAAGCGCCGGAACAGTCCCTGAATCGCCTCCAAAGACTCCTGATCATTACCCTGGAAGCGGAAGGACAGGGCGGGCTGGGTGTTGGAGGCACGCACCAACCCCCAACCGCCGTCGAACTCGGCGCGCAGACCATCGACCGTATTGACAGTCACCCCATCCATGCGGTCAGTCATTCGCAGGACGCGCTCCATGATCAGCTGCGCCTCCCCCTCCTGCAAGGATAAGGTCAATTCCGCGGTGCCCATGGCCTCGGGCAGGGTGGCAAAGACCTCTGCGGTGGTGCGGGGGTCCAGGGCAAGCAATTCGAGCAGACGCGCACCGGCATAGACGGCATCGTCGAAGCCGAACCACCGCTCCTGGAAAATGACATGGCCACTCAATTCGCCGGCCAACAAGGCGCCGCTCTCACGCAGCTTGGCCTTGAGGCGGGAATGACCGGACTGCCACATCACCGGACGCCCGCCGCTGCGCAGGATCTCCGCGGCAAGCAGGTGGGTGCACTTGACGTCGAAGATGACGTCGGTGCCCGGGTGACGCGAGAGCACGTCCGCCGCGAACAGCATCAGAACGCGATCCATGGCAACAAAGCGGCCAGCGGAGTCCACGACCCCGAGGCGATCCCCATCGCCATCGAAACCCAACCCCAGGTCAGCCCCTAGGTCGGTCACGGCGTCGATCAGATCGCCGACATTCTCCAGCCGAGACGGGTCCGGGACACGCCCACCCGGAAAACCGCCGTCGAGGTCGCAGTGCAATTCGACTACCTCGCAACCCAGGGCCCGGTAGAGCGCAGGAGCCAGCAGGGCCGCCGCGCCGTTGCCGCAATCGACCACCACTTTCAGGTTCCGGGAGACCGTAACGTCGCGCTCGACATGGTCGACGTAGGCGGCGTTGAGGTCCTGCAGCCGATAGCCACCCTGGGCCAGATCGACCAGATCGTGACGCAACACACGCCACTGGATGGCCGCCATCTGCTCGCCTGCAATACTTTGCCCCGCGAGGACGATCTTGCAGCCGTTGTACTCCGGCGGATTGTGGCTGGCAGTGACCATCACCCCCGAGGTGTCCCCCTGGTAGCGCGTCGCGAAGTACAACAGCGGAGTCGGAGCGATGCCTAGGTCCACGACATCGCAACCACCCGTCCGAAGACCCTCAACCAGGGCCTCGGTGAGGGCCTCGCTCGAACCTCGTGTATCCCGCGCGACGAACACGGAGCGACCTCCCAACTCCGCAACTTCATTGGCCACCGCCTGCCCGATGGCACCCATGACGCCATCGTCGATGCCCGCCCCGACCACCCCTCGCACATCGTAGGCACGGAAAATGGCCAGTTGCCCTGGGCTCGGAACCTCGCTCGCCGCCTTGGCCTGGACCGGGTCCCGCTGATCGGGGGGTGATTGGCCGCCCTCGGGAGTCGGCCGGGGTTGCTCACCCTGCTCCTCTTCAACCAGGATGCGCCCATCGGATGGCGACAGGTCGGCCTCGTCGACATCGAGGGTGAAAACCGGGTCCTGGGCCTCCAGATCGCACAGGGGCGCCTGTTCTCCAAGGCCCGCCACAGATCCTTGCCCCGACCCGATGCGACCAAGCAGAGGGGCGAGGCCCTCCTGCACCAGATCCATTTCCACGACACGGCACTTGAGGGGACTCAGGGGCCGGCGGGTGACACCCTCGTCCACCAAGGCGACGATTCCCGCGCAATCTTCTGCCAGGGCCCGCTTGAGCCTGCGAAAGGGAACCCAAAGGGACAACCCTGCCAGGAGCAGGGACAGGGAGCAACCGAGCGCCACCCAGACCACGACGGGATTGTCGGACAGGCCCACCTGCGTCGGACCGACAGCGATCCGCAGGGAGGTCCCGGGAATCTCGACAAAGGTCGTCGGCGGCATATCCGCCGCGACGCTTGCCTGGCCCGGGGATAGACTGACCACCTCGTTGCCGACACGCTGCTGGTAAAGAATGCGCCCAGGCGAACCATCCAGATCCTCCGCGCCGGTCAGCAAAGACAGGGGCAAGGCAATGTACACGACGCCCAAGGGCGCGCCGGCGCCGTCGAACACGGGCCCAGCGATTCCCAGGTGCACGTCCGGCTGGGCGACCCGGTGCGCCTGGAGGGCAGACACCTTGCGCTCCTCCAGGGCGCGCGACATCAGATCCAGCGAGGCATAGCTCAGATAGGACCCGCTGCCATCCATGATGCCAGCCGCGTTTGGCGCGACCAGGCGAATACCCAGGGCATCGGGGACCTGATGGAGCATGGATAGTTCTTTGGCACGCACGGCGTCCGGGTCCATGTCGCGGAACATCTGCCGCAACCCCGGATCGTTGGCCAACTCGCCCAACTGCGCCTGCACCGTGGCGACGCGACTGGCCACAGAGCGGGCCCTCACCTCAGCCCATGAGGTCGCCTCCTGGTCCGCGGCAGCCTGCTCACCGGCCAGCCAGGCCAGCACGCCGACCAGACTGGCGAGCACAAGGACCAGGGCCACGCCAAGAAAGCCTGCAAGCCAGAAGCTGGCCAAAGTCGAACCGGACTGTGACCTGAATGTCGCGACGAGACTCTTGAGGCGCCTGCCGTACGGCAATTGCATTGCATTTCCTGAATGACTGTGTGATCTGGGTCCCAAACCCCGGCCCAGTGGTCAAGCCCTACCGCTATGGCCGAAACCGCCAGCTCCGCGGTCGCTCTCGTCGAACGTATCCACCAACTCGAAACGCGCTCGCACCACAGGCACCAGTATCAGTTGGGCGATACGCTCGCCGACTTCGATTCTGAAAGTGCCGGAGCCGCGATTCCAGCACGAAACCATCAATTGTCCCTGGTAGTCCGAGTCGATCAGCCCCACCAGGTTGCCCAGGACGATGCCGTGGCGGTGCCCCAGACCCGAGCGTGGCAGGATCAGGGCGGCCAAGCCGGGGTCGCCGATGTGCACCGCCATGCCGGTGGGGATCAGCTCCGTCGCTCCTGGCCTGAGGTCCAGAGGACCGCCAAGCATGGCGCGCAGATCGAGACCGGCGGAGCCATCGGTGGCGTAATCCGGCAGGGGAAACTCCCCTCCCAACCGGGGATCGAGGATCTTAAGCTGAAGTGGATGCAAGATAACGCTCACACAGGATATCGGCCAATTCGCCGGCAAGCCGACCCTTGGACATGCTCGGAAGGGACTTGGAGCCACCCGGCCAGAGCACCAGCAAGGCATTGTCCTCGGTGTCGAAACCGCGCTGGTGCCCGTCCGCCGCGGGTCCAACCTGGTTGGCCGCGATCATGTCGATCCCCTTGGCGGCAAGCTTGGCGCGCGCATAGTCCTCCAGCCGATCAGTCTCCGCGGCGAAGCCGACGGTAAAGGGCCCCTGGGGCAAAGCGGCAACCTCGGACAGGATGTCTGGATTCTTCACCAACTGCAGTGTCATGGCGTCATCGGTCTTCTTGATTTTGGCCTGCTGGGCCGCGACCGGCCGGTAATCCGCCACTGCGGCGACACCGACGAAGAGGTCGCACTGCGCCGCCCTGGGCATCACGGCCGCGTGCATCTCCAGCGCCGTCTCCACCCTTACCAACTCCACCGCCGCAGGTACATCCAGGCCACAGGGGCCGCTGACCAATGTGACCTCGGCGCCTCGCTCGACCAGGGCCTGGGCGACAGCATACCCCATGCGCCCCGAGCTACGGTTGCCCAGGAACCGCACCGGGTCCAGCGGCTCGCGGGTGGGCCCGGCGGTCACCAAGGCCCGACACCCCTCCAGCGGCCGGTGCCGCGGCCAGAGGGCGGCGATGATCTCGGCCGGCTCCACCATCCGGCCTGGTCCAATATCGCCACAGGCCTGACCGCCCTCCCCCGGGCCCAAGACGCGTACACCGCGCCCGCGCAGGATGCGCAGGTTGTCCTGCGTGGCCGGGTGTCGCCACATCGCCTGGTTCATGGCCGGGGCCACGACCAGGGGGGCGGTGCTGGCCAGGGCCAGCGTCGTCAGCAGGTCGTCCGCCAGCCCATGAGCCAGGCGCGCCAGGATATCCGCCGTCGCCGGGGCGATGAGCACCAGATCCGCCCAGCGGGCCAGCTCGATGTGCCCCATGCCCGCCTCTCCCCGGGGGTCAAGCAGGTCGCAGCGCACCTCTTCGCCGGACAGGGCCTGAAAGGTCAGTGGGCTGACGAAGGCCTGAGCCGCCGCCGTCATCGCCACGCGTACCTCGGCCCCCGCCTCGCGCAGGCGGCGCACCAGATCCGCCGCCTTGTAGGCGGCAATCCCACCGCTGACCCCGAGCAGGACTTTGCTTGACGGCACCATGCGCACCTCGGCAACGCCGGAGTGACCCCGGCAAAATTGTTGGAAAGTCTACCCGATTTGGCTAGGCTCCGAGCATGGCCCATCGGGGAGGACACAAGGTTCATGACCATCAAGGATTGGCCCGAAGACGAGAGGCCCAGGGAAAAGCTGCTCGACCGGGGCCCCAAGGCCCTGACCAATGCCGAACTGCTCGCCATCTTTCTGCGCACCGGCATCGCCGGCAAGAGCGCGGTGGACCTGGCCCGCGACCTGCTCACCGACCTCGACGGCCTGCACGGACTCTTCTGCGCAAACGAGCAGCGCTTCTGCCAGGTCAAGGGTCTGGGGCGAGCGAAGTACGCCCAGCTCCAGGCCGTGTTGGAGATGAGCCGGCGCTACCTCTACGACGAAATACAGGGCCGAGACGTCATCTCCAGCCCAGAGGCGACGCGGGATTACCTCAAGCTGCGCCTGCACGGCTATCCGTATGAGGTCTTCGCCGGCCTCTTCCTGGACAATCGCCACCGGGTCATTGCCTACCAAGAGCTCTTCCGAGGGACCATCGACGGGGCCAGCGTCCACCCCCGCGAGGTCGTGCGTGCGGCACTCGAACTGAATGCCGCGGCCATGATCTTCGCCCACAACCACCCCTCTGGGGTCGCCGAGCCCAGCCAGTCGGACCTGCGCATCACTCAGCGCCTCAAGGACGCCTTGGCGCTGATCGATGTGCGGGTGCTGGATCACCTGATCATCGGTGAGGGCGAGGGCACATCCCTTGCTGAACGAGGCTTGATCTAGGACTGGACCCCTTGCCAGCCCACCGGACCGGTGCTAGCATTGCCGCCCTTTAGTCGGGCCGTTTTTGTACGGTGGCGACCTAGCCTTCAGGAAATTCAGTCATGTCCAGAGTCTGTCAGGTTACCGGCAAGCGCCCCGCTACCGGCAACAACGTCTCCCACGCCAAGAACAGGACGCGTCGGCGCTTCCTCCCCAACCTGCATTCTCACCGCTTCTGGGTAGAGAGCGAGGGGCGCTGGGTGAAGCTGCGCCTGACCACCAAGGGCATGCGTATCATCGACAAGCGCGGCATCGACGCCGTTTTGGCCGACATGCGTAGTCGCGGCGACAAAGTCTAAGACAGGTTTAACGGGGACGTACCATGGCAAAGGCAGCACGCGAGAAGATCCGGTTGATTTCCAGCGCAGGAACCGGGCACTTCTACACCACCACCAAGAACAAGCGCAATCAGCCGGCCAAGATGGAGATCAAGAAGTTTGATCCCGTGGTGCGCCAGCACGTGATGTACAAGGAAGGCAAGATCAAGTAGGACCGCACCCACCGCCGAACCCTCGGCCCATGCAGGATGCGCTTGCATCGATACCCAAAACCCGCCTCGGCGGGTTTTTGCGTTGACGGCATCTGGATAGGGAGCTGCTGATCCAGGCCAGAGCAGCCTTGGATCAGCTTCCGCTTAGGTGCTGAGCCCGGCAGAACACCACCAGTGGAAGCGGCCGCGCGGTCCCTTAATACACACACGCGGAAGTTGTAGCAGACAGCCCCTTTCGATGGCGGTGTGACGCGAATTTTGTTACGGTTCCGTAACATTCTGAAAGCCCACCACCCTCGGTGTCGGCTAGACAACCATCTACGGAGATTCGAACCGCCTTGGACTACACGTTCTGGATCGAATTGGTGTTGTTCGTCGTGCTCCTTGGGTTCTCAGCCTTCTTCTCGAGCTCCGAGACGTCGCTGTTTTCCCTCAACCACGTCCAACTGGAGAAGATGCAGGCGGCGGGCAATCCTCGCGTGGGCCTAATCCAGCGGCTGCTGAGCGAGCCTCGGCGACTGATCGTCACCATCCTCATCGGCAACGAGTTCGTCAATGTTGCCGCCTCGGTGCTCTCCGCGGCCATGGTCATCCAGGTACTGGGTGCCGAGAACAAGTTCTTCAATCTGTTCATCATGGTGCCCATCCTCCTGATCTTCGGGGAGATCACGCCCAAGACCCTGGCCATCCGCAACAATGTGGCCTTCGCCACGTTCGAGAGCGGGCCCCTCAACACCTTTGCCCGACTCATCACGCCCCTGCGCTGGGGAATCCGGATCATCGCCGATTGGTTCACGACCTTGATCGTCGGTCGCGAGCGCTCGCCCGGAAACCTCGTAACCGAGGACATGGTCCGCACCCTCGCGCACGAAGCGGTCGGCGAAGGTACCCTCGATCATATCGAGGCACAATTCATCGATCACATCTTCGATTTTGGCAGCAAGACGGTCGAAGACGTCATGACCTCCCGGGCGGACGTCACCTTCGTGTCGGTAGACGCATCCGCCGCGGAAGTGCTGGAGACCTTCAAGCAGGATCGGCAGTCCCGCATGCCGGTATACAAGGAGCATCGGGACAACATCGTCGGGATTCTCCATGCGCGTGACCTCCTCGGAATCGATCTCTCCGGCCCTGACCAGGAGCACTACCCCTTACCGAGTATTCTGAGGAAGCCCTACTTTGTCCCGGAATCCAAGTCCGCATCGGAGCTGTTCGACACCTTTCGCGCAACCAACAGGTCGCTGGCGCTGGTGGTCGACGAGTACGGCGGCGTCACCGGGCTGATCACCATGGCAGATCTGCTGGAATGCATCTTCGGTGAAATCCCAAGCCCGTCCGACGAGGCCGATGAGTCCTGGATACGCCAGCTATCGGAGCACCGCTTCGCGCTGCCGGGATCGACCCCCATTGAGGATTTCAACGCCAAGTTCGAGGCCAGCCTGGCCATCGAGGAGATTCGCACCTTGGGAGGCATGGTCTTTCACCACTTCGGGGAGCTCCCGGCGGAAGGACAAGCGATCGACGTCGAACCGTTCCGCTTCATTGCCTCCCGCGTCGAGAACAACCGTATCACTGAGGTCATCGTCGAAACGCCTTCCACGGATTCGGATGACCCGGCCAGCACGGAAGACGTCGACAAGGCCGATAGACTCGACACAGACGCAGACCCCATCCCGCCGTCCGACGGCAATGACGACCGGACGAACGCCTGATGGATATCGCCGTCACCCTACTGATTGTCGTGGTCTGCCTGTTGTTGGAGGCATTCTTCTCCGGCTCTGAGATCGGAGTCGTCAGCGCCGATCAGATCAAACTCCGCCATGCTGCCGCCAAGGGGTCGAAGGGCGCCAAGCTGGCCATCAAGATGCTCCAAAAACCGGAGTGGCTGCTATCGACGACGCTGGTCGGCACCAATATCGCGGTGGTCACCAATACCACCATGGTGACGGCATTGATGATCCACCTCTTCGGTGAGCAGGGGAGTTGGGTCGCCGTATTCGTCGCCGCGCCCCTCATCTGGGTGTTCGGAGAGATCGTCCCCAAGAGCGTCTTCCAACAACGGGCCAATACCATCACGCCCTACGCGATCTTCGGGCTGCGCTTCTTTTCGTACCTGTTCTATCCCATCCTGCTGGTGTTTAGCGCAATCACGGGGCTGCTCGCAAAGATCCTCGGCAACGTGGATCGAAACCCCTTCACGCTGCGCGAAGAGATCATGACCATGCTGCAGATGCCGGCGTCCAGGACTGGCGACATAGAGCCGGGCGAGCAACGGATGATCCAACGCATATTCAATTTCACGGAGACCCGCGTCCAAGACGCGATGCGGCCCCTGATTGACGTCACTGCCATCGAGCAACATTCAACGTGCGGCGAGGCCAGGCGCCTGGCCGCTGCGAGTTCGCATGTGCGCTTTCCCGTCTACGCCGGGCGGGTCGATCGCGTCATTGGCATGCTGCATGTGCTGGACTTGCTCGGGGAGGACGACAATCTACCCATCGACGGGTTTATCCGGGATGCGTCCTATGTACCCGCGACGAAGAGCATCAGCGACCTGCTCTACCAGATGCGCCACGGCGGCGAGGTGGTGGCCATCGTGGTCGATGAGTTCGGCGGCGCCGAGGGCATCGTGACGGTGGAGGACATCGTCGAAGAGGTCGTCGAGGACCTGCAGGACGAATACGACATGGAGGAGGAGGACGAAGCCCTATTCGACAAGCTCGACGAGCGCGATTACATCACTAGCGGTCGGACGGGGCTCAGCCAGATTGCCGACGGATTAGGTATCACGCTCCCCGCCGGTCACTATTCGACCATCGCCGGATTCATACTTCACAAGGCCGGAAACATCCCGCCTCAGGGTACAACGATCACGGAAGGCAAGGTCACACTGACCGTACATCGCCGTACCGCCCAGATGATCCACGAGGTTCGGATACGCTGGTCATAACAGAAACTCCCTGTTGATTTCAAACGGATTTCGCCACGAACCGCTAAGATTCGCCCACCTTGCCGCCAGTTAACTTCCCCACACCGCGACGCCGCGAATGAGACCGAGGTAAGGCCCGTAGTCGACCCGCAACCGACACTCAGCTTGCTGCGCAATGCGGCAGCACTGCAATGGAAACCGATCATCACGGACGACTGGCCCATCGAGACGGGAAAAGCGCTCTCGACTCCTCGGCCTGGCCGCAGCCTCTCCGTGCGGACCTCTGGAAGCAATGTGCGATGAGCGGCCCGCGCTGCCTTTCTCGGGAACCGAGCGAGAGACCTACATTCCAACAGCAGTGTTGTGACCCTTTTGGACGAGCAGGACCAAGTGGTCTATAGCGAACGTCTGCCCAACGACGTGGCGGTGATCCTGGAGCCCCTGGGACCCTACCACACGGCCATTGAGGGGCTGGTGGTGGATTCAACCCACAAATGTGGTACTGGCTGGTGGACGCGCTCATGGAGGTCGACTACCGGGTCCACCTGGCCAACACCGCGGCCATCGTCCAGTACGACGGGCTGAAATACAGCGACGACAATTCGGATGCGCGGTGGTTAACTCAGAAAGCGGTCCGCATTCATCGTCAACTCATTGTTTTCGGTGCTTAAACACGCCAACAGCCATTCCAGACAAGGCAGATTTGGCCCGCTGAGAGCAAAGGATTAGCAATGCTTAATACGCGAGCTTATTCATGATTGCTTATACGCTAACACAGCATGGAAAGTAGGAAATTTTAGTAACGTAAGAGAGCCCGGAGAAACGGGGGATTCTTGGGGATCGGGGAAGTGTGGGCAGAAATGACAAAGATAGGCTAGGATTGGGCCCTAGGAGTTTCTCGTTCCACGACTCCAAACGCTAACGCGTAAGTGAGGGCTCGGTTCGTTGTCAGTGTGGCTCACGACAACACGTCAGTCAGCTGGAACGGAGATGGGGTACCGCGCTACCCACGCCAAACGCAACAGTGGCTCCATAAATGACCAACGCGTACGAAAAAAAAGGATTGATCGGGGCAACCTTGGCAGTGATCGTCATCGCCGTGGCGGTTGGCTACAGTCTCACGGAGCTTAGCGTCGTGTCGTCGCTACAGGAGCAACTCGCCGCGGAGGTGCGGGACATGGGGGGTCGGCTAGCGAACATCGAGGGAGCTCTTGTACGCGCGAAAGATCTATCTCGTGACCGGCAATCGGGACGGGCGGTTGCCGCCAACCCGGCGAATCAAGCTGAGAAGTTCATGAAGGAGGCCGAGCAGCGCCTCGATGCCATGGAGTTGCGAATCGCTGGGTTGCAGCTTCCGAGTACCGCACCTGCCGGCGACGAGATGACGCCGCCATTTTCAATCCCGAACTTGAGCGATCTCGTCGGTAGTCAAGAGCCCCAACAGCCCCGACAGCCTCATGGCGTGTCCGCCGCCTACCAGGCAGAGCGTGGACAAAGCGAATGGGGGGCGTCATCTCAAGAGTCGATTGAGGCACAATACGGACTTAACGGGTTCTTCGCCAAATATGGGGGCTCGCTGGCGGCTTCGTGTAAGCAGCGAACCTGCCGGGTCGAGTGGGTCCTGCCGCAACTCGACACCCTATCGCCAGACGAATTACCGGAGGTTCATGGTATGGCCGAAATTGAACTCCTGGCATTGGCCGCCAAGAACGCCCCACAGGCAGGTCCGATAAGCGTAGAGTGGTCTGGCGGAGAAAACCAACCCAAAGTGGCTGTATTCCTCCAACGGATTGAATCCTCAGAATAGCTGTCGGCAGCAGTTCATCTAACCTAGACCGCAGGGAGGTGATGAGACGTTGGTCGAATGGTCTGGCGCGCCTCGCGTCATCAGTGACCCAAGTCGTCATTTGTGAATAGACTCGGGTCGCAAAATTCAGTCAAAATGTACCGGAGAAAATGTCATGTGCAACAAGTCATTGAGTGCCATGCTGGACGCGGTGCCGCGGCGCCTGCTATCCACCTTATTACCTGCAGCCCTATTGGTCATCGCAGGCCTTTCAACCATCCCGACTGCAAGGGCGGCAGCATATTATAGCGTGCCACCTTCGGCTTGTTTTGCTCCGTTTCTGAATCAGGCCTTTCAGCTGCGCTGGCACGAGGCGTACCTAATGAATCCGTTGGATAGCGTAGCGACTTATGTTATCTGCCCGCTTACAGTCGACGTGGCGGATCTCGCACCTAACATCGCCGTCGGTGTTTGGGGAGCAAACATGCCTGGCGCCTTAAGCTCCCCGCAGTGCTTTTTCAGTGTGACTGATCAGGACAACTTGTCGCAGCCCCCCTATACCACAGGTGTCACGCGAAGGTACGGCACCGCGCTGCCAACGACGATTGCAGGCAGTTTGTGGGAAGCCATATCGGCCCCGACGATCACGAGAGCTGCTATCGACACGGCCATTGGCCCTCCAACCAGCGCTTTAACCCAAGCGAATGCGGCGTTTTGTCTGCTGCCGCCAGGGTGGGGCATATCCCAAGTTGTACTCACGAGTTTCTGAAGCATGGATGTGGCGTAGCGGCATTTTGGGGCTCGAGACCTTGTTGAACCGGCCGGTGGCCTCCGGCTCCATTGCCGTCGTACGCCAATTCGCTCTAAGATATCGAGTCAAAAACAACCGGGCGACTTAGGCATGATTTCCGGGGCCTCGGAGTAGTGCGCCTGGTTGCCTTTTTGCCAGGCGATGCAGGTGTCGTAGCAACTCCTTCTTCTTGGTATTGAGGCACAGCATTGGGTTGCCGTTGGCCCGTTCTAGCGCCGCAGGGCGTCGATGTAGCGAACTTGCTGGTCGCGCTCCTGCGCATCCACCCGCCCGGTAATGAGTTCCTTACGGAGCGAGCGGCGGCGATAACCGGCCTGCTGCAATAGCTTCGCTGCAGTGTTGCGGCTGATCTCGTAACCGCACTCGACCAGCTCGTCAGCCAACTGCAGCGGCTCGAGATCGGTCCAGCGAATCAGAACACGAGCACCTGGTCCGCCGCGAGGATGGCCTCCGCCAACTCGTCCAGGGTGCTGCGCAGCGCGCCCTCCACCAACTCGGCATCGGCGATACCGCGGGCGCCCATACAGGTCCCGCACCAGCACCTCTCCGGCGCAGATGATCGACTTGGTCATCAGCTCCAGGTTGTAGTAGCCCTGGGGGACCTTCTGCCCGGCCTTGGCACAGGCCACGGCGTCCGCCATCAGAAAGACGGTGACCTCGGCCCCCTTGCCTGCAAGGTCCTTCGCCAGGCGCAGGCCGTTGAAGCTGCGCTCGGTGCCGTAGGATGGATCGTTGAGGATGAGCAGGGGCTGCCGGGAGCGAGCCCCATGGCCAACATGCCTTGGTTCCACTCCCCCAGGCGCATAGCGCTGTTCCGGGCACTTATACTGACCCGTCTCAGGCCCCCCTTCAACGTCCTTGTTGACTGTTGCCACTCCAGCGAGCCGAGCCCATGCCCCAGTCCCAGTCCCATGGCCCCAAACAGGCCCTTTTCGAGCACCTGGCCGTCGTCGCCAGGGCCCTCGGCCATGGGGCGCGCCTGGAGCTGCTCGACTACCTGGCTCAGGGCGAGCGCAGCGTCGAGGACCTCGCCCGAGTCGCCGGGCTGTCCGTCGCCAACACATCCAAGCACCTCCAGCAGCTCAAAGCGGCCGGCCTGGTCACGGCGCGGCGCGACGGCAAGCACATCCGATACAGCCTGGGGGACGAGCGAGTCCTGGACGCGGTGGCGGCTCTGCGCGCGATCGCGCAGGCCCACATCGGTGCCGTCGAGGACCTGGTGGCGCGCTATCTCGATGGGCGGGACGCCCTGGAGCCAGTCCCCGCCGCAGACCTGCTGGCACGCGTCCGCGACGGCCTAGTGACGGTGCTCGATGTGCGCCCCCCCGAGGAGTACGCCCAAGGGCATGTGGCCGGGGCCCTGAACGTACCCCTGGATCGGTTGCAGCAAAGGCTCAAGGACCTGCCGACCGACCGGGAGGTGGTTGCCTACTGCCGCGGCCCGTGGTGCCTGCTATCCTTCGAGGCCGTCGTGCGCCTGCGAGAGGCGGGGTTCGACGCCCGGCGCCTGCAGGACGGGCTGCCGGAGTGGCGCCGGGCAGGGTTACCGGTGGTCAGCGACTGAACCGTCGATGACGAGGCCGGGCTCCGTGCATGACACCCATCCTCTGTCGCACTTAGGCGATTGGCGGAAACAACCCTACCCGAGTGCGTAGGATTTTCGTTCGCCTTCAAGGCGCGGCAGCAGGAGCATAGCAGGGCTATGTGACTGCTGGCGCAACGCGGAAGGGGTGCGAACAGACAAGCAGGCGGGTAGGGTTGTGGACAGAAATCGCCTTACTTCCCGTCCCAGCGTCGCCGCGGCCTGACGACCTTGCGGGCCAACCTGGGCTCCCACCTGACCGGGATCGCCACAGTCACCTGAGAAAACCTGATTTGCGCGCAACGGAATTAGTAAACGCCGACGTCCAGTTCCTTTTCCAAGAGCGTCACTTGACGCTGAAGATCATCCCGAGTGGCGCGCCGCTTGGCCACGTCAGCCGCCCCATCCTCGGCCTTGCGCGCCGCGACCTCACGATCGATGCGCTGAACACGATCAGCCAAGGCAGGACTTGCCTTCATGTCAGAGGCTAGGCTTTGCTTGAGTCTCCGCCACGCAGCATCGAGCCGCGTATACTCGGCTTGGCGTGCGCCGAGCTGCCGACTGACCTTGGTTTGTTCTGCCTTCAGCTCCGTCAGGACGGCCCTGAAAGCGGCGTTCCGGCGCTGCTCCTCACCCAGGGTCGCCTGCATGGCGCGCTGTCGCTCGCCATAGGCGCCGGAAGCCAGGCAACCGGTGTTCTTGAAGAAGTCCACCTCCCTGGGATCGCACTGGCCCGGGGTCGTGGCGCACCCAAACAACGGCAAACCGCACGCAGCCACCAAGACGAGGGAGATTCGACCCTTCATGCCAATGCCCTCCGTTAGCCCGCTGCGGGCGAGACTCTGATCTGCTGGTCCATGAGTGCGACCTCACGCTCCAGGCTCGACACCTGAGACTTGAGCTTGACGATCTCGCGATCGAGCTTGGCCGTGTTACTACCGGACCTCCGCTCCAGCTCCGCCACCTCGATCCAGTCGTTCTCCTTCTTTTTCAGGGCATTGACCGTACTCTGTATTTGATCCCTGTTGGCCTTGACGCTCGCCAGTTCCCGCCGCGCCTGGTCCCTCGACACAGCCTTCTTGCGGTAGGCCTTGTCGACCTCCTGGAGCTTTCGACGGTCGGCGTTGGTGACGGACTTGGTGGTGGTAATCAGGCTGGACAGCTTCCGGTTGTCAGCCCGCACGTCCGCGATGATCGCCCCCATGCGCTCCTCCTCGCTCTGGTAGCTGCTGCGCTTGGATTGAACATAGGCGTTCGCCCCCACACCCACGCCGCAACCGATCGCAGCGCCTACCGCGACATTCCGGGATCGGTTCCGCCCGCTAGCCAGCATCCCGACCAGTGCACCAAGCGCAGCACCAGCCACACAGCCTTGGATAGAAGAGGTGGCGTCCAATTGGGCCGACTGCTGGCGGAGTCTGCGCTCCTCCTGCGTCATGCTGGTGGCCTGCCCCTCGTAGCCCCCATAAGACGCCGGTCCGCGGCGACTGACGTTACTCGCGCAGCCAGACTGGAGCAGGGCGAGGGACAAAGGGATGCAAAGCAACTTCCTGTAGGCGGAGGGGTTGAACAGCATTTGAATACTCCTATCGGCTGCGGTCCGTCGAACGCAACTCCTTACAGTCATTGAACCAGGCTTCGCGCTCCACCAGGCCGCGCTTGGCATAGTCCAGGACCTGGGCGTGAAAACGCTGCGGGAATACCGCCAGGGCTGCGTAACCGCGCTGCGCGATCTCCCCACTCAGCCCCTGCATTTGCTCTTCGAGAACGCCAAGGTCCTGGGGATAAGTCTGCGCCGTCCGCACGATGGAATCACTATAGATCCCAATATTGCCTCGCAGTACCTCCAGGTCCCGAGCCCTGGCCTCCGCCAGGGCCTCGCAGCGGGGGTGCTTCGTGCCGCTGCCCTTCACACACAGCGCGAGGCGCTGTTCCAGCACCGCAACATTCTGGCCCTCGTCGGCGAGCTTTTGGCAAAACAAGCCGCCGAAACGCATGGCCTCGCGGGCGCTGCGTGCACGCTGCTCGTAGAGTCGTTCCGCATTGCCGGCAACGACCCCGCGCAGCCGCTCCAGGCGTTGCCTCATGGCCGGCTCACCGGCCACCCTGGCCAGGGCGGACAGCTCCAGGACCGGGTCATCGAAGCTCTGATCGGCCAGCCGTTTTGCTGGGGGCGCGGGGTCTTGGGGCTTGCTGGTATCGCTGCCAAGTCGCTCCCAGGCGGCTTGCACTTCGGCGATGCGCCGATTAGATGTCAACACCGGCGCTGAGAGCAGGAGCCGCAACCCCGTATCCGCGGTACCCACCACACCACGGTCGTCGTAATAAGGGACCTCGCGACGCAGGGAGGAACGCAGGTCCTGAGCAGCAGAGTGGATGCTACCACCGCGCACGACATAGCCACCCGCCTGGCCGTGGGGGCGATCGAGCCGATGCAGTCTAAACGGCTCCAACGTCATCTCTTCGACGTTGCCCAGCACATCGTGAAGGCCTGCGGGATTGGCGCCCAGGACCCCGATGGGGCGTACCTGGCCCTCGGCGGTCGTGTTGAACCAACTGTGCCGCTCCAGCCCGTCCGGCATCGGGTAGTGCAGCTCCCGGAATTCCGCCGGCGTGACGCGGTCGCCACCGCGGGCGGCGTACTCCCATTCCACCTCTGTCGGCAGGCGGGCGAAGCCAGGCTCACCATCGACCCGCGGTAGGCAGACCTCGGTCGCATCGGCACAGTCCGGGATCGATTCGGCGTAATTGCGCAACCAGAGGGAATAGTGGTGGGCAAAGTTCACCGCATCGTGCCACCCGATCCGGGTCTTGGGCAAACGCCCCCCTGCGTCGGGTTGCGGACAGGCCTTCCCCTGCGCCTCGGCCATGACCGCGTCGTACTGCAAGGTCGTCACCTCGTACTTGCCCACCAGCAGATAGCGCTGCCCCTGGTCATCGCCCGCGAAGGGACCGGCGAGGTGAGCAAGGTAACGATGTTCTGCATAACCCTGATCCGCCGCGTCGCTGCCGACCTCCACCGCCGTGTCGCCCAAGGCACCGTCGCCCTCGGTGACGAGACGCCGAAAGGCCATGGCACCCCCGCAGGGCATCGGCAGGAGCACATCGCCCTCCGCCGGCTTGGGGTTGTACAGCGCGTCCTTCCAACTCAGTGCCGGCGGTGCGACCGGCGGCGCCGCTGCGGCAACACACCCCAGCAGTCCGAGCGCCAGTCCAACCGGGAACCCGAGCCCACCATCATTGCGTCGTTGCACGCAGACCCTCCGCCGGGCTGACCCGCCCGGCCCGCCAAGCGCTGGCCGCCGACGCAACCAACGCGACCGATAGCGTCAGGGCCAGGGCACCGGCAAGGTCCGTGGCACCCAGACGACTGACATAACCGCCGCCCTTGAGGTTATCGCCCATGACGACGTCGAACGCCTGGGCCCCCATCAGATAACCCGCCAGGGCGAGCCCAAAGCCGAGCAATGCCACCGCGCACCCCTGAATGACCGGCAGGGCCGCGACGGCGCCCTGGCCAAACCCGAACAGTCTTAACAGGGCCAACTGCCGACGCTTGCGCTCCACGTTCACCCAGAGCGCGCCGCCCAGGGCCAGGGCACAGCCGGTCCCGCCGATGGCGGCAATGACCCGAAACACGAAGGAGAGGGTGCGATCGAACGCCAGCACAGTGGCAATGCGCTCGGCCTGGGTGCGTACCTCGATCCCCTGGGCACGCAAGGCGCCGGCCAGGTCCGCCACCTGATCGAGTCCGGACGCATAGAGCCTGGCACCGGCGTACAGAGCACGACCCGCGGCATAGCCGGCCGGGACCGCGTCGGGCACCGCGTCCAGCACCCCATCACGGTAGTCCTCGGTCACCACCAGGAGGTCCAGGCTGCAAAAGAGGGCATCCCGGGAGAAACGCGACTCGGGCACCACACCGATCACCTTCAGGGGGATGCGGATGTGCTGGGGCTCCCCGTCCAGGGTGCGCTTAACCACCGCCCACAATGGACCCTGGGCCGCCCCGGCGAGCTTCCCCGCCAGGGTCTCGGTGACCAACACCTGCTCGGAACTGGTTGGCGTCGGCAGTCCCGCGGGCAGCAAAGGGTCACCGACCCCGGTCGGGAGCAGTTCCACCGCCGACTGCACCTGCCGTGCTCCGTCCACGAGGTCGATGCTGGCGTTGATGGTACGTGTCTTGGGCACAAGGAAGGCGACGTCAGCCCTGGCAGCCAGGGTACGGAACCAGTCCGGATCGAGTCGCGCGCTGCCGTAGATGACCACCTCCAGGTTGCGCGGATCCCGGACCAGGGTCTCGCGCAGGGTGTGGATCACCCCGTTCTTCAACCCGAAGAGCAGCAGCAAGGGCGCCAGGATGGCGGCAATGGTCAGCATCAAGACCAGGCTGGTGCGGCGATCATGGCGCAGGTCTTTCCACGCCAGGGCCCAGACCTCTGCGGTCTCCTGGTTCGGTCGGGTCTGGCTGTCTGTGCCGGTCGCCAAGGTTCACTCCTCGAAGCAGGTCCCGCGGTCGCCGCCCTCATCCCAGGGCCTGGCCCGCAACTCCCGCAGACCAAGGTCGCGGACATAGTGCCGGTCGTGGGTGGCGATGACCACCGCCGTCCCGAGCCCTTTGGCAAGGTCACGCAGCAGCCCGAGCACCCGATCGGCGAGGCGCGGGTCGAGGGCCGAGGACGGCTCGTCCGCCAGCAGCAGGGCCGGCCCATGGGCCAGCGCGCGAGCTATAGATGCGCGCTGCTGTTGACCGATGGACAACTGCTCGGGCCGGCGCCCCATCAGGTCGCCGAGTTCCAGGGCTTCCACCAAGTGCCCGACGGCCCCCTGATCCTCGCCGAGCCCGAGCAAGCGCCGATTGATATGGATGTTCTCCCGCACCGTCAGGTAGGGCAGCAGCCCACCCGTTTGCATGACGAAGCCCAGGGACCCCGCGCGCAATCTGGCCAGTCGACCCTGGGCGCCCGCCCGCCACAGGGCGGCGATGTCCAGGGGGGCAGCCTCGGAACCATGCCAACGAAACAGGGCCCCGGGCAAGGGCGCCGCGACCAGGCCGAGCAGTTCCAGGAGGGTGCTCTTGCCGCTACCGCTCGCACCGGTCAGGGCCAGGGTCTCGCCGCGCTGCACACGCAGGCTGGGCAGCAGGACGGTGAACGCCTGGTCACCCTGGCCCCGCCGGTATCCCAATTGCGCGATGTCCAACAACACGGACGACGGCACCCCTAGCGTTTTGGTAGAAGCGTGGCCCGAACCAGGTTCAGGGCAAATCGCTCAAGGGCACCGGGTAGACGTGCTCGCCCTTGGGACTGTCCTGCGCCAGGCTCACCCAGCGGTCGGTGTCGGCGTTGTAGCGCTCGTAGAGTCGAATTTTGCCCTTCAACTGGCTGACGAAGTCGAACTGGCGCTGGGTGCCCCAACGCGACCAGGTGTCCTGATCCAGATTCATTACCGCGCTCTTGTAGGGCAGCCCGTCGAGATACTCGCCGAGCAGGCCGAGGTCGGCGAGCTTGGTCGCCTCCGGGCGCAGGGCGAGGCTGGGGTCACGCCCGTACTGGGCCGCGATGGAGCGCAGGTTGTCGAAAAAGGCGTCGGGCTCCAGCATCCCCGCATCCGCGGCATCGACGATCTGCTTCAGTATCCCGTGCAGATCGCTAAGCTGGTTCTTGGTCAGCAGGACCCTTTCCTCGACCGTGCGTACCGTCGGGTCTGCGGGGTCCCGGTCGCTGATCCACCCTTCGAAGACCGGTGGTGCCCGGGTCCCCTCCTGCTTGCCGAGGTAGGCCAGCCGCATCGCATACCCCAGGGCCTGGGCTGCCTCCCGTAGACCCTTCGTCTCCGCGTCCCCGGACCCTGCGTCCTGGGCAGTCCGGGCGGCGCCGGCGGAGAGTTCGCCACGCGAGGCCGCCAGCACGTTCTCCATCACCGTGTCCGCCAGGGCGCTGACAGCCTTGCCGAGGCTCTCCACCGACCCATCCTGAACCGGGAAGTACAGGCTACGCTGAATCGCACCGTTGTCGGATAAGACTTGGTATTGCGCCTGTGCCTTGCCATGGTCCGCTGCCCCAAGGGGCGTCTTCAGGTGCAGCACCAAGACCGCCACGCCCTTGGCCGCCGCCTCGGAGCGCACCTCGGCGGCGTGCAGCCCGGTGACCGACGCCTTGCCCTCCAGGGCCCCCGCGTCGGTGATCAGTACCGCATAGCGGGCCCCGAAGCGGTTCCAGGGGATCTCCTCCAGTGCTTCGAGGAGGCCGGCATAGGGGTCTTCATCGAAGGCGTCCGTCGACACCTTGGCCTCTGCAAGGGTCGCGGTCAGCTTGAGAAACTCCTGTTCCGAGTCGACCACGCTCGGGTCCGCGAAGACCCGCGCCACATAGCCCAGGGACTTGGCCCGTTCCGGATCCTGACTTGGGGCACGGAAGGCGACCAGCCCGAAGGAGACCTGGTCGGCAATACTGGAGCCCTTGATGCGCTCGTAGACCTGCCGCACCGTCTCACGCGCCCTGTCGATGTACTTCTGCATCGAGGCGGTCGAATCGATGACGAACACCACCGCGGCCCGGAAGGCGCCGAGTTGGACGACCTCATCGGTCTTCGTCACCGCCTGGGGCGCAGCAGCCGCGCTCTCCGTGACCGAGGCAACCTTGAGCCCCCGCATGGGGAAACCAGCCTCGGTGAAGACCTCCCGGTAGTCCAGGATCGGCAGCAGGTAGAACTGGCTGTTGATGTCGATGTGCCGGTCCGGCTCGATGGCCACCACACGCGGGTCGCGCCCGCCGGCGGCGATGCTTTCGGTCAGCGGGCCCAGTTCGGCGCTGGGCTGCGGCAGGGACAGGATGTGATCGAGCGCCTCCCAGGAGTCGAAGAACAGCGCCCGGGTGCGCTGAGCGCCTGGGTTGGTGAAGGCCAGGGCCATTTGCTGGTGCCAGGGTGCGGTCTGTGCCGCCGCCAGCCAGCCCTTGACGTCGCCCTTGGTATCGACCCCCACCTCCAGCCAGGGACCCCCTTCACCGGCTCGCTCGGTGTAGACGTAGAACCGCGAGAAGGCGGGAATCGGGCGACCGTCCTGGGCACCAGGCTCATCCGTCAGCAGCGCCCCTGGGCGTGTCAAGACCCGTTGATACAGGGTCTTCTTGCCGGGTTGAAGCAAGGGCGTTCGATCGGCGGCCTGGGCGGTCGCCATCAGCAACGCCGGCCCCGCAACCAGACACACCCAACATCCGATGAAGAAGTAGCGTTTGAAACCTGTCATCGTGCTCTCGCGTCGCTGCGCGGATAAGGCGCTGAAGCATCAGCATTTCCGCAGACAGATGATCGCACAGGGCGCCGTAGCCTGCACTGGTCCCTGGTCCCGCGCCGCCCCCTACCCGACCTGCCTGGCCCACCACCCTGAGCAATAGGAAAAACGCGGTAAGATGCGGGATGGGGTGCACGCCTCTTGCACCCGATTCATCCAAAGTCCGACAGGCTCCCAGATGACACCTTCGGTCCGAATCGCCAGCCTGGTTTATCCCGACCCCGGCCGCGACCGCGCTCAGGCCGCGCAGCACTGGCAGCGCTTTGCCGAGCTTCAGCAGGTGCTCAAGCGCCACCTGCCGGAGGTCACCGCATCCCTCTTCGCCCGACCCGTGACAACCGCAGACCCGCAGGGTGCGGTCGATTGGTACAGCGACCTGGCGGGCCAACCCGTCCCCCTGCTGGATCTGCCCCCGGATGCCCAGGACGCGCTACGCGGGCTCCTCGCCGACCGGCTGCAAGCCATCGCCCACCTGGCCGATGCGCTGGAGCAGCGGGAGCCCGAGGATCGCCACCTCGCCGAACTGCTCCGCCACGCCGTCCGATATCCTGGCGACGCGTCCGTCTACGCGGTTGCCGGGGCCCCCGTCCTGACCTCCTGGGGCGGTACCGAGGCGGGTTCACCCAAGGGCAGCGTCATCGGCCCTGGGGTCGCCGGCCCCACCGCCCGGTCTGCGTTGCGCTCCCGCTGGCCGGTCGCCGTGCTCGGCGCGCTCCTGATTGCCGGCCTGGGGATCGGCACCTGGCTGTGGCTCCAGCAACGGGAAGCCGACCAACTGCACTCGGCCTTGAGCGCCGCGATGGAGACCCAGTGCGACCCCATTGCCCCCTTGGCGGAGCTATCGGTCTGGTTGGACCGGGTCGACCCCGACGCCGAACGCTACCCCGATGTCCGCATGGCGGTCCTCACCGAACTGGGCCTGTGCGACGAAGCCTCAGCACTCGCCGAGCAGCTCGCCGACGCACCCTGCGACGCCTTGCCCGCCCTCGCCGACTACCTGTCGGCCTACGACCCGGAACGCCAACCCTTCCTGTCGCTGAACACCGAGCTGCAACGGCGCCAAGCGGCATGCCAGCAGGTCCAGGGACTCCAGGAGAGGCTGGCTGCGGCGCCAGGAGATTGCACCGTCATCGCCGCGTTGGATCGGGAGGTCCAGTCCCTAGATGCCCAAACCTATCCCCTCACAGGCCTGCGTACCGACCTGGATCAGGCCTTGGCGGCCTGTCGCCTCGCCGCCGACCTGGGACCTCGGATCGAGGCGGCCCAGGGCAATTGCCCGCTCCTGCGCGAGCTAGCCCGAGAGGCAGCCCCTGCCCTTGCGGATGAGGACGCGGCACCACTGCAACCGATCCGGGACGCGCTCTACGCGGAACTCGCGCGCTGCGACCTGGCCGATCACCTGGAGCGCGAGCTGGCCCAATCCCAAGGGGACTGCCTGACCCTAGCCGGTCTGAAGGAGACCCTATTGCGGCACGACACGGAGCGCGAACCCCTGGCCGCCCTGCTCGGCCGGATCGAGGTCGCCTTGGGCCAATGCGCCGCACTGACCGACCTGGAACAGCGATTCGCCACGGCCATGGGCGACTGCGCCCTGGTCAAGGCCCTCGACGAGGGCATCGGCGCGTACCGCAACAACCTGCGATTTCTCGACATCCGGACCCGGCTGCAAGCCGAACTCGAGGTGTGCGCCGCGGCCAGCGCCCTGGAAGAGCGTATAGCCGAGGCCGGCGGCGACTGCGCCAAGGCGCGCGCCCTTGCCGCCGACCTCACCGTCAAAGGCAACCCGCGGTTCGCCAAGGCCGAGGGTGCACTCAAGGCGCAACTGGCGGACTGCGACAGGGTGGATCGCTACACCCGGCTGCTGGCCGACGCCGGCCAGGACTGCCCCAAGCTCAAGGCGCTGAAGCGCAAGCTCGATGGCGAGCCCGCGAAGTCCCTGGCCCCGCTGCGCCGACGCCTCGCCGCGGCCCTGGAACCCTGCAAACCGAAACCGCCGGTGGTCGCACCCCGACCGATGCCAAGCGCGCAGGCGTCGGATAGCCCCAAGCGACCACCCGCGGCGGCGAGGCCACCGAGCGGCAGCAGCAGCTTCGCCATGACCGGCGAGTGCACGGGGCAGTTGGTGGTCCAGCCCAGCTCGGGGTGGGACGGCGACGGTGTTCGCCACATCGTGACCATCGACCCGCCGGCAAGCGCCCGCGTCGCGCGCGTGACATCCACCAATCGGGGCTGTCGCAACTGCGGCTTGGGGAAGGTGGGGGCGAATACCTGGCGCGGCGATTTCTGGTATCGCTGCAGTGGCCGCGGCATCATCCCCGTCTCCTATTCGGCCTACGATGCCTCGGGACGGTTGATCTGCAGCGGCAAGGGCAGCGACCTCTGCCTGGGGGGACGCGGGGGTTCCCTGGGCGGGGCGCTGCGGGCATTGTTCGGACGCTGAGGATACTGCCAGCGAAAGAAAACCCGGCCCAATCTGGTATGTCATTTCCCGCCAATCGCCTAAGATCGTGCCGACAACAACCACCAGAGGAGTCCAACCATGTCGACGATCAGAAGCTTAGTCTGCATCCTTGCCCTGTCCCTAGCCGCGTCCCAGGCCGTCCAGGCGGGTAGCGGCTACGCCGTCTACGAGAGCAGCGCTTCTTTCGAGGACGTCATGGATGGGCTCAAGGCGGCCATCGGAGAGCGGGGAATGTATATCAACAATATCATGCACATGGGGGAGATGCTGGAGCGCACGGGCAAGGACCTGAGCTTGGGGGATTCGCCCTATATTCACGCGGAGTCCATCGAATTCTGCAGTGCCATCCTGTCGCGCAAGATGACCGTCGAGGACCCGGCCCGGATCGTCAACTGCCCCTTCATCATCTCCGCCTATACCCTGCCGACGGAGCAGGACAAGACCTATGTGGTGCACCGCGAGATTCCGGCGGATCAGGTCGCGGCGAGTCCGGTCATGGCGGAGGTGGCGGAGAACCTTAAGGCCATCGCAGAGGCGGCGGTGTCATGGTGATCGGGTCGGAGCGCGGCCATGAGTACGGGGACGCAGAGCGTTGCCCTCGGGCAGTTCACACACCCCTGCGCCGTACGGAGGCCGGGGTCGTGAAGTCGTGCGCAAGGGGCGCCGCGGCCCTCGCCCTGATGCTGATGGTGAGCCTGACGGGGCGGGTCTGGGCCGAGTGCGCCGACGGTCAAGGGCTGACCCTGCTGCACTTCAATGACTTCCACGGACAGCTCGAACCCTATGTCGACCCCGGCACACAGGCCGAGGTGGGCGGTATCGCCCGTCTGGCCGCGGCGGTGTCCCAGGTGCGCGCCGAGGCCGAGGCCCAGGGTCGCCCCGTCCTGCTGCTGTTCGCCGGCGACCTGCTACAGGGGACCCTGACCTCCAGCCTGTTTCTGGGCATCCCGGACCTGATCCTGCTCGATCGGTTGGGGGTTGATGCGGCGGCGATGGGCAACCACGAGCTGGACTATGGTCAGGACGCCTTCCGGCATCTGCTCGCACTGTCCGCCTTCCCGTTCCTGACCGCCAATGTGCAAGCCCACCCGGAGCCACTTCCCGTCAGGCCCGCGGTCCTCTTCGCCAAGCCGAACGGGCCTCGGGTTGCGGTGCTTGGGCTCACCACGCCGGAGCTAGCCACCGCGACTCACCCACGCAATGTGGTTGGAATCAGTGTCGAAGACCCGGTTACTGTCGCCCGGCGTCTGGTGCCCGAGTTGGCGGCCGATGCAGACCTGGTGGTCGTCCTCTCGCACATGGGCATCGCCGATGATCGCCGGCTGGCCCGGGAGGTGGCCGACATCGACCTGATCGTCGGCGGCCACAATCACAATGTCTATGCCCAGCCGGAACAGGAGGGGGCTGTGCCCATCCTCCAGGCCGGGGAACGGGGCCGCTGGTTGGGGCGCCTGGATCTCGACTGCCGAGATGGGTATCTGGTGCGCAGCGGCTACCGCCTGCTGCCAATGGACGCGTCGGCCCCGCAAGACCCCGAGGTGGCGGCGGAGGTCACGCGCATCGCCGCGGAGGCAGATCGGGGCTTGGCGGAGACCGTCGGGCGCTCCGAGGTGGACCTCGGCGCCCGGCGGGAGGAGATCCGGCGCGGCGAGGCGGTCTTCGGCGACTTCGTGGCAGACCTGGCCCGGGAGATCACCCAGGCCGACCTGGCCCTCTTTAACGGCGGGGGCTTTCGGGCAGGTATCCCGGCCGGGAATGTCACCCTCAAGCAGATCTATCAGGCCTTTCCCTTCCGCAACGAGCTGGTGGTGGGCGACCTGACCGGTGCCGAGATCCTCACAGCCCTGGGGCAGAGTGCAGCCATGGAGCCCGCGGACAACCCCGGCGGTTTCCTGCAGGTCTCGGGGCTGCGCTATACCATCGCGGCGGGCAGACCCGAGGGCGTCACCCTGGGCGGGCAGCCCCTGGACCCGGCGCGTCGTTATCGGGTGGTGATGCCGGACTTCCTGGCCGCGGGCGGCGACGGCTATGCGGTCTTCAACGACATGCAGGGACGGGTACCCACCGGTCGCCTGATTTCGGACATGGTCATCGAGGCCTTCCGCGTCGGTGAACCCGTCGCGCCTCGGCTCGACGGACGCATCGTTCGGCGCTGACCAACACTGCCATGACGACAAAACGACAGGACGACACATGAATAGATCTGGATACCTGCTTGCCGCGGCCCTTTGGGTCCTGGCGTCCCCCTGCCTGGCCCAGGCGAACCCCGCCGCTGACAAGCTGGCGGAACTGGAGGCGCGCATCGACCAGATGGCGCGCCGGATAGAGGTGATCGAGGCCCAGCTTGCCGGCGGTGTCGAGCCGGCGTCCGGCCCAGGGGTGCGCACCACCAAGGACCTGGTCTGGCAGTTCGACACCTACCTGTCCGATGCCCCCTTTGCCGTCTCCCAGCAAGAACTTGACCGCAAGACCGGCCGGGTCGATCTGCTCTTGAACCTGGTCGCCGAGCCCCCGGATGCTGACCTCTGGCGGCAGATACAGGTCGGCGGTGCCGTACCAATCGAGGTGACCGCGACCCTGGCCGGGGGGGAGGCCTTGGCGCCGATCGTCTTTGACCTGCACAGACGCACCGACCTCGCCCCGGGTACCTTCGTCCACGTCCTGGGCCAACTCCCGGCGGACGACGCCAAGGCCGTCCGCCGCCTCGTCATCCGGCATACCGGGCAGCCCTGAGCAGGGCTGGCGGCGCCACCGAGGTCCACACCCATGGCCAAGAAAGGCGAAGATCCCAAGGTGCGAATGGCGCGACTTCAGTCTGCCGCCGACGGCGACCCGGCCGCCCTTCCTGCCGCTGTGCGCCTGGCCCTGCGTGACCCTCACCCCTTGCCGGTGGCACGCGCCGCCCAGCTCTGCGACGAGCGCCTGCTCTATGACCTAGAGGCCGATCTGGTCGCCGCCTTCGAGCGTCTGCGCCCCTTGGACTACAAGTGTGACCCCCAGTGCATGGCCAAGGGCGCCATCGTTCGCGCCCTGGTGGCCCTGGACTTCCAGGACGCCGAAGTCTATCGGGTGGGCATACGCCTGCGTCAGGCCGAGCCGGTCTGGGGCGGGAGTGTGGACACGGCGGTGGATCTGCGGGCCACCAGCGCCATGGGTCTGGTTCAGACCCGCTACCCCCGGGCCCTCATCGACCTGGTGAGTCTGCTCGCCGACCCCGAGCCACGCGCCCGGGCCGGTGCGGCCCGGGCCATCGCCTGCGCGGAGCCCCTGGCGGCGGAGGCCCTGCTGCGGGCCAAGGCCCTGCTCGGCGATGCAGAGCCCGAGGTGGTGGGCGAGTGCCTGGCCGGGCTGCTCCAGGTGGAGCCGGAGGAGACGCCGGGCTTCGTCGCCGGCTTTCTCGATGCCGCGGACCCGGCGATCCGCGAGCAGGCGGCCCTCGCCCTGGGCACATGCCGCCTGGATCTGGCACTGGAACTGCTGCGCGAGCGTTGGGATGCCGAGCCGCTGAAGCGCGAGCCCCATCGCATCCTGCTGCGTGGGGCCATCCTGCATCGCAGCGAGGCGGCCTTCGACTGGCTGTTGGACGTCGTTGCCCGCGGCGATCCAAATACCGCTGCCTGGCTGGTGGAGGAGTTGTCGGTGTATCGGGCCAATGCCCGGCTGGGCGAACGTTTGCGGGCGGTTGTCGAGGCCAGGGGCAAGCCTCCAGTGACAGTGGCTTGGCAGGGGGCCTGGGGCGCGGTGAGCTGACTCACGCGCGAGCCGGACTCAGGGCATCCCATTACCCAATCCGTGGTCGCCGATCTCCAAGCTCCGGGCTGCCAGCTCAGGACTCGGAACTCCCCCCGTCCATCCAGTCGGCGATCGGCTCGCCGCGCCGAAAGACCGTGCCGGAAAACAACCCCACAAGCCGTCCCGTTTGGGTCTTCACCTCGATGGTATAGAGGCCGGTCTTGCTGCCGCAATTGTTCTCCCGCGCCTCGGCGATCAGCCGGTCACCCTGACGGCTGGCAGCGGGGTAGCTCATCTGCGTGGTCAGGGCCACCGCCACCGTACCATGGCTGTTGGAGGCCACCGCAAAGGCGAAGTCAGCCAGCGAATAGGTGGCACCACCATGCGTCAGGCCTACTGCGTTGAGCATATCGCCGGTCACATCCATCGAGACACGGCATTGGCCCGGCTCCACCGACTCCAGCCGCATACCCAGCAAGCGGGCGAGGCGGTCGTTCTGTTCCATCCAGCGGCCGATGTTCTCGGCTTCGGTACTGTTCATTGGCACACCATACTTCGCGCGGGGATCACCGCGAGCCCATTGACCGCTATGAGCACGATGAGCACGATGAGGCTGACTTGCTCCGAGTATGGGGTGAGGTCTGCCGTCGCTTCAACTGTGTCGGGTAGCATTACTCCGCGGAGCCGCGCGATGGTAATACGCCCGCTATAGCCAAGGCGAGGCGCCTTTCCAGTCCGTGGATCTGGCCGTCACCGTGGACGACCTGTACCGGCACTCCGACCCCTGACCCGAATCCAGTGATGTGCGGTGTGGAACGAGCGCCCCCTGGCCGCCGCGCCACTCCGGGGGACGAACGTCATTGGAACTCCACGGGACTCTGGGGCCGGGTATCCACATGGAGCCGGAAAATATCCGGGCGGGCATAGTGGCCAGCCACGTCCAGACAGCGCCGTGCGCTGCCAATCCTCTTCCTGTCCAGGTCCGCGTACAAGATGCCCTGCTCCTGATGCATCGGACCAGCGACGATCTCACCACCCGGCGCTATGACGATGGAATCACCCGGATTCACCCACTCATCCTCGTCCGTATAAAGCAGGTCCTTACCCGGCAGGTCGTCGGGCATGTCGCCGCCGAGTAGCGCGTTGCCGCTTCCCAGGACCCAGCAGCCGCCCTCCAGGGCGATGTGCCGCAAGGTCCCGATCCAGGCGTCACCGCTGTCGTAGGTGGGTGCGACGTAGATCTCGATCCCCTGGGAGTACAGGGCATAGCGTGCCAAGGGCATGTAGTTTTCCCAGCAGATCAGGGTGCCGATCCGCCCACAGGGTGTATCGACGACCTTCAGTCCGGATGCGTCGCCGAACCCCCAGACCATGCGCTCCGGGTTGGTCGGCATCAGTTTTCGATGTCGGTTCAGCATCTGCCCGTCCGGGCCGATCACAACGTAGGTGTTGTAGAGAGTCGTGCGACTGAGCCCTCCGTCTCGCTCATGCATGCCGCAGAGGATCGTGACCCCATGACGCTTCGCCGCCTCGATCAACGGTTGGAGATCGCCGCGCTGGAGGTCCACGGCGCTGTCCAACAGGCGGTCATGACAGGCCTCGCTCAATCCCCAGTCGGTGCCGGGGCGAAGGCGCCAGACCCAGGCGGGATAGCCGGCGATATAGGCCTCGGGGAAGACGACCAACTCGGCACCCTCGGCGACGGCACCGTCAACGAGACCGACCGCCCGTTCCAGGGTGCCTTCGCGGTCCAACACAACAGGTGCAGTCTGGATGATGGCTAGCTTGGACATGAGCTGCGCTCCAATGGCTGGTTTGGGAAGGACTTATCTTAAGTAGCGCAATTCAGCCGCAAATAGACGCACATAAATAGTGGCTTGTTATCGGTGGCCGGCTCACCCCCGGGTGGCATCCAAGCTTGCCTAAGCCACTGAACCATGTGCATCAATTTGCGTGATTTGCGGCCGAATTGCTTTTCCAGCCTGATCCACCCTACCGTGTCCCCACCGCAACGACGAGCTCGCACGGACCGGAAAACCCGTCGACCCCCTCGAACTTACCGAGCGCCTCTTCGATCTCGACCCAGGCATCGTCCTGCTCCCCTTCAGAGAGCACCGACAGCATCTGGTGCAGGGCGCCGAAGGACTCCTTTTCGAAGCGCAGACAGTCGCGTGCGCTGTCCATCTCCACCGGGGCGGCTATGTTGTGGATTTTCACGTCGCTGAACCCCGCGTCGGAGAAGGTCCGCTCCAACACACCCTCAGCCCCAAGGCTAAAGGGGCCTGGCTGACCGGGCAGCGGCGGCGGTAGGTTTGCGCGACGCCGGATGATGGAGACGGGGACAGAAAAGAAGGGGTTCTTATCCGCGGTCGCGTAGACCATCGCTGCTACCTTGCCCCCAGGTACGACGGCGTGCTGCATGCCACGCAGGGCCTTCTGCTGGTCCGGGAAGTAGATCATCCCAACCCGGGAGATCACCGCGTCGAAGGATGCAGCGTCCAGGTCGGTGAGCTGCTCGCCGTCCAGCTCCAGGGTCCGCACATTTTCGAGACCGTCGATACGGGCCGACTCCGAGGCGTAGTCGAGAATGGTGGGCGAGATATCGGTGGCCAGCACCTGACCGCTGGGGCCGATACGCCGTGCGATGGTCAAGGTCTGCTCACCGGCCCCGGCGGCGACGTCCAAGACCCGGCTGCCGGGCCCGATGTCGGCCTCGTCCAGCATGAGATCCGTCGCTGGTCCGAGCCACTTCGACAGGAAGGGGCCCCACCGGTACCAGGCATCCGCCGCAGCATCCCATTGCCGGCGCGTGGTTGCTTTGTATTGGATAGGGTCGAACGCGAGTTGGTGCTGGTTCATCGTGTTTCTCCTAAATCGCTGTTGGTGGACTTGGGCCAGAGAGCGCTCGCTGGCTTAGGTCAAGGATTTAGGAGAAACCGGGACAGTTAGCCTGAGGAAACGACTAAGGTTTTCCGATGAAAAGATTTAGCAATACCAATCAATGCGATACAAATCTTGAAACTTTGCCCGCTGATCAAATCTCCGCGGCGGAGAGCGCCGCAAGCAGTTGCTCCTGCTGCCCCAGGTCCGTCATGGGATAGGTTGCCAGCTCCGAACACTGAGCTGTGGCCATCAGGTAGAGGTGGGCCTCCAGGTTGCTGGGGTTGCGCGCCAGGGCCTCATTCAGGTTGACCAGGGCCTGTTCCCAGTCACCGAGGAAGAAATAGGCTCGCCCAAGCAGCAGGAAGTAGAGTACCCGGCGTCCGGATTCAGCCGGATCGCCGTGCGGAGCAGTTTCACCGTGATGAGGTCGAGCGTGAGCCCCTGGGCAAGGTTGGTCTGATCCTCCCCGCTCCCGACCGTCGCGAAGGGCAGCACCGCAAGCGTCGGACGACCATCGACTCTGCTCGATGCCAAGGTTGGCTCTAGGCCCCGAACACCCGGTAACCCAGGTCTAGAACGATCCCAGGAAAGCAAAGCCACCACACCAACGCTCAGTATGGTGGTTCCGATGGCTACCAGCCGCCGGAAGGATAGTGCCGCGTGGGCACCAGTCCCCGTGGTCGGATCCTCCGCCCCGTCGGCGGGACAACACGCACGGGCGCGCGCAGCCGGTAGCCCTTTTTCGAGATGATCTGGATGTAACAGCCCGACTTGGCATCGTCCCCCAGGGCCTTGCGGAGCTTGATGACCACCTGAGTCAGGGTGTCGTCGCCAACCAACACCCCCGACCACAGGGCCTCGAACAAATGCTCCCGACTGATCACCTGATTGGCCCGTTCTGCCAGGTACACCAGGAGCGCCATGACCTGTGCCCTCAACCTGCACGACCTCACCGTCATGCAGCAGCTCGTTCGCGGCAGACCGAACCGTAAAGGCACCGACCTGCAACTCGGGGGCCCCCTCTGCATCCGATTTGTCGTCTGCCAACATTTAGATTCCGAGCACGGTGTGATTGGGGGATCGACCCAGGGAAGGCTCCCTCGCTGGCAGACTGGGCAAATATTCCCGCACGGTCCTTGAGATCGGAGCCTGCGACCTTGGTCAGCACTGCACTCAAGTCTTGACCTGGCAGACAGGAATGTCCAGCCAGCTTGGCCAGATTCACAACGCACCCGTTCGGAGCAGCGGACTACCGGTGCAACTTGGGAAAGGGGCACAAGCCACGCAGACAACACCCATCGCAGCGGGGCTCGGTGCGGCAGGTGTCCTTGGCATGGCGGACGATGAGGGCGTGATACTCGTTGAACAGGGGCACATCCAGGCCGAGGGCCGCCTCGAAACCGTGACGAACGGCCTCGTAGCCGGCCTCGGCGTCCAAGAGCCCCAGACGCCCGCCCAGGCGACGGGTGTAGGCGTCGACCACGAAGACCGGACGATCGAAGGCGTAGAGCAACATGTCATCGGCAGTCTCGGGTCCGACCCCGTTGGTCGTAAGCAACCGGCGACGCAGGGCCAAGGTGTCGAGCCGAGCCAGCCCTTCACGGCCACCCGCCTCCAGGTAGTCCGCGCAGAAGGCACGCAACCTGCGGGCCTTGACGTTGAAGTAGCCCACTGGGCGCAGGCACTCCGCCAGCTCGGCCTCGGGCAGGACGAGGATCGGCTCGGCGTCCAGGTTCGTCACCCCGCCGAGGCGGTCGCTCAAACGCATCAGGCCGCGCTTAACGTTCGTCCAGGCGGTGTTCTGGACCAGGACGGCGCCGACCATGACCTCGAAGCGGGTCTCGGCGGGCCACCAGTGTTGGGGACCATAGGCGGCGAGCAAGGTGTCGAAGACGTCTCGGGCCACGGCCTGATCCATGTGGGGGTGGGTCATCCGGTCAACCGCCAGACGGATCCGACGCCATCCCGGGGACTACTCCTGCATCCCCGGTGGCCACCGGTGCGGCCAAGCAGTTTCTTCCAAAGGCGCCGATGGCAAACGCTGCGTCGCGGCGAGGCGCCGCTCCCACGCTGGCTTTACCGCTAAGTACCCACATGCCGCTGCAACCACAGCTCCAGCACCGCGAGGTGCCAGAGTTTGGAGCCAAGGATGCGGGTGTGGTGGGTCTCGGGTTCGGCGAGCAGGCGGT
Source organism: uncultured Gammaproteobacteria bacterium (assembly GCA_963845265.1). Taxonomy (GTDB): domain Bacteria; phylum Pseudomonadota; class Gammaproteobacteria; order Chromatiales; family Chromatiaceae; genus DYRB01. The sequence continues at coordinate 242,625 of CAWJRN010000009.1, read as the reverse complement.
CCACATAGGGGCGCTGGTAGAGGCCGCGCTCGCGACAGGCGCGGGAGTCCAGGATGTCGCGCATGAACTCCAGAAAGGGCCCGCGGACGTATTTGAGTGCCGGCATGGGGAAATAACCCTTGGTGCGGTCGATGACGGCGTCCGGCAGGCGCCCGCGGGCGATGGCCTTGAGCAGATGCTTACCGTCGGATCTGAGCTTGATGTCCGGCGGGCAGCGGGCCGCCAGCTCTACCAGCTCGTGGTCGAGGAAGGGCACCCGCGCCTCGAGCCCGAAGGCCATGGTCATGTTGTCCACCCGCTTGACCGGGTCGTCGACGATGAGCGTGGTGGCGTCCAGGCGCAGCACGGCGTCGATGAAGTCGTCCGCCCCGGGCTCGTCGAGTCTGTCCCCAATGTAGGCGCCGACCGCGTCCGGGCCCTGGAACTCGGGGGCGACCAGCTCCATCAGCTCCGGGTAGTCGCGGTCGAAGTAGTGGCGACGGAAACGTTCGAGTCTGGACCCTTCGGTCTCGGCTTGCATGCGTGGGTACCAGAAGTAGCCGCCGAAGACCTCATCCGCCCCCTGGCCCGACTGGACGACCTTGATGCTCTCGGAGACCCGCTCCGCGAGCAGGTAGAAGCCCACCGCGTCCTGGCCGAACATGGGCTCGGCCATGGCGTCGACCGCCTCGGGCAGGCGACTCAGGGCCGCGTCGTTGGGAACCAGAAACTTGTGGTGCCGGGTACCGTAGCGCTCCGCAACCTGGTCGGAGAACTCGAACTCGTTGCCCCTTTCGTTGGGGTGATCCTCGAAGCCGACGGAGAAGGTGTGCAGGTTCTCCACCCCACCCAGCTCCGCCATCAGGGCGACGATGAGGCTGGAGTCCAGGCCTCCCGAGAGCAGCACCCCAACCGGCACGTCCGCCGCCTCCTGTCGCCGTCGCACCGAGGCAAGCAGGGCGTCGTGGGTGCGCTCGATCCACTGGGATTCGGAGACCGGGCCGAGCTCGCGTGTTGCGTCGAGGTGCCAGTAGCGCTTGGGCTCGGGCAGGCCGCCGGGGCCATCCGGATCTATGGTCAGGGTGTGGGCCGGGGGCAGCTTACGCACCCCTCTGAGCAGGGTCAGGGGGGCGGGGACAACCGCGTGCAGGGTGAACTGGAACTGGAGCCCCACCGGGTCGATGGCCGTGTCCACCCCGCCCGCAGCCAGCAGGGCCTGGGGATTGGAGGCGAAGCGCAGCCGGCGCCCGTCGGCGGTCCAGTACAGGGGCTTGATGCCGAATCGGTCCCGGGCCAGGAAGAGGCTGCGGCTGCGCAGGTCCCAGAGGGCGAAGGCGAACATGCCATGCAGGCGCTCGACGCAGGCCGGGCCCCACTCGCGGAAACTCTTGAGAATGACCTCGGTGTCGCCGTCGGAGAAGAATCGGTGACCACGGGCGGCGAGCTGGGTGCGCAGGGCACGGTAGTTGTAGATGGTCCCGTTGAAGACCAACGCCAGGCCCAACTCTGGGTCCACCATGGGCTGGTGGGCCCGCTCGGACAGATCGATGATGGACAGGCGCCGATGACCGAAGCCGAGCGCCCCGTCGCTCCATGACCCGCCATGGTCCGGGCCCCGCGGGACCAGGGCCTCGGTCATACGCTCGATAGCCGCGAGGTCCGCACCGGCCCCATCGAATCTCAGCTCACCGCAGATACCGCACATGGAGCGCCTCCAGCCGTTGGCCCAGCAGATGAAGAGGCGACCACAAGGCACCTCAGGGACGGGATCATAGCCCCGAGGCCGAACACGGGCCAGACCGAGCCCGAAGGCATCAGGAAGCGCTTGCAGTCCAACCCCAAAACCCCGAACCTTCCCGCCAAGCCCTTTCGTACCGGAAGCACCAACCGGAGCCCCCATGGCAGCACCCTTAGTCCAACCCAGCGTCCGCGTCGTCACCCTCACCATCGACAACCAACCGGTGAGCGCCCGTGAGGACGAGACCATCATCGAGGTCGCCCGCGAGAACCGCATCCCCATCCCCTCCCTGTGCTACCTGGAGGGCCTGACCATCTGGGGCGGCTGCCGCCTGTGCATGGTCGAGGTGGCAGGGAGCAGCCGGCTGGTGGCCGCCTGCTCCACCCGGGTGGCGGAAGGCCTGGTCATCTCCACCGACAGCCCAAAGCTGCGCCACTACCGGCGCACCATCGTCGAGCTGTTGTTCGCCGAGCGCAACCACGTCTGCTCCGTGTGCGTGTCCAACGGCCACTGCGAACTACAGGGACTGGCCCAGAAGTGCGGGGTGGACCATGTGCAGGTCCCCTACCGCAGCGCCGCCTACCCGGTGGACTCCTCCCATGAGATGTTCCGCCTGGACCACAACCGCTGCGTCCTGTGCACCCGCTGCGTGCGGGTGTGCGACGAGATCGAGGGGGCCCATACCTGGGACGTCATGGGTCGTGGGACCGACTGCCTGGTCATCACCGACCTCAACCGACCCTGGGGCGAGAGCGACACCTGCACGGGCTGCGGCAAGTGTGTTCAGGTCTGCCCCACCGGGGCCCTGGTCAAACAGGGGACCTCGGTGGGCGAGATGACCAAGGATCTGCACTTCCTCCCCTACCTGTCCCGCCGGAGGCAGACGCGATGAGCAAGCAAAGCGCCGCCGCCCCTAAGATCACCGTCGCCACCGCCTGGCTGGATGGCTGCTCCGGGTGCCACATGTCCTTCCTGGACATGGACGAACGCCTAGTCGACCTGGCCCAGCTGATCGACGTGGTCTACAGCCCCTTGGTGGACGCCAAGGAACTACCCGAACAGGTAGACCTGGGGATACTGGAAGGCTCCATCAGCAACAGCGACGACCTGGACAAGGCCAAGGCCTTCCGCAAGCATTGCAAGCTCCTGATCAGCCTCGGGGACTGCGCCGTGAATGGCAATGTCCCCGCGATGCGCAACCCCTTCAAACTCGGTGACGTCATCGACCGCGCTTACCGCGAGACCGTGGACGTCCAGCCCCAGACCCCCTGCGTCGAGGTCCCGACCCTGTTGGCTCGCGTGGTGCCCATCCACAACGTGGTGCCGGTGGATGTCTTCGTCCCCGGCTGCCCGCCCCCGGCGGACGCCATCTGGTATGTCCTCACCGAGCTGATCGCCGGGCGCACGCCCGACATCAGCAAGGTCACAAAGTTCGGGGCGTGATGGTCGGCACTCGACGTAACGATGCCCACGACACCAGTGCTTGAGTGCCTTCAGTGCGCGGGCCAAGCGACTTGGGCCATTTGTCGATGAGGCGCGCAGCACCCCATCGCGTAGCCGTCGGTCGAGAAAAGCGCGGAGATGATGATCTCTGCATGCTCGCGACCCTGGACCCTGGTCCTACTTTCCCTTAAGGAACCCCCCATGCAAAAACTCGTGCTCCTCACCGCGGCCCTGCTATCCCTGGCCGGCACGGTCCACGCCGACTATCAGCCCTTGGCCGAGCAAGTGGTCGACAACGTCTACGCCATCGTCGGCCCCCTGGGGCAACGTAGCGCGGACAACGACGGCCTCAACGCCAATTTTGGCTTCATCGTCACCGATGCAGGCGTGATCCTCATCGACTCCGGGGCCTGCAAGTTGGGCGCCGAGAAGCTCGCCGCCGCCGTCCGGTCCGTCACGGACAAACCCGTGCGCTGGGTGATCAATACCGGCAGCCAGGACCATCGCTGGTTGGGCAACGACTATTTCGCCGACCAGGGCGCGGAGGTCATGGCCATGGCTCGCACCGCCGCCACCCAAGCCCAGTACGGGCAGCAGCAGGTCAATGGCTTGGAAGGCTTCCTTGGGGAGCGCTTGCAAGGGACCAAACCCTTACCCGCGCCGAAGACCCTGGACGGCGAGGCCGTCACCCTGGAGCTGGGCGGGGAAACCCTGGAGCTTTCCTACACGGACGCACATTTCCCCGGCGACGCCTGGGTCTGGCTCCCCAAGCACGGCGTTGCCTTCAGCGGCGACCTGATCTATGTGGACCGCCTCCTCGGCGTCATGCCCGCCTCCAGCGTGCACAACGGCCAGCAGGCCTTTCGTGCCCTGAAGCAGGTTCAACCTGAACGCATCGTCCCTGGCCATGGCCGCGTCTGCGACCTCGCCCAGGCGAAGCAAGAGACCGGCGACTATTACGACTTCCTGGTCGAAACCGTCGGCACGGCGGCGACTGAGATGGAACCGATGGACGCCACCCTCGACCGCTACGCAGACCTGCCGCAGTTCAACCACCTGGAGAACTACGACGGCCTGCACCGGGCCAACATGAATCGGGCCTTCCTGGAGTTTGAGACGGCGCAATGATGTCCCGATAGGGCCCACGCCCTGGCCGCTACCAGTGGCGCTGAGGTCACCCAGGGAAACATGAACCGTCATTCCCGATTTTCTCTGGCTCCCTCGCTGCAGAGACCATGACGGAATTTCCGTAGGCTGGGTTGAGGTACGAAACCCAGCGCATCGCGACCCGTAAGCCGTTGATTGCCGGGTTTCGCAAGCTCAACCCAGCCTACCCTGCCCGCCTGATGATGCGGTTTCAGCCATGCTCCAGCGTCACGAGGCCATAAGACCCGCCGGAGCGGCCGAGACGGGGAAAACTTGCTTTGGTCCTCGGCGAACCCCGATGGAATCGGCACCGGCCTTCCAGCCCTCGCAGCCCTGACGCAGCGAGATGGCGCCCGCCGCAGGGCAGTCGATGCGGCCGTAGGAGCCACCGCCCGAGAATTAGTACATTCTGAGAATTTAATGGAGATGATAAACTCACCCTCGTGCCTGGTGGCCATACCGGGCACCCGGGTATGACCACGCGGGTACAGCCGGCAACCTAGATCGCAGCCCGCCCATGCCGCCTGAGGACCCAAGTCCATGCACGTCACCCTACGCCAGCTCAGGGTCTTCGAGGCCGTGGCTCGGCACCTGAGCTACACCAAGGCCAGCCGCGAGCTGCATCTGAGCCAGCCGGCCGTCTCCATGCAGATCCGCCAACTGGAAGACGACATCGGCATCTCCCTGTTCGAAAAGATCGGCCGCAAGGTCGGCCTCACCGAGGCCGGTCGCGAGCTGTTCGATTACAGCCGCAGCATCAGCCGCTCGCTGCAGGAGATGGAAGAGGTCCTCGAGTCCCTGAAGGGCGTCAGCCGGGGACGCCTGAACATCGCCGTAGCCAGCACGGTCAATTATTTCGCGCCGCGCCTGCTCGCCGTCTTCCACCAGCGCTTTCCCGGGATCAACTTGAAGCTCGACGTCACCAACCGAGAGTCGCTGGTACGGGCCCTGGAGGCGAACAGCCTGGACATGGTCTTGATGGGCCTGCCACCCGACGAGGTAGACGTCGAGTCCGAGGCCTTCATGGACAACCCGTTGGTGGTGGTGGCCCCGCCCGCACACCCACTGGTCGGAGAGAAACAGATCCCGCTGACGCGACTGTCAAACGAGGTCTTCGTGATGCGCGAGGCGGGCTCCGGGACGCGCATCGCCATGGAGCGCTTCTTCGCCGAACACGGGATCTCGCCCCGCCACGGCATGCAAATGACCCGCAACGAGGCCATCAAGCAGGCGGTGCGCGCAGGGCTGGGCCTGAGTGTCGTCTCCCTACACACCATCGAGTTGGAGTTGGAGACCCGCCGCCTGGTCATCCTGGACGTGGAAGGCTTCCCCATCGAGCGCCAATGGCACCTGGTCTACCGACGCGGCAAGCGGCTGTCGCCGCCGGCGCGGGCCTTCCGCGACTTCGTGGTGACCGAGGCGCGCAGCCTGGCCGGCCCCATGCCCCTGCCCAAGCCGCCGACCATCGGCGTCGTCTGACGCCTATTCCGAAGGCGCTTCTCCCCAGCGTCGCCCGAGTTGGTGAGCAACACCCAGGTGGTCGAGGACCCTTGCGACCATGAAGTCCACGATGTCGGCGATGCCCTGGGGATTGAAGTAAAACCCGGGATTGGCGGGCATGATCACGGCCCCGGCACGGGCCAGACGCAGCATGTTCTCCAGGTGGATGACCGAGAAGGGTGTCTCGCGCACCACCAGGATCAGCTTGCGCCCCTCCTTCATCGCCACGTCGGCGGCCCGGTCGATGAGATCGCCGCTGACCCCGGCGGCGATACTGGCCAGGGTGCCGGTGGTGCAGGGGCAGACCACCATGGCGTCGGGCGGGTTGGTGCCGCTGGCCACCGGGGCGGTCCACTCCTGGCGCCCGAAGACCCGCAACTGGCCTGGGGCGGCGGCGTAGCGCTCGGCGAAGAAGCGCTCCATGTCCGTGGGGTTGGAGGGGACCGTTACCCCCGCCTCCATCTTCAGCACGATCTGCCCGGCCTGGGAGACCATCAGGTAGACCCGTACCCCGGCCTGAATCAGGCACTCCAGCAGGCGCAGCCCGTATTGGGTGCCGGAGGCCCCGGTGAAGGCCAGGGCGACGGTCTTGGGCCAGACAGGCAACGCATCGCTCATGTGGCTGCCCGCGCCGCCATGGCATCCAACAGGCGCTGGTGAATGCCCTGAAAGCCCCCGTTGCTCATCACCAGCACCTGGTCCCCAGGCCCAGCCTCCGCTGCCACCCACGCGACAATGCCCTCGACCTCGTCGAAGATCCTGGCCTTGTCGCCCAAGGGGGCAAAGACCGTCGCCGGGGCCCAGCCCAGGTCCGCCGGGGCATGGATCAGCACCAGGTCCGCATCCGCAAGGGAGGCCGCCAGCTCCGCGTTGTGCACCCCCAGGCGCATGGTATTGGAGCGCGGTTCCAACACCGCCAGGATGCGCGCCCCGCCGACCCGCCGCCGCAGCCCCTCCAGGGTAGTGGCGATGGCGGTGGGGTGGTGGGCGAAGTCGTCGTAGACCCGCACCCCGGCCACCTCCCCGCGCAGCTCCATGCGTCGCTTGACCCCGGCGAAACGACCCAGGGCCTCGATGCCAATGGCCGCCGGCACACCGGCGTGGCGCGCCGCGGCGATCACCGCCAGGGCGTTGGCGACATTGTGCCGCCCGGTCTGGCCCCAGACGACCTCGCCCTGGGACTCCCCGCGCAGCAGGACCCGGAAGCGTGAGCCGTCGGCCTCGACCAGCTCTGCCGACCAATCGGCTCCGTCCCCAAAGGTCTCGCAGGGGGTCCAGCAACCCATGGCCAGGGTTTGATCGACCGCCGGCTCGGCCAGCGGATGCACGATCAGTCCGGAACCCGGTACGGTGCGCACCAGGTGGTGAAACTGGCGCTGGATCTGGGGCAGGTCGTCGAAGATGTCCGCGTGATCGAACTCCAGGTTGTTGAGGATCAGGGTGCGCGGGCCGTAGTGGACGAACTTGGATCGCTTGTCGAAGAAGGCGGTGTCGTACTCATCCGCCTCCACCACGAAGAAGGGCGTCGAGCCCAGCCGGGCCGAGACTCCGAACCCCTGTGGCACACCGCCGATGAGAAAGCCCGGGTCCAGGCCCGCGTCCTCCAGCACCCAGGCCAGCATGCTCGCCGTGGTGGTCTTGCCGTGGGTCCCGGCCACCGCCAGGACCCAGCGCTCGCGCAGCAGGTGCTCACGCAGCCACTCGGGGCCGGAGACATAGCGCAGGCCTCGGTCGAGCATGGCCTCGACCACGGGCAGGCCGCGCTTCATGGCATTGCCCACCACCACCACGTCCGGGACCAGGTCGAGTTGCTCGGTGCCATAGCCCTCCACCAGTTCGATGCCGGCGGCCTCGAGCTGGGTACTCATGGGCGGATAGACGTTGGCGTCGGACCCGGTGACCCCATGGCCCAGGGCGCGGGCCAAGAGGGCGACGCCGCCCATGAAGGTACCGCAGATTCCAAGGATGTGCAGGTGCATCTCAGGCCCCCGAAAAGAGTGCGCCCAAGAGGGCATAAGCAAGCATGTTGTAGGCAATGGCGATCATGGCGCCCTGTACCAACGGGAGGTCCAGGGTATGACGCAGGATGTGCCCCGTGACCACGATGCTCCAGGCCAGCAAGGCCAGGAACAGCAGGGCAGCAATGCCTGTCATTTCCGGGTTCTCGCCACCGGTGGCCATCCCCATGGGGACCAGCACCAGCAAGCTGAGCAAGGCCCCGCTACCCAGCAGGGCGGCGGCGGCTTGCAGCAGGCGCGGCAGGCGACCCGCCAGTCGTAGCCCGCCATAGAGCAAACCCAGCAGGATACCGATGTCCACCAGGGTCTGGGCCAGGGCCTCAACGAGCCCCTGCCCGGTCGCCGCCCCCACCAGGACGCCGACGCCCAGGTAGACCATGGACAGGAACTTGACCAGAGCCGCTGACGCCGGCAGGTCCTGGGGACCGCGGCGCAACAGGCACAGCTCGACGAAGAATTGGATGAGTGCCAGCAAGGCGGGACCTTTTGGGGTGAGCCTGATGAGGAGGAGATTATCCGCAAATGAACGCAAATGAACGCAAATGGGCGAGGAGATAGATGGCCGTCGATCTCTGGGGGCTATCGCCAGGGCGGTACACCGGTGTCTATCCCAGCTGCCGCAGGCCGGCCAGGGCTCCGGGGCAGACGAGGCATCATACCGATCTGGGTGCCAGGTCCATAGCCTCCGCGATGTCACGCCCTCCAGGGTCGATCAGTGCAAGCGCCCCAACCCTTTGCATCGATTTGCGTTCATTTGCGTTCATTTGCGGACCCCCTTCGCATCCGCAATTCGAACCAGGCGCCTGCCCCAAGCATCGCCAGGGCCAGGCCGATCGCCAGCCAATTGCCCACCAAGGCGAAGGGCGTAGCCCCGGCGCGGGGCTGGATCTCGACCGTCAGACCCGCCCGTTGAAACAAGGGGATGCTGTCCAAGACAACACCGCGGTGATCGAGCACCGCCGAGACGCCGGTATTGGTCGCCCGCACCAGGGGGCGGCCCGCCTCCAGGGCGCGCATGCGGGCGATCTCCAGGTGCTGGTACGGGGCCAGGGAGTCGCCGAACCAGGCATCGTTACTGACATTGATCAGATAGGCCGCCTGCGGCAGGGCCTGGATGACCTCCTCGGGAAAGGCGTCTTCATAGCAGATCGAGGCCCCGACCTTGACCCCATTGACCATCAGCACCGAGGCCCCTCGGGGCCCGGCACTGAAGTCCGACATCGGCACCTCGAACAGCTTGATCAGGGGCCCCAGCCATGCCTTAAAGGGCAGGAATTCTCCAAAAGGAACCAGGTGGCGCTTGACGTAGAGGTCTTCCGCCGTCCCGATACTCAATAGGCCGTTGTAGTAGTCCTTGGTATCCAGATCGCGGTATGGGACGCCCAGCACGATGGCCACACCCTCCTCCTGTGCCGTCCGGGTCATGGGCTCGATGAGCCCGTCACGGATCTCATCCAGGAACTCCGGCACTGCCGTCTCGGGCCAGACAATCACATCGCTGTCCGCCAAGCGCTCCTGGGTCAGTTCCAGGTGAGTCTCCAGGATCGGGAGCAGCGCATCCGGGTCCCACTTCATGGACGGCTGGATATTGGCCTGGATCACCGTGGCACGCAGGGGCACCCCGTCCGGTTGGGTCCACTCCACCAGGCGCAGCCCAGCCCCCAATGACCACAGGGCAACCAGCCCCGCCAGGGCAAACCAACGCCGCCGCCCCTGCCTGCGCAGGATCAACCATAGAAGCCCGCCGGAAAGGGCAACCGCCAGACTCACCCCGTAGACCCCAGCCACCGGCGCCAAACCGCCGAGGGGCGCATCGATCTGCGTGTAGCCCAGGGCCAGCCAGGGAAAGCCGCTAAACAGCCAGCCCCGCAACCACTCGAACAGGACCCAGGCACCGGGCAGGATCAACAGCGGGCCAGAGAGCCCAGGCTCAGGGGTTCGGCGACCCTGCTCACCGGCGAGCAACCGCACCAGCCAGCCGGCCAGGCCGTAGTACAGCGCCATGGCCAGGATAAAGACCCCGGTGAGGAGGTTGGCCACCAGGACCGGCATGTTGCCGAATTCGTTGAGACTGATGCGGACCCAGAAGACCCCGAAGCCCAGCAGTCCGAGCCCGAAGCCCCACCCTGCCAGGAAGCCCCCGCGCCGCCCCTGCACCCACTGATAGAATCCGGCCACCGCCAGGATGGCCAGAGGCCAGAGGGAGAAAGGTGCAAAACCGAGAACGGCCGTCGCGCCCGCCAGCGCAGCGGCCGGGACCAGAGCCCACTTAGGAAGTTGCGGCAACGCGATGGGCATGGGCGGGTCCTTGCAGGTACGGATGGGGGAACGGCGGCGGTTTTCTAACAGCCGCTAGGGGCTGCGTCAAATCTCACCGGTATAGCCCGCTGGCCCCCCGAGCCTCTTCCGCTCGCTCCACTCGTTCCACCGCTCCTGCGGTGGAACGTTCCGGCCGGCGCTCTGCGCCGCAGAACACCACCAAGCCAGGAGAAAACCCCAAGGACCCCAAGGATCGCAGACCGCCCGCCCCGTCCCTGCCTTGGGGTACAATTTTTGCACCGCAGCACCGGGGCGCCGACGCCCCCCGGGAGACAGTCCCGCCCCGGACATCAACATCCGTCGTACCGCCCTATGACCGCTCCGAGCCCCGCCTCCGCCCAGGCCGACACCAGACGCATCCGCGAGATCCCCTACAACTACACCTCCTTCTCGGACCGGGAGATCGTCATCCGATTCCTGGGGACCGAGATGTGGGGCCTGATCGAGTCCCTGCGCGGCACCCGGCGCACCGGGCGCTCGGCGCGCATGCTCTTCGAGGTCCTGGGTGACATGTGGGTGGTGACCCGCAACCCCTACCTGCAAGACGATCTGCTGGACAACCTGGGGCGCCGCCAGGCACTGATCCAGGCGCTCTGTCACCGCCTCGACCAATTCGAGGCACGGCTCAACAACAACGTCCAGGCGGCTCAGCTGCTGGCCGCCGCCCGCGCCTCGGTCAAGCGCTTCAGCGACTGGTTCGAGGAGCACCGCCGCCTGCGCGAGGGATTGCGCCGCGCCCTGACCAAGATCACCCGCGCCGACAACATCGACTTCGGCGGCCTCGCGCGGGTCTCCCACGCCACAGACGCCACGGACTGGCGCGTGGAGCTGCCCTTCGTGGTCCTATGCCCGGACACCGAGGCGGAGGTCGCCCCCATGGTGCGCGCCTGCATCGACTGCGGCCTGACCCTGATCCCCCGCGGCGGCGGCACCGGCTATACCGGCTCAGGGGTGCCCCTGGACGACCGTTGCGCCGTCATCAATACCGAGAAGCTCGAGGCCCTCTCCAGCGTCGAGCGCGTCCGCCTGCCCGGGGTGGACGGCGAGGTCCCTACGGTACGCTGCGGGGCCGGGGTGGTGACTCGCCGAGTCTCGGACCTGGCCGATGCCAACGGCCTGGCCTTCGCCGTGGACCCCACCTCTCAGGACGCCTCCACCATCGGCGGCAACATCGCCATGAACGCCGGTGGCAAGAAGGCCGTGCTCTGGGGCACGGCCCTGGACAACCTCGCCTCCTGGCGGCTGGTCACGCCCGACGCAGACTGGCTGGAGGTCGAGCGCCTGGACCACAACCTGGGCAAGATTCACGACCAGGCCGAGGTGCGTTTCCGCGTCTCCCGCTATGCCCCGGACGGCACCACCCCCAGGGGCGAGCCGGAGATCCTGACCCTACCCGGCAGCGCCTTCCGCAAGGCCGGACTGGGCAAGGACGTCACGGACAAGGCCCTCGGCGGCCTGCCCGGGGTGCAGAAGGAGGGCTGCGACGGGCTCATCACCTCGGCGCGCTTCGTCCTGCACCGCATGCCGGACCAGGTGCGCACCGTCTGCCTGGAGTTCTTCGGCTCAGACCTGTCCCGTGCCGTGCCGGCCATCGTCGAGCTGAAAAGCTATGTAGACGCCCTACCCGGGGTCCAGATCGCGGGTCTCGAGCACTTGGACGAGCGCTATGTCCGCGCCGTGGGCTACGCCACCAAGTCCGCCCGTCGCGAGCTGCCCAAGATGGTCCTGCTCGCCGACCTGGTGGCGGACGATGCCGCCCTAGTGGATGCCGCGGCGGCGCAAGTCGTGCGACTCACCCAGGCCCGCGACGGCGAGGGCTTCATCGCCACCAGCCCCGAGGCGCGGCGGCGCTTCTGGCTCGACCGCGCCCGCACCGCGGCCATCTCGCGCCACACCAACGCCTTCAAGATCAACGAGGACGTGGTCATCCCCCTGGAGCGCCTTGCGGATTACAGCCGCGGCTGCGAGCGGATCAACATCGAGCAATCCATCACCAACAAGCTCGCAGCCATGGACGCGGTGCTCGACTACCTGACCGGCGACCTGCCAGAGGCCCGTGAGGCCGGCGACTACGAGCCCTCCGAGGAGGCCGCGGCCATCCTCGCGGCCAAGCGCGACGCCGCCCGGGAGCTGGTCAGCGCCGCCCGCAACCGCTGGCAAGCGGTGTTGGAGAACCTGGACGCCCCGGCCGCCGAGCACCCCGACCTGCTGCAAGGCGTCGCCCCCCGCCCCGACGACACCCTGCTCGACCTCATGCTGCGCCGGGACCTGCGCCAGTCCTACCGCGAGGAGGTCGCCGCGCGCCTGGACGAGACCTTCGGCGGTCGCAACCTTGTCGGGGTGCGCGAGCGCCTGGGCAAGATCCACGCCCGTATTCGGGATGCGCGCCTGTTCGTCGCCCTGCACATGCACGCAGGAGACGGCAATGTGCACACCAACATCCCGGTCCACTCGGCCGACTACGCCATGCTCCAAGAGGCGGACCGCATGGTCGCCCGCATCATGGCCCTGGCCACGGAGCTCGGCGGGGTCATCTCCGGGGAGCACGGCATCGGCATCACCAAGCTCCAGTTCCTGGAGCCGGACAAGATCGCCGACTTCGTGGCCTACAAGCAGCGGGTGGACCCAGGCGCCTGGTTCAACCGCGGCAAACTCATGCCCGGGTCCGGGCTGGAGGGGGCCTACACCCCGTCCCTGCGCCTGGTCGAACAAGAGGCCATCATCCTGGAGGAGAGCGAGCTCGGCGCCCTCAACGACGACATCAAGCACTGCCTGCGCTGCGGCAAGTGCAAGCCCAAGTGCATGACCCATGTCCCGCGGGCCAACCTGCTCTACTCGCCGCGCAACAAGATCCTCGGCACCGGGCTCATCGTCGAGGCCTTCCTCTACGAGGAGCAGACCCGCCGCGGCCTGTCCCAGCGGCACTTCGCCGAGATGAACGACGTGGCCGACCACTGCACCGTCTGCCACAAGTGCCAGCCCCCCTGCCCCGTCGACATCGACTTCGGCAAGGTCACCATGCGCCTGCGCCGCATCCTGGTGGAGCGAGGCAAGAAGCGCTTCAGCCCGGGGGCCTGGGCGGCCATGCGCTTCCTCAACGCCACCGACCCAAGGGCGGTGCGCCTGTTGCGCCTGGGCCTGGTCCAGTGGGGCTTCGCCGGGATCAGCCTCGCCCACGGCATCGCCCGCACCCTGGGCCTGCTGCGCCGCCGCACCAGCGCCCCCGCAGCCACCACAGGCCGTCCCGCCGCCCAGGACCTGGCCCTGGACCTGATCAACCGCCCCATCCGGGTCGCCCTGCCCAGCCGCACCTTCCGCCAGGAACTGGGCCTGGAGGACGCCACCCAGGTCCCCATCCTGCGCGACCCCCAGCGCCCGGCGGAGGACACGGAGGCAGTTTTCTACTTCCCGGGCTGCGGGTCCGAGCGACTGTTCTCCGACGTCGGCCTGGCGGCCCTGGCTATGCTCTACCGCCAGGGGGCTCAGGTGGTCCTGCCCCCTGGGTATCTCTGCTGCGGCTATCCCCAGAGCGCCTCCGGCCTGGAGGCGAGCGGCCGGCGCATCACCATGGACAACCGGGTGCTGTTCCACCGCGTCGCCAACACCCTCAACTATCTGGATATCCGCACCGTCATCGTCTCCTGCGGGACCTGCATGGACCAGCTCCTGCAATACGAGTTCGAGCGCATCTTCCCCGGCTGCCGGCTGCTCGACATCCACGAGTGGCTGATGGAGAAGGGGGTCAGCCTCCAGGGCGTACCGGGCATGCAGTACCTCTACCACGACCCCTGCCACACCCCCATGAAGACGCATGCGCCGCTCAAGGTGGCGACCAGCCTCATGGGCCAGGCCGTCGCCCTGAGTGACCGCTGCTGCGGCGAGGCCGGGACCCTGGGCACGGCCCGGCCCGACATCGCCAACCAGATCCGCTTCCGCAAGCAGGAGGAGCTGACCCAGGGCATCCGCGACCTCACCGGCAAGGACCGCGCAGCAGGCGAGGTCAAGCTCCTGACCAGTTGCCCAGCCTGCCAGCAGGGCCTGGCCAAGTACGCGGACGACACCGGGCTTAAGACCGACTATATCGTCGTCGAGCTGGCCCAGCGGATGTTCGGCGAAGGCTGGCAGCGCAGTTTCATCCAGGCCGCGAAGGACGGCGGTATCGAGCGGGTCTTGTTATAGCCGGCTCCCCTCCCTACCCGACCCTCGTTCCCACGGGGACCGTGGGAACGAGAGAGGGGGAATGGTCCAGAGAGGGCGTCGATACGGCAACACGCCAGCGGCGGTTTTGTGCCGAGCACGGGATCGGGCAGAGCAGCCCGCATTATTGGAAGCGGCGCTTGGAGCAGGGAACGGACACGCAGAACGCGCAAGCCGCGACGGGCATACTGTTGGTTGCGATGAAGGTCATCGAGGAACCCGATAAGCCGAAAACGTTTGCACGGGACGTAATACCGGAGGTCGATCACCTCTTTACGAAGGAGGGGATCGATACCACCGCCGAACAATTGGTCGCGAGTGTCGGTCCCGTCACGAGGAGCGTATTGGACCGCGTGCGAAGAACGGGTTCAGGTCTTGACTTTTGCCTTCGCCGGCTCACCCAAATGACGAATCGCCTAACACTCGCCTCAGCGCCAACCCAACACCGCGCACGCGCACCCATGCTGTTCTTCAACCTGGTGCCGGCGCGGTATTGGGCCGGCTAGGCGTAACGTTGGGCGGACCCCACGAGCGGTGTTGGTGATCGCGAAATGGAAGGCAAGGGGCCAGGTCTCGCATTGCACACGCGCGTGTTACGTGTGAGACCTGGGACCTGGGCCCCGATAGCCTGGCCCCGCGGCCCCCCTGTCGGAGAACCCTTGTATGGCTGGTCGCTGACGAAGCGATGCTCAACCCGCCGGCCCACCCCGAGCAAATTATCCGTCACGATCACTCCAGCTCTTCATAGAGGTTGTCGAACGCCTGGCGGTGACGATGAGCATGCTTCAACACCAGTCCGGCAGCCAGTTGGTGCTCATCTGTCAACGCGCTTCCTTCCCACGTCAGGTTCGGCAAAGGCTCCTCGCAGCCCTGTGACTCCACTTCCTTGAGTTGCAGCCGGATCAACCGCCCCTCTTTAAAATAAACGCGCTCCTCGCCGCAGGTGCACCCTTCCATGTGCGAAAAATAGAAAATCAGCTCGCCATTTTCCGCATAGACGAACTCCTCGACACCATCACGCCCCGGGCGGCTCTTGCGCGAAACCACCTTGCGCAACACGGCCTCGTAATCAAACTCATCCATTCCCTCGACCTGCACGACGCGCTCCCCTCGTCATAGTAGTAGGTGAGGTTGATATCGAGCGGACCGACGGCGCGCCGATTCGTCGCTGTCGCAAGATCGATACGGCCATGCTGCCGGCCATCTTCAGCAACGATGACCCTCGTCCCATCCTCGAAACCGGTAATGATCCTATTGTAGCCGTAGTAGGTCGAGAGAATTGCCTCGGTTGCCGCATGTTCCGCGAAAGCCGGTGCGACAAAAGAGACCGCAAACAACACCCCCAGCAGCCGTTGCCCTGCCATTGTTTTCTCCACTCGCCGATATCGGTTATTGAGGGTGCCGACAGCGCGGCAACCCTCGGGGCCAGATGCCGTCACAGCGACTGCTCTCCAGCGTGTGACGCCTTCTCCGCCAACGCCGCATGCGCGGCCGCGAGTCGGGCGATCGGCACGCGCGGACCCGAGCAGGAGACGTAGGTCAGGCCGATGGTATGGCAGAAGGCAATCGAGTGCGGACGACCGCCATGCTCGCCACAGATGCCACCGTTGGGTGCCAGCACACCATGGTAGCGATGGCGGTGCACGCGTGGCGGCGGGATCAGGGCGGCAAGGTGGTCGAAGAACTCCAGCGGGGTGAGGGTGAGCTGGGTGCGGCCGTCGCGCTGGGGCTTGGGAAGACCGACTCCGCCGTCTCCCGCGTATAGTATGCAGCCTTCGTTCTCGCGGAAGCGCCGCTCGATGCACTCGACTTGTCGTTCTCAACGCACCGCGCCCTGCTCTCCGCGTATCGTCAGTAGTTCGCCAAGGGTGGCCGTCTCGACGCACGATGCCACCGGCAAGACCCCCATTCTCGCGCCGTTGCCTTGACCCCGCCGGTGCCTTTGTTACGGATACAGGAAAGTGACATCATCGACCATCACGCTGGCGCAAACCGGAACGCCCGCAGCACCAGAGCGTTTGCTGTTTCTCGATGCGCTCCGTGCTTTCGCGTCTCTGATGATCCTGTGGCATCACTTTGCCCTCTACCCGCCCCTGAGTTTGCAGGCGGAGCCGCTTCTTGGGTCACTGGTGCATTGGTTCAGCACTTACGCACGTTCGACGCAGGTCTTCTTCGTCATCGGCGGCTACGTGATGGCGTGGAGCTTGTCCGCGCGGATGTGGGACGCGGGGGCAGTCGGCAAGTTCGTCGCACAGCGTTATTGCCGGCTCGGGATTCCTTATCTCGCTGCCATCGTCCTCGCGCTTGCCGCTAATGCGTGGGGGCGCGGGTGGCTGCCTGAGAGCGTGGTCGGCTCGCCGCCCACGGTGGCGCAAGTGCTGGCGCATGTTTTCTTTTTGCAGGAGTTGCTTGGCTTTGAGCATCTCTCGGCGGGCCTCTGGTTTGTCTGCATAAACTTCCAGTTAGGCCTGCTCTACGTGGGCGCTCTTTGGCTTCGCGACGCGATCGCTGGGGGGGTGAAAGCGCGCGGCGACTCCACGTGGATCGATGTGCCGATGTTCGCGGGCTGGCTGCTGTCCGCCGGCTCGCTATTTTATTTTAACCGCCACGCCGAGTTCGATTCCTGGGCGTTGTATTTCTTCCCGTATTTTTTCATGGGGATCATCATCCACCGCGCGACGCGGGCCGGGCGAGGCAGTACGATGTTCTGGCTATTCATTTTGCTGGTGGTGGCCGCTATGTGCATCGACTGGCGCTGGCGGTTGGCGAGTGCGCTGTTGGTGGGGCTCGCGCTTTTTGGTGCGGAGAGCAGCGGGCTCTCCTCGCGCTGGCCGACGAGCCGCTGGGTCGCGCGATTGGGCAGGGTTTCGTACAGTTTGTTCCTGGTGCATTTCCCCGTACTCGTAGCGGTGGCGGGTTTGTGGACGCGGCTTGGGTGGACTTCGCCGCGTGCGGCGGTTGCGGGGTTGCTTACTGCATTTGTCGGAAGCGTAGCCTTGGCGTTCGCATTCCACCGCTTCGTAGAGGGTCCGGCCGCCAACATCTCTCGACGCTGGGGGTCCGCGGGGCGGGATGACAATTCACGGATTTCAGCCGCTGGAAGCATCGCTATCAAACAAGTGCCGTCGGAGGCTGGGACAAACTCAGTCTGAGTTCGTCGCGTCTGCCGAGCCTTCTTGGGGACGGGGCATTGGAGACCCCGGCCTGGGATCGGAGGGAAAAGGGGTCAGATCCGAATGGCAGTGACTTAACGGTGGACTTAAGGAAAAACAGTGAGTTACAGCGCGACGAGGTGGCACGGAATGTGAGGGAGACCAGGGTCAGGTCGGAGACCAGGGTCATAGCGGAGACCAGGGTCAAGCGGAGACCAGGGTCAGGTCTCTAATCGTAGCAACACGCCTGACACGAGTTCAGCCTTCGATGATGCGCTGTTGTGGCCGTCGTGTCTCTGCACTTCAAAAGAACGCTCAGGTCCGGCGCCAGCCCCGGCAGAGCAGCGATCTCAACTCGGGCTAGGTCCGATGCGCGAAACCGGCTCGAGGGTCTTAAAATCAAGTAGTTGGCGGAAGTGCCAACTTTACTATGGCGTACGGTTTTTTTGTTGGATCGCAAGGGCCCAGGCTCAATTGCCGCTGCCTTGGTTCGCCGGAGCGCTCGGGGATGATCGGCCTATTTAAGCGCGACCGAAATAGTCAGACGCTCCGCAGTGCATCCCAGCTCAATGCTGCTGCCATCATCCAGAGCCCGAACCGCAGCAGTTTGCGGTAATGCTCCCGCTGAATGCGGCGGCGCGGCACAATCCCTCCCCACAGCGCACCGAGCACCAACGGCAGCGCCCACAACGCCTGCGTCAACACGGTCACGTCTAGCGCATCGTTGAGCGTAAAACCGATCAACTGCCCCGTCTTGCTGGTGATAAAGCTGAGGTTGAAGGCCGCGACCATCAGCTCCGGGCGCATGCGCGTGTAAAGCGCGAACACAATCAGCACGGGCGCGAAAATGTTGACGACGCCGGCCAGCAGGCCGAGACCCAGACCGAGCACCGAAAGCCCCCACTTGGGCACCGGGCGCTCGCGGTCCACGCCATGTAGCCGTTCCGCCAGCAGATAGGCCAACAGAACAAGCGCCAGCAGCAGGCGGAACGGCCCGGGGTCCACCGACAACAGCACTTGGGTCCCGATTAGGCTGCCGACGATGGTAAAGGTCGGGATCGGCCAAAATAGCCGCAGTGCCTCCGAACGGTGCTTCTCACCAAGAATGCTAACCAGATTGATGAGCATGGTAGGGATGATCGTCAGCAGGATCGCGACACGCAGATCCATCACGAGCGCGAGCAGCGGCGTGGCCACCATCGGAAAGCCGAAACCGAAAGCGCCATGGACGAACGCGGACAGCAGCAAGACGGCGAGTACGGGAAGATCAGGCATCGAGCGTCACAGTTTCTGTCGATTGATTTCCAGGTTGATGGGCTGCCCCATGCGACGGCCAGCGATGAGGCTATCCATCGCGGCGCTCGGCCGCGCTGGCTCTAGGGTTCCTTGAGCGACCGCAACACTGTAACAACACTGCCCAGGGCACGATCACCGGCCGGCCATGAGCGGCCTCTCAAGAGGCAGCCTGCGGCTGACCTCAGCGGGACGGACAGAGGTCTACGCACAGTCTGCGGGCATTTGAAGACCTGGCCCCCTTTTTCCCGCTAGGCTTCGCCCATGGATCGCGTAACCCTGCTATTCCCACTCTGGGCGTTGCTGACCTCGGCAGCCGCATTCATCTACCCCGACGGATTCATCCCGCTCAAGCCGGCCATCCTGCCACTGCTCAGCGTGGTGATGTTCGGCATGGGCGTGACCCTGACCCTGGCCCAGTTCGGCGAGGTGCTGCGCCAGCCTCGGCTGGTGGGTTTGGGTGTGATCCTGCAGTTCGGTGTCATGCCCTTGGCAGCCTGGATCATCGGCCAGGCCCTGGGGTTGGCTCCGGCCTTGCTGGTAGGCCTGGTGCTGGTGGGGACCTGTCCCGGAGGGACCGCGTCCAACGTCATCTGTTATTTGGCCCGCGGCGACCTAGCCCTGTCTATCACCCTGACCGCGATCTCCACCCTGCTGGCGGTGCTACTGACCCCGACCCTGACTTGGGTCTACGCCGGGGAGCGGGTGCCGGTGCCCGCCCTGGAGATGCTGCTGTCCATTGCCAAGGTGGTGCTGGTTCCGGTGGCCCTCGGTGTGCTCCTGAACCATTGGATGGGACCGAAGATCCGGGCGGTACAGGGCGTATTCCCGCTGATCTCTGTGGCCGCAATCGTGCTCATCATCGCCATCATCGTGGCGCTCAACCAGGGCAATCTGGGGACCGTCGGGCCCGCGGTGGCGGCCGCGGTGGTCCTGCACAATGGGGCCGGACTGGCCGCCGGGTACTGGATCACCCGCATGCTGGGCTATGACGAGGTCCGCGCCCGCACCCTGGCCATCGAGGTCGGCATGCAGAATTCCGGCCTCGCGGTGGCGTTAGCGGTGAAGTATTTCTCGCCCGCGGCGGCCCTGCCCGGGGCACTTTTCTCTATCTGGCACAACCTGTCTGGCTCCGCGTTGGCGGCCTGGTGGTCGCGGCGGCCGGCATAGTCAGGGCCACCGGCCCTCCCCCGCCGGTTCATACCAGGCATGGGGTCAGTGCTCGATCTTGCACCCTGAGTCAGTCCGTGTCCTCCCCGCGACCTTGACCGCCTTTTTCGTGGTGCCCGCGGCCTATGACTCGCCGGCGCGGCGCACCGAAGCTC
This sequence comes from uncultured Gammaproteobacteria bacterium, assembly GCA_963845265.1. Classification (GTDB taxonomy): domain Bacteria; phylum Pseudomonadota; class Gammaproteobacteria; order Chromatiales; family Chromatiaceae; genus DYRB01. The sequence continues at coordinate 222,515 of CAWJRN010000009.1, read as the reverse complement.
CTGGAGACATCAAGCGCAAGCTTGAGGTGGAGGCTACCACTGCACCTGGGAGTGGACCCCTGCCGAGCCCCTACCCGACCTGCTTTGACCAGTATCCGATCTGCACATATGCTGAATTGCGATATGGCCAAGGTCCCACTGTCCTCAGTGCGACCCCGATGGACACCGCACGACTCTTGTTTTGCCCCTGTCCGAGTTGGACGGCCATATAACCCCCATTGGTGTCTGCACCCGGGGGTGGATACCCCAGGCATTTCGCCACTCATCTGGAGGAAGCGCCGTGAATATCTCGCAGAACTGCATTGAGTTTGTCGCTGCATTCGAGGGACTACGCCTCGACGCCTACCTGGACCCCGTCGGTATTCCAACCATCGGCTATGGCACCATCCGCTACCCGGACGGCACCCGGGTGAAGATGGGCGATCGCATCTCCGAAGACGATGCGGTGGCACTACTCACGCTCGAGTGTCAGAAGGGTGCCGAAGAGATATCGAGGCTCGTCGAGGGCATCACGCTGAATCAGAACCAGTTCGATGCCCTAGTCTCGTTCACCTACAACGTCGGCATTGGCGCCTTTAGCGCCAGCACACTGTTCAAGAAGCTCAAGGAAAACGATTTCGGCGCTGCCGCAAAAGAACTCGAACGCTGGAACAAGGGAGCCGTCAATGGTGAGAAACGTGTCCTTCCGGGCCTGACCATTCGCAGACAGACCGAGCGTGCCCTGTTCGAGAAGACGAGGGATCAGGGAGAGCCCATTCCGGCAGACGACTCGCCACAAGACAAGGCCGCGTTGCTCATGGGGTTCCGTGACGGAAACCTGCACGTTATCGTCGCCAAGGATGCCGACGGCAATCCCGTCGACATCGTCGAACTCGACAGCACCGACATCGACGCGCTAAGCGCGCTGCTGCGTACCTACCCCAACGCAACCAAGTTCCAAATCGCCACCGCCGACGACGCCATCCCCGCCGGCGCCAGGACTCAGTTCGTGCTCCGCGATCGACTGATAACGCGGCTAAAGCGCCGCCCAAAGCTCGATCAGCCCCTGCTGGTACGCGGCAACAACGACAGCGAAACGGGACACAACGACGTTGAGGAAATGCAGCGTCAGCTCAGGGATCTCGGCTACTACCAAGGAAAGATCGACGGCATCTTTGGACGCGGCACCGACGATGCGGTGCGTCAGTTCCAGACTCGGATCTTCGGTCGGGCCGAGGCCGATGGGAAGGTCGGGCCGCTCACCTGGGAGAAGCTCTTCGGCGAAGAGGGACCGAAGCAGCCCGACACCAAGAGTCCGATCCGCAAAGGCTTGAACTATCTGCGCCTCACCAGGACCAACCAGCGCGACGACAAGGGTTTAGTGGTACTGGAGCTGGCCTACTACAAGGACGGCCGATTGCAGGACAGCATCCCGGCTTGCTCCGGCATCAGGTTGCGTCAGAACTTCCGTACTGGACCCGAAAGTGTTTCAGGTAGCAAGGAGCCGCTGCCCGAGGGCCGATGGACCATCAGCGACGTCAAATGGGCCAGCGGTCGTGACAATTTTGACGGACGCGTTTGGAGCAACAGCCTCGGGCCGGCGAAGATCTTCATGTGCTACAAGGGTCCCGGCGCCACTCGGAGAGGCTTCATCGAGATCCACATGGACTGGAATCGTCGCACGGGGCCCGGCACGGCCGGCTGCGTCGGCATACACTCAGTCTCGGACTTCAAACGCCTGGTCAGCTGGCTGCGGGATACGGATCCGCGCAGTCTCTATGTGGACTGGGGCCTCGGAGTATGTCCGGAACCGAAAGCGCCGGAAGCGACCTCGGATGCGGACCCCTGCGTGTGGTGATCCTGGACCAATCTCAGCTCGCGCCGCCGTCGTTCGCGTCATTCGCCTCGGTGTAAGGGCCAACGCCCGACTCGTCGCCACGTCCCGTTGAGCACTACCATGCGCTTGGGACCATCGTCGATGTGGCCCCTCAGGCGTCCGGTCCGCCCACCGACGGACAAGGCTGGCAGCGCCTGGACTCGCCTGTGGCCGGCTGGATCCAAGGCTCTCAGCTGACCGCAATCGACTGCGACGGCTCAGTCGCGGGCTCCAGCGACACCGGCGTCGACATCATCGTCCGCCTAGCGCACCAAGCACGTTCTGACAACGAACCTGCAGCCGTGAGCTTCCTGGCCATGGCCCGCGGCGTCGATGGAGCCCTCGCCGAGGTCTACGTTGACCAGATCGGTGATTGGGCGATCACCGAACCATCGACATTGGCCGCGGCACTCAAGGGCCGGCCGGACCAGATCCGTGACGCAATCTTCTGGGTCCAGTGTCCCTCGTCGCGAATCCCGTGAATCACGAACACCACCCGCTCCACCTCGGGTTCAGGCGGTACCGGGTCGGTGTCCCAGGGGACCACACTGTAGGTGCTGGCCGCGGCGACCGCTGGCGTCGCGAGCGCCGTCTTCAGCACCGCCCGGCGCTGCGCCCCGTGCACCGGATCGTCGTAGTCGATGATGCCTATGTGGTCGGAGTAGGGGACCTCGAAGTAGAGGAAGTCGTCACCCACAGTGGTGTCCACCATGTCGCGCCAGGAGACGATCTCGTCCACGGAGCCGAGCAACTGGAAGACCTCGATGGCTTGCTTTGGCCAGCCCTTCCGTTGCTTGAGCTTGAGCCAGGTCAGACGCATCCAGATCATGAATGGGGCGCCGCGGCGCAGTTCGCCGAGCCACAGGGGCGCCGGCGTCCGCCCTCTGAGACAGTCCAGTACCCAGGATCCAGCCGCGAGCAAGCGCATGACGAGGTTACCGAGCGACCAGGTGATCTTTTCCGCCAGGCGCAGGTGGTGCGTTACCTCCCAGCCGCGGTCGATGGGGGCGATGAGGATCAGGCGCAGCTGTTCGCCCGAGAGCCGGGCCAGGGGTGATTGGTACGCTCGCTCTTGGCGATGAGATAGGCGGCCTGAACGATCACGCCGCCGGCACTGTGACCAACCAGTCGGATCGCCCGATAACGCGAGAGGTCCTGCTCCTCCTCCAGGTAATCGAGGATCTTGTGGCAGAGGTCCTTCGGGTCACCCGTCCGCCACCATTCGAACGGAATCTTTGGCACCACGATGTAAGCGGATCCAGGTTGATCGCCGATAGTCGTACAAACCCCCTTGACGGTGCTTGGGCTGGAGTCCAGGCCATGTACGACGACATAGAGGGTGTCGGCCTCCGGTATGCCGAACTTGACGGACCAGTCGAGCCTCCGGGGCCTGCGCATGCCCTTCTCATCCGCGTCGTCTACTGCTCGCGTCGATTCCGCGCTCTTGTTGGCCTCCTTCGGGATCGGGCTGTCTTTGGTCGGTCATGGGAAAAGCGGAGTCAGAACCCGCTGCCACTCGACCTATGCACTAATGAGCGTTCATCCTGTACAGGATAGTCGTCGGGGGGCTAACGGGTTGAGCCTGAGGCCTAGAATAATCGCCGCTAACGGGGCCCGGCAGCCATCGGGGCCAATGGCAGCCGCAAGCGGAAAGAAGGGAAAGAACGGGGTCACCATTTAGCAGACCCCGATTTGGAGGAAGATTGATCCGAGGGCGCCAAACTGGGATTATTCCCCACAGAGAATGTAAGTTTGTATCCCAGCCAGGAGCAGTACCATGGCCAAAGCGCCCAACAAACGCCGGGGCATCACCCTGGGTCCCCGCGCCGAAAGCGCCGCTGCGCTCGACCTGCTGAGTGCCCAACCGGCGGCCTCTACCTCCCTTGCATCCAACCAGACGCGCCACGCCGCCGACCCCAGTGGCGCCACCCCGGAAACGCTGGCGGATCGGCTCGTCGAGCTTGACCGTATGAACGCCGACCTGGACCGTCGCTGGCGGATCCAGGCCGAGCAGTTGCAGGAACAATCGCGGCAATTGGAGCAACAGCGGGAGCAGATCGCGCTACAGACACGCCAGCTGCAAGCCCAGGAGCAGCGCCGCCAGCGGTCGGGCCGACTCGGGACCCTGATGGCCCTGCTGGTCATCTCCGGGGTCGGTGCTTTGGGCTTCCATACCTGGCCCCAGGTCCAGCACCTGGCAAGCCACTTGAACCGCGTCGGCACGGGCGTAGACCAAGCCGCCCCGGAGTTGCTGGCCGTGCGCGGTCAGTTGACCTCTCTGACCTCGGAGTTGGGGCAGATGGGTAGCGCCATGACCTCACTGCGGGAAGACGTCTCGGGCGTGCACTCGGATCTGGGCGCTCTACGCCAGACCGTGGACTCCCTACCTGCACGCTCGGGCGTGGTGCAGGCCAACGCCCACAGCGCTGCCCCTCCCTCGCCCCGAAACCCGACTACCATGACCAACCCCTACCGGGGGATGCGCCCCATGATGCCCTGGTAACGGCACAAGCAGGCGGTTCATCCCTGAGTATGGATTCGGGGTGTCACTCGTGACACCGCTCCTGCGGAGTCACGCATCTCCCCGGCGCTCCGCGCCACGAAGCCTCTCGCCAGTGGGTGGCTGGAGTGAAGATAGGCACCTGGTTGCCTGGGCGCGGAGCGCCCAAGGCAGGCGTGACACCGCCTGAGCGGTGTCACGAGAGAAGCGAGTGGACCGGTGTCGGCGCGAACCTGCTCGCCATCCTGCAAGGTCGCTAGGCTCAACACAGGGGCTCCGACCCCGGAACCTGGGCACCCAAAATAATCCTTGCTGAGAGGCGCATTTGCCCTATACTGCCGGGTACTTGCAGGCGCCACCGGTCGGCGCCACGTCTCGCGGTCGATACCCCTCCTCCGGCTCACCTCGATACTGCCCCCCCTCTTCGCATCCCGCCTAGACCGGCCCAGACACTCTGGGTAGGCCCTCAGGAGCTTTCATGTCCTTCGATTCCCTCGGCCTCCAGGCCGAACTGCTGCGGGCAGTCACCGCGCAGGGTTATACCGTCCCGACCCCCATTCAGGCCCAAGCCATCCCGGAGATCCTCGCCGGGCACGACATCCTCGCCGGCGCCCAGACCGGCACCGGCAAGACCGCCGCCTTCACGCTTCCAATGCTACAGATGCTCAACGGCCGGCCGAACCAGGGGCGCCATCCGCGTGCCCTGGTCCTGACCCCGACCCGCGAGCTGGCCGCCCAGGTAGAGGAGAGCGTGCGCATCTACGGCAAGCACCTGCCCCTGCGCAGCGTCGTGATCTTCGGCGGCGTTGGCATGCAGCCCCAGGTCGACCGCCTGCGCCGCGGCGTCGATCTGGTCGTCGCCACCCCGGGTCGGCTACTGGACCACGTCGGTCGGCGCACCCTGGACCTCGGCCATATCGAGTTTCTGGTCCTCGACGAGGCGGACCGTATGCTCGACATGGGCTTCATCCACGACATCAAGCGTGTCCTGGCCCTGCTGCCCAAGCGCCGCCAGAACCTGCTCTTCTCGGCCACCTACTCCAACGATATCAAGCGCCTCGCCGATGACCTGCTCAATGAGCCCAAGCTCATTGAAGTGGCGCGCCGCAGCGCCGCCGCCGAACTGGTCAGCCAGGTCGCCCACCCGGTGGAGCAGGGGCGCAAGCGCGAGCTGCTCTCCCACCTTATCCAGGACGGCAATTGGGACCAGGTGCTGGTCTTCACCCGCACCAAGCACGGGGCCAATCGGCTCTCGGAGCAGTTGGTGCGCGACGGCATCACCTCTGCCGCCATCCACGGCAACAAGAGCCAGGGGGCCCGCACCCGGGCGCTCAGTGACTTCAAGTCCGGCGGCGTGCGTGCCCTGGTGGCCACCGACATCGCCGCCCGCGGGATCGACATCGACCGCCTGCCCCATGTGGTCAACTTCGAGCTGCCGAACGTGGCCGAGGACTATGTGCACCGCATCGGCCGCACCGGTCGCGCCGGCACCGAGGGTCGCGCCCTGTCCCTGGTGAGCGCCGACGAGCGCGGGCTGCTGCTGGACATTGAGCGCCTGCTGCGCAAGGAGATTCCCAAGGAGACCATCGTCGGCTTCGAGCCGCGCCCTGGCTATGTCGCCCCGGCCGAGCCGGAGCGTCGGCGCGGTCCGCCGCCGCAGCGTCGCGCCGGACCGAGCCGCGGACGCGCCCCTGAGGGGCATCGCAGCGGGGGGCGCGGGCGCTAAACAGCTCCCCCCACAATCACCGGCCCCCGGGCCATCGACCGCCGCTTGAGTTGTGCACTGATCAGGCGACGGTTCTTCCTCTCAACAGTGCGCACTATGGAAACTGCTGATCAATGAATATCTATGTAGGCAACCTGGCATACGGCGTCACCGAAGACGAACTGCGCGACGCTTTTGCCGCGTACGGAGACATCACCAGCGTCAACCTGATCACCGACAAGTTTTCCGGTGAGTCCAAGGGTTTCGGCTTCGTCGAAATGTCCAACAACTCCGAGGCCGATGCCGCCATCAAGGGTCTGAACGAGACCCCGCTGAAGGGTCGCAACATGAAGGTCAATCAGGCCAAGCCGCGCAGCGATCGTCCGCCTGCACGCCGTCCGTCCCGCTACTGATCTGCCGGGACTCCCCGCGGCGACGACCAACGTCGTCACGGGGACCCATTTCGCCCCGGTCGAGGCCCGCTCACGCGGTCACCTCGGCCGGGGTTTTTGCTATTCGAACAGGTCGTCAAAGGCCCGGGCGAACTGCTTGTAGGCATCCCAACCGTCCTTGTCCATGACCTGATCGATGACCCAGCGGTTGTCCTGCCCCTCGCCCATCAGCGCCTGGATCTCAAACCCCAGATAACGCAAAAAGGCGTAACTCGGTCCCTGCTCGTCGAACTGGAATCCCGCGTACTCGCCGGAGCGGGCATTCAGCCGCTCCACAAAGCCCCGCCCATAGTCCCCGGGCCCCAGCAGCTCTTGGGCGTTGTCCTGGACGTGCTCGATGACCTTCTTTGCAAAGCTGGTCACCAGGGTGCGACGATCCTCGTCGTCCAACATCTCGTGGGCCTTGCGGTCGGCGACCTGGATCAGAAACACCAGATACTCCTGGATCACCGCCAGGCGTTGGGCGTCGTCGGTATACACGAAGCGCTCGCAGTGCAGATTGATGGCCTTGTCCATACCGATCCGCCAGGCTATGAAGGCCAGGGCGCTGGCGATCTCCGGCAGGCCATGCTCCTGGTCCTCGTTATTCCAATGACTCTTGATTCTGATGGCCACCGCCGTCTCCCCCACACAGGTGAATCTCGACCCCGCCGACGCGGCGCGGGCCTGCTGCCGGCCTATATGGGATCGCTAGCGAGGATTTCCCGGCTTGTCGCCCACGAAAGCGCCTGCATATGTACCGGGGAAGGCGTAGCCCAAGATCAGCCCAGGAGGTCCAGCCATGACAGAGCAGCAGATCGCCGACCTCGCCAGAGCCGTGCAGCACAACTGCGACATCTCCGATGCCCGCCATGGGGTCGATTACTCCCTCTGCATCTACCTGATGAAGATGCGCGAGTACTACCGCTGGGAGCATGGACTCCCCTATGGCGCGGCCCTGCAGAAACACCTGGTGGGGGGCTGGCTGGAGCGCCGCGAGACCCTCTGGGAGGGGCTGGAGGCGGCCGACCTGACCCCGCTGGTCATCGACGGCGAGCGCTTCGACCCCTTCGACGCCACCGCCATCAACGCACGCCTGCGCCCCCAGGGCCTGGTCTACAGCGGAGGCTTGGGCAACCAGGCCAAGCCCCACTTCGTCCTCGGCGACCTGGAGGCGCAACACGACGTCGGCGCCTGCCCCGTCTATGTGGTGGCCAAGGAATATGCCCGCGACCTCACTGCGCCCCCGGCCATGACCTGTGGCGACGCCATCTTTCTGCGCCGCGATTCCCTGCGCCGGCTGCTTTGGGAGAAGCTCGAATCCTGGCGCTGGAGCCGCCCGAACAATGCCCTCGGCCGAGCCTTCGCCTGCTACGACTTCGAGGGGGACCTGCACGCCGCCCTGGACGCCATGACCGACCAGGAGATTCAGGCCGTGCTCTGGCATGAGCAGGGGGAGCACCAGGTCGGCTGCCGCTACGGCGAGGCCTGGAACCGCATGCTCCTGGACCTGATCGGGACCCCGGCGGAGATCATAGCCCGGGCGGTGCGCGACCACCTGGCCGACTGCCTGGTCACCCTCCCGGCCCTGGCCGAGGCCGGCGACGCCCCCTCGCTGCACTTCTACCTGGGCAATCTCAATGCCATGCGCCGGACCCTCTTCCCGGCCCTGGAGACTGCCTATGCGGACTGGCTCGCAAGTGGCGACACCCGGACTCTGACGGAGGTCGCCGCCCGGGGTCGCGACCATTGGGAAGACCTGGCCAGGGGCATGCTCGCCTTGCACGCCGAGCAAGGCCCGGGCGCCGCGGCGGCCATTCGGGATCGGGTCGAACGTAGCCACCAGGCTCTGACGGGGGTGAACCTGGACCTATGCACCGGGCTTAGGTCGGGGGCTTAGGAGACTGCGCTCAGGCCAGGTCATCGACGCAAAAACTGAAAATCGCACTTGCGTTTGATTAGAGTATCTGCGGATGTTCGGTGCATATAGGCGCGGCTGCATCAGGTCGCCTGTCGCTCGTAGGTGCCGACCAGGATTGCATGGGCCAGGATGTGGCCATCCATGGCGACCAAGAGGGGATTCTTTTCCGGCGTCTCCAGGTCCGGCAGCACACAGTCCAGCGCATAAATGCTATGGAAATAGCGATGCCGTCCCACTGGTGGGCAGGGACCACCGTAGCCCGTGTCACCCCAGCTATTGACCCCCTCCAGAGTCCCCGGAGGCAGATCGTCATGCCCCGCTCCAGCGACCAAGCCGCCCGCTTCCGGCGACAGGTTGTAGAGCAACCAGTGGTCCCAAACCATCCGGGGTGCGCTGGGGTCCGGGGCGTCCGGGTCATCCACGATCAGGACCAGGCTTTGGGTCCCCTCGGGCAGGCCGCCCCAGGCCAGATCCGGGGAGCTATTCTCGCCGTCGCAGGTGCAGCGCCGGGGAATCTCCGCCCCCTCATCAAAATCAGTCGAGGTGAGTATCATGGCCATCAGGATCCTCCCGAATTGAAATGCCGCAAGCGTCTGCGGCCATTATCGTAAAAACTGCACAGAACCGCTCAGGCGGTCAATCAGCCCCCTGCGGCCTCGGCACTGGCCTGGGCGCAGACGTGCTGCGCGAAACCGGCCCCAGCCTCGGCATAGAGGTTGAACACCATGTGCACCCCAGCGGCGTGCAGCGCCGGCTCGTCGTCCGGGAACATGGCGATGGCGCCGATCAGGCCGTCAAAACCCTCCTTGATCAGATGTTCGGCAGCGAAGGTGTTCTCCTGGAGCTTAGGCAGGGCCAGCAGCACCAACCGAATGCTGCCATGGTCCAGCTTGAGCCGATGCCAGAAGTCCGGGTCCGTGGCGCTCCCCAGGATCACCCGACGCCCCTCGTCTTGGTTCCGACGGACCGCATCCGGGTCGGCATCGACGCCCACCGGGTTGCGCCCCTTCTGCACCTTGAGGCTGTCATAGGCCCCGCCGCCCACCCGACCCATGCCAAGGATGATGACATCTGCCCGCCCCGGTTCGATCTCCGCCTCGGCAGCGATGGGCTGATCCGCCTGCAGTCGGCACAAACGGGGGCTCAAGCGCTCGTACAGATCGTGTGAGCGAGCATTGAGTAGAGACGCCGCCACGAAGGACAGGGATAGGGCAATGGCCAGGATGGTCAGCCAATCCTCCGACAACCAGCCGTGGTCGGCCCCGATGGCGGCCACAATGAGCCCGAACTCGCTGTAACTGGCCAGGGCCAGGCCGCCGAGGAAGGCGGTTCGGGCACGCACCCGAAAGCCCAACAAGAGCCGGTGGAACAACCAGCCCTTGGCCGCCACGGCCAACAATAACCCCAGGGCTACCAGGCCCATCGCCAGCGTCGGCGCACCACTCAGCCCGATGTCGAGAAAAAATCCGACCAGGAATAGATCCTTGAAGTTGCTCAGGCCCTTGAACAGCTCCTTGGCCTTGGGGTGCGGCGCCAGCATCACCCCCAGCAGGAGGGCACCCAGGGTCCCCTCCACCCCCACCAGGGTGAACACCTGGGCCCCGCCCAGGGCCACCACCAGACCGAACAGGAATAGCAATTCGCCGTGCCCCGCCCGCTCCAGGATGCCAACCAGCACCGGCCGCAGCGGGATCAACAGGAACAACGCCAGGGCCCAGGGCGAGGGCACATGACCGGCGGCCGCGGCCAGAAAGACCACTGCCGCCAGGTCCTGCATGATCAAGATACCGATAGCGATGGTCCCATACAGCGAGCCCAACTCGCCCTTGTCCTCCAGGACCTTCACCGCAAAGACGGTGCTCGAAAAACTCAGGGCAAAGGCCAACAGGGCGGCCCCAACCATATCCAACTCCGCCAGATAGGGCGCCCCTAAGAACGCCACGGCCAGAAGGCCAGCGCACAGGAGCACGACCATGATCGCCAGGTGTAGTCCCGCTACCCCCCAGACCTGGGGCCGGGACAGACTCGCGACCTTGAGTTTGAGCCCGATGGTGAACAGCAGCAGGACCACCCCCATGTCGGCAAACTGGTCGAGCACCTCACCCCCGGTGGCGCCGGAGGCATGCAGCGCAAAGCCCGCGACCAGATACCCGACCAGGGGTGGCAACGCGAACTGTTGCGCCAACAGGCCAAAGCCAAAGGCGAGTGCGATCCACGCGATATCGATCATGCTGAGGTCCTGCTAAGAGCGGGGCAACCTAAAGGTCGAGGCGTGGGAGCATACCGCGCCGAGCGTGCTTGGTGGCCAAAACGATTGACTTGAGGCAGTTCGGGCGCTGATTGACCCCCGTTTTGCCAGCGTCAACCCTTGGTTACGGTACAATGCAGCGTTCGTTACCTCGCCCAAGCCCCAACGGGCACCACCGACAAAAACACCTAAAGGTCTAAGGTTCATCGATGTCTGACTACAACGCAGAGGACGTCCGCAACATCGCCCTGGTTGGGCATGCCGGCGCGGGCAAGACCACCCTGGTCGAGGCACTCCTTGCCGCCACCAACGCCATCCCCCAGCCGGGCCGGATCGACAAGGGCACCACCGTGTGCGACTTCGATCCCCTGGAGAAGGAGTTGCTCCACTCCCTGGATGTGGGCATCACCAGCTTCAATTCCGCCGGCAAACACGTCAACCTGATCGACACCCCCGGGTTCCCTGACTTTGTCGGGCGCAGCATCGCCGTACTGCCCGCGGTCGAGACCGCCGCCGTGGTCATCAACGCCCAGTCGGGTATCGAACCGATCACCCAGCGCATGATGAAGGCGGCCGCCAATCGCTCCCTCTGCCGGATGATCGTGGTCAACCAGATCGACACCCCCGGGGTTGATCTAGCAGCGGTCACCGCCCAGATCCGCGACACCTTCGGCCCCGAGTGCCTGCCCATCAACCTGCCCGCGGACAAGGGGCGGCACGTCATCGACTGCTTCTTCCAGCCCTCCGGCGGGCGTCCGGACTTCTCCAGCGTGGAGGAGGCCCACGGCCAGATCGTTGATCAGGTGGTCGAGGTGGACGAGGAGCTCATGGAGCTGTATCTGGAGCAGGGCTCCGAGCTCAAGCCCGAACAGCTCCACGACCCCTTCGAAGAGGCCCTGCGCGAGGCGCACCTGATCCCGATCTGCTTTGTCTCAGCCACCACCGGCGCCGGCATCCGCGAGCTTCTCGATATCATCGTCAAGCTCATGCCCAACCCCTCCGAGGGCAACCCGCCCCCCTTCATGAAGGGCGAAGGCGCGGACATGCAGCCTGTGGCGATCAGCCCAGACCCCAATCTGCATGCCCTGGCCCACTGCTTCAAGGTCATCAATGACCCCTTCCGGGGCAAGCTCGGCATCTTCCGCATCCATCAGGGGCGCATCAAGCCCGACAGCCAGTTGTTCATCGGTGACGCACGCAAGCCCTTCAAGGTCAACCACCTGTTCCGCTTGAACGGGGCCGAGCAGGTCGAGATCGCCGAGGGCGTCCCTGGCGACATCCTCGCCGTAGCGCGCGTCGACGACATGTACCGCGACGCCGTGCTGCACGACTCCCACGATGAGGACCACCACCACCTACAATCCATCGAGTGTCCGGTGCCCTTGTTTGGCCTGGCCATCGAGACCGCCAAGCGCGGCGACGAGCAAAAGCTCAGTGATGCCCTGAACAAGCTTCAGGCCGAGGACCCCTGCCTGGTGGTGGAGCACAACGCCTCGGTCAACGAGACGATCATCCGGGGCTTGGGCGAGCTGCACCTCAAGGTCATCCTGCGGCGCCTTGCCGACCAGTTCCACGTCGAGGTGGAGACCCACCCGCCGAGCATCCCCTACCGCGAGACCATCACCGCCAAGGCCGAGGGACACCACCGCCACAAGAAGCAGACCGGCGGGGCCGGGCAGTTCGGCGAGGTCTTCCTGCGCATCGAGCCCCTGGCGCGCGGCGCCGGCTTCGAGTTCAGCAACGACACCGTGGGAGGCTCCATCCCCGGCCAGTTCATCCCCTCCATCGAGAAGGGCGTGCGCCAGGTCCTGGAGGAAGGTGCCATCGCCGGCTTCCACATGCAGGACGTGCGCGTCAGCGTCTATGACGGCAAATTCCACCCGGTCGACTCCAAGGACATCGCCTTCGCCACCGCGGGGCGCAAGGCCTTCCTGGAGGCCGTGGACAAAGCCAAGCCGGTGATCCTCGAGCCCATCGTGAAGATCCGCATCGTTGCCCAGAACAACGCCATGGGAGACCTGGCCAGCGACCTGTCCGGGCGGCGCGGGCGCATTCACGGCAGCGAGTCCAAGACCATGGGGCGCATCGCCATCGACGGCGAGGTCCCGCTCTCGGAGCTGGAGGGCTACGACTCCCGCCTGCGGGCGCTAACCGGCGGCGAAGGGACCTACGGCATCGAACTGAGCCACTACGAGGCCGTGCCGGGCAACATCCAGAAGCAACTGACGGAAGCCTTTAAGCGGGCGGAAGATTGAGGGCAACAAGAAAACGGCTACCAGTCTCTGCCGGCTGGTAGCCGGGTTCTGGCCACGACATTGGCTTTGCGCTACTCCCTCGCCAGCAGGTTATACAAGGGCCAAAACACCCCCGAGCCTCCAACTAAGAGGTCGAGCGTGGGCCGGGGTGTGAGTTCGCCCGGGGGCCGAGTCAAGGGCGGACGTGGCAGGACGACGGTCACGGCACCCAGGGCGGCCCTGCCCTGAGACCGTACTAGTCGGGGGGGAGTCACCCCGTCGCGGTGCGAATCCACTCCACCCGCTTGCGCATCACGCCGTAGTAGACGACCGGGATGACTACCAGGGTCAGGACGGTGGAAACGAAGAGCCCGAACAGCAGCGCTACCGCCAGCCCCGAGAAAATCGGGTCGTCGAGGATGAAGACCGCTCCGGCCATGGCCGCGAGGGCGGTCAGGGCAATGGGCTTGGCCCTAACCACAGCAGAGTTAACCACCGCAGCCTCGAAGGCCATCCCTTCTCGCACCTGCTGATTGATGAAATCCACCAACAGAATGGAGTTGCGCACGATGATCCCAGCCAGGGCGATCATGCCGATCATTGAGGTGGCCGTGAACTTGGCCCCCAGCAGGGCATGCCCGGGCATGATGCCGATGATGGTCAGCGGGATGGGGGCCATGATGATCAGGGGCACCAGGTAGCTGCGGAACTGGGCCACGACGAGCAGGTAGATGAGCAGCAGCCCGACACCATAGGCGATGCCCATGTCGCGGAAGGTCTCGTAGGTGACCTGCCACTCCCCGTCCCACTTGAGGCTGTATTCATAGGGGTTGCCCGGGGGCTGGACGAACCACTGCTCCAGACCGTGATCGGTGGCCAGCTTGTCGGAGATCTCGAACAGGCCGTAGAGCGGGCTGTCGGTGGGGCCGGCCATATCGCCGGTAACATAAACCACCGGCAGCAGGTCCTTGTGGTAGATGCTGTGGGCGCGACTGGAGTCCACCACCGAGACGATCTCCGACAGGGGTACCAACTGCCCACCCTGGGAGCGCACCCGCAGGCTCAGGACCTGCTCCAGGTCGGCCTTGTCCGCCTCGGCGTATTCCACCCGGATGGGTACGGCGTACTTCACGTTGGCCCCGTGCAGGTAGCTCATGTCCTCCCCGCCCAGGACCGTGGACAGGGCCTGGGCCACCGTCGCCTGCTGGACCCCGAGCAGGGCGGCCTTGGCCCTATCGATCACCACCACCAGCTTGGGGCTCTGGTGCTCCACCGAGTCGTCCACGTCCACGATGTCCTTCGTCCCCTCGAAGGCTGCTCGGACCTGGCGGGCGACCTTGATCTGGCCCTCGTAGTCCAGGCCATAGACCTCCCCGACCAATGGGGACAGCACCGGCGGCCCCGGAGGGATCTCGACGATCTTGGCGTTGCCGTTGTACTTACGGGCGATCTCCTGCAAGGGCGGACGCAGGTCCACGGCGATGGCGTGGGACTGGCGGTCGCGGTGGTGCTTGTCCACCAGGTTGACCTGGATATCGCCCAGATGGGCGCCCTCGCGCAGGTAGTACTGGCGCACCAGACCATTGAAGTTGATGGGCGTGGCACTGCCGGCATAGACCTGGTAGTCGGTCACCTCCGGCACCGTCGCCAGGTACTCGCCCATCTCGGCGAGCACTCGCGCCGTCTGCTCCAGGCTGGTCCCCTCAGGCATGTCGAGCACCACCTGGAACTCGGACTTGTTGTCGAAAGGCAGCATCTTGAGGATGACCACCTTGGAGGTCACCAGGGCCACGGACCCGGCGATGAGCAGCAGGATGCCGCCCAGCAGCAGCCAGCGATTGAGGTTGCCCTTGGCCCCCAACAGGAAGGGCCCGATCACCCGGCCGAAGAAGCGCTGCATGCCGCCACTACCCTGCTCCTCATGACCATGCCCGTGGCCTCCGCCACCCGCCAGGGCGGCGGCATGGCGCTTGCCGAGCATGAAGTTGGTCATCCAGGGGGTGAAGACGAAGGCGACCACCAGGGAGATCAGCATCCCTGTGGAGGCGTTGATGGGGATGGGCGACATATAGGGCCCCATGAGCCCGGAGACGAAGGCCATGGGCAGCAGGGCCGCGATAACGGTGAAGGTCGCGAGTATGGTCGGTCCGCCCACCTCGTCCACCGCCCTTGGCATCAGCTCAAGTAGTTTGCCCTTGGATAGGGCCATGTGCCGGTGGATGTTCTCCACCACCACGATGGCGTCGTCCACCAGGATGCCGATGGAGAAGATCAGGGCGAAAAGCGAAACCCGATTCAGGGTAAAGCCCCAAGCCCATGAGGCGAAGAGCGTCAGGGCAAGGGTCACGACCACCGCCGCGCCGACGATGATGGACTCCCGCCAGCCGATCGCAAAGATCACCAGCAGGATCACCGAGGCGGTGGCGAAGGTCAGCTTGCTGATGAGCTTCTTGGCCTTGGTGTCCGCCGTGGCCCCGTAGTTGCGCGTCACCGTCACCTCCACCCCCTCGGGGATGAAGGTCCCCTCGAGTTGGGAGAGGCGCTCGATGACCCGCTTGGCCACCTGCACGGCGTTGACGCCCTCCTGCTTGGCCACCGCCACGGTGACCGCCGGGGTCGAGCCGGTCAGGTCGATGGCGTTGTAGTGGGCGCCGGGACCGGCACCCATTCGCACGTAGCTCATGGGTTGCTCGGGGCCGCGCTCGATGGTCGCCACATCTCGCAGGGAGACGGGGCGGCCCCCGTGCAGGCCGACCACCAGGTCGCCGATATCGTCTGGGGTGCTCATGAAGGTCCCGGCCTGGACCAGGATCTCCTGGTTGTCGGCGGTCACCCCCAGGTTGTCGCGGATCAGGTTACCCGCCTGCAAGGAGCGGCGCAGGTCGGTCAGGTCGATGCCGTGTCCGGCCAGGGCCTGAGGGTCGAGCAGGACGCGCACGGTCTGGCGCGGGGCACCGACCGTGTAGACGTCCTTGGTGCCGGGGACGCGCTTGATCTCCTGCTCGATGGCATGGGCAACCTGGCCCAGCTCGAAGGCCCCCTTGGTCGGGTCCTTGGACCACAGGGTCGCGGTGATGATGGGCACATCGTCGATGCCCTTGGGCTTGACGATGGGGGTGCCCACGCCCAGGTTTTCAGGCAGCCAGTCCTGGTTGGACAGGACCTTGCTGAACAGACGCACCACGGCGTCGGTGCGGTTCTCGCCGACCTTGAACTGGATCGTGACCACGGCCATGCCGGGGCGCGAGACCGAGAAGACGTGTTCGACGCCTTGCAGCTCCGAGAGCACCTGCTCGGCAGGGCCGGCGACCAGGTGCTCGACCTCCGTGGGCGAGGCCCCGGGCACCGGGATGAACACGTCGGCGAAGGTCACGTTGATCTGCGGCTCCTCCTCCCGCGGCGTGACCAGGATGGCGAACAGCCCCAGCAGCAGCCCAACCAGCGCGAGCAGCGGGGTGATCTCGGTGGACTGGAAGCGTGCCGCGATCCGCCCGGAGATACCCAAGGCTTCGTCTTTGCCCTCACTCATGGCCGCCCCCGGTCCCTGCGGACGCCGCGGCCTGCTGAGACTTCAACACCACCCCGGCGGCGATGGGGTCCAGGGCGACGCGCTCGCCCTCGGACAACCCCGCCAGTACCGTATAGGCATCGCCCATGGCGCGGCCCAGGCGGATCTGGCGGAACTGGACCTTGCCATCCTCGCCCACCACATAGGCCCCGGTGACCTCAGAGCGGAACACCACGGCCACCTTGGGGACGGCCAGGTTGCGTCGCTCGCCGGTGACGAAGCCGGTCTTCACGAACATCCCCGGGAATAGGGACTTGGTGTTGCGCGGCAGGTCCAGACGCACCTTGAAGGTGTTGGAGCCCAGGTCCGCGAAGGGGAAGACGGTGATGCGCCCGGCCTCGATGACGGTGCCATCATCCAGATAGATCCGCGCCCCGGAGCCTTCGCGCACGCTCGGGATGACGCTCTGGGGGACGTCCACGATGACACGCAGATCCTCCAGGGAGATCCCACTCATGACCGGCGAACCCGGGCTCGCAATCTCGCCCTCCTGGACGTGGCGGTGGGTGACGATGCCGGAGTATGGAGCACGGATCTCGGTGTAGGCGAGTTGCTCCTGGGCCTGCTCCAGCCGCGCCCCAGCCGCCTCGAAGGCGCCCGCGGCGGACTTGAAGTTGGCAGTGGACTGGTCCATGTCCGAATCGGAGATGAGCTTCTTGGCGAAGAGCCCGGTCGAACGCTCGTAGTCGTCCTTGGCCTGATCGAGCTGGGCGGTGGCCGACTTGAGGTCCGCCGCCGCGGCGGTGACCCGGGCCCGGTGCTCGGTGTCCTTGAGGCGGGCGACGACGACCCCCTTCTCCACGAAGTCGTCCACGTCGAAGAGGATCTCCTGCACCTGGCCCTGGGTCTGGGCCGAGACTGTGGTGCGGTTGATGGCCTCGACGACCCCGTCGAGTCGGTATTCCCGGGCGACACTGCGGTAGTCGACACCGGCGGTTGCAAGCTCGGCGGGCCCCTGGGCTTGTGCCCCAAGGGCCGTCATTAGGACCGCGAGGGCCGCGATTTGGATGAATGGACGCATGGTGGTGGCACCCCTTGAATATTAGATTAACCTTATATAGACGAAACTTATTGTTTTTTCAACCTCGCTTATGGCCATCGCCCAACGACTGGGGCCAATCCCGATGCTACCGGTTGCCTAGCGACCGAAGTTTAACGCCCTGGGCACCGAGGTCTTTGGGATACCGCAATCGGCCACGATCATCGGCCGCCCTAGCGCGATGGATACGCCTTCCAGAAGGGTCGCCGGAGGCCCCGACTATCGCGGCGATGGCCCCCAGAGATGGAGCAGGGCAGAACCCAGGAGCAGTCTCCAGTGTGATGTCGAGCCCACAGGCTCCACCCCAGCGAGCACCGCCCTTGGCCCACGCCCCCATCCGCGGTATCTTCGCGCGCCATGCCTAGCCTGCTTCAAGTCACCGATCTCGCCCGCCACTATGGCGGCCACCCCGCCCTCGCCGGTGTGGACCTGACCCTGGAACCGGGCAGCGTCCTCGGCCTGCTCGGCCCCAATGGGGCGGGCAAGACCACCTGCCTCCAGGTCCTGAGCGGCAACCTGGCCCCCACAGCGGGACGGGTGGAGATCTGCGGCATCGACCTTTCGCGTCACCCCCTCAAGGCCAAACGCCACCTGGGCTACCTGCCCGAGCGCCCGCCCCTCTACCCGGAGATGCGGGTGGATGAATATCTGACCCTGTGCGCCCGACTGCATCGCGTCCCCTACCGCCAGGTCTCGGCGGCCGTGCGCCGGGTCAAGGCACGGTGCGGCCTCGAAGACGTGGGCCAACGCCTGCTGGCAAAACTCTCCCGGGGCTACCGCCAGCGCCTGGGCCTGGCCCAGGCCATCGTCCACGAGCCGGACCTAGTGATCCTCGACGAGCCCACAGAGGGCCTCGACCCGGAACAGATCCGCGAGGTGCGCCTGCTGATCCGTGAACTGGCCGCCCACTGCGGGGTGATCCTGTCCAGCCACATCCTGCCGGAGGTCCAGGCGGTGTGCACCCAGGTGCTGATCCTGCGGGCCGGGCGCCCCGTCCACCAGGGCCCCCTCGCCGCGCAACAGGAGCAGCACCGCAGCGGGGCCTTCCGCGTGCGCCTGGACCGCCCACCTCCTGTGCAGCACCTCCTGCAACTGCCCGCCGTATCCACCGCCCTGGCCGGAGAGGACGGGGTGCTGCGCATCGACCTGTCCCCTGGTCTGCCGCCGTCGGCCCTGGCACGGGCCCTGGTGGACAGCGGCTGGGGACTGCGCGAACTGACGCCGGAGCGCACCGACCTGGAACGTATCTACTTCGAAACCCTGGGCTTGGAGCTGGTCGTCCCTCCAGAGACCGTCGCGCAACCATTCGGACCGGCGGGGACTCCGACCCAGCCCCTGCCCCCAAGCACGACGCACCCGTCCGGGGGGCCGGAATGATCTTCATCCTGGCCCAGCGTGAGTGGCGGGCGGGGCTCTACACCCCGCTGGGCTGGGTCCTTCTGGCGGCCAACCAGCTCGTGCTGGGCTGGACCTTCCTGCAAGTGCTGGAGCGCTACACCGGCCTCGACGCGGCCAAACGCGGCGTCGGCCTGAGCGTGGAGCTGTCTCTGAACCTGTGGGGCCTGGCTGCCGCCCTCGCCCTGCTGAGCGCCCCCCTGTTGGCAGCCCGCATGTTTGGCGGCGAGCGCCATGAGGGCAGCTCCAACCTACTCGGGGCGGCACCGGTCTCCATCACCGCATTGGTGCTGGGAAAATATCTCGGGTTGGCTGGGCTCCTCACCCTGGTTTGCCTGCTGCCGCCGCTGCTGGCCCTCACCCTGACCGGGGCGGTGGACCTGGACCCTGGGCTGTTGGCCGCGGCGACCCTGGGCCTGTGGCTCGCGACCCTGTTGTTCGCCGCCGTCGGGCTCTTCGCCTCCACCCTCAGCGCCCAGCCCGGGGTGGCACTGGTCGCCGCCTACGGGATCTTGATCCTGCTCTCCGTGGTGGGCGAGGCGAAGAAGGTCTTCCAGCCCGCCACGTCCCTGTTCGACTGGCTGTCCTGGAACGAGCACCTACTGTGGTTCCTGGTGGGGGCGGTGCGCCTGAGCGACATCGCCTACTACGGCCTGTTCATCGCCCTGTTCCTGGCCCTGGCCCACCGCCGCCTGGCCAACCGGAGGCTGGCATGAGCGCCCCCGCACCGCCGCCGACGACGGAAGCCCTAATCGACCCAGCGGCGGCGACGGCGCAGCCGGTCGCCCCGCCGGCCACCAGAACCCGTCCCGGTCTGGCGCGGCTGGGACGCGCCCTGGCGGACACCCTGTTCGTGGTGCTGCTGATCGCCGCGGTGATCCTCGGCGGCTGGCTCGTCGCCCGCCACGACATCTATTGGGACTGGACCCGAGCCCAGATCAACAGCCTCTCCCCCCAGACGGAGGCTGCGCTGGAGAGGCTCGAAGCCCCGCTGCACATCGGCGCCTATGTCGGCCCCGAACAGCCCCTGGCCGAGTCCATCGAGCGCCTCATCGCCCTCTACCGCCAGGCACGCCCGGATCTGAGCCTGCGCTTCATCGATCCCCAGCGTTCCCCGGAGCAGGCGCGGGACGCTGATGTCACCGTCCTCGGCCAATTGGTGCTGGAGTATCAGGGCCGCCGCGAGACGCTGCGCGAGCTGAGCGAGGCGACCCTCACCGCCGCCATCGTCCGCCTCACCGCCGACCGAGCGCCCTGGGTCGAGGCCCTCATGGGCCACGGCGAGCGAAGCATCGATGGCGCTGCCGGGAACGATCTGGGTCGCTTCGCCCAACTGCTCCAGGGCCAGGGGATGCGCATCCAATCCCTGGATCTTTCGGTGCTGAGCCAGGTGCCGGACGAGACGGACCTGCTGCTGCTCAGCATGCCGGCGGTGGACCTGTTCCCCGGGGAAGCCGAGCGCCTGGTCGACTACGTCCGCGGCGGCGGCAACCTGCTCTGGCTTATGGACCCCGGCGGGGCGGCCGGGCTGCAACCCCTGATCGATGAATTGGGCCTACAGCCGCTTCCCGGAACCTTGGTGGACGCCAATGTCCGGGCCCTGGGCATCGACACTCCGACCGTCGCCCTAGTGGCCGACTACCCGGACCACCCCATGACCGCGGGTCTCAAGGACAACGTCCTGCTTCCCGGAACCCTGGCGCTGGCCCCCGTAGCGGCGGAAGGCTGGACCCTTGCCACCCAACTGCGCACCGGCACCGGGACCTGGAACGAAACCGGTCCCATACGCGGGGAGTTGTCCAGGGACGCGGTCGCCGGGGAGCAACCCGGCCCCCTCGCCGTGGCCCTAGCCCTAACCCGCCCATCACCCAGGGGCCAGGGTGAACAGCGAGTCCTGGTTGTGGGCGATGGCGACTTTCTCAGCAATGTCAACCTGGCCCAGGGCGGCAACCGCGACCTGGGGCTACGCCTGGCCCGCTGGGCCAGCGGTCAGCAGGGTTGGGATGCCCCGCCGGAGCGCTGGGCCGGGGACCGGGAAATCCAGCTCGACGCCCTGGGCCAGGCGCTGGTAGGGGGCTTGTCCCTGATCGTCCTGCCGGCGATCTTCCTGATCTGCGGGCTGATCATCCGCTGGTACCGCTGGCGGGCCTGAACGCTCGTTTTGTAGCTCGCATGAACAACGGCTGCTTGCCTGCGCTGATCCTCCTGTGTCTGAGCCTGCCCAGCCAAGCCCTCATCGGGGGAACCCCAGACTTAGCCGACCGGTTCTCGGCAGTGGTATCCCTCCGGACGAAAACGCGGCCCTAAGGCCGCGTCGCTATCCACTGCGAGAGCGGTCAGGCAGATCAACCCTCCGTAATGGGGACGATGGTGATGTCCACCCGCCGATTGAGGCGGCGCCCCTCGGGGGTGGCATTGCTGGCGATGGGGTTGTTCTGACCATAGCCCGAGGCGTAGATACGCTGAGGCGACACCCCGTCCGCCTCCATGTACTGCTCCACCGAGCCGGCGCGTCGCTGGGACAGGCCCTGGTTGTACTGTGCCGAGCCGGTGCTGTCGGTGTAGCCGGCGACCTGCAACTCGGTCTTACCGTACTGGTTCACGACACCAGAGATCTTGTCCATGGTGCTGTAGAAGGCGGGGCTGATCCGGTCCGAGTCCGTCTCGAAGGCGGTCTCGCCGGTCATGCCCACCAGGAGCTGGTCATTGGGAAGCTTCTGGACGCGGATCGCCCCAGAGGCGATCTCCTGGGCCAGGGCCTTCTCGAAGTCCTTGCGTTGATTTTCCATGTAGGCGCCGACCATGCCTCCGGCCAAGGCACCACCGACGGCCCCGATCAGGGCGCCACGACCGGCGTTACCACTAAAAGACCCGATGGCCGCGCCCAGGGCTGCGCCGCCCAGGGTACCCAGTGCAGCACCCTTGCCGGTCTCGGTCATGGTGCCGTCGGAGGCACAGCCGGTGAACAGAACGCCAGCGGTCGCGGCGATGGCGATACCCTTGGTGAGACTTGAATTCATAGTGACTCCTGGAAGGTCTGGACAGATTTGGAACTTGAGCTCGGCCAGAGACTACGGAGGTCTCGACCGCGAGCTTGGGCGAGGATCATACCAAAGGAATCCGGTAGGTTGGCGATTCGGTCCTCACCGCCAGCCTAGACCATTTATCGCGCCTTCGTGCCCCGGAATGGCGTGCTTCGAGCGCGCACACTGCGTCAGTACCTTGAGCGGCATGCGCCTGAAGTGGACCTTCGGCGAAGCCCCGGGGTTCGCCTGGTTCAACATCCGCAGCAAGGGCTGTTGAGGGTCACAGCTCTTGCGCCTCCGGGCCTCTACATTCCAGCGATGGATGTCATCAGGTCAAGCTCAGGGCCGCATCCCTTCGGCAGGGCCGGATGCGCAAGCCGCGCACGCGCATCCGCCCACCCCTCACGCGATACGCCCGCCACGCCCCACCAGGGTGCATCCCGCCTGGCATGAGCCGTCTTTGGTGCACCGCAGCGAAATTCTCCCCAGACACACCATGCCGGTATTAAGATGGCACCCCTACTCCTGCTCCTCGGGTCGCCCCGCTGAGTTTCTGGAACAATTCTTGCCCACCGCTTTCAGTCTTAACACCCGAATTCGCCGCCTACGGGAGACCGGCACCTCATGTCGATCCAGATCGCTATCAATCACAAGACCGAGTACCGCTTCGACCGGCCGGTCAACCTGTCGCCCCATGTGGTCCGGCTGCGCCCGGCGCCCCATTCCCGCACGCCGATCCTTTCCTACTCCCTTGCGTATCGAGCCGAAGGACCACTTCATCAACTGGCAGCAGGACCCCTTCGGCAACTATCTGGCACGGCTGGTCTTTCCGGAGAAGACGACGATCCTGTCCGTCGAGGTGGAGGTGATCGCCGAGCTGGTCACCATCAACCCCTTCGACTTCTTCCTTGAGGAGTACGCGGACTTCTGCCCCTTCAAGTACGACGCTCAACTGACCAAGGAGCTGGGCCCCTACCTGGAGATCAAGGAGGACGGCCCCCTGCTCAAGGCCTGGCTGGCCGAGGTCGACCGGAGCAAGACCCGCACCGTGGACTTCCTGGTGGCGCTCAACCAGCGCCTGCAAGGCGATATCGGCTACACCATCCGCATGGAGACGGGCATCCAGACCTGCGAGGAGACCCTGGGCAAGGCCCTGGGCTCCTGTCGCGACTCGGCTTGGGTGCTGGTGCAGGTCCTGCGCCACCTGGGCCTGGCGGCGCGCTTCGTCTCCGGCTACCTGGTGCAGTTGACCGCGGATCAGAAGTCCCTCGACGGCCCCAGCGGCCCGGAGGCGGACTTCACCGACCTGCACGCCTGGGCGGAGGTCTATGTCCCCGGCGCCGGCTGGATCGGGCTCGACCCCACCTCTGGGCTGTTCGCCGGCGAGGGTCACATCCCGTTGGCCTGCACCCCGGACCCAGTCAGCGCGGCCCCCATCACCGGCGCCATGGAAAAGTGCGAGGTGGAGTTCTACTTCCACAACCAGGTGACGCGCATCCACGAGGACCCGCGGGTCACCAAGCCCTACACCGAGGACCAGTGGAAGGCCATCGAGGCCCTCGGTCACCAGGTGGACCAGGACCTGCTGGAACATGATGTGCGCCTGACCATGGGCGGCGAGCCAACCTTCGTCTCCATTGACGACATGGACGGGGACGAGTGGAACACCGCCGCCATGGGCCCGACCAAGAAGGGCCTGTCGGAGGAGCTGATCAAGCGCCTGAAGGGGCACTTCGCCCCCGGCGGCCTGCTGCATATCGGCCAGGGTAAGTGGTACCCGGGCGAACAGCTCCCGCGCTGGGCCCTGTCCTGCTTCTGGCGGGCCGACGACGAGCCGATTTGGCAGGACCCGGGCCTGCTGGCCGAAGAGCGCAAGTCCTACGGGCACACGGCCACCCAGGCCGAGACCTTCATCCGCACCCTCGCCCAGCACCTGGGCGTGCGCAGCGAGTTCGCCCTGCCGGCCCATGAGGATGTCTTCTATTACCTGTGGAAGGAGGCGCGCCTGCCGAGCAATGTCGACCCCCTCGACAGCAAGCTCAAGGACCCCCTCGAACGCGCCCGCATCGCCAAGGTCTTCGAGCAGGGGCTCAACAGCGTCGTGGGTTACGTTTTGCCGTTGGGCTGGCAGGGACTGCACCCCAATGGGCGTTGGCAGAGCGGTCGCTGGAGCTTCCGGGACGGCAATCTGTTCCTGATCCCCGGCGACTCACCCATGGGCTTCCGCCTGCCCCTGGACGCCCTAGCCCTATATCCCAGAGGGCGTGCTCGACACCAACCCGGAGCGCAACCCCTTCGAGCCACGCGGCCCCCTCGGTCAGACCCTAGACGAGGTCTCCAGCCGCTATTCCGAGTATCGCCCCTCCGCGCCGGAGCCCCACGGCATCCGGGAACAGCACGCCTACCCCGGCACCCCGTCCCTGCGCTATACGCGTATCTCCGAGGCCGACGGCGAGGCAGCCGCACGTCAGGAACTGCGCGACCAGCAACTGCGCAAGCAGCTGCACCTGAGCGAGGACGAGTGGGCCTCCCGGGTCCGCACCGCCCTGTGCGTCGAGCCGCGCAACGGGCGCCTCTACATCTTCATGCCGCCGCTCACTCACCTGGAGCACTGGCTGGACCTGGTCGCCTGCATCGAGGCCACCGCCGCCTCGCTCAAGACCCCGGTCGTCCTGGAGGGCTACGAGCCGCCCAAGGACCACCGCCTGCGCAAGCTCGCGGTCACCCCGGACCCGGGCGTCATCGAGGTCAACATCCAACCGGCCTACGCCTGGGACGAGCTGGTCCGCGACACCCATATCCTCTACGAAGAGGCGCGCCTGTGCCGGCTGGGCACCGAGAAGTTCATGCTCGACGGGCGCCACACCGGCACAGGGGGCGGCAACCACGTCACCCTCGGCGGCCCGACCCCGGCGGACAGCCCGCTGCTGCGCCGCCCCGATCTGGTGCAGAGCCTGATCACCTTCTGGCAGCACCACCCGTCCCTGTCGTACCTGTTCTCAGGGCTGTTCATCGGCCCCACCAGCCAGGCCCCGCGGGTGGACGAGGCGCGGGATGATGCCCTGTACAACCTGGAGATCGCCTTCCAGCAGATGCCCGTGGGCGAGGTCCCCCAGCCCTGGATCGTGGACCGCGTGCTGCGCAACCTGCTGGCGGACGTCACCGGCAACACACACCGCACCGAGTTCTGTATCGACAAGCTCTATTCGCCCGACTCCGCCTCCGGGCGCCAGGGCCTGGTGGAGTTCCGCGGCTTCGAGATGCCGCCCCACGCCCGCATGAGCCTGGCCCAGATGCTGCTCCTGCGCACCCTGGTAGCGCGCTTCTGGAACGAGCCCTACACCCGCAAGCCGGTGCGCTGGGGCACCGAGCTGCATGACCGCTTCCTGCTGCCCCATTTCGTGCGACAGGACTTTGAGGACGTCATCTGCGACATCCGCCGCGCCGGCTACCCGGTGGAATTGTCCTGGTTCGAGCCGTTCCTGGAGTTCCGCTTCCCGCACTATGGCGACCTGGTCTTGGAAAACGGTATCGACCTGGAACTGCGAGGGGCCATCGAGCCCTGGAACGTCCTGGGCGAGGAGGTCACCGCCCAGGGCACCGCACGCTTCGTCGACTCCGCGGTGGAGCGCATGCAGGTCAAGGTCACGGGCATACTCAGCGACCGGCATGTGGTCGCCTGCAACGGCCGGCGGGTGCCGCTGCGCCCCACCGGGCGCAAGGGCGAGTTCGTCGCCGGGGTACGGTTCAAGGCCTGGAGCCCGCCCTCCGGGCTGCATCCCACCATCCCCAGCCACAGCCCCTTGGTCTTCGAGGTCGTGGACCTGTGGAATCGCCACAGCCTGGGTGGCTGCACCTACTACGTGGAGCACCCGGGGGGGCGCAACGAGGAAAATCTGCCGATCAACGCCTACGCCGCCGAGTCCCGGCGCATCGCCCGCTTCCGGCACATGGGCCATACCCCAGGGCCGCTCGACCCACCGGCGGAGGAACCAGCAGGAGATCATCCTTATACCCTGGACCTGCGCTACAAGCCTGGCTGTTGATGGCGTAGCGCGTACAGAGCTGCCCGGCCATGGAGGCGCCGGGCAGTGGGACAACCCATGGCATGCAGGCTCGTGGCCAGGGCGACGGGGATCAGGGCATAGACCGGTTGCATGCACTCGCCGTCGCTCGGCACGGGTCGCTAGCCTTGCTTCTCGATGGAGGGCGAGGGCTTTTGCAGGAAGTTGCCCTGGACATAGTCGACGCCGGCAGTCCAAAGCACGGTGAGGGCCTGGGCATCTTCGACCCCTGTGACGATGCTTTTGACCTTGACCTCTTGGGCCTGGTTGGCGAAGAGGGTGAGCCGCTCTTGTTTGGCCTTGTCCTCGGCCAGGTCGCGGGCAAAGTCTTGGGCGAGGAGCACGAAGTCCAGCGGCAGCTTTTGCATGAGCATCTGGGGGTCGTCCAGTTGCCCGCAGCCGCTCAGGGCGATGCGGCACTTGATCTGTTTGAGCTCACCCACCAGCCTGGACACGGCCGTCAGGTTGCGGACCGCTTCCTCCTCGCGGAACTGGAAGGTGAGCCAACTGCTGCGCACGTCGAGATCCCTCAGCAGATCACAGATCCAGATGATCAGCTCCGGGTCCTGCAGGGTTTCCTCGCCGATATTGACGAAGAAATTGAACTTGTGACCGTTGGCGCGATGCTTCCCCACCTCGGCGATGGCGCGACTGATGACCCAGCGATCAATGTCACCCATGCGTCCGGTGGCGGATGCCGCGCCGATAAAGGCCTTGGCCTCATGGAGCTGTTGATCCGCGTCCAGCAGGCGCACCAGGATGCTGTAATTCTCCTGGTTGTCGCCCATCAGGCTGATGATGGGTTGATAGGCCAGGCGCAACTCTGCCCTGCCGTCCTCACTCAGGGCCTCGGCCACCAAGGGCCCCATCGGTTTCAGTTCGGCGTCTGGTTCACTGCTCTTTTTCGGACCCCTAGGCGCTGCCTTAGGGGATGGTGGCACTGCCGGTCGCGCCACAATTGGTGCCGGGGGCTCGGTCTGCGGTGGGGGCTGTTTGCTGGCTGGTTCTATCCCCGGCTCCAGGACGGCATCCCGGGTTGGGGGGCGCTCGGGTGGGCCAGGGGTCGTGACGGGTTCCGGGTGGCGTACGTACTTGGTCCCGCTGTCACGGAAGGCGCGGTCGAGAAGGTCATTCCCGGAGCGATCCGTCGGGTCAGCCAAGGCGAGTCTGGTGAGGCAACCGACCGCCGCATTACCCTGTGATGCCTCATCTGCAGCTGTCTTGCGGAGGGTTTCGGCGATCGTCCTGACCTGCTCCAGGTTGGTGCTGCGCATGGCGACGCCGTAGGTGTCGTCCCCCACTCGGGCCAGGAAGCACCCCTGTGGTACGACCGGTTGCAGGGCCTGCCCAACTGCGCTCGCCAGGGCGAAGGCGGCAGAGAGCCCCGTGCCCTGAGCGATACGCTCCAGGCCGGTAGCGATACGCTCCAGCCCGGTGATGTGCACGAGAATCAAGGCTGGTGAGCCTTCGTCGCCGGCCTCCAGATGCCGCGATAACTCGCTCATCAACGCGGCGCGGGCTGGCAATTCCGTATCCGCATCCAGATAGGAAGCCTCGCTCTGACCGTGGGCCGAGGCACCGGTCTGCAATCGGAGGTATAGGCAGGGCTCGCCGTCCAGCTCGCTGGGCGCTGCGGTCATCGCTGCGTCGAAGCGATTGCCATCCATGTCTACAAAGCTAAGGTCGATGGTCTTCGCGCCGGCCTGAGTCCCGGTCTCGCATGCCCGCAGGAAGGCCTTGGCCTCGGCTTGTCGCTCGGGGGCCACGAGGTCCAGTATTGGAAAACCGTCCAGATCTTCCTCGCCTTCGAAGCCGAACAGGGCTCGATAGGGCGCGTTGGAGTGCATATGGACGCCCTGGTGAATGCTGGCCCTGGGCTCCCCTGATTGCTCCTCCTTAGCACGGCTCTGCGCCTCGCAACGTTGGAGCTGAATGCGTAAATCGGCCAGGGTCCGACGGGTTTGTAGATCGTCCCATTCCCGCGCCACCACCAATTGCAGGTGTCCGGCCTGGTTGCGTTGGATCAGGGCGCGTGCCCCGTCACGCATGGCCTGGAGGCCCGTCTCGGGCGGGGTCTGGTCGTCGGTGATCAAGAGCAGGGGCAAGTCCTCGCTCATGGCCTGATGTTGCGCCAGGATGGCCTGTAGATCGATCTTGGGATCGTAGGCGCAACACAGCACCAGGTCGCAGGAGTGGGTGGCGATCAAATCCGGGACTTGCTCGGGATTCTGGGCGCGTACACCCTGCGCCGGGATGCCACCGTTGCGCAGGGCGGTGACCAGGCCCTGTGCCTCATCGGCGTGGGAGGTAAGGATCAGGACGTTGAGTGAATTAGGCACGGTGATGCTGCGAACTTGTTGGCTGGGAGAGGCACCGACCTAGCCGCGAGACGTTGGGTTCGGTGAACCGGTGTTGAAGCCATGCTCCCATCGTCAATGGTCCTCGGTCGCTGAAAATGGCGCACTCTCTGAGTACCACCTCCGGGGGGCGACTCGACGCTATCGACGGATGGCATCCATGGATGTGTCTCTAGGCCGGCAAAGATTAGTCCCTTACCCCACAAATCTTGAACAAACCGTCGAAGAAATTTCGTTGTCGTTGTCGCGCGGAACTCGACTACGACAACGACAAAGAGCAAAGACGTCGACCACGGTTTTTGGTTCCGGCTGTGCCGGGTTAGGATACCAGCGTTGGTTCAGCAGATGGCGATTTTGCTCCCGGCGCCTGCCTGCTCGCGCACCAGGCGCGGGACCAGATAGCCCGGCAGGCGCATTCGCAGGGCCTCCATCAGGCTCTGGGCCCGGGCCAGGGGAACCTCGAAGTGGGCGGCCCCCTGCACCCGGTCCAGCAAGTGCAGGTAGTAGGGGAGGACGCCTAGGCGGAAGAGGCCATGGCTCAGATCGAAGAGGGTGTCCGCGTCGTCGTTGACCCCTCGTAACAACACGCTCTGGTTGAGCAGGGTTGCACCAATCGCTCGGAGCTGCCCCAGGGCTTGCCCCGCCACGTCGCCCAGCTCTCTGGGGTGATTGGCATG
Organism: uncultured Gammaproteobacteria bacterium; assembly: GCA_963845265.1. Lineage (GTDB taxonomy): Bacteria > Pseudomonadota > Gammaproteobacteria > Chromatiales > Chromatiaceae > DYRB01. The sequence goes on along the minus strand of CAWJRN010000009.1, from coordinate 193,495 downwards.
GATGACCAGCACGACCTGCAACCGGGTCTGGGTTAGGAGTCGGCACAGGGCGGGTGTGACCCGGCTGGGCAGGACCACCGGGAGCCGGGTATGCAGGCGCAGGCGCCGCACCTGGGGGACTGCGGCCAGGGCCTCGATTAGGGCCGCGAGCCCCTCGTCCGCGAGCATCAGTGGGTCACCCCCGCTGAGAATGACCTCGTCGATGGACGGGTCGGCCGCGATGGCCGCGACCGCCGCCACGCTGACGCCTCGGTTTAGGGCCGCTTCCGCATAGGGGTAATGGCGGCGAAAGCAGTAGCGACAATGGATGGCGCAGGCCGGTGTGGTCACCAATAGGGCCCGACCCTGGTACTTGTGCAGCAGCCCCCGGGCCAAGGTCGCGCCGGCATCCCCCACCGGGTCGGTGGAAAAGCCGGGGCTCGATTCGGCCTCCGCCGCCAAGGGCAGCACCTGGCGCAGCAGTGGGTCCTTGGGATTGCCGCGCTCCATGAGGGCCGCGAAGCCGTGCGGGACCAGCATGCGGAAGGCCTGCGTCGGACCCGTGGTATCTCCACCCTGGACCGTCGCCGGCAGCCCGAGAAAGGTCAACAGGTCTTCGGGGCGGGTGAAGGCCCGGCGCAACTCATCTTTCCAGTCCTGTTCATAGTCTGGCCGCTGCCATCCGGGGCCGCTTCGCGCTACCATCTGCGGCTTTACATCCAGGTTAAGAGGTGGCGGCATGGCGTATTACAGCACCAGTGAGTTTCGCGGCGGGATGAAAATCATGCTCGACGGCGATCCCTACGCCATCATCGAGAACGAGTTCGTCAAGCCAGGCAAGGGTCAGGCCTTCAGTCGGGTCAAGATCCGCAATCTGAAGACCGGCCGCGTAGTCGAGCGGACGTTCAAGTCCGGCGACACGGCCGAGGCTGCGGACGTGCATGATACCCAGATGCAATATCTGTACAACGACGGTGAAGAGTGGCACTTCATGGACCCGGCGAGCTATGAGCAGGTCACCGCCGATGTCAACGCGATGGGCGACGCGGCCAAGTGGGTCAAGGAGCAGGACATGTGCAACGTGACCCTGTACAACGGTGCGCCCCTGACCGTCGAGGCCCCCAACTTCGTCACCCTGCTGATCACCGAGACGGACCCGGGCCTCAAGGGCGATACCTCGGGCGGCGGCGGCAAGCCAGCGACCCTGGAGACGGGGGCCGTGGTGCGGGTACCTCTGTTCGTCCAAGAGGGCGAGCTGATCAAGGTGGACACCCGCACCGGTGAGTATGCCTCCCGCGCCAAGGAGTAGCCTTCCGGCCTGGCGCCCCACTGCGTCCGCCGAGACCCTGGCGGCCCGTGCTGGGATGCTCGCGACCATCCGGTCCTTCTTTGCCGAAGCATCAGTCCTCGAAGTCGAGACTCCCATCGCCTCCCGCGCCGCGATCAGCGATCCGGCGCTGGATAGTCTGGGTACGCGCTGGCAGGGTCCCGGTCAGCCCGCAGGGCTGCCTCTCTATCTTCAGACCTCCCCCGAATTCGCCATGAAGCGGCTCCTGGCCGCAGGCAGCGGGCCCATCTACCAGATCTGCAAGGTCTTCCGCGACGGCGAGCGGGGCCGGCTGCACCACCCCGAGTTCAGCCTGCTGGAGTGGTATCGACCCGGCTTGGGCTATCGGGAGCTCATGACCGAGGTTGCGGCCGTGGTGCGCAGGGTCTTGGATGCCCCCGGCCTAAGCGTCGAGGAGATCCCCTACCGTGACCTGTTCCGAGACCGTCTGGGTCTGGACCCCTGGCACACGGACCTCGCTACCCTGGGCCGGGTCGCCCTCGGGCGCGGCATTCAGGCGGCCGGGTTGGATCTGGATCTCGACGGCTGGCTCGACCTGTTGCTGACTCACTGCCTGGAGGCGCACCTGGGTCGTGGTTGTATGACCTTCATCTACGACTACCCCCCCAGCCAGGCGGCCCTCGCCAGGGTGCGGGCTGGTCCAGCTCCGGTCGGAGAGCGCTTTGAGCTGTACCTGGAGGGCATGGAGCTGGCCAACGGCTTCCACGAACTGACCGACGCGGGCGAGCAGCAGCGGCGCTTCACCCAGGACCTGGCCGAGCGGGCCCTCGCGGGTTGTCCGACTCCGCCCTTGGACGAGGCCTTCCTTGCCGCCCTGGCGGCGGGTATGCCCGCGGCGTCGGGCGTCGCTGTCGGGCTTGACCGTCTGCTCATGGTCAAGACCGGGGCCTGCCACATCGATGAGGTCCTCGCCTTCCCTGTGGAGCGGGCCTAACGCCTAAGACGTCGGCATCACCTGGGACGAGGCGGACGTTGCATCCAATTGATCCCCCGTGAGGAGCTGCGAGACCGCACGTTCCATGAAATTGTCCTGATCCAGGATCCGGGCGGTGCGGTTGCGCAGGCGCTGCGCGAGGCGCTCGGTCGTGACGATAGCGCTGTCGTCGCCCTGGAAGTTTGCGAACAGATAGGCCCCGCGCTGCTGGCTGCACCAGTCCAGGCGCAGGGTGCGCCGGGTTCCGCGGTTGCTCGTGAATTCGACCCAGGTGCCCAGGCGGAGGCCCTGGGCGAGTTCCTGGTAGTGTTCCTCGCGACTCGGTGCACCATCGGGTTTGGGTGCCTCGGCGTCGGCTGGTGTGGGGCTCCCTGCTTGGGCGGGGGCCTGGTTTGGCCGTGGTGCCCCTGTCGGTGCGGCGGTGGCACCAGCTTCGGGGCGCACGGCCAACATGTGCGCGCGCAGAAGGTGCGAGAAGAACTTGTCCCATTCGTCGGCCAAAGCCACCGATGCCAGGCCCTGTTGTAGGCGCCGCAGCAGGTCAGGCAGGGTCGCGAACAGTTTGTCGCGTTCTTCCGGGGTGGTCTTGGGGGTAATGCTCCAGACCAACTCCTCCATGGTGGCGATCGCCTCCTGGCGGGCCTGATCCTCATCTCCAGGCTCCAGCCATGCCTTGAGCAGGACCTGGCGCCAGGAGCCCTCCAAGAACCCCCGGATCACATCGGGCAGGTCGCCGGTGGCGGTATGGCGCTGCAAGTGTTCGGCGACCTCTTGGCGTGCCAGTGCACGCCTCTCCGCCTGCTCGACCTCGTCGATGCGCGCGGTTGCTGTGTCAGGGGCGCGTTCCTTCTCTTCCGCCAAAAACTGAGTCAGCACCTCGAGTTGTACGGAAAAGACGGCGGTGTCCTCTTCGAAACCGTCCAAGATCGCCTCGCAGATCGTGCGCACCTTATCGACGAGGCGGGGCAGGTCGCGTTCGATCCAACCCGTTGCGGACCCTGCGATGGTGTTCAGCAGCCGGCGCGCAGGGTGCTGGCGGTCGGAAAAGAACTCTCGATCCATCATGGCGGCCTTGAGGACCGGGATCTGAAGCCGCCCGATCTGGGCGCGCAGGGCGTCGGGCAACTCCCTGTCATTGAGGAACAGGTCGAACAGCATGGCCACCACGTCCACCGTGACGGCGTCCGTGGGGTGTGACCAGGCGATCAGCGGGGTGTCGCGGATGCGGCGCAGCAGGGTCCCATCGGTCGCGTCGTGCAGGCTCGGATCGACTCCGGGGAATCGCTCGGCGTCTGGTGTCCCCCTTTGTAGGCGGGTCAGGGCCGAGACGAGGTGTTCGGTCGTGGGTGAGGGGGCGCCCTCGGCCAGGAAAGGCGCTGCATTTCTGGTCGCGGGCTGCCTCGCCATCAGGCGTTGGGCAATCTGGGCAAAGACGTCGATGGGGTTTGCGCGGCCCTCGGTGGTCCCTGGGGCCAAGATCAACCCAAGCCGATCTCCGTCCAAGGCTGGCGCAGCGAGCGATGCGGCGTCAGTCTGGGCGGGGCTCCAGACTGAACCCTCCTCTGGAGCCTCGGTGGCCGACCCGGACCTCTCATAGGAGGGCGGCCTATCGAGCGGGATGTCCGGCAGCACGCCTTTCTCCTTGAGGTGCCGGTTGATCTCCGCATAGATCCTGGGCAAGGCCTCCGCGATCTGAAGGCTGAACTCGCCGAGCAGGGTGAGATCGACCTGGTCGTAAGCCCCTTGGGTCCGACAGGCACGGAGAAAGGCAGTAAAGATGGCCTTGGGATAGAGGGGGTTCTGATCACCGGACAGGCGTCGGCCAGGGAGCAGGGCCGCGATACGCCGGTCGAGAGCGGTCAGTTGTTGGGAACAGGCATAGACGGCTCGCGCAGAGAGCTTGTCGATGGTCAGATCGCGCTCAAAGTCTTCGTCGGCCACCAGGCTGAGTTCACCGGAACGGACTTCCTCCGCTGGGGTCATCGACTCGTCGAGGTCTCGGAAGCCAGCGTCGCTGGCGCTGAGGAACGCGATGCGGAACTGGTGCAGCAACTCCTGGCTGTGGTTGGTCAGAAACCCGTGGGCGGCGCAGTATAGATCCTGGGACCCTGCCAGGGTTGCGCGGTCGGCCAGAGCGATGAGTCTACCGGCAGTCGCGTCTTGAGTTTGAACGAAGGTGATGGCGATGTCGTGGGCGATGCGGTCGCGGCAATCGGCGAGCAGTCGTGCACGACCAGCATCCCGGCGATCATGGGTGAAGCCACTGGGGTCCCTAAATGGCAAAGGGTCGGTACCTTCGGTCTCGGCCGAGGTGTCGGTCTCCGGCCCGTCGAAGCGTTGCTCCTCTCTTGCCGCCTTGGCTCGGGCATGGGCTCCAAAATTTATGAGTTTCACGGCGGTCCCCTGGTATCGGGTCTATCGCAAAGGGCGGAAAAATTCGCTGTAAGGCGGTCGTCGCCAGTTGCTCGCTTGTCTCCGGCACTGTATGGCTAGAGGTGAATTGGGAATGCGATCCCCGTCGCAGATGGGGGAGTAGCCTCGGTTGCGAGGGCACGAAGCGCAAGATTTCGTGGGCGGGTCGACCGGTCGGCAATGGGTTGACGCGCTAAAGATCGGCGAGATACCGGTCGAATGCTCGGGTTGCGGGGGTCGCATGGATACTGGTCGGGCGCGGAGGTATCGACCACAATACCCGCCGGTCCCTGGGTGCACCTACCCGCGGGCTTGATGAGATCCTCGTCCTGGCCTGAGGTCGGGATGCCGCAACCGAGTCTCCCCATGCAGATCGAAGCCGTTCGCCAACGCCTGCGCGATCACGGCGCCAAGCCCTGCCACGTGCAGCGGGTACTCCAGGCATGGGCGCGGTCTATTCCTATCGCCACCCGGCACCGGCGTGTCGAGGACTTCCTTCCCCTGCCGGTGCGCGAGGCGCTGCCGAGTCTGAGTGCGGATCTGGACGGGCTAGCCCGGCTGCGCGCCGAACACCATGGAGCCGATGGCTCGGCGCGTTGGCTGGTGGAGCTGGCCGACGGCCAGACGGTGGAGGGCGTGCTATTGCCCGGGGCCGGGTTATGCGTCTCGACCCAGGTGGGCTGTGCCGTGGGCTGTGTCTTTTGCATGACCGGGCGCGATGGACTGAAACGGCAGCTCGGTAGTGCCGAGATCGTCGCGCAGGTCGCCCTGGCACGGAGCCGGCGGGCGGTCACACGGGTGGTCTTCATGGGTATGGGCGAGCCGGCCCATAACCTGGATAACGTGCTTGAGGCCATCGACCTCCTCGGCACCCTCGGGGCGATCGGCCACAAGGATCTGGTCTTTTCCACCGTGGGCGACCGGCGCGTCTTCGAGCGTCTGCCCCTGGGGCGGGTCAAGCCTGCTCTGGCCATCTCGCTGCACAGCACCAAGGCGGGGCTGCGTGCCCAGTTGTTGCCACGGGCGCCGCCCATCGCCCCCCAAGCGCTGGTCGAGTTGGGCGAGGCCTATGCCCGAGCCACGGGCTATCCCATCCAATACCAGTGGACCCTGTTGGCGGGCGTGAACGACGGAGACGACGAGCTGGCAGGGATCGCCCGGCTCCTGGCCGGCAGGTATGCCATGATGAATTTCATCCCCTACAACCCCAATGAGGGCTTGGGGTTTAGGCGCCCTAGTGGCCGCAGGGCAGCCGCCATGGCCGGGTACTTGCAGCAACTAGGCATCGTCAGCCGGGTACGCAATTCTGCGGGCCAGGACGTCGATGGGGGCTGCGGCCAATTGCGGGCCCGGGTGCTATCGACCTGCTCGGGCGATGCCGACTCGTCGGAGTCGGTCTGAGACGCTGTCCGCGTCCCGCCAGGCGCTGAACTGATCGCTATTGATGTGCAGGCCAGCATGGATGTGCCCCAAGAGCTCCAGATACATGTCCAGGCCCGCCTGGGCGCCGGCGTTGTCGTCCACCATCGCCAGGGTCATCTTGAGCTTGGACTGGATGCGCTCCATGTCGCGACCCTCGAAAAGCCTGGCGGTCTCTGGAGACTGGGCGAGGAAGCGCTCGTAGAAGCGCGGGAAGAATCCGGCCGTTGCCCAGTCTCTAGGCCCGGAAAAAACCCTGGCCGCGCAGGAACGCCAGCATGTGTTCGCGCTTCTTGCCTTGGGTCGCCTTGGCAGTCGTCTCCGACCAATCGCTACGTCGGGCATTATCGCTGCGGGCGGCGTAGTAAGTGGCCATGAGCTGGTCATAAGCATCCATAACGGCGGCATCGGGCTCCCGGTAGACATCGTCATGGAGCATCAGCTCCAGGGGTTGTCGAGGTTTGACCTCGGGCACCTCCGCGGGCCAGCCGAGGCAGAGCCCGAAAATCGGGGCAACCAGCTGAGGCAGGCCCAGTTGGTCCACGACGGTCTGGGGGTCGTTGCGGAGGCCGCCGATGAAGACACCCCCGAGCCCCACGGACTCGGCGGCCAGCAGCACATTTTGGGCCATCAGGGATAGGTCCACGACGGCGGCGAGGCTGTGCTCCGTCCACCCCTCCAGGACGCCCAGGCCGTTGCGTCGGCAGGCCCTGTCCACCCGCCGCAGATCTGCGCAGAAAATCAGCAACTCTGCCGCCTGCTCGACCCAGGGCTGGTTGCCCGCCGCCCTGGCGATGGCCGAACGTGCCGCCGGGCGGGTGACCCGGACCACGGAATAGGCCTGGATGAAACTGGAGCTGGGCGCCCCCTGACCCGCCCGGATCAGGGTCGCGAGCAGTTCCGGGGCGATGGGTGCGTCCGTATAGCGGCGGATAGAGCTATGGCGCCTTTGCAGTTGGATGACCGGGCTGTCTTGAGTTTGGTCCATGGGGTTGGGGGCTGGTTGGTTGTGTGGTTGCCCGACATTCGGACGGATGGTCCAGGGGGCCAGATCGAGGTCGGCGCGGGTCTCGGATTGGGCAGGTGGCTGGCCGGGTCCTGGCGGCCAGACGCGGCACCAGTATACTGCTTGCCCATTAGTCCCTTACTCCGCAAATCTTGAACAAACCGTCGAAGCAATTTCGTTGTCGTTGTCGCGCGGATACTCGATTACGACAACGAGCAAAGGCCTCGACCACGGTTTCTGGTTCCGGCTCTGCCGGGTTAGGACCTACCTTGGAGACTACAGGCTCGACGGTGGGCGTCCGGCCGATCACGTCTTCAAGCGATACCGCGCCCAAGGTGGAGTGCAGCATGAATGATCCAACCCTGACCAACCTGGCCACTGGTCCGGCTCCGGGTGAGCTGGACCCCACGGGCGTCATCGATGCCCAATTTATCCGCGCCAGGTCCCACCTGGGGCGCGTCCGAGCGGATTTTGTGGACGTCCTGCGGATACCCCGGCGCACCATCATGGTCAATTGTCCGGTGGAGATGGACGACGGGACTGTGCACAGCTTCGTCGGCTACCGGGTACTGCACAACCGCCTGCTCGGGCCCGGCAAGGGCGGCATCCGCTATCACCCGGCGGCCAATCTCTCCGAGGTCAGCTCCCTGGCCGCGCTCATGACCTGGAAGTGCGCCCTGCTGCGCATCCCCTTCGGCGGCGCCAAGGGCGGTGTGATCTGCGATCCCAAGCACCTCAGCACCCGCGAGCTGCGTCACCTGACGCGGCGCTTCATTGCCGAGCTGGGCGACAACATCGGCCCCCACACCGACATCCCTGCCCCGGACATGTATACCGACGCCCAGACTATGGCCTGGATACTGGATACCTACGACAACATGCACCCCGGCCGCAATAACCTCCCGGTGGTCACCGGCAAACCCCTGGACCTGGGCGGCTCCGAGGGGCGCAGCGAGGCGACCGGGCGGGGCTGTGTCTATGCCACCGAACGCTTCCTCGCCCTCGGCGGCGTCCATGGCCTGGCGGACCTGGCTGGCGCGCGCATTGCCATCCAAGGCTACGGCGAGGTGGGGCGGGTGGCGGCCCGCCTATACCGGGATGCGGGCGCCCGGATCATTGCGGTGAGCGATTCGCGTGCCGGCATCCTCGCCCAAGAAGGGGATAGCCTGGATCTGGACGCGGTCTCCGCCCACAAGGTCCGGGAGGGTGTCCTGACCGGGGTGCCGGGGACGCTCAGCCTGACCAACGAGGACCTGCTGGCGCTGGAGTGCGACATCCTGGTTCCCTCAGCCCTGGGCGGCCAGATCCACAGCGGCAATGCCGAGCGGGTGCAGGCCCGGCTGGTGGTGGAGGGGGCCAACAGGCCCATCACCCCCCAGGCGGACGATATCCTGCATCGTCGCGGCATCCCGGTGGTGCCGGACATCCTTGCCAATGCCGGCGGCGTGACCGTGAGCTATTACGAGTGGGTGCAGAACCTGGAGCACCACAGTTGGTCCCTGGCCGACATCAACGGCCGTCTGCGCTCCCGTATGTTCGATGCCACGGATCGGGTGGTCGCCCGCTGGCGTGCCTTTCCGGCGGATTGCCCGGACCAGACCCTATGCAGGGACCTGCGCACCGCGGCCATGGTGGAGGCGGTGGAGCGTCTCGGGCGGGTGCTGGAACAGCGCGGGATCTGGCCCTGAGATGCATAGCATTGATTTAATGCCCTGGTCCCCATCTTGAATTCCCAACCCGCACTGATATAGTTCCCGGGCCTATGCTGCGCCGCAGCAACTACCGGGGGAGCATAACAAGACATGTCACTCAAGCCGTTCAACAAGCTGCTGGTCGCCAACCGCAGCGAGATTGCCATCCGCGTCTTTCGCGCAGCCAATGAGCTTGGCATCCGCACCGTGGCGATCTTCGCCGAGGAAGATCGACTATCCATGCACCGCTTCAAGGCGGACGAGGCCTACCAGCTCGACAAGTCCAAGGGGCCCGTTGGGGCCTATCTGGATATTCACGGCATCCTGGAGATCGCCGTAGAGCACGGTGTTGACGCCATCCACCCGGGCTACGGCTTCTTATCCGAGAACCCGGAATTTGCCGGCGCCTGCGCCGCCCATGGCATCGCCTTCGTCGGCCCGCGTGCGGAACTGCTGGCCATGATGGGCGACAAGACCGCCGCCCGCGAGCTGGCCCACAAGGCCGGGGTGCCGACCCTGCCGGGCACCGAGGACCCGGTGGAAGATCGCGAGGCGGCCCTGACCCTGGCACCGCAGATCGGCTTCCCGCTCATCATCAAGGCGGCTCACGGCGGCGGCGGACGCGGCATGCGCGTGGTGCGTGATGCCGAGTCGCTGCCCAAGCTGCTCGACGAGGCGAGCACCGAAGCGCGCAACGCCTTCGGCAATGGGGCCGTGTTCCTAGAACGCTTCATCGAGCACGCCAAGCACATCGAGGTGCAGATCCTGGGCGACCATCACGGGAACGTGGTGCACCTGCACGAGCGCGATTGCTCGGTGCAGCGCCGCCACCAGAAGGTCATCGAGGTGGCCCCGTCCCTAGGCCTAGCAGAGGAGACCCGTGCCGCCCTGTGCGATGCGGCGGTGCGCCTGGCGACGGAGATCGGCTACGACAACGCGGGCACCGTGGAATTCCTGGTCGATGCGGATAGCGGCGACTGGTTCTTCATCGAGATGAACCCGCGCATCCAGGTCGAGCACACGGTCACCGAGGAGATCACCAGTATCGACCTGGTGCGTTCCCAGATCCTGGTGGCTGCGGACAAGTCCCTGCACGGGCCTGAGCTGCGCATCCCGCCCCAGGCGGAGATTCCGCGGGTGGGCTTTGCGGTGCAGTGCCGCATCACGACGGAGGACCCGGAGAACAGCTTTGCCCCTGACGTCGGGCGCATCCTGACCTACCGCTCCCCCGCCGGTTGCGGCATCCGCCTGGACGCGGCCATCGCCACCACCGGGGCCCTGGTCTCACCCTATTACGACTCCTTGCTGGTGAAGCTCACGGTGCGTTCCCTGGACTGGGAGAACGCCCTGGAGCGCATGGAGCGGGCCCTGCACGAGTTCCGCATCCGAGGGGTCAAGACCAACATCCCCTTCCTGGAGAACGTGATCCGGGATGAATCCTTCCGCGTCGGCAAGGCCACCACGCGCCTGATCGACACCACGCCGGCCCTCTTCGAGCTGACCCCGCGGCGTGATCGGGCCACCAAGCTACTGTCCTATCTCGGCGAGACCATCGTCAACGGCAATCCCCACGCCAAGGGTTATCGCCCTCCGGCGACCCTGACCGAGGCGCGGGTGCCGCGCTACGACCATATCGAGGTCCCGCCGGCCGGGACCCGCCAGATCCTCTTGGCGCGTGGTCCCAAGGGGCTGGCGGATTGGGCCCTGGCCCAGGAGCGCCTGCTGGTTACCGACACCACCTTGCGCGATGCTCATCAGTCTCTGTTGGCCACCCGAGTGCGCACCCACGACATGTTGCGCATCGCCGGTGCCATCTCCCACCTGGCCCCCGGGCTCTTCTCCCTGGAGATGTGGGGCGGGGCGACCTTCGATACCTCCATGCGCTTCCTCAACGAGGACCCCTGGGAGCGGCTCGCCCAGTTGCGCGAGCGCATCCCCAACATCTGCTTCCAGATGCTGCTGCGCGGGGCCAATGCGGTCGGCTATTCCAACTACCCGGACAACGTGGTTAAGCGTTTCGTCGAGCACTCGGTGGAGTCCGGCATGGACATCTTCCGCATCTTCGACAGCCTCAACTATGTGCCCAACCTCATCCCGGCCATGGACGCCGTGCTCAACGACGGTCGTGCCGTGTGTGAGGCGGCCATCTGCTACACGGGCAACATCCTCGACCCCAAGCGACACAAGTACGATCTAGCCTATTACCTGGACATGGCCAAAGAGCTGGAGCGGGCCGGGGCCCACTTCCTGGCCATCAAGGACATGGCCGGGCTGCTGCGTCCCTATGCGGCAGAGGTCCTGTTCCGGGCGCTCAAGTCCGAGGTCGGCATCCCCATCCACTATCACACCCACGACACCTCCGGGCTCAACGCCGCCTCGGTGCTGAGGGCCGCGGATGCCGGGGTGGATGTGGCCGACGGGGCCATCGCCGGCATGTCCGGGTCGACCTCCCAGCCCAATCTGAACGCGATGCTGGCGGCCCTGGAGTTCACCGCGCGGGATACCGGCATCGACCGTGGGCCACTGGATGCCATGTCCCACTACTGGGAGCGGGTGCGGACCTACTACAAACCCTTCGACACCAGCGCCCCCCACGGGACGGCGGAGGTCTATCTCCACGAGTTGCCCGGTGGCCAGTTCACCAACCTCAAGGAGCAGGCGGCGGCCATGGGGCTGGGCGAGCGTTGGCCCGAGGTCGCCCAGACCTATTCCGAGGTCAACCAGCTCTTCGGCGACATCGTGAAGGTCACGCCCAGTTCCAAGGTGGTTGGGGACATGGCCATCTTCCTGGTCACCCGCGGCATCCGCGCCCAGGACGTTCTCAATCTGGCCCCTGGGGCCGTGCCCTTCCCGGAATCGGTGGTGGACATGCTGGCCGGCGGCCTGGGTCAACCCAAGGGCGGCTGGCCAGCGGAGTTGCAGCGCATCGTCCTCAACGGACGCCCGGCGGTCAGTGATCGCCCAGGTCTGCACGTGGAGCCGGTGGACTTCGAGGCCCTGCGGACCAAGCTGGCGGACAAGATCGGGCGCCCCGCCGGGGACGACGACTTGCTCTCCTATTTGATGTATCCCCAGGTCTTTCTCGAATTCGAGAAGGCCAGGTCTACCTATGACGACCTCTCCGTCCTGCCCAGTCCGGCCTTCTTCTACGGGCTCCAGTGCGAGGAGGAGATCTCCGTCGAGATCGAGCCCGGCAAGGTCCTGTTCATCAAGCTGGAGCACGTCGGCGAGCCGGATCGCCAGGGCCGGCGGTCGGTGACCTTCGAGCTCAACGGGGTGCCGCGCACCATCGCCATCCTTGATCGCAGCGTGCTGGTGGAGGACAAGAGCCGGCCCAAGGCCAACCCGGACGACCCACGCGAGGTCGGTGCACCCATTCCAGGGAAGATATCCCAGGTCGCGGTCACCGTCGGGCATCTGGTGAAGAAGGGTGATCCCCTGTTCACCCTGGAGGCGATGAAGATGTACACCTCGGTCACCGCCCCCCTGGCGGGGCTGGTAAACCGCATCGAGGTGGCCGAGGGGGACGTGGTAGATGTCAAGGATCTGCTGCTAGTGCTCCGGTAACCATCGCCTACGTCGGTCCACGCAGAAATGCCGGTAAGGCAGGGCGTGGATCGCCGAACAGGATGCCGTTCATGGGCGCGGTCGAGTTGGATGAGGAGGGCCACCCCTGACGTGTGGGGCTCGACCCGCTGTCCGACCTCAAACGCACCTCGATCCTAAAGTGGGCAACCCATGCCCTGCGTCCGAGCGCCCATCTGGAGTCACCATCAGCACGCTATCCCAGATGACACTCATGGGGGCCTCGCGCTCATCCGGTTCCGCGTCGGTCGCGTGTTCGTGCGCGCGCCGCCATTTGACCTCCGCCCGCTATGGTCGGGACAATGGCCCAACCCCATTCGTAGGACCTCCAACATGAGCCCCACCCCCTTCGATCGCACCGTCACGCCCCTACCCAGCCTGCGTGAGGTAGCCCCTGGGAGCTTTATCTTCGCGCGCCCCCATGCCCTGCCGCCGGCCTTTTGCGATGGGGTGATCGAACGCTTCGAGGCCCACCCGGAACAGCAATATGAGGGGCGCATCGGCCAGACCCAGACCCAGGACAGCCATATCAAGCAGACCATGGACCTGGTGGTGAGCAACAAGCCGGACTGGAAGGACGTGGACGAGATGTTCTTCCGCTCACTAGCCGCGGCACTGCGGGAGTTTCGCGAGACCTTCGCCTACTTCAAGGGGCCCTTCAAGGACATGGGTTACCAGGTGCAACGCTACCTGCCCGGGGAGTTTTATCACTGGCATATCGACGGGGGCAGCCACGAGTTCAGTCAGCGCCAACTGGTCGCCCTGTGGTACCTCAATGATGTGGACGGACCCGGGGGAGAGACTCAATTCCTCTACCAGGGGCTGAGTGTGACCCCGGAGCGCGGCAAGTTGGTCCTGTTCCCGCCCTTCTGGACCCATGAACACCGGGCTGCTCGCCTGGAGGCCGGGGTCAAGTACATCGCCACCACTTGGGTGGTGTTCGCCTGAAATGGCCGCGCCGAACCCGACGGATGACCGGCCGCGACTCCTGGCCATCGTCGAACTCGGTGGCTACCCAAACCTGACCGGCCTGTATCGGCGCCTGGGCTTCGACGCGGAGGTGGTCCCCTCGCAGCGCAAGGCCCAGGCCTACCTCAAGGGCAGGATCCCGGATGTGGTCGTCGCCGAGTACAACTTCCAATCGGACTTCCGCGACCGCAGCAGCAACCTGGAGACCCTCATGGCGCGGCTCCAGCGCCACCCCGAGGTGAAGGTGATCTGCTTCTACCAGCCGGAGTACCAGGAGAAGTTGGCGGGGCTGCAGGCCCGCTTCCCGCTATTCGAGACCATCCCCTTCCCCGTGGACCAGGACCGGGTGGAGGCGGCACTGCTGCGCGCCCTAGAAGCCTGACAACCGATGCGCCTCGGGCGCCGCGCGACGCGCCTGATACGGTGGCTTTGAGCAGCTGGTATCGCGCTTGAATCGGCCAAGTGTTCGCAGCGGCATTACCCCAGGCCCCGACTCCCTTCAGGTGGACGACTGCCCGCCAACATGATCGCAGCGACCTCGTCGTACACGGCGGCCCAGGCCGAGCGGACCTCTGGGGTGAAGTCCTCAGCCAAGACCTGCTCCAAGGTCCAATAAAGGGCCTCGGACATCTTTTCGTAGTCCGCCGGGCCCACGCCGTAACCGGCATGACGGGCCCCGGAGGCCCGCAACGCTGGCAACAGGGGCTCCAAGTCATCCAGTCGAATGATGGCGCTGTGGATCATGCCCATGATCCGCCGACCTTGCTCCTCCATATCGCCCTTGAACAAGGGCCTGAGCTCCGGGTAACACTCGAACAGGCGACCGTAGAACAGGGTCGCCACCTCCTCGGCCATGGGAATCAGCTTCATCCAGGTCGACTTGACGCAGGCGATATCTTCTGGGGTCACCGGGGCTCTCCACGCGTTGCTCCAGCGCAGAGCATAGCACCCTGGAGAACCGGGTCGGATCGCAACTACTTGAAGGCGGGCAGACCAGAGTACAGCCACCACGTCTTGGCCTCTGGCTCGTAGCGCCAAACCTGCCGATCCATCAGGGTATTCACAGATTGAGTGTCGTCGTGCAGGTAGTCGATGCGCACCACTTGCACCTGATCGCTCACACCATGCGCTTCATCGCCGAGCGGGATGGGTGGTTGGACCACCTCGTATCCGGTCAGGCGGATATTGGGCAGATCCTTGGGGACCTCGGCGATCTTGCGCTTCTCTGGGTGGAGATAGCCGACGGCGGTCTCGTAATAGCCCCAGCGCAGGGCCGCTCCATAGGCGGTGGTGGCGGCCTCCAGGGCATCTTCCCTGCGGTCCTCGCGGTACGAGGCACAGCCGGTAACAGCTAGGAGGAGACCAAAGGCCGCGAGGGCGCGGGCAACGGGGGCGATGTGACTGCGGTCAAGGATGTTCATAAGCGCTCTGGTGGACTTGTATGGATGCGTACAAACCCGACCAACGACGGTAGGGTGGATAAGCGAAGCGCATCCGCCGAAGGCACGCCGGTGGATGTGTCGCGGACAGACCTCTCGCCAAACCTGTGGCGCCGAGCCGCGCGTCTCATCCACCCTGGATGTCGGGCTCATGTCGGCGCGGCTGTGCTAGATCTAGCGCCCGATGATAAGGCAGGGCCGGGGCCCAAACCAAGGCGGGGGAGCGCGCTACCCGCTGCTCTCGGCGCTGCTCAGGCCCCGCAGCATTTCTTGTACTTCTTCCCGCTGCCGCAGGGGCAAGGGGCGTTGCGGCCCACCTTCGCGGCGGATCGAGCCGGCACCTGGCGGACCGGCAGCGGGACGGGGTTGCGCCGAACCTTCGGCTCTTCGGGCCGAAAGCAGGCCCAGTGCTCCAGTTCGTCCACCGGGTGTTGAGGCAGCAATATTCCGGGTGAGGGTTTGTAGGGCGCCGGGTGGTCCCTCTGCTCCGCCATGACAAGCTCGAACCGCTGCGTGGTCCCGTTGAACATGGTGTCCACCAGGCCGAGCTCGAAGGCTCGGCGGATCTCGGGGACCAGCCCCTGGGCGTCGATCCGGGTCGCGAGCGATACCAGGGTGGCCCAGACCCAGGCGGACTCATCAGTCGGCTCCTCCCCGGCCTCCGCCTCGGCCAGCCAGCGCCGCGCAAGGCTGCCCAGGTAATCCTCCAGCGCGCCCCGATCCAACTCGCCGATGGCAAACAGGATCTCCAACGCACCGATGGCCGCGGTCCGGACATACTCGTTGAGCCCGGGGTCTTCGATCAGGCGCTCGATGCCGCTCGTGTCCCCATGGCATACCGCGGCCAAGTGGCCCTTGTAACCCTCGGTCACCGTGTCGCCGATGACGTCGAACAGGGTCTCGCCGGGCAAGGTACCCATCGCCACGAACAGCGGGTAGGCCGCAGGCTCACGGAAATAGGCCAGCAGGTGGATCGCGAAGAGGTGCCGCCAATAGCCCTGAATCTCCATGGCCGGCACGAAGGCTGCGTCGACCTGTCGGCGCAGCTCGTCGAGCAGCATCGGCGTCACCGCCTCGCGCTGGTCAACGGCCTCGATCAGGGCCTCGCGGGGGAAACGGCCGGGGCCGGCGGTGCCAAGTGCTTCGAAGATCTCGTCTGGGCTCATGCTAATACGCTGATGGTCAGTCAGGAAAGAACCACAATGATACCGAACAAAATGGCCTCGCCCTCCCACTCCCTTGCTTCGATCCACCTAAGCCCGACAGGCTGCTAGGCTTGACACATCCCACTCGCCACTCGCCGCTCACCCATGCCCATCCACAACGAGCAAGTCGCCCAGGTCTTCGACGAGATCGCCGATCTGCTCGATATCCGCGGCGAGAACGCATTCCGCATCCGCGCCTACCGCAATGCCGCCAGGGAGCTGCGAGGGCTGAGCCGGGAGGTGGCGGCCATGGTGGATGCGGGTGTCGACCTCACCGCCCTGCCCGGCATCGGCCAGGCGTTGGCGGCCAAGATCGACGAGATCTGCCATACCGGGACCTGCCAGGCACTAAAGCGGCTGGAACGTGAGCTGCCGCCGGACCTCACCGAGCTACTGCGCCTGCCCGGGCTCGGCCCCAAGCGGGTCCATGCGCTGCATTACGACCTGGACATCCACACCCCGGCGCAGCTCTACCAAGCGGCCAAGGAGGGGCGACTGCGCGAGCTTCACGGCTTCGGCCCCAAGACCGAGTCCAGGATCATCGCGGCACTGGAGAGCGACCTGGTCACCGAACACAGACTCGGGCTCGCCACCGCGGCACGCTATGCCGGACCGCTGGTGCAATGGCTCGAAGGAGGCGACGGGGTCGACCGGGTGATCCCGGCCGGGAGCTACAGGCGCTGCCGCGAGACGGTGGGGGACCTGGACATCCTGGTCACCGCCCGGGACCCCCGAGCCGTGATGGACCGATTCGCTGGTTACGATGAGGTGGCCGAGGTGCGCGCCCGGGGCGACACCCGCGCCACGGTCGTGCTGACCTGCGGGCTCCAGGTGGACCTGCGGGTGGTGGAGTCGGCCTGCCTGGGTGCGGCGCTTCACTATTTCACCGGTGCCAAGGCCCACAGCATCGCCATCCGCACACTGGCCCGCGCCCGCGGGCTCAAGATCAACGAGTACGGTGTCTTCAAGGGTGCCAACCGGGTCGCCGGCGAGACGGAGGAATCGGTCTTCGCCGCCGTCGGCCTGCCATTCATCCCGCCCGAGCTGCGCGAGGACCGCGGCGAGATCGAGGCCGCCAGGAACGGGCTGCTGCCCGATCTGGTCAGGCGCGAGGATCTCCGCGGCGACCTGCATTGCCACACCAAGGCCAGCGACGGCCATGCCGATATCCTTCAGATGGCCCTGGCCGCCCGCGCCGCGGGCCTCACCTATCTCGCCATCACCGACCACTCGAAACGGCTGGCCATGGTCCACGGCCTGGACAGCCGGCGGCTGCTCCGGCAAATGGACGAGATCGACCACATCAACGCTGACCTGAAGGACTTCCGCGTACTCAAGGGGATCGAGGTGGACATCCTGGAGGACGGCGGTCTCGACCTGCCGGACGCGGTCCTGGGCCGGCTGGACCTGGTCATCGGCGCGGTGCACAGCCGATTCGATCTCGCCCGGGCCAAGCAGACCAGGCGGATCCTCCGCGCCATGGACCACCCGCACTTCAGCATCCTGGCGCACCCCACCGGCCGGCTCATCGGCGAGCGCGAGCCCTACGAGCTGGACATGACCCGCGTCATCCGCCATGCCCGTGACCGCGGCTGCTACCTGGAGCTCAACGCCAACCCGCAGCGTCTGGACCTCACCGACATCCACTGCCAGGAGGCCCGCGAGGAGGGTGTGCTGGTCGCCATCGATTCGGACGCCCACGGCACCCAGGACCTCGACAACCTGGGCCACGGCATCGCCCAGGCCCGCCGCGGCTGGCTCGAGGCCCGGGACGTGCTCAACACCCGACCACTCGACGCGCTGCTGCCGCTCCTGCAACAGACCATGTGACCGTGCGCGACAACAATCGGTGGCCGGTGTGTTTTTCCGGCCGGTAAGACGCGTCAATTCAGGTCCATACGCACAACTCTATCGATTCTCAGGTTCGTGCGTGACCCCATGTTCACCAATGCTTATGCTTGCTGGCCATGGAAACCATCCTCGTCAGCTGGCTGGGCCGGACCGACCTGCGCGCCGTCACGGAGCAAACAGGTCGGCCTCGGCCCCATCGCCCAGGCCCTGCACACCGGCCGCTTCGCCCGGCTGGAGCTGACTCTGCGACTACCCGCCAGGCCGAGGTCGAACCCTACCTGGCCTGGCTCGCCACCCAGGCACCAAGCCCCCGGTCACACCCCACTACGTCGACCCTGGAGAGCCCCACGGACTTCGGCGCCATCTACCGGCATGCCCGCGCAGGTGTCGCGGAGATCGTCGCCGCGCCAGCAACCGGCGACGGGCTCGACCTTTCATCTGAGCCCCGGCACCCCGGCCATGGCCGCGGTCTGGATCATCCTCGCCAAGACCCGCTTCCCGGCCGAGCTGATCGAGTCGTCCATCCAGCACGGCGTGCGGACCGCCTCGATCCCCTTCGATATCTCCGCCGACTTCCTGCCGGACCTGCTGCGCCCGCCCGGACCGCGAGCTTGACGCGCCTCACCGCCGGCCTGCCGCCCGCCGCCCCGGACTTCTCCGCCATCATCCACCAGAGCCCCGTCATGCAGCGCGTCGTCGCCCGCGCCCGCCGGGTCGCGCCTCGCTCCATCCCGGTCCTGATCGAGGGCGAATCCGGCACCGGCAAGGAGCTCCTCGCCCGCGCCATCCACCAGGCCAGCCCGCGCCGCGAGCGGCCCTTCGTCACCGTCAACTGCGGCGCCATCGCCCCGGAGCTGGTCGAGTCCGAGCTGTTCGGCCACGAGAAGGGCGCCTTCACCGGCGCCGCCGCCGCCCGCCAGGGCTACTTCGAGGCCGCCCACACCGGCACGCTGTTCCTGGACGAGATCGGCGAGCTGCCCAAGCCCGCCCAGGTCAAGCTCCTGCGCGCGCTCCAGGAGGGCGAGGTCACCCGCGTCGGCGCCACCGCCCCGACCAGCGTCGACGTGCGCATCCTCGCCGCCACCAACCGCACCCTGGCCGAAGAGGTCGCCGCAGGGCCGCTTCCGCGAAGACCTCTTCTACCGCCTGGCCGTCGCCGTCATCCGCCTGCCGCCGCTGCGCGAGCGCGAGGGCGACGCCGGCCTGCTGCTCGACCGGCTCCTGGCCCAGGTCAACCGTGAGAGCGAGACCGAGCCAGGCTTTAGCCCCAAGAAACTTTCAGTCGCCGCAAGAAAGCTTCTGATCCAGCACCCCTGGCCCGGCAACGTCCGCGAGATGCTCAACACCCTGCGCCGCGCCGCCGTCTGGTCCGGCGGGGAGACCATCGACGCGGACGACGCCCGCGACGCCCTGCTGCCGAGCCCAATCCAAGACCCGGCCACGATCCAATCCTGGCCCAAGATATCGCGCAAGGCATTGATCTCACATGGCATCATTGACCGCGTAGCGCGGCACTACCTGGAGCAGGCCCTGCAGCACACCGCCGGCAACAAGACCCGCGCCGCCAAGCTGCTGGGCTTCGGCAACCCGACAACGCTGACCAACTGGCTCAAGAAGCACGGCGTCGAGCGGTGATGGCACGGTTTCTGCTTATCCCTACCTAACAGCGGCGGCGGCGATCCACCAGAAACGCGAAGCCCAAGTGCCAAACAAGTACGCGACCAAGGACAACCAGATGATCCTCAAGGCCCTCACTCTCGAAAACTTCAAAGGCATCCGCGAGCCGGTGCGGATCGAGTTCGCGCCGCTGACCCTGCTGTTCGGACCCAACAACGCCGGCAAGAGCACCATCGTTCAGGCGTTGATGTATGCGCGGGAGGTGTTGGAGCGGAACAACTGCGATGTGGGGCGGACCGTCCTGGGTGGCGATGTCGTGGACCTGGGCGGCTTTAAGAACCTTGTCTATGGACATGAGCTTTCGCGCGTGATCCGCATGCGCTTCGAGTTGGACCTTCGGGAGGCATCACCACGGCGCGAAACCGATTGGATGCGAGAGAGTCAACTCGACTACCGCGTGGACGATTTCCTCAAGAAAGCACCGAAGAAACTCGATGTTCAGTCCGGCGGACGCTTACGGAAGCGACTGGTCGATGTTTGGGTCCAGATCGAGATCGCTTGGAGTTCGGTGGCCGAATGCCCCGTCGTGCAGGGCTATTCCGTTGGAACGTGTGGTGATGAGTACGCCCGGATTGCCTACGACGCCGCAACGGGCGAGGCTTCGCTGTCGTACTTCAACTTCGGCATTTATCCCTTCGGCACCTGCTACACCAAGGGCGATTCGACGGACTTCGAGTGGGAGCTTGCGAAAGAGGCGCGGAAGTGGTTCCGGAAAAGGATCGCGGAAAATGACATGCCCGGTCTTGGAATCAAGAGAGGCGCACACGTCGACATGGCCGGTGAGGAGGTTGGGGAATCAGATAACCGCTTGGCGCGACACGTCTTCGACGAGATCGTCTCTCAGATTGTCGCTGGCGACGACGCATGGGGCAACAGCAGTGTTGACGACGCGACCGGAGAGCATAATCCCAATTACGTCGAGAGACAGAGTTTGGCGGAATCGGCAAAGCGATGTGTGGAAATCGCGAATACGCCCGCCCGACCGCCTGAACCCATAGATATCATTATTAACTTGTCTCGGAACGCTGAGGAGTCTCAAGAAGGTGGGGGAAACCAAGCTGCCGCTGTCAATAAAGACGGCGGAGAATATGCCTGGCCTCAGTCGCCCAACAACGACGACACTTCTAACGGCGCAACGCAGGTGTCGCTGAGAGACACTGCTGACGAGGACGGGCGAGCCGATGACCCCTCGGCGGATCGCAAGGAGCGAGCTGCTTCGAACGACCAAACTGCCAGAAAGCAGGCACGTTGCTGGAACGATTGGCGATTCCTCATGGACCACCTGTCTGATTGGCAAGACTACGATCTTGATAGCTGGATGTTCGAGTTTTTCGCCGCACTGGTTGAAGAAGATTATATCCAACCGGATATGTCTATACCTCTCCGGGGCAGAGATTCGGCGCTTCCGAAGTGGGATAATCCGTTTCAGTTTGACTCTCGCGTATGGATACGGGAAGAGTGTAGCCAATTTTGGGAGTTTCCTGTATTCGCGCAAGAATTCCTTATGGATCTATTGACTAGTGCTGTCGTCAGTCCTGGGCGGGAGCTCCTTGAGACATTGAAGCAAACGCTGTATCTCAGCCCGTTCAGACGCCTGCCGTCGCGTGCTTACCGAACCGAAAAGCGTCCAGAACCTCAGAGCTGGGCCAGCGGACTCGGGGCTTGGGACTTGCTCTCACTCGGCTCCGAGTATCAACTCCGCGATTCCATCAGCGCATGGTTGACTTCCCCAGAGCAATTCAATACCAAGTACCGGGTCATCGCCCAGCGTCGAAAGAGCCTAGACGTTGGCGGCGAGTTCTGGAACAGCTTAGTCGCAGGGGAGGTTCAAACCGGATCGGAAGAGCTTAGAGAGAAACTGGAAGGCTTGCCTGAAGACAGCAAATTGGAGCTTGAGCACATCGACAGCGGTCTTGCCATGACACCGCAAGACCTTGGTGTCGGCATTTCGCAGGTAATCCCCGTGATCGTCGCCGCCCTCCACAACCCGTCCGGTCAGGCGTCACGGGTGGTCATGATCGAAGAACCCGAGTCGAACATCCACCCGGCCTTTCAGGTCGTGCTGGCCGACCTGTTCATCACCCAGGCCAAGGCGAACGTCCTGTTCCTGATCGAGACCCACAGTGAGCACCTGGTCCTCAGGATCATGCGGCGAATGCGCGAAACCTATCATGGAAGGCAGCAGGGCGAGCTGGCACTTAAGCCATCCGATGTTTCGATCCTGCTCGTTGAGCAGGACGCGGACCGCACGTTGGTCAGACCAATGCCACTTAACGAGGCTGGCGAACTGGTAAAGGCTTGGCCTGGCGGATTCTTCGAGGAAGGCTTAAGGGAGCAGTTCGGCGATGATTGAGATGATTGAGGAGTATGCCCTGATCCCGGACCTGTTCGATGCTGCGGCGTATTCTAAGCCAGACTACATCGAAATGTGTTTGCCACACCTGAAGGAGGCGCTATATCAGGAGGCCGTCATACGCGATCTTAGTGACGGGGAGTGGTCACGTTATTGTGTTTCGCGGAGTTCCGGCATGCATCGTCTTGCGAAGGAGATCCTCAGAAAACTGAAATCCCGTAACCGTCTTCGTATTGTTCCACGTCAAGCAGCGAGCGATCCAGTGGATGCCGAGGGTTGGTGTCGCGAAGCCCTCCTGAGCCATGGTGCGACCCGGCTGTCGGGCATTATTGCTGCAGACCAGACCAAACAGCAGTTTCGCGACGAAACCCTCGTGACGTCTATTGAAAAGTTGTCCGGGTGCGCCTGGTGGCAAGCTCGGAGCTGTTCTGTTCTCCTAGAGAGACGGACCGAGACATTCTTGGGAGCATTACACAGGATTCTGGAATGCGCGAATTCGCTGATGTTTATTGACCCCAACCTCGACCCATCCAGTCATAACTACAGGGAGTTTTCGCGGTTGCTTACGCCCGTCGCGGAACGTAGGCCAGCTCCATTGATTGAGCTTCACCGGAGCTTCTGCCTTGGTGATGGACCGGGAAGAAAACTTCCGAACGAGGTCGAGTGGCGTCAGCGGTTCGAGCCCCTTAGCAATACACTGAAGTCTGTCGGGCTATCGGCCGAAGTCTTTCTCTGGCAAGACTTCCACGCAAGGTACCTAATTACCGACCTGATCGGCCTGGTTGCCGAGGCGGGTTTCGATGTCACTGGTGCGCACGAGATGACAACCTGGGCAAGGCTTGGGCAGATTCATAGAGACCATATTCAGCGACAGTTTGCGCCGGAGACTCGCCCAGATGATTTGAAGTTCCGATTCGGTATCGGTGCATCCGCTAGCACGGACAGCGCGGTATCAACACATGTGTCCGAAATGGCTGGAGTCTCCAGATGAATGACCTAGTCGCCGGAAATGCCCCCATGCGTCAGCGCATCCAGAGCATCCTGTCCAATCTCGATGCCGTCGGCGAGGATCTGCTCGCTCTGTTGGACGATATCTGGCTGAATATCGACTACAAGGACAGTGACGCGGTGGCGAAGGGGGCAGCGTTCATGATCGCGTTTAACAACGCGGTGGGCGACTATCGGGAAGTATCCGGGCGGTTGTCGCACTTGGTCGAGGAGTTCACTCAGGTGCCGACCTTCGAGGCGCCGAGCGCCCCGGCGTCCGATGCGGAGCGGGAGCGCCGCGAGCGTTTGATCCGGGCCCTGGACCGGCGCGTGCCCCATGGTCTGGGTGAGGACTTCCGCTACAAGCGCCCGGCCATCTTCACCCTGGACGGCGTGCCCTTCGACGGCACCAACACCTGGTCCCAGGTCCATGAAACCCTTTGCCGATACCTGGCGACCTTGAAACCTGCCGTGTTTGCCGCACTGCCCTCAAACCCCGACTTCACTAGCAGCAAGGGCAACCGGTACTTCTCGCGGGACCCGAGCGACCTGCGTTTGGGGAGGGATTTCGGTGGCGGGGTGCTGGCCGAGACCAACCTGTCAGCCAACCAGATCCGTGACAACATGCGGAGGCTCCTCGCGGCCTTTGGCCTGCCGGAAACAGCTTTCGTCGTGTACTTCCGCGAGGACCGGGATGCCGGCCCTGGCGTTTGACAAAGACCATAACGAGCCAAGCCATGCGCGAGACTTCCCAGGCCAGTTCATCGCTCCTGCGTAACCCAGACCCCGACCAACTGCGTGCAGCGCGGGCCTGGGCGAAGGCTTACAACAGCTTCGACATGAGCGACCTGGAACCGCTCATCGCCCAGAATGTCCGCTACTCGTCGATGTGGGTGTTTGACGAGATTGTGGGGCGAACCGACTACCTCGACTACCTGCGGGGCAAGCTGGCGGCCATCCAAGACAGCCGTTCCCTGTTGTCGGCGGAAATCGCGGAGACGCGGGCCTATCCGATGTACGAGATGCCCGAACAGCCGTGCGTGTACGTGCGTCAGGAGAGCGGGGACAAAATCAGCGAAGGCGTGGTGCTTTTCGTAACAGAGAGCGGCTTGGTCACGAATATCTCGATGACCGCGATACCGATCCCGGCAACCGTTTTCCGGACCGGGGAGACCCCGCGCTAGCGGCTCCGACGTGCCTTGGGCTACGAGCTGCAGCATGGCAACATGGCAACCGAGTCACCCGCTAAGCGATACCCTGGAGGTCGTTCGATGAATTACGCTGTCCTGATTGAGAAACTTCAGCGACTGCCGGCGGAGAAGCAGGCGGCGGGAACTACCTTTTTTGGATAGCGCCATGCTTACTCCCGCCCAGACACCGACGGCCACCACCGAGCCGCGCATCGACCTGACCCTGGGCGCCTGGGAGCTGACCCTGCTGGGCACCGCCCACGTCTCGCGCGCCAGCGCGGATCAGGTCGCCGCGCTCATCGAGACGGGCAGCTACGACGCGGTGGCGGTGGAGCTCTGCCCCAGCCGCCTCCAGGCCCTGACGGACCCGAACGCCCTGGCCCGCCTGGACTTGCTGGCCACGATCCGGGATGGCCGCGCCTACCTGGTGGCGGCAAACCTGGCACTGGCCGCCTATCAGCAGCGCCTGGCGGACGACCTGGGTATCGAGCCCGGGGCGGAGCAGCGCCTGGCCATTGACCTGGCACGGCGCCACGACTTGCCGCTGCTGTTGATCGACCGCGACCTGGGGGTAACGCTGCGTCGGGTGGCGGGGGGGCTGGGTTGGTGGCGGCGCCTCACACTCTTCAGCGGCATGCTGGCGGCCATGCTGACGAAGGAGAAAGTCTCGGCCGAAGATGTGGAGCACCTCAAGGAGGGCGATGTCCTGGAGACGGCCTTCGCGGAGCTGGCGGAGGATCGCCGGGAGCTCTATGTCGCCCTGATCGAGGAGCGCGACCGCTACATGGCCGCTCGGCTGCGCCAGGAGCTGGGCGAACGCCCGCCGGGGCGGGCCCTGGTGGTCATCGGGGCCGGACATCTGAGCGGGCTGGCGGGCCACCTGGCCGAACCGGACCCTGCCGATCCGGCGACGGAGTTGGCAGCATTGACGCAGGTACCACCGCCCAACCCCTGGGTGCAGCGCCTACCCTGGCTCATCCTGGCCTTGATCCTGGCCGGCTTCGCCCTGGGCTTCAGCCGGGCCCCGGACCTGGGCTGGGCCATGGTGGTGGATTGGGTGTTGATCACCGGCGGGCTGGCGGCCCTGGGGACCGTGATCGCTGGGGGCCATCCGCTCACCATCCTCTCCGCCCTGGTGGGAGCACCGCTCACCACCCTGCACCCTGCCCTTGGGGTCGGGATGATCACCGGAGCCGTGGAACTGTCCCTGCGCCGGCCAAGGGTGGGGGATTTCGCAACCCTGCGCCGGGACCTGACCGGCTGGCGCGGCTGGTGGCGCAATCGGGTGGCGCGGGTGCTACTGGTGTTTGTGTTCAGCTCCCTGGGGGCGGCGACGGGGACCTATGTTGCCGGGGCGCGCATCGTCGCGAGACTGTTTCCCTAGGGTGTCAGACTCCGTCCCGGATGCGTGGGATGGCATCACCGAGGTGCTGGAAGGCGTGATCGCCGCCCGGGTAGAGGCGCACATCGCCGCAGTGGCGGTAGAGGCGCTGGGCATCGGCCGGGTCGATCACCGTGTCGCCGGCGTCCAAAAAGACCGTGGTCGGCACCCCGTCGCAGGGATCGGCAATGCCGAAGGCCCGGGTCGCCTCGATCAGCTCGGCGGTGATCTCGTAGGTCTCGCCCTGGGCCGTGGTCAGGATCTCGCCCTTATGGGACGAGAGCACGCCCCAGGGGGTCAGGGCGGGATTGATGAGATAGAGGTGGGCGACGGGCAGCCCCAGGTGCCGGGCCAGGTATTGGCCATAGAAGCCGCCCATGGAGCTGCCCACGATCAGCAAGCCTGTGTCGCCGCTGGAGCCTCGGCAGGCGGGCGAACCAGGCGCTGAGGAAGGCCACGGCATCCACGGGACGCTGGGCCGGATAGTCCGGGGCGAGTACCGGCCGCGGGGCCAGGGCACGACGCAGGACGCCGGCCTTGTGGGAGCGCCCCGAGCTGTTGAGGCCGTGCAGGTAGACAATCATGATGGTTGGACGCCGAGGGCGAAGTGGTACGAACCGAAGATCCGACGCGCCGCCATCAGGGGGTCCGCCCCTCGGTCAGGATGGGCTTGATGGCGTGCAGGACATTGGCGAACAGGTGGGGATGCAGGGCCTCTTCACGCGCCAGCAGGGCCTTGACGTGTTCGCGCCGGGTCGGAGCAGAGAAGCAGGCGGGGCAACTGTCGGGGACCACGGGTAGCCCGGCGGCCTCGGCAAAGGCGCCGGTCTGACGCTCCCGGCAGTAGGCCAGGGGGCGGATGATGCGCACATCGCCCTCGTCGTTGACGTAGTGGGCCTTCATGGTGCGCAATTGACCGCCATGGAAGATGGACATAAACAGACTCTCGGCTAGATCGTCCAGGTGTTGGCCAAGGGCCAGGACGCCGTAACCCTGCTCCCGGCAGACGCGGTACATGATGCCGCGTTTCATACGCGAGCAGTAGGCGCAGAAGGAGTCGCCGTCCATGTGGCCACGCGCCTGATCCATGATGGGCTGCTGCTCGTAATGCCAGGGCACGCCGAGGGTGTCGTAGTAGTCACGCAGTGGCCCGGGGTCGAAACCTGGGACCTGGGGATCGACGGTAAGGACGGCGAGTTCGAAGCGCACCGGGGCATAGGTCTGAAGGTGCCTCAGGATATGCAGCAGGGACAGGGAGTCCTTGCCGCCGGAGACGCCGAGCAGGATGCGGTCGCCTTCGCGGATCATGCCGAAATCGCCGATGGCACGCCCAACCTGACGGAGCAGTGATTTGGGCGGCTTGCGGAGCTGGGGGGATGTCTGAGTCATGGCGCGAGACTATAGCGCATGGCGGGCATCCCTCGCCCTCAGGCACATTGCCCCCAGAATGATCCGTGAAACGGTAAGGGCCTCACCGCACGGGGATATACTTGGTCCAGCCACATCCACAGGAGCCGCACATGGAGACCTTCTTTATCGTTCTAGCCGTTTTGGCCTTCATCGTCCTCGGATTCATGATCCAGACGGTGTCCCAGGGTCGCGAATACACGGTGGAGCGCTTCGGGCGCTACACCAAAACCCTGGACCCCGGCTTGCACCTCATCGTGCCGTTCTTCGACCGCATCGGCGCCAAGCTCAACATGATGGAGCAGGTGCTGGACGTCCCCTCCCAGGAAGTCATCACCAAGGACAATGCCATGGTGAAGGCGGACGGGGTGGTGTTCTACCAGATCCTCGACGCGGCCAAGGCGGCCTATGAGGTCAGCGGCCTGGAGTACGCCATCCTCAACCTCACCATGACCAACCTGCGCACGGTGATGGGCTCCATGGACCTGGACGAACTCCTCTCCCAGCGCGACAAGATCAACGCCCAGCTCCTCAACGTGGTGGACGACGCCACGACCCCATGGGGGGTGAAGGTGACCCGCATCGAGATCAAGGACATCTCCCCGCCGCGGGATCTGGTGGACGCCATGGCCCGGCAGATGAAGGCAGAGCGGATCAAGCGGGCCCAGATCCTGGAGGCTGAGGGGCTGCGCCAGGCGGCGATCCTGAAGGCCGAGGGCGAAAAGCAGGCGGCCATCCTGGAGGCGGAAGGCGAGCGCGAGGCGGCCTTCCGCGAGGCGGAGGCCCGCGAGCGCCTCGCCGAGGCGGAGGCACGCGCGACCATGATGGTCTCCCAGGCCATCGCCAAGGGCGACGTCAACGCTATCAACTACTTCGTTGCCCAGAAGTACACCGAGGCCCTCCAGGCCATCGCTTCGGCACCGAACCAGAAGGTCATCCTGATGCCCCTGGAGGCATCCGGCATCATCGGCTCGGTGGCAGGCATCGCGGAACTGGTCCAGGGCGCCGGTAAACCCAATCCGACCCGCTCCGTCGGCGAGGTCAGCTGATGGTCTCCTGGCTGATGCCCATCGGCCCCTGGCACTGGCTGATCCTCGGCCTGGTGCTGGCAGCCCTGGAGATCTTCACCCCGGCCTTCCTGTTCCTGCCCATCGGGGTAGCCGCCATCGTGGTCGGGATCATGCTGGCCGTGGTGCCGGAGGCGTCCTGGTCGCTACAGCTTGGGGTCTTTGCAGTGCTGAGCGTGACCATTGTCGTGCTCGGCCGCCTCTACCTGCGTCGCCACCCCCTCACCAGCGACGAGCCAATGCTGAACCGCCGTGGACACCAGTACGTGGGGCGGGTCTTCACCCTGGACGCACCCATCGTCAACGGGGCCGGCAAGATCCGTGTGGACGACAGCACCTGGAAGGTGTTGGGCACGGATGCGCCGGCTGGGCGCTTGGTGCGGGTGGTGGGCGTGGATGGGACCGTGCTGCGGGTGGAGCCTTCACCCGACCCCGCGGGGCCGGTCGGATAGTACGGTTGGGCACAGGGCGCTGCCTGCATTAGGTGTCGGGGTCAGATAACTCTTTGAAATGACGGGACGATCTCTCTCGGGGTCGGCGCTGGGCCATGCGCCTTATCCACTCTGCGGCTATTCGGGACATTTAAGCGCCGTATCACTACGCAGCGCAGCCGAAGGAAACGGTTGCACGTGACTCCCAAACCAGGCCTCGCGCTTCTGGTTGCCACAATCGAGACGTCCGTTTAGACTGCAACCCCTTAATAGTCTGGCCGAAAGAGGCGGTTTCTCGTCCCCCGCGAAACCGCCTCTTGTCTTTTATGGAGACTGGAAACTTCGCATGCACGACCCATTGATGGCGACCTACAAGCGGCAACCCGTCACCTTCGCCCGAGGCGAAGGGGCCTGGCTCTGGGACACCGATGGCCGACGCTACCTGGACGCCTTGTCCGGCATCGCTGTATGCGGACTGGGCCACGCCCACCCGGCGGTGCGCGACGCCCTGTGCGAGCAGGCGGGTCTCCTGATCCACACCTCGAACCTCTACCAGATCGCTGAGCAGCAGGCCTTAGGCGAAGCCCTGACGGCCTATGCCGGCATGGATCGGGTGTTCTTCTCCAATTCAGGCGCCGAGGCCAACGAGGCCGCCATCAAGCTCGCGCGACTGTATGCCCATCACCGGGGACTCAAAGACCCCGCCATCCTGGTGATGGATGGGAGCTTTCATGGACGCACCCTGGCCACCTTGAGCGCCACCGGCAACCGCCGGGTCCAGGCCGGGTTCGAGCCACTGGTTCAGGGCTTCGTGCGGGTCCCCTACAACGATATCGCCGCGGTGGAGACCGCGGCCGCAAATCGGCCAAACATCGCCGCAGTGCTGGTGGAACCTATCCAAGGCGAGGGCGGGATCGTCATCCCGGCGGGAGATTATTTGCCGCGCCTGCGTGCCCTGTGCGATACCCATGGCTGGCTCCTGATGCTCGATGAGATCCAGACCGGGATGGGACGCACCGGGGTGCCGTTTGCGTACCAGGACAGCGGCATCCGGCCCGATGTCATGACCCTGGCCAAGGGGCTCGCCAACGGGGTGCCCATCGGCGCCTGCCTGGCGCGAGGAGCGGCTGCGGATGTCTTCGGCCCTGGCAACCACGGCTCCACCTTCGGCGGCAACCCACTCGCCTGTCGCGCAGCTCGCGCGGTGCTCGATACCCTGAACGCTGAGGGGCTACCCCAGCGCGCGGCTGACCTGGGCGAGTATCTCTTGGCCGGGTTCCGTATGCGCCTGGAGGGCCTTGCCGGCGTGGTGGAGGTTCGGGGACGCGGGCTGATGCTCGGCATCGAGCTGGACCGACCCTGCCCCGACCTGGTCGCCCAGGCATTGAGCGCCGGCCTGCTGATCAATGTGACTGCCGAAAGGGTGATCCGGCTCCTGCCGCCGCTGATTCTCGACCAGGCCCAGGCGGATCTCCTGCTGGATGGCCTCTCGGACCTCGTCGGTACTTTCCTCGTCGGCACCGACCGACAGGGGGCTTAGGACGATGGAGCCACCCGTCGGCCAACCACGCCACTTTCTGTCCCTCTTGGACCTCAGCCCAGAGGAGGCGCGCGCCTTGGTGGCGCGGGCCATCGAGCTCAAGGCAATGCTGCGCGCCGGTACCGACTATCGGCCGCTGCGCCACCGCACCCTGGCGATGATTTTCGAGAAGGCATCCACCCGCACCCGGGTCTCGTTCGAGACCGGCATGGTGCAGTTCGGCGGACACGCCCTCTTCCTATCGCCCAGGGATAGCCAACTGGGGCGCGGCGAGCCTGTCGAGGACACTGCTCGGGTGCTCTCGCGCATGGTGGATGCGGTCATGATTCGAACCTTTGAGCACGAGACCCTGGAACGCTTTGCTGCACGCTCCCAGGTACCGGTGATCAACGGGCTATCGGACCTCAATCACCCCTGTCAGTTGCTGGCGGACATGCAGACCTATCAGGAACACCGCGGCGACATCCGCGGCCGTACGGTGGCCTGGATCGGCGACGGCAACAATGTCTGCGCCTCCTATATCAACGCGGCGCGGGTGTTCGAGTTTCAGCTACGCATCGCCTGCCCAAAAGGGTATGAACCGAAGGCGTCGCTCCTGGCCGAGGCAGGCGAACGCTGCACGATTGTCCGTGACCCTCGCGCAGCGGCCGACGGAGCCGACTTGGTCGTCACCGATGTCTGGGCCAGCATGGGTCAAGAAGAAGAACAGCGGCAGCGTGCTCTGGCGTTTGCGAACTATCAGGTCAACGAGGCGATCATGGCCGTGGCGACCAAGCAAGCACTCTTCATGCATTGTCTGCCCGCCCATCGCGATGAAGAGGTCACTGCCACCGTCATCGATGGCCCACAGTCCGTGGTCTGGGACGAGGCGGAGAACCGCCTGCATGCACAAAAGGCCCTGCTCGAATTACTGTTGGTTCCCCCGGCTTAAGGCGATTACCTAAGCCACGCACCCTTACCCCGATCTGGAACGTCACCGCGTAGCGCAGCCGGGCGATCACCCAGGTCCGACGCCATCTCAGGGCGATTCAACCAATACAAACGCCACCGAGGTCCGATGTGAGACGCCTATCCTTGCTCCTTATCTGCCTCAGCGCCCTGAGCTATGCCCAGGCCGACACCCGCTTCATCACAGACCAATGCAGCGTCCCCTTGCGCAAGGGGGAGAGCACCAGGTACAAGATTGCCCGCATGCTGCCCAGCGGCGCCAAGCTCGACGTCATCGGCGGGGCCGGCAACAGTGGTTACACCAAGGTGCGCACCGAGGACGGACTCGTCGGCTATGTGGCTACAACCGAGCTGCAAGCCGACGCCGCTGCACGGGACAGCCTGACGGCTATGGAGGCGAAGCTCGCGGAGCTGCAGCAGGCCCCCGACGCACTCGCATCGAAGCTCTCTGGGCTACAGGCGGAACACCAAACCCTGACCGCGGCACACAGAGAACTGACCCATGACCGCGACCTTCTGCAGCAGGAATTGGCGTCCTTGCGCTCGGCCTCAGCGAACGTGGTCGAGGTGACCAGAGATCGGGCCGAACTGCGCAAACGTGTGGCCGAGCTGACCCGGCAGACCGCAGAGCTGGAACAGCAGAATCGCGACCTCAGCTTGCAAACCAATCAGCGCTGGTTCCTGATCGGCAGCGCAGTCGTGGGCGGGGGCATTCTCATCGGCCTGATCCTCCCGAATCTGCACTTCCGTCGTCGCAAGAGCTCCTGGGGGTCCCTCTGAACCCAGGCTCAGTCGCCGCCGCCCAGCCTATCGGAGTTGGGACAGGTCTCGCACCGCCCCTCGGGCCGCGCTGGTGGTGAGGGCCGCATAGGCTTGCAGCGCAACCGATACGTCTCGATCCCGCTCAAGCGGCTTCCAGGCTGAGGCTCCGCGCTGCTCCATGGCCTCGCGCCGTCCAGCCAGGGTTTCTGCGTCCACCATCAGCCCGATGCTGCGCGCGGGGATGTCGATGGCAATCTTGTCCCCCTCCTCGACCAGGGCAACCAATCCGCCCTCCGCGGCCTCCGGTGAGATATGGCCGATGGAGAGCCCGGAAGTACCACCCGAGAAGCGCCCATCCGTAATCAACGCACACTGCTTGCCCAGGCCTTTCGACTTGAGGTAGCTGGTCGGGTAGAGCATCTCCTGCATCCCAGGCCCACCCTTCGGACCTTCGTAGCGAATCAAGATCACGTCCCCTGCCGCGACACGGTCCCCCAGAATGGCTGCGACCGCCGCATCCTGGCTCTCGAAGATCCGCGCCGGCCCGGTGAAAACCAAGTTGGCCGCATCGACGCCGGCCGTCTTGACGATGCATCCGTCCTCCGCCAAATTGCCAAACAACACGGCCAGACCGCCGTCGTGGCTATAGGCGTGTGCGAGGTCACGAATGCAACCGCCGGCGCGATCAAGGTCAAGGTCAGGCCACTGACGAGACTGGCTGAAGGCAACCTGGGTGGGGACCCCGCCAGGTGCGGCAAGAAAACGCTGTTTTGCCGCATCATCGGCGCCGGCACCCGCAATATCCCAGCGTGCCAGTCCCTCGCCGAGGGTTGCGCTATGCACCGTGCATGCCGAGCGGTGGATGAGCCCCGCCCGATCCAGCTCCCCTAGGATGGCCATCACTCCGCCCGCGCGGTGCACATCCTCCATATGGTAGGCCTGAGTCGCCGGCGCAACCTTACAGAGGTTCGGAACGCGCCGGCTAAGCCGATCCATGTCGGCCATGGTGAAGTTCACACCCGCCTCATGCGCCGCGGCCAATAGGTGTAGAACTGTATTCGTCGACCCACCCATCGCGATATCGAGGCTCATGGCATTTTCGAATGCCTCGAAGGACGCAACGCTCCGCGGCAATACCCGAGCGTCGTCGCCTTCGTACCACCGCCGAGCGAGATCCACCACCAGACGCCCGGCTTCCAGGAACAAATCCCTGCGCGCGGCATGGGTCGCCAGGAGGGAACCATTGCCAGGTAGGCTCAAGCCAAGAGCTTCCGTCAGGCAATTCATGGAATTGGCCGTGAACATCCCTGAACAGGACCCACAGGTCGGACAAGCGGACCGTTCGATCGCCGCAACATCCGCATCGGACTCCCTGGGGTCCGCCGCCGAAACCATAGCATCCACCAGATCGAGCTTTAGATCACCTCGCTCCCCAAGACGCACCTTTCCTGCCTCCATAGGTCCACCGGAGACAAACACGGTGGGGATATTCAGCCGCAGCGCAGCCATCAACATCCCGGGCGTGATCTTGTCGCAATTGGAGATGCAGACCAACGCGTCCGCGCAGTGGGCATTGACCATGTACTCCACCGAGTCCGCAATGATGTCCCGGGACGGCAGGGAATAGAGCATGCCGCCGTGGCCCATCGCGATCCCATCATCCACTGCGATGGTGTTGAACTCCTTGGCTACGCCCCCCGCCGCCTCGATCTCCCGGGCCACCAATTGACCCATATCTTTCAGGTGGACGTGACCCGGCACAAACTGGGTGAAGGAGTTCGCAACCGCGACGATGGGCTTGTCGAAGTCGCCATCCGTCATCCCAGTCGCCCGCCACAAGGCGCGGGCTCCGGCCATGTTGCGTCCGTGGGTCGTCGTGCGAGAGCGGTACTGGGGCATAACGGTCTCCGATGATCAAAACCTACCAAGGAACGGGCAAAGAGCTACGCGATTATAGCGGACCCAAGCACCCGCCTAACCGCGCCGCGGCAGATGCGAGATCGAAAAGCTCGCGGCAAAAAAAAACCCACGTCAATCGACGTGGGTTTTGGAATAAGGCCCTGGCGGTGACCTACTTTCGCATGGGGAAACCCCACACTATCATCGGCGATGCATCGTTTCACTTCTGAGTTCGGGATGGGATCAGGTGGTTCCAATGCTCTGTGGCCGCCAGGAAAACGGTGGTCCGGCGCCCTTGCGGGCAGCCTGGACAGCATTCGGTTAGATCGCGTTGGCGCGGGATACGTGACCCACCCAAAGCGTTTGGGTGTTATATGGTCAAGCCTCACGGTCAATTAGTACGGGTTAGCTTCACACGTTGCCGCGCTTCCACACCCCGCCTATCAACGTCGTGGTCTTCGACGGACCTTCAGGGGCTTCAAGAGCCCAGGGAGACCTAATCTTGGGAGGGGCTTCCCGCTTAGATGCTTTCAGCGGTTATCCCTTCCGTACGTAGCTACCCGGCAATGCCACTGGCGTGACAACCGGAACACCAGGGGTACGTCCACTCCGGTCCTCTCGTACTAGGAGCAGCTTCCCTCAAGTCTCCAACGCCCACGGTAGATAGGGACCGAACTGTCTCACGACGTTCTAAACCCAGCTCGCGTACCACTTTAAATGGCGAACAGCCATACCCTTGGGACCGACTTCAGCCCCAGGATGTGATGAGCCGACATCGAGGTGCCAAACTCCCCCGTCGATATGAACTCTTGGGAGGAATCAGCCTGTTATCCCCGGAGTACCTTTTATCCGTTGAGCGATGGCCCTTCCATACAGAACCACCGGATCACTAAAGCCTGCTTTCGCACCTGCTCGACTTGTCTGTCTCGCAGTCAAGCACCCTTCTGCTTTTGCACTCAATGCACGATTTCCGACCGTGCTGAGGGTACCTTCGCGCTCCTCCGTTACTCTTTGGGAGGAGACCGCCCCAGTCAAACTACCCACCACACACTGTCCCTAACCCGGATAACGGGTCGAGGTTAGAACTTCAAACATGCCAGGGTGGTATTTCAAGGATGGCTCCACGGCAACTAGCGTCACCGCTTCACAGCCTCCCACCTATCCTACACAAGCAGGTTCAAAGTCCAGTGTGAAGCTATAGTAAAGGTTCACGGGGTCTTTCCGTCTAGCCGCGGGAACACTGCATCTTCACAGCGATTTCAATTTCACTGAGTCTCGGGTGGAGACAGCGCCGCCATCGTTACGCCATTCGTGCAGGTCGGAACTTACCCGACAAGGAATTTCGCTACCTTAGGACCGTTATAGTTACGGCCGCCGTTTACCGGGGCTTCGATCAAGAGCTTCGCTTGCGCTGACCCCATCACTTAACCTTCCGGCACCGGGCAGGCGTCACACCCTATACGTCCTCTTTCGAGTTTGCAGAGTGCTGTGTTTTTAGTAAACAGTCGCAGCGGCCTGGTCACTGCAACCCCCTTCCGCTCCGGCCGCAGGGCCTTCACGTACCAGGGGCGTACCTTCTCCCGAAGTTACGGTACTATTTTGCCTAGTTCCTTCACCCGAGTTCTCTCAAGCGCCTTGGGATTCTCACCCTGCCCACCTGTGTCGGTTTGGGGTACGGTCACTTATTACCTGAAGCTTAGAGGCTTTTCCTGGAAGCAGGGTATCAATCACTTCATCTCCGTAGAGACTCGTCATCACGCCTCAGCATTGCCACCCCGGATTTGCCTAAGGTGACTGCCTACACGCTTAAACCGGCAACCAACAGCCGGCTGACCTAACCTTCTCCGTCCCCCCATCGCAGTAATAAGTGGTGCAGGAATATTAACCTGCTTCCCATCGACTACGCCTTTCGGCCTCGCCTTAGGGGCCGACTCACCCTGCGCCGATTAACGTTGCGCAGGAAACCTTGGGCTTTCGGCGAGGGGGCTTTTCACCCCCTTTATCGTTACTCATGTCAGCATTCGCACTTCCGATACCTCCAGCAGACCTTACGATCCACCTTCGCAGGCGTACGGAACGCTCCCCTACCATGCGAGTAAACTCGCATCCGCAGCTTCGGTACATGGCTTAAGCCCCGTTACATCTTCCGCGCAGGCCGACTCGACCAGTGAGCTATTACGCTTTCTTTAAAGGATGGCTGCTTCTAAGCCAACCTCCTGGCTGTCTGGGCCTTCCCACATCGTTTCCCACTGAGCCATGATTTTGGGACCTTAGCTGGCGGTCTGGGTTGTTTCCCTTTCCACGACGGACGTTAGCACCCGCCGTGTGTCTCCCGTGATTGCACTTCCTGGTATTCGGAGTTTGCATCGGTTTGGTAAGCCGGGATGGCCCCCTAGCCGAAACAGTGCTCTACCCCCAGGAGTGAGACACGAGGCGCTACCTAAATAGCTTTCGGGGAGAACCAGCTATCTCCGGGCTTGATTAGCCTTTCACTCCGACCCACAGCTCATCCGAA
>CAWJRN010000009.1:0-152500 GCA_963845265.1 uncultured Gammaproteobacteria bacterium | reverse complement strand
TCGATCTCCGCACCGCTCAGGTACTGCATACTCATCGGGTCGATGAGCAGCTTGACGCCGTCGGTCACGACCTCGGCATCTCCTTCCTGGACCACCTCGTCGAAGGTGAATCCATACTGGAAGCCGGAGCAGCCACCACCCTGGATATAGACGCGGAGCATCAGTCCCGGGTTGCCTTCCTCCTTGATCAGCTCGGACACCTTGGCGGCAGCAGCGGTCGTGAAGACCAGTTCGGGATCGGCAAGGGTTTCTGCATTCATGGGGCACCTGCATGGATAAGGGGGGATATAAGGACGTATCACCTGCTTAAGGTGGGATTGCGCCGCGCTCGATCAAGGGCGGGGCGTGACGCCCAAGCCGCGCGGGACGGTCACTCTGAAAGCGCCCAAGGGAAGGTCTGACCACTGGCGATCAATTTGTCGCCCTTGGGCTCGACGTCCACGCTCAGGCTCAGGGGTTCGAAACCCTCAGGCAACACCAGACGCCCCTCGAAATTCTGAAAGTGTTCGAAGCGCATGGCCAGCGTGGTCGGCTCTGACCCCTCCATCTCCTTGAGCGTCAGGGACTTATCCTTCTCGCCCTGCTTCCCGGACACCTTGATGGCAATCTCGCCGGAGGTCTCACCGACATCGTCGATGAGCTGACTGACGGTGAAGCTATAATTGAACGCCCGCGGCCCGTCGCCCGCGCTCAAGCGCAGGCCCTGCACCCCGACCGCGCCACTACCGCCGGTCTTGATCAGGCGCTTCAATGTGGCGATCTCCTTGGCCATGGCGAGTCGTTCGTCCTGGGCCTCCTTGAGCGTATCCACGGCAGAGCGATCTTTTTCTTGCTCGATCTGCTGGAACCGCTCGCAGGCGATCCCCTGCTGCTTGAGGTTCGCCAACTCTGTCCGCAAGGCGTCGCGCTCCGCCTCCATCACCCGCTCCGCCTCGATAGCGGCGACGGTTTGGGACTCGACCGAGCGCGTGCCGACGACAAAGCCGCCACCAAACGCCGCGGCCAAGAGGCAGATGACCAAGGCACCAAGCACCAACCCAAGCCACAGGCCGCGGAACCGAGACCCGCGCCGCTCAGAAAACTCGCTGTGAGCGCTCACTGGGCCTCGGCTCAGGGCAATAGGGCAAGATCCTCAAGCCCGGCCGCCTCTGCATAGCCGAACATGAGGTTCATATTCTGGAGCGCCTGACCAGCGGCCCCCTTGACCAGGTTATCGATCACCGACTGGACAACCACCACGCCATCCCCAAGGGGCTCTGCGACTGCAATCCGGCAGACGTTGGTCCCACGCACCGAGCGGGTTTCCGGGTGGGAGCCCGACGGGAGGATGTCTACAAACGCCTCGCCGACGTAGCGCCGCTCGAACAGCCCCTGGATGTCACAGACGCGGTCGGTCAGACGCGCATAAAGGGTCGCCTCAATGCCGCGGATCATAGGCACGAGATGGGGGACGAAGGTCAGCCGCAAAGGACTCTTCGCCGCCACCGCCAGGTTCTGGGAAATCTCGGGCTGATGCCGATGCCCAGCGACCGAATATGCCTTGAAACTCTCCCCTACCTCGGCCATCAGGATACCCACCGCGGCCTTGCGCCCAGCCCCGCTGACCCCAGACTTAACGTCTGCAATCAGCCAAGAAGGATCAACCACCCCGGCCTCCAACAACGGTAGCAGACCCAGGGTTGTGGCTGTCGGATAACAACCAGGATTGGCGACCAGGCGCGCCCCTCGTATCTGCTCCCGATGCAACTCGGGCAGGCCATAGACCGCCTCGGCGAGCAGCTCCGGACAGGCATGGGGCATGCCATACCAACGCTGCCACTGCGCCGGGTCCTTGAGGCGAAAGTCCGCTGCCAGGTCGATCACCTTGACCCCTCGCTCCAGCAGATCCGGCACCATCTTCATGGCGGTACCGTTCGGCGTGGCAAAGAAGACCAGATCACACTCCGCGAGCATCCCCAAATCCGGCTCGCTGAAGGAGAGCCCCACCCGCCCACGCAAGTGCGGGAACATGTCGGCCACCACCGTGCCCGCATCGGCGCGGGAGGTAATAACCGCGAGCTCGGCCCCAAGGTGCCGCGCCAGGAGCCGCATCAGTTCGGAGCCCGTGTAGCCGGTGCCGCCAACAATACCAACCCGCGTCATCATGACCCTTCCACCTAAGCGAGGCCCGACAGGCAACCAGCACCTGCGGGTATCAACAAACAAAACAGCGGCCAAGGCCGCTGTCTCTAACACATCAACGTTTTCGCGCCGAGGCACCCGTCAGGAGCAGCCGCCCCCGGAGGAGGACCCGCAAGAGCCGCAGCCACCACCGCCCCCACCGACCGGAGGCAGGTTGTTGAACACAAAGGTGGCATTGCCGTCGCCGCGATCAACGAAGTCAATCTCGACCCCGCGCAGGTACTCCAGAGTACCATCGTCCACGATCACCTTGAATCCATCGAACTCCAACACGCCGTCGTTACCGTTGATGGCGTCGGCAAAAGTCATGCCGAAGCTGATACCGCTGCAACCACCGGGCTGGGCGAAGACGCGCACACCCTGCACGTTCTCATCCACTTGCTCGAAGAGCTCGCCCATCTTGGTCTGGGCCGGGGGGGTCAGGGTCAGGTCGGTCTCGGTCAGGGCGCTCAACATGGCACTTCTCCAAAAAAGGGCTCGCAAAGGCGCATAGTGTAGCGCGCAGCTTGGTTTCAATGCCAGCGGATGCGACAGGCCGCGAGCTTAGCCCGATCAGTCCAGTCGGCCCTGGGCCGCCAGCCCCGAGAGGTGGCGCGTCGCGTCGACGAGGTGCTGCCCCCAGTGGGTCGCAAAGCCCAGGTACCAGCCCCGTTCGGCTAGGTGGGGATGCAACTCGTGGACCCGCAAGGCGTGCTTCAGCTCACAGTAGATATCGGTCAGGTCGTCCGCTAGGCTGCCGGTCATGGCGCCATGCTCGCCAATGCCATCGAACTCCAGCCAGTAGCCGTCCCGATCACCCAACAGGCTGCGCAGATGGGTGAACAACTCGAACCGAGCATCAAGATCCGGGACCAGGGGTTCGTCGTCCTCGACCTCCTCGGGTTCGAGCGACAGCACAGCCGCATGCAGCCGAGGCAGCAGATCCGCCACCTCGGAGAGCCAGGGAAGCGAGCCGGCACCAGACGCCTCGATCAGTCGGCAATAGGCGGTCGCCAAGGCGGCAACCGGAACGCAAACCGATTGATCCGGGATGATG
The DNA here is from genome assembly GCA_963845265.1 of uncultured Gammaproteobacteria bacterium. Taxonomy (GTDB): domain Bacteria; phylum Pseudomonadota; class Gammaproteobacteria; order Chromatiales; family Chromatiaceae; genus DYRB01. The sequence goes on along the minus strand of CAWJRN010000009.1, from coordinate 149,283 downwards.
GGATTAGGCTGAGACATGCCCACGAGTGTAGACGAGTTATGAAAGTTCACGATGCGGCTATCGGCTCAAACCTCGACCAACTCGAAGTCCTCTTTACCCACCCCGCACTCGGGGCAGCGCCAATTCAGGGGCACGTCGTCCCATTTGGTTCCAGGGGCGATGCCCTCATCCGGTAGCCCTTGGGCCTCGTCGTAGACGAAACCGCATATGACGCACATGTAGGTCTTCATCGATCACTTCCTCAGTTCGGCTAACATCCCCAGCCGCGCCGCCACAGCCAGAGTCTCAGCCCGCCATTCTACCCTGCCGGGCGGGTCCAGCGCTGCACCGCAACAAAACCCCAACAGCGACGGAGCTACTGATGCCCTCAGACGAACGAATCCCCGCGGTGATCTGCGCCGCTGGTCACGACCCCAGCGGCGGGGCCGGCATTGGCGCAGACGCCGAGGCCATCCGCGCCGTCGGCGCTCATCCGCTCTCGGTGGTCACCTGCCTGACCGCCCAGGACAGTTGCGGGTTGCGACGCCTCTGGCCTCAACCGGCAGCCGAGGTCGATGAGCAATGCCGGCTGCTGCTCGCCGATGCCCGGGTGGCCGCCATCAAGATCGGCCTGCTCGGCAGCGCCGCGATGGTGCGTACCCTACTTGGAGTGATCCAAGACCACCCCGACCTGCCGGTGGTCCTCGACCCGGTGCTGGCCACCGGGACCGGCCAGTCTCTGGCCGATGCGGCACTCTGCAATCAAATGCGCCAGAGACTCTTCCCGGCCGTGACCCTCCTCACCCCCAATGTCCCGGAGGCCCAGACCCTGAGCGCCTCCGTCGCCCCGGACGACTGCGCCGAGCGCCTGCTGCGCATGGGATGTCTGTGGGTCCTGATCACCGGGACCCATGCGCCGGACGAGACGGTCACTAATCGCCTCTATGGTCGCAACGGGACTAGCGCCTCCTGGGATTGGCCACGCCTATCTGGCGAGTACCACGGCTCTGGCTGCACGCTGGCCAGCGCCATCGCCGGTCGCATCGCACTTGGCCTGACAGTCCCAGAGGCCGTCGCGGACGCCCAGGCCTACACCTGGGAGACCCTGTCCCGGGCACGGCGCACCGGGCGCTGCCAGCTCACCCCAAACCGCCTCTTTGCCCTCGATAGGGGGACGAACCTATGAAGGCACTGCGCGGACTCTATGCCATCACACTGGAGCACGCAGGAACCAAGTCCGCGGCCCAGGTCGAACGAGCCATCGCCGGTGGTGCCCAAGTCATCCAATACCGCGACAAGTCGGAGGACCACCGGCACCGTCTGGAGCAGGCCCGCGCCGTCAACGCCATCTGCCGGGAGACAGGGGTGCCGCTAATCGTCAACGACGATGTCGCACTCGCCGCGGCCGTCGAGGCAGCAGGGGTACACCTCGGGCACAACGACGCCGCCCCCGCTGCCGCCCGCGACCTGCTCGGCCCGCGAGCCATCATCGGGGTCTCATGCTACAACCGCCTCGATCTGGCCCTGGCCGCCCGGGACCAGGGGGCGGACTATGTGGCCTTTGGCAGCTTCTTCCCCTCCTCCACCAAGCCCCTTGCTGTGCGAGCAGACATCGACCTACTGCGCCGGGCGCGACGGGAACTCCGGCTACCCCTGGTTGCCATTGGTGGCATTACTCCAGAGAATGGCGCCGTCCTGGTCGGCGCCGGCGCCGACATGCTGGCCGTGGTCACCGGCGTCTTCGGCGCCCCTGACCCACAGGCCGCGGCCCGCGCCTATGCCCGGCTCTTCGATTCACCAGACATCAATAGTTAAGGACCTGCCATGACCCGCTCCCATGACCTCTTCGCCGCAGCCCAGCGACACATCCCCGGTGGTGTGAACTCACCGGTCCGCGCCTTCCGTGGCGTCGGCGGCGACCCGGTCTTCTTCGCCAGCGCAGCCGGGCCCTATGTCTTCGACGCCGACGGGCACCGCTATATCGACTATGTGGGCTCCTGGGGTCCGATGGTCCTGGGTCATGCCCACCCGGATGTCATCGAGGCGGTGGGCGATCGCATCCACCGCGGTCTGTCCTTCGGCGCCCCCACGGAGCTAGAGACCGAGATGGCGGACCGAGTGTGCCAACTGGTCCCCTCCATGGACCTAGTGCGCATGGTCTCCTCCGGCACCGAGGCCACCATGAGTGCCATCCGTCTGGCCCGCGGCTTCACCGGACGGGACAAGCTGGTCAAGTTCGAGGGTTGCTACCACGGCCACTCCGACTCCCTGCTGGTCAAGGCCGGCTCTGGCGCACTGACCCTGGGCGAGCCCAGCTCCCCCGGCGTCCCCGCGGCCCTGGCGGCGCTGACCCTGACCCTGGACTACAACGACCTCGACCAGGTGCGCGACACCTTCGCCCAGCAGGGCCATGAGATCGCCTGCATCATCGTCGAGCCCGTGGCAGGCAACATGAACTGCATCCCACCTGTGCCGGGCTTTCTCCAGGGTCTGCGGGAGGTCTGCGATCAATATGGGGCGGTACTCATCTTCGACGAGGTGATGACAGGTTTCCGCGTCGCCCTGGGCGGCGCCCAAGCGGTCTATGGTGTCACCCCGGACCTCACCACCCTGGGTAAGGTCATCGGCGGCGGCATGCCGGTGGGGGCCTTCGGCGGACGCCGGGACATCATGGAGCGCATTGCCCCGCTCGGCCCCGTCTACCAGGCCGGCACCCTATCGGGTAACCCCATTGCCATGGCTGCCGGCCTCAAGACGCTCGAACTGATCTCCGTGCCAGGCTTCTACGAGGCCCTGACGACCCAGACCGCGACCCTGGTCGAGGGTCTGCTGGAGCACGCCACCACCGCCGGAGTGGCCCTGAGCGCCAACAAGGTCGGGGGCATGTTCGGCATCTTCTTCACCGACGCGGGCCCGGTGACCGGCTACGCGGCGGCGACTGCCTGCGACCAGGCGCGCTTCCGCGCGTTCTTCCACGGCATGCTCGACCGCGGCGTCTACCTGGCCCCCTCGGCCTTCGAGGCCGGCTTCGTCTCCGCCGCCCATAGTGACCAAGACATCGCCGCCACCCTGGAGGCGGCGGCGGCCACCTTCGCCGACATCGCCGCCTGATCGACGACGCGGCAGCCAGGCCCAGCGAGGCATCACCATGGAAGCCCTCATCGTTCAGGTCATCGACTGGGTCAAAGATCACCCCACCTGGGCCCTGATCACGGTCTTTCTGATCTCCCTGTCCGAGTCCCTGGCGGTGGTCGGCCTGCTGGTCCCGGGGGTCATGATCATGGGCGCCATTGGGGCCCTCGTCGCCGCCGGTGCCATCGGCTTTTGGCCGGTGATGTGGGCAGCGGTCATCGGGGCCATCGTGGGTGACGGCCTGAGCTTCTGGCTCGGGCACTTCTTCAAGGATGACATCCGCCGCCTCTGGCCCTTCAGCCGCTACCCCGAGACCCTCGACTTCGGGATGCGTTTCTTCGACAAATACGGCTCTTTTAGCGTGATATTCGGGCGTTTCGTGGGCCCGGTGCGGGCCATCATCCCCGTCGTCGCCGGGATGATGGGCATGTCTCCGACCCGATTCACCGTCGCCAATATCATCTCCGCCCTGCTCTGGGCCCCTGCCTATCTGCTGCCGGGCATCCTGGTTGGGGCCTCGGTCAAGTTCGCCGCCGAGAGCGCCACACGCCTCGCCGTCGTCCTATTGGGTCTGGTGGGGGCGATCTGGCTGATGGGCTGGCTGGTCTGGCGCACCTTCCGCCTGGTCAGCCCCCATGCCAGCGCCTGGGTTCAGGCCCTGCTGCGCTGGAGCGAGGTTCACCCAAAGGCCGGTGAACTGGCCCGAGCCCTGGCCGACCCGAACCACCCAGATGCCCGCAGCCTCACCGCCCTGGCCGGGGTCCTGACCCTGGGGCTCGCCCTGTTCGCCCTGGGCACCGGGCTCAGCGTCCTGAGCGGCGGTGAGCTGCGCATCAACCTGGCCGCCCTGGAGCTGGGACAGAGCCTCGCCTCGCCCCTGGCGGACCGGCTCATGCTCGGCCTGAGCCGACTGGCAGACCTGCCGGTCATGCTGACCCTGATCCTGGTCGTCTACGGCTATGAGGTCCTGCGCCGGGGTGGGCGCCAGGCCAACTACTGGCTCGCCGCCGGCGGCTTCGCCCTGCTCGCCCCTCCCCTACTTCAGGCCCTGCTGCGCATGCCTGGCCCAGAGCTGGGCCTTGGGGCAGAGGCCGGCCCCTTGGCAGCCCTGGACGCCCTCGGCGCCTTCCCCAGCGGTCATGTGCTGCGCGCCACCGTGCTCTTCGGCTTCCTGGCCGTAGCCCTGGCGCGCACCCTGCCATCGGCCTGGCGCGCCCTGCCCTATGTCCTGGCGGCGACCCTGGTGACGGCCGTAGCCCTGGCGCGGGTCTATCTCGGGGCGGCATGGTTGAGCAGCGTCCTGGCCAGCGTCGCCCTGGGCCTGATCTGGGTCGCAGCCCTGGGGCTGGCCTTCCGCCGCCACAGCGCCGACGAACCCCTGCTGGTCGGGCTCTGGCCCCTGACCCTCGCCACCCTGATACTGGCGGTTTCACTCCAGACCTGGGCACGACAGGACGCCGACCTGGCCCGCTACCGCCCGGAACCAACCCCCATCGAGTCAAGCCTGGCGGACTGGCGCGACGGACATTGGCAGAAGCTCCCGTTGCGGCGCGAGGACATCTGGCAGCGCCACCACCAACCGCTGAACATCCAATACGCCGGCTCCCTCGCGGCCCTGAGCGCCAACCTTACCCCTAAGGGCTGGGAACCGGCCCAGGCCCTCGACTGGGTCAACGCCCTGCAACTCTTCTCCCCGGACCTACCCCTCCAGGCCCTCCCGGTCCCGCCCCAGGTCCACGCCGGTCGCCACGAGGCCCTGGCCCTGGTCAAGGCGCTGCCCGACGGTGGACGCCTGGTACTGCGCCTCTGGGCCACACGTTACCGGCTGGACGGCAGGCCCTTGTGGATCGGCAATGTCACCGCGCAACGCAAGGACCTGATACTCGACCTCCTAGCCATCCCGGTCACGGTGCAGGAGTTCACGGGACCCAGGGCCGCAGTTGAGCAAGATTTGGTCGGCCTGCCCGGGCTGACCCAGGATGCCCGGGCTCAGGTCCTGCTGATCGGCCTGGAACATGCCGGAACAGGGACAGACTGGCAATCGCTGCCTGGTTCCAACCGTTGAATCGGGCCAAAGACCGCGGCGCCAAGAACGGACCAGACTGCGACGACCCGATCCACCGGGAGGCAACCCCCCGCGAGCAGCTGATGACTGGGCTGGCCGTGGTCTTCCTGGTCCTCTCGGCCATAGCGCTACGCCAGATCGAGCATGCCCCCGAGGACCCCGGCCAACTTCCCGCCACCCTGCTGCTGGCCCTCTGCCTGCCCTTGGGTATCGACGCTCTGGTCGGATTCGCCCGGCGCAGCGACTTCACCGGACCGGCCATCCGGCGCCTGCTGGTCCTGCTGCTGATTCCGCCCTTTCGCATCGCCTTGTCGCCTTATGCCGCCCGGTGCTGCGTCTTCCTCCCCACGCTGGGCTGGCAAAAGGCCGACCTAGACCTTTACGAGCGCATGGAGCGCACCTTCGGCATCCCCATGCTCTTCATGGCCGTATTGATCCTGCCGATCCTCGCCGTGGAATTGTTCTGGGCCGATTGGGTGGCCGCGCATGGCGTCGTCCGCCTGATCCTGGACCTGGGCACCGCAGCCATCTGGATTGCCTTTTGCGTGGAGTTCATCGTCATGACCACGCTAGCGCCGAAGAAGCTCGCCTACATCGCCCGCAATTGGATCAACCTCGCCATCATCGTCATGCCATTCCTCGCCTTCCTGCGGGGTCTCCAGGGTGTGCGACTCCTCTGGCTCGGCAAGGGTCTGACCAAGGCCGCCAAGGCGCTAAAGGTCTACCGCATGCGCGGCCTGGGCCTGCGCGGCTGGCGGGGCCTGGTCGCCCTAGACCTGATGGAGCGCCTGCTGCACCGCACCCCAGAGCGGCGTCTGGAGCGCCTGCGGGAGATCCTGGCGGAGCAGGAGCGCAAGGAGGCACGCCTGCGCCAACGGATTCGGGACCTGGAGTCCCAGGTGAACGCCGAGAAAGACGCGGGCGACAAACTCGATTGACCCTGCGCGCCGCAGGATCAAGCCACACGGTCATCCGCGACCCGGTAGCGGGGATCTTCCAGCAGGTTGACCTCCACCAGACTGCCAGCCCGATCGAGCAGGCTCCGGCACTCCTCGCTGAGGTGCTTCAGATGGAGCGTCTTGCCCGCACGCAGGTAGCGCTCCGCCAAGGCGTCGATGGCCTCCAGGCCCGAGTGATCTGCCACCCGCGAGTCGTAGAAGTCGATGACTACATCGTCCGGGTCCTGCTTCGGATCAAACAAGGCGTTGAAGGCATGGATGGAACCGAAGAACAAGGGCCCATGCAGCTCATAGACCTTGGTGCCGTTCTCATCGACGAACGACTTGGCGCCCATCTGCTTGGCATGCTCCCAGGCAAACACCAGGGCAGACACGATCACCCCGACGATGACCGCAATCGCCAGATCGCTGACCACGGTCACCACCGCCACCAGGATCGAGATCAGAGTATCCGCCAATGGCACCTTGCCGAACATGTGGAACGACGCCCACTCGAAGGTGCCCAGGACCACCATGAACATCACCCCCACCAGCGCCGCGATCGGGATAATCTCGATCATCCCCGAAGCGAACAGGATGAACCCCAAGAGCGAGAGGGCAGCGACGATGCCGGACAGGCGCCCGCGCCCGCCGGATTTGATGTTGATCAGCGACTGCCCAATCATGGCGCAGCCACCCATACCACCGAAGAAGCCGTTCACCGAATTGGCCACACCTTGGCCGATACACTCCTTGTTGCCCCGACCCCGGGACTCGGTCAGCTCGTCGATCAGGTTCAGGGTCAACAGGGACTCGATGAGACCAACCCCGGCCAGGATCACGCTGTAGGGCAGAATGATCTCCAGGGTGGCCCAGGTCATCGGCACGGCCGGGAGGCTGAAGCTCGGCAACCCGCCGGCGATGGTGGCCGCGGGGTCGCCCGTCATGTCCCGCAGGATCTCCTGAACCGTGCGCGCATCCAGATCCAGCCCGATGACCACCAGGGTGACGGTCACGATAGCGACCAGCGAAGCCGGCACGGCAACCGTGAGCCTGGGCAGAAATTGGATGATCGCCATGGTCAGCGCGATGAGGCCCAGCATGATCCAAAGCGGTTCACCGCTGAGCCACTCGCTACCACCGTCGGCCCCCGGGACCTCGAACTGCTTGATTTGGGCGAGAAAGATCACGATCGCCAAGCCGTTGACGAATCCCAGCATGACCGGATAGGGCACCAGGCGGATGAACTTGCCCAGGCGTAAGACGCCCGCCGCGATCTGGAACAGCCCGGTCAGAACCACAGCGGCAAACAGGTATTGCACCCCATGGGTGGCCACCAGCGACACCATCACCACCGCCATGGCCCCGGTCGCGCCGGATATCATCCCGGGCCGGCCACCGATTAGGGCCGTGATCAGGCCCATCATAAAGGCCCCGTAGAGCCCGACCAGGGGCTCCACCCCGGCAACGAAGGCAAAGGCGACCGCCTCCGGCACCAGTGCAAGCGCGACGGTCAGCCCCGACAGCACGTCGTTGCGCACGCATTGTGAGCCGGGACAGGTCAGTTGGAACATCGGCGGCCTCCGGGTTCAGCCCAAAGGCGCCGCAGTCTACGCGAAGGATTTAGCAATTACTAATATTCCAACGCCGCACATCGAGGCTAGCCTTGATCTCAGCCTCCCTATCGGGCCCTTTGTCCACTCTGAGCGGCTAGTCAGATCAGAGGATTGACCCTGCGATAGTCACCTGACCGCGCAGTCCGCCCGTAAGTCACTGCGAGAACGCATTGGCCGGACCCGGCTCGATTCATCCGACACCTGAACCACCGAAATTGCCGATGCCGGATAGCCTCACCTCTACCAACGGCAGCTCCCAAACCTCCGACCTATAGGTGCCTCGCCAAGCCGGGCCCCCATCCTCGCGACGCCGACGCAGCAAGGCGACAACCTTGATGGCCTCGATCCTAGCGAGTATCCCCGACCATTCAGCGGTCGCGCCCTCGGTCAGCTGGGCAACGGCAAGCCCATCGCGGTCGCAAAGCAGCAACCGCCCGCCGACGGCGTGCATCTGCAGGCCGTCTCCGGTGCGCAGGCCAGCGAGCCGGTCGTGAATGGGGTCCCCCGGTGAGAGGCGTCCGGCATACCCGATGTTCAACTCGGCCAAAGTCAGGAGGCGGTAGCGGCGCGCCATGACCTCGGGCGGTGGGACAGGGACCTCGGGCCTCAGGCGCAGCAGCCAGTCCCCTTCGATCTCGACGACCCAGGGGTTCGCGCCGCGACCTGGGGCACCGAGGGCGCCCAGATTCAGCGTCTCGCGCGCCCGGGTCATGCCGACATAGAGGAGCCGGCGCTCGTCTTCGCCGCCCTGATGGGCCCGCCAGCCGCCGTCGGCGATGAGGACATGGTCGAATTCCAGGCCCTTGGCGGCGTGCAGGGTGGCGAGCAGTACCCCCTCGCCCAGGTTGCGGTCCCGGCGCTGCTCGGCCAGGGTCTCATAGCAGAAGTCCAGGATCTGGGCCGCTGGGACGGCGGCCTGGCCCGCCTCATCCGCCCAGGCGCGGATCAGGTCCCCCACCACTGCCTGCCAGGGGTTCCGGGCCGGCTCATCCCCTTGCCGGATCTCCCGCGCCTGTAATGCCGCCAGGTCGGCGGCTGCGAGCTCCCGAGTACCCAGGTCCCTGAGCCGGTCGAGGAATAGGACGACCTCCCGCACCCGGTGCAGGGGCGGTAGCTCCTCATGCCAGGCGGTGGGGATGGCGTTGGCCTCGCACAGGGCGCGGATGGGCTCCAGTACCGCCCGGGTGCGGGCGAGCACAACGAACCTGGACCAGGGACCGCCCCCGAGCCAGTGCAGTTCGATGAGCCGCTGTACCAGGGCGGCGGCCTGGCGTCCCGGGTCCGGGGCCTCCAAGACCAGGACCCGACCCCTGGCGAGGGGGTCCAATTCGGTCCAGCGCCCGCCGGGGGGCTGGTCCTTGCGTCGCCGATCCACCCGGATGGGCTGGTCGGTCTTCATCCGCTCGCGGTTTTGGGCGATCAGGGCGTTGGCAGCGGCGACGATCTGGGCGGTGGATCGGTAGTTGTCCACCAGGTAGTGCACCTCGGCCTGATAGTCGTCGCGGAAGCGCTGGATGTAGGCCACGCTGGCGCCGCGGAAGGCGTAGATGTTCTGGTCATCGTCACCGACCGCCAGCAGAGTCAGCTTGGCCTCGTCCCGGGTGCGTCCGGCCAGTGCGGAGATGAGCCGGTACTGATCGGCGTCGATGTCCTGGTACTCGTCCACCAGGATGTGCCGGTAGCCGGCCAACAGGCGGTCGCGTAGCGCGTCCGGCTCGATGCCTGGAATCTGGGTGCGCCCCTCCAGCAGGTCGCAGGCCCGGCGGATGAGGCTGTCCAGGTCCGCCGTGGCCTGGTCACCATGCTGAAAACGTTCGGCGAAGGACCCCCCGGTAAGGCGCAGGGCCAGGCCGTGATAGGTCTGGATGATCACGCCGCGGGCCTCGTCGCCGATCAGCTCGGCCAGGCGGCGACGCAGCTCCAGGGCCGCGCTGCGGTTGAAACAGACCAGCAGGATGCCCCGCGGGTTGACGCGCAGGACCCGCAGCAGATACGCGCAGCGGTGCACCACAACCCGCGTCTTGCCGGACCCGGGCCCGGCCAGGACCAGGCGGTTGCCCTCTTCCGGGGCGGCGACGATCTCGACCTGGGCCGGGTTGCCGAGGGCATCGACGATGCGTCGGAAGGACTCGGCGGTGGTGGCGCGCTCCAGGACCTCCTTGCGGTCCGGGAAGTAACGCTTGACGAAGGCGGTCTTGCCCAGGCTGAAATAGGCGCCGACCAGCCCCAGGGCCTGGCGGATCTTCTCCGCCCCCAGTCGGGCGTATTCGTCCATGACGTGAATCTGGAAGATGCGCTCGCCATAGTGCTGGGCCAGGGGTTGGTGTTGTGCCTTGGTGTAGCGGCGCCGCTCTCCGTCCGGCAGCAGGCGGATGGTCATGGCCTGACGGAATACGGCCAGGCCCCGTTGCAGGACGATAGCGCCTTGTTCGTGGAGGAACATGAGCCCCCGCTCGGCGGCGGCCAGGTGGTCGTGTACCCCGCTCAGGGCCAGGTCCGCGTGCAGTGCTCGGGTCAGCTCGTCTGTGCCGAAGGCGACCAGAACCTCGGCGCTCGGGGTGGTCCCCGGCGGGACCTTGGCCAAGAGGGTCCCCAGGACCACGCCGGCCACCGCTTGGCGGCGCTCGGCCGTGGCCGCGAGGGCCGGCCAGTCGCGGTGGAGTTTGATCCGGTAGTGGTCGCGATCGGTCTGGCGGAACTCTAGGCTGCCGCGCTCGCCGCCGGCCAGGCCGCGACCGTCCCTGGCCAGGCTGGCGAGCAGATTGCGCAAGGTCTCGGGGTTGCTCTCCTGGCCCTGGTCGAGCAGGTGCTGATTGAGGCGGCGCAGGGATAGGGGCAACCAGGCACCGGTCTCGGCGTCCGGCTCCTGCTCACGTAGGGTCGCCAGCATGGCCCGCTCCAGGGAGCATGCGCGGGCCAGGACCTGCTCCGACGGGTTCTTGACTTTATAGCGCAGGAAGGCGGTGAGCTGGGGCCCCCGGTCGAGGAGCCCTGCCTCCGCCATACCGTTGAGGGTGCGCATCACCCGCTGACCGGCGGTCTCACCCTTGTCCCAGGCGGGCTCGGCCGGGTCCCGCCGAAAGGCCGGCAGTCGGGCCAACTCGTCGGCGGTCAGGCCCTCGTCAGGGTCGGCGTTGAGCAGAGTCTCGAAGACCGCCAGCCAGCGCGCCGCCTGGACCTTGGACAGGCCCAGGGCCGCGATGCGCAGCCTGGCCTCATCCAGGTTGCCCACCGCCGGGCGGCCCTGGAAGACCCGGGTGCGGTTCTCGTTGCGCTCCACCAGTCCGGAGCGCTCCAGCCAGGCAACCCCAACTCGCACCCGGGTGTCGGCCTGGCGGTCTTCGCTGTCGAAGCCCAGGTGCAGGTCTTCGTCGCGCAGCAGCTCGCCGCTGGTCAGGACCACGGTGTCGTCCTTGCCATGCCGGGCCCGGCGCAGGCCGCGCAGGATCTCGGCAATGTCCTGGCGGCTGAGCGCCGACAGGGCCTCCAGCCGGAATTGGCGCTCAACGTCCGCGGCGTCATAGAGCAGAATACACAGGGCAGGGCGGCGGTCGCGCCCGGCTCGACCTGCCTCCTGGACGTAGTTTTCCAGGGAGCCGGGGATGTCCAGGTGCACCACCAGGCGCACGTCCTCCTTGTCCACCCCCATGCCGAAGGCGTTGGTAGCGCAGATGACGCGCAGCTCGCCGGCGACGAAGGCGTCCTGGATGCGGCGCTTCTCGGGGGCCGTGAGCCCGGCGTGGAAGGCCTCCACCGCCCAGCCCTGGTCGCGCAGATAGGCGGCCAGGGTCTCGGTACCCTTGCGGGTGGATGCGTAGACGATGGCCGCCCCGCCGGTGTCCGCGCTGCCATTGGTTACCAGGTGCTCCTCCAGGATGGCCTGGACCCGGGCCGGCTTCTCCATGACCCGGGCCATCTGGACCTCGAAGGACAGGTTGTCTCGCTCCACCCCGCCCTCGAACAGGGCCAGGTCCAGGCCCAGCTGTTCCTGGAAGTAGGCCAGAATCTCTGCGGTCACCTCGCGCTTGGCGGTCGCGGTAAAGCAGGCAACCGGCGGCGCCGCGACGCCTTGGCGGGCAGCCAGCTCCTTGATGAAGCGCCCGGCATAGAGATAGTCGGGGCGGAAGTCGTGGCCCCACTTGGACAGGCAGTGGGCCTCGTCGAAGACCCAGCAGCCGATCTCGCGGGTCTCCAGGGCGCTGCGGAAGGAGGCGTTGCGCAACTGCTCCGGGGAGACGTAGAGGATCGCCAGATCCCCCAGGCGCAGCCGCTCCAGGACCTCGCCGCGCTCTGGCGGGGTCAGCATGCCGTAGAGGGCCGCCCCGGCTGTGGTCCCGGTCTTGCGGGCCAGGCCGTCTACCTGGTCCTTCATCAGGGCCTGGAGCGGCGAGATGACCACCGTCAGGGTCCCTCGCTGCAGGTTGCGGGCCAGGGCGGGGACCTGAAAACACAGGGACTTGCCCCCGCCCGTTGGGAGGATGGCGAGCTGCGAGCCGCCACCCATCCCCTGTGCGACCACCGCCTCCTGCAGGCTGCCCCCCGCGCTGGTAGCAGGGGTCGGGCGGAAGGCGTCGAAGCCGAACCAGCGCTTGAGCTGGGTCCGGGGGCTGTGGGTAGAGGCGCACCAGGTGCAAGCAGGGTCCTGGCAAGGGCGGTCCCGCAGCGCACGCAACAGGCCTGCGGTCTCCGGGAAGCGGTGGCGGACCCAAGGCGGCAGCACGGAGCGCCCTCCGGCCACCTGGAGCCAAGCGGTGGCGTAGGCCAGCGCCGGGCGCAGCCGCGGGTCGGCCAGATGCTTCAGCGCCAGGGCTGGGGCGGCGCCGGAGCAGGTCCGTCCTTGCCACAGGCCGAGCAGCAGCTCCAGGGCCAGCTTCGGCTGGGGCAGCTCCACGCCCAGGGCGGCAAAGACCGACGCCAGCCCCTCGCCACCCCGATCCGACCCCGCCAGGGCGGTGGCCCCGCGCAAGCAGAAGCGGTAGAGGCGTAGCGGGTCAGCCTCCCCAGCTTGGCGGAGGCGGGCGAACTCGCCCCATTGGTCGCGAAAGACCTGCGAGGCGAGCCTGGCGTCCGCCACCGGGTCGCTCACCGTGTCCCGCACCAGTTTGTAGTCCTTCACCAGGTGGTGATAGGGGTTTGCGGGAAAGGCCAGTGGGGACAGGTAGAGGGTATCCACCACCGGGCGCCGCAGCAGGGCCAGGACCGGGGCCTGGGCACGCAGGGTAGGCAGGTCGTGGCCGAGCAGGTTGTGGCCAAGGATGCGCTCGCAGCCACCGGCGAAGGCGTCCAACTCCGCCAGGGACGCATGGGCATCGAAGCGGCCTTGGCGCTGGAAGGTCGCGCCGGCCCGGATGGCCCCGATCTTGTGAACGGCCCCGTTTGGCCCCGTCTCCAAGTCCAGTAACAGGCAGGTGTCCAAAAAGGCATCGGGGCTCGCGTCCATACGGCGATTATGCTGAAAATGCCCGTCGGTTGAGCGGCGAATGCGCCGAGGCTACCACTGCCAGAAATGCGCTCATGGAATGAGCAGGCTCAGCAGGGAGGGCGACAGATACCGGATCGGGCACACCGCCCTGGAACGACGCGCCCGTCCGGGGCAGTCCCGGAGCTTGCTTCCCATCCAGCCGACTTCCAGGCATCCCGACGGCTCGCGTAGATCCGTCCGGGTAGAGCGCAGCGAAACCCAGCAATCAAGTGCTTGCCCAGTCTCGGGACCATGAAAACCAGGGGAGCTAGCCCGCTACCCGCGAAACTGCAAGGCCGCCAGCCGCGCATAGAGCCCGCCCTCGCCCATCAGGCTGTCGTGGCTGCCGCTGGCGACCACCCGCCCCTGATCGAGGACCAGGATGCGGTCCACCTGCCGCACCGTGGCCAACCGGTGGGCAATGACCATGCTGGTGCGCCCGCGCATGAGCCCCTCCAGGGCGAGTTGGACCAGGCGCTCGCTCTCGGCATCCAGGGCGCTGGTCGCCTCGTCCAAGAGCAACAGGGTCGGATCGCGCAACAGGGCGCGGGCGATGGCGATGCGCTGACGCTGGCCCCCGGACAGGCGTACCCCACGCTCGCCGAGGAAGGTATCGAAGCCCTGTGGCAACCGGTCGAGGAACTCGCTGGCGTGGGCCGCATCGGCGGCGGCACGCACGGCGGCGTCCGGCACCCCGTCAAGCCCGTAGCGGATGTTCTCCCAGGCGTCGGCGCCGAAGATGACCGGGTCCTGGGGGACCATGGCGATGCGCCGACGCAGGTCTGCGGGATCCAGGTCAGTGAGGGCGACCCCATCGAAACGGATGCGCCCCTGCTGGGGATCGTAGAAGCGCAGCAGGAGCTGGAAAAGCGTCGTCTTGCCTGCCCCGGACGGGCCCACCAGGGCGACTCGCTCCCCGGGCGCGATCTCCAGGGACAGGTCGTGCAGGACCTGGACCCCAGGGTGGGCCGGGTAGGCGAAGCCAAGGTCCTCGAAGGTGATCTCCCCCCTGGCCGGGGTTGGCAGGGCCTGGGGGCACGGCGGGGCCTGGATGCGGGTCTCGGTGGCCAACAACTCCATGAGCCGCTCGCTCGCCCCGGCCCCGCGCAGCAGGTCCCCCGCCACCTCGCTCAGGCCGCCGACCGAGCTGGCCACCAGGACTGCGTAGAAGAGAAAGGCCGACAGCTCCCCGCCGCTCAGACGTCCGCTCAGGACCTCGTGACCGCCGATCCACAGCACCACGCCGATGGCACCAAAGGTGACGGACACCGAGATGGCGCTGAGCAGGGCCCCGAGCCGGGCGCGGTGCACCGAGGTCCCAAAGGCCGTCTCCACCCGCTCGCCGTACCGTGCCCGGTCCACCGACTCATGGCAAAAGGCCTGGACGGTGCGAATGGCGTGCAGCACCTCGTCCACATAGGCCCCGACATCGGCGATGCGGTCCTGACTGGCACGGGACAGGCGCCGCACCCGATGGCCGATGAGCCACAGGGGCAAGACCACCAGGGGTGTGCCGAGCAGCACCAGCCCGGTCAGGTGCGGGCTGGTTAGGGCCAGCATGATCACCCCGCCCACCACGAGGAGGAGCGCGCGCAGGGCCATGGCCAGGGTGGTGCCGACCACGGTCTGGAGCAGGGTGGTGTCCGAGGTCAGGCGGGAGATGATCTCGCCGGTGCGGGTGGTCTCGAAGAAGCCCACATCCAGGCCCAGCACCCGATCGAAGACCGCTTGGCGCAAGTCCGCGACCACCCGCTCGCCGATCCAGGCGAGCAGGTAGGAGCGCACCATGATGGCTATGGACATGGCCCCGACTACCCCCAGAAAGAGCAGCAGGGAGCGGGTCAGGGCCGCCTCGGAACCGACCTTGAGCCCCGAGTCCACCAGGTCGCGGATAACCTGGCCGAAGGCGAGCACGGAGCTGGCTGCGACCAACAGGGCCAGGGTCGCCAACAGGACCCGCCCAAGGTAGGGGCGCACGAAGCCGAGCAGGCGCAGCAATGGGGCCAGGTTGCGGGTGATGGGGCGGTCCGGGGTATCGGCTTGGTGTCGGCGCATAGCGGGCTCGGGTGGAAGGTGCGGGTTATCAAGGGTGGGCGAAGCCGACAATACGCACGGCAACCTCGCAATGAAAATCGGCCAAGGCTCCATCGCTGCCGCCGCCGGAATGACCCTAACATCTGCTTCCAGATGCTGCTGCACGGGGCCAATGCGGTCGGCTATTCCGACTACCCGGACAACATGGCCAAGCGCTTCGTCGAGCACTCGGTGCAGTCCGGTATGGCCATCTTCCTGGAGGCGATGAAGATGTACACCTCCGTCACTGCCCCCCTGGCGGGGCTAGTAAACCGCATCGAGGTGGCCGAGGGGGACGTGGCGGGGGGCGGTTCGTGCCTCAACGCACCCTGCGATCGACAATTTTGGATCGTCCCGTCATCCAAGCTCCTCAGCTGCGATGCGGGTAAAGCGGAGCGAGGTCCTCGTCGGTCTTCGCGCGCGCACGTTTTTCCGGTACCAGGCCGTCCTGTAGCGCCTCCCACAGGGCTTTGCCCTCCCAGGGTTCGCTGCCGCAGGCATAGAGGCGATGCTCCAGGGCCTTGAGCGGCTCAACCGCGGCCGGGGCGATACGGATCGCCAGGGCGCCAAGGTTGCGCGGCGGGGCCTCTGGCCAGGCCACCTCGGCCCAGCTCAGGAGCGCCTTCCCGGCCCGTTGCGGGTCGTTGGCCTCACAGGCTTCGCGCAAGGCGCGTTTGATCCCCGAGAGCTCCGCGTGCCGTGCCGGCGAGGCCGCTGGCCGTGGCTTGCCGTCGGTGCCGGACTTGGCGGCCAAAGGTGTGGCCTTGCTGCCGTGCTTGTCCTGTTTGGCGGGCAAGCGGTGGCGACGCCAGAGTACGACTGCCCCAATGATGCCGAGTACGACCAGGGCAAGCCCTGCAAGAAACTGGGGCTTGAGATGGTTCGGTGTCGGATCGGCGGCCGACGGTTCCGGTTGGGCGGACACCGGCTGCTCTGAGGGCGCGGCTGGGGCGGCCGAGTTCGCGTCGGCGGGTGCTTGGGGCTTGGACTGCTCAGTGAGGGGCGGTTGCGTGCCAACGTCGGCGGACCCGACCTCGGTTTGGAGGTGCCAGGCGGGCAGGCTCGCCGTGCGCTCCTGCTGTGCCTTGGTGTCCCACCAGGTGACGTTGACCTCGGGGATGGTCAGGGCACCGTCCCTGCTTGGGATCAGGGTGAAGGTCTGGCGACTGACCCCGAACACCATCGCCCCATCGGTGCGGGTCTCGGCCTCGGCCTTCTCGGGGTAGATCCTCAGGCCGTCGACCTCGGGGAGCCCGACCTCCGGGATCTGGGCCCCGGCCAGGCCCTCGGCGGTGAGGGTGAGGGTGCGGGTGACGGGCTCGCCGACCCGCAGCTGCGGCGGGTCCGTGGTCCAGGAGTCGGCGATGGTCAGCCCCTGGGCGGGTAGCCACTGGGCCCCCGCCAAGCCTTCCGGGCGCGCCTTGACCGTGAGATCCATGCCCTTGCTCTGGGCGCGCACCGGCTCGCCGCGCTCGAACATCCCGAAGGGGTCTCGGCCGCCGAAGGCATTGCCGAAGAAGCGGTCCAGGGTCGGATCCTGGAAGAAGTGATCCAGCCCCGGGTTGTCGAAGACGCCACCGGAGTTGCCGCGCCGCTGCCCCTGGGCTGCCCGCGCCGTACCCTTAAAGACAATGGGCGGGATGCGCAAGGCGCCGCTCTGCTCGGGAGATAGACTGTAGCGGCGCTCGATGACCTGATAGGTGCGTCCTTGCCGTTGGGTCTGGTACTGGCGGTCGTCGCCGAGCTTGGCGACCACGGCGTTGTCCACCTTGGGCTCGCTCAGATCGCCGCCGAGCAGCGGGCGGGCGGAGAAGAGCCAGACGGTCAGGGGGACCTGCTGCTGGACCATCACCCCTTCAGACAAGGCCTTGTCGTCGCCCAGCTCCACCTCGATGAAGACCTCGTCCCCCGGGCTGCCAAGGGCCCCCTGGGGCGCTGGTTCGACCTCCAGGGTGAGGGGGGCCGTCTGATCCGCACCCAGGGCGATGGCCGGGACCTCGATGACCCCGCTACGCTTTGGGGCCAGGCTGACCTGCCAACTGGTGGTGTCGCTGCGCACCCCATTGACGATGCGGATCTGGGTGCTGTTGCTGGTGCCGAGGACGTCGAAGTCCTGCGCCAAAGGGGCCAAGTCCGGTGAGCCGGAGGCGCCGACACCGGCCTTCTCGATGGTGAGGGTGAGGGTGTCGCCTTCATGGACCTGGCTGCGGTCGAAATAGGCGCGCAGCCCATCTGCCAGAGCCGAGCCGGTCGCCAGCGCGAGCACCAGTCCAAGGGCAAGGAGACGTGACGGTTTGAATGGTTGGAGCATGGGTCTGACTCTCGCTCTCTGGGGTTGGTCGATCCGGGCCGACCGGGTTACCACGGGTTGCCTGAGGTGGTTGCCCCGGATTGCATGTTACGCAAGCGATACTGATACAGAAACTTTCGCCTGAGCAGGCCGGACGGGTCATCCGGGATGCGGCGCAGCCATTGCTCGGCGGCCTGCTGGGCCTCGCGATCCTCAGGGCTGAGGTCGGCCTCTGCTTGGGCCCCGGTCTGGGGCTCCGGCGACTCGGCGTCTGGTGTCTCGGCGCTTTGCTCTGCCTCTTGTTGGGCGGCGGCCCGGTAGTCCTCGGCGGCTTGCTCGGCCTGTTCGGCCTGGGCCTGCCGAGCCTTCGCGTCATCGTTCTGCGGGGTCTCCTCGTCCTGTCGGCCCTCACCCGCAGGCGCCGGGGCCTGATCGGTCTGCTCGGTCCCTTGGTCTCCTGCGTCGGGTTGGGCCTGTTGCTCCGAGGGGGGCTCGCCCTGATTTTGCTCGGAATCGCCGGACTGATCCTGTGCCTCGGACTGGTTCTGGTCCCCGGACTGGTCTTGTTGCTCCGGTTTTTGTTGCGCTCCAGACTCGTCCTGCCCCTGGGGTTGGTCCTGGGCCTCGGGCTTGTCCTGCTCCCCGGGCTGTCCTTGGTCCTCCGACGCCGACTCGTCCCCCTGCTCCTTCGGCTTCTGCTCGTCCTGGCCATCGGGTGGTTGCTGATCCTGTTGCGGATCGGACTTGCCCTCTTCGCCGGACTGCTGTTGCTGTTGCTCTTTTTGTTCCTGTTGCTGCTTGAGCAACGCCTCCACCCGGGCCTTGTTGTAAAGGGCATCCTCCATCCCGGGCTCCCGTGCCAGGGCGGCATCGTAGGCATCGATGGCCTCCTGTAGCTGACCGGCCAGGGCCAGGGCATTGCCGCGGTTATAGTCGCCGGCTGCGCTCTGGGTGGACGCAAAGGCCTCGACCGCGGCCGGATAGTCGCCTAGCCGGTAGCTGGCGGTGCCCCGTTGCTCCGGCTGCTCTGCCAGGCTCAGGGCGCGCTCGGCCTCCCCGGCGGCGAGGGCGGCGGCGGCCTGTTGGTCGCGCCGCTGCCAGAGGTCGTCCCAGGTGTTGGCCTGGGCCGGGGTTGGGGTCAGGGCCCCCTGCGTGAGGGTCAGGGTCAGCAGCGCCCCGACCAGCCAACCCCGCCGGAAGCCGAGTGCCGCGAGGGGCAGCAGGGCGAGGACGATCCAGGGCCCGACCCCTTCCCACTGGTCGGCCTCCAGGGCCTTGCCCTCGGCCTGGGGGTCGGTTCTGCCCGCCTGAGCGCGCAGCACCAGGTTCAGGTCCGCCTCGTCCGCGGTCAGGCCCGCATAGTGCCCGGCCCCGGCCTTGGCCAGGGCCTCGAGCCCGGCGAGGTCTAGTTTCGCAATGGCCGGACGCCCGTCGGGGTCGCGGGCACCGGGCACAGGTGCGCCCTCGACGGTGCCCACGCCGATGACCGACAGGCTGCGCCCCTGGTCCACCAGGGCCTTCGCCGCGTCCAGTGCCCGTTGGTCCCCCGGGTCGTCGCTGACCAGGATGACCTCGCCGCCCTGGGCACCGCCCTGGGTCAGGACCTCGCCGGCCTTGGCCAGGCCGAGGTCCGGGCGGCTGCCGCGCACCGGCATGACCTCGGGGGACAGGGCGTCGAGCATGCCCAGCAGGGTATCGGCGTCGTCGCTCAGGGGGGCCACCACGAAGGCGTCGCCGGCGAAGGCGACCAGGCCCACCTGACCGTCGCGACTGCGATTGAGGATGTCTGCCACCTTGTAGCGGGCCCGAGCCAGGCGCGACGGCTTGAG
The DNA here is from genome assembly GCA_963845265.1 of uncultured Gammaproteobacteria bacterium. Taxonomy (GTDB): domain Bacteria; phylum Pseudomonadota; class Gammaproteobacteria; order Chromatiales; family Chromatiaceae; genus DYRB01. The sequence goes on along the minus strand of CAWJRN010000009.1, from coordinate 129,900 downwards.
GTCAGCGGCCTCCATGGACTTGGACAGGTCGAGCACCACCACCCGCGCGTCCAGGGCGCGCAGGGCCGGCACGGGGCGCTGCTCCCAGGCAGGGTTTGCCAGGGCGATCACCGCCAGGAGCCAGCCCGTGGCGAGCAGGGCCAGGGGCAGCCAGCGGGCCGAACCGCTCTGTTCCATCAACAGATAGGGCAGGAGTTGCTCATCGACCACCCGCTGCCAGGCATTGTCTGCGACACCCTGCCGGCGCGCGCCCCAGAGCAGGGCCGCCAGGGGCAGCAGGGCCAGGAACCACTCGGGGTTCAGAAAGTGGAATGTGTTTGGCATGGCGCGTTGTCGATCAGTATGGGTCGCGCGCAGCGCGCACGACACCTCCCTCGCCCCGGGGGGAGAGGGTTGGGGTGAGGGGCGAAGCCGCAAGCCCCCGATGTATCGCTGTCCTGCTCCGGGGCGACTGCCTGCCGAGAGGGGCGTTGGTGCTGGGCGCAACCGACCCATGACCGGCGGGGGACGGGATGGCCCTGCCGACAAGGCGCCAGGCCCCGGCCAGGGCGGTCAGCAGCAGGGCAGCACCCAGGGGCCACTGGAAAAGGTCGCGTACCGGGCGATAGGTCTGCTCGTCTGCGATCCGTGGCTCCAGCTCGTCCAGGGCCGCGTAGATGGCCTGGAGGCCGCGAATGTCGCGGGCGCGGAAGAAGCGCCCGCCCGTGGTGTCGGCGATGGCTTGCAGGGTCGGCTCGTCGATCTGGGCGCCGCCCAGGCCGAAGCCGAAGGGTCCCCGTGCCTCGGCCCCGACACCGATGGTGTAGATGCGTATGCCGTCCCGGGCCGCCAGCTCGGCGGCCTTGCGCGGCTCGATGCTGCCGGCGGTGTTGGCGCCGTCCGTCAGCAGGATCAGCACCTTTTCTGCCTTCGAATCGCGAAGGCGCTTGACCGCCATCCCGATGGCATCGCCGATGGCGGTCGTCTTGCCCGCCAGTCCGACCTGGGACTCGAACAGCAGGGTCCGCACCGTGTCGCGGTCGAAGGTCAGGGGGGCCTGCTGGTAGGCCTGGGTACCAAACAGGATGAGCCCGATCCGGTCGCCGTTGCGTCGCTCGATGAAGTCACCGGCCACCGCCTTGACAGCGGTGAGTCGATCCACTGCCCGGTTGCCGATGACCATGTCCTGTTCGGCCATCGATTCCGAAAGGTCCACGGCCAGCATCAGGTCACGCCCCTCCATGGGCAGGGAGATGGGTTCGCCCACCAGCTGCGGGCGGGCGGCCGCGCCCACCAACAGGAGCCAGGCCAGGGCCGCAAGCACCCAGAGCCCCGTCGCCGGGCGCTCGCTGGGGGCGCCGACGGCGCTGGAGATGGCGGCAAAGAACGGCATGCGCAGGGCCGAGACGGGGCCCTGTTGCGCCCGCGGTACCAGCCACAGGACCGCCAGGGGCAGGGGCAGCGCCGCCAGGGCCCAGGGCCAGAGCAGGTTGAGCTGGTCGATGTTCATGTGTTGCGCTCCACCCATTCCCGGGCCAGGGCCAGGAGGGCCTGGGGTTGTACCTCCGGGGCGAGGGCATAGGGCCCCTCGGCCAGCACCCGCCCAGGCCCGTTTGCAAAGCGGCCGGAGCCGCCGTGGCGGTCGAGGAAGTCGAGCCAGTTGGGCCCCGTCAGCGGGGCCACCTGACCATGGTCGAAGCGGCTCAGGGCGACGCGTTTGAGCAGGGCCGAGACCTCTCCCGCCAGGGCCGCGCCCTGGGCGCGCTCGCCCACCTGGGCCAGCTCCGCGAGGATGCGCCGGCGGCGCACCCGAGCACGCCAGGCGCGCCAACCCCTCAGGGTCAGGGCGACCGCCGCGCCGATCGCCAGGGCCAGCAGCAGCCACCAACCGAGTGCCGGCGGCCAGGCGGGCGGCGGGCCGGGGGGGTGGATGTCGCGCAGGGCCAGGGTTTGCTCGAGTGTCTGAGGCGCCGCTGGGCCGCCCTGGGTCGTCGCAGGTGCCGGCTGCAACGCCAAAGGCGCGGCGACGGTTGCCGGGGACTGTGTCTGCACCGGCGGGGGTGCCTCGCCAATGGCCGGTGCCGGGGCAGCGGGCGGAGCCGGGGGCTGCGCTGGCGCCTGGTCTGGCGTTTTGGCTAGGGTCTGCATAGGCGTCTCGGTCATGCCGCTGCCCCCTGGGGTGCCGGGGCGCGCCGTATTCCCTGGGCCAGGCGCAGGGCCAGGCCCTCCGACAGGCGGACGACCGGGTCATCCTCCGGCGACAGATGCAGGAGCGGGATGCCGCGAGCCTGGGTGATGGCCGCCACCGCCGCATGGTGGCGGGCAAACCAATCCGCGTAGCGCGTCCGGGCCGCAGCCGGGCGTGTGTCCAGCACCCCGGTGCGGCGCCCATCGCCGATGCCATAGCGCCCAGGTGGGGGCGGGGCCAGTTCGAGGGCATCGGCGACCTGGCAGGCGACCACCTCACTGTGGCGGGTCAACTGGCTCAGGTGTTGCTCGGTGTCGGCGTCCATGCCGTGAAAGTCGGAGATGATGAAGACCAGGGACCCGGGCCGGGCGACCCGGCGTAGCCGACTCAGGGCCGTGCTTAGGCTGCCCGGGCCCGATTGGGGGCTCGCCTCGGTGCCCGGTCCGGGTTGGGGCTCGCCGGCCAGGGCCAGGTCACGGATCAGGCGCATGACCGCCCGGCGGCCCCCGGCGGGTTGCAGCTCTTGGTGGGCGCCGTTGAACAGCAGGGCACCGATGCGATCGCCCCGGGCCACGGCGGCCCAGGCGATGACGGCCGCCAGGCGTGCCGCGGCCACCGACTTGAAGGCCCCGCGGGTGCCGAAGCACATGGTCGGGCCCAGATCCACCAGGACGATCACCGGGCGCTCGCGCTCCTCCTCGTAGACCTTGACGTGGGGGCGCCCGGCGCGGGCGGTGATGCGCCAGTCCATGTTGCGGATGTCGTCGCCGGGCTGGTAGTGACGGGACTCCTGGTAGTCCATGCCGCGCCCGCGGAAGCGCGAGCGGTGGCCGCCGGCCAGGGCCGAGCGGCTCGGTTCGCGGGCGGTCAGGGTGAGCCGCTCGACGCGGCGGCGCAGACCGATGAGATCCTGGGCGCTGATCTGGACGTTAGGGTTGGGGGCGGGTATGGGCATCATCGGCTCAAACCATGGGCACCAGACCCAGCAGGTCGCCTACGAAGCGGTCGGCGTCGATGCCCTCTGCCTCGGCCTCGTAGCTGACCAGAACACGGTGGCGCAGGCAGTCGTAGACCACCGCGTGGACGTCCTGGGGGGTCACGTAGTCGCTGCCGCGCAGCCAGGCGTGGGCCCGGGCGCAGCGGTCCAGGGCTATGGTCGCCCGCGGGCTGCCGCCATAGTCCACCAGGCGCTTGAGTCCGGCGCCGTAGGGGCTGGGGTCGCGGGTGGCCAGCACCAACTCGACCAGATAGTCCTCCAGGTTCGGCGCCATGTGCAGGTCCATCACCTCGTCTCGGGCGGCGAAGATCTGCTCCCGGGTCACCTGGACCTGGGGCGCGGTGTCCGTGGCGCGGCGGACCCTGGCCTGGTCGCGGGCGATACCGAGGATGCGTCGCTCGGCGCCGGCGTCCGGGTAGCCGACCCGCACATGCATCAGAAAACGATCCAACTGGGCCTCGGGCAGGGGATAGGTCCCCTCGTGTTCGATGGGGTTCTGGGTGGCCATGACCAGGAAGGGCTCGGGCAACGTGTAGGTGCGGGTGCCCACGGTGATCTGGTGCTCGCCCATGGCCTCCAGCAGCGCCGACTGGACCTTGGCCGGGGCCCGGTTGACCTCGTCGGCCAGGACCAGATTGTGGAACAGGGGGCCGGGCTGGAACTCGAAGCCGCCGGTCTCCGGGCGGTAGATGTCGGTCCCGGTCAGGTCCCCGGGGAGCAGGTCCGGGGTGAACTGGATGCGCTGAAAGTTGCCCTCGATGCGCCAGGCCAGCTCCTTGATGGCGGTGGTCTTGGCCAGCCCGGGCGCGCCCTCCACCAACAGGTGGCCGTCCGCCAGTAGGGCGATGAGCAGGCGCTCGATGAGCTGGCGCTGGCCGACGATGCGTCCATCGAGCTCGTCGCGCAGGCGCATGAAGGCGGCGCGGGCGATGCTCGGGGTCGGATGGTCGGACTGGGCGATGGCGGTACTGGGGGTCATGGTGCAACTCCTCGTGCGAAAGATGCGCTCAACTCATGGTTTTGGGCTTGAGACAGGTGTGGGTTCTGCTGCATGTTCGGGTGCGGCGATGGTCATGGTGCCGATATCCAGTCCCTGGACGATGGCCGCGAGGGCCCCGAGGGCGGCCTCGTCGTCGTCGGCGGCCAAGGCCGCCGTGGCTTGGTCGATCCCATCGCTGGTGGGCCCGACCGGCATTCGGACGTAGTTGTAGGTCAGGGGGACGCCAATCCCCTGTAATTCGGCCAAGACGCGCTCGTGCTGCCCGGTCAGGACCAAGGGTTCGAGGGCCTGGACCTGGGCGGCGACCGCCGCACCGATCTCGCCGCCGTTGGTCGTGTGGACCCGGGCCAGGACCGGGATGGCAGTGACAGCCCCGGTCCCTGGGGTCTGCTGCTCCGGCAGCCCGACCTGGATCTGGTCGAGGATGCGCCGGGCCTGGGTCAGCAGCGCTCGGGCCTGGCCGGGCTCGTCTGCCTCGATCGCCCGAGTAGCGGAGCCCACATAGTTCATGGCCGTGCGTGCCGCGGCGGACAGCAGTCGGTCGCGCTGGGTCTCGGCATGGTTTGCGGGCAGTTGGGCTACCGCTCCATCGCTAGGCCGGGTCTGGTCTGCCGATTGCGACGCGACGGATCCCGCCAGCCCTAGGGCCAGGAGCGGCGCTAGGGCCGCGGACCAGCAGCGGCGTTTCGTCAGGGCCAAACTGTCCTCCAGCGGCGCAATGGCGGGTCAGCGCCCGCGATGTCTGGGGTACAGGATAGGGGGGATTACCTTACGAGCAGCGGTCGAAAACATGACCGATTGTTCATGTTTGAACCGCGAGGGAGGCGCCACACGAGTCGCGCCTCGGGGGCGGGCGAGCTGATTCAAGCCAGGGATGGCCTTAACCAGCATCTCATTTGGGGGCAGTCAGACCGGCTTATGAGAGCCCATAGCGCTTGAGTTTGCGGTAGACGGTCCGCTCGCTGACCCTGAGCGCCACGGAGACCGCCCGCCGATTACCCCCATGGGTGGCTAGCAGAGAGCGCACATGGTCCGCCTCCAGGTCCTGCAAGTTGACGCTTGGCGCGCTGGGCAGCGGGGCCGAGGCCGGCGGCGCGTCGGGCTCCGGGCTTCCCGGTGCGGCGCGCAGCGCCTGGGCGATCTGGTGAGCGGAGATGCGCCCGCCGTTACTGTGGGTTGCAGCGACCCAGAGTACGTTGCGCAGTTCACGGATGTTGCCGGGGAAAGGGTGGCCCTGGAGCAGGGGCAGGGCGCTCGGGTCCAGGTCAAAGGATCGCTGGGCAGAGGCGCCGATGCGCAGCAGCAGTTCCTGAGCGAGCGCAGGGATGTCCTCGATTCGCTCCGCCAGTGCCGGCATGCGCACCCGCATGCAGGCAACCCGGTAGTAGAGGTCCTGGCGAAAACCGGAGCTGTCGCCCAGATCGCGGTTGGTGGCGCAGACGATGCGCACATCCGCCTGCCTGGTCTGGTCGCTGCCGACGCGGCGGAACTGGCCGCTCTCCAAGACCCGCAGGAGCTTGGCCTGCATGGCCAGGGGCAGTTCGCCGATCTCGTCCAGGAACAGGGTGCCCCCATCGGCCCGCTCGAACAGGCCCTGGCGTACTCCGACGCTGCCGGTGAAGGCGCCATGCACGTGCCCGAAGACCTCGCTCTCGAACAGATCCTCGCCCAGAGTGGTGCAGTCCAGGGTCACGAAGGGCCCAGGGGCGCGGGGGGAGTGACGGTGGATGTAGCTCGCCGCCAGTTCCTTGCCGGTCCCTGTCGCCCCCTCCAGCAAGACAGGCGCTGCGGATGCCGCGGCCAGGCGCAGCCGGCCCAGGACCTGGCGAAAGCCGGCGGAGTCCCCGACCATGCGTGGCCCGGTGTGAGGCGTTTGCAGCTCGAGCTGTGGTGCTTCGTCTGCCCCGATCAACTCACCGAGCAGGATTTCCCCAGAGGCGGTGCGCAAGGGGTGCCCGTGGATGTGCATCAGACGCTCACCCCCTTCCTCATCCCGATAGGTGTTGACGCAAACCTCCCCTGGGGCCCCGGCGAAGACCTCGCGGAACGGGCAGTGGCTACCATCCGGCCCGCAGGGGCAGGGACGTGCCCCCTGGACATGCAATAATTCATAGCAGGGGCGTCCCACCGCGTCGCCTCGGGCGACGCCGTAAGCGGTCTCGAAGGCACGATTGACCAAGCGCACACGCAGCTTGCTGTCGATCACCACAAAGGGCTGGACATAGACATCGGCGAGCGATTGCAGGGCGACCGGTGAATTCACGGCGGTATGTACCTCAATGCTGGCAGCCCTTTTCAGGGCCAGGCTGAATCGAGGTCGGGGCATTCTCCAGGCCCGACATGGCGCGAGTATAGGAATTGTCGCCTGACAGCTAGCTGAACGTCGTTACCACTTCCTCGCTGTTTCCCGCACTCGCGCCTTACCTGTCACTTCTGTCGGGTATCTGTCAGTTCCGACAGATGCAAGCTGCCATTCGTGTCACAACTTGGCGCTGAGACTCCGAAGTCAAGCTGCGCTCAACCGCATTATCAATGGGTTACCCGCCATTCAGTGGCCAATCTTGGTCTGGCCCAATTTGTGCTGCGCTAGCCAGGGTGTCCGTCGCGATAGGTCGGTGGCCGCCGGGTGACACAGATGAGTAGTTGGGGCTGGAGTCTCAGAAGCCACAGGCAGCCTTCTGCCATGCGGTGTTGCTCCTGACTGCGGGACCTTTGTCAGGCCCAGTGGCGCACCGGAAGATCGAGAGGAGCATCCGGCTGTGATCGGCCGTTTGCACGCAAGGCGGTCCGACACGCCCCTTGGGGCAATGCACCTCCCCGCAAGGCCTGGGGCCCGAGCCGCAGGACCGCTAAGACAATAATTCAGGCGTCGTTGAACGCCCTTTTTTGGAGTGGAGCACATCATTATGAACTTGCGAAGCACTGCCGCCCCCTTTGGGGTGGCGCTGTCGATCGGGCTTGCCCTGCCATGGCCGGGCTTAAGCTTGGCCGACTCGGATTCGGACTCGCGTTCGTCCACTGCGTCCTGCACCATTTCGCCCCAGAACCCGACCGTCACCCCGGGCGGAAGCGTCTCCTGGTCAGCGAACGTCTCCGGGTTCAGCCGAACCCCGAACTACAACTGGGGCTTCAGCGGCGGCAACCCCAGCTCGAGCACGAGCCGAACCAGGACCGTCTCCTATTCCCAGGCAGGGACCTTTGCGACTACCCTGCAGGTCTCGCGCTACGGCACCCAGGCGACCTGTACGACCCAGGTGACCGTTCGAAGCTCGGATACCACGCCCCCCGGCGGGGGCACTCCGCCCAATGCCTCCATCAACTCGACCAGCCAGAATGCGCTGGATGTGGGTGTTGACCCTTACATGGTCGGCCCTGTGGGCGAGGCCCCCAAGCCCGACAGCGCCAATTCCCTGAGCCCCGCAGCCGGCACCGGCAGCAGCGGCTATCAGGTGGTCGCCATCAACGACCTGGGCATGCACTGCGGCGACCTGGATACCCGCATATCGAGCATCCTGCCGCCCTTCCAGGTCCTGCTCGCCCAGGTCATCCAGAAGGGCGCCGAGCCCAAGGTCCTCGGGCCCAGCCAGGCCCAGGTGACCTACTCTGCGGCCTCAAACCCCAATGATCCCATCCTCAGCGCGCCCCTGGATCCGGCCACAAACTACCCCTTCACAGGCCTGACCGACTCCGGGGATGTCTACAAGACCAATTTCTGGACGGTCGCCTTCCAGGCGTACGACCCCTTCTATCCTCCGGGTATCCTGGCCGCCTTCTACGATCCTAATGACCCGTCCAAGAACGTCGACCTCAGCCTGCCGGTGCCTAATGTCGAGGACCTGTATATCGGCCCCGACGGCCTGGTCAACAGCGGCGACGAGTTCCTCTCCGCCGTGCAGCACGCCATGCCCGGCATTGCCAACCCCTATGTCGGCAACAACGCCGAGGTTGCGGAGGAGCACTACGGCGACAAGCCGTTCTTCGTCAACTTCCCGTTCGGCTACGTGGCGAATGGCGTGAACTGGTTCGAGGGCGCAGGGGTACCTTTCGCCGCCTTCGACGACTTCGGGCGCGAGAATCCCTACCCCTTGGTGCGGGTCCAGGCCAAGAACAGCAGTGGTACTACTGTGCTGGCCACCGTCGATACGGTGCTGCCCATCTCCGGGGAGGCTAGTTGTAAGAACTGTCACGGCTCGCGGTTCGACATGCCCGATAGCCCCAATGCGGGCTCCGCCAACCAGACGCTGATCGACGCAGGGCTGCCGGTGGAAGACAGCACGAGCGATCCTCTGGTAGGTGCTAGCGTGCCGCTGGCCGTGAGCGTCGAGTACGCCACGGACATCAACGTCCTGCGCCTCCACGACCTCCTACACGGGGCGGCCTACCGCGATACCGACGGCAACGCCACCGCCTGTAACGGCATGAGCACCGACACGCCCAACGGCAACGCCAACTGCCTGGCCAACAAGGCGCTCGATCAGGGCCAGTCGGTCGTCTGTCAGGTCTGCCACTACACCCCGGCCCTCGACTTGGCTCAGTTCGGTCCCCTTGGTGGCGACGCAGCCAACCCGGATACCGCAGCCAACGGGCGTGTGCAGCGGGTGCAGCAGAGTAATTCGCGGGTCCTACATATGGCCCACGCCGGCACTGGGCTTTTCCCGGCTATGCCTGCGCCCACCGCCGACAGCGCCGGCACCGGCCTGCCAGGCAACCAGGCCGCCCGCGAGGCCGTCCTGGAGCAGACCTGCTACCAATGCCATCCGGGCACCAATACCAAGTGCATGCGCGGGGCCATGGCCAATGGTGGCATGGTCTGTCAGGACTGCCACGGCGACCTGACCCAGGTCGGTGACGACTTCACAGCCAACGTCAGCGCCGCCCAGCCCTTCCCGGCCGGGGCCGACCTGACCAAGCGCGTGCCCTGGGCCAACGAACCCGGTTGCGGCTCCTGCCACACGGGTGACGCGAACAACAACCTGGCGGGCAGCAGCGGGACCGTGGTCAACGGCTACGATACCAACGGCAACGCCGACGGTATCCGCCTGATCCGCGCATACCTCAGTGGCGACACCAACGCCAAGCCTATCGTCCCGGCCAACAAGGTCTTTGCCGAGAACACGGTCCCGGCCAGCTTCAACGGCTTTGCCAATCCAGGTGCCGGCAACCAGATGCTCTATCGGGTCAGCACCGGTCACGGTGGGGTCATGTGCGAGGGGTGCCATGGGGCGACCCACGCGGAGTGGGATCAGGACGGCTCACCGCTGAACAACGACAACGTCACCGCCGGGCAGCTCCAGGGCCACTCCGGTACGGTGAGCGAGTGCAGTACCTGTCACACCACCAGCGCCATGTCCAGCGACACCCAGGGTGGTCCGCATGGGATGCATCTGGTCAATGACAGCCGCTTCTGGAAGGAGGCGCACAAGGACCTGGCCAAGCGAGAGAACGGCAAGGCCGGCGGTGGCACCTGCGGCTCCTGCCACGGTTCCGATCACCTGGGCACGGTACTGTCACGGTCCCCGGTCACCCGGAGCTTCAGCGTCGAGGGTTCCAATCGCACCGTCCAGGCCGGTGACCCGGTGTCATGTGGTCTCTGCCACAGCGTGAACAAGAGCTTCGAACGGTGATGCGGTAGACTCCTTGGAGGCGCCACCTCGCCGCGAGGCGACGAGCGCCTGGGCCTCGTCCGGGAGACCGGGCGGGGCCTTTTTTCTGCAACCCGCATCGCGCACACAGACCGCCGCACGGTCGAATCCAGAGGCAACCCCTATGCTCGACAACGGTCTCGGTCGGATAGTCATGCAACTTGTGGCCATCGCCATTCTGCTGGCCGTGGCGCCGCTCTGTCCGGCGGGCGAGCTGCGTAACCTGGGGCCTCAGGCAGCCCCCGCCCTCGACCTGCCCGACCTCGCGGGCCAAAGTCAGAGTCTCGACACCTGGCGGGGGCAGGTGGTCCTGCTCAATTTCTGGGCCAGTTGGTGCCAGCCCTGTCTAGAGGAGATGCCGGGTATCCAGCGCCTGGCGGAAAAGATGCAGGGGCAGCCCTTTGTGGTGGTCGGGGTCAATGTGGCGGAGGCCCGGCGCAAGGTCGAGCGCACCCTGGCCCAATGGCGCATCGACTTTCCGGTGCTGCTCGATGCAGAGGGCGCGACCTTTCGCGCATGGGGGGGCAAGGTGCTGCCCACAGGTGTCCTGATCGACCACCAGGGGCGCCTGCGCTACGTCGGTCTTGGCCCCCTGGAGTGGGATGGGGTAGAGGTCGTGAGCGCCTGTGAGGAACTGCTGGTGGAGGCGCGGTCCGTCGCTCGGTGAATCTCTACGGATGGTGCCGGCGCCCCGATCGGAACCGTCGGCATCGCGTTCCGTATTGGACCTTGGGGGGAAAGGACCCAGGTCAGCCAGCCTGGAGCAGTACCAGGGCTGCGGCGCCGCCCAACACGGCGAGGCTGATAAGCAAGGCCACTATCGCCAGCCTGCGGGCGGAGACCGCCGCATGCCGGTTTGCTTCGAGCTCACGGGTCACCTCGGCCCGAGCGTGCTCCGTTGGTGCCAGCTTCTCCCGGATGCGTTGGTCGATGGACTGCAGCAATTCCCGTGGATGAGGATCGGCGTCCTGCTGGGGCCGTCTGGACGTGCGACGCAGCTCGGCAAGATCCCTGCCCAGGACGTTCACGCGCTCGAACAGGGGCGCCAGTTCCGCACGGCCGAAACCTTCGTGCGTCTGGGCGGCGCCGATCTGTGTGGCCAGGCGACGTACCTGTTGTAGCGCCATTTCCGAGCGCTGCAGGGCCTCGTCGGCCCTCTTGGCTGCCCGATCCAGGGCTTGCTCTAGGTCATGGCGGCGGACCTGTGCCCCGGCCTGGTCGCCTGCCTCCGCGTGCACTGGGCGCATGGTGGGCGCGGTTGGCCTCTGGCCGTCGGCGATGCCATCCGCTTGGTTCATCAATGATTGCAACTCGCTGCCCATATCCGGCTTCCGTTGCGTCCTGAATGCCTCGACGAGCGACGGCAGGGCTGCGCGGCTGGTAGCCACCAGTTGCACCATGCGGTCGGTTACCGGCACGGAGCCTTCCACCGCCCGGTTCAGCATGTTCTCGACCTTCCACGCGAGTTCCCCCAGTTCCATGGCCTTGACCATGCGGCCGCTGCCCTTCAGGGTGTGGAAGGCGCGGCGGATCCCCGAAAGCGCGTCCTTGTCGGAAGGGTGTTGCCGCCAGGCGGCAAGGTCCCTATCCATACTTTCTAGAATCTCACCGGCCTCCTCCACGAAGATCTCGATCATCTCCTGATCGCTTGTCTCATCGTTTGATAGGGGCATGACTGATATTCCTCGTCGCTGTTGCGCAATGCGAAGGGCCTCCTCTGCGGCAAATCCTGCTGTAGCGAGGCTCCCATCGCAAAGCGGCCTATTCGGCCAATAGTGTCATTTTTTGCTCGTTTTGTACCTGTCTGTACCCGGATATCAACAGCGACCGCAACTCCGAAGCCGGGTTTGTCAGCAGTTACAATAGCATCCGTGCGATCCCGCCGTCCTTCATCGCATCGATGAGGCCCTGTTGTCATCGCTCGTACACCGTCGGGCGGGCCGGCGCGGTCGCGATCCTGGGTCGCGCTGCTCGACTCTTGGGTACGAGCGGATCGAGCCTGAGTCGAAAGGGCTGGGTTCGATATGCAAGTCCCGCGCCCATCTCAACAGAAACAGAATCGCCTTAGGCCGAACACGCTGAGCCGTATCTGCTGAAATCCGCCCTCATCACAACTGATGGGGCGAAAGCAGATGAGCGAGGCGATACCGGGCAAGCTGTGCGGGCCGCCGTTCGCTGAAGAAAGATCCTCACCGACCTCTCCACTAATCAGGGACAATCAATACCCGGATCGCATCGGTGCCGCCCGCGCTCTCGGTATGGCCCCAGGTGCCGATCAACATGTCGCCCGCTTGAACGAGCCCACGCTCGCGGGCGACCTGAATCGCCCTTGCGATCTTCTCGTCGTCAGAGATGCCGACGTCGTAGAGCACCGGGATGACGCCCCAGTTCAACGCGAGCCTGCGTGCGACCTTCAGGGAGGCGGTTACGGCGAGGATCTGGCATTCGGGTCGGTGCTTGGAGATCAGCCTCGAGGTGAAGCCGGTCTCGGTCAGGCTCAGGATGGCCCGCGCACCGAGCTGCTCGGCCATGCGCACCGCTGCGTGGGAGACCGCCTCGGTGACCACGTTGGACGGATGCGGCAGGGTCTGTTGCAGCCAGCCGTACTCGCGCAGAGATGCCTCGGCACGCACCGCCAGTTCGGCCATGATCCGCACCGCATCGACCGGGTAGGCGCCGGCGGCGGTCTCGCCGGACAGCATCACCGCCGAGCTGCCGTCGAGGATCGCGTTGGCCACGTCGCTGGCCTCGGCTCTGGTCGGCTTCGGGTTCCGTTCCATCGAGGCGAGCATCTGCGTAGCGGTGATGACAGGCTTGCCGTTGCTGACCGTGGTGCGGATGATCTTCTTCTGGGTGCTTGGCACGTCTGCCAGCGGCAATTCCACGCCGAGGTCGCCTCGGGCGACCATGACGCCATCGGCCGCAAGCACGATAGACTCCAGGTTGGCAACCCCGGCACGGTTTTCGATCTTGGCGATGATCGGGATCTCCACGCCGTGCTCCAGCAGGATCTCGCGCATCCGGTGCACCTCGTCGGCGCTCTGAATAAAGGATGCCGCGATGTATTCGACGTCGTTCTCGGCCGCAAAGGTCAGCTCCCGGATCACGTCGTCGCGGTGCTCTGGGTCTACCGCCGTCACCGAGAGCTGGGCGCCGGGCAGATTGACCCCCTTGCTGGCCCGTAGCAGCCCGCCGACCACCACCCGACAGCGCACCTCGCGCTCGGTTGTCGCCAGTACCTGTAGCTCCATGGCGCCGTCGTCAAGTAGGACGGTATCGCCCGGATTCACCTCCCGCGGTAGCCGCTGATAGGACACCGAGACGCCATGGGCATCGCCGACGCGCTTGTCCGTGAATAGCGAGAACTCCTCCCCGGACTTCAGCTCCACCACGCCTTCGGTCACGGCGCCGGTACGAATCTCGATCCCGCGGGTATCGATCATGATCGCCACTTGCACGCCCACCGCTTCCGCCGCAGCGCGGATGCGCGTCAGCCTGGCCCTGTGCTCGTCGAAGCTGCCGTGGGACAGGTTCAGTCTTGCGACATTCATGCCCGCCCGCAGCATGGCCGCAAGCGTCTCTGGCGCATCCGAGGCGGGGCCGATGGTGGCAACGATCTTGGTCCTTCGGGTACGGGGTCGGTTGGGCATGGATCTGGATTCCGGGGTAGGGGGAAGCGGCATTAGCGTCGGTTAGGCGACCCCGTCCTCAGAACACCAGGTTCAGCATCACCATGGCGACCACCAGGAACAGCACGGTCATGATCCCGCCGGCACGCATGAAGTCCGCCACCCGGTAGCCGCCGGGCCCCATGATCAGGGCGTTGACCTGATGGGTGGGGATGAGGAAGGAGTTGGAGGTGCCGATGGCCACGGTCAGGGCGAACAGCGCAGGATCGGCCCCGGCCCCGAGGGCGATGTTGATGGCCAGGGGGACCAGCAGGACGGTGGCGCCCACGTTGGACATGACCAGGGTGAAGATGGTCGCGAGCAGCATGACCGCCCCCTGGATGACCCAGATCGGCATATCGCCGACCACCGAGAGGGTACGCTCGGCAATCCAGGCCGCGGTGCCGGTGGACTCGACCGCCAGCCCCAGTGGGATGAGGGAGGCGAGCAGGAAGACGGACTTCCAGCTGATCGCCCGGTAGGCCTCCTCCATGGACAGGACCCGGGACAGGATCATACCCAGGGCCCCGACGAACAGGGCGATGGATAGGCGCAGATCCGTGAACAGCAGCAGGTACAGGGTGATGGCGAAGAAGAACAGGGCTGCGCCGAGCTTGTGCGGGCGCAGGTCCTCATGGGGGTACTCGGTGGTGACGATCACGAAGTCTCGGTTTCTCTCCAGGCGCGCCAGATCCACCCAGGTTGTATGTACCACCAGGGCGTCACCGACTCGGAAGGGGGTGTTACGCACGCCGCCCGTGGCCACGCTGATCTGTTCCTCGCCGCGGTGGATGGCCAGCAAGGATAGGCCATAGGTCTTGCGCATCCAGATGTCCCGGGCGGTTTTGCCGATAAGGCTGGACCCAGGCCGGATGACCAACTCGGCGATGCCGGCCTTGGCGTTGGAGAGGGCCTCGGAGAAGACATCCAGTTCTGGCTTTACGGTCAATGCTTTGGCTGCCGCCAGATTGGCGATTCGCTCCGGCGACCCAAGCAGCGCCAGGTCGGTCCCGCCCTCGATCCCCAGGGAGCGATCCACCCCGTCGGTCCCGAGTCGCAGTCCGTCGCCCTTCTCGACTGCGATCACCCGGACCCACCATTCCTGCTCCAGTTCATCGACGCTGATGCCGATCAGGTCGCTGGTGTTGGGCACTCGCAACTCCTTCACCGCTACGTCGCCGATGCCATAGGTCTCGGCGAAGTATTGCATGGGGTCGGAACCCTCCAAGAGCTCGTTGGGGGCCACGGGCAGGACAAAGCGCCCGGCCAGTACGAAGTAGGCGATGCCGGTCGCCAACAGGACCAGGCCGATGGGGGTGACGTCGAAGAGTTGGAAGGTCTCCATGGCCGCGGCCCCCTCTGGCAGTGTCTGATTGGAGGTCAGGATCAGATCGTTGAGGAGGATCAGGGGGCTGGAGCCGACCATGGTGATGGTGCCGCCGAGGATGGCGCAGAAGCCCATGGGCATCAGCAGCCGCGACATGGGCAGTCCGGAGCGCGCCGAGATGCGACTGACCACCGGCAGGAACAGGGCAGCGGCCCCAACGTTCTGCATGAAGCTGGAGATGACGCCCACGGTGCTGGAGATCATGGGGATGACCCGCGCCTCCGTGGTGCCGCCCATGCGCATGATGAAGCCGGCGACCTGGGCAACGATCCCGGTACGGTCGAGTCCAGCCCCGATGATCATGACCGCCATGATCGAGATGACCGCGTTACTGGAAAAGCCGCTGAACAGATGCGAGACGGGTACCAGCCCCTCGGAGAGACCCATCAAGGGGTGCAACAGGCCGGTCAGTCCGAGCAGGATCATGATGGTGACGGCGGCTACGTCGACGCCGACGATCTCGAAGGCAAACAGGTAGATGGTCAACAGGAGGATCGCCATCACCCAAGCGATCTCTAAGCTGGGGACGACGGTGGCCAGAAAGATGCCTACGCCCCCAAAAACGGCGGCGGCGATGAGATTCTTGGTCAAGTGGGGAGGGATAGGGGGCATGAGGGGCTCCTTCATGTGTTTGCAGGGCGGCACCCGAACGGCGCCCGCCAGGCAGCCCGGGGCTGCGAGGGCCCAATATCATAACCCCATGGCGTTTAAGGAGACGCTAAATTGGCGTGGGAAGTCGCTGTAGATTAGCGGTCCGTAGGGATGGCCGCGCCTGGGACGGCGGGGCGGTGAATTGGGGGGCTTCTGACGTCGTTGGGAGCGCGAGCGATTTGAATTCAGCGTTAAAAACGATGGGAGCATCGTCCCGCCTCGTCTAGGTCCTGCAGCCGGGCCGTGTCCGCGGCCAAGAACACCAGGGTGTTGCGGTAGAGTAGAGGCGGGGTGAGTTGCTGCGCACCGCCAGGATGGCCTTGGTCGCCAACTCAGCGGGAGTGGTACCCTCGTCTTGCTCCCGCGCTCCAGTGTGGAATGATGACTTCCGCGCTAAGCTCGTCTTCGGCTGATGATCTATATGCACCCACCCTAGGGTGAGCAGGGCGTGGGCGCGATCTGGCACCCCCGGCCAGGTCGTTGGCGAGGACCCCGCTGACCCGTCTGGCCCAAGGCTCCGCAGGCAGGATGTATAGCGCGTGCCGCACCGTCGCCAGTTCGGCGTTGGCGTCCCCGGCAGGGAACATGTCATCGGTAAAACCGGTCTTTAGGGTCGTAAAAGCCTCGTCGTTACGGATGAACTCCAGTAGGGGGCGATACGCCGGAACAGCGCCTCGGGCGGGAAGTGCTTGAATGGGATGACTCCTGGACGGAGCAAAAAACTTCAGGCTAAGGCACCGAGCACCACTGCGATGATGCCCTTGAGGGTCTGGGCGTCAGCCCCGGCCTTGGCCTGGACCTTTAACCCGCTCATGCTGCCGACCAGGTAGGTGGCCAGCGTCCACGCATCCCGCTCGGGCGCGATGTCTCCCTCGCGCTGGGCACGTTCCACCGCGGCCTGTAGGACCTCGCGGAAGCGGCCGATGCTTCGCGACATTTCCCGGGCGATTTCCGGCTCACTCTGGCCGAGCTCGCTGGCGGTATTCATCACCAGGCAGCCGCGCGGTGTCCCTGCCACGTCTCGCAGCACCGAATGCAGGAAATCCTCGATGAAGCGCCATCCCGACGGGGCCTCGGCCAGGCCGTGGCGCAACTGCGCCGCGAACTGGTCCGCGTAGCGCCCGACACATCGCCGAAACAGTTGCCGCTTGCTGCCGAACGCCTGGTAAAGGCTGCTTTTTGAAAGATTCATGGCGGCGAGCAGGTCATGCATGGATGTGTGCTCATAGCCCTTTGACCAGAACTGATGCATCGCCGCTTCCAGCGCTGTGTTGGGATCGAATGTACTGATCGGTGCACAATCTCGGCGGGTCGATCGTCTGGAACGTGCCCCCAGTGGCGGCCGACCCGATGGAGGAAGCCAACTTGAACAAACACTTGGACGAGCACCCGGCTGGGTCCCCCGAGACCTGGTTGGACGAGCATGGCAGCGCCCTCTACCGGTATGCCCTGCTCCATCTGCGCGACCCACACAAGGCAGAAGATGCGGTTCAGGAGGCCCTGCTGGCCGCCCTGGGGGCGCGCGGACGGTTCGCCGGCGGCGCCTCGGTGCGCACCTGGCTCGTCGGCATTCTCAAGCACAAGGTCATGGACCAGTTCCGGCGCCAGGCGCGCGAGGTCCAACTCGAAGACCCGGACGACCGCGCGGAGTCCGACGCCCCCGGCGACGAGAGCGACTTCGACCCGTCCGGACACTGGCGGAACAAGCTCTCCGACTGGGGGAACCCCGAGGAGATGCTGGAGCGGGGTGAATTCGTCGCCTTTCTGCAGCGCTGTCTGGATGCCTTGCCGCAACGGTTGGCGCATCTGTTCTGGCTGCGCGAGGTTCTGGAAGAGGACACCAAAACGATCTGTAAGGATCTGGCCATTACCCCGAATAACCTATGGACCATGTTGCATCGGACGCGTCTCGGGCTGCGCCGATGTCTCGACAGCACCTGGCTCAAAGATGCTGACCACAGGGGGTGAATGCTGATGTTGACCTGTAAAGACGCGAGCCATCTGCTCTCGGAACGGCAGGAGCGCCCTCTCAGTCGTCGGGAACGCTGGGGTCTTCGCCTGCACCTGTGGATGTGCGTCAGTTGTCGGCGTTTCGAGCAACAGCTCGATCTCATGCGGCGAGCGATGCGTTTGCTGCGGCGGCGCGTCGAGGCCGAGGCAGATGCCGCGGAGCTCCCTGCCGATGCGCGGGAGCGTATTCGCCGGGCCTTGGCCGAGGGACACGACCGGGCTAAGGACTGAGCCGCCTGGTCAAGGTTCAACGATGGCCTCGTCAAGAAAGTCGCGCCCCAGCCCCAAGCCGGCGCCCTGGATGGGGTATGTCGTCATGAGATGGGGCTCAGGAGGCGGGAGCGGGCCGACCGGCCCGGCCCCCGCATGGGGGTTGAAACGACCGGTCGATTGGGGGATGCCGTTACTTGGAGCCGCTACACTCACCCTCAGCGGCCTTCTTTTCAGCACCGCACTTCCCTTCCGCGGCCGCCTTCTTATTAGCGCCACACTTGTCCTCGCCACACTTGCCCTCGGCGGCAGTCTTCTTGGCACCGCTCGCGGTGTCTCTCCGGTTGCCACCGCGGCGAGTTGCATGTAGCCGCTGTCCAGCTCGTTGAGGCCGAAGGGGTTGGTGCCGGCCTGGACGGCGGCAGAGGTGCCCCGGGGTGGCGGTCAGGGCGAGTGCGATGGAAGTCGTCTTGGAAGCGATCATATCGCTTCTCCAGTATCGAATTTTTCGGATTATGCCCATCTCGGGGCAGCGGATAACGAAGGGTTCGCGCGGTCTCGTCGTCTCGGCCGCAGGGCCGTCGGATGGGACCACCTAGCAACTGTGTCGCTCCTACCTTGGTCGGACCAGCCAGCGAGTCCTTACAGAATATTGCGCGGGATGAGGGCATCGCCCTCTCGAATAGCGTGCTGGCGACCCATCCATGGGGCATCCCCCAGCCCGCCATCCATGGTTGTCGTTCGCTTGGCTGCGTCGTGACGTTATGGCACCACGGTCCTCGCTCACCGCCAACGGTCGCCTGTCCGCGCCCCTTCCCTGGCGATGGCCAGTGGCTCGATCAGACCCCCTCCATGGAGCGGTCCGCGAAGCCGGCGCCCCGCTTGCTCGTCGCCCGAGCCAGCCAATAGTGGAGGCTGACGTAACGGACGGAGCCGATGAAGAACAGGATCAGCAGCACGCAGTTGGTCGTGTAAGCCCATCTTTGGCACCCTTCCCAGAACTTCCACGTTATTTCAGTCGGTTACAAATTTTCGGTGGCGACCTTGGGCACTCCATCTTCACTAACATGTTGATCTGGTAGGATTCGAGCGCCGCGCGAGCGCGGAAAAACGGGGCTTTTTGGGCGGAACGCGCGGCCGAAATGCCAAAGATGGGCTAACAAAAAAATCGGCCGCCGGCGAAGTTTCCGCCGGCGGCAGCGAACCTGTTGGGCGAACAGGCCTCCTGTGACTACTTTTTGTCCTTTGATGTGGTTGCAGGTTTATCGGCCTTCTCGTCGGAGGCCCCACCCTTGGACTTGGTCCGGCAGTAGCCAGCGACCTTCTTGCCGTCCTTCTTCTCGTAGCCGCCGACCCAGACGCAGTCGGCCGCCTTCTCGCAGCCGCTCTGGGGCATGCCCTTACAGGCCGATTCCGCCAATGCCGTACCGCTGCCCAGCACCATTACGCAGCCGGCCGCGAACAGGGCGCCGATGGTGTAACGTCTCATCGTTTCGCGCGTCATGTTGTTCTCCCTGATGATCGTTTCGAGATGAAAAGTAAACAACGACAGACGTGGGGCCGATCCCCGCGTCCACGGAAAGGGTAATCGACGACCCGGGATCTTGCCACCCTTGCCTGAGCGTCTTTGCTCACCCTGAGACGCTCGCCCCCCTCGTTCCCACGGGGACCGTGGGAACGAGACAAAACACTGGCTTTCTCAGACCGACGCCAGCGTAGAGGTCAGGTGCTCTGAACGTACGCAACTCGCGGAGGAGGCGACTGCCCGCTATCCCGAATGGTTGTCCACATTGGCTGGGGTCACCTCGGTGGATAACCTGTGGCCAAGGCAGGTTCCGCGCTTCCGGGACAATGCCTTAGCGACACTGGCTCAAGTTTGGCCACAGGTGGGCTACCGCGCCGGCATATTAACCCATCCTTGTCGCCTCACCCAGCAGATTCTTATGTTTTCAATGGGTTGTGGTTTTCAGATGGAGGTCTTGGTCACTACATTTGGAAAAAATCAGCGCAGGGATCGATGAGCTTAAGCGTCGCAGGCTCGCTAACGTTGCCAGCGAAGACCTCGCTGCGCTTGGGAAAGCCGCTGCCATCGAGCACTAGGGCCAGGGTGACCAGTGGGCAGTCCGAGCGCTTCTCCTTGGAATGGCCCCGCTGGGCCTTCGCGTTGCCGCTGGCCGTACCCTCGGAGAAGGTGTTGGTCAGGTCATACCTGGGTAATGGTCTCGGTCAAGGAGAACAGGTCGCACTCCTGCTGGTAGAGAAATCCCTCCAATGCCGCTCGGTGTGCCAACAGCCGATCACTGACCCGATACAAGCGGCTCAGATCCAGGCCGTTGAAGTCGTAGTCCAGCAATTCCCCCAGACCACTGCGCTGTTGCAACCATTGGTGCGTCGCCAGCTCGCTGCCAGGATGAACCATCCGCCCGACGATGACCCCGATGGCGGCATGCAACTGGTGGCGATTCAATCCCAACTCGGCAAGCTTGACGTCCAGGCCCAAACGCCGCAACGCCTCCAGGGCCACAGGTTCGGCCCCGACACTGCGAGGGCGAATGACATCCACCCGCTGCAACCGCGTTACGGCGGCTGACAATGCGCGCCGCATAGTCCTGCGCCATCGCCTCCCACTGCGGCTCCAGGCCATCGGCGATCAGATCCAATTGCCCTTGGATCAGCGCCTCGATGCGCTGCGCCAAGGGTCCCCATTGCGCCCTGGGCACCTCAAATTGACGGCCAAGATTGAGTATCGTCTGCTGGCGTACCGCCTGGCCCATGCGCACCGACTCGACCAAGCGGTAGGTGTAATAGGGCTCGCCGGATTCCCGGCTCTTGATCGTCGTGCGGCGAATAAACATGCCCGAACCATAGCCGCTCGGCGCGCCCCGATCAATCGGGGCACATCATATTATGGCACTACTCCGAGGAGGCGCACGCCAAGGGACTGATCTGACTTGGGTCGGACGTCACTCAAGGGGGGAATATATGGATTTTCGGCCGAACAGCTTCCGATCACCTTAACGAATCTGGGAATTGCGGCGCTCCACGCCATCGTCGTTACCGGCGTCCTCTTGGTGCTCAGCACCCTCGGGGCCAACTGGCACCAAACCAGTGTCTGGCGGCGACCCTGACCGTCGGCATTGGGTTCGGCTTGCAGGAGATCGTCGCCAACTTCTTCAGCGGCATTATCATCCTCTTCGAACGACCTACTGAGGGTCCGCATACGACGCCCCACACCTGGTTCGAGCGGATCGCCACGATGGCAACACTCGTGAATGGCCGCCAGGGTATTTGAACCAAACCTGACCGTGCAGGTCCGGTAAGAACGCGCGGAGTATAGAAAGTGATCGGTATCACCGTGGCGCAAGACGGCGATTGACGAGACGAGCACCAGAAAAATGGAGAGTGCAACACGCCTATGACACTCGCTCGCGATATTTCCGGCACAATGCGGCCTAATATACCCAATGGTCAGGGAGGGGTGGAAGCTTCCGCCCAGACTCACACATTATCTGTATCTGCTGTGTTGAAAAGGCCCGTCTGGAATCTGACATTCCAGATGGTGCGGCTGGCACAGGCAGACCGAACGAGGATACCCCATGCCCAATGACTCAGCTCCCTCGATCATCGTTTTCGACGTGAATGAGACGCTGCTCGATATCACCATACTCGAACCGTTGTTTGACCGCGTCTTTAGCGCTCCGTCAGTTCTGAGGGAATGGTTTGCGCAATTGATCCTCTACTCCCAAACAATGACCCTCTCGGGCCTCTACACACCGTTCGGAGAACTGGGCGCAGGGACCCTGCGTATGGTGGCCTCAATCCACGGAGTCACCGTCACCGAAGGCGATATCGATGAACTGAAAAAGCTGATGAATGCGATGCCGGCGCATCCCGACGTCGTCCCGGCCCTCACCCGGCTGCGCGATGCGGGTTTCCGGCTTGTTACACTGACAAATTCGGCAAGCGCGTCTTCGCCCACGCCGCTTGAACGCGCCGGGATTGGCGGGTTCTTCGAACGCTCCTTCAGCAGCGAGGCGGTTCGAAAATTCAAGCCTGCCCCCGAAACATACCGTCTCGTCGCGACGGAGATGGGCCTCGAAACCTCGTACCTGTGTCTCGTCGCCTGTCATTTGTGGGACACGGTTGGTGCCCAGGCCGCCGGCTGCCGTGGCGCACTCGTTACACGTCCTCACAACGCGATTCTGCCCGCAGCAGAAGTTCTTATCCCGGACCTTGTCGCATCAGAACTCACCGACCTCGCCGATCAGATCGTTCAGCGCTGGCAGGCATCCTGATGGCCTGACTCGCAACGCAACGGTTATGCCTTGGAGGAGGATGAGGTCCTGCGGGAGGATGCAGTCAGGCCCTGCTGTTTACGAAAGAAGCAATACCTTGTCCTCTCGTACGCGGGCGGCATCGTGGCCGCAAGCCTCACCCGCAGCTACCATGGGCTGTTTCTGTTGGTGGTGCCGGTGGTGCCGTCACTGGCGCGCTTCCTGGTGCTGACCCAATCCGACGGCACATCGAGCGACGGGAAGTGCACGTGGCCCTATCCCCGAACCGCTGGGCGGCCGGCAGCGCAGTGCGCGCGCGATACCTGGTAAACACGCGGTGCTTTTCGTTCATCTGGTCATCCATCCGGCAAGCTCGCGAGCCGATCTCGCACAACTGGCCATCGAGAAAAGGTTGTAAGGAATGCGAGGCCGGAGCGACTCATGGGCATGTAACACTTGCGAGACTGACCAATGTGCATGCGATACCTTACGACCTTCCTGCTCTCCCTGACGTTCGCGACCACGGCGTTGGCCGCGCCGGTGAAGAACGGCTTCGACCTGGCTGGGGCGCTGGTGCCCGCGTCCGCGATCCTCCCTGGTGGGCCGCCGCGCGACGGCATTGCGTCCATCGACCAGCCGCGCTTTGCCAGGGCCGACGCCGCAGGCGATCTCAAGCCGGAGGACCAGGTGCTGGGGGTGAGCCTGAACGGGCAGGAGGAAGGGTTGTATTTTCCCGTCCGCTTCCGTGCCAAGGGCTACCACCCCAAGGAGCGGGTACTGGGATTGGAGATCGACGGCCATTTCAAGGCCTATCCCTTCGCCGAGCTAGCCAAGCCGGGGGCCGCTCATGCGCCCCAGGCATGCCCGCCGTCCCTGGCGGCCAAGCCCGTTGGCGAGGTCCGCGACCGGCTTGGCGGCCGCGCGATCACAGTGTGTTTCGACGCCGACCACGGCAACGCCACGGTGTGGGACGCGGGCGGCGAGCCCATCCCATCTGTGGTGGGATTCTGGTTCGCCTGGTACGCCTTCCACCCTGACACCCTGGTCTACAAGGCCAAACCCCGATAAGGATACCTTGCCATGCATGACACCTTCCCACTGCTATGGGCGACAGCGTTCCCGCCGTTGCGCCGCCGCGGCCTCGCGACACTTCAGGTGAACCTGGGCTACCGCTGCAACCAGAGCTGCGTGCACTGCCACGTGAATGCCGGTCCGGGACGCACGGAGCAGATGGACGACGCGACTATCGAGCTAATCCCTCGGGCCCTCGCCGCCCGCGGCCTGCCGACGCTGGACCTTACCGGAGGTGCGCCCGAGCTGCACCCGCGCTTCCGTGCCCTGGTGGCAGCGGTGCGGGCACTGGGCGTGACGGTGATCGATCGCTGCAACCTGACCATCCTGTCGGAACCGGGCTTCGAGGACTTGGCGGAGTTTCTCGCCGAACAGGGCGTGGAGGTTGTCGCCTCTCTGCCGTGCTACCTGGAGGATAATGTGGACCGCCAACGCGGCAAGGGCATGTACGCGCGCAGCATCGACGGGCTCAAGCGCCTCAACCACTTGGGTTACGGCCAGCCGGACAGCGCGCTGCCGTTGCACCTGGTCTACAACCCCGGCGGTACCGATCTCCCGCCGGAGCAGACCGGCCTGGAGGCGGCCTACAAACGCGAACTGATGGAACGTCACGGCATCGTCTTCAACCGGCTCTATACCCTGACGAATATGCCCATCCTGCGCTTCGGCAGCACCCTGGTGTCCAAGGGCCAATTCGGCCCCTACATGGACCTGCTAAAAGCGAACTTTTGCCTCGCCAACCTGGACCAGGTCATGTGCCGCGACCTGATCAGCGTGGACTGGCAGGGGGTTCTGTACGACTGCGACTTCAACCAGCAGCTCGGTCTGCCGCTGCATGGGGAGGGCCGGGCCGGCGTGCGGCGCCACCTGTCCGACCTGCTCGCGGACGACTTCTCCGACATGCCCATCGCGGTGGCCGACCACTGCTATGGCTGTACCGCTGGCCAAGGCAGCAGTTGCGGCGGCTCCCTTCTCCCGCTCCCGGGAGAGGGGGGTGAATCGACGCGGCGTCCTGCCGGAGTAGACCCACACACCCAGACGGAGCGCGCGGCATGAAAAAGATAACGCTGTTGTTGGTCATTGCGGCCCTCGTCGTGGCCTTCTTCGCCCTCGACCTGGGCCGCTTCCTGACCCTGGACGCCTTGAAGGCCGGGCAGGCGACCTTCGCCACCTGGTATAACGCCTCGCCCGTACTCGTCGCCGGCGTCTACCTGCTCATCTACGTGGCCGTCACCGCCCTGTCTCTGCCGGGTGCGGCGGTGATGACCCTGGCCGGCGGCGCTCTGTTCGGACTGGGGATCGGCACCCTGCTGGTGTCCTTTGCCTCCAGCATCGGCGCCACCCTGGCCTTCCTGGCCTCGCGCTTTCTGTTTCGCGACTGGGTGCAGGCGCGTTACGGCGAGCGCTTGGCGGCCGTCAACGCCGGCATGGCCAAGGACGGCGCTTTTTATCTCTTCACCCTGCGTCTGGTGCCGGTGTTCCCGTTCTTCGTCATCAACCTGCTAATGGGACTCACGCCTATCAAGACGCGCACCTTCTACTGGGTCAGCCAGGTCGGCATGCTGGCGGGGACACTGGTGTACGTGAACGCAGGTACTCAGATCGCCCAGCTCGACAGCCTCGCCGGCATCCTCTCGCCGGGGCTCGTGGCCTCCTTCGCCCTGCTGGGGCTGTTCCCGCTACTGGCGAAGCGCCTCGTTGCCCTGGTGCAGGCACGCAAGGTCTATGCGGGCTGGGAGAAGCCCCAGCGCTTCAACCGCAACCTGGTGGTGATCGGCGCCGGCGCCGGCGGTTTGGTGAGCGCCTACATCGCCGCTGCGGTCAAGGCCAAGGTGACCCTGATCGAGCAGCACCGCATGGGGGGCGACTGCCTGAACACCGGCTGCGTCCCCTCCAAGGCGCTGATCCGCACCGCGAAGCTGCTTGCCCAGATGCGCGACGCGCAAGCGCTCGGCATCCGAGAGGCACATGCGGGGTTCGACTTCGCCGATGTCATGGAGCGGGTGCAGCGGGTGGTGAGAGCGGTCGAGCCCCACGACTCGGCGGAGCGCTACCGGGGGCTGGGCGTGGACGTGGTCGCCGGCACGGCACGCATCGTCTCGCCCTGGGAGGTGGAGGTCAGGGGCGAGGACGGTGCCATGCAAAGACTGACGACCCGCGGCATCGTGATCGCTACGGGTGCGAGGCCCTTCGTACCGCCCATCCCGGGAATCGAGGATGTCGGGTATCTCACCTCCGACACCCTGTGGGAGTTACGCGAGCTGCCCCGGCGGCTGGTGGTGCTGGGCGGTGGACCCATCGGTGCGGAGCTGGCCCAGGCCTTCGCCCGGCTGGGGTCCCAGGTCACCCAGGTCGAGATGCTCCCGCGCATCCTGATGCGCGAAGATCCCGAGGTATCGGCCTTGGTGACCGAGCGCTTCCGCGCCGAGGGCATCGAGGTTTTGGTGGAGCATAAGGCGAAGCAATTCGTGGTCGAGGAGGGCGAGAAGATCCTCATCGCCGAGCCCGTTGCCGAGAATGGGGGAGAGGACTTGCGCATCCCCTTCGATGCGGTACTGGTTGCAGTCGGGCGGATGGCCAATCTGACGGGTTATGGCTTGGAGGAGCTGGGCATCGCCACCGGCCGCACCATCGAGACCAACGAATGGCTCCAAACCCGCTATCCCAATATCTATGCCGTCGGCGACGTCGCCGGACCCTATCAGTTCACCCACACCGCCGCCCACCAGGCCTGGTACGCCGCGGTCAATGCCCTGTTCAGCGGCTTCAAGCGCTTCAAGGCCGACTACCGCGTCATCCCCTGGGTGACCTTCACCAGCCCAGAGGTGGCGCGCGTGGGGCTCTCCGAGGAAGAGGCCAAGGCCCAGGGCATCGCCTTTGAGGTCACCCGCTATGGGCTCGACGACCTGGACCGTGCCATCGCCGATGGCGACGCCCACGGCTTCGTCAAGGTCATCACACCGAAGGGGAAAGATCGCATCCTCGGGGCAACCATCGTCGGGGAGCACGCTGGGGAGCTGTTGGCGGAATTCACCCTGGCCATGAAGCACGGTCTGGGGCTGAACAAGATCCTTGGCACCATCCACCCCTATCCCACCTGGAGCGAGGCCGCCAAGTATGCCGCCGGGGAGTGGAAGCGCGCCCATGCCCCCCAGACCGTATTGGCCGTGCTGGCTCGTTTTCACTCCTGGAGAAGGGGGTGAAACGGTTTCTGCTCCCCGCGACCTGTCTTTCCTGGGTGCTCTGCCTGTCCTGGGCGACGCTCGCTCAGGCCCAGGCATTCGAGCACGGCACCTGGGACGGTCTGGTCAAGCGCCACGTGCGGCCCATCCGGGGCGGCGTGGGGACCCAGGTGGACTATGCTGGCATGGCGCGCGAACGCGACCTGCTCAAGGGTTACCTCGACGGCCTCGCGTCGGTGCCCGAGGCAGACTTTCGGCGCTGGCCCAGACCCCATTCACCGTGCATCGCACGCCAGCCACGCAACGTGCTGCGCGCCACCCCCAGCCCCCAGCCCCGTTACCAAGCCAAATACTCGGTCTTGGGCGGGATTATGGGCTCTCTTGCATCTGGTGTGGGCAACGGGTCAGAATCCGTGCGGTCCCTCGGTGGCCTATCGGGATCCAGCATACCGAGTGCGGCGGTTTTTCGGGCATGCTGGTGGTAGACTCCGTGTGACGCAGCGGACGCCTGCGGCGCAACAAAACCTGATCGCAGTCGTCACCGGGGCTCGGGCCGAGCGGGCGCCCTACCCACGGAAAATGCAGTGGACCCCAAAACTGGTCTGGGGTGCTGTTTAATAGGAGACCTGGCCCCAGTTCCTGCGTCCACCTCGCTACGATCGGACGTATTGTCTGAGGCGCAGTCCACCGATGCGAGAACTGACCGAGGTCAGATAAAATGTTGACCCTCGCGCCCTGGGCGCTGCGGCCCTTCGCGGACCGAGCATCGATAGCTGCCTTTTAGATTCCAGGGCTTCGCGAGAGGCTCCCGCAGCGAGCAGAGCTTGCCGCTCGATCTGGGTAGCTACTGTACCTGCACGCCGCGCTTGCGTGCGGCACGCAGTGCCACTGGAAGACGCTCCGTCGCGGCGATGGACCCCAGGGACGGGGGACATACCGGGGACGCAGGAGCAGGCCCCGGTGTGGCGCCGCTCCCACGGATACCTCAGTACGACACCAGTCACCAATCAAGTTGTCTCCACCGCTTCCAGTCTTGAACGCCAGGCCCATGACCTGAAGGAGAGAGCGGACGTAGTCCTTTAGCCTCTAGAGCAGAGGTTCCAAGATTACCTGGAAGAGCGCACCAATACCGCACTTGCTGCCAGGACGTAACAGTAACAAACGAGGGGCTGGGGCCAAACACCATCCCCGGATAGGAGCGGTGCCCCGGGCAGAACATCTGGCCTAACCAATTCATCGGCAGACATAAAATGGTCGAGAAACGCAGTATTCCTAGACGCAACCCAAGCACCATCATCGAGGTGTTCGATGAAATTTCGGGAAAGAACCTTGGGCATGTGGCGAATCTCACATCCGAAGGCCTAATGCTGGTCAGCCGCGAGTCGATCCCCCTCGGCTCGATTCTACAGCTGGCAATCCCGGTCGTGCCATCGGCCGACGGCAGGGACAAGGTCTGTTTCGGCGCGGAGAGCGTATGGACCTCGCAAGCCGACGACGAGGGGCGCTATTTCTGGAGCGGATTCAGTATCATCGATATATCGGGCGAAGCGGCCAACTTTATCGATCGTTGGATTGAGGGTTGGACGGTCGACAGCGAATGATCGGCAGCAGGCGCCTTGCCGGTCGTAGCGACGCCAAGGTCCATTCCATCCGCCCATCGCCATTGAGGCCGGCTGCGCCCGCAGACACAGGTGCACCGACAAACGCTCAGAGACCTTCAGATCAACTTTGAGACACCGGACATGAACGAACAAGACACCGAACCGGGCGGGGCAATGCGTTTCCAGCAGGCATTTGTGCAATGCCGGCGCCACGCATTCTCAACGGTGACCACGAATCTGGCCGGGCTACTGAAACAAGCGGACGAAGCGTTGTTCGATTTTGCCGACAAGGCTCAGGCTAACCACATTCAGCAGGAGTTTTTTGCGGCCCGGGGCGTAATTCTGACCCACCGGCCATTGATCCAGAGCCTCTTTCAGACGTGCTTCAATAATGCCTTCGATGACTTTGGCAAGCGGGCTCCGGAGCCTTCACCGGAAGGCAACGTGCACGATGAGGATGAGCTGAGCTTCAGCCTTTTGGGCATGGCCGAGATGGACGAGAATGTGGCCGCTGAGACCCTTGTCGGCAACGCCAAGGACCGCTGCTGCACCGAGCTCTACGCCCTGCGCCAGCGTCTTTCGGTCGTGGCCGGGGGACCCCAACTGGAGGAAGATGAGATCCCCTTTGGACCCTATCATTTGGTTCAGTGTTTCCGAACTGCTCTGCAAGGCCTGGACATTGACGTCAAGGTTCGTGTGATCCTCTATGCCCTGTTCGACAAGCACGTCCTGCAGGACGTCGAGAACCTGTATCGCGAGCTCAACGAGACGCTGAAGAAGGCGGGTGTGCTGCCGAATCTGAAATACCTCGTGAACCCCCGAATGAACGCCGATGCCGCTCGATCTATTGCTCCGGAGGCTGAGGCGGACGAGCGTCATCCAGAGCAACAAACCAACATCGAAGCCGGTGCAAATTCCAGTCCGGATCTGGGGTTGGAGCAGAGCGCAGAACCGGGCCATGGGGTTTCCGACGAGCTGATGGGCTCGATCCTTCAGCTCATGGCCGGACGCCGGGCCCGGCTCCGGGTTTCAGCTGCGAGCAATGATGCCGCGGTTTCGCCGCGTTTCGGCTCAGCAGTGAGACGGGTTCAGCGCGAGACATTGATTTCCACCCTCAACAATGTTCAGTCGCTCAGCCACGCGCGGGATAAGAGCGCCTTTACCGATCCCGTCGCGGCGGCGTGCCTTGGGTCCGACCCGCATTTTCTCGATTCGGCAAAGAGTGGCCTCAGGGAGGAGCGCGAAGCGTTCTTCTCTCAGGTCAAGCCCGAGCAGATGGAACCGACGGATGTCGACGCGATCGATATCGTCGGTCTGCTTTTCGAATACATGCTGAGCGATGTGGAATTGCCCAATCTTGCGAAGGCGCTATTCAGCCGGCTTCACACCCCCTATCTTAGGGTCGCCTTGCTGGACAGCCAAATGTTGTACAACGACGATCATTGCGCTCGCCAATTGTTGGATAAGCTTGTGGAAGCGGGGGAAAACTATGTGCGAGAGAGCGCTCCAGGTTGGGGAATCTTTCCGACTTTGCGGACCATCGTCGAACGAGTCGTCGACGAATATACCGACAAGGTGTCGCCCTTTGACGAGTTGCTAATTGTGCTGAAGACGGAGTTCAAGGAGCAGCAACGCAAGACGACGACAACGGAAGAACGTGCGCGCCAGGCTGCGATGGGAAGAGACAAGTTTCAAGTGGCGAAGCAGCGGGCCAAAGCAGAGATCGACAGGCGCCTGAGTCAACCCGATGTGCTCCCCGAGGTGGATGCGTTTCTCTCCCACGTGTGGGTTCATGCGTTGGTATTCCTGCTGCTGCGCAGTCCATCTGGAGATAACGGCAGAGAATGGCTCCAGGCGATCAATGTCGCCGACCAGCTAGCGAGCTTGGGTAAGGGTCTCGACCAGTCCAGTGGACAGCTCGCGACGGCCCTTCCGTCGCTGTTGGGCGCGATAGAGAACGGTCTGGACTCCCTGGGGGGTAACCGCCCAGTGGAGTGGTTGACCCTGGCGCCATTGTTGACCGATCACGAGCGCCTGCTGCTGCGTATCGACGAAGTCAGAGCTCCTGCGAGACCGCGGCCAGACGAGCTACTCGCGCGCAGGCCTGTCGTTGAGGCGGTGATCCCCGAGGCAAAGGCGCTAGAACAGAAGGGCGGCCAACCGGCGGCGCCGAATGTGTCGGTGAACGAAGCGAAGATGGTCGCGAGGCTGCGGGCACTCCAGTTTGGCACTTGGTTCGAGTTCAAGCCCGAAGACGATGGTCCGCCGCGTCGCCGCAAGATGGCTTGGTTCAGCACCGCCACCGAGACCTGCCTGTTCGTGGACCGGGACGGGAAGCAAGCGGAAACCCGGACGATGCTGTCGCTGGCGCAGGATCTGTTGGGGCAGCGGGCGAGGATCATCCAGCACGAAAGAAGGAAGCCGTTCGTGGAAAGGGCGTTAAGCGCCATCCTCAATTTGTTGCAATCATCACGCTCCGGGGACGAGTTGACGAGTTGACGAGTTGACGAGTTGCGGGGACAGTTTACTTGATTGCACAGGCGGGTCGCAGACTCGGATAAGATTTTGCTGGCGTAACCCATGCCAAATGCCACCCCCTATGCCATTGAGAACGAAGCTCCGGTAGTGGCAACGCGCTTGTTTCCAATTTTGCCCAAACGGCCTGGGAACTCCATCCACTGACAGCCAGTTCGGAATCGGTGCTGTTCCGATCATCGCCCGGTCAGTCTATCGTCCGTCTGATCTCGTCGTGGGACGGTTGAATGCCCTATCGCTCTGTCACTAGATTCTGGACTCCAGCCAGTGATAGGATTGTGGACAATATTGCGGAGACTATAAACACCTACAAGCAGCTCAACCCTATTTTCCAATTGACCTTAAGGTGCCGATGAAAGCTCCAATCAGAATCAGCAGATCAGCTCAGTCCCTGGGGCTTGCGGTCTTGTTCTCGTGTGCCATTTATAGCTGTGATAACGCGAGACCGAAAGTAGCACCCCCCATCCACAGCTGTGAAATCCTAACAATTGCGGAAGTGGAGGGGCTACTCGACTCTACTGTTGAGCGGCCTCCCACGGAAACCCATAACGTACAACAGGATTTGAGCCACTGGATGTCCATGTGCAATTATTATGCACCTGACAGCGGGATCTCTGTAGGCTTCATGATCAAGCCCTTTCCCCGTAATCACCAGAATCCTGACGCGGCTTACGAGGCTTACACCAAGGAACTCAAAAATGAAGCGCCGGATCTAAGTATACAACCGGTACAAGGTATCGCCGGTCGGGCATTCTGGACTGTAGAAACAGGTCAGCTCACTGTATTCAGCAATTCGCATATGTACATCTTCAGTGCACGTTCCAAGGGTAGCACTGACCCGGAGAATCTTGATTTAGCAAGAAAAATCGCCACGGCTGTGCTTGCTAAATAACGAATAGAAATCCCACCGCCACCAGGTCGGCATGAGGGCGAGCTTAGACATGGTGTTTCGACCTGTCGGTCATCAACGCACGTGGGTTATGTTGGGGACGGAATATTCCATGGCGCGGATAAGGAGCTAGGGTCATTTCCGATCCGGCCTTGGGTCCGTTTTGTGCTGGGTTTCGGCCAGTCGGGCGCAAGTCGTCAGCGACAGGAACGGGGCGTGTGCCGCCCGCCTGCGAGGACCCGTCCGTCAAGGCTATACCCAACTGGGACGCCCGCCCTCCGCCGGTTTCCTCCGGCCTGTTCCATCGCAGTTCCTCCTGTGTCGAGGGCAAGCATCGAGGTAGTCAGCGCCAGCTGGGGCTGTGAATTCGATTGGGGAGAAGACCATGCACATTCTACTGACTGCTCTTGCCCTGGGCGTCGCACTTGCCGCGAATGCCGACGAAGACAACGACGTGCTTTATCAGGTCTCAACCATAGATGCGCTGCTATCCGGCGTTTATAGCAGCGTCGCTACCGTTGGCAGCGTCACCGAGCATGGGGACTTCGGCCTGGGTACCTTTGCGGCGGTCGACGGCGAGTTGATCTTGCTGGATGGGGTCGTCTATCAGGCCGCCTTCGACGGCACCGTCAGCATGATGCCGCCGTCGACCGGCACGCCCTTCATGGCGGTCACGCGCTTCGAGCCCGATCAGGTATTTGATCTACCGACAGCAAAGGACTATGCGGCGTTTAAGCTTTGGCTCGAGGACAAGCTGCCGAGCCACAACCTCTTTTACGCGGTGCGGACCGATGCGCGTTTTACGACCGTCACCTACCGTAGCGTCCCTGCCCAGGAGAAACCCTACGTCCCCTTGGCAGAGGTCGTGCGGGAACAGGCTATTTTTCAGCACCAGGACATCGATGGAACCTTGGTCGGGCTCTGGTGCCCGACCTTCAGCAAGGGGATCAACGTACCGGGTTTCCACCTGCACTTCTTGTCCGCCGACCGTCGTCACGGTGGGCACGTGCTGGACTTCACAGTTGCCGAGGCGACAGTCAGCGTCGATGAGACCAACGGCTGGGACGTCAAGCTGCCGATGATCCCTGCCTACCTGGATGCAGATCTGTCCAGTGACCGGGGCGCCGAACAGCACGCCGTCGAGCAGGGCAAAGGTAGGGCTGCAGCCGCCCAGGATTCCAGCAACTAGGGTTGGCGATGGTCACCGCCAAAGCGACCATGGCCTGTTCTGACCTAAGACCGGCGCCCCGGGGTTGCGGCAGAGCGCCCTCGCCGATCAGCCCACCGGGAGGACCAGGTCGAATTCAGCCGCCAGGGTGGCATCGGACGCCTCGATGGGGCGGAAGGGCACGATCAAGGCCCCAGGGTCCTCCGCATTGACGAGCAGCCAGTCACCTGCGTTCTCCGCTGCCCCTTCCACATAGATCTGGGTCTCCAGGGGTGGGTGCCCCGGGAAGCGAACGGCGACATGGATGTGGGGTGCACGCCCTGGATAGGGCACGGGCTTGATGGTTCGGAAGCGATAGCCGCCGTCGTCACCGGTCTCAAATCGACCATAGCCCTGGAACCCCAGGTCCCGTGGGGCACTGCCGGGATCACCGCTGTGAATATAGCGGCCATTGGCATCGCATTGCCAGATTTCGACCAGGGCACCCGGCAGGGGCTTGCCGGATCGATCCAGCACCCGCCCGGTCAGATGGGTGATCTCACCTCGCGCAAGACCCTCCCTGCCCTCTACCCGAACCAGGTCGTTGTCCCGATCCAGGGGCAGACGATCCGGGTAGAAGGGCCCCCGACTTTGCCGCGGGGTGGGGGACAAGGCGGCCAGAGCCCCGCTCGGCGCCAGAGTGGCGGCGCCCAGAGCGCCGAGAAGCAGGTTGCGGCGTTTCATGGTGTACCTCCTCAGGCGCGTGCGGCCTGGTAACGGCTGGCGTTTAGGGTCGCAGCAAAGGCGGCATCCAGCAGCCCATGCATCAGGCTCAAGCTGGTCTTAGGCGGCACCGCCACCATGCGTGCGCGCACCGCCATCGCCATGGCCAGGGCCTGCAGGACATCGCCATCGCTAACCCCTTGCCCCGCCTCCACCTGGGCGCTGACAGCCCCAAGGACACCGGTCAATAGGTCGGCGACCGCACGCGCGGAAGAGGTCTCTGCATGGAGCGGAAATTGGATGTCGAAGGCCTCGCCGGCGCTCGTTACCGCGGTGTAGGGAAGTCGGTTCATGGCACGGATCCTCTGGGTGTGTACGCCCCGCCCTTTGCTGGAGCGGGCGCCCGGCGGGCGTCGCCCGATGCGATTACTCGCACATGGGGCCGTGAGCAGGCATCACCAGGCAACGCCGGCCAGTGCCCGCTGCGCGCGGAGGGCAGGGTCACGCCTGCCCTTTCGACCCGTCATCGAGGCAAAAAGTGAAGACCCCTTTCCCGTTCCAGAAGTGCCCCGTCTTCCCGAAGGCACGCCGCAACGCTATTCCATCCGCTGGCCTGGTCGGTCGGGACAGCATGCGCCCATCACCTGTACCGCCGGCGGCACTGGGGCGGACGCAGGGCATCGTGGAATCTGCTCCGCCTCAGCTGGTCCAACGATCGTGCTGCGATGTGGCAAGTCAATCTATAGTTGCGCGCCTACCGGGCGCGCGATGGTCTCTGATCGAAGAGGAGCAGGCCTTGAGCAACGAAGACAACGGGCAGCAGCAGCGCACTGTGCATGCCTATCTCAACGAACGATTCTTGAAGAGCTCGAGCGCCAGGGCACTGCGGATCCTCTCCGAGTACCTGGAGCCGCAAAGTCGATTCGCCCGCTATCGCGTGGACGACACCATCGTCTTCATGGGCAGCGCCCGGATTCCTTCGCGGGAACAGGCGCAGCAGCGGCTCGACGCCGCCGAGCAGGGCGACGGCGACCTGGACCGGGCGCGGCGGGACCTCGGGCTTTCCCGATTCTATGAGGCCGCGCGGGAGTTGGCCGGGCGCTTGACGGAGTGGTCCAAACAGCTCGAAGACGAGGAGCGGCGTTTCGTCGTTTGCACGGGCGGCGGGCCCGGCATCATGGAAGCCGCCAACCGCGGTGCCTCGGAGGCCCGTGGGGTGAACCTGGGGCTGACCATCTCGATTCCCGTGGAGGAGTTCGACAACCCCTATGTCACCCGCGAGCTCGGTGTCCATTTCCACTACTTCTTCATGCGCAAGTTCTGGTTCGCCTACCTGGCCAAGGCGGTCATCGTGTTCCCCGGGGGGTTCGGCACCCTGGACGAGCTGTTCGAGATCCTCACCCTGCTGCAGACACATAAGATCCGCAAACACCTTCCGGTGGTCCTGTTCGGCACCGACTACTGGGATCAAGTCATCGACTTCGATGCGCTGATTCGCAATGGCATGATCGACAGCGATGACGTCGCCATTTTCCACCGCACGGACTCGGTGGATGATGCGTTTCGGTTCGTGACCGGCAGCTTGGCCCAGTACGCGCTCGATGAGCGTGGGGCGATTCTGTAGGCCCGTCCCATGCCGATTCGCCGCCCTCGCCCCGTCAACAAGGACGGCGGACAGGGCCGATGCGGTGGGTGCTGCGGTAACCTCCGAGATCAACCTTGCCGGTGATGCGCCTGGGCACAAGCACGAGCATCACGCCCCAAAAACCCTGGGTCCTGGACGCGGTCACCAATTGTGTCGTCAAGGCTCAACAGTGCGCCGCACATTGTCTCGTGGCATATCAGGAGGGAGACACGACGCTGGCGGATTGCGCGCGTAAGGTCAACGAGATGCTGCCCATCTGCAGGGCCTTTTCATACCAGCTGGCCGGCAACGCCGCGTGTTTTAGCGCAGAGTTCCAGGGAGGTGCGTGACACCGCCAGAGCGCTGTCACGAGGGGGAGGCTGCCACAGACTCTTGGCTTAGTCCCCAGTGCGGCGAGGGCGATTGCCACACGCGAAGAGCGGCGAATTCAAGACGTGGCGTCTTTCTCCGCGGCAGGGGGTCTTTCACCGCCCTTGAGATGCTCGGCCAGCAGTTCGGTGAGGCCCTGGACCTGGATGTCCATGCCGTAGTGCTCCAAGCCTTCCTCGATGACGATGCGGCAGTTGGCGCAGGCGGTCACCAGGGTGTCCACACCAAGCTCCTCGAACTGGCGCTTCTTGCGCTTGAACGCCTGGAGCCGCAGTTCCTCCGCGTCCTCGTTGGCACTGACACCACCACCGCCGCCGCAGCACCAGTTCATCCGGCCGTGGTCGGCGGTCTCAGGGAAGTCCGGGGCGACCATGTGCAACAGGTTGCGGGGCTGCTCCAGGACGCCGCCACGGCGGACGATCTGACAGGGGTCGTGGAAGGTCAGGCGCCCTTCCTCGATGCCCTCGGTCTGAAGTCGGCCCTCGCCCCGGAGCTGATCGAGCAGTTCCAGGATGTGCACCACCTCGAATTTGTAGCGGCGCCCGATCAGGTTCGGCCCGTCCCAGCGGATGGCCGTGTAGGCGTGGCCGCACTCGGGGCTGATGACGTACTTGACCCCAAGCCCCTCGGCGGCGTCCACCACCCGGCTCACCAGCTCGGCGGCGATCGCCGAGTCGCCGATCTGGATGCCGCTGTTGGTCGCCTCGAAGGCCTTGCTCGACAGGGTCCAACTCACCCCGGCCGCACTGAAGATCCGTACCAGGCTCTCGATATATTCCGGGAAGTTGATGACCTCCATGGACGAGAGCAGTGCCAGATAATCCGCGCCCTCCACGTCCAGAGGCACGGTCAGCCCTGTGGCCTTCTCCACATGACCGATCTGCGCGGAGAGCGCCTTCAGGGTGACACCCATGGGGCTGCCGATACGCAGGGCCCGCTCCGTGGCCCCTTGCAGACCCTCAGGCGAATAGCCCGCAGCGGCGAAGGCCTCGCGCTGGCGGCGGATCATGTAGGCGATATCGTTGCCCACCGGACAGACCATAGAGCAGCGACCGCACAGGGTACAGCTGTCGTAGGTCATCTCCTGCCACTCGGCGAAGTCGTCCGCCGTCAGATCGCGGCCCAGCCCCAGCGCCTTGCCGAGCCGGCCAAAGAAGGTGTGCTCCCGTTGCCAGAGTCGGCGCATGGGCTCGACCTTGTAGATGGGCGTATAGCGTGGGTCGCCGGTCTCCGTGTAGAAGAGGCATGCCTCGGCGCACAGCCCGCAGTGAACGCAGCTGGTGAAGTAGGACGCGACCTTGGCGTCGATCTGCCGGTGCAGGACCGCGACACCCCGTGCGAGATCGTGTTCTGTCTGTACGCTTGGCATCTTGCTGACTCCGAAAAGGGGGCCGCCAGGGTCGGATCAGGCCCGCACGCCCTTGCGCGCCATGGCTGCGCCCGTGTAGCCGCGACTGAAGGCGAAGGTAAAGGCATGCATCAGGCGACTGAAGGGGAAGTAGATCATCAGGGCCTCTACCGTCAGCATGTGGATGGCTCTCAGGCTGTCGTGGCTCTGCAGAAGGGCCATGCAGCCGGTGAGCATGGCGATGAAGATCAGGGCCACCGCGGCGTGGTCGTCGAAGGTCGAGATCATGCGCAAGACCGGGTGCATCACCCGGCGCAACCAGAGCAACATGAGCCCGGCAAAGGCGAACTGGGCCGATAGGATGAACAGCCAGTATGGGGCCGGGGACCAGCCGACGCCGAGAATGCGTTCCTCGATGAACACCACATGAGGCGCCGCGAACAGCAACAGGGCAAAGAGCCCGATGTGGAACATGTAGCCTGCGATCAGGTGGAAGCGGGCGCCCCGGGTAAAGCCCTCCGCGACCCAGGAGCGTGTGACGATGGTGCGCAAGGCACCGAAGGTCCCATCCTGGCGCGGTGTCGACAGGTCCTGTCTGATGCCCTTGCCGAAGACATCCAATAGGCGCAGCACCACCCCGCCAAGGAAGATCACAACCGATGCGTACCACAGCGGGCCTTCCACGAATTCCAGAAACATGGCTTAAGCCTCTTCAACCTTGGAGCCGGGTGAGCCGAAGCCCTTGAAGTCCACGTCGTCGTGGCGCCTGACCTCTTCCAGGGCGTTTGGGGCGACGTCCACCATGCCGGCCTTCTCCATCTCGGCATACCAGAGGTTGTGGTGCTCCTTGGCCCAGGCTGCGTCCACGTAGCCCTGGGTCATGGATTCCGCCGCGCCCTCCATGCCGAGGGTGCCGATGTAGATGTGACCCAGGGCGGCGGCGATGAAGCCGACGGCGATGACGGCGTGGGAGACGTGGGCCAAGCCCATGATCTCCCGACCCTGCCCAAACATGGGGAAGTCCAATACAAGACCCGAAACTGAGATGATCAGCCCGAACAGGACGCTCATCCAGAACCAACTCTTCTGCCCCCCGTTGTAATAGCCGGAGTCTGCGGCGTGCCCGCCGAAGAGCCCACCACCCTTGAGGAACCACTTGATGTCGATCCAACGGAACCCGTTGCCGCGGGCGAACTGGTAGATCAGCGCGAAGACGGCGAAGGGGAAGATGGGGCCGAACAGGTTATGGGCCTCCTTGCAGGCGGCGGCCGTGGCCGAAAACCCCTCGGGCCCCAACAAGGGGATCAATACATAGCGCCCGTACAGCAGCACCAGCCCGGTCACTCCCAGGAGGACGAACAGTCCGGCCGAGAACCAGTGGACCACCCGCTGGTTGACGGAGAAGCGCGGCACCAGCTTCCCGGAGCGCCCCCCGACGATGCGGATGCGTCCCCGCAGCAGGTAGAAGGCGGCAATGGCCCCGACCGTTCCGAGCAGGATCCAACCGCCGATGGGTACCAGCTTCTCGGCGCGAAAGATCCGCCAAGTCTCGCCGTAAGGATTGATAAGCACCGCGCCATCCACGGCCTCGGACTGGGTCGTCACGTTGGGCTGGACCACGCGTTGGCGCACCTCCCGCCACAGGTCGGTCCCGGGGTCGGCGACCTTGCCGCCGGTCGCCGCCAGGCCGTAGGGGATCAGCGGCACCACCAGCACGAAGGCCAGCAGCACCAGCGCCGCCCGCAGGGCGCGGCGGTAACGGTGCCGGACCTTATCTCCAGCCTTTTCGCTCATTAATCACTCCTTGCCCGCGGCCTTGCCATCCATGTTGCGTGGGGCCCGCACACCCGGCTTGCCATAGGCCACACCCCAGCCCCGGGCCAGCCCGCTGGCGCCGCGGTAGGCCACACGCTCCCGATAGATGTCGGCGACCGCGTCCGCATCTCCGGCGAGCAGGGCCTTGGTGGCGCACATCTCGGCGCAGGCGGGCAGCTTACCCTCGGCCAGCCGGTTGGAGCCGTATTCCCGGAACTCCTCGGAGCTGTTGTCCGCCTTGGGGCCACCGGCGCAGAAGGTGCACTTGTCCATCTTGCCGCGGGAGCCGAAGGCGCCGTCGGTGGGGAACTGGGGCGCACCGAAGGGGCAGGCGTAGAAGCAATAGCCGCAGCCGATGCAGATGTCCTTGTCGTGCAGCACCAGGCCATCGTCGGTTTGGTAGAAGCAGTCCACCGGGCAGACGGCCATACAAGGGGCGTCGGAACAATGCATGCAGGCGACGGATAGGGACCGCTCGCCGGGCTGCCCGTCGTTGATGGTCACCACACGACGGCGGTTGATGCCCCAGGGCACATCGTTGACGTTTTTGCAGGCGGTCACGCAGCCGTTGCACTCGATACAGCGCTCGGCATCACAGAAGAATTTCATTCGTGCCATGTTCGTTTCTCCGGTTCGATCCGCGCGGGGGTAGTCACCATCCCCTCGCCGCTGGTCATGATTCGGTGTGGAGAGGGTCCCGGTGATCGATCACCTCGACCCTCTCGCTTCGCCTTAGGTCCGGCAGGCCCCTAGGCCTCTAAGCCGGATAGATCTTGCAGAGCGAGCACTTGGTCTCCTGCATCTGCGTCACCGAGTCATAGCCGTAGGTGAAGGCGGTGTTGCAGGCCTCACCGAGCACGATGGGGTCGGCACCCTCCGGGTACTTGGCGCGTAGGTCCTTGCCCTGGAAATGTCCGTCGAAGTGGAAGGGTGTGAACACCACGCCCGGGGCAACACGTTCAGTCAGCATGGCCTGAATCTTGATCCGTGCGCCCTCCGGCGTCTCCAGCCACAGGTCCTTGCCGTCGCGGATCCCCGCGTTATTGGCATCCCGCGGATTGATCTCCGCATACATGTGCTGTTGCAGCTCCGCCAGCCAGGGGTTGGAGCGTGTCTCGTCGCCGCCGCCCTCGTACTCCACCAGACGACCGCTGGTGAAGATCAGCGGGAAGTCCTTCGAATAGTCCGTCGCCTGGATCGAGGCGTACCGGGTTGGCAGGCGATAGAAGGATTTGCGGTCTTCGTAGGTGGGGTACTGCTCCACTAGGTCATGGCGGGAGGTGTACAGGGCCTCGCGGTGGATGGGCACCGGGTCCGGGAAGGTCCAGACCACGCAGCGGGCCTTGGCATTGCCGAAGGGGGCGCAGCCGTGCTGGATGGCCACCCGCTGGATACCGCCGGAGAGGTCTGTCTTCCAGTTCTTGCCCTCGGCCAACTGCTTCTCGTCATCGGTGAGGTCGTCCCACCAGCCGAGTTGTTTCAGCAGATCGGCCGTGAACTCGGGATAGCCGGCCTGGATCTCGGAACCCGCGGTGTAGGAGTCCTCCGAGAGCAGGCTGACCCCGTTACGCTCCACACCGAAGCGGGCCCGGAACGGGAGCCCTCCCTCTGCCACGGGTTTGGAGGTGTCGTAGAGGTTGGGCGTGCCCGGATGCCTCATCTCCGCGGTGCCCCAGCAAGGCCAGGGCAGTCCGTAGAAGTCGCCGTCCGCAGGCCCGCCGTTGGCCTTGAGGCTGGTGATGTCGAAGGTATGCCAGTTCTGCTGGTGCTCCTTCAGGCGCTCGGGGCTCTGACCCGTATAGCCGATGGTCCACATGCCGCGGTTGTATTCGCGCACGATGTCCTCGATGACCGGCTCATCGTTGATGACCTGGACGTTCTTGCACAGCTCGTCGGCGAAGCCCAGCTTCTTCGCGAACTGGTACATGATGGTGTGATCCGGGCCGCGACTCGAACAGGGGCTCGATGACCTTGTCGCGCCACTGGATGGAGCGATTAGAGGCGGTCACGGACCCTAGGGTCTCGAACTGGGTGCAGGCCGGCAGCAGGTAGACCCCGTCGGTGCGGTCGCTCATGACCGCCGAACCCGTTGGATAGGGGTCGATGATGACCATCATGTCCAGCTTTTCCATGGCCTTTTTCATCTCGAGCCCGCGGGTCTGGCTGTTCGGGGCATGGCCCCAGAACACCATGGCGCGCAGGTTGTCCCTTTGGGCGATGTTGGCCTTGTCCTCCAAGACACCGTCGATCCAACGGGATACCGGGATGCCCTTGGCGTTCATGGGCGGCAGAGGCTTGTCGCCTTCCGTCTCGTAGCTGCCCTGGTCCGTGATCTCGGCCTGGTCGAATCGGGCCTTGAGCCACTCGTAGTCCACGCCCCAGACCTTGGCCCAGTGCTTCCAGGAGCCCTCCGCCAGGCCGTAATAACCGGGCAGGTCATGGGAGAGCACACCGAAATCGGTCGCCCCCTGCACATTGTCGTGACCGCGGAAGATGTTGGTGCCGCCGCCGGCCACGCCCATGTTGCCCAACGCAAGCTGGAAGATGCAGTAGGCACGGGTGTTGTTGTTGCCGATGGTGTGCTGGGTGCCACCCATGCACCAAATGAAGGTGCCCGGCCGGTTGTCGGCCATCAGCTTGGCGACCCGATGGACCTGTTCCTCGGGCACGCCGGTCACGCGTTCGACCTCGTCCGGGGTCCACTTGGCAACCTCAGCCCGTACGTCGTCCATGCCGTAGACCCGCTGGCGAATGAACTCCTTGTCCTCCCAGCCGTTCTGGAAGATGTGCCAGAGCATGCCGTAGACCAGGGGTACGTCTGTGCCGGGACGCAGGCGCACGTAATAGTCGGCGTGCGCGGCGGTGCGGGTGAAGCGCGGATCGATCACGATCAGGGGGGCGTTGTTGCGCTCCTTGCCACGGAAGATGTGTTGCAGTGAGACCGGGTGGGCCTCCGCCGGGTTGCCGCCGATGACCAGGATCGCCTTGGAGTTGTGGATGTCGTTATACGAGTTGGTCATCGCCCCGTAGCCCCAGGTGTTGGCTACCCCGGCGACGGTGGTCGAGTGACAGATGCGGGCCTGGTGGTCCACGTTATTGGTGCCCCACAGGGCGGCGAACTTGCGGAACAGGTAGGCCTGTTCGTTGTTGTACTTGGCGGAGCCCAGCCAATAGACCGAATCCGGGCCGGACTGCTCACGGATCTGGAGCATCTTGTCCCCGACCTCGTTGAGGGCCTCGTCCCAGGAAATGCGCTTCCACTTGCCGTCCACCAGCTTCATGGGGTACTTGAGCCGGCGCTCGCCATGGCCGTGCTCGCGCACCGCGGCGCCCTTGGCGCAGTGGCCGCCGAGATTGAAGGGGTGATCGAAGGCCGGTTCCTGACCGGTCCAGACCCCATTCTGCACCTCCGCATAGAGGCCGCAGCCCACCGAGCAGTGGGTGCAGATGGTCCGGGCGGTCTGGGTCTGCGCCCCGGCGGCAGCAGGCGTGGTCGCCTGCGCCTTCTTCATCATGCCCGGGGCGAGACCGGCCGCGAGGACAGATCCGCCGGCCAGGACACCTGTATTACGCAGGAATTGACGGCGGCTGACGGCGAGCCCTGTGGTGGCGGCTTGGGGGCCGGCCTGCTCCAAGGGGGTGTCGGATCTCTTGACGAGTTTCATCGGTCTCTCCCGCTCGGGTGATCAGAGCTTGGCGGTCTTGTAATAGTCGAGGACGTGCTGGGTCTGCTGATAACCCTTCTTCTTG
Source organism: uncultured Gammaproteobacteria bacterium (assembly GCA_963845265.1). Lineage (GTDB taxonomy): Bacteria > Pseudomonadota > Gammaproteobacteria > Chromatiales > Chromatiaceae > DYRB01. Next base: position 87,819 of record CAWJRN010000009.1, on the reverse strand, counting down.
TCCGGTGCCGGAACCGACTCGGCCTCGACGACCGCCGCGGCGGCGCCGGGCAGCAGGGCCGCGACGGCGGCACCGGTGCCGGCGACCGCGCTGGTCTTGAGGAATTCGCGTCGACTGTTGGTCTCGGCTTCGTCGTGCTTCATGGCATTACCCTCTAATCGAGCCATTCATTTACGTTCGTTTGTGGACCACTGTTGTTTCCAGGGCCATGGACGGTGTCAGGTCCCCATCTCGAGGTAGCGGCGTTCCAGGGTGAAGAATGCCTCCCCCAGGCGCCCGACCGCCTTGTAGAAGACCGAGGCCTGCGCGGTCTCCAGATCCCGGCAGAAGCGCCCGATCCAGGGCCCGATGTGCCTGGCGTAGAAGTCCGCCTGGCGTTCGATGGGCGTGTCCGGGTCCAGGGCCAGCGCGGACATCACCTCGCACAGGGCCGCGACGTGGTCTTCGGGTTCGTGGACGCCGGCCTGGCGCTCGAACCCCAGGGCCTTTAGATCGCGGCGCAGTACACCCAAGGGCTGCTCCATCAGAAACCCGGTCTGATACCAGGAGCCATAGGGGACCAGTTCGCCCCGCCCGAGGCCGATGAAGAGCAACTGGTACTCGTCGTCGAGCTCGGCGGGGTGCACCTGCTGGGCCGCCAGCCGCAGACCCTCCCACGCCAGGGCGAAGGCATCGCGCTTGGTCGCCGATTCCAGCTGCCGGACCTGCTCCAATACGTTCGCGGTGGGCACATCGCGCAGCAGCGCGCCGAGCAAGGCGTAGACGCTGGCGCGGGCCTGGTCTTCGGCCGCGGTGGCGACTAGGGGCTGGGAGAGGCTGGCATTCAAATGTTTCTGGGCCATTAAGGGGGTGAACTCCAATAGTGTCTGCAAGTCCGAGGCCAGGCTCAGGGGGAAAAGAGGGTAGAAAAGACGGCGATTTCACGAAGCCACCGGCGCGATCTGTCCTGCGCCCTGGGCGCCCAGGGTGCCGGCCACTGTCCCGTTGGTCAGATGTCCTGGGCGTGCATCATGTCCGCCACGCGACAGTCGCCGCACATCTGGAGCCGCCGCAGGGCCTTGGGATCGCTGAACATGGAGTGACCGGCGAGGCGTTGCTGCATGCGCCCAATGACGGCGGTGGTCGCGAAGGCCTTCCCGCAGCTTACGCACTGGAAGGGGCTGTCCTCGCGGAGCAGGCGGGTCCGGGCTCGGGCCTGGGCGTCGAGCAACAGCCGGGGGGAGATCCAGATGGCGTCCTCGGGACAGGAGCGGGTGCACAGCCCGCACTGGACGCAATTGGCCTCCAGGAAACGCAGCTGTGGGACATCCTGTCCATCCAGCAGGGCCTTGCCCGGACAGACCGTAACGCAGGCCATGCACAGGGTACAGGCCTTCTCGTCCACCGTGGCGGTACCGAAGGGCGCGCCGGCGGGCAACTCGACCAGGGGATGTGCGCGCCGCGCCTGGGCCTTCAGGTGATCCAGGGCGGTGAAGAAGAGCTGGCGCTTGCGGCCGACGGCCGCGTGCCCGGCGGGCTCGACCTCGGGCATGAGGGCTGAAGCCGCAGGCTCCGCGTCGAGCCAGTCGACCGCCGTGCGCGGATACCCGAGACCGGCGAGGATCGCCTGGGCGAAGCCGAGCTGTTCCGACAGCTCCCGGCGGGCACTCGCCGGCACCACAGGCGTATCCACCAGCCACACGGCCCGGGCACCATAGGCGAGGGCAGAAATCCAGGCCTCTAGCCCCAGGCTCGCCAGCTCTTCCACAGCCAAGGGGATCAGGTGCCCCGAGGGCCGGGTTGCGTCCGCCAGCAGGGCCTCGACGCGCTCGGCGCCGACCCCGGTGTCGTGGACGAGCAGCACCGGGGCCTTGCCGCCGGCGGCGCGGTAGTCCGAGAGCAGCCGCCGCACCTTATCGAGCACATCCTCCACGGACGGGTAGGCGTAGGTCATGGCCCCGGTGGGGCAGGCTGTGGCACAGGCCCCGCCGCCCTGGCACAGGAAGGGCTCCACCTGTACGCGGGTCGCGAGACTGGTGATGGCATCCGCGGGGCAGGCGTCGATGCACCGTCGGCAGGCCGTGGTCCCCTTCATGCCGTGGGCGCAGATGTCCGGGTCATAGTTGAAATAGCGTGGCTTGTCGAAGGCCCCGACCAGCCCCCTGAGGATGTCGAGCGCCTCATCCAAGGCCGGCTCGTCCGGCCCTGGCGCCAGGTAGCCGGGGGGCGGTAGGGCGGTCGCGATGCAGGGAGACTCGGCCAGATCCAGGACCAGATCGAAGCGCTCCTCGCCCTCGCCCTGTCCGAGCAGGCGCAGCCGAAAGGCGCCCAACCAGCCGCTGAGTTGGATCTCTTCGCGGGGTGCATGCCAGGTCGTTACCCCCGCAAGGACCTGACGCCCAGTCCCCAAGAGCAGGACAGCGGGGCGCAGGGGCGCGGCCAGGTCCAGGGCCCGCTGGACCTGCGCGGGGTCGCTGCCAATCACGAGCAGACGGCCGGCGGAGTTGTATGTCACCAGTCCGGTCACGTCCCCCTGGAAGCCCCCGTCGGCCGAATGGGCCTGGGTGCGGGCGCGCCGGTTGGCCGCATCCAAGTCGTTGGCAAGGACGGCTGACGGCTGACTCATGATTTCTCGCCCTCCGGGGCGGGTCTGTCGGGTTCGGGGTTTGGGTCCGGGTCGTGCGGCAGGTGCTCCGAGTCCATCTCTGCCTCTGCCTCTGCCTCTGCCCCTGGCTCTGAGAGATGGCTGGGGTGGGGTTTTGGACCCAACTGAATGGACTCTACCTGTTCCTGATCGGTGAGGGCGCCAAGATCGTTCGGCGGCTCGATCCCTCGGGGAGTGTCCTCTGGGGCATCGACCAGGGCGTCCGTCTCCGCCTCAAGGGCTTCCGCCTGCTTGTCGAGGAGGCGCTTGGCCGCCACCTCCATGCGATGGCGCAGGTCGGCGGTCATGACGTCTCCGAGGGGTTTGAAGCTGGTGTAGTCCTCGTCGTAGTCGTCGAGGCCGTCCGTGATGTTGAGGTGCGGGCTGTGAAACAGCTTGGTCAGCGCCGCACGACGCAGGTCCTCGGACACACCAGGGGAGAGGAAGCCGGAGTAGTCGGAGTGGGAGCCCAGGGTCTCCAGTGGCGGCATGTCCGCGTCGGTCAGCGGCGGCGCGGACTCCTCGGCGGCCGGGGCCGGATCGGCGGAGTCCTCTTGCGGGGCCTGCTCCAGGTCCTCGGCGACGGCCTCGTCGGCGCCCTGGCGGGCCCGCAGCTTGCGCTCCGACCAGCGGGCGAGAAAACCGCCGCCGTCGCGGTCATTGTCCGCCACGGTCGCCCCCCTTCCAGTCGTCGCGTTTGCGCTTGCGCCTGGGCTCCGGCACGTAATGGGCGAGCACGAAGGCCTCGGCTGCCAGATACAACTCCGGTGGTAGGGGCACGCTATAGACGGTCTCGCCCCCCTCTTGATAGGCCGCGGCGGCATCGAAGCTCACCGTGACCAGGATCGGCTCCGGCGTCCCATCCTCCTGAGGGCGGACCACCACGTAGCAACCGGGCACCTCTACGGTGAGGTTGTGGTAGTAGCTCTCCGCCTCATCGGGAAAGAACTGAAGAGTCAACCCGCTCCACAAGAACTGGGTGGCATCCGGGCCGCTGACCAGGGGGACCGGGTTCTGGCCCCCGGCTGCCGCAACACGCCCGACAGTCACGCCCAACGCCGTCCAGCCTTCGGTCGCCCAGGGGTTCCCGATGATCCGTCGACGCTCCATGATCACCGAAACCGGGAATTTGGATGCAACAGCCCGCTCCTCAATCGTACCCGCCATTTGGCCTAGCCCCGCTCGCAACAAGTACCCCAGCGGGTAATCCGCCGAGGCAGTCAATCGAATGACGAAAGCGGTCCGCAAGTTGCGTACCAGACCCACCACGGGTGGAACGAACCCCGGGGTTACGAGACGACCCGAAAATAGAAACAAATAACGGAAGCAGGGGAATCGGGACAAATTGTCCGCTTCCGGCTGGGGGGCTGGGTCATTTTGCCCCGGCCTGGGCCTGGGGGTCATGGACCCAGCAGGGGTATGGGCGAACACCGGATCACCCCTAACTGGCCTATCGGACCGATGCGGACCGACGGAACGGTTATTGCTGCCCTTTTGGTCTACCCAATCGGAGAGACACGATGGCAGAGCCCGCTGGAGCGCCACCCGCGCAGCTCATTGACCGCTTCGGCCGCCACATTACCTATGTGCGGCTCTCGGTCACCGACCGCTGCGACCTGCGCTGTGTGTACTGCATGGCGGAGGACATGCAGTTCCTGCCCCGCAGTCAGTTGCTCACCCTGGAGGAGGTCGCGCGTCTCGGGAGCTGCTTCAGCGAGCTTGGCGTGACCAAGCTCCGCATCACCGGCGGCGAACCCCTGGTTCGGCGCAACATCCTCTGGCTGTTCGAGCACCTGGGGGCGCTGCCCGGCATTGGGGACCTGACCCTGACGACCAACGGCACCCAGCTCGTGCGCTACGCCAAGGCCCTGAAGGCGGCAGGGGTCACGCGGGTCAACGTCAGCCTGGACTCGCTGCGGCCGGAGCGCTTTCGCGCCATCACCCGTCTCGGCGATCTGGACAAGACCCTGACCGGCATCGACGCGGCCCTGGAGGCGGGCTTCCGGCGGGTCAAGCTCAACAGCGTCGTCATGCGCAATCGCAACCACGACGAGGTGGCCGATCTGGTCGCCTACGCCGTCGACCGCGGGCTGGACATCAGCTTCATCGAGGAGATGCCCCTGGGCGTGATCGGCGACCACGACCGCGCCGAGGTCTACTACTCCAGCGACCAGATCCGACGCGACCTCACCGACCGCTTCGAGCTGGTCCCCACCACCGAGACCACCGGCGGGCCCTCGCGCTATTTCCGGGTCGCCGGCACCGACACCAGGGTCGGCTTCATCTCCCCCCACAGCCACAACTTCTGCGGCGACTGTAACCGGGTGCGGGTCACCGCCGAGGGGCGGCTGCTGTTGTGCCTGGGCCAGGAGTTTTCCACCGACCTGCGCCGGGCCCTGCGGGGCAACCCGACGGATGACGCGGCGGTGAAGCGCGCTATCGTGGCCGCCATGTCCATCAAGCCCCGTGGGCATGACTTCGACCTGGAGGCGAAGCCCCTGATCTTTCGGCACATGAACGCGACCGGAGGCTGATTTGGCCACCCCTCAGCCCCAGGAACGCTACATCCCCCGGCTCTCCGACGCGGGCCTCAAGCCCTCCTTCCAGGTCGTGGCGGTGGACGAGTACGGTGAGCCTCGGGAGGGCCATATCGCCGGAGAGCAGCCGCTGACCCTCTATATCGACAAGCGGGAGGTGGTGACCCTGATGACCCTGGGCACCCACCCGGAGCTGCTGGTCCTGGGCTATCTGCGCAACCAGCGCCTAGTCCCTTGCCTGGAGTCCGTGGACTCGATTCAGGTCGATTGGGAGACGGAGGCGGTCGCCGTGACCACCTTCGACGGGGTGAGCGACCTGGACGAAAAGCTCCGGCACCGCACCGTCACCACCGGCTGCGGCCAGGGGACCGTCTTTGGACGCATCACCGAACACATGGATCAGCTGCGCCTGCCGCCGGTACAGACCCGCCAGTCCCAGATCTACGCCCTCTTGGATGCCCTGAGCGCGGAGAACGAGGTCTACCGGCGGGCCGGGGCCGTGCACGGCTGTGCCCTGTGCGGTCGCGGCGGCATCGAGCTCTTCGTGGAGGACGTCGGCCGTCACAACGCCGCCGACGCCATCGCCGGCTACATGTGGATCAATGCCATCGAAGGGGCCGACAAGGTCTTCTACACCACCGGGCGGCTGACCTCCGAGATGGTCATCAAGGTCGCCCAAATGGGCATCCCGGTGCTGCTGTCCCGTTCGGGCGTCACCCACAAGGGGCTGGAGTTCGCGCAGAAGGTGGGGGTGACCATGATCGCGCAGGGCCAAGGGGACTCACTTCCTCGTGTATCACGGCGCTGAGCGGGTGGTCTTCGACGCCAAGCCCAAACAGGGTCCCTTGCCGCGTCGGCACCCTGATGCGGGCAAGGGAAACGATTGAGGGCTAGCGCCATGGCCGCAGTTTTCAACGACATGCCCCGTTTCCTCGACGTGAAGGAGGTATCGGACTATCTCAATCTCAACGAGAAGAAGGTCTACGCCCTGGTTTCCGAGGGCCGCATTCCGGGCACGAAGGTCACCGGCAAATGGATGTTCCCCCGTGAACTCATCGACCGCTGGATGCTCGAGTCCAGCCACGGCGGGCTGCTGGCCGACCGTCTGCTCATCGCCGGCAGCGACGACCCTCTGCTCTATCGGGTGGCGCTCAACGTCGCCCGCGACACCGGCGCCCGCGGCCTGGTGAGCTACACGCCTACCGGGACCCGCCTCGGGCTCGACCTCCTGCAAGGCCATCGCGTCGATGCCTGTGGTCTGCATTGGGGACCTAGCAACGAGAGCCACCTGCGTCACCCGGCACTCTTGAGCCAGTACAGCGGTCACCGCCGCTGGGTGCTGATCCGCGCCTTTCGCCGAGAGCAGGGCTTGATCGTCAACCCGGAACTGGTCGGACCCGGGACCTCGGCGGAGGGGCTATTGAAGGGCCGCCTGCGTTGGGCCATACGCCAGGAGGGGGCCGGGGCCACGCGCTTCTTCCTGGAGACCCTGGCACACCATAGCGTGACCGCCGAATCCCTGAACCGCACCGCGACGGCCCTCTCGGAACGGGATGCCGCCGCCTGCATCTCCCTCGGCCTAGCCGACATCGCCCCGGGCGCTCGGGGCGCGGCGGCAGAGAATGGTCTGGCCTTCGTCGCTACCGGTTGGGAGTCGTTCGACCTGGCACTGGAGCGGGGCATCTATTTTCGCAAGCTGTTCCAGGACCTCGTCGCCCGTATCAAGGACGCGGAGACCGCCCAGCTCGCCCAGAGGCTGGGCGGTTATGACCTATCCGACTCCGGGGCACTGGTTTGGGGACAGGACTGAGGGGCCAAATGTGGGCGACGCATTGCGACAAAGCGCCCCCAGGCCCGCAGTCCGGGCTTTTAGTTTGCGAAGATATTCCGCGGGTTATGATTCGTCTGGATGGGAATGCAGCGGGGATCAGGGTGATAGGTGCTCGCGGGACGAGATGCCGGGTCGCTTCGATTGTCGCGGCGTTCGGTGGTTGCTCAGCCAACAGGCGCGCAGGCGGTCATTCCGGCTAGTCAAGTCCTGAGTCCCAAGACCTTGCCCGGGTTCAGTCGCCGGGAAAAAACGGGCGGATGGAGACGTAGAGGATCAGCCCGACGATCAGGCTGTAAAGAATGACCTGTACCGGGTTTTCCAGCAGGTTCTGCAGGAAGGTCCAGTGCTGTCCGGCGCCGCGTTGTTTCTCGTACTCCGCGCGTTTCTCGTGGAAGCGGTTTTCCTGGTAGCCATTCATCAGCGCCTTGGCGCGATCGTACTGGTGCTCGTCGTTCAGCCAGATGCCCGGCGCGGAGATGCCCCAGGGTCCGCTCTGCGTCTCGTAGAACTCGATCCGGTGCTCCTGCAGCAGGCTGCGGATTTCCTGGATCTCGTCGTCGGGGGCATGGCGCAGTTCGATCAGCAGTCTGGACATGTTCCGGTGAGGTTGTCTGATCGAGGAGCGGCCGTGGATTCCGCATCCCGTCCTTGTGATGCGCCGGTCACGGCAGGTCGTTGGGGAGTGCGCTGGCACGCCAACGCAGTGATTTCCCAGCGCGCTACCAGGACGACACCGGTGGATGAGGAGCCGAATCTTAACGTACAAGGGCCTGCTGTCGGAGCCGGAAATGACGCTGGACAGCCTGGTGAACGCGTTGGAGGTGAGCGACCGCCTAGCGCCGGGGCTTGGGGTGGTTGGGTGTCCGGGCGTTATGGCTATTTGGCGTTCTTGGCCTTGAGGCAAGGAACGTAGCACATGTCTTCGGACTGGATGTGGCTCACGAGCCAGTCCTGCAAAAAGGTCTGAATCTCGCGCCGGATCTGGCCCTTGTCATCCGCCTGGCTGAGATCGAAATGCGCGATCCGCTCTGCGAACTCCTCGTGTTGCGCTCTGTGGTTGTCCAGATCGTCGTATCCGCACTCATCGAGAATGTTTTCCTCATGCCTGAAATGGTAGCGGACGTAATTGTTAAGGCCCTCCAGGACGTCAATTAGGGGGAAGTCCTCGTGCCCCTCCTCGATTCCGTTATGAAGGTTGCTGACGATACGGAAGAGTTCCTTGTGCTGGAGATCGATAGACTCGATTCCGGTCGCCAGGGAGTCATCCCACTGAAAAAGCGCCATATTTATCTCGTATCTAGCATAAAAGGCAATGTATAGGCAACCCTACCGAGCGGCGGTTGATAGGGGATAGGAAATCCAACCGCACAGGGCCAGGGGCCAAGGGGAACTTAGCATCGCAGGAAGATGCTCTGCAAGGGAACAGTGCGATCCAACGGGGGCCGGCGCGGAGGAAGCCGCTGCTTGGGAGGGCGCTGTCGCGTGCCTTGGCACTGCCGGGGGCACGATCACAACGGGCGCAGGCGGTGGCGCGTCTCCTGCATCTCAACCGAAAAGAAGCGTGAGGTATTGCGACCCTTGGCTTTGGCCTGGTACATGGCGGTGTCCGCGCTCTTGATGATGGAGTGCGCGTCCGCGCCGTGGGTCGGAAAAGGTGCAATGCCGACGCTGGTGGTAAAGTGTATGCGGTGCCCCTCGACATGGCAGGGGGTACTGACCAGATCAAGGATCTTCTGCACGCTCAGCTGGGTACTCAGATTCGCTTCCGTTTCGGACCCGCCAATGTCCGGCAGCAACACCACAAACTCATCGCCGCCGAGCCGCGCCACGACGTCTTCTTGGCGCGATTGCCGCCCCAGGCGTTCGGCCAAATCCTGCAAGAGCTTGTCGCCAAGGAGATGGGCAAGGGAATCGTTGAAGTCCTTGAAGTGATCCAGATCGAGGAAGAGCACGGCGCCTAGCCGTTGATGACGACGGCAATGGGCGATCGCCTGATTGAGGCGCTCCATCAGCAGCCGCCGGTTCGGCAGTTCCGTCAGACTGTCGAAATTCGCCTGGCGTTCAAGAAGCTCTGCATCTCTTCGACGCCGGGTCACATCTTCGGCCGTCAGCACATGGCCGATCGCCGTGCCGTCACTGTGGTAGATCTTCGACATCCGGCTCTCAACAAAATGGGGCTGACCCCCGATCGTCTTTTCGACGGTATAGCGGTGCTGGCCTTCACGGTCGGCAATTTCCATGCCGCGCGTGAAGCGCTCGGGGTCGACGTGCTCGCGCTCGTGGATGTCCCTGATGGTCAGCCCCATGACCTCATCGCCGCGCAGCCCCATGATCCGCTCCGCGGCGGGGCTGTAAATCCGCACGCGGTAATCGACATCGGTGGCGACCACCGCCATGTTGAACGAGGACATCAGGATGCCGTCAAGGTAGGCGGACTTGCTGCGCAGCGCTTCCTCGGCATGCAGGCGAGCGATCTCCGCCGCTGCTTTGGCGGCGCTGATCTGCAGCACGCCCTTCCAGTTGCCAGGTAGCCGCATGGGCGCCCGCGAGATGATCCACAAGATGCCTCTGGCTTGGCCCCCCCAAGTCTTCCAAGGGCACACCGGCGTAGCCCTGAATACCCAGCTTGGCGAGCTGTTGGTCATCGGGAAAGAGTGCCGCGGCCTGCTGCTCGTACAGCACGGGCCCCTGTGACAGAACACTGGCGCAGGGTGTCCCGCATAGCAGGTACTCGTAGCCGTCGCATAGCTGGCCATCGACCACCATCGCAACAGCGCGGATGCGCTCATGATCGATCATCTCGCCGATGCAGGCGCCGTCGGTTTGGAACCACTCGCACAGGGATCGCGTTACCTGGTGGAGGTAGGCCATGCCGGTCACCCCGACCATGCTTTCGACTAAGGACTCCAGTGCATCCTCGGTCCACTTGCGTTCGCTGATGTCGGTGCTGACGGCAATAAAATGCGTGATCGCGCCGTAGGCGTCGCGCACCGGCGTTATGGTCTTCTCCTCATGGTAGAAGGTCCCGTTCTTGCGATTGTTGACCAGCTCGCCGCGCCAGACGTTGCCCGCGGCGATGGTCTCCCAAAGCTCCTGGTAGACGGCCAGATCCTGCGTGCCGGATTTCAGGAGGCGGGGGTTCTTGCCTTGAAGCTCGTCAAAGCGATAGCCGGAGAGGCAGGGCGAGCGCGTATAAATCATCAGCCGAAGACGACCTTAGCGCGTCAGTCATCATCCCAAGCGGCCTTGCGGCGCTTCTGCACCAAGCGCAGCTTGGAGGGCTCTTGCTCGAACAGATTCATGCACGGATGGCGAATCGAGGTCAAAATCGCCGGCGCGTCGCCTTTGCGGATGCGGCTGGCGTCTTCACCGAGGACGACATCCAGACGCCAGTGCAAGCGGTTCTCCACGCCCCAGTGGCCGCGCACCGCCTGGGCGAAGCGCTTGGCATCGGCGGGGATGGAGTTGATGAACAAGCGCCGCTCCACGGTGTGGCGATCCTCGATCCAGCATTCGCGCTCGACCAGGCCGATGCTGCGCAGTCCCGGCCAACGCTCGGTGTCGGATAAGGTGCCCAACTCCTCGGTAATCCAGTAGCGGCGCACTTCCAGGCGCCCGTGGTCCTTGTCGGTCTCCTCGGTGTAGTCATAGTCGACCCCGGCGAAGCCCCCCGCGGTCGCGGTGGTGAAGAACTCCTTGACCTCCTCGTGCAGCGCACTCTGATTACCCTTGAGCCCGAGGACGTAGTTGCCGCCCTGATCGACGATCTGCGCGGCGATCTTGGTCTGACAGCCCATCGCATCGATGGTCACGATGCAACCTTTGAGCTCCAGCAGTTCCAGAAGCTTGGGAATGGCCGTGATCTCGTTGGATTTCTCCTCGGTGGCTTCTTGCCCCAGCACCAGACGGTTGCTGCTGCCCCAGGCGCTGACCATGTGCAGTGCATGCTTGCCGCGACCCCGATCACGCGAGCCGCGCGCCGTCTTGCCGTCGACCGCGACGACCTCGCCGTCGGTGACTTCCGCCACCGTGCGCGTCCAACTACAAAAACACGCCTGAAACATCTTCGGGTTCAGCCGCGAGATCACCGCGGCAATGCGATCGTGCGGGGGCACCCCATTGGCGAACGGCGCAAACTTGCGCAGCCAATCCAGTTTCGCCTTGCCGAACTCTTCCATCGCCTCCCAGCCTTCGGCTCCGCTGAGCACCGCACAGACTGCCAGTAGCAGGATTTCCATCAACGGATATAGCTTATTGCGCTCAACCCTAGGATCCCGAAGCTGCGAAAAACATTCGATGAAGCTGGTCGACATGAGAAACTCCTGAGACAGTTTCTCGCTATCGTGCCGCAACCAGTTGTCCTTGGACCATTTTATACGTGCTCGCCCTGCTCAGCAGATCGAGGCAGCTGTCGAGCGATTCGAGGTACCGTTCCGTCTGGGCCACTCCGAAATCGATAATCGACTGGTCGAGGACTTCCTCGATGTCCCGGGCCGCGGCCTTCGACAGCTTAACCATTGACGCCGTGGCGAGCCTTTGCGTCGATCCACAGCTGGGCGAGTGAATGCTCGGAGATGCCGCTGGCTTCTCCTTCATCGAGGGCGCGGCCCAGTGCCTCCCGCTGCTCCTGAAGCTCTCGATCACGCCGAATCAGTTCCTTGGGGTAGTCGCTCGGGTCGGTCTAGCGGCCGCTTGCAACCTGCGCGTCGACCCAGTGCCGCATCGCATCGGGCAAGGACAAGTGCATTTCAGTCATCGTTCGCACCTCCGTTCGACTCGGATGGCACCGCGTTGGCGTCTTGGCCAGAGGCTCACGGATTGGGCCAAGCGGTTCACGCATACCTCACGGGAAACTGGATCTTGGCATAGATCTCCGGCATCGGCACGGTGTAGCCCGCGGAAATTGGGTCGCGCCAACTTGCCCGCTCTGCTCCATCGCCTCCGATCATCCCCGAGAGGCTTCACAAACCTCGCTCGCCCTCGGCTTTCCGATGGTCGCAGGCGGCCAAAAGCGGGCACTCACCCGCCGGTCATGAGCGGCCGCTTGATACGCGATGCTCCGCAAACCATACCCCTGGGATGGTCTATGATAAATGCTAAGGTCGGCTGGGGCGTAAGGAGCCGTAGAGGGTGCGGGGCAACACAGGTGTTCCGGTGCTGTAGGTGCGGCGCCGACCGAAAGTGGCACAAACCGCGGATGGATGATCGGGAGGTCTCCGGCATCGCGACATAGCGTATCCCCACCGTGGGGCTTGAGGACAGTTGAGCGTGGAGGGTTCCCGAGGACGCCGCCATTAACGAGGAATTGTAACGATGTACACCCTTGATACAGAAGAGGTTACCGAGCGAGGATTTCTATCCGATCCCGAACGTTGGAGTCCTGACGTTGCCAACGCGCTGGCGAAAGCCGAGGGTATTGACCTGACCGATACCCACTGGGTGGTGCTCAAAGCCATCAGAGCGTTTTACGAAGAAAACGAGGTCCCGACGTCCTATCACGTTCTGTGCCAGGAGGTCGACGAGGCCCTCCGCCCCCTCAAGTACAGCTGCGTTCACGCGATGAAGCAGCTCTTCCCGGAAGGTGGCATAAAGCAGGCATCTCGGATCGCGGGAGTGCCTGATTACTTCTGCTTCGGGTGCTAACGTTGCAGCCCAACTCGTCGGAATGACGCGGTCCTGCGGGCCGCGTCTCTCTGCCTTACCCAAGACGAACCTGTGCCCGTTGTGCCTCAAGATGTCGCACACGTGCTGTATCCTTTTGTAGAAGGTAACTACTCTCCCGGTTAATATCTGGTTACGATCTGAGCTCGTTGTCACTGGCGCGACAACGACAATGATCCAGAAATATCTTGGACAGATTGTTCAATATTTCCGGGGTAAGGGACTAACCCGGCGGAGCCGCAACCAGAAAGGGCTGATCGGCTATCGTTGCCGGTAGGCATTGCGGGCTCGGGAGCAGCTAGATCAACCCCTTCGTCGAGTGTCACCGCGACGATATCGATAACGTACGGTCGTGCTTTGATCGTGTCGTCCTCACCGGAACTATCCCGCTGATCGCCCCCAGGCCTGGACCTTGCGCTCCAGTGTCTTGCGGGAGATGCCCAGCCGCCGTGCGGCCTCGGACTTGTTCCCCTCGGCGGCCTCCAACACCGTCAGGATATGGCCCCGCTCTACGGCATCCAGGGACAGGTCCGGCTCCGTATCGACCCGTCCCTCCGCCGGAGTGCCTCCAGTCGTGACGCACTGGCCGAGTCGTCGGCCGAGCAGCAGGCAGCGCTCGATCACGTTGCGCAGCTCGCGCACATTGCCGGGCCAGTCGTAGCTGCACAGCCGGTCGAGGTCCCAGGCATCGAGCTTCGGTTGGGGCATGCCGAGCTCGCCGCACAGGCGGTCGAGAAAGAAGCGGGTCAAGGCCGGGATGTCGTCCCGGCGCTCGCGTAGGGGCGGCAGGCGCACCGAGACTACGTCAAGCCGGTAGTAGAGGTCCTCGCGGAAGCGCCCCGTATCCACCTCCGCGGCCAGATCCCGGTTGGTGGCAGCAATGATGCGCACATCGACCGGGACCTCCTGATTACCGCCCACGGGTCGAATCGTCATGCCGTCCAGCACCCGAAGCAGCTTGGCCTGCATGGCCAAAGGCATCTCGCCGATCTCGTCCAGGAACAGGCTGCCACCGTGGGCGAAGCTGAACAGCCCCTCCCTTGCCTGGTGGGCACCGGTGAAAGCCCCCTTGACGTGGCCGAACAGCTCGCTCTCCAACAGGTCCGGAGACATGGCCCCGCAGTTGATCGCAACGAAGCTGCCCGGACGACCGCTGTGATCGTGGATGGCTCGGGCGGCGAGCTCCTTCCCCGTGCCGGACTCACCGTGGATCAACATGGTTGACCGCATCGGCGCGATCCGGTGGATCAGGGTACAGACGTCCTTCATTCGCTCGCAGTTGCCGATAATGCCTTCGAGACCAGGGTGGTGTTTCGTCTCCCGATGCAGCACGTAATTCTCGCGTCTCAACTTGAGCCGCTCGGCGGTGCGTTCGACCGCGGCGAAGAACTGCTCGATGCGGAAGGGCTTCAGGATGAAGTCGCACGCGCCGGCCCTCAGCGCGCCAATGGCCGTGTCCAAGTCCGCGTCGGCAGAGGTAAAGATGACGTCGATGTTGCTGCCCTGATCGCGCAACTCCTGCACCCAGGTCAGCCCGGACCGGTCAGGCAGGCGGATATCGGCGATCAGTAAGTCAAAGTGGCAGCGTCGCAGCAGCTCCTGTGCCTCGGCTGCATCGGCGGCGACCTCGACCAGGGCAAAGTGGTGTGCGAGTCCCCGTTGGAGAAAAGAGCGCATGCCAGGCTCGTGGTCCAGGATCAGGACCGCCGGGCCGAGCCCCGGGCCGGGCCCCTCATTGGACGCGGGAAGGCCGGGCGCATGCACAGCCGATAGCGGGTCGGAACCCATCTCTTAACCTCCAGAGCCTCGTGGTGACGCCCGGCGCAGTGCCCGAGGCGCGCTTTGTTGTCTTTCTCGGGGCCCAGACCACCCACAGGGTATGGGACGCGACATTATGTCTCACAAGCGCGGTGGATGTGGGTCAAATTACTCCACATCCTCCCGAGCATGCGAGCGCTTAAGGGGTAGGCCACCAGCGGTGGCGCGGATACACCGAGGGCATCCACCGAATGGGCGAGCGCACGGGCTTCCCGCCCCCATCCTCTGTCGTCCCCTCCCCTGGCACCGCTTCTGCTAAAATTCTCGACCTGGGGACAACGAGGCATCTCCCCTGAAACATAGGCGGAGACACGCATGGCCATCGAGGCGCCACGACGCGAGACGGTTACCGGGGTCATCCTCGCGGGCGGCATGGCGCGCCGCATGGGGGGGCAGGACAAGGGGTTGGTCCCCTTCTCTGGGCGCCCCTTGGTGGAGTGGGTCATGGCAACCCTGGGTCCACAGGTGAGTTCCCTCATCATCAACGCCAACCGCAACCTGGAGGCTTACGCCGCCTACGGGCACCCGGTCGTCAGCGACCAAATCGAAGGGTTCCAGGGGCCGCTCGCGGGATTCGCCAGTGCCATGGCTGCGGTCTCTACGCCCTGGATCATCACAGTGCCCTGCGATGGCCCCTTCCTCGCCGTGGACCTGGTAGAGCGCCTGTCCGCCGCCCTGATCGCAAACCAGGCGGAGCTTGCCGTAGCGAGTGACGGCGAGCGCATGCAACCGGTCTACGCGCTGATCCCCGTCGCCCTGGCCCCGAGCCTGCATGCCTTCCTGGCCGCCGGGGAGCGCAAGATCGACCGCTGGTATGCCCAACATCGGGTGGCCCTCGCGGAATTTGCCGACCGCCCCGAGGGCTTCGCCAACATCAATTCACCGTCCGACTCCGACATGCTCGCTCGGGATGTGGACCTATGACGATTCGCTGCGATGTACCCCTGCTCGGCTTCTGCGCCTATAGCGGCACCGGCAAGACCACCCTGCTCGGGCGCCTCATCCCGCGCCTGAAGGCGCATGGCCTGAGGATCGCGTTGCTTAAGCATGCCCATCACAGCTTCGACATCGACCACCCGGGTAAAGACAGCTACGAGCTCCGCAAGGCCGGTGCCGATCAGGTGCTCATCGCATCGAGTCACCGCATCGCCTATATCCGGGAGTGCGCAGGGCCATCCCGGGAGCCACGGCTGGCGGAGTTGTTGCCCTGCGTGGATACGCGCGTCTTGGACCTGATCCTCGTGGAGGGGTTCAAACACGAACCCATCCCCAAGATTGAGTTGTACCGCCCCGCCCTTGGCCGGCCGCTGATCCACGCCGTCGACCTCAACGTGGTCGCCGTCGCGAGCGACGCCCCCTTCTCTTTGGCGCGGCCGCTGCCCTTGCTGGATCTGAATCGCGTCGAGGAGATCGAGCGCTTCGTGCTCGATAGCTTGGACAAGGGCCAGGCCTGGGCTGCGACCGCTTGACCGCTTTTTGCCTTAGCCTGCACTAACTGCCGGGCTGGCCACGGGGCGGAACGGTGCGTGAGTGCGCAGCCGTGCCAGGTACTACTCCCCTCCATCCATGCTGCGCTGATGGGCTACGTGTGACTGCGTCCACAAATCGTGTCTTCGCGGAAGAAAAAGCTTTGCGTACTTGTACTGACCGACTTTAACTTGCGCAGTTAGTCAGTCTGTACAATCACCCATCGGATCGAGTCCCGGGCAATCTGTACGCTGGCCGCTCGCTGTGGTCTGATCGTGAGTTGACGTCGCTGCAGACTGCGCCTGGCGCCCTGTCAGAGTGGTTAGTCGCAACTGCCATGGTCGCCTTAAGAGAAATCGGCCGGATCCATGATTGGCTACGATCAAGTCGCCCCATGCGTGGCATGACTCGCACGGGGCTATTTTTCAACGATTTAGCACCAAAAGAATAACCGGGCGTCCCCACCGCACGGCCAACGCCTTAATCGGTGCTTGCCCAGAACGTCCCATTACACCACCCCCCCAATCGCCATCTGAGCTTGGTATAGTCGGAACGATGCGGGTGACCCAAAACATACTAGCCTTTTGCCTGCGGACGAGGCGTCGCATGGCCATCCGGAACCAAGGGCCAAAAGTATCTTATGGCACGCAATGACAATACGCTTCGATTCGCTGATGAGGTGCGCGGCATCTGCACCGACGGACGCAGCGGGACGCTCTATGTGCGAACCGGCAACAACCACGCGGCGATGATCCTGTTTGAGGCAGGACACATCATTGGCGCCTATTTTGGTGGTCTAAGAGGACAGAAGGCAATCGCGCAATTACGCATGAGCGATGGCCTAACATCCCGATTCCAGGAAGGTCGCGCGCCCCCCGTTCGGCATAATCTGCGCTCAACCGCGGAGACATTGGCCGAGTTGCTCGGCGAATCAGATGATGGCCCTGCGCGCAACTTTGCTACAGAGCCTGCGACCAAAGCACGGCCACCGGCGGATGGTCAGTCGGTGCACCTTGGCTTTGGCAACGTCATCGTACGCATTCTGATCCGTGAATTCGCGAAGTACATCGGCCCGGCCGCCCATGGTGTCGTTGGCGACACGGAACGCAACTCACTGAGCGTCGCAAGCTATCTGGAAATGACCGCGGTCATCGGCAGATTATCGGCAGAGTTGCTCGAACCCGATGAGCAGGAAGAATTTGCACGGCACGTGACACCGGAGATCGATCGCCTCTTTACGAAGGCAGGGATCGACACCATCGCCGAGCAACTGGTCGAGAGCCTCGGTCCCGTCGCGAGGAGCGTCTTGGATCGCGCACTGGTCAATTTTGGCGGAACGGTAAAGGATCCAGCCGAAGTGGAGCGACTGGTCGCCACTCTGGTACGGGAGATCGATGATCCTCACGAGGCTCAACAATTCGTCGCGCGCCTGCGGCGCGCATTGGAGACCCTGGCCTCGTGAGACCGCGGGGCCTCCAGGCTCCCTAATGCAGCCTGGCAGGACGCTAACGCTTCGCCAGGCAACACAGAGTTTTCTGGACCGGCGCTGAAAACAAGTCTTAGGACTGCGCATTGATTGAATACAGGGCGCACCCCGTCTCACGCAATCCCCAATCATTCATTGAGAGATCATCGATATGACGAAAACCAGTCTCGCCACCCGTTTCAATTGGTTGGTACTGGCGTTTTACCTTGGCAGCCTGGTCGTTGCTGCGCCTCTAGCTTACGTGATTTCCCGAGGTCAAGCCTACGACTCCGCCAGCGAACAGCTGCGCTTGCTCGTCAACATGGTCAAGGCGGTACGATCCTACGTCTCAGAGGACGTCAGACCCCCCTTACTGGAAGCAAACTTTTTCCATACCCCTGCGATCTCGAGCACCGTCGCGACCGCCTTGGTTGCACGCCGCTTCTTAGAAAAGGAGCCGGATTATTACATCAAGGTCGCCTCCGATAACCCGCTCAACCCAAAAAACAAGGCGGAAGGGCTTGAACAAGAGCTAATCGAGCGCTACCGGGCAGACTCGTCCCTGAAGGAGCTCGTCGTTCAAGGAGAACTTAGCGGCAAGCCCTATCTCGTGTCCGTGAGCCCTAGTCACAGCAAGAAGGCGTGCCTTGCCTGCCACGGAAAGCCTGCAGATGCACCGGAGACCATCACCAAGGCCTATGGAACATCGAGCGGCTATCATTATGGTGCCCAAGGGGATGTGGTCGGCGTCGTCGTCGTTGGTGTGCCGGCTGGTAATATCGATAGTATTGCACTACAACGGAGCCTGGCGGTGATTGCCCTTTTGACTGCGGTGTTTACGATCTTCTTTGTTGCGGCCAACATCATGATGAAACGCAACGTCATCAACCCGCTGACCAAGATAACCGCAGTTGCAGAGGCAGTGAGTCAAGGGAATCTCGACACCAAGGTCGAGGTTGACAGGAATGACGAAATTGGGGCCCTTGCTCACGCACTGGAATTAATGCGCCGCAGCGTGGTGACAATGCTGAAGCAATCTAGGAAGTAGTCACCCCATACCATTACCCACATCTCAACAGGGACAGACTCGGCTCAGGCTGAACACGCTGAGCCGCGTCTGTTGAAATCCGCCCTCTTCGCGGAAGTCGAAACCGAGGACCAGAGTTGGATGGCCTGGCGCGGGCTGGCACAAGACGGTACTCAACCGGCCAGGGTCACCCGTTCCGGGAGGATAGCCAGGCGCCCACCGGCCTGGGTAAAGCCGTCCAGCCGATACCCGTCTGCCAGGACCTTGCCCGGCGGACGAGCCAATGGCGGTGCCAACCAGATCCCGCCAGGCGGTAGCCTTAAATCCCCGCCCAGTGTGATCTCCAGGACGCCGCCGGGGACCAAGGACAGCCGTAGATCCAGACGCCCATACCAGGTCGGCAGACCGGAGACAGCGACCGGGCCAGCCATGAGCCACGCATGCGGGATGCCGGCGGCGACCACCAGGGCCTGGTCGGCCTCGCGTTCGTAGGCGAACCAATCGCGGAAGGCGAGGATGTACTCGGCGGCGATCCAGGTGTGGGGCAGGTCGCCCTGGTGACCTGGGGCACGGGGGTTGCGCCAGGCGATCTCGGGCCACTGGTTCCAGGCCGGCGGGCGGCGCTCGGCGAGAAAGAATCGTGCAAGCTCGTGGGCATCGTCGCGGCGACCCAGGCGGATCAGGGCACCCATGACGCGGATCTCGTAGGGGGTGTAGTTGGTCCAGGGGACCTTGTCCCCGTGCATGGCGCGGAAACGCTCTAGGAACTGGTCGAAGGTGAATGCCAGGGCCGCCGGCGGCAGCCTGTGGGTCTCGTCCACCAGGGTCAGGGCATTGGCGACGGCCGTGGCGTCGGCGTCGGCCCACTCCACCGATCCCGGCAGGTAGTCGATGCCACGGTCCGCCATGGTGTGGGCGAGGGATGCGTGCAGGGTGTCCGCAAAGTCGTCACGCAGGGCGGTCAAGCGCCGGGCCTCGGCAGATTCCTTTAGGACCTCGGCCAGCCAGGCTGCGTCCTTGAGACCGCGCAGGGCCCAGAAGTCGTCCCAGTAGGCATGGACCGGATGGGCCAGGTAGCCCTCGTGGCTGACGGACTCGGGCAACAGGCCGTAGCAGGCGCGCCTGTCCGGAGCGAGATAGGCCTCGGTGAGGCGCTGAGCACGCAAGGCCTCCAGGTAGGCGATGGCCTTGAGACAGGCTGGCCAGAGCTCGCGGGCCAGACCCAGATCACCCGTAAAGCGGCTGTATTCCGCCACGGCGAAGACGAGCTGGCCGTGGCTGTCGTGCTCGGGCAGCCAGTCGGGGCCACTCTGGTCGACACAGCAGGGGACATTGCCGTCAGGGGCCTGGAATTGGGCGTACCAGCGGATGAAGTCGCGCGCGGGCCTGGCCAGGCCCAGACGCAGCAGGGCGGCGGCCATCCCGGCCCCGTCGCGTATCCAGGAGCGGGTGTAGCGCCGCGGCCCGGGTTGCAGCGCGGGTCCGTCGCGATTGAGCAGGATCTGGGCGGCAGCGCTGCGGCAGGTCTGGGCATAGGGCAGAGCTAGATCCGGGAGGTCGAAACGGACCTGGCCGAGGAGCTCGGTCCACTGGGACGCCGCTCGGGCCAGGGCCTGGGGGTCCGGCGGGAGGATGCCGGAGACCTGGTGGGCGGGCGGGTCCAGGGGGACGGCGAGGTCGATGGCGTCGCTAGCGTTCGGGGCCAGATCCAGATCGAACGCGAGGGCGGCGGAGGCATGGCCGAAGGGGTCGCGGACGCTGGGCCATTGGGGGGGTTCGCCGCGGGCCAGGTAGTCGGTGATGGGGCCCTGGTCGAAGCCGGCGACGCCAAAGGCGTCTGGGGCTCTTGATGCTGTGACGGCGGGACAGCCGTCGACCCAGAGGGCGGCTGCATGTTCGCCGATGGAGCCGGTGCGTCCCGCCCCGAAATCGGGGCGTGGAAGCCCCGACTCCCAGCGCAGCTCGCTCACCCGCACCACCCCGCCGATGTCGCCGAAGCGCTGCCAGGGGGGCGAGACCTGGAAGGGGCGCAGGGCCACGAAGAGCCGCACCCGACACGCCTCGGGTGCCAGGTTCTCGACCCGGTAACGGACCTGGACGGTCGCTGCGCCCGGTCCCCCAACGGCACAGGCACTGACGCACAGGGCCAGGTCGCCGGCACGCCAGTGGGATGAAGGGATAGGCAGATCACCACCCTCCAGGCTCTGGGTAATCTCCGCATCAGCCCAGGTGATTAGGGCACCATCGACGAACAGGACGGGTTCCAATGACCAGCCGCCGCGGTAGACCTCCAGCATCCCGTCCTCATTGAGCAGGGCGGGAACCGCGCCGTCCGGGATGTCCACCGGGGTCCAGTAGGTCTGCTCGCGACACAGCCACCTGGGGTAGCGACCACGCTCGGAACGGGCCGCGACCTGCTGGAAGAAACCATCCAGATCACGGGAGAAGTCGTAGGGCTGGACCTCGATGGCGGTCAGCCCCGGGTGGCCGTTGACCAACAGACGCAGGCGACGGGACTCGCCCCCGGGCAGGTAGACATAACTCACCGGGCCTGCGGCGTCCTCGGCGGTGTAGAGGTCCCGCCAGTCCGCACCATCGTCACCCGCCTGGACCACGAAGCCCCTGGGGCCAGATACCTGCTCAACACCCCGCTCAGATGCGGCCCAGCGCAGGATCAGACCGCCATATTCCCGGGGTGCGTGGAAGTCCAGCGCAATCCAGGCGCGCGTGTCCTCCGCATTCGGGCGCCAGGCAGTGTCGATTCGACCATCCAGCACACAGGCCGGGGCCTGCCCGGACCGGGCGCTGGAAGCGCTGACCGCCGGGGCCTCGGCGATAGTGCGATCCTCCAGGCACAGATCGGCGATCCAGAGGGTCCCGGCACCCCCAGGCCCGGCGACCACCGCCAGCTCCACCCCACCCACCTCCTTGGGTGCACCGCCCCCGGCCGGACCCCAGGCAAACTCCAGCTGACTACCCTTGATGACCAGGTCTTGCCAGTCGTCGCTGAAGTCGAAGGGGTCTTGCTGCCAGCGCCAGACATTAGCCCCGCTCGGGTCCACGAGCTTCAGTTCCAGCTTGTTCGGTGGGGCAGCACCACGCAGCCGAAGCCGTAGGGCATAGGCATCGGGCAGGGTACAGGCCAAAGGCCGGCGGGCAACCACGAAGCCGCCGCTGCCCTTGAAGTCGAAGTCCAGGCGCAGGGCCGCTGCCGGGGCACGGGGACCGATAGGGTGATCCGGGGCCAGTTGCAGCGCTGCCTGGCCGGAGGCCACGGGCATCCATTCCGCGGTTTGGGAAAAGTCGTCCAAGATCCTGGTCTGCATGTGATGGAACTCTCGATCCCCGGCCGGGGCACCACCGGGCGCTGGGCGCTGGGCGCACAATTTAACCGATACATTGACTTACTGCGCAGCAAAGCGGGCGGCTATACTCGCGCGAACGCGGCAGAACAACCAACGATGGCACTCAGGCTTAACCAGACCATGACCTTCCTCAAAGTCCCCATCAGCCAAGCCACCTGGCAGCGTTTCAAGCAAATGCTCAAAGAGATCGTCGCCGACCCCTTGGTGGGGCGTACGGCGATCATCATGTTCGTCTCCCTAATCGTGCTACTGGTGGCGGTTAACATGCTGAACGTGGTCAATAGCTACGTCGGACGCGACTTCATGACCGCCATCGAGCGGCGCAATCTGGGGGACTTCTGGTCTTACGCCCTGCTCTATGTCGGCGTCTTCGCCCTCTCCACCCTGGTGGCCGTTTATTACCGCTTCGTCGAGGAACGTCTCGGGCTCCTCTGGCGCAAGTGGCTGACCGAAAGGGCCCTGCAGCACTACCTGCTCGACCGCGCCTACCTGCGCATCCATCAGGCAGGGGACGTGCCCAACCCGGATCAACGCATCTCCGAGGACATCCGAGCGCTAACCGCCACTACCCTGTCCTTCGTGCTCATGTTCCTCAACGCCGCCTTTACGGTAGTGGCCTTCTCCGGGGTGCTGTGGACCATCAGCCCGAGGCTGTTCGTGGTCGCCGTGGCTTATGCCGCCCTAGGCTCCGCGGTCACGGTGCTGATCGGCAAGCGCCTGGTGCCGCTGAACTACGACCAACTCGACAAGGAAGCCAACTTCCGCGCCCGCCTGGTCCATGTGCGAGAGAACGCCGAATCCATCGCTCTGCTGCGGCGCGAGGGGAGGCTCAAGGCGCGCCTGGTTTCGCGCCTGGACGCCTTGACCGACAATTTCCGCCTCATCATCAACGTGAACCGCAACCTGGGATTCTTCACCACCGGGTATAACTATCTGATCCAAATAATCCCCGCCTTGATGGTAGCCCCGCTGTTCATCGCCGGCGAGGCCGAATTCGGGGTCATCACCCAGTCGGCCATGGCCTTCGGGCACCTGCTCGGGGCCTTCTCCATCATCATCACCCAATTCCAGTCCATCTCAAGCTATACAGCGGTCATCGCCCGTCTTTCCGCGCTGCGCGAGGCGATGGACCGCGCCCGGGTCAGCACGGCCCCTAACATCGCGATGTGCGACACCTGCGCCGAGGTAGCTTACGAGCACCTGACCCTGACCTCGCCGCGCAGCGGGCGCACCCTCGTGGCGGACCTCACCCTGACCCTGCCGGTCTACGCCCGGCTATTGATCCGGGCCCGGGACGAGAGCGCCGGTCACGCCCTGTTCCGGGCCACGGCGGACCTTTGGGATTGCGGCAAGGGGCGTATCCGGCGTCCCGGCCCCAAGGACATCTTGTTCCTCCCGGAGCGTCCCTACCTACCACCGGGCACCCTACGCGAGGTCCTACTGCAAACCGAGCAACTCGCAACCGTCGCCGACAAGCGCATCCTGGACGTCCTGCACGAGCTCAGCCTGGAACAGACCTTGGCCCGGTCCGGCGGTCTGGAAAGGGAGCACAATTGGGCGGACATCCTTTCCCTGGGGGAACAGCAACTGCTGGCCTTCTCCCGGGTCTTGTTGGTCGACCCGGAGTTCGTGTTCCTCGACCACCCAACCCGCGCACTCAGCGAGTGCCAGGTAGGCGATTTGCTCCAAACCCTGAACAAGCATCGGATCACCTACCTCACCCTGGGCGACGAGGACGACGACCCGCAGGACTACGACCAATTGCTGGAAATCGCCGCGGACGGTACCTGGACCCTCAGCGTATTGCGCGAGCCCGAGGCCGCGCCCCCAGCCAACGAGACAGGGCTTGGCCACGCCCTTGCGTAATCTGCTGACCGCGCATCACCCATGACCACCACCTTTCCCGATACCTTCCTTTGGGGCGCAGCCACCTCGGCCTATCAGATCGAGGGATCGCCCCTGGCGGACGGGGCCGGCCCGAGCATCTGGCACGCCTTTTCCCACACCCCAGGGCGCATCTCCGATGGGACCACCGGCGACGTCGCCTGCGACCACTACCATCGCTACCGCGACGACATCGCCCTGATGGCCAACCTAGGACTCGACGCCTATCGCTTCAGCATCAACTGGGGGCGGGTCTTTCCCGAGGGCACCGGGCGCGTCAACCCCAAGGGCCTGGATTTCTACCGCCGCCTGGTCGACGGCCTGCATCATCGCGGCATCACCCCCATGGCGACCCTCTACCACTGGGATCTACCCCTGGCCCTCCAAGAGCGCGGCGGCTGGCTCAACCGCGACAGCGCCGGCTGGTTCGCGGACTATGCCCAGGCCGTGGTCCAAGCCCTGGGGGACCGGGTGCCGCTGTGGGCGACCATTAACGAGCCCTGGGTGGTCGCCGTGGGTGGACACCTCAACGGCGACCTCGCCCCCGGGCATCAAAACCCCGCGGAGGCGGCCCTGGTCGGCCACCACCTGTTGCGCGCCCATGCCACGGCGGTGCAGGCGTGCCGGGCCGAGGGGGCGAAGGACGTCGGTCTGGTGGTCAATCTGGAGCCACAGCACCCGGCCACCGACAGCGAGGACGACCAGGCCGCGGCGACCCGCCGGGATGCCTTCATCAACCGCTGGTTCCTCGACCCCGCCCTGCTCGGACACTACCCCGCAGACCTGATCGAGGGCTTCGGGGCCGCCTGGCCGGATCTTCCCGAGGCGGACCTTGCGCTGATCCGCGAGCCAATGGATTTCATCGGGGTGAACTACTACTCCCGAGGCGTCGTGCGTCACGGCGGGTTGGGAGTCCCGGACCGCACCGAGCGGGTTCGCCAAGACGGCCAGCCCCACACGGCCATGGACTGGGAGGTCTATCCGCAGGGGTTGACCGAGACCCTGTTTCGGTTGAAGCAGGACTATGCCAACCCCCGCCTCTACATCACCGAAAACGGGGCCGCCTTCTCCGACCCGGCCCCAGCCAAGAATTCGGTGGCCGACCCGGAGCGGGTCGACTACCTGCGCACCCACCTCCTGGCCGTCCATGAGGCGATATCCCAGGGTGTGGACCTACGCGGCTACTTCGCCTGGTCGCTGCTCGACAACTTCGAGTGGTCCTATGGCTATACCAAGCGATTTGGACTGGTCCAGGTGGACTACGCCACCCAGGCACGCACCCTCAAGGCCAGTGCCCGCTTCTATGCCGAGGTCATTGGCAGCAAGGGTGCGGCCCTGTAGGGCGACACCGCCGATGGCGGGTCTGCATCGATCGGTGCCTGAATCGCGACACAGATCGCATGGTATTTCCCGACATCGTATATGCTCCTGTTTCGCAGACCGGCGACTGCCCCGGAGCCGACCGCCAAGCCGCTGCGCAGCTGTCAGCCCAAGGGCATTGAATGGACGGCAACCGGTATCAGGGACCACCGATAGCCGCCGGCCAACACAACCCATACGAAGAACCAAACACGTCGGCCCACGAGGCCGGTTACCGACCCGTCAGGGCATGCCCAGGCACCGCCCCGGGGTCTCGCTTGCCGAGGATGGGTTCTGCATCCCCGGGCACGTCCGCCACCCATGGCGGCCGCTGGCGCGACGCGGAGGCGCAGCTACATGCCCCTGATTGAAAAAGACGACTACCTCCACCTGAGCGTCGCACACATGGACGCCATCCATGCGGAGTTCGCGGCCCTGGTCAACCGCCTGGGGGCAGCGGATCAGGACGAATTTGCCACCGTCTTCCCCGAACTGCTGGCCCACACCCGCGCCCATTTCGCCGCCGAAGAGGACCTGATGCGCCGCACCAACTTCCCCGGGCGCGGCGAGCACCTTGCCGAACACGGGCGAGTCCTCGGCGAGATGGAGCGCTTTGCCGAGCGCCTAGCCGCCGGTAGGACCTTCTTCGCCCGCGCCTACATCGAGGACCGGGTGCCCGACTGGTTTGCCAACCACACACGCACCTTGGACTATTCCCTGGCTACCTTCCTGAAGGTCCAGGGGATGGCCGATTGACCGAAGGTCAGGACCTGGCCCGCGTTTATGACTGGTCCGGTATTTGCTCAGTCACACCCCATGCCCCTTTGGATGGGCATCTCGTCGTAAAGCCGCCACGACAACCCCCCAATCTGGCCGCTGCCGCACGCGGAGACGTCTTGGTCATGCCCCCCAGCTCCACCCTTGCCCTCGTCGCCCTGACCCTGATCAGCACCGCCCGTGCCGAACAGGTCCAGGTGGCCGTTGCCGCCAATTTCGCCGCCCCGGCGAAGCAGATTGCCGAGGCGTTCGCGACAGACACCGGGCACCAAGCCCTGCTCATCTTCGGCGGGACCGGCAAGCTCTACGCCCAGATCAAGCACGGGGCCCCCTTCGAGGTCCTGCTCTCCGCCGACGCGACCACCCCCGCCAAGCTGGCCGACGAGGGCGCGGCGGCGGCCAATAGCCGCTTCACCTATGCCGTCGGGAGCCTGGCGCTCTGGTCCGCGGCGCCCGGTTATGTGGACGATCAGGGCAGGGTCCTGTACCGCGATGACTTCCGCCACCTTGCCATCGCCAACCCCAAGCTCGCCCCCTACGGCACGGCAGCGGCGACGGTCATCGCGGCCCTCGGGCTGAGCGAGGCCCTGGCGCCAAAACTGGTCCAGGGGGAGAACATCGGTCAAACCCACCAGTTCGTCGCCAGCGGCAATGCGGAACTGGGCTTCGTGGCTCTATCCCAGGTCATGCAGGACGGAAGGATCGACACCGGTTCGGCCTGGGTGGTGCCGGCCGACCTCTACCCGCCGATCCGCCAGGACGCGGTGCTGCTGGATCGCGGAAAGGCCAACCCGGCGGCGCACGCCTGGCTGGCCTATCTCAAGGGCGAGCAGGCGCGTGCGGTGATCGCCTCCTTCGGCTACTCCCAGCCCTAGCACCCATGCCCAACCTCGCCGACCTGGCTGCCATCTGGCTCACCCTCAAGCTTGCAACGGTGACGACCCTACTGTTGCTCCTGATCGGTACCCCCATCGCCTGGTGGTTAGCGCGTACCAGGTCCTGGTGGAAGGGGCCGGTGGGGGCCCTGGTCGCCATGCCCATCGTGCTGCCGCCCACGGTGATCGGCTTCTATCTGCTGGTACTCATGGGGCCGAACGGCCCCGTGGGTCAGTTCACCCAATGGGCGGGCATCGGGCTGCTGCCCTTTACCTTCTCGGGCCTCGTGGTGGCATCCGTGCTCTACTCCATGCCCTTCGTGGTACAGCCCATCCAGAACGCCTTCGAGGCCATGGGCGAGCGGCCCATGGAGGTCGCGGCGACCCTGCGGGCTGCACCCCTGGACGCCTTCTTCAGCGTCGCCGTGCCCCTGGCCCGACCCGGATTCCTGACCGCGGCGATCCTGGGCTTCGCCCACACCGTAGGTGAGTTCGGGGTCGTACTCATGATCGGCGGCAATATCCCGGGGGCGACCCGGGTGGTCTCGGTGCAGATCTACGATCATGTGGAGGCCCTGGAATACAGTCAGGCCCATTGGCTGGCCGGGGGGATGCTGGTCTTCGCCTTCCTCGTCCTGCTGGCCCTCTACACCCTCAACCCCACCGGGCGGAAACGGCGATGATCGAGGCGCGCTTCCGGCTGTTCCACCCCGGCTTCGCCCTGGATGTAGACCTGAGCCTGCCCAGCCAGGGCATCACCGCCCTGTTCGGTCGCTCCGGATCGGGCAAGACGACCCTGCTGCGGGCCATCGCCGGGCTGGAGCGGGTCCCGGGCGGGCGCCTGATCGTCTCTGGCGAGGTCTGGCAGGACGAGCGCACCTTCCTGCCCACCCATCGGCGGCCCATCGGCTACGTCTTCCAGGAGGCGAGCCTGTTCGAGCACCTCAGCGTGCGCGCCAACCTGGACTACGCCCAGCGCCGCAGCAAGGAGACCGACCCCACCGGCTTCGCCGGCATTTGCGACCTACTGGGTATCGAAGGCCTGCTCGACCGCCGCCCGGCGCGACTGTCCGGCGGCGAGCGTCAACGAGTCGCCATCGCCCGGGCGCTGCTGTCGCGACCGCGCATCCTGCTCATGGACGAACCCCTGGCGGCCCTGGACCAGGCCCGCAAGGAGGAGATCCTGCCCTACCTGGAGCAACTCCATGGCCAGTTGCAGGTCCCACTGCTCTACGTGAGCCATGCCCAGGACGAGGTGGCACGCCTCGCGGACCACCTGGTGGTACTGGAAGCGGGGCGGGTACTGGGCGCAGGCCCGCTGACCGAGATCCTTGCACGGCTCGATCTACCGATACGCCTGGGGGAGGACGCGGGCGTGGTCCTCGATGGGGTGGTGGCCGAGCGCGACGCCCAGTGGCACCTGGCGCGGGTGGACTTCCCGGGCGGCGGGCTCTGGGTGCGAGACAAGGGCCTGCCCCTGGGCGAGCCGGTGCGGGTACGCATCCTGGCCCGGGACGTGAGCATCGCCCACGAACGCATCGGCGGTACCAGCATCCAGAACACCTTGCCAGCGGAGGTGGTCGCCCTAGGCGACGACGCCCACCCGGCCCTGCGCCTGGTCAGGCTCTCGGTCGGTGGCGTGCCCGTGCTGGCGCGACTCACCAGCCGCTCCGCTGCCGCCCTGGCCCTGGCCCCTGGCCTGAGGGTGTGGGTTCAGATCAAGTCGGTGGCCCTGATTGGCTGAGTCACACCGACAACAGGTCCCTCACGGGTGTTATTTCCCGTAACTGCCCCAACATGAGGGCACTGACGTGGCAAATTGTGCGCATTTTGCGCCGAACATCTCGATATCTGGTCCCCTAGGCCGCTTCTTGCGGCCTTCCCCTTCAAAGCAAAAACGGTGGATTCTATGGACAAAACGACAACTCCACCGGCGGCTCAGATGGCGAGCAGCGACATCAGCCACCTGCCCCCTGAGTCGTCCCCTCAATCGGTCGCAAAGGAAGGTGCCGACGCCATCGTGCAACCCCGTGATGACGAGGTGCCAAGCGTTCGAAGAATCAACCAATATCAGGTGGCAACAGTGGAGAAGACCAGCTCGCCAGAGGGCGGCCAAGGCGAAAATTGGTTTCGCTATGTCCTTTCGAGCGGGCGCTCCCAAATCACCGGCCTCCACCGCGGCACGCTGGACGAGGTCACCGAGTATGCGACCGGCTGCGCGGAGCTCGTCAATTCCCGCAGCGCGATCGGCAAGAGTGCTCGCACCTACGCACCCAGCAAGAAGAAATAGCCGCTCTACCGCTCATGCAAGGAATTAAACCTTGCCATCATGTCAGGTACTCGGCATAATCCCCCCAGTGCAGTGTTTTCTTGTAGTGTTTCGGTAGTACCTCTCTCCGCGGTGCGTGGCAGATTCTTCCGTCATCTCTTAACAGTCGTCTGCATATACACCCGTTCAATTTCATCCAGAGGTAACCGTAATGGCTACAGGTACAGTAAAGTGGTTCAGTGACGAAAAGGGCTTTGGCTTCATCGCCCCTTCCGACGGCACCAAGGACGTCTTCGTCCATCACAGCGCAGTCCAAGGCTCCGGCTTCAAGTCACTGGCCGAGGGACAAAGCGTCTCCTACGAAGTCGAGCAGGGCCAAAAGGGCCCGAGCGCGACCAAGGTCGTACCCCAATAAGATTGGGCGCCCGGTAAGCTGGGCCCAGGCGCCTAGC
The DNA here is from genome assembly GCA_963845265.1 of uncultured Gammaproteobacteria bacterium. Classification (GTDB taxonomy): domain Bacteria; phylum Pseudomonadota; class Gammaproteobacteria; order Chromatiales; family Chromatiaceae; genus DYRB01. Next base: position 58,409 of record CAWJRN010000009.1, on the reverse strand, counting down.
GCCTGGTAAATAAGCCCCGCCACACGGCGGGGCTTTTTGCTTTTTGGTCCGCCGATCGCTGGCGAACCTCTCCCCATCTCCTGCCTTTTGCGAGACCCTGCCTTGATCTCCACAGCCAACATCACCATGCAGTTCGGCGGCAAGCCGTTGTTCGAAAACGTCTCCGCCAAGTTCGGCAGCGGCAATCGCTACGGCCTGATCGGCGCCAACGGCTGTGGCAAATCCACCCTGATGAAGATCCTGGGAGGCGATCTGGAGCCCACCTCGGGCAACGTCTCGGTGGAGCCCGGCCTGCGCCTCGGCAAGCTGCGCCAGGATCAGTTCGCCTTCGAGACCCACACGGTGCTGGATACCGTCATCATGGGCCACGACACCCTGTGGCAGACCAAGCAGGAGCGCGACCGCATCTACGCCCTGCCGGAGATGAGCGAGGAAGAGGGCATGGAGGTGGCACACCTGGAGGTCCACTACGCCGAGTTGGATGGCTACACCGCCGAGGCACGGGCCGGCGAGCTGCTACTCGGCCTGGACATCCCACTAGAGCAGCACAACGGTCTGATGAGCGCCATCGCGCCGGGCTGGAAGTTGCGGGTGCTCCTCGCCCAGGCGCTGTTTGCCGACCCGGACATCATGCTGCTGGATGAGCCCACCAATAACCTCGACATCAACAGCATCCGCTGGTTGGAAGAGGTGCTGAACGGGCGCGACAGCACCATGATCATCATCTCCCACGACCGCCACTTCCTGAACAGCGTCTGCACCCACATGGCCGACCTGGACTACGGGGAACTACGCGTCTACCCAGGCAACTACGACGAGTACATGACCGCTGCCAGCCAGGCGCGCACCCGCATGTATGCGGACAATGCGAAGAAAAAGGCCCAGATCGCCGAGCTACAGACCTTCGTCAGCCGCTTCTCCGCCAATGCCTCCAAGGCCAGGCAGGCCACCTCGCGCCAGCGCCAGTTGGAGAAGATCAAACTGGAGGACATCAAGCCGTCGAGCCGGGTCAACCCCTTCATCCGTTTCGCCCAGGACAAAAAGCTCTATCGCCTGGCCCTGGAGGTGAAGGGCCTGGCCAAGGGCTACGACGCCACGCCCTTGTTCAGCGGCCTCGACCTCACGGTTGAAGTCGGCGAGCGGGTCGCCATCATCGGCCCCAACGGCATCGGCAAGACCACCCTGCTGCGCTGCCTCGCTGGGGACCTGAGCCCAGACGCCGGCGTAATCAAGTGGTCCGAGAACGGCGCCCTGGGTTACTTCGCCCAGGACCATGCGGCCGACTTCGCCTCCGACACCAGCGTCTACGACTGGATGGACCATTGGAAACAGCCGGGCGACGACGAACAGGTCATCCGCGGCACCCTGGGACGCCTGCTGTTCTCCCAGGACGAGATCAAAAAGCCCGTAAAGGTCATCTCCGGCGGCGAGCAAGGCCGCATGCTGTTCGGCAAACTGATGCTGCAAAAGCCCAACATCATGCTGATGGACGAACCCACCAACCACCTGGACATGGAATCCATCGAGTCGCTCAACACCGCGCTGGAGGGTTACCCGGGCACCCTGATCTTCGTCAGTCACGACCGGGAGTTCGTCTCCTCCCTGGCGAACCGCATCATCGAGCTGACGCCCCAGGGCGTGGTCAACTTCCGGGGCAACTACGAAGACTACCTGCAAAGCCAGGACGCGGCCGCCTAGCGGCCCTCGGCGAACCCGTCCAGGACGGCTCCTGCCCCTCCCGGGTCAGCGGCTGGCGCCGTGCTGCACACCCTCCTGCACGTGGTCGAGGCACATCTGCGCCAGCGCAGTCCGGAGGCCTTGCCGCGGGCGCGCTTCGGGGCGGCGCTCAACCGCCGTTGCAATACCACTGCTGCATCCTCGACGTGGTGTTCGAGCCGCTCGAAGCCGGTGGGGTCCAGTTCCGACAAGCCTCATCACTGACGCCAGAAGAGATTGCTGCGCTCTGCGAGCAGGTACGCCGCCACGTGCTCCAGTTCCTCAGGGTGTGCCACCGATATTATTTGCATCCGATTCCCCCGGGTGGCGTCGAGGAACGGGACGGTTGGTCACCCCGCTTGCCACGGCCTAAAGGTGGCCTGCAACCATCGCGGTTCCGCGCCGAGGACCGCAGCTGACCGTGCGCAGGAAAAGGTTCGCTGGCATACGGCGTGTGGACGGTCTGAACGCGCGTATCTGGCGGCATGGCTGCGGACCCAACCCAAGGGGCGAGGCAGATCTGGTAGCCGTCGAGTGGGTGTTCGAGCCCGTCGGGTGATCGACCTCTGGACCTCGGCTGGGCGCATTGGGCTAAGACGCCCCGACCCGCTGCGCATACCACCGCTCGGCCGCTTGCTCGATGCTCAGCTGACATGCCTGTGCCTTCTGGATCTCTCGGCGGTATCGCTCGATCTCGCAGATCTGTTCGATCACCCTCAGCCAGTCTTTCTCCTGCCAGCATGTCAGCTCGATCCCCACGTCGTAGCGGTCGTCCATGCGGTTGCACCACGCCACCCGCCCCGATGCCCGGTAAGGTGGCTCGACGCATACGACCCTGATGTCGATGTCGCTGCCCGGTTCGGCACAGACGGGCAAAGACAGGTGCAGGCCCCCCAAGCCGATGTCGTGGGCATCTGCGACGTAGATACTGCCTGAGCCGAGCAGGGTGCTTTCGACGCGGATGTCCGTGGGGTGGCGAATGAATCTGCGAACACTCGGCTGGCAATGCTCCAGCTTCGGGAAGCAGGAGGAATACTTGCCTATCCATTCCATGGCGGCCTCTTTCGTGGTGAGTTGCCGGCCTTCGATGGCGAGAACCTCGTTGCGGTAATGCTCGATGTGGCAGATCTGTTCGACCATACGTACCTTGAAGGCGTCGTTCGGATCGAGCAGGCGTAAACCGACATCGTATTGGTCGCCTTTCTGCAGGCACCAGGCGACTTCCACGCTGGTTTCGAAGGATGGCTGCAGATAGGGGATCCGGATCAGGAGCCGGCTGCCGAGACCCGGGCAGTCGGGCATGGTCACGCACAATCCACCGATGCTTACGTTCGTCACCATCTCAGTCTTGCCCACACCACCGGTCTTGAAGGTGATCTCGATCGGTATGTCTACGGCGTAGCGAATGTACTGGCGCATGATGGTGTTGGGCAGTCTTGGGCTTCGTGGGCGATAGTAGCGCAGATAAGGTAGACGCGGATAAGGGTGTCGCCGAAGATCTGCTGCGTTACTGTGCGCGCCCGCCGTTGGCGCTCGAGCGTCTCGACCGGATCGACGAGCAGCGGGTCATCTACCGCTTGCCCCGCCCCCAGCGCGACGGCACCAAGCCGCTGTCCCTTACGCCGCTGGCGCTGATCGATCATCTGGCCGCCCTGATCCCGCCACCGAAGTTGCACCGCCATCGCTATCACGGCGTTCTTGCACCCAACTCCAGCGCGCCCCTGCCACCGCCCGGGACGATACTCTCGAACCGATGACGGACTGGGACCTCATCGCCCAACCGGACCCCGGCTGCAAGTTTGACCAGCGCATCTCCCGCTAACCGCCGTCTCCTGCGATCGATGGCGTCGCCACCCCATAACGTCGGGCCTGTCCGCTGGGCCTCGCAATCTCGTCCCAAAGCTCGCCCAAGCTCGCTCTTATCCACCCCCGAGAGGTCCGCGAACGCCCCATTGAGCCCCATTGAGCCTTGAACGCCCCTCCAGCCCTCGCTAGCCTTACATCTCAGGCTACCCTGAACTGGCAGGGTCGCTTGGATTTCCTATCCCCCGCGGGGATGGCTGGAGCGACCAGTGTCGGAACCGGGGCCGCCGTATCTCCGCCCGCCCCTCCCCACGGAGCCCGTACTCGGGACGAAGGCTAGCGCGATCAGGCTGCCCCGATCCGAACGCCCGACGTCTGCCAGATCATCGGGTAGCCCGGTTCTCGTTTAGGGCACCGGGCACCGCTGCGCCGGGTGTCCAGATCGACGCCGTGCACCAAGGGTAGACAGACGGCCCGAAGGCTTCCGCCGAGGCAGGCCGCTGGCCGAGGCGCTATGGCTGGATCTCCGCGGATGGGCCGACCGGAACCAAGCTGGTACCGGTTGAGAGCGACCGAATCCAGGGTTTCAACTCCAGGAACTCCGGCGACAGGGTCTCCACCGCAGCCCTACCTTCCTCCCTGGTCGCGAAGTTACCGAGAAAAACGGAATACCAAGTCTGCCCCGCTTTGTCCGAGAGCATGTAGCGGGCGTCATCGACGATGCCGTACTGCTCGGCGAAGGGTCGCACGCTGGACTCGCTGCGAAAGCTGATGAGCTGGATGGCGAAGCGCTCATTCTCCAGGACCACGACGCCAGGCCGGGCATCGGGGGTTGACGTTTCTTCCTCTGACGCCAGCGGCGACGTATTCGGATCTGTGGCCTCTTCCTGGGGCGCGTCCTTGGCTTGCTCTTGCCTTGCCGCCCCGGGCATGGCGGGCGGCTCGTTCGCGGACACGGTCGAGCCCTGCCCGTCGGCCTCTGGCGAGGATGCCGCCGGCTCTGCTTCCGAGGCCTCGTCTGGCACTTCGGACGTCGGAATGCTCTCCGGCGGAGAGCCGGCGTCCGGTGCTTGCTCCCGCGGCGGCACCTGATCGTCTGAAGAGGTTGGCTCGGTTTCCGGCCCCTGCTGGGTCGTGACCTCGGGCGAGCGCTGCAAGGGTGCCCCGTTTCGAGGCCGGGTGCCGTCCCCTTCACCATCCACGGCCATGCCGTCCTGGGCCCGAGACGGAAGCTGCGGTAATTCGGCCGATGTTTCTGCGGCCGGGCTGTCCCCCGGAACTGGCGGCACAGGCAGGGACGCCGACCCCGTTTCGGGGACGATTCGACCGGCCTGAACAGGAGCGGCGGCAGACGCGGCCTGAGGCGCTTCCGCGCGCGAATCCGCTCCCCAACCGAACCTGAGAGCCAGGAACAGGGCGACGATCAGCACGCCGAGAATGACCTGACCGATCGCGAAGCGCCGCAGGATACGACCCTGTGCAACCTCGACCTTTTCGTGCGCCAGCTGCTGCAGCCCTCGCAACTCGTCCTGGAGACCACCGAGTTCGTCCTCCAGGATATCCAGACGCACGTCGATGCTGCCGGTGAAGCGGCGCACCGTGTCTTCCCACAAGGTCTTCACGTCCGGCGGGATGTCACCGCCGGACGCCTCCCGGCGCAGGGCGAGCAAAACCTCGCTGACACGTTGTTCGAGCTCCGCCAAGCGCGTAGACGGGTTGGTTTGATCGGCGGAAACCACGGGGTCGCTGTCCGCCTCGTTGTTGCCGGACTCAAGGTTCACGTGACAGGTCCATCGCGTTGCTACCAGCCTGTTATGGTAGCCCCGGTTGGGGGGTGTGAGAAAGGCCAGGGGTGAAGCGCAGGGAGCGGCGCGAGACCGCGCGACAGCCGCAATCGATCCCGCGTGACGCCGTTGGCGACCGGATGGCTGCTATACGGCGAACGCCGATCGGCGTTCGAGTTTGAACCTGCCATGACCGTGGAAGGTACCGATTAGTAAAAGCGTCATCAAAAAAATCTATTTCTGCTACGGCCACCGACTACTGCACCACCGGGGCAAGTGCCGGCACCCGCACGGCCCCAACGCGCGCGCGGTGATCCGATTGGAGAGCGAGCCCCTCGACCCTTTGGGCATGGTCGTGGACTTCAGCGACATCGGCGACTATGTGAAGGCCTGGCTCAACGCAGAGATCGACCACAACACGCTTCTGTGCCGCGGCGACCCGGCCCTGCCCGCGCTAGGAGGGGGCGAGCGAGCACGTGTACGTCACAGAAGAAAACCCCACCGCCGAGCACATCGCCCGCCTGATCTACGAACAGGTGGAGAAAGGCGGCTATCCCGTGGTCGAAGTCGCGATCTACGACACTGAATCCGCCTCCGCGAGCTACCGCAAGCGGTGAGCCGAGGGGCTATGACGGGCAGGTAGACCGCGTGCGCAGGTCGATTCCGGAAGGGATCTCAGGCGCGAGGAGAACGGGCGGAGCAGCCTCGTTGCATTCGCCCTCCCGCTCCCGCTGGTCTGCCCCAACTGCGGGGCGGACATGCGCATCATCGCATTCATCACCGAGGCCGCCCCCATTGAGCGCATCCTCACGCACATCGGTGAGCCCCCACATGCGCCAGCCAGCGACCCGCCCGGGGACCACCCACCTGGGACGATGATCTCGAACCGACGCCGGACTGGGACCTCATCGCCCAACCGGACCCCGGCTTCGAATCTGACCAGCGCATCTCTCGGTAACCGCCGTCTCCTGCGATCGATGACGTCGCCGCCCCATAACGTCGGGCCGTCCGTGATCAAGGACCCTCGCATGGCGGGCCCCTTCGTCAAGAGCTTCGGATTGATGCAGAAGATCGGCGTGAGCTGATTCAACTCCGGTCCTGCGCAGCCTCCAAGGCCCGCTCGCTGCGGGCCTTGCACATTAGCCCCACCTGGTGCGCGCCTTGTCCGTCCAGCGATCTTTGGGCCGCTTGCTCGAACCCATACCGCACGGACCTTGCGTATAGCACCCAACCGCGAGGAAAACCGTTACCCCCGTCACGGAATTCGTCTAGAATTTGAATCGTCGGGGGCGCGGTAACGGCCGGGCGCCAGCGGCAGAATCCAGTCTGCGCGTCCTCCCGAACCCAGGCAGTGCCCAACCGATCAGTCGTGTCGAGGAGCGCCGGGATGTGAAGCATCGTCGCATGGCTCCGGCCGGGAACCGCTCCCCGAAGCGGTGCCCCACGGCCCTTCGTGCCCTGCTCGGCCTGGTGATGGCGCTGCTGTCCGGCTGGGTCCAGGCTGAGGCGGTCGAGCTTCGACTAGACTCCGGGATCATCGCCCAGGCCAACTTGCACCGTGGCGAGCCCGGCAAGCCCGCGGTGGTGATCCTCCACGGCTTTCTCCAGACCAACCAGTTCCCGACGGTGCAGTATCTGGCCGATGCATTGGCTGATGATGGCTATACGGTCCTCACCCCGAACCTGTCCCTGGACATCGACCGGCGCGGCCAGAGCCTGGCCTGCGAGGCAATCCACACCCACACCATGGAGGGCGAGACGGCGGAGCTTCGAGCCTGGATCGAGTGGCTTGCTGCCCTGACCCCCGCCCCTATCGTCGTGATCGGTCACAGTACCGGTGGCATCCAGGTCCTGGCCCAGACCGTTACGCGACCGCACCCGCGCACGCGAGCCATCATTCTGATCAGCCCGACCTATTTCGGCGCTGGACCGGTGAACGTGGAGGGCCCGGAGGACCAGCGGCGGGCCGAGGAGGACCTCACCCAGGGACGCCGCGACCCGCAGACCTACGCCCTGACCTTCTGCCAGCGCTACCTGACGCTGCCCGCCGCCTACCTGTCCTACCTCTACTGGGACGCCGCGCGCAGCCTGGAGGCGATTCAGGGGCTCAGCGGCGTCCGCGTGGTGCTGATCGTGGGTTTGGGGGACGATCGTCTGGACTCGAGCTGGGTGGCCCATCTGGAGGCCACTGGGACCCGGATCCTCGGCGTGGAAGGGGCAGATCACTTCTTCGAATCGGGTCACGAGTTGGAACTCGGGGATGCGGTCGAGGAAAGCCTGCGCTACCTCGACTCTAAGCCATGAGTAATTCCCCCCCCACCCTATCGACCTACGCCATCTTGCTTATCGGGGCCATGGTCGTGCTCTTCGTGCTAGTCGGGGGGGTCGCTTTGGAACGTCTGCAGGGCGTTCAAAAGCAGATCGAGAAGAGCAATCTGGCTGCGGCCCGCGACGAGGTCGCGCGCGCCGTGGGGATCACGGTGCACAAAGCCCAGAGGGATGCAGCCGCCCTTGCCGCCTGGGAGGAAACCCGACAGCAACTGCACAATCCCACCCACTACGCCTTTTGGCACGAATACCGGCTGCGCTCGACCGACATCCTACCGACCTACTTTAGGGATGCCGCGATCTACGATGCGCAGGGTGCGGCCCTAGACAATCTGCCCCAGAGCACCTTGCCCGAGACCCTGGACGTCGATCGGGAGCGGCCTTACCTCGAGCATTACGGCGATCGGTACGACCTGGTGCTCTATACCCCTTGCACCGACAGCAAGGAGGGAGCCCCACTCGGCACAGTCGGCCTGCGCATCGATTTCCTCGACGCCCTATTGGAGCTGAACCGTTTCCGTTACGTCAACGCGGCATCCCCGCGGCTCGACCTGCCAGAGGAACGGCACTACGGCGTCGACGAGATCGCCGGACTCCTGCGCTACGCGCTGCTCGTTACCCCGGAGACCGTGCACCTAGAGCGGGCCATGCAGACCGCCCTCCGCGACCTGTCCCTGCTGGTTGGGGGCGTTTCCCTGGCCTTTTACCTCCTGCTCACGATCCTCCTGGCCTCGCCCCTGCGCCGCCTCTGCCGACACATCGATGAGCTACGCACGGGGGGCGGCGGTGTCGAGCTGCGTCAGTTCTACCACACCCTGCCCGTGGCGGAGCTCGAAAAGGTCCGCATCTCCCTCAACGACTATCAATCCGAGCTCGATGGGGTACAGCGGGACCTCAACCGCAAGAACCACGAGCTGTGGAACCTGGCCCATCTGGACGCCCTCACCGGCGTGCACAACCGGCGAGCCTTCGACGATGACTGGCAACGGGCATTGGAGCACCTCAGCGAGTCCGATGAGCCCGTGGCGGTTGCCTTCCTAGTGGTGGACTGCAACCATTTCAAGAGCATCAACGACTCCTACGGCCATCAGTTGGGGGACAAGGTCATCCGCCTCCTCGCCAGCGCCGTTCACCAGTCACTGCGCCTGGGCGACCGGCTCTACCGCCTCGGGGGAGATGAATTTGCCTCGCTCCTGCTCGACTGTAAGCCCGAACAAGCCAGGCAGATCGCGGACGCCTGCGTCACGGCGGTCTCGGCCGCTGACTTTCCGGCCCTGGGAATTCGCGAGCCAGTGCGCGTCAGTGTCGGTCTGTCCCACACGCTGGCGACGGCCGCTGCGGATCTTGGCGAGCTCCACTGGCAGGCCGACGCGGCCATGTATGACGCCAAGAGGCCAGGCAGCCCGGCCGTCGTTGAATACAATAATGCCCTAGCCGCGGCACCCAAGACCCTGTTCTCCAACAGGGTCGCCAACGCCGTATACGAGGCGATCACCGAGGGAATGGGGCTGTGTATGTACTACCAGCCGATTGTCGAGATGGCAACCGGCCGCATCACCCATTACGAAGCCCTGGTGCGCATCGTCCGAGACGATGAGGTCATCACCCCCTATAGCATCATGCCCTTAGTGGAGGCGCGCAGCTTGGAGGCCGAGCTCGACCACTGGGTCATCGCCCGCGTGGCCCGCGATCTGGCCCAGGGGCGAATCCCGCCGGGGACCGGGGTCTCCGTCAACTTGGCAGGTCCGACCCTGGTGCAGTCCAACATTCTCGCCGACCTCAAGCCCCTGGCGACCTTTCTTCGCACCTACGGCGTCGTCATAGAGGTTACGGAGACCGCACTCATCACCCAACTGGACCTGGCCGGCGAGGTCCTGAATCACTTGCGTGCCGACGGCTTTCAGGTGGCCCTGGACGATTTCGGCAGCGGCTATTCCTCTCTCCGCTACCTCGCGCACATGCCCATCGACCTCGTCAAGTTCGACATCACCCTGGTGCGTAGCCTGGACAACGGCACTGCCCAAACCGGCTTGGTCGAGGACCTGGCACGGCTGATCATCAAGGCTGGCTACGAGATCGTCGCTGAGGGCATCGAGACCGAGCGTATGGGCTCGCGCGTCGGAGCCTTGGGATGCCGTTACGGCCAGGGGTACCTCTTTGGCCATCCCGAGCCCGCCTGCCGGTCGCAGGACCCTCACCGCCGGCACATACTGGGGCGGCTGCACTAGGCACACCTCCCCCGCGTCGAACAACGTGCGTGGGTCAGCGCAGCCGGAAGCAGGGTGAGGCCGGGGCAGGAGCCGGCACCATGCCTGGCCCGGACCCGAAAATGTCCCGCCGCAGATCCCTGCGCAAGCGCTCGCCCGCCGGCCCGCTATCGCTGGGCGATGCTCCTGGCCCGGCTGTTTGAGTCGCTCCCGCTGGGCTGCCCCAACTGCGGGGTGGACATGCGCATCATCGCATTCATCCCCGAGGCCGCTCCCATTGAGCACATCCTCACGCACATCGGTGAGCCTCCACATCCGCCAGCCATCGCCCCCGCCCGCGGACCGCCCGCCTGGGACGATACTCTCGAACCGATGACGGACTGGGACCTCATCGCCCAACCGGACCCCGGCTTCAAGTTTGACCAGCTCCTGGCAACCGCCGTCTCCTGCGATCGATGGCGCCGCCGCCCCATAACGTCGGGCCCGTCCGCTGGGCCTCGCAATCTGTCCTCCCGTGTGTCCTCCCGTGGCGCAGTTTTGTTACCGTTCCGTTACCATTGCCCGTCGGCCCGCACAGCGACCGAATCCCAGACCAGCCGCGCTGCCTGAGCACCGGCCGGTCGAGCATCACTTGACCAAAGGTGGAGATAGCCATGACAACGACGCGGACCACGACTACCAGGCGGCCAAAGGCGGCAAAGATGGACGAAGACACCAGCGACGACATGCTGCTGGAACGTGAGGCTCTGGACGCCGATACCGACGATGATCCGACGCCTCGGCACCAGGCTGATGCCGGCAAGGACAGCAGCGCGGAAGCGTCCTCGGCCGTCGCCGAGCAGGGAAGCGCCGAAACCCCGGTCCCGGACGGGCAAGCGGCGAAGAAGGCAGCAAAGGGCGCCAAAGAAACAAAGGAGGGCAAGGAGGGCAAGGAGGCGAAGAAGCTCGAATCAGACCCTGGGCTTCCGATCGATCATGCCGAGCCGATGAAGAAGCTCAGCAACGACGATTACCTGGACCTGATCCTGCCTCTGCACGCGGAACTGCTGAAGATGCAGAACTGGATCAAGGAGCAAGGGCTGCAACTGTTGGTGATCAACGAAGGGCGCGACGCGGCCGGTAAGGGTGGCACCATCAAGCGCTTCGTCGAGCACATGAACCCTCGCGGTGCGCGTGTGGTCGCCCTTGACAAGCCCAGCGATCGAGAGCGCACCCAGTGGTACTTCCAGCGTTACCTCGCCCACCTGCCCTCGGGGGGTGAGGTCGTCTTCTTCGACCGCAGCTGGTACAACCGGTCGATGGTCGAGCGCGTCATGAGTTTCTGCAACGGGGCGGAGGTCAAGGAATTCCTTCGCTCAGTACCGGAGCTCGAACGTATGCTGATCCGATCCGGGATACACCTGTTCAAGTTCTACTACTCGGTGAGCAAGAAGGAGCAGGCCCGGCGTTTCGGCAAGCGGATCCATGACCCACTCAAGCAGTGGAAGTTGAGCCCGGTCGACCAGGAATCGCAAGACAAATGGGAAGACTACACCCGAGCGAAGGAGGACATGTTCTTCTTCACTTCGACGGCAGACAGCCCTTGGACCATCATCAAGTCCGACGACAAGAAGCGGGCCCGCATCAATGCCATCCGTTACCTGCTGAGCAAGATCGACTACCCGGACAAGCGGCAAGAGCTGTTGCCTGTCGACTCGCGCATCGTTCGATCCGTCCAAGAGGAGATGGGCGTAGAAGACTAGCGCCGCGGCCCTGCTTCCCACTCGTTTCACCGCTCCTGCGGTGGAACGGAACAGTACGCGCTCTGCGCCGCGGCCTCCCCAGGGCGCGGAGCGCCGACGCATGACAGGACATCCGGGCCGTGCGCGGCAGGCACGCACCCGGTGCCGACCACAGCCGTTACGAACAGAACCGATTAGAGGCTCGTCACCCGCGCAATCTGCGGACCAAAGACGTACGTCAACATCAAGAGCACGGGAATGACCACGCCGTAGAGCCTGACCATTCGCCGTATCGTGCGATTGGCGTTGGTCAACTCCATGAAGTGGTCGATCACCATGCGCCCCTTGACTGCCATGGTCGTGGCGATGATGAGCGTGTTCGCCGTCCCAGCCAGCGTCGACAACTTCTGTACCCCAGCGCTGAACGCGTTCGGATGGTGCGCGCGAGAGACGAAGTAGACCAAGAACATCAATGCAAACTCGGTGAGCTCGGCAAAGATCCCCACCCAAATCGCCTTGCTCCCGGGGATGCGCTCGGCGGTACCGTCGATGGGGATATCTGCGGCGATCCTAGACATAGAACCTCGTGGTTTGAACGAGCGCGGCTGAATCGGAACCGATGCGCCGCATGAGACACCCAGGCATCAGGTCCTGTATGGCTGAGGTCGAACCAGACAGCAACCAAAGGTCCGGGGGTGACAATCCATCGCAGGCTACCGCGGACTGTCTGCCGGCCGCGGAAAAACCTTTTCGTAGATGGCAAAGCTTGCGTACGCAAGTACCGGCAGCACGACCGTCAGCAGTGGGAGCAACACAATGGAGAGCACCATGGCGACCGTCAACAACAGGCCCCAGGCGAGCGCAGGCAGCAGGTTGCCTAGTACGGCACGCACGCTGGCATACACCGCCTGGACCAGATTGGCGCGACCCTCGTGCAGCAGAGGAACCGAGAACGCGGAAACGCTGAAGATGATGAAAGCCAGGACCGAGCCCATGAGCGAGCCCCAGAGCTCGAAGGCGACCACATGACGCTGCATACTGATCAGCCAGGGCAGGTCGTAGGGTAGATGCTCGGCGCCGATCATGAAGGCATAGAGCACCGCCGCGTCCGTCATCCAGATCACAAACAGAAAGGTGCAGACGCCCGCGACCGCCCAAAGACCGCTCGGTGCCCGGGCGAAAGCCGCGAGGGCATCCCGGAGACGGGGTTTGTGGCCCCCGGCACTCAAGGCGGCAATGTGGAAAAACCCGGTCAACAGCGCCGGGCCCACCAGCAAGAAACCCCCGGCGAACGGCAGGGCCATCGGCGAGATGCCGAAGCGACCCACACCGGCGAGCAGGAAAAGCCCGATCAGGGCGAACACCGAGGCGAAGGCGACGCTGGGACCGGGCAGGCGACGGAAGCATCGCACTCCGGCCACAAGCGCATCCGCGATGTCAGTGGTGGAGAATCTTCCGGGCGTAAGATCCGCGCCGTCGTGCATAGCTTCTTGGGCAGGTGGGGTGGCCATAATCGGCTAGTGTAGCTCCAACGCCCGATGTCGCAGCACGTGCGTTTACCTGGCTCCCACGCTGGAGCGTGAGAACGAGGCTGAACGGCAGGCGGGACGACGCTCGCCCGAGTTCGCCGCCGCTCAGTCCACCAGGACGGCGAAGACGGCCGGGATCACCACCAGACCCAAGACAATGTGGCTAAAGACGATGGCAGAGGCCTTCTTTGGCGCACAGTCATAGCGCGTCGCGAACACCGGTCCCAGGATGGCCGAGGGCATCGCGCTGACCAGCACGACCACATCCCGCTGGTCGGCGGTCACCTGCAGGAGCGTCCCGAGCGTCCCGGCACACCAGTCTTGGAAACGTCGGCCCCTGGGTCGTGCTGCCTATGGCTTAGCCGAAAGCGCGTGCAGCGACTTGCGATCGATCTTGCCGGTTGCAGTGCGTGGCAGCTTGGGCAGGAACTCCCACAGGACCGGTACTTTGTAGGCGGACAGAGCGTTGCCCAGCCAGGCCTCGAGCTGTTCGCCGGTGGGCGGGGCGACCGCGTCCGGCTCAAGCTCTATAAAGGCCTTCAGGATGGCACCATGGCGCGGATCCGGGACCCCAACGACACAGCTTTCGGCGACCGCAGGATGCGTGTCGATGGCGTCTTCGACCTCATGCGGGGCAATGTTCGACCCGTCATGGATAACGATTTCGCGCCGCCGCTCGATGAACCAGTAGAAGCCGTCGGCATCGCGGCGCCCAACGTCGCCGGTCGCCAGCCAGCCATCGACGAAAGTCTCCGCGGTGGCCTCAGGGGCATGCCAGTAGCCCACCATCACGCCGGGCGCCCGCACCCGAAGCTCGCCGGCGTTGCCGTGCGCAACCTCGCTTCCATCGGCCTTGGTCAGGCGAACCTCGACGCCCGTCGCCGGCTTGCCGACGGAGCCGACCCGGTTCTCTCCGTCGGGTCGGTTGGTCATGTAGCCTTCGCACTCAGTCATGCCCAGGGCCTGGGCCAGATCGTAGCCAAAGCGGGCGCGAAAACGCCGGTAGAGGTCGTGGGTGCATTCGTCCCCGGCGACAAAACAGTGGGTGAAGCTGCCAAGGTTCAGTACGTCGATGAGCGGATCATCCAACATATCGAGGAGCTTGGTCGGCAGGAGCAGGGCCGCATCGATGCGTTCGCGCTCGATGGCCCGCAGCAGTGCGGCGGGTGCCAGGTCCGGTTCGATGATGACGGTCGCGCCGCTGGACAGACAAGGGATGCTGACCCCCGCGAGCCCGGCCACGTAGCCAATCCCGGTGGCGATCAGCCAGCGTCTGCCGGGCCCCATCGAGCGGGTTGCGGATTGGACCCGGGCGGTTCCCAGCAAGGTCCGATGGCTGTGCACGACACCCTTTGGCTGAGCGGTGCTGCCCGAGGTGTAAAAGATCACTGCCGGGTCGTCCGCCGCCGGCGCGTCGCCGAGCGGTGCCGGCTCGACGGTGGCGAGCAGCCGGTTGAAGTCGCGCTCGGACACCCTGTCACCGCCACGAACCAGTAGCTGATCGAGGGCCGGCAATTGCGCCTGGAGGCCATCCACGACTGGCAGGAACTCAGCATCGACCAACAGGAGCCGGGCGCCCGAATGGCGGAGGACATAGCTGGCCTCGGCGCGCCGATAGCGGGTATTAACGGGCACCGCAACGGCACCGATCCGAAAGCACGCGAAATCGAACCACAGCATCTCGGGGCAGTTCGGAAGCATCGCGGCGACGCGGTCGCCGCGACCGATACCAAGGTCGAGGAGCAACCGAGCGACACGGTACGCGGCCGCATCGAGGGCTGCGTAGCTCATGGACTCGCCCCGGAAGCGAACCGCAACCGCGTCGGGATCCGTAGCGGCACGACTGGCAAGCATGATGCCGAGAGTAGCTGGGCTGGTCATCGTGATCATTGCCTCCCGGTCGGAGCGAATGCCGATCCAATGGCGCCCTCGTCGAATGGCTATTGGCCGCGAGCTCATTCAAGATGCGGGAATCGAGCCGCCCACGGGCGGCTCGTGCACCATTCTAGGCCATACCCACACTCGTTGTCGGTCAATACGGACGACCTCCAGGTGGCCATTCATCTCGTTCGCTGTCGACTCGGTCTTCGGCGGCCAAGACGCTGGCCAGGTTGCGCAGGATGAACGGGTGATCCGGAGACAACGCGAGGATGCCTTCCAGCGCGGTCCCCGGCTCCTCCTGGCTCCCACGCTCTGGAGACTGGGCAAGTATCGCCGAGAGGGTGGTCATCGGACCGTGGTCGAACGCTTGGCCAATCTGCCGCGCGGCGAAACGTCAAAATCCCCCATCCGCCGGTCCCAGCCCCTCGACGCGGTTGACGAAGCGTCGCTCCGCGCCTGCGGACTCGGTCCAGTCCCCGTCCGGTGTCCAAGTGTCGTAGTCGCCTCGGCGGTCCCCCATCACACTCAGCACGATTCGCCCTTCCTCGCGCTCCCAGAGTCGAACGACTCCGTCCAGGTGGGTGCAGAGCAGCCTTCGACCGTCCGGCGACAAGTCGAGGTACGCGGTCATGTCCACCTCTCCGATGAGTTGGAGTGCGTGGATGTCGGGGATACGGGCGGTGCGGGTCTGATCCTGCGGCGAGAGGGGCTCGCGCGGCCGGCGCTTGCCCCGCCAGCACAGCCCGCTCTGGAGGTCGAAGATTGCGGGCTCCACCCGGAAGAAATTGGAACGCCAACCGAAGAGGATGCAGACCGAGGCGAAGGCGATGGCCCAACCGTCCCCAGCGATGAGGGTGTAGTCGCCCGCGACGGTCATGTCGGCGAGGAGGGCCAGCAGGAGACCGCCACCCCAAAGCAGCGCAATAGTGTTGGGGAGCCGCGACCAGTGGGAAGGGCGGAACTCGATCCTGCGTCCTTCCACCTGCACCATGCGGTGGGTGCGGAAGTTGGCCCCGCCACGGTGGGCGGGTTTCCAGTCGGTCCGCTCCGCCACCGGGTCGCTGAAGCGTCGCCCGTCGATGGGGTGCAAAGCGGGGTCGAGACGATCATGGTTGGACATGGCGGGGTCGCCCTTACCTGGTTGCCGGGGAGACTGATTGTCGTGTTGTGGATACCCTGCCCTGGCAGGACAGCACTGGATCATCGCCTACTATCGGCCCACGCTGAAACCCTATCCCACCCGCAACCAATTCGGCAGCAGCCCCAGGTCACCCCAGACCAGACATGAGACTTCCCCACCCATGTTGCTGACGAACGAAGGCGATCGATGCAAGATCGTGTTCGACAGGCAGGTGCGCGACTTGAGCCTCGATGGGCAGCGGACGCAACTGACCGCGGAGATCTACGGCCGCTTCTGCGGCAAGGCGGGCAATGCCGCCTGCATGGCTCACTATCGCTGGGATGCACTGAACGGGGAATGGTTACCCCAGGACGATGCGCCGCCAGCCATGGAAGAATGACCACCCCTTGGAGGGGGGCGAGCGGCGGCATTTGGCCCCGCTGAGGAGGGCAAGACCGTCCGGTGTGCCGCGGGCCGGCCCCGCCGATTCGCCCGTGGACGGCTCACAGCGCCCCGGCGCGCTTGATGGCGAAGTATTGGTTGAGCAAGGCAGCGGGGAGCTGGGCGGGGATCAGGTCCAGGACATGGGTGCCCAGGTGTTGGAGGCGTTCGTGGTGTAACCGGCGGCCTTCCAGGTAGGCAAGGACGGCGAGCAGGCGCAGCGCCTCATCGCGCCCTTCCACCGGCACGGTCAGGGCCCGGTCGAGGCTCGCCTCGCGCAGGTCCGCAACCACCACCAGGTGGCGACGCAGGAGCAGGCGCACGGCGGTGTGCAGCTCGGCCTGATCCTCGTCGCGACCGTTGGTGAGGATAAGCACCAGGGCACGGCGCCGCTGGGTGACCATGACCTCCCGGGCGGCCTCTAAGGGGTCCGCAGCGGCCTGGCTGGGCTGGAGGTCGTAGACCGCTTCCAGCAACCGGTTGACCGTGTCCGGGCCCTTGCGCGGGGCAAACCAGCGCCTCGGCCCGCCGTAGGTCATGAGCCCCACGGCATCGCCCTGGCGCGCGGCCACATAGGCGAGGAGCAGCAGGGCGTTTAGGGCCTGATCCAGGTGGCCGACGGGACCCTGCTGGCCAGGCTCGGTGTCCTGGTGGCGCATGCGCCGCCCGCAGTCGAGCAGGAAGACCAGGCGCTGATCGCGCTCGTCCTGGTATTCGCGGGAGATGGGCCGGCGCAGGCGCGAGGTGGCCTTCCAGTCGATCTGGCGTAACTCATCGCCGGGGCGGTACTCGCGCAACTGGTGGAACTCGGCCCCGGCCCCGCGCCGTTGCAGGCGGCGCACGCCGATCTGGCTGAGTTGGTCGTTGGCGGCGAGCAGGGTATAGCGGCTGATCTCGGCGAAGTTGGGGAAGACCCGCACGGCCTCGGTCAGGGGGATGCGCCGACGCTGGGTCCAGAGCCCTGCAGGGGATATGACCCCGAGGTCGCACCCGGTGAAGGTGAAGTCCCCACGCCTCGGGGGGCAGACGCGGTACTCCAGGCGCAGCCGCTCCCTGGGCCCGAGCCGCAGGGCGGCGGGCAGGCCACGGGTGGCGAACGCCACCGGGTGCAGGTCGTGCAGGTCCAGGCGCAACGGGCGCCCGGCATTGGTCAGGGTGATCCTGACCGGGCTCCAGACCCCCAGGGGCAAGGTGTGGCCGAGGCGCCTTTCGAGACCAGGGCTGGGCAGGCGGGCCAGCTCGATGAGGTCCGCCAGGGCGATGCCGCCGAGGATCAGTCCGAGCACCTGCCAGGCCGGGACCAGTCCGGGCCAGAAGGCCACGGCGATGGCCAGGAGCCACCAGGCCACCAGGGCCCAAACCAGGGGCCGGCGGGGGGTCATCTTGGAGTCAGGCCCGCGGGGCGGGCAGGTCGGCGAGCAAGTCCGCCAGGACCTCGTCCGGGCGATAGCCCTCGATCTCCAGGTCCGCACCCAGCTTGAGCCGATGGCGCAGCACCGCCGGGGCCATGGCCTTGAGGTCGTCCGGGGTGACGTAGGGGTTTCCCTCCGTCAGGGCGTGGCCGCGGGCAGCACGCACCAGGGCGATCCCGGCCCGCGGCCCAGCCCCGGTCTCGATGCCCTGCCAGTCCCGGGTGGCGCGCACGATGCGCACCGCGTAGTCGAGCACGGCCTCGTCCAGTTGCAGCCCGGCGGCGGTCTGCTGGATGCGCAGTACCTCCGCCGGGCTCAGGACCGGCTCGACCCCCGACAGGTCCAGGGCGTCGCCGATGCTGCCCGCGGTCACCTGGCGGACCACCGCCAGTTCCTCCGCCAGGGCCGGGTAGTCGATGAAGACCTTGAGCAGGAATCGGTCGAGCTGGGCCTGGGGCAGCGGGTAGGTACCCTCCTGTTCGATGGGGTTTTGGGTAGCCAGGACCACAAAGGGGGGCTCCAGGGGCAGGGCCCGGCCCTCTATGGTGACTTGTTGCTCCTGCATGGCCTCCAGCAGGGCCGCCTGGGTCTTGGCCGGGGCGCGGTTGATCTCGTCGGCGAGCAGGAGGTTGCAGAAGACCGGGCCGCGTCGGATATGGAACTGATCGGTCTTCATATCGAACATGGCGTGCCCGGTGACGTCGCTGGGCATCAGGTCGGGGGTGAACTGGATGCGTCCGAAGCGCACGCCCACGGCCCTGGCCATGGCCCGCACCAGCAGCGTCTTGCCCAGCCCCGGCAGGCCCTCGACCAGGACGTGCCCGGCGGCGGCCAGAGCCACCGTGACCTCACGGACCACCTTCCGCTGGCCGACCAGGGCGTGCCCGATGGAGGCCTCCAGGGCCGCCAGCCGTCCTATCGTCCAGTCGATGTCCGCGGTTGTACTCATACGCGATGTCCTACGCACGACTCAGTCATGCAGAGCCGGGTCCGGCACAGCGGCCGAGGGCGGCGCTCTCACAGGCCGCATCTCGGCTGGTCGGACAATTAGAGCGGGGATGGGGCCTACCAATATTGCCCCTGCTCCTCCTTCTTCTTGTCCTGATCGTAGAGATACCCGCCCAGGGCGCCTGCGCCAGCCCCGATCAGGGCGCCCTTGCCGGCATTGCCGCTCAACGAACCAACGGCCGCGCCCGTGGCTGCGCCGAGCACGGCACCGCTGCCGGTGCGCTCACCGGTAGTGGTACCACAGCCAGCCAGGGCGATGGCAGAAAAGAGCAGGGTTGCGGTGATGATCTTCATGGTGGGACTCCTCTATGGACTGCACGCGATCCCGCTAAGCGGGGCTCAGTAGCAGCATAAGAGACCAGCGCGGCCTTGGATAGGTCCGGCAGGGAATTGGCCTCGCCCAAGGCGCCCAACAAGGCCGTCAGTCCCGCCCCAGGGGTGCGAACAGGTCCTGCAAATCGGCCGCGCTGAAGGCCAGTTCGGCCGCGCCACCCTCGCCGTAGACCCCCTCCGCCAGGGCCCGCTTCTTGTCCTGTAGGGCCATGATGCGCTCCTCCACGGTCTGCTCCGTGACCAGTTTGTAGACGAAGACGGGCTTGTCCTGGCCGATACGGTGGGCGCGGTCTGCCGCCTGGGCCTCCACCGCAGGGTTCCACCAGGGGTCGTAGAGGATGACGGTATCGGCCTCGGTGAGGTTGAGCCCGACCCCGCCGGCCTTGAGGCTGATGAGGAATAGATCGACCTCGCCGGAGCGGAAGGTGTCCACCGCCTCGTCGCGTTTACGGGTCTGGCCGGTGAGCTTGGCGTAGCGGATACCGCGCTTGAACAGCTCCGCCTCGATCAGGGCCAGCATGCTGGTGAACTGAGAGAAGAGCAGGATCTTGCGTCCCTCGTCCAACTGCTCCGGCAACAGGTCCATGAGCAATTCCAGCTTGGCGGAGGCATGCACCTTGGCTGCAGCCGGGATCTGCAGCAGCCGCGGGTCGCAGCAGGTCTGGCGCAGCTTGAGCAAGGCATCGAGGATGGTGATCTGGCTGCGCGCCAGGCCCTGGGCAGCGATGGCGTCGCGCACCCGCTTCTCCATCGAGAGCCGGATGCCCTCGTAGAGCGTCGCCTGGGCCTCGCCGAGGGAGACACTCTTGATGATCTCGGTCTTGGGCGGCAGCTCCGAGGCCACATCCTGCTTGCGTCGGCGCAACATGAAGGGGGCGACGCGCCGGGCCAGGCGGCCCTGGCGCTCCAGGTCGCGGTGCTGCTCGATGGGGGTGCGCCAGTGTCGCTTGAAGCTGCTGGCATCCCCCAGAAAGCCGGGCATGAGAAAGTCGAACTGGGCCCAGAGCTCGCCCAGGTGGTTTTCCATGGGGGTGCCGGTGAGGCACAGGCGGTGGTCGGCCCGGATATTACGCACCACGATGGCGGCCTGGGATTTGGGGTTCTTGACCGTCTGGGCCTCATCCAGGATCAGGCTGTGGAAGGAGATCTCCTGGAGCCGGAGCTGATCCCGCGGCAGCAGGGGATAGGTGGTGAGGACCAGGTCCTTGTCGGGGATGGCATCGAAGTGGACGTGGCGATCCGAGCCATGCAGCACCAAGGTACGCAGGGCCGGCGCGAAGCGTGCCGCCTCACGCCGCCAATTGCCCATCAGACTGGTGGGGGCGACCACCAGGACCGGGCGGTCCAGGCGCCCGGCGTCTTTCTCGACCAGCAGGTGGGCGAGGGTCTGAATCGTCTTGCCCAGGCCCATGTCGTCGGCGAGGATGCCGGCCAAGCCATAGGCGCGCAGGAACTGAAGCCAGTCCAGACCGCGTTTCTGGTAGTCGCGCAGTTCCACGGTGAGACCGACGGGGGGCTCGATCGCCTCCACCCCGGCGAAGTGCTTCAAGCGTCGGGCCAACTCGCGCAGACGCTCGCCGCCACGCACCGCCATGCCCTGCGCCTCCAAGTCGGCCAGGGCCGGGGCGTCGAAGCGCGACACGCGCAGTCGGCCCTCGGCGTCCGGCTCGCCGCGGTCGAAGAGGTCCCGCAGGGTCTCGATGAAGGGCCGCAAGCGCTCGCTGGGCAGGTCGATGTAACGGTGTGCAGCCTCCGGATCGGTGCCGGTGGGGTCCAGGGGCAGGCTGAGCATGGGGGGCAGATCGGCGTCCAGGCCGAACTCCAGCAGGGGTGCGACGATGGGCAGCAGGGGCAGGCGCCGCCCCCCCAGGTCCAGGTCGAAGCGCAGGCCGAACCAGTCGTTGCCGCCGGTCCCCTCTTCCTCGACCTCCAGGTCCCAGTCCGCCTCCTCGAACTGCATGCGAAAGCTGGCCTCGGTCTCGATGTGCCAGCCCTCGTCGAGCAGAGCCGGGACCCCCTCGCGCAGGAAACCCGACCAGCGCGTCGCCCGCTCGATGGGGTTGCCCCCGGCGGGATGTAGGCGCAGGGCCGCCGGACCGGTGTCCGCCGATGCCAGGGTCTCGAAGCCCAGGTCCGTCAGGTGTACCAGGGCGCGTGCCTCTGCTGCCAGGTCGCGGTGCACGCGCACCGCGCCCTGATCCGTTTGGATCAGGCTGCTGGCAATTGCCGGAGCGCCGGGGACCAGGGCCCCTTCGTAGTCGAACTCCAGCAACAGCAGGTGCACCTCCCCCCCCTGCCCGGGCTCGGACACCAGGCGCAGCCAGGGGACCGGTACCACGCCCTCGACCTCGGTGACCTCCAACGGAACAGGGGGCGGCAAGGGGAGCTGCGGAAACTCCAGGGCCAGGAGGCGGGAGATGGACTCCGCCTGGTCCGCGAGCATGGCCGGCGCCGCGGCCAGTTCTTTGAGCTGCGGGCGGGTCAGGCCGAGGGTGTCGAGGGGCCCCAGGGTGTGGGCCTGACCGTCCAGATACAGGGGCGGCTCGGTAAGTAGCACTCGTACCTGCACGTCAGGGGCCAAGACCAGGCGCAGGGCCCCTTCAGGGGTCTCCTGCCAGCCCGGGGCCAGGGGGCGTTCCTCGCCGCGGGTCAGGGGGCGACTGTCGCTGTTGTGCCAGTGGCAGCGCCCGGTGTCGACCATCCGCCCCAGGGCAATCGGGCCCACGGCGCCGTCGAGGACCAGGGGACTATAGAGGCCATTGGCGGCCAGCCCCTTGAGGGTCGAGACGATGGCCTTGTCATCTGCATCCAAATAGGCGGGGCGGCTCTGACCGTAGAGCAGATTGCCCAGATTCAGGCGCCGCCCCCGGGACCAGCGCTCACCGCCCTTGAGGCGGCGCACCACCGACAGCTCCACGGCGACCCCATGACGATCTCCGGGAGCGGGTGCCAGCAGGTACCGCAGCTGCTCCTCGCCCACGACCGATTCGGTCTTGCCCGCCGCGGCGACGCGCAACAGCCAGCCCTTGACCGCATCCGTGGGTGTCCCCTGGGCCTGCTCACGGACCGGACCCGGCGCCACTTCGTCCAGAAATGCCAGGCAGGCTGCTACCACATGCTTGCAGGCGTAGCCCACCGGGCAGTCGCAGGAGCCCGATACCACCGCATGCCGGGCGTGAGGGGCGATCAGTACTCGTTGATCATAGATCTTGCCGCCGCTACCCCGCACCTGGGACTGGAAGCGTTGGAAGCCGTCGCCCTTGTCCACCGAGTCGAGCCCGACGACGCGTCCCTGCTCAAAATACAGGCGCCCGCGTTGGTAGGTCTTTGGATCGGTTGCGCGAAGCACGTCGTCGCGCGTGAGGCGGGCCATGGCGGTACCTTAGATCGGTGCGAAGGGACCGGGTATTGTGAGGCAAGGGGGCCGCTGGCCCAAGCGATATGGCGACGCTGGGGGCAATTTGCGTGCAACAGGCGTTTCCCAGGGCTGCGGAGCAGCCCGCATGGGACTATCCTAGCGCGCCGGCAAGGTCCGGGCTGACACCGAAACCCTCCTTTATATGAGGCGCAAGCAATGCGCTCTTCCTTTCTCCCTGGTCGTGAGGAGCAGGACCTGCTCGATGCCGTGCGGCGCCTCTACCGCAAGCAGTCCTACAGCGGTCTTCAGAAGATCCTGCCCAAGATCTATCCCTCGGACTTGGCGCGTATCCTCGACGCCTTTCCGGACGATGACGCCCTCAAGCTCTTCATGCTGATCATTCAGCCCGATATCGCCGCCGGCACCCTGGCGGAGCTGGATTCGGATTTGCAGGAATACATCCTGCGCGAGGGCGATTACCACCGGATTCTGCTGATCCTGGAGCAACTGCCGCCCGACGACCGTGCCGATATTCTCCGGGCGCTGGATCCAGAGGCGGCAAAGCGGTTCATGGGCGGCATGGACCGGGAGCTCCTGCGCGAGGTCGAGGACCTGTTGCAGTATCCGGGCGACACGGCTGGGGGCCTGATGACCTCCCAATTCTTTGCACTCAACCAATCGGTCACGGTCGCGGAGGCCATCGAGGAGGTACGTAAGGTCCCCTACTGCGAGATGGTCTTCTACCTCTACGTCCTGGACGAGAACGAGCGCCTTGCGGGCGTCAGCTCGCTCCGGCAATTGATTCTGGCCGATCCGGAGAAGACCCTGGGCGAAATCATGAACCCCCGGGTGGTGCGTGTGGGGACCGGCACGCCCCAGGCCGACATCGCCGATCTCGTCAAGCGTTATCGCCTGTTGGCCCTGCCGGTGGTGGACGACATGGACGTGCTGGTCGGCATCGTGACCGTGGATGACATCATCGACACCATCGAGCAGGACGTCAGTGACGACATGCTCAAGATGGCCGGTAGCCACAACGCCGAGGACGATGTCTCCCGATCCTTCTTCCAGGCCTTCAGGAGCCGGCTTCCCTGGTTGGTCGCGGCCCTGCTCGGCGGCCTGGCCGCGAGCGGCATCATCGACTTTTACTTCCACAGGGTCCTCGGCGGGGACGTCTTGTCCAATCTGGCCCCGACGCAGCCCCTGTTGCCCTTGGTGCTTGCGCTGACTGCCTTCCTGCCGATCATCATGAGCGTTGCCAGCAACGTGGGAACGGTGTCCGCCACGGTCACGGTGCATGGTCTAACCACCGGTGCGATCAAGCTGGACCGAGCCCTCCCGGTTTTATTGAAAGAGCTTGGGACCGGGCTGCTGCTCGGCGCCTGTTACGGTGCTATCACGGGCGTCGTAGCCTGGTTCATGTTTCCGGACCTCGGCGGCGGTACCCTCATCGGTCAGACCGTCGGCATCAGTATCTGGCTGAACATCACCCTCGCCTCCCTGATCGGACCCGGGCTGCCGATGCTGTTGCAGAAGCTGAGCAATAACCCGACGCTCGTGACGGGGCCCTACTTGGGCAGCCTGCTGGACCTGATTGCCATCTTTAACTATTTCCTCGTCGCGGAGCTCCTGTTGCCCTGACGACCTCGACGCCCAGAGCATGCAGCTCGTCCGCGGCATGATCGCTTCCCGCACCCAGGTCCTCTCTTAGGAGGGAGAGGGGGCGTCAGACGCATGCAGGGGGCGACTTTTTCGGTAGCCCATCCAGAATCGCCCTATGCCTCAGCCAATCCAAGCTCGCCACACGCCCGGTCGCTCCCGGCCCACGCCCAAGTCCATCGCGGCGGGCTCCGTCTACGCCACCCTGTTGGATCGCCAAGGCGGCGGCCAGGAGATCAGCTGGGCGCGGGTGCGCAAGTGGCGCGCCGAGCTGGGCCTGCTGTGGCTCGTCGGCCGACCCGATGGGGAGGAGACCCGGCGCTGGTTGCGTCTGGAGAGCGGTCTATCGCCCGAGGTCGTTCGTTTCCTCCTGCGGCCGGATAACCGTCCACAGTGCATCTCTTTTCCCGACGAGGGCATCCTCATCTGCCTGAGGGGCGGTGGAGTGATCTCCGATCTCTCACCCGAAATGATGTTCGCCAATATCTGGATCGAGGCGGATCGGATCGTCGTACTGCGACCCTCTCCGGTCCAGGCGTTTGCCGCCATCCGCGAGAGTATCAACAAGGCTCAGGGGCCTAAGGACGCCGGGGAGTTGCTGATCGAGCTGATCGAGGCATGGTCCCAACGGATCGAGCAGATCCTGTTTCGCATCGCCCGTGAGGTCGACGACATGGAGGACGACCTGCTCATGGACCCTGACGCGGACCTGCACCAGGACCTGACCAGCCTGCGCCATAGGATGATCCATCTTCGGCGCCACCTGATCCCGCAGTCCCAGGCACTATCGGTCCTGCACAGGGAACGCTTCACCTGGCTGCACCCCGAGCACCGGCGCCAGATCCACGAAGAGAACGGTCGGTTGCACCAATATGTGGCCGAGTTGGATTCGGCTCGGGAACGCGCGGTCCTCATTCAGGAAGAGATTAGGAACAGCCAGTCGCGGCGCCTGAACGAGACCATGAAGATCATCGCCGTGTTCACCGCCTACCTGCTGCCGGTGAATGCGATCACCAGCCTCCTGGGAACCAACCTGGAGGGCATCCCCGGCCAGGCGGGCACCAACCACCCCGGGGCCTTCATGGTCGGGGTCGCCGGCCTGCTCGGCGTCATGGCGCTCAGCTATTTCATCTTCAAGAAGAAGAAATGGTTCGACTAGTGCGGACGGGCTCCTAGTACCCTGTTTCACCCTATTTTGCGTCCTCAGTGAGGCGAGAAGCGGTCATATGCAAGGCACGCGAGCGCAGCAATAGCCACCCCTATTTCAAGCTCGCGTAACGCCGCAGATGGCCGCTTCTCGCCTCGCCCGCAGGGAGCCCCCCTAAGGCGCCACGCCTGCGTTACAGCCCTTGGAAATAGGGCAGGCTATTCCCCCGGCGGGCCGTGCCTTGGCGTGACGCCTTAGGGGGGCTCTGAGAATGCAAAATAGGGTGAAACAGGGTACTAGAGATAACGCTCCACGGCCCGCCGCCCATAGGCGTCCAGCTCGCGGGTATCTGGTACCAGGTAGCGCACACCCTGGGCGTCCAGAATCAGGGCGCGGTAGGGCCCCAGGCGGCGCACGTCATCCTCGGTCTTGAGGACGAAGCGGGTCGGGCCGCGATCCGTGTCCACCTCCCACTCCGCCGGCTCCAGATAGCTCGAAACATTGCGCACCCGACGAATCACCGGAATGAACTCGCGGCGGGCCAGCTCCTCATCGAGGAGGGCACGCACGGCCTCCGGCAGGTGGTCTGGGTCCTCGATACAACGCAACTCCCGACCCTGGGCATCGCACAACACCAACCAGCCCACGGGGTGTCCGATGGGGAAGGCGCGGACCGGGACTACACCCACATGCTCGCCGCCCTGTTCGTCGGTGAGCACCAGGCGCCCCCAGGGGTCGTGGGCGAGTTGGAATGGGGTCTGGGTGGCGGTCATGGGCATCTCGCGTGCTGGCCGGCGGCTGGGGTCAGAGGGTCAGGTGGCGCTTGGCCTGTTCGAGCTGGGCCTGGTAGAGGCGCGCATAGGCCCCGTCGCGCCCCAGCAACTCGTCATGGGTACCCACCTCAGCGATGCGCCCCCGGTCCAAGACCACCAGACGGTCCGCCCGACGCAGGGTGCTGAGCCGATGGGCAATGGCGATGGTAGTCCGCCCGCGGGTGAGGTTGTCCAGGGCCGCCTGGATACGGCGCTCGGTCTCGGTATCCACAGAGGACGTCGCCTCATCCAGGATCAGGATGCGCGGGTCGGTGAGCAGGGCCCGGGCAATGGAGATGCGCTGACGCTCGCCGCCGGACAGGGCCTGACCGCGCTCCCCCACCAGGGAGTCATAGGCGTCGGGTAGGCGCAGGATGAACTCATGGGCGCTGGCGGCCCTGGCCGCGGCGATGATCTGGGCCGGTGTCGCCTCCGGGCGACCGTAGGCGATATTCTCGGCGATGGTGCCGTAGAACAAGAAAGGTTCCTGCAGGACGATGCCGATGTTGCGACGGTAGGACTCCACAGGGAAGGCGCGGATATCCGTCCCGTCCACCAGGATGGCCCCCTCGGCCACGTCGAAGAAGCGGCAGATCAGATTGATGAGCGTGGTCTTGCCGGCCCCGGTGTGCCCCACCAGACCGACCATCTCCCCGGGGCGGATCTCAAGGTCTAGGCCATGCAGTACCCGGCGCGGCCCATAATTGAAGGAAACCCCGCGCAGCTCGATCGCCCCCTCGACGCGCCCGGGGTCCACCGCGGCGGCGGGTTCCGGGACGCTGGCGGCGCGGTCGAGGATCTCGAAGATCCGGTGGGTGGCCGCCGCTGCCCTCTGGGTGGCTCCCACCAACCGACTCATGGCCTCCAGCCTGGTATAGAAGCGGCCCATGTAGGCGACGAAGGCCGTGAGCATGCCCACGGTGATGCCGTCCTCGGCGACCTGCCAGACGCCGAAGCCCCACACCACTAGCAGCCCTAGCTCGGTGAGGAAGGTCACCGCCGGGCCAAAGAAGGCCCAGAGCGTGTTCACCCTGGTATTGGCAGTGACGACCTGCTCATTGGCGCGCCCGAAGCGCTCGATCTCGCGCCGCTCCTGGGTGAAGGCCTTGACCACCCGGATGCCTGGGATGGTGTCCGCCAAGACATTGACCATGTCGGCCCAGGCCCGGCTACCGCGCTCGAAGCCATGGCGCAGGCGTGCCCGCACCCGGTGGACCAACCAGGCGATCAGCGGAAAGGGGGCCAGGGCAAACAGGGCCAGATGCGGATCGATGGAGAGCAGAATCACAGCGGTCATGAGGATCATGACCAGGTCCGCCGCGAAGTCCAGCAGACTCACCGACAGGAAGTTGCAGATCCGATCGGTGTCGCTGCCGACGCGCGCGATCAGGTCCCCGGTGCGCTTACCGCCGAAGAACTCGAGCGACAGCATTTGCAAATGGGCGTAGGTCTGTTGACGCAGATCGGCGGCGATGCGCTCGCTGACCGCGGCCATGACGAAGGTCCGCGCCCACCCCAGTAGCCAGGCGCACACCGCCGCAAGCCCCAGACCCCCCAGGTAGAGCGAGGCCAGGTCGAAGTCCACGGGAGCACCTGTGGTCTGGTGCGGAATCAGCACCTTATCGAGCAGGGGCATGGTCAGGTAGGGAGGTATCAAGCTCGCCGCCGTCCCCCCGAGCATGAGCCCGAAGCCCAACCCGATGAGCCCGATCCGCGGGCGGGCAAAGCGCGTCAGGCGCCACAGGGAACGCCCTGGTGGCGGCAACGGGGGCTCGGTGCAGAATGGGCAACCGTCCTGGTCCGGCGCGATGCTCGCCCCACAGCTGGGACAGACCGTACCCAGGATCTGTTGCTCACCGGCCTCGGTCTTGGTGCGGCGGGCAATGGCGATACGCACCCGCTCGGCGAACTGCTGGGCGGCAGGCGCACGCGCCGCGGTGTAACGCCAATGGACCAGACGCCCGCTTGGACCGATCGCCTCCAAGGTCCCGGCACCGCCCTGCTCATGGGCGCGCAGGGCGATCATCTCCTCCAAGGGCCAACTCTCCCAGCCCAACCCAAGATCCGCGAGCAGACGTCGCTCAGTCAGGCAGACCAGGGACGGTACAAAATGCAGGGCATGGTCCAGATCCGGCTCGAAGCGCCCAATCACGACCTCGTCGGCGGCCAACTGGGCGCCAATCTCAGCGGTGGCGGGCAGACCGACCAGGGGCAGGCCCGAACGCGGCAGGACCGTGCTGGATGGGTGGCTGGGTGGCATGGGATTGGCTTTCGAAGGATAGGGACGCCGGGTACAGCGGACGCACTGGGGTCGATGTCGGCGAATGCCCTTGCTCGCCCTCGGGCAAGGTTTGCCTATCGACTTTGGAAGCTGCCTAACATACCATAATCGTTTAAATTTTTTCGGCCCAGACAGAGCCCTGGGACACGGCGATGGACATCTTATTGACCAGCCGCGGCGGGTGCCTGGCCATGCGCCAAGCACCCGGGGCGACCCCCAGCAGTCGAGCCCCAACTCTGGCACCAAGCAGAGACGCAGCAGGGACCTGGCCCCGACGCGCCGACCGCGACTGCGTCCGACCCACCCCTCAACCTGAGTAATAATTCTGGATGGACATCGAGCGCGTGCGCAACCTTGCCGGCACCAACATCTGGGCCGACTTTCCGGTCACGGAGGTCTGGCTGGACCTCTCCGGCATCGCGGCCGACGAGCTTGAGGAGCGATGCCAGCGGATTCGCGCCGGGCTGGCCGCCCTGCTTCCCGGCTGCCGGCTGCCAAGCCTCGACAGCGGTCAGGACGCCACCGCCCTGGAGGCCTGGCTGGGGCGCAGCTTCGCACGCCTGACGCTGGCCCTGGGCGGCGCCGAGGACGGCTTCCTGCGGGTCCAGCCGACCGGGCAGGCAGGGCTGATCATCGTCGCCCTGGCCGACCGCCGGGGAGTCTTGCCACCGGCGTATGTCCATGCGGCCCTGTCCCTGCTAGCCACCCTGCGTACCGAGGCCCCTGTAGACCTGGCCGCCACCCTGGAAGATCTGAGTAGCGCCACCCTCAAGGTGCGCCCGACACCCTCTGCAGCGGCCCTGGCCGCCGCGGCACGGGCGCGCGGCATCCCCGCGCGCCACCTAGGCAATGAGGTACTGCAGCTCGGCCAAGGGGCCCGCCAGGTCCGTACCTGGCATGCCCCGCACCAAGGCCCAGGGACCAGCGGCTGGCCAACCCACGAGCGGGCCCTGATGGCCGACCTGCTCGCCAGCGTCGGTGTAGGCTGCACCCCGGCACCCATCACCGGCTCCCACTATCGGGTCCTGGTCGCCGGGGGCCAGGTGGCTGCCGCCATCGGCTACACACCGCAGCCGGGCACCGAGGGCATCGGTCGGGCCGTGGATCTGCGCGACCTGGTCCACCCGGATGTCTGTGCGCGAGCCCTGGACGCGGCCAGGGGCCTGGGCCTGGACATTGCCGAGGTGCGCCTGGCAGTGGACGACCCGAGCCAGCCCCTGGAAGTCCAGGGCGGGCGGGTGAGCGAGGTGGTGGCCAGTCCGGCACTAGACCCCTACCTTGGCCTGGAGACCAGAGGGCCGGCCCGCCGGCCGGTCACCGACGCACTACTCGACGCACTGTTCCCCTCCGGGGGCAACGGGCGCATCCCCGTCGCGGCAGTCACCGGAACCAACGGCAAGACTACGGTGACGCGCCTTCTGGCCCACACCCTGGCCCTCCACGGACTGCACGTTGGCATGACCTGCACCGACGGCATCTATTTGGGGGGGCGGCGCATCGACACCGATGACTGCGCCGGGCCTCAGAGTGCCCGCCTGGTGCTACTCAACCCCCAGGTTGAGGCTGCGGTATTGGAGACGGCCCGGGGCGGCATCCTGCGCGAGGGGCTGGCCTTCGACCTCTGCGACCTGGCCGTGGTCACCAACATCGGCGAGGGCGATCACATCGGCATTGGCGGCGTCGAGACCCTGGAGCGGCTCGCCGCGGTCAAACAGACGGTGGTGAGGGCGGTCGCCCCCTGGGGCACCGCGGTGCTCAATGCGGCCGACCCTCTGGTGGCCCCAATGGCGAAGCACTGCCGCGGCACGGTCCTGTTCTTTGCCCAGGACGAGGCCAACCCGGTGCTGGCACGACATCGCCGCGGCGGCGGGCGGGTCGCATTCGCCCGCGGCAGCACCCTGGTCCTGGCCGAGGGGGCATCGGAGGTGATCGGCATCCCGCTTGCCGAGGTTCCCTTGACCCACGGCGGGCGCATCCGCTTCCAGGTGGAGAACGTACTGGCCTGCGCCGGCGGCCTGTGGGCCCTCGGGCTCCCTGGGACACCATCCGGTCGGCCCTGGCCACCTTTGGCGGCGATGCCGACAAGACCCCCGGGCGCTTCAATGTGCTCAACGTCGACGGCGCCACGGCCATCTTCGACTATGGCCACAATCCGTCCTCCCTGCTCGCCATGGTCGAGGCCCTGGAGAGTTTCCCCCACCGCCGACGCATCGCCGTCTATTCCGCCGCAGGGGATCGGCGCGATATCGATATGATCCGCCAGGGCCAGATCCTGGGTGCTGCCTTCGACCAGGTCATCCTCTACGAAGACCATTACACCCGCGGACGCCTTCCCGGGCGAGATCATGGCCCTCTTCCATCAGGGCCTGGGGACGGGCGGACGGGTCACCGATGTCCAGGCCATCCACGGTTGGCAGAACGCGGTGGAGACGGCCCTGTGGGCGGCCCAGCCCGGCGACCTCCTGCTCGTCCAGGCGGACCAAATCGACGAGACGGTCGCCTACGTGCGCGACCGCCTGGCGACGGATCAGGCGCGTCGCGAGCTGCCCATGGGACGGTCGACACTACCCTTCGAGCCAGGGGCCGAGACACAAGACCCGACCCTGTCCTAAACCGCAGAATGCGACGCGGCCAGACCGAACCATGATCGAAATCCTCAGCATCCGCGCCCTGCGCGGCCCTAACGCTTGGGCCCGGTGTCCAGTCCTGGAACTGGCAATCCGGCTCGACCAGGCCCAGGACCCTGCACCGATGCAGCGGCTCAGCGCCTGGCGGACAAACCAGGCCGCGGCCGCCGGGCTCCTGCTCGACCTGGCCCCGGACGCGGGTCCGGCGGAGGTCCTGGCAAGGCTCGCCCTGGACCTCCAGACCCTTGCCGGGTCCAGCGTCAGCATCTGCCGCACCAGACATTCCTCCCCCCCTGGGCGCTACGCGGCGGCCTGCGAGTACGGTGAAGCCGCGGTGGGCCTGGCCTGCTGCGAGAGCGCCCGGGCCCTGCTGGCGGCGGTCCTGGCCGGCGAAGCCTGCAACCTGGACGGCGAGCTCGCCCGGCTGCGCGAGCTGGGCCAGGAGATCCATCTGGGCCCGAGCACCGCCGCCATCGCCGAGGCGGCACGGGCCAGAGACATCCCGGTGCGACGCCTGGGTCGCAACAGTCTGCTGCTCCTTGGCCAGGGGGCGAGGCAGCGGCGGGTCTGGACGGCGGAGACCGACCGTACCGGCGCCATTGCCGAGGCCATCGCCCAGGACAAAGACCTGACCCGGCTGCTGCTCGGGTCCGTGGGCGTACCGGTGCCCCAGGGGCGGGCGGTGACCAGCGCCGAGGATGCCTGGACGGTCGCCCAGGGACTGGGCCTGCCCGTGGTGATCAAGCCCCGCTTCGGCAACCACGGGCGGGGCATCAGTGCCAATCTGCACAGCCGCGAACAGGTCGACCACGCCTATGTGGCCTCGCTGGAGGAGTCCGACGACATCCTCTGCGAGCGTCACATCCAGGGGGCGGACCACCGCCTGCTAGTGGTCGGCGGCCGGATGGTAGCTGCGGCCCTGCGCGAGCCCGCCCAGGTCGTCGGCGATGGGCAGGCGACGGTCGCCGAGCTAGTGGAGCGGGTCAACGCCGACCCCAGACGCAGTGACGGCCACGCCACCGTGCTGAGCCGCATCAAGCTCGATACCATCGCCCTGGCCGTACTTGCCGAGCAGGGCTACACCCCCGAGTCCGTCCCGGCAGCCGGGGCCAAGGTGCCGATCCGCACGACGGCCAACTTGAGCACCGGCGGTACCGCCACCGACGTCACGGACCAAGTCCACCCGGAGGTAGCCGCCAGGGCGGTGGACGCAGCCTTGGCCGTTGGGCTGGACATCGCCGGGGTCGACATCCTGGCAAGGGATATCTCCCAGCCCCTGGAGGCCCAGGGCGGGGCCGTGGTCGAGGTCAACGCCGGGCCAGGGCTGCGTATGCACCTGGAGCCCTCCGCCGGAGCCCCGCGCCCGGTCGGCGAGGCCATCATCGAGCTGCTCTTCCCGCATGGGCTGGACGGTCGCATCCCAGTGGTCGCGGCAACCGGCAGCAGCGCCACCGCCGTCACCGAACTCGTCGAGGAGGTCCTGCGCCGCCACGGTGCCGAGGTCGGGCTGACCAACGCCGCCGGGCGCGTCCTGGGCGGACGACGGGTGGGGGACACGGACAGCACCGGGCTCGACGCGCCCTGCGCGGCCTTCCTCAACCCCGGGGTTGATGTGGCGGTACTGGAGGTCCAGCCGGATGAGATCGTCGAGCACGGGTTGGGCTTCGACCGCTGTCGGGTCTTGGTTGTGACCGACCTGGCGGGGTATCAGGGGGCGGACGACCCGGCCTTGGACTGTCTTCTTGCGACGGTCGAGCCCAGACGGTGTCATCGTGCTGCCCGCCGAGGCCACATGGGCGGCCGCCTTGGCCGAGCTTTGCCGGGGGACGGTCCTGTGGGTCTCCGGTGACCCAGAACACCCGCTGATCCAGGGCCAACGCGCCCAGGGTGGGCGCACCCTAGTGACCCAAGACGGCGACATTCTGTTGGTGGAGGGCAAGACCGAACAGCGCGTGCCAATCCTGATGTCACCAACCACGACCGACGCCGCCCAGGTCGCCGACGCCTTGGCCACTGCTGCGGCTTGGGCCTTCGGCGTACACCCAAGCACCTTGCACGCAGTCCTGGAAGACGGCTCCGCCCGTGATACAGGTCCTGATTATACCGGTGAGTTTTAAGTTTTAGGTTTTAAGTGTTAAGAAAAGACCTTTGAAACAATGACCTTCATCCTTTTGAAAGCTGAAAACCTACGGGCAATGGGTGTAGAGATCTCAAAATCCTGTCAATCCTGTCCATTATCGACCCTCAGGCGCTAAGACCCCCTCCGGAAGCCGTGTCGCGCCATGTAGGTACGGCATCCGAAGCCTGGTGACGAAGGCTGCGAAACACCTTGCGGACTAATGCCCGCAACCTGCAACGACCGCAAGGCCTGCGTCCCGCTCCCCAGTTTCCACCCAGACATAGACTTCCGCCGCCCCAGGGGCGCATTGGGTGCAAGACCCACCACAGCCGACCGGGGCCGGCAGGCGCCGCACCCGGCCCTTACGCTCCCAAACCGCGAGCATCTCGCGGATCGCGTCCGGCTGGGCACGGAAGTGCAGGGCCATGTCCGATAGGGTCGCCTGCCGCCGCTCCTGCAGATAACCCTTGAGCTCCGACAGGATCACAGTCGCATCTCCGCAGCGCCGGTCCCGGACACCTCACCCGATCCGCTCCGGGCCCAGACACGCAGGCTCAGCACCACAGCCCCTAGGGCGAGCGCCATGCCGACGATCCAAGCCCCGGAGGAGACGGGGTGCACGTCGAAGGTGGCGGCCTGATAGAAGACCGTCGCGGTCGCAAAGGCGATGCCCGTTGTCCAGGCGGCAACGAAGCCGGCCCAGGGAGCCCCCGCCTCGCGCACGATGGCCCCGATGGTCGCCACGCAAGGGAAATACAGAAGTACGAACAACAGGTAGGCAAAGGCCCCGGCCCGTCCATCGAAGCGCGCCTCCATGGCCCCGAAGGTGCCGGCGTGGACATCCTGCGCCGCTGCCGAGGCCTCCCGGTCGCCCAGGTCGCCCACCTCCAGGCCAAGCGGATCTGCCAGCCCGCCGAGCGCCTCCCCCAGATTCGCCGGTACCGTGGCCGCGGCCGCGAGCAAGGCGCCGGGCAGAGAGAAGGGCACAGGCTCGGCGTCAGGTGCGGCCTCTGCGGCGAGGCGGGTGTAGAGGGAGTCCAGGGTGCCGACGATGACCTCCTTGGCCAGCACCCCGGAGACGATGCCCAGCACCGCCGGCCAGTTGTCCTCGCGCACCCCCAATGGGGCGAACAACGGGGCGGCGGTGCGGCTCACGGCGCTGAGCATGGACCTGTCGCTATCCTGATTGCCCAGGCTGCCGTCCGTGCCGACGGAGCCCAGCACATTCAGGATCAGCACCATGACCACGATCACCTGGCCTGCCTCGCGCAGGAAGATCTTGACCCTGTCCCAGGTGCGCAGCAGCACGCCCTTGAGGGTCGGCAGGTGGTAAGGCGGAAGTTCCATCATGAAACCTGCGCTCTCCCCCTTGAGCAGGGTGCGCTTCATGACCAACCCGGTGAGCACCGCCACGACGATGCCGATCAGATAGAGGGCGAAAACGACGTTCTGCCCTGACTGGGGGAAGAAGGCTGCGGCAAACAATACATAGACCGGCAGTCGGGCCCCACAGGACATGAACGGATTCATCAGGATGGTGAGCTTGCGCTCGCGCTCGTTCTCAAGGGTGCGGGTGGCCATGACCGCCGGCACATTGCAGCCGAAGCCGACGATCAACGGGACGAATGCCTTGCCCGGCAGCCCGATGGAGCGCATGAAGCGATCCATGACGAAGGCGGCCCGGGCCATGTAGCCCGAGTCCTCGATGGCGGACAGGAACAGGTAGAGGCTGGCAATGATGGGGATGAAGGTGGCCACGACCTTCAGCCCACCGCCGATGCCCTGCGCCATGATCAACACCAGCCAGTCGGGGGCACCAAACGAGCCGAGCAAGGCCGCCAGCCCGTCGACGAACAACGCCCCGGCGACCCCATCGAAAAAGTCCACGAAGGCCCCGCCGAGGCTCACCGTGAACACGAACATCAGGTACATCACCAGCAAGAACAGTGGGATACCCCAGATCCGGCTGAGCACCACCTGGTCGATGCCGTCGGATAGGGTCCAGCCCAGGTGGCCACGCTGGCGGATGACCCGTTGGGCCAGGGTATGGGCATGTCCGAAGCGGGTGTCCGCGATATGGATATCCGCGTCCTCTCCAGAGCGGGCCTGGATCAGCCCGCGCCAATGCTCGGCGCTGGCCAAGGCCGGGGGATCGGCAAGACGCACAGCCGCCGGGTCACCCTCCAGGAGCTTGAGGGCCAACCAGCGGGCATTACCCCGGGGGGCACCAT
Source organism: uncultured Gammaproteobacteria bacterium (assembly GCA_963845265.1). GTDB lineage: Bacteria > Pseudomonadota > Gammaproteobacteria > Chromatiales > Chromatiaceae > DYRB01. Next base: position 22,892 of record CAWJRN010000009.1, on the reverse strand, counting down.
CCTCTGTACCGGCGGCGAGCAACGGGGAGAGATCTGTCACGGCCTCCTCGACGCACTCCCCATGGGCCAGGGTGAAGCCGCCGACCTGACTCCCGCCAGCTACGGCGAGGGCACGCGCCTTGAGTTCCGTAATGCCCTCCTGACTCACAGCCACGATGGGCACCACGGGGCAGCCCAGTTCCCGACTCAGACGCTCGGTGTCAATCTGGACACCGCGTTTGCGCGCCACATCCATCATATTCAGGGCGATCACCAGAGGCACGCCCATCTCCAGGATCTGCACCGAGAAATAGAGGTTGCGCTCCAAATTGGAGGCATCCAGGACATTGACGATCAGGTCCGCCTCCCGGGAGAGCAGGTAGTCTCGGGTGACGCGCTCATCCGGGGAGCCGGCATCCAGGGAGTAAATACCGGGGAGATCAATGACGGTGACTGCGCGACCGTCCAGTTCCAGGCGCCCCTCCTTCCGCTCCACCGTCACCCCGGGCCAGTTCCCCGTCTTCTGGCGGATCCCGGTCAGGGCATTGAACAGGGCCGACTTGCCGCAGTTCGGGTTACCCGCGAGGGCAATGGTCAGCGACCTGGGGAAGCCGGCCTGGACCGCGGAGGAATCATCTTTGCAACAGCCCATGATGGAGGTACCGCTTGTCGCGACGGGGAGGGACTAGGCCCAGGCCTGACACCTGGGCGATTCGTGTGTACCGGCCCGAGGGTCCTTCCCGAGCACAGATCAACGCCCCGGGGGGGGCGCCCCCAAAGGCTCAACCCAGAGCTGTTCGGCAATGCCGCCGCCGATGGCCACCCGTGTCTCGGCGCTCGACAGCACCAAGCCCGGCCCGCGCCTTTGCAGAACCTGAACCTCGCTGCCGACCCGCAGCCCGAGGCCGAAGAGCTTATGGGTCAAGCCCCGTCCGCCGCGGATCTCCGCGATCCGGGCACAGTCTCCCGCAGGGATTGCGCCGAGGGGCTTGAGGAAGAGAGATACAACAGCCATGGATACCGCCGGCTCATAAATGAGAACGGTTCCCATTTTACCCAGGGACGAGGCCTTGTCAATCGGTGGATTGGTCGGCGCCCAGGCGTAGCAGCAGGGACTGAGCACACTACCGCTCGGATACGCCCCTGCCCGACCTCAGTTAGGGCCGCTCAGGATAGCGTGCCTTATCAGGCTACCCACGGGAAACGCCTTACCGAGCCTTCCCCTCAGCGCCTGATCGTCGCACCCACAGCTTCTCGGCCACCCCGCCGCCGAGTGCCACCCGCGTCTCCCCATTGGAGAGCACCAGGCCTTGCCCGCGGTGGTGCAGCACCGTGACCGAACTACCAACGCGCAAACCCAGCCCGAGGAGACGCCGCATCAAGGCGCGCCCCCCCTGTATCTTGGCGATGTGGGCAGCCTCGCCGATGGGAAGGTCGGCAAGGCGCAAGAGGGCTGGATCAAAGTCGTTCAATGGGGCTCGCGGGACGCTGAATGGCACTGGATGGCGGATGTCTAGCCCGAGTTTCCCTACAGGGATTGCATTGGCAGGCGTGGTAGCAAGGCGATCATCCGAGGTCGAACCGGACAAACTGCATGCTGAATTGCCCGCGGCCCTGGGTCTGGCTGCGCAAGTCCGTGGCATAGCCGAGCAACCGATCCAGGGGCACCTCGCAGTCGATGGTGACGTTGTCCCCTCGTGCCTCGCTGGCGTGGATGACGGCGTGGCGGGCCTGCAAGTCGCCGAGCACGACGCCCTGGTTGTCCTGGGGCACCACCACCTCACAGGCCATCACCGGGCGCAACAAGGCAGGGCTCGCCGAGCGCAGGGCCTTGTCCAGGGCCCGACCGGCAGCCGCTGCGAGGGCGTCCGGGGTAGAGCCCGGCCCGAACAACTCGACTTCGAGGACGCGGACGTCGACATCCTCCAGGGGGGTCCCCTGCAGGGGACCAGCCGCCAAGCCACGCCGCACCCCTTGAGCCAGGGCTTGTTGCTGGACCGGGGTGAGCAGGGTCCCCTCGGGCAGGATGCGAGGCTCCAGGGTCACACGGTTGCCGTCGGCACGCGCACGAGGGGCCACGGCGACGGAGACCCGGGCGCGCAGTTCCAGGGCACGCTGATCCGACATGACCGGCGGGGCGAACAACAGGTCCGCCTCGGCGGAGGCCTGGACGGTCTCTCGCACGGCCACCGCCGGCCGGCCGCTGCGTACGCTGACGCCGAATTCTCGCTCCAGGCGCTCCAGGACGATCTGCAGGTGCAGTTCGCCCATGCCGCGCAGCAGGCGCTGGCCGGTCTCCGGGTCCTCCTCGACCTTGAGGGTCGGGTCTTCCTGCTCAACCTTATCCAAGGCCTCCAGCAGTTTGTCCCCGTCGGTCCCCTGGGCCGCCTCGATGGCCAGGCTCAGAACCGGGGCGCGCAACTCGATGCGCTCCAGGCGAACCAGGTGCCCGGGGCGGCACAGGGTGTCGCCGGTGGTGGCGAAGCGCAGCCCGGCGAGCAGGACGATCTGTCCGGGATCGGCCACCTCGAGCTTAGTCTTCTTGCCGGCGTCGACGTCGAAGATGCGCGCCACGTGCTCTTTGACCGTGCGTCCGTCCGCGGTGACGAACTCGACCTGGTCGCCGGGTTTGAGCCGATTACGGTAGATTCGGGTAAAGACGTGGCGACGCCCCTCCCACATCTGCACCTTGAAGACGAGGGCGACCAGCGACCCCGCGTCGCCAAGCACCACCGTCTCGGTGCCACCATCCGGGCGCAGCGCCTCGGCGGGTGGGCGGTCCAGGGGTGCAGGCAGATAGTCGATGGCCCCATCGAGCAGGGGCTGAACCCCCAGATTACGCAGGGCCGATCCGCCGTAGCAGGGGCAGAGCCGCCCCGCCAGGGTGCCCAGGCGCAGGGCCGCCCGCAGCGCATCCGGCTCTGGGTCTTCCCCCGCAAGGACCAGGTCGGCCAGGGTATCGTCGTACTCCGCCGCCGCCAGCAGCAGGGCCTCACGATGCCCCTGGACTCGATCCCACAGATTTTCGGGACAGGGACTGACCTGGAGGTCGCGTCCCTGGTCGCCGGTAAAGCGCACCAGGGTCCGGTCGATCAGGTGGATAACCGCCGGGTCGCCACCCGGCGCGGACTCCCCCAGCACGGGCACCGTGATCGGGACCGGCTCGGCCTTGAGCCGAACACGAATCTGCTCAAGGGCGTGGTCAAAGTCCGCCCCCGGCCTATCCATCTTATTGATGAAAAACAGGACCGGCAGATTGAAACGGGAGCGCTGGCGCCATACGGTCTCGGTCTGGGGCTCGACCCCTCGAACCCCATCCAGGACCACGATACAGCCGTCGAGGACGCGCATGGCGCGCTCAACCTCGATGGTGAAGTCCACATGTCCGGGGGTATCCACGATCTGCAGGACATGGTCGCGCCAAGGGGCCTTGGTCACCGCAGAGGTGATGGTGATACCGTGACTCTGCTCCTCGGCCAGGTAATCCATGTGGGCCGCGCCCTCGTGGACCTCGCCGATCTTGTAAGACGCCCCCGTGTAGTAGAGGATGCGCTCCGTCAAGGTAGTCTTTCCGGCGTCCACATGTGCAGCCACGCCGATGTTGCGGACGCGGGCGAGTTGAGCAGATTTGATCATTCGACGAGGTTAGGCAAGATCATGAATTATGGGTTAAAGACGGCGACCACCGGGTCCCGCAAGACACTCGCGGCAGGGTTGGCCCTGTGCGCGCTCGGTGTAACTCTGGGCAACACGCCCCAGGCGCAGGCCGAGACCTTCCGCCTAGCCAATCCAGGGGATGGGGTCATCGGCGCGCCATTCTATGTAAAGACGAGGCACGAAGACACATTACTGGACATTGCCCGCCACAATGACCTGGGCTACGACGACATGCATGTCAGCCAACCCAAAGTGGACATGTGGGTCCCAGGGGCAGGCGCCGATGTGCTTGGTCCCCACCCTCTACGTGCTGCCTCAGGCGGCACACAATGGGATTGTGCTCAACGTACCCGAGAAGCGCATGTACTACTACCCCGAGGGGGGAGACGGTTCCACCGTAGTGACCTACGCGATCAGTATCGGACGCGAGGGCTGGAATACCCCCATGGGGACCTTCCAGATCACCGGCAAGATCAAAGATCCCACCTGGACCCCTCCTGCGTCCATCCATGCCGAACGCAAGGCCGAGGGCCGTGCGCCACTACCCGCGGTCGTTCCAGCCGGGCCGGACAACCCCCTGGGGCAGTACGCCATGCGCATTGAGCGCGCCCAGCATCCTGATCCACGGCACCAGCAAGCCCTGGGGGCTAGGCATGCAGGTCACCCATGGGTGCATACGCATGTACCCGGAGGATATCGAGCAATTGTTTGGCAACGTGTCGGTGAAAACCCCGGTGACCATCGTCAGCCAACCCTTCAAAGTCGGCTGGCTAGGCGACGACCTCTATCTGGAGGTGCATGTCTCGGAGGACGACGACAAGGCGAAGGAGCGCGATCCCACGGCAATCGTGCCTGGGTCGATAGCGAATGTGGCGGGGGTCTACGTGGACTGGGAGACGGTGCGCAGGGCGCGGGACGAAAACACCGGCCTCCCGGTGTTAGTGGGAGGCCGGCGCAGTTCAGCCGACTGGCTTCACTTGGACATGATCTTCTGATACATGCGGTTGACGCGATCGGTGTTCGCGTCGCAGCAGGCCTGGGCGGCGTTGGCCTTGTCCAGCGCCTGCTGGGCCAGGGCCCTAGCCTCTTCGACCTGGGCGGTGGTGGCACAACCACCGAGGATGCCGGCGGTCAGGACGGCGACGGCGGTCAGGGAAGCGAGCTTGAAGGTCTTCTGCATTGGAAATTTCTCCGTAGATGTTTTGCCAAACGGCCCCCTTTGTATAACACAACGTCAGGGTTATTCCTAACCCCCAACAGAGTACGACCCCGCGGAAACCGACGGAGGCACCCGGTGCGTCGGCGGCTAACGCCGCCAAAGGGTAAGTGAATTGTTTGCTAGTCCAAGCCAAAATGCAATGTTCCGATGTCGGCATATCCGCACCTTAGAGCACGCACGCAGGGGCACCAGGCAACCCCGGCGGGCGCGGCAGCCAAAACGGTCGCCACCGCCAGCCCCGTCAGTCGCAAAAATCAAAGGCGTCCGACACCAAGACCCGCCGGGACAGGCACCACCCAAAGAGCTCCGAGGCCACATGGTTGATCGATATTACGGCAGGACCTCCCCATTGGATGCCTCCAGCCCGTTCCGCTGTGACGGCTTCCAGCGCGATGGCGCGCCCCCCAGCCCCGGGGGTGAAGGGCTAGATCTGGCGGGCCTCCCCCCCTTCCTGCGCGCGCTGCTGGTCACCGATGGGACTGTCACCAAGATCCTCGAGGCCTATTTTTGGGAACCCGTCGCCGTGCACACCCTGACCCAGGACCTCGCCATCGCGGAACGCGACGTCCCCTGGCTGGACGTCGCAGGCGGGGCTCAGGTTTTGGTCCGCCAGGCCCAACTCAGGGGCACCGACAGCGGCCGTGTCTATGCCGACGCCTTTTCGGTGATCCGCACGGAGCGGATCCCGCCTGCCTTTCGACAACGACTCATTGATCGCGAGATCGGCATCGGGGTATTGATCCGTGACAGCGGTCTGGAGAGTTACAGGGAGGTCATGGAGGTCGGCACGGAGGCGCTGGGCCCCCGACCAAGCGCCGGGGAGCGTGTCTTTCGCACCTACCGCATCATCATCGCCGGGGCACCAGTGATCTTGATCACCGAGACCTTTCCCCTGAGCGTCTATAGGCCCTCCGCTGGGGAGGGCTGACGGCGACCAAGGCGCCCAGCAGCCTGTCGGACGTAGGATGAATCGGCTGCGGAAGCGGGAGAACGGTCCATTTCGCCCCGCTTTTTCGGTACATAGAGCCCACTATGCGCCTCAAAAGCGGAACAAAATCGCCTCGCCCTCCCACTCCCTCGCGTCGACCCACCTAAGCCCGACAGGCTGCTAGAGCCAGCGACTGGGCAGTCGATGGCTCCTCGGATTAGATCCGAGCGGCGTCCGGTTAGAGGTATTCCGGCAGGTGTTTGCGAATATCCGCCGGGTCCTGGGCGGCCACAGATTTATCGATCTCCTGGACCACCAATTGCTTTAGCATCGCGGACTGGTGCTTACGCAGTAGCCCGAGGAAGGCCGGGGCCGCAATCACATAGAGCTTGGACAGTTCGTTGGCGACCCTGGCGGCCTCCAGCACGGCGCAGACATCTTGGGCGAAGCGGTCCGCAAGCTCCTGCTTGTGCGTATTCTGGTCCCCGAGTCCGTGCCCACCGACGCTGGGGTTGCGATCGCCCCCGCCCTTATCGCTGACCAAATCCCCTTCATGTAATCGGGCCTCCGGCGAGGCGAGGTCACGCAACTCGCTCAAGGGGCTTACCGGGCGCTCGACCCCAAAAACGCGCGCCCTGTAGGCGTCGGCGACAAGGACCCAAGTCTTCATCATGCTGACTTTCCTCCGGTTGACTCCGCCCCCGGGCGGGGACGGCCTGGCTGGTGTGCCTGGGACGAGTGTAACAGCACTGTCAGGCAAGGGCCCGGGAGCCATCCAACGCGCAGCGGCGGCCAGGCATCAGGGCCGCGTGCGCCGAGCGCTGGGCGTCGAGGATATCTTGCAATTTGTTGAGCAGACGCATCATGGCGACTCCAGAGGCAAGGTGAGCACCAGGGCCAAAGGGACAGCCAACTCAGCGCCTGGTTCCAAGCAGGATGTCGCGACCGCGCAAATCGGTCAGCAGTTGGCGCCCGGCGGCAATGACCTGCTCGGGTTGCGGGTGGCAGAGCTCAGTGGCAATGCGCGTCAAGGCTTCCAGACCGGTGATGCCGGGGTTTTCTTGCAGCAGTTGCAAGAGCCTCTGGGTCACCGCATTGACCTCCATGAAGCCCACCTGCCCCTGACGATCACGGTAGACGACCAAACGCGTCGGTTCGGCCGGCGGCGCCTCGGGCAAGTACCCGGGGCCGATGCGATGGACGGGAAAGCGGTAGCTCAGGTTCCAGGCCAGGGGCGAGACCTCCGGGGCGCCGGCCAGCAGGTCACCATTGGGGTCGGTAGGGGCCGGGTCGGACGCCTCCTCGGCGACATCCAGGGCCAATTCGACCCACTCATAGTGGGCCAACTCCAACAGGAAGGGAGGGTCCCGCGACTCGCCGGCGCGAGCGTCCTGTAGGTAGGCCAGGAACTCCTGCGGCAATTCGTGAAACAGCGGTGTGGCACAGCGATGCTGGACGAAGAATCCGCGCACCAAATCGGCCCAGTGGTCGTCGCCCAAGATCTGCCGGATCACCGGAAAGTTGGTGGCCAGCAGGGAGGCGACGTTGTTGAACACCAGATCCCGATAGATGACCATGCGCCGCGCCTCGACGTCCGCCGGACAGGGTTGCCCCTGCGGGTCGCGGATGTGCGCAGCAAAGGCCCGCTGCACGGCCACGAAAGGCTGTTCGGCGCCAGCCGCCTGCTCAACCATGGGCCAGGCGCCGGTTGGCAGGTGTGGCCTCGGCCTGAAGCCGGACGATGGTGTCGACCTCCCCCATCAGGCCATCCAATCCGGGGATATTGAAATCGCGCTCCAAGAGGGTCGGGAAGACCCCGAAGCGGGCATAAGCCTCCGCCAGCAGACTCCAGACCGGGTCGATCACATCGGCCCCGTGGGTATCCACGCGCAGGTCCGGGGCCTCTTCATAGTGCCCGGCGATGTGGGCATAGAGGATGCGCTCGGCGGGTAGATCCGCAAGGAATTCCACCGCGTCATAGCGATGGTTGATGGCATTCACATAGATGTTGTTGACGTCCAGCAGGAGGTCGCAATCGGCCTCTTCCAGCACGGCGTTGAGGAAGGCGATCTCGGTCATCTCCTGGCCGGGGGCGGCATAATAGGAGACGTTTTCCAGGGCGATACGCCGCTCCAGGATATCCTGCACCCGACGCACACGGGCTGCGACGTGGTGCACCGCCTCCTCGGTGAATGGGATGGGCAGCAGGTCGTAGAGGTGGCCGTCGTCGGAACAGTAGCTGAGGTGCTCCGAGTAGGCACGAATCCCGTGGGTATCGAGGAAGCCCTTGAGGCGCCCGACGAAGGCCTCGTCCAGTGGCGCAGGAGAGCCTATGGACAGGGACAGGCCATGACAGACGAAGGGTTGGCGTTCGGTCAGGCCACGAAACTGCCGGCCGAGCCGCCCGCCGATGCCCATCCAGTTTTCCGGTGCGACCTCATAGAACCCGACCTGAGCCGGAGGCCGCTCGGCCACGGCGTCCATGAAGGACCGCCGCAGGCCGAGACCGGCACCATGAATGGGAAATCGACGGGGGCTCACGACCAAGCCCTCAGGAGCACCGCCTACTTGGCCCCACCGCACTTGCCCTCGCCGCACTTGCCCTCGCCCATCTTCTCGCCACCGCACTTGCCCTCGCCCATCTTCTCACCGCCGCATTTACCCTCGCCCATCTTCTCGCCGCCGCACTTGCCCTCTCCCATCTTCTCACCGCCGGATTTAGCCTCGGCCTTCATGGCGCCACCACACTTGCCCTCTCCACACTTGCCCTCGCCCATTTTGGCATCGGCGAGTTGCAGGTAGCCTTGGCTGAGCTGATTGGTGCCAAAGGGGTTTTCCGCCGCGTTGGCCAGGTTGGCAACGGACAGACTGCCGGCCAGGGCGAAACCAACGGCGGCGGCGACGGGCTTGATCATGGTCTTGGACATAAGTCTTCTCCGGAATAGATATCGATCAGAAGGGTAACCCGGCAACGGCCAGCATATCCGACCACTGCACTAGGAAAGGATATTGGTAACACATCTGGACAAGACCGCAAAGCGGGATTGCGCGGATGGTCATCGACGGGTAAGACCCCGCAACACGGAAAATCGTTTCACCGACGCGATACGCGCGGGGTGACGTCCCCATGGCTGGGGCCGACGAGTCAGCCTGCCGCCGCTGCGTCGGGCGACCCCGGCGTCTTGTCCGGGTACTCGCACAGGTCGTGGATCGAGCACCCCGGACAGCGCGGACTGCGCGCCGTGCACACATAGCGCCCGTGGAGGATCAACCAGTGGTGGGCGTCGCGTTGAAAGGCCTTGGGCACCCACTTGATCAGCGCATGCTCCACAGCCAGCGGGGTATTGCCCGGGGCCAGGCGGGTGCGATTGGCGACCCGAAAGATATGGGTATCCACCGCCATGGTCGCCTCCCCAAAGGCGGTATTGAGGACCACGTTCGCCGTCTTGCGCCCAACCCCGGGCAGGGCCTCCAGCTCCTCGCGGCGCCGCGGGACCTCACCCTGGTGCAGATCCACCAACAGGCGACAGGTGGCCAGGATGTTCCTGGCCTTGGTGTTGAACAGCCCGATGGTGCGAATCTGTTCGCGCAGTCCGTCCTCGCCCAGGGCAAGGATGCCGCCAGGGGTATTGGCCAGTGGGAACAGGCGCGCCGTTGCCTTGTTCACCCCCTTGTCTGTCGCCTGGGCAGAGAGGATCACAGCGACAAGGAGCTCGAACGGGCTGCTGTAATCAAGCTCCGTGGTCGGCGCTGGATTGGCGGCCCGCAGGCGCTCGAAGATGGCGGTGCGCTTGGTCTTGTTCATGGTTCGACACAGCATATCAGCATGATCGAGCCTGCCAAGTCATGGGAGCGCTGCGCCTTGGGTGCAGGCACGCCAAATCAAGCATCTCCAGTCTCGGCATTGCGGGTCCAGAATCACTGGATATAATTACAGTCAAACTCAGCCACCCCAGCGGCACACCTCATGCCCCACGACCTCACCGCCCGCCAGCATCAGATCCTGGAACTGATCCGCAGCCACATCCGCGACACCGGCTTTCCGCCCACACGAGCGGAGATCGCTGCCGCCTTCGGTTTTCGTTCGGCCAATGCCGCCGAGGACCACCTGCGCGCCCTGGCCCGACGCGGTGCCATCGAGCTGCAAGCCGGCGCCTCCCGGGGCATCCGCCTGCTGGGGGACGGGCCAGGGGACGAGCAGATCCCGGTGGTGGGTCAGGTCGCCGCCGGCAGCCCCATCCTGGCCCAGGAGCACATCGAGGACCACTACCGCATCGCTGCCGACCTGTTCCGCCCCCGCGCCGACTATCTGCTGCGGGTGCGCGGCAGCAGCATGCGCGACGCCGGCATCCTCGACGGCGACCTGCTGGCAGTCCACAGCAGCCAGGAGGCCACGGATGGCCAGATCGTAGTGGCGCGCCTGGACGACGAGGTCACGGTCAAACGCCTGCGCCGTCACGCCAACTGGACCCACAGGGTGGATCTGGTGGCCGAGAACCCCGCCTTCGCCCCCATCCGTGTGGACCTGCGGGTCCAGTCCCTGACCATTGAGGGGCGCGCCGTCGGGGTGCTGCGCCTTGGCTTGGCTGGGCGCCTAAGGGCCTAGCGGCGGGCCAGAGACCATGCACCTGGAGCAACTCCTCACCGGGCGAGCGGATCTGTGGCGCGGCCGTGCGGTCCCTGCCGCCAACCCCACCGGAGTATCCACCGGCTACACCGCCCTGGACGCGGCCCTGCCCTGGGGTGGCTGGCCGCCGGCGAGCCTCAGTGAGGTCCTCGATGCCCGGCCCGAGGGCGCCCTCGGCCTGGTCCTCCCGGCCCTGATCCGGCTCAGCCACAGGCCGCGCTGGCTGCTCCTGATCGACCCGCCCCTGCCCCCCTTCGCCCCGACCCTGGCGGCCCTCGGCCTGGACCTGGCCCGGCTGGCGGTGGTCACGGCGGGCGCCGAGACCGCCTGGGCGGCGGAGCAAGGCTTGCGCTCCGGGGCCTGTAGTGCGGTGCTGATCTGGGGCCGCGAGACCCCCTGGCGGGGGCCGACCCTGCGTCGGCTCCAACTCGCGGCCCAGAGCGGGGACGCCCTGGCCCTACTGTTTCGCGGCACAGAGGCGGCTCAGAACCCGTCGCCGGCTGCCCTGCGCCTACGGGTCCGTCCCCTGGCGACGGACCTGGAGGTGGAAATCCTCAAGCAGCGCGGTGGGCGCCCGGCCGGGACCCTGCGGCTCGCCTGGCCGGAGGCCCGGATCGGCAAAGAGGAAAGAGGATGGTCCGCAAATGAACGCAAATGAACGCAAAGTGCGGAAGCGCTGATCAGGCGTTGATCATGGTTCCGGCCCGTAGGGTGGATAAGCGCAGCGCATCCACCTTTTGCTGCCGACACCGAGGATGGTGGATGCGGCGTGCCGACCCTCCGGCGCCAGACCAGCGACATCGAGGCACACGCCTTATCCACAGCGTCACACCAGACGTAACGGCCATGTAGGCTCACAGACACCCCGGAGCATGGAAGCGACGCACACAGCGTTCATTTGCGGATCAACACCCCTCCACACCGATGCACTGGCTCGCCATCCACCTCCCCGCCTTGCCCCTGGAGGTCTACCCCGGGTCCCTGACCTCGCCCCTGCCCCTGGCGGTCGGGCAGGACCAGCGTGCCGAGCGCGTCCTGCTGTGCAACGCTGCGGCACAAAAGCACGGCATCGGGCCAGAGCTGTCGGCCGGGGCTGCGCTCGCCCTGGCCGCAGACCTGCGCATGCTCCCACGCCGCCCGCAGGCCGAACGCGCCGCCCTGGAGCGACTCGCCGCCTGGGGCATCGGCTTCACCCCGCGGGTGAGCCTGGCCCCGCCCCGCTCCCTGGTGCTGGACGTGGCGGCCAGCCTGCGCCTGTTCGGTGGGGCCGAGGCGATCCTCGCCCGGGTACAGGCCGGGGTGGTCACCCTGGGTTACGGCTGCACCTGCTGCCTGGCCCCCACCCCAGGTGGGGCCCTGACCCTGGCCCGGCAGGGTCAGGGCGGCATCGTCCCGGACCCCGCCGCTCTGCGCACGGCCCTAGCCGCCCTGCCCGTAACGGCCCTGGGCTTCGACCGGCGCGGGCGTGCAGACCTGGCGGCCATGGGCCTGCGCCTGGTGGCAGACCTGCTGCGCCTGCCTCACACCGGGCTGACCCAGCGCTTCGGCCAGGAGCACGTCCGACAACTGGGGCGCCTGCTCGGCGAGGTACCGGACCCACGCCCGACCTTCGTCCCACCGCCGCACTTTACGGCCACCCTGGAGCTCCCCGCCGAGGTCCCCGAGGCCGGCGCCCTGGTGTTCGCCGGGCGGCGCCTGATCGAAGAGCTATGCGGCTATCTGCTCGGCAGCCAGGCCGGAGTGCAGCGCCTGGAGTTGCGCCTGGGTCACGCCGACCGCCCCACCACCGCCTTCACCCTGGGGGCCTCAGCCCCTGGGCGCGACCCCGGGGTCTGGCTGGATCTGCTGCGTGAGCGCCTGGGACGCCTGGTCCTGCCCGCGCCGGTGCGCACCCTGGGCCTCGACGCCGGGGAGATCCTCCCCCTAAGCCCCACTCCCCTGGACCTGTTCCCGGAGCAGACCAGTGCCCTGATCCCAGACCCGGTGCTACTCGACCGCCTGCGCTCCCGCCTGGGGGACCAAGCGGTCCGTGGGCTCCAGGCACTGCCCGACCACCGCCCGGAGCGCTCCTGGCGCTGGTGCAGGCCTGGCGAACCCAGCCCGGGGCGCGGGCGCACCGACCGCCCCCTGTGGCTGTTGTCAGAGCCCAGGCCCCTGGAACTACGCGGGCAGCGCCCCTGGTACGACGGCCCACTGGACCTGGGCGAGGAGCGCGAGCGTATCGAGACCGGTTGGTGGGACGACTTCTCGGTGGCTCGGGACTATTTCGTCGCCACCACCAACGGCGGCGAGCGCCTGTGGATCTATCGTGACCGCCGAGGCCAGCGGGGCTGGTACCTGCATGGGTTGTTTGGTTGAAGCCGAGCGCAGACGTTGCCCAAAAAAAACCCCGCACAAGTGCGGGGCCAGGAACTACTCACCGGCCAGATGGCCGGACGATCTTCTCTTGCTCGCTATTTCAGTACTTGCTCATGGGCCGAAAGGCCGGGGCAGACGGCCAATCGTTGGAGGCCGGGGCCGGGGTACTCGGGCTCTGACTGGACTCCAACTCGTCGATACGCCGCTTGAGGGCCTCGATCTCGCTGGCGCTGCTGCTGCGCGCAGGGGCAGCGGCCGGGGCCGCAGCCGGGGCAGGCGCGACTGCAGGGGCACCATAGCCATAACCGGGGGCACCATAGCCATAGCCGGGTGCACCGTAGCCCGGGCCACCGTAGCCCGGGCCACCATAGCCGTAGCCCGGACCGCCATAGCCATACCCAGGCCCACCATAGCCGGGACCGCCGCCGTAAGGCCCATCGTAGTAGTCGTCGTCGTAGCGGTCGCGATTCTTGCCGCCCATCCATTTGCTCGGATTCATCATGTCGCCAAAGCCGAAGGCCTGGGCAACCGGCACATAGGACAAAGCGCCAGCTACGACTGAGCCGGCGGCGAGGATGGTCAGGGTCTTGCTGAGTTTGCGTGGCACGGGGGAAAGTCCTCCATCATTATCGGTGATATGTCTAAAACGTCAGGGGATCCAGAGCCCCCTCCCAGGGCGCAGCTCTGGTCAATGCGATCCGCACACTTCGGTACGATCACCAAGGGCGCCGAGATTCTTACCATTCGCGACGAGGACGGTCAACTCTCGGGTTGACCGGCTTTGCCCGCGGGGCCGGGCGTCACGCCTCCCGGATTACGCATGGCGGTGATCGCTGTGGCCATGACCATGACTCGTCGGACCTGGGCATGGTCATGCGCATGGTCGTGATCATGGGCAGCATGCAGCTGCACCCCCTCCGGCTGAACCCTAGGCCTCTGGGTCAGGCCCTGGGCCCTCCGCTCACCCTGCGCGGCCACCTCGGCCCGCAGCCAGTCGAGCCAGGCGTCGATGTCGCCCCCCGCACGGGCGGAGGTCGCCACCCAGGGGGCATCGCTGGCCAGGTCGCGCAGGCATTGCTCGGCCCGCCCCGGGTCGAACTCGGTCAACACCGGCAGCAGGTCGGCCTTGGTCAGCAGCACCAGATCGGCGGCGCGAAAAATGACCGGGTACTTGGCCGGCTTGTCGTCCCCCTCGGGGACCGACAGCAGGGTGATATTGCGGTGCTGACCCAGGTCGAAACTGGCCGGGCAGACCAGATTACCGACGTTCTCGATAAACAGCAGGTCGATCCCGGCCAGCGGCATCTGGTGCAGGGCATCGTGGACCATGTGGGCGTCCAGATGACAGGCGGTGCCGGTGGCGATCTGGATGGCCGGGACACCTTTGGCGCGGATGCGCCTGGCGTCGTTCTCGGTCTCCAGGTCGCCCTCGACGACGGCGATGGAGAACTCCCCACCCAGGGCCTCGATGGTCGCCTCCAACAGGCTGGTCTTGCCCGCCCCAGGGGAGGACATCAGGTTGATGGCCAGCACCCCATGGCCATCGAAATGCGCCCGGTTGTGGGCCGCCTGATGGTCATTGGCATGCAGCAATCCCTGCAAGACGCTGACCGCGGCGCGCCCGTCCGCGGTGCGGGCCAAGGGGCCATCGCCTTCGATCAAGTGTTCGTTGCCGGGGGTGATGTTGCAGCCGCAGGTATCGCACATGAGAATTGGACTCCGCTGGGGGCCGACCGGGATTGACCCGACCGGGGTGAGATCGCGTCAGTGTAGCGAATTCCCTGCCCCATCGGAGGTCGGAGCCGTGTCCGGCGTCGGAGCAGAGTCAGGTGGTGCTGGGTCGGGGATGGTCAACTCCACCCGCGCCAACAGCAGCTCGTCGCCACTGATCAGGCGGGTCTGGTGACTGCCGCAGGCCGCGCAGAGGAGCCGGTTGGGGGTCGCATCCGACTCGGCCCCGCATTGGGTACAGCGGACCCGCACCGCCGCGGGCTCGATGTCGAGCACGGCGTCCTCGGCCAGGGTCCCGGCAGCCGCCAGGGGATAGGCGTTGCGCAGGAGGCCGCCCTCAACCCCGGACAGTGGCCCAATTTGCAACAGGATGCGCTCCACCCGGGTCGCCCCATGGCTGCGGGCGATGGCCTGGACCTGGTCGAGCAAGGACAGACAGACAGACAGCTCATGCATGGCCGGTCGCGACCTCGCCCTCCGCCCGCCAAGGGCGCTCCCGCAGAAAGCGCCCGAAGCGGGTCCCTCGGGGACCATCGGACCCGCGGCCAAGGGGGATAGCGACACACATGGGATCTGCTCCGAAAGCCGCCCAGGACAAGCCCCGGGGTCCGACAAAGGGCACCAGCCTAACGGCTAGGCCCAAGGGCGTCGCTGACGTTGGTCAATCGCTGCCGGGTCACTGCGGCGCGAACTGGATCTCGACGGTCTCGGCGGGCTCGATCTTGACCCCCGGCATGTCCTTCATCAGTGCCTTGACCTCACCCACACCCTCGGGCTGGGAAGCGGCGAAACGCCGAAAGCGCTCCGGGTCTTTCAGGAGTTGCTCGAACTCGATGTCCAACATGGTCACCCGGGAACCCTCCCTGAAGGCGGCATTGGTCTCCTGGATCTCTCCCTCGACCTCGATCGCAACGACCACACGCATCCCCTGGAACATCTGCTGCATCATCTGCATTGCCATGTCCCCCTCGGGCCCCTCCGGCAAGACGCTGTCCTTCGCCTCCGGCGAGACGGCGGCCGGGTCCTTGGCAGAATCCGCAGGCGTATGCACCACCAACACGGGCGCAGCCCCGGGACGCAACTCGAAGCGGATGGCCTCGCTGGCGGACGACGCGGCCTCGGGTCCGCCGCCGGCTTGAGCGTCATCGCCGGCCGCCGGGTCCTTGGGGTTCTGGTCCAAGATCAGCTGATTGATGTCCGTGAAGGCAAAACGGGCCACGTAGCCCTCGGCCTCAGGTGTACTCAGGGCCTCCGTGGAGACCAGACTCACCCCTGGCCCCATGGCGGCCGCCTCCGCCGCGAGTTTTTCCGGATCGATCAACTTGACGCTGGTCTCCGCCCCCGGCTGGCCCCCCATCTTGGCCATACCCTGCATCATGGCCAAGGCCTCGCGCTTGATGAGGATCCGCTCCTCCACGAAGCCGCTCCCATCGGCCTTCACATGGACCAACTTCTCCATATCCAGGCAGCCGCCCAGACCGGCGGTTGCGACCGCCACCAAGACCCAACGCAAGACCTGATGCATCATGACTGCCCTCCTTCGGACGACACGGGCTCCACATCCAGCCAGGCCTGCAGGGCGGTGATGATGCCCTGGGCCTGGGCTCGGCTGGAGATGTTGAACTTCGATTGCTGGCGGAATTCACCGTTGCGCTTCTGATAACGCCTGATGGTGTATTTCTCCGGTCCCCACACCTCCTTGGCCCGGTCCCAATCGCGGTACCGGAACAGGATGGTCGTCCAGGCCCCCTTCGACAGGATGACCTTGTCCAGCTCTTCTACGGTCGCGACACCGCCCTCGCTATAGGCAACGGTCAGATCGTCTACTGTTTCCGCCATGTTCCAGGTATCTCCTATGGGAATATCAGGGTGGCCCGCGGCCGCAGCCGGGCTCGAAATCGGTGTCAGGGCAGGCTGGCTCCAGGGCTCGGGTCCGCCTTGGCGCCCGCGACCGGTTCAGGCTCACCAGCCCCGTACTGGCGCAGCATGCGGATCAGATCGGCATCGCGCCCTGCGAGGGCCTGACTCAACGGCACTCGACCCTGGGCATCGGGCAGATTGGGGGCCGCCCCGCCCAGGATCAGGCGCTTGGCCAAAGCCACCCGGCCGTCGGCCACGGCCAGATGCAACGGCGCCTGGCCGGACGGATCACGAGCGTTGAAATCGGCACCGCGTCGACGCAGCAAGGCCCAGCACGTCCCGGTCGGCGCTGCCCGCCCGCACCAGGGCAAAGAGCAGCGCCTGGGGGGATTCCGCACTGCCCGCGTCGAACAACATCTCCCCGAGCTGCACTCGGCCACCCGCCAGGGCCAGATACAAGGGGGTGCGGCCCGCGGCATCGCGCACATCCACCTCGACACCATGGTCCAGCAGGGCACGGACGATCGCCACCTGGCCCTTGGTCGCGGCGATATGCAGCGGGTAGTCCCCCTGGGCGTCCGGGGTGTCCACGGGACTGCCGTGATAGAGGTGGCGCTTGACCTGATCCAGGTCGCCCACCTGCAGGGCCCGATACAGGGGCACCGTCGGCGGCTGCGGCCTGGTACAGCCGCCGGCCAGCACCCCAACGCAAGCGAGGGCGACCAACAGCGAAGGGATACGCCGGATCAGAGACATGGCGATTGAGGCTATACGCTCGGCCAGTGGCTGCAAGGTGGACGGCATGGTAAGACCCACGGCGCCCGCGGGGCAAGGTCGCGGCCGACGCATAGCCGGCATGGGGGGCGCGTGGTACTTTAAACCGATGTTCGGAAAGATACTCATCACCGCCGTCGTCGTCCTGCTCGCCTGGCTGGCCATCCGCGCCCGCAGCCGGGGCTCGAACCCAACCCGATCGGTGCCCGCCACGCCGGCCCGACCACCTCTGGTGCCCCCCGGGGCTATGCGGACCCTCGCCTACGGCATGGTCGGCGTCATGGTTGCGGGTACTGGCCTGTACCTATTCGATGGCTGGGAGAGCGGGCGCGAGGCGATTCGGGTGCGGGTAATCAACGCGAACACCGGGCACGAGGTCATCTACCGGGCAAGACGCGACGACGTGGCGGGGAGATCCTTCCGCACCCTCGATGGGCGCCAGATCACCCTGGCCGAGGTCGAGCGGATGGAACTGGAGCCCGAGCGGCCCGAGCCGACGCGTTGAGCGTCTTAACGCACGGACATCACCAGCAATATCACCAGTAAGACGACGGCCCCCAGGGGCAGGGCGGCGGCCATCCAGTCGCCCTGCTGCGCCTTGGGGCCATGCTCCTGCCAGCGCTTGAAGGCCGGCCACATGTAGAACAGCATCATCACCAGGAAGGCCCCGGCGGCAATCTTTAGAAACAGATCCATACAATGCCCCCCGCGTTGTCATCGCCCCGGTCCAACCAAGGCGCCAAAGATCTGGCTGAAGACGACCCAATGCGCCCCAGCCGGCGCGAAAAAAAACCCCGGCACCAGGCCGGGGTTGTGCGGCTTCAGGACCGCGTCGGCGCCCGATCAGTCGTCGCCCATGATCCCAAGGATCTGCAACAGGCTGATGAAGATGTTGAACATGCTCAGATAAATCCCGTAGGTCGCCATGATGTAGTTGGTCTCTTCACCGCGGGCGATCCGGCCTGTATCGAACAGGATAAAGCCGCTCATCACCAGGATGATGCCCGCCGAAATGGCCAGGGCCAGGGCCGGCATCTGCAGGAAGATGTTGGCCAACATGCCGATCACCAGGACCATCATGCCGGCGAACAGGAAGCCGCCCATGAAGCTGAAATCGCGCTTGCTGGTCAGGGCATAGCCGGACAGGCCGAGGAAGATGATGGCAGTACCACCGAAGGCCGTGCCAACGATCTGGGGCCCATTGGGCAGTGCCAGGTACTGGGTCAGGATCGCCCCCAAACCAAAGCCAAGCAGCCCGGTGATGCCGAAGATGACGCCGATGCCGGCGGCGGAGTTGGCGGTACGCGGCAGCACAAAGATGCCCATCACCATCGCCACAATCACCGAGACCAGATAGGTCCAGGCCGGTACCGCCAGCGCGACGGAAAGCGTTGCGGTCAGCGCGCTGAAGCCCAGGGTGGCGGCCAACAACAGGTAGGTGTTCTTCAGGACCTTGTTGGCGCTCAGCGCATTGCTGGCGCCCTGCACAACGGAGTAATCGTAGTTTGCCATGGGGACGGATCTCCAAAGGATTGACGAAAGGTTTTGATTGCCCTGTGTGACCAGAGCCGAGCCAGACAGTTCCCGGAAGGATACCGACCGACCGGGAAACTGCAAGCGGCGGCGGTGTGTCATCGACAACACCTTGTCGCCACCGCGGAATTCGGTATCCTTGCACGCCTGCGAGGAATATTGGGGACGAACCCCGCCGCACCCAAGGGCCACCGAGCGAATCAGCCGGCCGGTCCCTGGCGCACGAACCCAGCCGCGAGCGTCCACCGGCGCGCATCGCGGCCTCGCACGTTTCTCTGGAGAGGTGGCTGAGCGGCTTAAAGCGGCGGTCTTGAAAACCGTTGACTCGCAAGGGTCCGGGGGTTCGAATCCCTCCCTCTCCGCCACACAACAACAAGAAAAACTCTGCGTGATAGATTGTTACGCTGGAGTGCGCCTTTCCGCCCGCCAGTCGATCCCCCAGGGTGACACGGGTTTGGCCATCATCCGCTCTAGACCAGAGCAACCACCGCGCTGCAGGCGTGACTGAGTCGTCAGATCGATTGCGATCGTCCAGGAGCCAGCCCGGCGGCTGATTGGATACTCGCCAGTCAGATTCGGCTGATCTCGCCAACCCGCGATAATCGCTAACGTCGCTGTTTGGCAGGACGCTGGTACTGCCCAGT
The DNA here is from genome assembly GCA_963845265.1 of uncultured Gammaproteobacteria bacterium. Taxonomy (GTDB): domain Bacteria; phylum Pseudomonadota; class Gammaproteobacteria; order Chromatiales; family Chromatiaceae; genus DYRB01. Next base: position 3,582 of record CAWJRN010000009.1, on the reverse strand, counting down.
CCGAGCATTGCAATTGGTCAGCCGGATGCCGTAGGCTCGGGCCGAGAAGCGGCGGCATGGCGGAAGATGGACAGGGAGGGAGAGCCTTTGCCCGAGCTCGATCAGTACAGAATATTGTTCGATCACTCACCGGTTTGCATCCACGAGATAGACACCGACGGCCGCATGGTGTCGATGAACCCCGCCGGGCTCAGGCTCATCGGGGTCACCGATCCGAATGAGATCGTCGGGGTCCGCTACTTGGACTTCGTGAGTCCTCAGGACCGCCAACGGATCGGGCGTCTCATGGCCCAGGCGCTCGCCGGGCAAGCCGCAGAATTCGAGTTCCGCGTTGCGGGGGCCAAGCGCACGCGCGTCTTTACCTCTTGCTTCATCCCACTGCCCAATGCGGCCGGCGACATCGTCAAGCTGATCGGCATTTCCGCCGATGTTTCGATGCGCGAGTCAGAGCAGGCCGAACTGCTCCGTATGAACCGGGCGCAAGCGGTCCTCGCACGTTGTAACCACAACCTGGCTCGCGCGACCGACGAGGGGGATCTCCTGCAGGCCCTCTGCGACAACCTCGTAGACCTGGGAGGCTACGGTTTCGCCTGGATTGGATACGTGCGCGAGGGCAGTAGGCCTGGGGTGAATATGGTCGCCCACGCGGGTCTGGAGCATGCGGACTTCGCAGCCGCCGCGTTGGCGGCGACGAACGCCACCGACAGCCCAAGTGCCTGCCGGATCGCTATCCAAAGTGGACATCCGGTCATCGTCCGCGACATCGAGCATGAGCCGGAACTAGTCCCGTGGAGAGACATGGCGCTGCGGTTCGGATACCACTCCATGGTTGCCCTGCCGCTCAAGGCGGAAGGGCGCGCCTTTGGTAACCTCAGCATCTTCTCGGCCGAGGCGGACGCCTTCGACGACCGGGAGGCCGCCTTGCTCACAGATCTCGCGGGGGATCTGGCGTACGGTATCCAGACCGTCAGGTCACGCGCGGCCCAGGCGCAGAAGGTCCGCCGGCTCAGGGAAGAGGCCGAGAAGGACGAGCGCAAGCGCATCGCGGCGACCTTGCACGACGTCGTCGGCCAATCCATGCAGGCCGTCAATCTCACGCTGAAGCGGCTGCGAGCATCGGCGGCAACCGGGTCGAAAATGCCCCGAGACCTGCTCGACGGGGCGATCGTCGAGGCCGGTACCGCTATCGGACAGCTTCGCGAGCTCAGCACGGAACTGCGCCCGATCTTTCTCGAACGGATGCCGCTCGTCGATGCCATTCGTTTCCAGTGCAGCGCATTCAGTGGGCGCACCGGGACCGAAATTTGCCTGCGTGCCCCGGATGCCAGCGTCGAACTGCCGGATCGGGTCAAGGAGCAGTGCTTTTTGAGCTTCCGCGAGGCATTGGCAAACGCGGTACGCCATGCGAAGGCCAACCGAGTCGACGTGATCCTGGACACCCCGTGGCCACGCAAATTGACCCTCAAGATCATCGACGACGGCGTAGGTTTTGACACGCACATCGCGTTTCAGCGCTCCGCCGGTCTCGGCCTGTCCATGATCCAAGAGCGCGCCGCGAGCGTCGGCGGCCAGGCGGAAATCGTCAGCATCCCCGGGAGCGGGACCTGCGTCACCATTGATGTCCCGCTGACCATGGAGGCAACGCCGTGACCATCAGCGTCATACTTGCCGACGACCACGCCGTGTTGCGACAAGGATTGGCTCCGCTGCTGGAGATGGAACCCGACATCGTCCTCCTCGCCCAGGGCGCCAACGGCCAAGAGGCGTGGCAGCAGATCCAGGCCCATCAACCCGATGTCGCCATCCTCGATATCGGCATGCCGGAGCTATCCGGCATTGAGGTGGCGCGCGAGGTCGCGGCGCAGGGGCTCAATACCCGAGTCGTCCTCCTGACCATGCGCGACGACCCCAACGCCGCCGCCGACGCGCAGGAGGCCGGTGCTTCGGGCTACGTGTTGAAGGACAGCGCCTTTGAGGAGTTACTGCTCGCCGTACGGACCGTGGCCGCTGGCGGAACCTTCATGACCCCGTCCATCCAGGCCAAGCTGCGCGAACTCAAGCGCAGTGGAGGTACCACCGTCACCCTGTCGGCCAGGGAGCGCGAAGTCATCCGCCTGATCGCCCTGGGCAACAGCAGCAAAGAGATCGCCCGCATTTTAGACATCAGCCCGGCGACGGTCGGCACCTACCGCAATCGGCTGATGGATAAGCTTTCGCTGCATACGGTTGCGGATGTGGTGCGGTATGCGGTTCGGGCGGGGATGGTGGATTGATCGGTTGTCCGAACTGTTACGCCCATACGCCGAAGGCATCGGACGCCGCTTCGTGGCACTCGTACGGCGTTTTACCGGAATCCGCGAGGCCGTCGTCCTAGCAGGATGCGGGGCCCATCCCCGCCGCCCTGACCGGCGGGACATTCTGATTGCTCACCGGAGGTAGTCGTACCGCCGTCCCCGGACGAATTCACCTGATACGGTTGCTGCGCTTACTCCGACTCCGCTGAAGTCATAGCTGCGTGCAAGCTGCAGGAGTCAGAGGACAGGACGACCCCGCCGATCAACGATTTCGCAGGTCAGCGGCGGATGAGGGAACTTCTCGACCGCCGGTTTCAAGTCAGCATGTCGCTTGCGTCCAGCGCGACCGAAGCCCTCCCCCGCACCTTTCATGCTTTGTCCCAGATCAATCTGCGTGTCGGTAGATTCACCCACACCATTGTAGGTTGATCGTACGGCAGCGCGGATACTTCCTGCCAAGTATCTTTAAACATCGACGGAAAAATCCGGATTAGATCAGCAGTGTTGCATTGCAGCACCTGACCCTCCGTTTCTAACGTGTCGAGCCCATGGGGCGAATGTTCCTAGCCACGGCTAGACGGATTCCTTATACCGGCCCCCGTGTGGCTCTCCCAGGTTTGCTCGTATGCGGGCTATGCCTTCTCTGCCCCATCCGCCCGATAGACCCACAAGGAGATCAGATCCATGAACCGAAACTCAGTCTTTGCGATTACAGCGGGGAAGTGCTGTCCGGTATTGGAACCAGCCACGGGAAGGCAAAGCAAGCCGACTCAGGGGGGGGAATGGAGCAACGGCAAGGCAAAGATCCGGGTGAGATCAGGAGTGCTGCATTGCAGGACCTGACCCTCCGTCTCTTGCGGGAAGAAGCCTTTAACAAGGATCGTATCACTGCAAAACTTGATGAGCATCTCGCCGCCCCGCCAGAGGCTCCTTTCCAAAGATTGCGGCAGCCAGGATTTCGCTGTCGATTGCGAGATTGGTAACGACGCCACTCGAAATGCTGCTGACTGGCATTTCAATGGATCTCGTAGCCTAGCAAGAATGAGGAAACGTCAGGAACCAATCGTTACACCGATGAGGAACGCATACCCTCCGCCAATACCATAAGATCCCAGAGGAGATGGAGCCATGCAGACCAAGAACATCCAGCACGAGCCGCGCGAGCACCGCCCACCGATCGTCTTCGATGCCGACGGCTTCCTGATCGACCCAAGCACATGGAGCCGACAGGTGGCTCGCGTGATCGCCGAGATGGACGAAATCGACCCCCTCGGCCCGGACCACTGGT
>CAWJRN010000008.1:0-17315 GCA_963845265.1 uncultured Gammaproteobacteria bacterium | reverse complement strand
GGCCGCTCCAGTGCAGCGGATTCTCAACCACATCGGCGAGCCCACCGTTGTCGAGGCCAGCGACGGTCGGCTGACCCTGTCGGCACCAATCCGAATCAAGCGCCGCAGTGGTCGATGCTGGTGACGCTCCCCATGAGAGATGACTCCGGCCAGGCCCTGGGACACCGCGCCAAGTCCGCTGCAGCTCGCTCTGGCCCGGGGGGCACCGTTGGCTGGGCATGCTGACGTCGGGCGAGGCCAAGTCGCTCAAGGAGATCGCGGCCCGGGAAGGCGTGGACGGCAGCTACGTGGGGCGGATGCTCAACCTGACCACCCTGGCCCCGGACATCGTCGCAGCCACCCTGGAGGACGCGGTGCCCGGCCACGTCACCTTGCTGGACCTGGCGATTAATCCACCGGTGCTGTGGGAGGAGCAGAGGGGGCGGCTGTTGCGCAATAGTGCTACTGGGCCGGCGACGCGAGCGCTTGTGCCGGTGCCTCGATTGCTAATGCTAAAGTGGAGTCTTCGCCTTCGTTGGGAAAGAGACATGGTAGCGGCAGAGATCGCAACTGAGCGGCTCATCCTTCGCCCCCTCAGTCTCCGGGACTGCGCACTGATCCAGGCTGCGGCGCGCCGACGGAGGTCGCGGACACTATGATCTCCATTCCCACCCGTTCTCGGCAAGGGATGCGGAGCGCTACGTGCGAACCCGGCTCGGACAGATGCGGCGAGGGCGAGGGGTGGCGCTCTGCATTTGGACGCGCAGCGAGCGGGCCTTCTGCGGCTTCGTGGAGCTGCGCGCCATCGACCACGAGCACGCATTGGCGGAGCTGAGCTTTTGGTTGGCCGTGGATGCCTGGGGCCTCGGATACATGAGCGAGGCGATCGGCGCGGTCCTGCGCCTCTCGTTCCAGGATTTGGGGCTCAACCGAATCCATGCTTACCACATGGTCCGGAACCCGGCCTCCCGCCGAGTGCTTGCCGGCCACGGTTTCCGCGTGGAGGGCGTGTTGCGGGAGCGGGTTCGCAAGTGGGGGTGTTCGAGGACGTCGTTCTGCAGGCCCTCCTCAGAACGGACTGGCGTGATGGGGACAGCATCGAGCGCTGACCGGAAAACGGAAGGGCGAAGATGCAGCAGACCGTGCGCGGTGCGCAGGAGGCCGCATGAGCGAGACCCGCATCCAGCAGACCGGCGAACCCGCCGTCGTCGAGGCCAGCGACGGGCGGTTGACCCTGTCGGTACCGATCCGTATCAAGCGGCGCAGCGGGCGCAAGCTGGTCACGCTCCCCACCGGCGAGGCGCTGCCGGCCAGGCCCTGGGACACGGCGCCCACGGCGCTGCAGCTCGCGCTCGCCCGGGGCCACCGCTGGCTCGGGATGCTGAACTCGGGCGAGGTGAGGTCGTTGCGTGAGATCGCCAGTCGCGAAGGCGTCGACAGCAGCTACGTCAGCCGCATGGTCAACCTGACCACCCTAGCCCATCTTTGACATTTTAGCCGCCGGATTCGGCCGACAATCCAGATATTCCCCCCCTGAGTGACGCCCGACCCAAGCCAGATCAGTCCCTTAGCGGACACCGGCGCCGTGTAGTGCCATAATATGCTATAGCCCCATTGATCGGGGCGCGCCGAGCGGCTATGGTTCGGGCATGTTTATTCGCCGCACGACGATCAAGAGCCGGGAATCCGGCGTCTATTGCCTACGCACCAATCAAGCCGAATGGGACGAGACGACCCTCTGGCAGACCTACACCATGCTCACGGATCTGGAATCGGTGTTCCGATTGCTGAAGTCCGAGCTTGGCCTGCGTCCGATCTATCACCACAAGAGCGCACGGGTCGACGGCCACCTGTTTATCTCGGTGTTGGCCTATCACTTGGTCCACACCCTGCGCATGCAGCTCAAGGCCCAGGGTATCCATCTGAGCTGGGAGAGCCTGCGCAATCAGTTCTCCGGTCAGGAGCGCGTGACTGTCGTCCTACACCGCGACGACGGGAAGATCTACCACGTCCGTAAGGCCACCCGCCCAGAGCCACACCAGCAAGATCTCTACAACGCCCTGGGCCTACCCCATCTGCTGGGAAAGACCGAGACGACCCTCATCGATCCGAGCGCTGAGTGCTCCCAAATGTAGTGACCAACATCGCCATCTGAAAAGCGCAACCCGTTGAAAACATGAGAAGCTGTTGGGTTAGGTGACAAAGATGGGCTAGGGTATATGGGTATACCCACACCCTGAAGGAGCACCGGCAGTGTCAACGACCGCAGCACGCACCAGAGCAACCGCGGCATCGAGGGCGAGGCGGGGATTGAGGTCGCTGCAAGTGCACCTGCCCGCCGACACCATTGCCAAGCTGGACGGCCTGGTATCCGCCCACGGTGCCAGTGGCCGCGGTGCTGTTCTGGCTGAGCTGATCGAGGTTTGTTGCAGTGTTTGGCGGAGAGAGAGGGATTCGAACCCTCGATAGGCTGTTAACCTATACACACTTTCCAGGCGTGCTCCTTAAGCCACTCGGACACCTCTCCGGGAGGTTGCAGTGCTTGCCGCACCAGGGCGGCGGCGGTGGGGGTGGTTACGGGCTTCCCCAGGCGCTGCGAGCCGGGGAGAATAGCCGAAATTTGGGCCTGGGTGCAAATCTACGATTTGGCCCCTAGGCCCGCCTAATCGTGCGGATGTCCAACGGACGGCCAGTTGACCCAGTCCGCGCCACCTGCCCCCTATGACCCACCGTAAACCAACCATCCAGGCACGCAATCCGGTGCCTAGCCAGGCCGAGACCGCTGATTGCCACCGGCTCTACGAGCGTGCCGTCCAGTGCCCAGATGCAGAGGTTGAGCTTGTCTCTCGGTGTTTTCGCCAGCTCACCGGCAGGGATGCCAGGCTCCTGCGTGAGGATTTTTGCGGCACGGCGGCAGTGAGCTGCGCCTGGGTACTCAGCGATCCTGAGCGCCGGGGGGTGGGAGTCGACCTGGACCCATCGGTCCTCGCCTGGGCTCGCCGTCACAACCTGTCCGCCCTGCAGGCCGAGGCGCGGAAGCGCTGCACCCTGGTGAGGGGCGATGTGCGGCGGGTCCGCCCTCAGCCGGCGGATCTGGTCCTGGCCATGAACTTCAGCTACTGGCTGTTTCGGGAGCGACGCGCCCTGTTGGGCTATTTTCGAAGGGTACGGGCCGGACTGGTGGACGATGGCGTCTTCTTTCTGGACGCCTTCGGTGGGTACGACGCCTTCCGCGTGTGCACCGAGGAACGCAGTTGCTCGGACGGGGAGGGCAGCTTCTCCTACATCTGGGAGCAGGCGGAGTACAACCCTATCGATGGGCGTCTGGGTTGCCACATCCATTTTGCATTCCCGGACGGCTCCAGGGTCGAGCGGGCCTTCAGCTACGACTGGCGGCTGTGGACCCTGCCCGAGCTGCACGAGTTGCTCGCCGAGGCGGGCTTCTCCCGTGTGGAATGCTATTGGCAAGGGTGGACAGAGCAGGGCGAACCGGACGGGGACTTTCGCCCGGTGCGCCAGGCCCCGGCGGACGCGGCCTGGATCTGTTACCTCTCGGCGCAGCGCTGATCGCCGCTTTGGCACTCGGAGTAGGTCGAGGTCGGGTTACTGAGGGGTGGGCGGCCCAATCTTGTTAGAATGCGCGCCTAGGCGGCTCAGACTTGGAACCCTGGCGGTGGACCAAGTCTTCATCACTCCATTCGGCCCTCCCCACAAGATGCAGCACCCGTTCTCTTGCTCCGCAATGTTCGCCCTGATGCTGGCAACAGGACCTGCATCGGCCCATTTCCAGGAGTTGATCCCCTCCACCCCAATCGTCACCCAGGCGACCGGGCCCTTGATCGGTCTAAACCTGACGTTCACCCATCCCATGGAGCGCGGCCCGGTGATGCCCATGGGCGAGCCGGTGCGTTTCGGGGTCCTGGGCCCCGATGGGCTGGCGGACCTCAAGTCACTTCTCCATCCCGCGGAGCCGGACGACAGGCGCACCTACACCGCGGAGTATCGGGTTCAGGCCCCCGGCGACTACATCTTCTTCGTCGAGCCGGCCCCGTACTGGGATGCGGCGGAGGGTGCCTGGATCATCCACTACACCAAGCTGATCGTGGACGCCTACGGGCCGGCTCAGGGTTGGGGCGCCGAGCTGGGGCTGCCCGTGGAGATCGCCCCCCTCACGCGCCCCTATGGTCTTTGGACCGGCAATCTGTTTCGTGGTGTGGTCAAGCGGGGCGGGACCCCTGCGCCCTTTGCACGGGTCGAGGTCGAGTGGCACAACGACGGTTCCATGAGCCCGCCCTCCGACCCCTATGTCACCCAGATGGTCAAGGCCGATGCCAACGGCGTCTTCGCCTACGCCATCCCACGGGCCGGCTGGTGGGGCTTTGCCGCCCTGCTGGAGGGCGATTCATTGCCGGGGCCGAGCGGTGAGCCTGCCACGGTGGAGTTGGGTGGCCTGATTTGGGTCCATGCGCGGGACATGCGTTGATGCAGAGACCACCAATTGCGGCAGTCGGAAACTGGCTTTTTGGGAGCTCAGCAATCAGCTTGGGCGCCTATTCACGCGATCCGCGCCAGATGTATGAACCCGCTGGTTGTGGCGACGAAGGTGGCACGCAAGCGCGCCCGCGGCCGCATGTCTATACGGCGATCTTGGAGTAGCACCTTGGCCCACATCCCAGACGGTGTCCTCACCGCTCCGGTCTTGATTGCCGGGGCCTTGGCATCGGCCGGATTGGTGGCGGTCGCCCTGCGGCGCCTGGACTACGATCGCCTACCCCAGGCGGCGGTGTTGGCCGCGGGGTTCTTTGTCTCGTCCCTGATTCAGGTCCCCTTCGGGGTCACCAGCGTTCACCTGTTGCTCAATGGGCTGATGGGGCTCCTGTTGGGCTGGACCGCGGTCCCGGCACTCCTCGTCGCCCTGACCCTGCAAACGGTCTTCTTCGGCTATGGCGGGGCCCTGGTGCTCGGGGTCAACACCTTCAACCTGGCCCTGCCCGCGCTGATCTGCGCCCTGCTGCTGTCCCCATGGTTGGCGAGGGCGGCTGGCAGGCAGGTCTTCTGGATCGGTGCACTGGCGGGGCTCCTCGGGGTCCTGTTGTCCGGGGTCTTGGTGGCATTGTCTCTGGCGGCGAGTGGCGAGGCCTTCCTGCCCGCGGCCTGGGCGATCCTGTTAGCCTATGTCCCCCTCGCGCTGGTGGAGGCGCTGATCACCGGGACTGTGGTTGCCTTTTTGCAGCGTGTGGAGCCCGGGCTCTTGGGTGTCGCGGAGGCGACCCATGACTAGGGTCGGGGTCGTATCGTGGCGCCTACTTGTGACCTCGCTGTTACCGCTCCTGCTGGTCTCGACCCCGACTCTTGCCCACAAGCTCAAGGTCTTCGCAATGGCTGAGGGGCGGGATATCCGGGGCTCGGTCTATTTCGCCGGGGGCGGCCCCGCGGTCGGGTGCCACGTCGAGGTGCGCGATTTCGAGGGCCGGGTCCTGGCGACGCTCAGTCCGGACCGAGAGGGTCGCTTTACTTACCAGGCTCAGGCCCCGATGGACCACATGCTGGTGGCAGTGAGCGACGATGGACACGAGGCCCGATGGACCCTTGCGGCGACGGATCTCACCGGGAGTTTTCCGGGCGCTGCGTTTGCGGCAAGCTCGGCAGGGCAGGTGTCCCCAGCCGATGCGCAACCCATCGGTTCGGCGATACAGCCGCAGACAGCCACGGGGCAAGCGCCAGTCCAGCTTGATCCAGCAACGCTGGCGGCGATCGAGACACTGCTTGCCCGCCAGATCCGCCCGCTCCGCGAGGAATTGGATGCGGCTCAGGACCAGGCACGCCTGCACGACATCCTCGGTGGGGTAGGGACTATTTTCGGTATCGTCGGGCTGGCCCTCTGGTGGGGTGGCAGGCGGCGGCCGAAGCCCGGCGGACCGAGTTGAGCGCCTCGGCCCTCGCGGGGCTCACCGCCGCCCCCTGGTTGGGGGCACGGGACCCGCGCCTGCGCGTGCTGGCGGCCCTGGGATTCGCCCTGGTCACCGTCAGCCTGTCCCGTCCGACGCCCTTGGCGCTTGCCCTGGTCATCGCCCTCTCCCTGGCCCTTGCGGCCGGGCTGAGCGGGGCGGTCCTGGCCCGGCGCCTGTCTGTGCTCGGTGGGCTGCTCTTGGTGCTGGTGGCGACTCTGCCGTTTACGGTCCCGGGGCAGGCCATTGGGTATCTGGGCCCCTTGACCGCCAGCCGCGAGGGGCTCGTGCTCGGCTTGACCATCCTGGTCAGGGCGGGCACCGTGGTCCTGACCCTGACCGCTCTGATCGGCACCCTGGAGCCCGTGGCCTTGGGCCATTCCCTGGCCCGTCTTGGGGTCCCGGACCGCTTGGTCCATCTGTTTCTGTTCACCCTGCGCCACATCCACGCCCTGTACGGGGAGTATGCCCGGCTGCGCCAGGCCATGCGGGCCCGGGCCTTCGTCCCTCGCAGCGACCGCCACACCTGGAATACCCTGGGTTGGCTGATGGGCATGCTGCTGGTGCGCAGCCTGGACCGCTCCCGTCGGACCCTGGCCGCTATGCGCTGCCGGGGCTTTCAGGGCCGGCTTTACCTGTTGGACGACTTCGCTTGGCAAGCCGCCGACACCCGGCTTGCCTTCGGCGTGGGTCTGACCCTGACGATCCTGCTGGCCTTGGAGCATCTGCCATGAGCGACCCTCTGCTGGAGCTCCGTGGCATCGGCTTCGGCTACCCAGGGCGGGGGGTCCTGACGGGGATCGATCTGACCCTGATGCCGGGGGACCGGGTGGCCCTGGTCGGCCCCAATGGGGCGGGCAAGAGCACCCTGCTGCACCTGCTGGTCGGCCTGCACAGGCCGACCGCCGGAGAGGTCCGCGCCTTCGGGCGCGTGCGCCGGTCGGAGCGCGATTTTCATGAGGTCCGTGGCCGGGTCGGATTGCTCTTCCAGGAGGCGGATGACCAACTCTTCTGCCCCACGGTCCTGGAGGACGTCGCCTTCGGTCCGCTCAATCTGGGCCGCAGCCCGGCCGAGGCCCGGGAGGACGCGCACCAGACCCTGGCGGTGCTGGGCTTAACCGGCTTTGCCGATCGCGTCACCCATCGGCTGTCCACCGGGGAGCGGCGGCTCGTGGCACTCGCCACGGTGCTCTCCATGCACCCCGAGGTGTTACTCCTCGACGAGCCCACCAGTGGCTTAGACGAGCCCACCGAGGCACGCATGACCGCGCACCTGGCGGGTCTGCCCCAGGCGATGATCATTGTCTCTCACGATCGCGCGTTCCTTGGGCGTCTGGCCAACCGGGCCTTGCTGCTCGCCGATGGGCGTTTGTTGGACGGAGCCCTGCATAGCCACCCCCACACCCATGCCCACAACCACTTGCACGTCCATCCGCTGGCCGAGGTCGCCCATGAGCACGGAGCGGGGGTCCCGCCACACCGGCATGGGCATGAGGAGGTGAGCGACGGGTTAGGCGGCGCCAAAACGTCGGGGCCGCGCTAGCGACTCTCGTGTATTTCGTAGTTTCTTGTCGTCCGCGCGCTTGTTTCGGTTTTTTTTGAACCGTTATTTACCGGAAGTCGACCGGAGCTTCGTCTGACGACGCCTGGTTGGTTTTCAGTAGTCCCTTCAATGTCATCGGTGCGGTTTCCTAGACCACCAGGAAGGCGGTTTTCGTTCAGCCACTATGCTAGCCTCGTGGCTGTCAAACCATTATTCGGATTGCGGTCGATGAACGATACGGCAGAAAGCGCACGAGAAATCACGCTGCACAATGGCGTGACCATGCCCACCCTCGCCTTTGGTTGCGCCTTCGGCGACTGGGTGGGGGCTACGGAGTTTCAGGGGTTCCTGCCCGAACAGGCCTGGCGGGCCGTCTCGCTGGCCCTTGACGGCGGCTACCGAGCGTTCGACGGGGCCCGTGCCTATGGTACGGACCGCATCCTGGGTACGCTCCTCGGTCAGCGTTTTGCCAGCGGCCAACTGACCCGCGACGCGCTGTTTATCACCACCAAACTCGCGCACCCCGCGGCACCGCCCCATATCAACATCTCGCACCGCCGCACCTGGGACGCCGACAAGGTCGAGGACATCGCCCAAAAGGTCCGCGACGACATGGTCGATACCCTGGACGATCTCAGCCTCGGCTACGTAGACCTACTGCTCATGCACTGGCCCGGTGGCTTCGGGCGGAACAGCAGCAGCGACCCCGACTTCCCGCGCAAGGCCCGCGCCACCATCTGGCGCGTCTTCTGTGAGCTTGCCGACAAGGGCGCAGCACGTGCCATCGGCGTTTCCAATTTCACTATCACCCACTTGCGTCAGCTTATGGAGGACATCCCCGACCCGGCGCGTCGCCCCACCGTCAATCAGCTGGAGATCCATCCCTATTGTCGGGCCCCCGATCTGGAGGCCTTCTGCCGCGACCAGGGCATCGTGGTCACCGCATACGCCCCCTTCGCCAGCGGCGCCTTCGGGATGTTGCGGGACCCCGCGCTCGCCAATATCGCCGAACGCCATGGCAAGACCTCGGGGCAGGTGGTGCTGCGCTGGCACGTACAGAGCGGCCGCACCGCCCTGCCGAAGACCTCGAAGACGGAGCGCATGGCGGAGAACCGAGATATCTACGACTTCGAACTCAGCGACGACGAGATGCGGACCATCGATGCGCTGGGTGCCGGAGAGGCTCGCCGAACCTGCCCGGACCCCTCGACTGTGGCCTAGGAGCCTGTCGGACTTAGACAGTCACTCTCCCTGCGCCCTCGGTCACAATAGACCCTCGGGGGGTGTTTGCGGACCACTGATAAAATGAGTGAAGGGGTCGCCCCAACAAAAAACGCCTAAGATATTGAATCTTAGGCGTGTTGTTGTTGTCAATCTGGCGGAGATGGTGGGATTCGAACCCACGGTACGCTCGCGCGTACACCTGATTTCGAGTCCTGCTACCGCTCAGTAATCTACTTCATATCAACATGTTAGCGCATCATGCCCCGCGCTTTTGTGACTCAACGTGACTCAATGGGCCCAGGCGTGACCACAGTGCGTCACACTTTGGTCACGCCGTGCTCCCGCGCTGGCATTGTCAACTTGACGAGGCGGGGCCAGACTTGGTCCATGAGCACCAACGGTCCCAACTATCGCGGGTATCGGTACCCGCCTCAGATCATCAGCAACGTCGTTTGGCTCTACCATCGGTTCTGCCTGAGCCTGCGTGATGTCGAGGACCTGGTGGCCGAGCGAGGAATCGTTGTTTCCTACGAGACCGTGAGGCAGTGGTGCCGTAAGTTTGGACCAGCGTACGCAAGAGCAGCGAAACGCCGCACTGGCCGACTGGGGGACACCTGGTATCTGGACGAAGTGTTCGTCACGATCAAGGGGCGGCGCCATTACCTCTGGCGTGCCGTGGATCAGGACGGCGATACCCTGGATATTCTGGTGCAGTTCAGGCGCAACCAGCGCGCCGCGGAACGCTTCTTCCGCAAGTTGCTGAAAGGGGAGGGCGCCTCCCCGCGTCAACTGGTCACTGACAAGCTCCCCAGTTATTCGGCGGCACGGCGCACCACGATGCCTTCAGTGCCGCACGTCACGGCGCGACGTGCCAACAACCGGGCCGAGGCTTCACATCAGCCGACCCGTGCGCGCGAGCGCCAGATGCGGGGTTTCAAGTCGCCCGGTCAAGCGCGGCGCTTTCTGGCCGCGCATGCGGTGGTCGGAAATCTATTCCGGCTGGGTAGGCACTTGATGACCGCAGTCCACTATCGCGAGCTTCGGCTGCGAGCCTTCTTGGGTTGGCAGCAGGTGACGTGCGCCTGTTGAACGGGGAATGGTTTGAACAAAGGGGATCGATTGAGATCGAGTAGGTAAGTTGACAACGCCTATAGAAAAGTCGCCGACGTGTTGGAGGGGCTGGCCCTCTCGCGGGAGCAATTCGCATCGATCCATCGCGTGGACGAAGAATCGGCCAGGCACGTTGGGTACCTGCGGGACCGGACTACCGAGTTTTACGAGCGAGGCAGGAACGAGCAGACCGCACTGCGGGTCGTGCTCGTTGCCGCGCTCGTTACGGATCACAGCATTAGCAGAGATGAGGCCTGTGCGTATGCACTCGGCGCCATGCCGCTCACGCGGTAGGGGCGCCGGAGGTCTTGATCGACTGTTTAGACATCGGGGAGCGTGCGTACAAGGCCGTGGATGTCGGCGTCGGATCGGATCGTGTCGGCCAATTATGCCGCACCAGGGGCGCCGCGGTGGTGGGGCTGCCGTGCGCGTTGCAAGTCTTCCTGACTCATGCCCCGCGGCATGGTCAGAAGGCGGCGGCACAGAATTTCAGAAGTGGTCTGCACTGTCGGCGATGCCTGAGAGGCCGACTTGTACAGATGTCACCCCCTGCCAAGAAGCTTCGCCCCATCCGGCGGCCGCAGTTCCCCCTTCGGCGACACATGCCGGTACAGGGTCTGCCGAGTGACGCCCAGTTCCTTGCAAAGGTCCCCGACCTTGGTCTCGGGCTGACCCATCGAGGCCATGGCCAGCCGCAGCTTGGCGGCGGTCATCTTGAAAGGCCGCCCGCCCTTCCTGCCGCGGGCACGCGCCGAGGCCAATCCGGCAATCGTCCGCTCCGCGATAAGCTCCCGCTCGAATTCAGTATTATGCGATGCACCGCATAACGCCGAGTTCGAGCGTACCAAGGCGGGACTTGATGCGGCACGTGCCTGGGGCCGCAAAGGCGGGTGACCGCCGGCGCTGTTGGCCGAGGACATACAAGAGGCTCGCGCCCTCATCAAGGACCCCCAGATCACCGTGGCCCAGGTGGACAAGCGCTTGGGTGTGGGGGAGTCGACCCTCTACCTGCATTTGCCGGGAGACAGAGGGGCAAGCGGGTAAGAACGACTTGGAACAATCTCCACCGACTTTTTATCCTTGCATATCTTAAACGGAACTTTTAATTTACAAGGATGATACCGCGCATCATCCAATCTAAGGTTGAGGCCGCCCTGGCACGCCAGGCCGCGGTGGCACTGATCGGGCCGCGTCAGGTCGGCAAGACGACCCTGGCCCACGAGATCGCCGAAAGCCGTCCCTCGATCTACCTGGACCTCGAAGCCACAGCGGACAAGGACAAGCTCTCCGACCCCGTGCTCTTCCTGGGCAAGCACGCCGACAAGCTCGTCATCCTCGATGAGATCCACCGCGTGCCGGCTCTGTTCGAGGCACTGCGCGGGATCATCGACACAGGACGGCGCGCCGGACACCGCACGGGGCGCTTCCTGCTCCTGGGCTCGGCGGCAATCGACCTCTTGCGGCAATCGGGCGAAACCCTGGCCGGGCGAATCGCCTATGTCGATCTCATGCCGCTGACGGCCAGCGAGGTTGATGGAGCTGACCTCGTAAGGCTCTGGCTGCGGGGCGGGTTCCCTGACAGCTTCCTGGCGGCCACAGACGCAGACAGCCTGGAGCTGCGTCGCAGCTTCATCCGTACCTACTTAGAGCGCGACGTTCCGATGTTCGGCCCGCGCATCCCGGCCGAAACCCTGGAGCGGCTTTGGGTCATGCTGGCCCACAACCAAGGCACCCTGCTCAACGCCTCGCGCCTGGGCTCCGGCCTGGGGGTCTCAGCCCCGACCGTGACCAGCTATATCGGCCTGCTGGTAGACCTGCTCCTAGTGCGCCGGTTGCTGCCCTTCCATGCCAATGTGGGCAAGCGTCTCGTCAAGTCCCCGAAGACCTATGTCAGGGACAGCGGTCTCACCCACGCACTGCTGAACATCGAAACCTACGAGGATCTGCTCGGGCACCCGGTCTCCGGCCCGAGCTGGGAAGGCTTCGTGATCGAAAACCTCATCACGGCCGCCCCGGATCGCACCAGGGCCAGCTTCTACCGCACCGCCGCCGGCGCCGAGATCGACCTGATTCTGGAGATCGGTGGACGGCACGGCACCTGGGCGGTCGAGATCAAGCGCAGCCTCTCGGCCAAGCCCCAGCGCGGCTTCTACCAGGCGGTCGAGGATATCCAGCCATCCAAGGCTTTCGTCGTCCACGCCGGCGATGACCGCTACCCAATCTCCGAGAGCATCGAGGCCATCGGCGTGCGGGGGCTGGCACAAGCGCTATCCGGGCTCTCTTGAGACCCACAGAGGAGCCACCTATGCCAAGGCCGACGCAAGAGTGATTTCGATGCCCTGATCGAGCTGACATCCCGCCTGCCCTAATGGGCAGGGGTCGGCCTGGCGCTGGGAAGCTATCTCCTACTGCACCCCATCGCCGAAGCGCCGGTCACTCCGCCCGCCGACCCCCATGAGCTTGCGAGGATAGTCACCGGCGGCTACCTGCGGGCCCTGGCCACGATCGGGCAGTACGTCCTGCCCATCGCCTTCCTGGTCGGAGCGCTCGTCTCCGGTATCAAGAACTATAGGGGACGCCGCCTCCTGGCCGAGACGAAGCGCACCGCGGGCAGCGCGGACCTCCTGGACCTGTCATGGCAAGACTTCGAGCGCCTGGTCGGCCAAGCCTTCCGGGAGCGGGGCTATGCCGTCACCGAAACCAACCCCGGGCCGGACGGCGGCATCGATCTGGAGCTGCGCAAAGACGGCGAGCTTCACCTCGTCCAGTGCAAACGCTGGCGCGCCCGCAAGGTCGGGGTCGAGATCGTGCGGGAGCTCTACGGGGTGATGACCGCTCGCGGGGCCGTCGGGGGCTATGTGGTTTCGGCCGGGGAGTTCAGCGAAGAAGCGAAAGGCTTTGCCGCTGGACGCAACATCGACCTCTGGAACGGGGCCAGGCTCAAGGCTGTGACCCGAGGGGTGAAGGAGCACCTGCCGGCGCCGGCTCCGATCACTCATCTCCCACAACCCGCCGCCACGGTACCGGTTTGCCCGAACTGCGGCGCGGCTATGGTTCGGCGCACGGCCAAGCGCGGCGCGAACAACGGTCAAGCCTTCTGGGGCTGCCCCCACTTTCCGAACTGCCGTGGCACGCGGCCGATCACAGCCCCGGGCGTCTAAGATCCGAGACCCGCGGGCAACGCCGAGGGTCTCGGGTCACTTGCCTTTGCCCCCGCGACCCGTATCGCCGCGGCCAGAGGTAGGGATCGATTCCTTCTGGATCGAGCTGGGGTACGACAACGATTCCTTCATTTTCGGGTGTTGTTTCCAACAGTATTTCGTCAAGAACTTCTAAGATTCGCCCACCTCGCCACCAGCTGACCTGCCCACACTGCGACACCGCGAAAAAGACCGAGGCAGAGTCCGCAATCGACCCAAAGGAGACAGCCGCTCCCCGGATCTCAATGGCAACAGTCCAAAGGAAAGGGGACGTTCGCCGCAGCCCCGGCGCCTGCTGCATCTGGTAAGGGTCCAGGCACCCGAGGAAAGATTCGCGGAGATAACGCCGGGAAGCACCGACTTCCAGCAGGAGTGCGCGCAGCAACCTGCAAAGACTCGAGGCACAAGGGGGAACCCGAGGCCGAGCGAGGATTTCGGTTCGGCGCATGAGCCCGTACGAGCGATAAAAGCCGAGGCAATGCCTGGCGACGCGGGTACGAATCCCGTGCCGAGTGCAGGTAAGGATCGATTCAAAAACTAGTAATACATGATGTTAGCTTACCCCGCGCGCATCGACGAGGTAGTTCCACTGCCCACGGACAGCATTGTGGCGAATGAATTTATCCTTGATTTCGCGGAATGTATCAGAACATTTCCGGCCGATGTCATAGACCTTGTCGAGGATGCGTGCGGTAACGTGTAGTCCGGTCTTCGTGCGGGTACGTTGGATGGCATCGAGCGCGGTCTCGTGGCAATCGAGGACGACACCGCGCAGGGATCGTTCGACGTGGCTGAATAAACGGTGTTCAATGGGGTGCCACTTCGAGGTATAGGGTGGATAGTGGGCGATGCGCAAGGGCAGGCCCAAACGGTCGCTCAACTCGATCAGGTCCTCCTTGAAGCGCAGGGAACGGGCTGCGTTGGCGCCGCCGCAATCGAATGTGAGGAGGATTTCCGTGGCCTCAGGGTAGTGGGCCTGGAGGCATTCCTGCCAGGCCAGGGCGATGGCGTCGCGCACGAAGGCGCTGGTCTCGCGTGAGGCGCCCAAGGTCATGAAGCCGGCGTTGCCGAAGTAATCGTAGACACCGTGCGGCACCAGCAGGGCGTTGGCCAAGTGGCGAAAATCGTGGTCGTAGACGCACTGGGTATCCGTGCTGTAGCACTGCCCGAGGCGATGCAGATGTCCGAGCAACTCCTTCTTCTTGGTATCGACGCACAGCACCGGATTGCCGTTGGCCTGTGCCTGGCGCCGCAGGGCGTCGATGTGGCGGAACTGTTGGTCGCGCTCCTGCGCATCCACCTGCCCAGTGATGAGTTCCTTACGCAGCGAGCGGCGGCGATAGCCGGCCTGCTCCAAGAGTTTCGCTGCGGTGTTGCGGCCGATCTCGTAGCCGCACTCGACCAGCTCGTCGGCCAACTGCATCGGCTTGAGATCGGTCCAGCGAACGTCCGGGTCCGTCGGGCTGCCAGCGCTGTGCGCCTCAAGGATGTCCTCGAAGGCGTCCTCCAAGCCCGCCTGGCGCTGGACGGCCTTCGGGCGCCCGCCGCCGGGTCGGCGAACGCGCTTGGCACCTCCACTGGGGCGGCGTGGCGGCCCACCGCCGTCCTCGCCCATAGCCTCGAGTTCCCGAATCCCGGCGTAGATCGTTCGCCGGCTCATCCCCAAGACCCGTGCGATATAGGCGATACCACCGAGACCGATCTTTAGCGCTTCGATACCGGCGTAGCGGCGCCGATGGTCTTCCGGCAGTGATCGAAAATACAACCGCATGGTTCCTTCGTGCTCTTGGCCGTAACCAGGAAATTCGCTCATGGTGATACCGATGACATCTGCAGAAGCCACGATCATCACATCCAGCATCAGCGCATTTCAACAACCTGGCGCACTTTTATAACGCCTTACATTAGGTTAGATGTGTAGGTTGTTAGTGAACGGTTCCTAAGCGGGGGTTCGGGAACTGGAGGCGATGGGCGAGGACGGCGGCGGGCCGCCACGCCGCCCTAGTGGCGACGCCAAGCGCGTTCGCCGACCCGGCGGCGGGCGCCCGAAGGCCGTCCAGTGCCAGGCGGGCTTGGAGCACGCCTTCGAGGACATCCTTGAGGCGCACAGCGCCGGCAGCCCAACAGATCCGGACGTTCGCTGGACCGATCTGAAGCCAATGCAAGTGGCCGACGAGTTGGTCGAGTGCGGCTACGAGGTCAGCCGCAACACCGCAGCAAGCTCCTGGAGCAGGCCGGCTATCGCCGCCGCTGGCTGCGTAAGGAACTGATCACCGGGCAGGTGGATCCGCAAGAGCGTGACCAACAATTCCGCCACATCGACGCCTTGCGGCGCCAGGCACGGGCCAACGGCAATCCGGTGCTGTGCGTCGACACCAAGAAGAAGGAGTTGCTCGGGAATCTGCATCGCCTGGGGCAGTGCTACAGCACGGATACTCAATGCGTCTACGATCACGATTTTCGCCACCTGGCCAACGCCCTGTTGGTGCCCCACGGCGTCAACGACTACTTCGGAAACGCCGGCTTCATGACCTTGGGTACCTCATGCGAGACCAGCGCCTTCGTGTGCGACGCCATCTCCCTGGCCTGGCAGGAAGGCCACCAGGCCCACTACCCAGAGGCCACGGAAATCCTCCTCACATTCGACTGTGGCGGCGCCAACGCAGCCCGTTCCCTGCGCTTCAAGGAGGACATGATCGCGCTGAGCTGCCGTTTGGGCCTGCCCTTGGGGGTCGCCCACTACCCCCCTATACCTCGAAGTGGCACCCCATTGAACACCGCTTATTCAGTCACGTCGAGCGCTCCCTGCGTGGCGTCATGCTCGATTGCCATGAGACCGCGCTCGACGCCGTTGCGCGCACCCGCACGAAGACCGGACTAAACGTCATCGCCCGCATCCTCGACAAGGTCTATGACATCGGTCGGAAATGCTCTGATATATTCCGTGAAATCAAGGATGATTTCATTCGCCACGATGCGGTACTTGGGCAGTGGAACTACCTCGTCGATGTGCGCGGGTCAGCTATATCATGTATTACTCGTTGTTGAATCGATCCTAACGCCTGCGCTCGGGCGAAGGGGCTCTCGGTACAGTGATTGCCTGGAGGACGACACCATCATGGGACGCAGTGCCCGTGCAACGGTGGCAACGGAGCCCTGGACTTAGTCGCAGAGTAAACCGTGCGGATGAGGGGCGTATGTGGGCGTGCACTTAAGCTTCCGTTTTTCCGGGAAGGCTGTGTGATGAATGAGCCAATGATCACTGGCCGCCAACCGTATGCGGGAGAACTGTATGCACGGTTTGATGAGGGGGGCTGGCTACCGTAACTATGGCCCGGCTATTGAGGTACCGCCAGACGAAAGGGCCGGCAACAGATAGGCCGGACCTACGGGCGCGGGACGCCTGCCCTCTAACTCTACCCTACCCCCGCAGGAGACTCGCAGGGCGACGATCACCGCGATCGTGATACCGATTGAGAGGTGAAGTTGAAAGGCCAGCATGTTTTCAGACGTTTTGGCTTCTGGTGAACCAATGCCGATAGTAGACCGCACAATAGGAAGCAAGAAACAGCAGGGCCGTGGCCCAGTGCAGCCACTGGGCCACGGTTCCGTCGTTCTCGGTGGTGTTCTTGATTGACATGGTTGGCTCCTGTCTTGCTACGAGTTCCTGCACCGTCGCTTTCTTCGTGGCACTGCCTATAGCGTCATCCTGTACCGCCAATGCGGAAGCAGGGTGAAACGAATGTAAAAGTCCTGGATGGTAGAGGCCGAGTACGTCATCGAGAATGAGATACAGGCTCGGTACCAGCAGCAGCGAGACAAGTGTGGCAAAGAGAATGCCGTAGCCTAGCGAGATGGCCATTGGGATCATGATCTTCGCCTGTACGCTGGTTTCGAAGATCATCGGCGCCAAGCCGCCGAAGGTGGTCAAGGTGGTCAGAATTATCGGGCGGAAGCGCCGGGTTCCCGCTGCGATGATGGCCTCAGGAGCGGTGCGCCCGTTGGATCTCTGCCGGTTGGCGTAGTCGATGAGTACCAGACTGTCGTTCACGACCACGCCGGAGAGCGCGATGATGCCCATGATGCTGACCACGCTCAGGCTGAAACCCATCAGCAGGTGGCCCAGCAGCGCGCCCACGGCGCCGAACGGGATCGCCACCATCACCAGGATCGGCTGGGTGTAGCTGCGAAACGGGATCGCCAGCATGGCGTAGATGATCACCAGGGCCGCCAGGGCGCTGTTGCGCAGGCTGGTGACGCTGTCGCTGGTGTCGGCCTGCTTGCCCTCGAAGCTGTAGCTGAGGCCCGGGT
>CAWJRN010000007.1:0-302024 GCA_963845265.1 uncultured Gammaproteobacteria bacterium | reverse complement strand
CTGAGCCCGTTTCCTTCTGTGAGCCCGTTCCCCGCTGTCGCACTCCACCATGAGGCCGCTGAGGGCCGAGATGGGGCGCTGACCAGTCAATGGTCAAGGAATCGCGCAGTGCGGCCGAACGGTGCCCGAATCCTTCTTGCCGAGGCACCCATTGCCTCTACCCGAAGACTGAGCTCATGAACAAATCATTCAATCCATGGCGTTCGCTGGTCTGGGCTTTGGCCATCACATGGCTGGGATGCGCACCCGCGATGGCCGAGATGAGCGCCGACGGAACTCGCCAAGCTCGCGCAGAACCCGGTCGGCAATCTCATCAGCGTACCGTTTCAGAACAACACCAACCTCAACTACGGGCCGGAACGGGGCACGCAGAACATCCTCAATATCCAGCCGGTGATCCCGATCTCGATCAACAAGGACTGGAACATCATCACGCGGACCATCGTGCCCGTGATCTGGATGCCGTCGCTCGGAGAAGACATCGGCAGCACCACTGGCATCGGCGATACCGTCTTCACGGCCTTTCTTGTCGCCGGCCAATCCCGGCAAATGGATCTGGGGTGCAGGACCGGTCGTTCAGGCCCCGACCAACACCAGCGACGAGCTGGGTAACGGCAACTGGGGGCTTGGCCCATCCGCGGTGCTGTTGCATCTGGAGAAGGGCAGTCCCTGGGTCTATGGCGCCTTGGTCAACAATATTTGGTCGCTGACCAGCAACCAGCAGGGCGGCTACTACAACAACGGGCTGATTCAGCCCTTTCTCAACTACAACTTCAAAGGCGGCTTGTATCTGACCTCGGCGCCGATCATCACCGCCAATTGGACCGCCGACAGTGACAACCGCTGGACCGTTCCGGTCGGCGGCGGCGTCGGCAAGATCTTCCACCTCGGCAAGCTGCCGGTGAACATGCAGCTCTCCGGG
This sequence comes from uncultured Gammaproteobacteria bacterium, assembly GCA_963845265.1. GTDB lineage: Bacteria > Pseudomonadota > Gammaproteobacteria > Chromatiales > Chromatiaceae > DYRB01. The sequence goes on along the minus strand of CAWJRN010000007.1, from coordinate 301,102 downwards.
TACTACAACGCCGTGAGCCCGGACTTCGGCGCCGACTGGCAGATCCGCGCGCAAGTCCAGTTCATGTTTCCCAAATAGGTGCGCTCGGCGGTTTGGTGGGTGGCCGCACGATCGGAGAAGAGATCTGAATCCCAAGTTCATCCTAGTCGATTGCCTGGAGACGATGCCCGATCCGTCGCGGTCCGTCGACGCCCCGTTGGATGAAGGCGCCTGCGGCCTGATTTTGAACCCTGCGAGGAGAACCGATGCCCGATCCCCTGTGCCGGCTCCCGGCGTCGGCTGCCACTGCTCACCGCCCCGTTGCCGATGTTGCTCTGCCGCACCGGAGCCTGGCCCGCGGTTGTGCCGTGTCATCGCGGCGCCCTGGCATGCTTGCTGCCCGGTGTGTCGGCGCTCGCGGCCGACGAGGCCGCCGCCGACGGCTATGTCGGCAGCGCGCGCTGCGGCACCTGCCACGCCGCCGAGCTCACCGCCTGGCGCGGCTCCCACCACGACCTGGCCATGGCCGAGGCGACGCCGGAGAACGTCCTCGGCGACTTCGACGACGCCGAATTCACCGCCCACGGCGTCACCACGCGCTTCTACCGTGACGGCGACGAATTCCGGGTGGACACCGACGGCCCGGACGGCAAGCCCGCGAGTTATCCCATCGCCTACACCTTCGGCTGGACGCCGTTGCAGCAATACCTGATCCGCTTCCCGGGCGGGCGGCTGCAGGCGCTCGGCATCGCCTGGGACACGCGCCCGGCGGAGCAGGGCGGCCAGCGCTGGTTCCACCTCTACCCGGACGAGGCGGACTACGGCCCCGATAACCCGCTGCACTGGACCAACCGCGACCAGACCTGGAACTACCAGTGCGCCGAGTGCCACTCCACCGGCCTGCACAAGGGCTACGACCTGAGCACGGACGCCTACACCACCACCTGGGCCGAGATCGACGTCGCCTGCGAGGCCTGCCACGGCCCCGGCGCCGCGCACGCAGCGCAGGCCGAGGCCGCGGCGGCGGGTGATGCCGGCGCTTGGGACGCCGCACAAGGGCCTGGCGCCGGACCTCGCCGACCGCGACAACGCCACCTGGGTGCAGGACCCGGAGACCGGCCTGCCGCACCGCGAGCCGCCCCGCAGCAGTCATGCCGAGGTCAACACCTGCGCCCGTTGCCACGCCCGCCGCGGCCAGCTCCACGTCCCCTACACGCCGGACGCACCGCTGGCGGACACCCATCGGCTGGCCTTGCTGGGGGAGGGCCTGTACTACGCCGACGGGCAGATCCAAGACGAGGTCTTCGTGCACGGCTCCTTCATCCAGAGCCGCATGTTCCACCAGGGCGTCACCTGCAGCGACTGCCACGACCCGCATTCGCTGCAACTGCGCGCGCCCGGCAACGCCGTCTGTGCCCGCTGCCATGCGCCGGCGCGCTACGACAGCGCCGAGCACCATCATCACCCGATGACCGATACCGCGGGCGCCAAGGGCAGCGGCACCGCCTGCCTCGACTGCCACATGCCCGAGCGCAACTACATGGTCATAGACGCGCGCGCCGACCACAGCCTGCGCATCCCGCGCCCGGACCTCGCCGCGGCCCTCGGCACGCCCGACGCCTGCACCGGCTGCCATGCCGAGCTGACCCCGGCACAGGCGGCGGCGCAGGTGCAGACCTGGTACGGCACGCCGAAGCGCCCGGCGCACTTCGCAACCGCGCTGCACGCCGGCCGCAGCGGTGCAGCGGACGCCGCCGCAAAGCTCGCCAAGCTGGCCGCGGATACACAGGCGCCCGTGATCGCCCGGGCGACGGCCCTGGACCTGCTCGCCCAGCTGCCGGAGCCCATCGATCCGGCCCTGTTGGAAGGCCTCGCCGAGTCCGATTCCCCGCTGCTGCGCGCCGCCGTCGCCCGCGCCCTGGAGCGCCTGCCGCCGCAGAACGCGCTGAGCATCGGGCTTGAGCTGCTGGACGACCCGACGCGCCTGGTGCGCATCGACACGGCCCGCGCGATGGCCGCCTTCGCCCGATTGGAGGCCAACATCCCCGGCCGTGAATCCCCGCTGCGCAAGGCCCTCGCACCGGCCCTGGCGGAGTACCGCGAGGCCCAGCTCACCAGCGCCGAGCGCCCCGAGGACTGGCTCAACCTCGGCGTGCTCGACAGCCTGCTGGGCGACTCCGATGCCGCGGAGCGCGACTACCGCCAGGCGCTGGCGCTCGACCCCGGATTCACCCCGACCTACGCGAACCTTGCGGACCTGTACCGCGCCCTCGGTCGCGACGCGGACGGCCGCGCCGTGCTGGAGCAAGGGCTGGAACAGGCAGCGGACGACGCCGACCTGCTGCACGCACTCGGCCTCTTGGAGATCCGCGCCAAGCACCTGCCCGCCGCGGTGGACCTGCTCGGCCGCGCCGCCGAGCAGGCCCCGGAGCAGCCCCGCTACGCCTATGTCCACGCCCTGGCGCAGGAGGCGGCCGGCGACCCGCGTGCGGCCATCGCCACCCTCACGGCAGCCACCGACCGCCACCCCAACGACCGCCGACATCGCGCTCGCGCTGGTGAGCCTCAACGCCAAGGCCGGCGACCGGGACGCCACCATCGCCTGGGCGGAGCGCTACCTGGCCCGCTTCCCGGACCCGTCCGGGCAGGTCAGCACGCTGCTGGCGCAGCTCAGGGGCGCTGCCGAGTAGCGTTCTTAGCGGGCGCCGCCAATTCCCACGGCGGTTCCCTAATCACTTGCTCGTATCGTTGACTGGGAGAAATGATGAAAAAGACCTTGCTGAAGTTCGTTCCGCTGATTGCGTTGTCGGCCTGGATGCCCGGCGCCATGGCGGCCGCCGAAAAGCCCAACATCCTCGTCATCTTCGGCGACGATATCGGCATGTGGAATGTCGGCGCCTATACCCACGGCATGATGGGCCACACGCCGAACATCGACCGCATCGCCAAAGAGGGCATGCTGTTTACCGACCACTACGCGCACCCAAGCTGTACCGCCGGACGGGCCGCGTTCATCACCGGGCAATTGCCGGTGCGCACCGGCATGACGACCATCGGCATCCCCGGCTCGAAGCAGGGCCTGCAGAAGGAAGACCCGACACTGGCCGAGGTCCTGAAGCCGCTTGGCTATGCGACCGGGCAGTTCGGCAAGAACCACCTGGGCGACCGCAACGAGTTCCTGCCGACCGTGCACGGGTTCGACGAGTTCTACGGCAACCTCTATCACCTCAACGCCGAGGAAGAGCCAGAGCAGCTCGACTACCCGGGGGTGAAGAATCCCGAGTTCACAAAGAAGTTCGGCCCGCGCGGCGTCCTGCATTGCTGGGCGACGGACACCGACGACCCCGCCGAGGACCCGAAGTTCGGCCGGATGGGCAAGCAGCGCTGCGAGGACACCGGTGCGCTCACGCGCGAGCGCATGAAGACCGTGGACGGCGAGTTCCTGAAGGCGGCCGAGACCTTCATCGAGAGCAGCGTCAAGGAAGACAAGCCCTTCTTCGTCTGGTTCAACCCCACCCGGATGCACATCTGGACCCACGTGCCCACAGGAGTACATGCAGAAGGCCGTCGACGAGGGGCGCCCCGAGAACGATGTTTACCGCGCCGGCATGATCCAGCACGACGAGGAGATCGGCGCGCTGCTGAAGAAGCTCGACGACCTGGGGGTTGCCGACAACACCATCGTGATCTACTCGACGGATAACGGCTACGAGCTGATGTTTTGGCCGGACGGCGGCTACTCGCCCTTCCGGGGCGAGAAGGGCACGACCTGGGAGGGCGGCGTGCGGGTGCCGATGATGGTCCGCTGGCCCGGCAAGATCCCTTCGGGCAGCGTCTCCAACGCCATCCAGAGCCATGAAGACCTGTTCGTCACCCTGGCCGCGGCCGCGGGCGAGCCGGACCTCAAGGACAAGCTGCTCCAGGGCGCGGAGATGGGCGGCATGACCTACAAGGTGCACCTGGACGGCTACGACAATCTCGATCTGTGGACCGGCAAGACGGACAAATCCGCCCGTCGGGAGTACTTCTATTACGACGAGGCGACTCTCACCGGCGTGCGCGTGGGAGATTGGAAGATGCTGTTCGGGGTCAAGGAGAACGGGCTGTGGTGGGACCCAATCGTTTATCCGTCGGCGCCCTATCTGTTCAACCTGCGCATGGACCCCATGGAGCGCTTCGACCCCCTTTCCCACGAATGGGGCTATATCGGCCGCAAGTTCTTAGCCGCAGAAGATGTGGACCCTGGTGCCGGCACAAGGGATTCTCGCCGAGCACATGAAGAGCCTGCAGGAATGGCCGCCGCGCCAACGGGCGGAGTCGCTGAGCCTGCAGAAGGCCACGGAGGCGGTGATGCAGCAGCTCGAGAAGAACCCCGGCCAGGTCTGGTAAACCGATCCACGCGGGTCCGATTGCCGGCGGGGAGTCCGGCGGTCGGGCCCGGGATCATCTGCTTGCGGCGCCTCGCTCTATCCCCAAGGCGCGGAGTTCGTAGGCTGGGTTGCAGCCCGCGAAACCCAGCATTTCTCGCGGCTTACGATACGCGCCGATGCTGGGTTTCGTACCGTCAACCGCAGCCTACCGTAATTTGCCCCCCTAATTTCCTAGTCCCCGTAACTTCCAATCCGCGGGGATCGTCCCCGTTCGTGCCCATCACGGAGACAGCGACCTGAATATCCCCGTTGTCCGCGCGCAGCATCTAATCGACTATATCGGAGTCCTCCGAGACCTTGGTGTGCCGGTCGAGCGCGAGTTGGAGCGCTCGCGACTCCCTGTTTCGATTGAGGAAACGCCCAACGATTACGTCAGCCTGCCACGCGCCCTCGACTGGCTTTGGCGATCGAGGCGTGAGGTTGGGATCATGGAGCTTGGCTTCCTCGCGGGCCGCGCGGCTTCGCTCAGTACCCTCCATGCCGATGTACAACGTGCAGTGATCGGGGCTTCCACTGGACTTTCCCGCGTCGAGGCCCTGTCCACCCAGGTGCATCGGGAAAGCAGCGCCTTGCGGATCGACATCCGCCGTGAAGGCGTCAGGAGCTGCGCGTGGTCTGCGAGATACAGGGGTTTCAGAACAGTCCTCTTGTCGGCTTCGTCGAGTGGAAGGCGATCGCGGGGATCATCGACATTGTGCGCAGTGCCGTCGGACCCGATTGGTGCCCGGCCGAGATCACCTTCGTCTCGCGCGGGCGGCCCTCGGACGCCACGCTGGAGGCCTACGGCAACGCCCGCATCCTGACCGGTCAGCGGTACTGTTCGGTACTCGTCGCGGCGGCAGATATCGCGCAGACCTGCATCGACCGCCGGTCAATCTCCGATGACGTCAATGATCCGACGATGCCCCCGCGAACCCCATCCGGCCTGGGCGACGCCTGGGACTTCGTGACCGCCCTGCGCGCGCTCATCCGTCCCTATCTCGCGCAGGGTCATCCGCCCCTGTCGCTGGTGGCCGAGATCGTCGGTATGAGCGAGCGCACCTTGCAGCGTAGGCTGGCGCAAAGCGGCTCGACCTATTCCGAAATTGTCCAGGAGGCGCGTTTCTCGATCGCATCTGACCTGTTGGCTGATTCCGACCTGAACATCGCCGACATCGCGTTTGCCGCCGGCTACGACAACGCGCCGCATTTTTCCAGGGCGTTCAAGCGGCTCACGGGCATGACGCCTCGCGACTACCGCTGCGGTCTGGCCTGAAGCATCGCCGACGGGCATGATGCCCACGGCAAGGCCTTCGGCGCTGTCCTGAGCGCGTACAGCGACGCCGCGGCAAAGACCGGGAAGGCAAGGAACACGCTGCATGCCCTTGAGAAGAAACTCGATGCAGAACTCAGTCGCGGCGGCAGATTGTTGTTCGATCGGTGTCCTGCAATATGGTCGCGATCTCGGAGATCGGCAGGTCGATGTTGTCGAGAAGTTGCCGTGCTAGCTCGAATCGCGCGGCATTGACCAGTTGCATCAGGTTGTTCCCCTTCTCGTTGAGTCTGCGCCGCAGGGTGCGCTCGCTGATCCCGAACAGGCGCGCTACGGCATCAGCCGAGTCAGACGCGAATCGAGCTTATTAGTATGCTGTTCCTGAACCTGCCCTGTCCCCGAAGCTGCCGATGCCGAATCCATATCCACGACTCGCACTCGCCGCCGGACTCTGGTGCATCCTGAGCCTGAGTGTCGCCGACGATGGGCGCTGGCCCTTGCTCGACGGTGGCGCGCTCTCCGGCACCGTCGGTGCCGCGGTGAATACGACGCTCGACCAGAATGGGCCCGATGCCGGACTGGCCTGGGGCTTCATCGAGGCCACCGCGACGACGCCACGCTGGCATGGGTTCGGCGCCGGTGCCACCGGGCTGGGCGTCGTCGACCTTTGGAGCGAACAGCCGGGTAACTTCGAGCAGGTCTTCACGGTGCCGATGGACCTACGTGAGTTCTACGTCGACCTCGACTCCGACAACAGGCATCTCTCCGCGACGCTGGGCCGGCGCGCCTTTCCCGGTAACCCTGTCCTCGACGGCGACAGCCAGCAGGGCCTTGGGCTGAGCCTGTCGCTGAACAACGGCGCGACGATCCATGTCGCCGCGCTGAACCGCTGGATCAAGTATTCCCAAACCGGCTATCAGGCCCGCGGGATCACGGGCTGGCAGAGCGTCGACAAGGCCAACGACGACGCTGGGTCGGTCTTCCTCGCCGCGCAGCTCGCGGACCTGCCGGTGAGCCGCAGCTTCAAGGCATCGCCGTTCATCGACTGGCAGCAAGGGGTCATGGCCGTGGTCGGCTCGACCTTTAACCTGTCGCTGGACCTGCCGCCGGCACGCGGCACGCGGCGCTGGGACAGTGAGCTCATCATGGCCTATCACCACAACCTGGTGCCGCGCCAGATCAAGCCTGAGTACGGGGACGTCTGGTCCGCCCGCTTGCATACCGGACTGGTCGGCGAGCGATTCTCGGCTGGTGGCGGCGTCTACTGGCTCGGCAACGGCCGCATCGACCTCACCGCCGGCCTGTTCGGCACCTTCGACCCGCCCGTAGAGGACGACCTCTATCCGGCTGAACGACCTCAACAACGCCTATCTGTTTTACCTGGATGGATCGGCGAAGCTCGGCCAGCTAACGCTGAGCCCAGCCATCGGCATCGGCCGAAATAACGCCGTCGATGCCGATTCGCTGGAGATCGACCTGCTCTTCGACCTGCCGATCACCAAGCAACTCACGCTCAGCGGCTACGCCGTCTACGTGGATTTCTCCGTACCCGTCGAGTACAACTATTACAAGCTTGGCACCGCTTTGAGCCTGAGTTTCTAGTACCCTGTTTCACCCTATTTTGCGTCCTCAGCGGGCCGCGGGCTTCGTTGGCTCATGACCACCTGATGCCTACAGGTCCAGTTCCTATGCTGCCTAAATGTGTAGTTTCCAGACCTCCTGTAAGATCAGGAACAAGAACGCCGTCGAGCAGCCAAACATCAGCACCCCCGTGATCGCGATCAATGTCCCGAGATGTCGCCAAGGATATTTCAGCACGACGTCGCCGTAACCCAGCGTCGTGATCGACGCGGCCGTGAAGTAGACGCCTTCCGTCACGCTTGGTAAGAGCCGCGCCCCGCGAAAAAACAGGCCCCATGCCGCAGCTTCGACGAGGTGGGCTAAGAACAACACAAAAAAGCAGCCAAGAAGGGCGATTTTGCCAGCATGTTGACCAAAATGCGCCAACAGCCATGCCTCGCGACGAATCAACTCGCCAGCCACATCGATGATGATAACAACGTGAAAAAGGAACAGCACAAGCGCCAGCAGCAGTGCAAAGACATGGACGCCAACAAGCTTGCTGCGGGAAACAGTGCGATGTCTGTCAACTTTCGTCCCACCTGACTTGTCTTGACGCCCGACTTCGGTGTCGGGAATGGGGACAAGGTGCTTGCTAAGCTCCCCCTTTACCGCCATGACGGCGGGCGTCAACCCCGCGTCATGCATTAAATGGGTCTCCCCCGATCGCTCAGGTACTTTCTTGCCAACACTTGCCTGAGGCAGATAGCGATCGTACGTCTTGCGACGCAGCCAGCGCCAAGCCACCACCGAAATGATGATAGACAACCCAGTCACCAGCCAGAAACCAAGCGGATTGTGTTCTTCGGGGATGCCCCCGACGTTCATCCCAAGCAGGCCGGTAATGAAGCTCAGCGGCAGGAACACGGTGGCGACGATGCTCAGATTGAGGCTGGAACGTGTCATGGTGTCAGAGCGTTGCTCCTCGATCTGATCCTCCAGCATCTGCACCCGCGTGCGGCATTCATCCAGACTCCCCAAGTAGCGTGCCACATGATTCGACGCCCTGTTCAGCGTTTTACGATCATCGGCGTCCAGGGCCAGGATGGGATCGGTCGTCATCGGAGCAAGCACCTGTTGCGTGCCATTCACTTGCCGTCGGGTGCGAAAGATTCGGCGCCGAAGCTCGCTCAGCGTTGCGGGGCTGGCACCGAATCCCGCCGTCGAGTAGTGCATCCTCGACGTCATCGATGTCTTGCGTCAGCTCGTAAATGACCGCCTCCATCCGGTTGGTCATCGCCGACACCAGGAATCCCAACAGATCCACCGCCGTCACCAGCGTCCTGTCCGACAATAGGTGCTGTCGTAACTCTTCCACGGCGACGAGCGTCCCGGATCGCACCGTGACCGCCCTGGTCGAGCCGATGAGCAGCTTCAAGTCGGCGAGATCGGTGACATCTTCCGTCTGCCCTGTACGAAGCGTCTTGATGCTCAGTAACGTGCCATCTGGGTACTTGTTCATAATGGTTGAAACGCACCGGCTCCAATAGCGCCTGCCTGGTCTGCTCGTTGATCTCCTGCCACGCCATCAGCCATTCGCGGTCGGCGTCGTCGGCGATGTCGATATCGAACCAGGTGACCCCACCGGCACCGGTGTTATCCAAGGCTTTTTCGGGACCGAATCGCGTAGTCTCTGGCATGGTGGGTTATCTTCGGTTAGATGGGGAACGAGACTGTGGAGTCTGGTGTCGTTGCGCAACTCAAGCCGGCCGGGGAATCCGGGCCGAGCAAAGTGGCATCGGTGTTCTTCGACACCCGGTAGACCGATGCCAAGGCGCTTCGGAACTCGACGAGGCCGGACTACAGCTTGCAGCGCTGCGCCGGCGACCAGAATCAGTCGGACGAAAGCTCAGGCTTACCGCGACGACGGAACAGCAGGCTAATGACGACGCCAACCGCCGCCGCGCCACCGATCAGGGTAATCAACATCGCATTGTTGTCGATCCAAGCCATACCCACGCCGCTCAGTAGCAGGAACAGGCCAAACAGGGCCATCCTCCAGTCAAGGTAGATACCCGACAGGACGGACGCGAGCCCTATCATATAGATCGTGACAAAGCCGTCCTGATTGTCGTTGAGAAAGTCCTGGAGGTTATGGGTGTAAAGCAGTCGAATCACCAGCACCAGCGCCCCCCAATGCAGCACTTGTTTGAGCATGTAGAGAGGAACCGAGTTTCCCGGTTCACTGGCGAAACGCCAACCGGCCACGATCGACACCAGCGCTATCAGGCCAATGAACATTTGCCAGTAAATGCTGGTGCCGGCCGCATTGTGGCTGGTCATGGCGACCAGGCCCAATGCTACGACATAGAGCACCGCATAGGGGAGGTGATAGAGCAGGAGACGCTTGGGGGTAAGCTTTTGATCAGCGATTGAACCGGATGTGGACACGATGGCACTCCTTCAGCATTTTAGAAGCATAGGACAGGTGAATGGACCGGAAACGCGCATGGAGCCACGCGGCGGGCTGAAACCGTTTTGGCAACGGCGCAATAGCACCCAGCCAAGGCAAATGTAGGAACAGATAGACTTTTGGATAGGAAATCCAAGCGCCCTTGCGTGGCCAGGGACGCCGACGATTCGAGGCTAGCGAGGGTCGGCAGATCGGTCAAGACCTCAACCACCGGGCTGACGGACCTTGCCGGCGGGACTTTGCGGAGGCAATGCCGTAGCGCCTGTTCAGGATTGCGGGTCCGACCCATCCCGCCGCAGCACCGTCTCGCACGGGTTACCGGAGGCGGTCAGGCGTTGGATGAGCTGATCGCCCACCAGACTCAGGCCGCCGGTGGCCCAGGCGGCGGCGCCGTCGATGAGTAGATCGCCCTTGTCGATGCTGGCGCGCGGGTGCTTCAGCGTGCCGTCGATGATGATAAAGCGGTCGGCGACGCTGAGCAGGCTGGGGTCGAACCCGGTGCGTTTGACGGTCTTGAAGCGCAGTTCGATCTCTTCCGTCTCCAGCTTGATGGTGCCGCCGCCGAGCACATTGAGCTGGTCGGTTTGCAGCGCCAGCCCGTGCGTGCTGGTGGCGATGCCGTCGGCGATATCGAACTGCACCACCGCGCATTGGAGGCTGAGGAGGTCCTTGCGGATGTTGAGCGCGCTGATCTGAGTCGGATTGACGGTGTCGAGCAGCTTGAACATAACGCCCCCGAACGGCAGCTTGGAGGCCTTTCGGTCCAGCTGCCCGGCGCCCAAGACCAGCTCGACGCGCCCATCGGCGGAGCGCAGCAGTGCAGGCACCGAGGCACCGACAGCGTTCATGCGCATCTCGACGGTGACGGGTACGCTGGAGAGTGCCTGCGGATTCTTCGACTTCATCAGCCGCCCCAGGTTGAGCTTGCCCTTGTGATGCAAGTCGAACTGCCAGTCGGTCTCGCCGGGCCGCAATTCCAGGTCTAATGACAGGCCGCCCTCAGCGGCATTGGCGGAAAGTACGAGATGCCCGGCGTCGAGGCGCGCATCGAGCGTGCCATTGTCGATGCCAAAGTCGTCCAACTCGACGTCACCGGCGCTCAGTTTGAGCGAACCGTCGAGGGCTTTCAGTCCGTCCAACGGCAGCGATTGCGCGTTGCTGCCGTCCGCGCCGATCGGCGCGTCTGCTCCGACTGAGGTCCGCATCGTCGGCTTCCGGGACAAGAATGGGGTCAGGTCCAGCGCCTTGGCGTTCAGATTGGCGTCGATCCGCGTACGCTCGCCGAGGCCGATCCGGACCTCCCCGGCGATATCACTGCTGCCGCTGCTGGCCTCGATGTCCAGCAGCTCAAGCTGTTCGGTCTGAGCCCGCAGGAGCGCCTTTGCCGAGAATGACTGCGCGGGCAGCCCGGGATGCAATGCCGCCAGGCTCGTCGCGATGAACTGCGCCTGGAGTTGGTTTCCCGTCAGACCGTCGAGTCGGGCGAGGGTGCCGGTTAGGCTGCCGGTTACGCCGGCGTCGTCGGCCAGGTTGAGGTCGAGCATGAGGTCGCGGCCGCTGCGGATGGCCGCGAGCGGCCCCAGATGACCGCGGATGCTGAGCCAATGGCGATCGATGCGGCTCTCAGCAGTAACGTCGATCCGCGGCCAGGATCGCCCCCCGGGCAGCAGGTCGGTCAGTGTCCCGCCCATCAGCGTCAGGTCCATGGCCTGCCCTGCCCTCGCCAAGCCGGTCTTGAACCTTACCGCCTGGCCGGCGCCGACGTGCAGGTTAGGGCGGTCGAGTTCGATTGCCGTGGCCCTTTGGCCGCGCTTGGCGGGCGGAAGCAGCCGGACCGATCTGGCCTCCAGGGTACCGCTCAGGGCTTGGATCAGAGTCGCCGGAGTCGCGCCGCTGGCCGCGGCGTCCAGACTCAAGCCGACGATGCTGCCGCCCAACTCCGGGCCCTGGGCCAGCATCGATCGGGCCTGCTCCAAGTCGATGCGGTCCGTGTTCAGCTTGAGTTTGAGTGCGGGTACCTTGGGGCCGGCGTCGACGAGCGCCTCGCCGCTGACGGTCAATCCGGGCAGCGCCAGCCTGACCCCGTCGAGCTGCAGCCGGCCATCGCGGAGTTTGGCCCGAGCCTGCAGTCCGCGCATGGTGATCCGCTGCCAGGTCAGGGCCTCGACGGCGAGATCCAGGTCCGCATCGAGCCGGGTCAGCGACGAGAACGGCAACGGCCTGTCGGCCCATGTCGGGGCCTTGCCGGTCTTGGGCTCGGTTGCCGCGGGTGCCGCGGGTGCCGCGGTGCCGCGCGCATCCTGCTTGGCCCCTTCTCCTTGTGTGGACTCATCCAACCTGACCGTCCCGACGTCGAGCTTGCCGCTGAGCAGCGCCTTGGCATCACCCGATGCCGGCCTCAGCTCGCCATCGAAGCGGCCTTCGGCGAACGTTGCCTTGATCGCCAGGGCACCGGACGCCTTGGCACCCGTGGTTTGGGTGCCGGCAGTCTGGTCACTGTCTTTGGGCGTGGCGACCGGTGTCAGTTGCAGCGTCGCCGACTGATCGCCGAGCTTCCCTGTCAACCGCACGGACCAGGGGCCATCCAACGGAAGCTGATCTCGCCATCGCTGACGGTCAGCGGCGCGGGCAGGACATCTGCCTCCGACGATGCGTTGATCGCACTGGCCTGCAGGGTCTGGCCGTCCCAGCTCAAGCCCGTATCGAGCCGAAAGGGCCCCGCCGGCAGCCCATTGATCCCGGCGATCTGCCCGAGCGGCACCGCCGTCGGCCCCTGCACCTGGAGTTTGGCATCCAGACCGGTGGTATCGAACGGCGCGGGGGCGCTGCCATTGAGCTCGACGCGGGTCTCCGCGCTCTGCGCCTGGACCTGGAAGGGCCAGCGGGCGCCGGTCGGCGCATCCGCAGCACCCGCGCGAGCGTTCAACTTCAGCGGCGTATCATTGATTGACAGCTCCGCCTGGAGGACCAAGGGTTCGGCGCCCAACCCGTCGAGCTGGAGCCGCGTGATATCGGCGCGTCGCACCAGGCCCTTTGCCGCCGCAAAGGTGATTTCGGAGTCGAGCACCTGGACCGTCGGAACCCGCAAGCTGATGTCGCCGGCACCCTTGCCTTTGGTGGCACCAAGTTGCCAGTTGCCGCGGCCATCGGCGGTCTTCTGGAGCATCAAGCGCGCACCACGGATCACCAGTTGGTCGATGCGCACCTGCCGGTGCAACAGCGCCCCCAGCTCCCATTTCACCTCTACCCGCTCGGCCTCCAGCAGGTGCGACCCCAGAGTCCGGTCGGTGTCCCAGTCCGGATTCGACACCCGCAGCCCACTCAGCACGATCGACAGGCCTGGCCGCGGATGCCACAACCAGCCCAGCGCCACACCGTCAATCGCGACAGGCCGTCCAAGGGCCTCACCCGCCGCGGCCTCCAGGTCCGCCTTATGCGCCTGCAGATAGAACGGCAGATAGCCGATGGTGCCCACCAACAGCAAGCACACCGGCAGCAGCAGCCAGGCAAGAATGCGTAAGGTTTTCATTCGGTCAAGGAATGCGCAGCGCAGTGCTCATCGTAGGTTTCCGCGGGGATGCTCGCCGCAGCGGTTATGGAACCATCGCCGTGATCGCCCTACGTGGAGCTGAATGCTGCCAGGCTTCATCGCCTCGGGTCTAACCATTTTACGCCAATCCGCGAGGGCGTCCCCGTCCGAGCCCATCACGGAGACAGCGACTCGATTCACACCCGCTAGCACACGGGGCCTTGCCAGGCCGCACTGACCCATCTTCACTCTAAGCGGCGTCGGTCATGGTTCCGGCCAGTCCAACCCCTGGTGGAGTGCGCGGAGCGTGTCCACCCGCGCCGGCTCCTTAGAGGGGCCGGAACGATGATCAAGGCCCTCTAAGCCCGCCCACTGCCCTCTACGTTCCGATGGGCCCGCCATCAGCGCGGATTAGCCCCAGCCACCAGGGGCTACAATGCGGTGATTGTCCCCGCCCCGGCCCGTACTATGGATTCAGCCCCCAACCTCTTTTCCTACCGCAAGTTCTGGGCCCACCGCCTGGGGCCCGCACCCGAGCTTCCGACCACCCGCGAGGAGATGGACCAGCTTGGCTGGGATAGTTGCGACGTAGTCATCGTCACCGGCGACGCCTATGTGGACCACCCATCCTTCGGCATGGCGATCATCGGTCGCCTGCTCGAGGCCCAGGGATTTCGCGTGGGGATCATCGCCCAGCCGGACTGGACCTCGGCCGGTGACTTCACGCGCCTCGGGCGTCCCAACCTCTTCTTCGGGGTCACGGCGGGGAACATGGACTCCATGGTCAACCGCTACACCTCGGACCGGCGCGCCCGCAGCGACGACGCCTATACCCCGGACGGGGCCCCGGACCGACGCCCGGACCGCTCCGTGGTGGTCTACGCCCAGCGGGCTCGCGAGGCCTTCGGCGACGTGCCCGTGGTCATCGGCGGCATCGAGGCGAGCCTGAGACGCATCGCCCACTACGACTACTGGTCGGACAAGGTCCGTCGCTCCGCCCTGGTAGACGCCAAGGCGGACCTGCTGGTCTTCGGCAATGCCGAACGGGCCGTGGTCGAGCTCGCCCACCGTCTGGCCAGAGGCGAGCCCATCGGCGAGATCCGCGACCTACGTGGAACGGCCTTCGTCCAGCGTGGGATTCCGGAAGGCTGGGCGGTCATCGACTCAACCCAGATCGATACCCCGGGGCGACTGGAGCAACACCCAGACCCCTACGCGGCCGAGCCCGCCGGCTGCAAGTCCGCCGCCCCCCCACCCTCTTCCCCGGGCTTGGCACAGCCAGCCCAGCCTATACTGTTCCACCGCCGTCCGCGCCACCTCGACCGCGCCCGCACCGCGGTGCGCCTGCCCAGTTTCGAACAGGTCCGCGGCGACCCGGTGCTCTATGCCCACGCCTCCCGGGTCTTCCACCTGGAGACCAACCCGGGCAATGCCCGTGCCCTGGTCCAGGCCCACGGCGACCGTGAGGTCTGGCTCAATCCCCCGCCCATCCCGCTGACCACGGCCGAGTTCGACCGGGTCTTCGAGCTGCCCTATAGCCGCCGCCCCCACTCCGGCTATGGCCAGGCCCGCATCCCCGCCTGGGAGATGATCCGCTTCTCGGTGAACATCCTGCGCGGCTGCTTCGGCGGCTGCACCTTCTGCTCCATCACCGAGCACGAGGGGCGCATCATCCAGAACCGCTCCGAGGACTCGATCCTGCGCGAGATCGAGGACATCCGCGATCGCACCCCGGGCTATACGGGGACCATCTCCGACCTGGGCGGCCCCACCGCCAACATGTGGCGCCTGGCCTGCAAGGACCCCAAGATCGAGTCCTCCTGTCGGCGCCTGTCGTGTGTCTACCCGGACATTTGCCCGAACATGGGTACCGACCATGGCCCCCTGATTCAGCTCTATCGCAAGGCCCGGGCCCTGCCCGGGGTCAAGCGGGTGCTGATCGCCTCGGGCCTGCGCTACGACCTGGCGGTGCGCTCCCCGGACTATGTGCGCGAGTTGGCCACCCACCACGTCGGGGGTTATCTCAAGATCGCACCGGAACATACCGAGGCCGGGCCGCTCTCCAAGATGATGAAGCCGGGTATCGGCGCCTATGACCGCTTCAAGGAGCTGTTCGACCGCTTCTCCCGGGAGGCCGGCAAGGAGCAGTATCTGATCCCGTACTTCATTGCGGCCCACCCGGGGACCAGCGATGCGGACATGCTGGAGCTGGCGCTGTGGCTCAAGGCCAATGGGTTCAGAGCGGACCAGGTGCAGGCCTTCCTACCCACCCCCATGGCCATCGCCTCGGCCATGTACCACACGGGTCGGAACCCCTTGAAAAAGGTCAGCCGCGATTCGGAACGGGTCACGGTGGTGCGGGGTCTCAAACAACGGCGCCTACACAAGGCGTTCCTGCGCTACCACGACCCGAACAACTGGCCGGTGCTGCGCGAGGCCCTCAAGGCCATGGGACGGGCGGACCTCATCGGTAACGGCAAGCGCCACCTGGTGCCGGCCTTTCAGCCCGCGGGGACGGGGCGAGTCCCGGAAGGAACCCGCAGGCCAGCTAGCGGCACTCTGGGTGGGACCACACCCATGAAACCAACCCGCCGCCCCAAGCGGCGGCGTTGAGCCGGCATAACCCTGGAAAAAGCCGTTTGGCCGCAAATCACGCGAATTAACGCAAATGGTTCAGTGGCTGAGTCAACGTCTGGAGGCCACCCGCAGGAACGGTTCAGAAACAACCGAAACAAGCGCTCGGACGACAAGAAACTACGAAGTACACGAAAGTCGGGGAAAAACAGCCAATGCTCCTTTGTCTATTGAGCCTTTTCGCGTTTTTCGCGTGTTTCGTAGTTCCAAGAAAATGTACCGCTTGTTCTTGAATCGTCCCTTAGTGTCCGGCCGTCGGAGAAGGACAGGCCCCGGACGCGACAATCCCGGCCCGCTGCTTAGCCCGCTTGATCTGGGACAGGCGCCACATCTTCTGCATCCCCTCCTTGCCCACGAGCTTACCAACGGCACAGGTACAACCCTCCACGGCCGTATCGATGAGACCGGACTGCTGGCCCAGAATGACCGCCACCGGGGTCTCAGGACTGGCACTGCCGGCGCGCTGCCGGCGCACCTCAGGGGTCAGGGTTTCCACCAGACACTCCAACTCCGCCACCTGACGCAGCACCCGCATGTCCTCGTCGGCGAATAGATCCCGGTCGATCTGCTGACCCTCACTGCGCCATTTCTTGCCAAGGGGGCTGGCGTAGAAGCGATTGACCTCCTTCAGCTCGGCAACCGTGAAGGTCGTCTTGAACTGCTTTGCCAGGCGACGACCCATGCGCTTGCGGATCTCCGCCGGTCGTCCAGACTCCGCCAGGCTCCCGTAGAAGACGCTGCTGTAGGTCCCCTGCACCTTGCGCCCAAGGGGACTATCGAAGAAGGCCACCAGCTCCGCCAGCTCAGGCTCAGTGAAGGCCTGGATGTAGCGGCCCGCCAGCATCCCCTCCACCCGGCGCATCTTGTCGCTCCCGCGCTCCACCAGGTAACGGGCGGTATCCCGCGGATCGCCAGCGGAGAACAGACGTTCCAGCATGGACGTCACATAGACATCGGACATAACCCCGGCCAAGCGCATGGCCGGCCCCTGGTCGCCGCCGGGGACCGTGGCGCAGCCCGACAGCGTCGCCAGTGCAAACGTCAGTGCGAATACGAGCGAGGAAATGGATCTGCTCAAGGTAGTGCTCCCATTACTACGAGGTAGCGAACGTCAAGATCCGGCCTGAACCTGATGCAGGGCAGCCGCCGAGATCAGAACATTGAAATGGGTGCTCCAGACCACGACCGAGGGATAGTCCGCTAGGTCGAGGCCCGTAGGCAAGGCATAGGCCTGGGCCCCTGCAAACCCCTGGAGCGGGCCTAGGTCGATGAACAGGGTCTCGTCCACCCTAGTGTCCGGCCCGATCTCCGCCAGGGGTACCAGGTAGAGGTGATAACCGGGGCCAGGACCCACCTCGAATCCTGCCCCGAGCTGCACCAGGCCGGGGGCCAGGGTCACGGGGCCGGCGCCATAGTGGAGCGGGTCCTGCGGGTTGGCGTGGACAAAGGTCCCCTCGGCCACGACCGGCCCGTCGGCCGCCGGGGCCGATCTGGAGCCCCCTACCAGGGCAGGAAACAATTCAGGATAGGTGCCCAGCCCCAGGAAAAACCCGAGCACCGAGCCTAGGATCACACCGACCACCAGGCCAGTCGTGCGTTGTGTCATAAACTGCCTCGACGTGTGGAAAAAGGGACGCCGACGGGACGTAACACGCAAGTGCGCGCCGGTCACCCATTCGTCCCCTGTTTTGGAAGTTCCCGGTCGTAACCCCTACACCGGGGTACTAGGCACCCGGCCCCGGAGTATCCGCACCAGCACGGAGCGTCGCAAGCAAAACCACAACCGGATCGCCTCCGTGGACGAGGCCGCCGCTCCATATTTCGGGCCTGCCCGCTAGGCCTCGAAACTCGTTCCAAAGCACACCGAAGCTTGGTGTTGCGCCTATCGAGAGGTCCGCGAGCGCCATTAGTCGAGCCTTGACCGACCCTCCGGCCCTCGCTAGCCTAAAATCTCAGGCCGCCCTGGACTCGCAGAGTCGCTTGAATTTCCTATCCGTTATCCGTCCGTCGCTCCGAGGAATCAGTATGAATCTCTTTCGTTTCCTTCTCGTTCTCCTCGTTGTTGCAGCGATGCCAGTGCGGGCCGATGACCAAGGAGTCGGGGAGATCCGCAGCTATTACAACGAGATCAGCTCGGAGGTCACGCGTTGTAGCGGCAGTGCCGAGGCGGGCGGACAACAGGAATCCTTGGCGTGCCGTCTCTACCTTGTCGAGATCTTGGAGAATCGGCTCAACGCACCCGTGGCCGCCGTCGGCATCTATCACCGGACGATTAGGCGCTGGTACGACCTTTCGGGCCCCTCGGGGACCAAAGGCGAGGGCTACGAGCCCAATGCGCAGACCTTGGTGCGTGTCGAGATCGACGGTGAACGCTCAGCCGTGAAGTGGTACGAGGAGTATCTCTACAAGGGTGGTGAACTTCTGTTTTATTTCCGCAAGAGCGACTTCGGCGAGTATCGCTTCTATTTTGGCAACGGTGAGCTGGTCCGATTCGCGGAGACAGGCCGCCCCGAGGGCCTTGAGGACGACAGCTACAGCATGCAGCAGGGGGACTGGAAGCAGGTACTGAAGCAGGCCGGGTGCCAGCAGCAGTCCGATGTGTCCGCCGACGGGTGCTCGGGCTCGAGCCATGGAGCTGCCGCGGTCCCAGGGCCAGGAGCCGGTCTCTGTGATTCCGGGACCTCCACCGTACCCGAGGATCTAAGGATGCCGGAGGAGGACCACTCCATCGACAAGGCCATCGCCGCCGTAGATTTTCTTCAACGAGAGGTCTTCGATCGTCTGACGGACTTCGAGCTTGGCAATACCGGCAAGGACTGCCGGCTACCTGATTGCATCGCGGGGATTCCATGGGACAACCTCAACATTGGTGCCCCGAACGCCATGATGAAGCTGCGGGGCACCTTGCTGAGGCTCCAGGCGCTCTATCTCTCGGAGCGGTCTCGCGGCAACCCGGACGAAATACCCGAGGAAGCCGTCCGGCGGGCTGTGGAGGCATATTGCACCTTCGTGGGTACGGCCGCCGTTGCAGATTGACCTAAGGCGATTTCTGTCAATTCTCAAACCATCCTGCTTGTCTTTTCGCTCGGCTTCGGCGTCGGGACAACAGTTGCATAGTGCGACTATGCGCCTGTTGTCACTCCTTGAAGCCGAACAAAAATACAGCGCAATCTGGTATGAGAATCTCCGGCAATCGCCTAAGGTCCCAACCGAACCCCATTCATCAGCGATTTACCAACATTCTGTAGTGGACTTCGAGCCCATGAAACCACTGACACTGTTCGCGATCTGCATCAGCATCGCCATCCATTCCGCGGCGGCACAGGACCCGTACAAGAGACTCGACATCGTCGACTGCTTGGAGCTGATGCCGGACAGTGTCTTCGCCGACTGGTGGCACCCCTTCGCGAAGATCGATGTACTCAAGAGCGAGATCCGAAGGGCCGCGACGCAGCCGGCCAGTCACTTCACCCTCGACGTGCCGAACGGCTACCTCCACTACCCGGCGGATGACGGCGGGGAGCGCTGCGAGATGACGACCACCCTCTTCCGGCAACCGGATGGCGGCGCCCTGATCGCCATGGAGTGCAGGGAGGTATGGGAAGTGCTGGAGCTGGACATCCTCCCCGCGCACCCAGAGCTGCGAAACGCGATCGGCGACCCCTCTGCCACCGACACCCTACGCTGGTTCGCCGTCGACGAGAACGGTTGGACGGAGGTAACGGACAGTGTCATGCCCGAGCCCCTTGGCAAGGACCTGCGCTACACCCTGCCGAGGCACGGGACGACCATTCTGCTGTTTCGTCGCGGCGAGGTAGAGCCATTCCGCAAGTGGGAACGGAGCGGGAACGGATTCCGCGCCGTGGCACTGAAATAAGGGGTGGTAAACTTCAGACGTGGAAGTGGCCCGGCTTCATTTGCGGCGGAATTCCGCTTTTTCGCTGTCACCGGTCGGCATCTCCCGCACGTCTGCCCGACGGTCCAACGCCGCCAAGTGCTCCAGCTTGTCGCGGATCTTCAACTCCAACCCCCTCGGCACCGGTTTGTAGTAGCGCCGTCGTCTGAGCCCCTCGGGGAAATAGTCCTCCCCAGCGGCATAGCCCTCAGGTTCGTCGTGGGCGTAACGGTAGGCTCGACCGTAGCCCAGCTCGCGCATCAGCTTGGTGGGGGCATTGCGCAGGTGCACCGGCACCTCCAGAGAGCCGCCTCGACGGGCGTCGGCGAGCGCCGCATCCCAGGCGGTGTAAACGGCGTTGCTTTTGGCTGCACAGGCCAGGAAGGTCACGGCCTGGGCCAGGGCCAACTCGCCCTCGGGGCTGCCCAGGCGATCCACCACGTCCCACGCGGACAGGGCCAGGTCCAGGGCCCGGGGGTCGGCGTTGCCGATGTCCTCACTGGCCATTCGGACGATACGCCGGGCGAGATAGAGGGCGTCGCAGCCACCGTCGATCATGCGCGCCAGCCAATAGAGGGCGGCGTCCGGGGCGGAGCCGCGCACGGATTTGTGTAGGGCGGAGATCTGATCGTAGAAGGCGTCTCCACCTTTGTCGAAGCGCCGCACCTGGCCTACGACCACCTCGGCTACCGCATCCGGACCAATCTCGCCGCCCTCGGCCAGATCCGCGGCCAATTCCAGGAGGCTGAGCGCCCGACGGGCATCACCGTCGGCGGCCTCCGCGAGTTGCGCCCGGGAAACCTCCGGCAGAACCAGGGCGCGCCCGCCAAGACCGCGCTCGGTATCCCGCAGGGCCTGGTCCATCACCTCGCACAGCTCCTCCGTACCCAGAGACTTGAGCACATAGACCCGGGCCCGGGACAGGAGCGCGTTATTCAGCTCGAAGGATGGGTTCTCGGTGGTGGCACCGATGAGCACGACAGTGCCGTCTTCCACATGGGGCAGCAGGGCGTCCTGTTGGGCCTTATTGAAGCGATGGACCTCGTCGATGAACAGGATGGTCCCCAGCCCCTCCTGGGTGCGTGCGATGCGTGCCTGGGCTACAGCCTCACGGATGTCCTTGACCCCGGCAAGCACAGCGGACAGACGCAAGAAGCGCGCCCCTGAGTGGGCCGCGACCAGCCGCGCCAGAGTGGTCTTGCCCGTCCCAGGCGGGCCCCAGAAGACCATGGAGTGAGGGCGGTCGGCCTCGATGGCCTGACGCAAGGGCTTGCCTGAAGCCAGCAAGTGCTTCTGGCCCTTGAGTTCACCCAGGGTCCGCGGGCGCATTCGCTCGGCCAATGGGGCAGAGGGCAGTATCGCAGGCAGCGTCGCTGGTTGCACCTCGGGGCCAAGGTCCAGAGGATTGTCGGTCGGGCTGGTCAACGGGTGATCCCCCTATGCTCCGGTCGATTGGCGTCTTGGGCGCCAGGCTCGGACAGCGCCCCGACGGGCGCCCTTGACCGTCCACGGCGAGGACTGGAATTGTGACCCAGATCGCGGCGACCGGTGCGCAGAATGTTCTCAGTCGGCCGGCATGTCACAGACCCCGAGCAGGAACACCTATGCTGTTAGCGCGGTTAGCAAAACTAGCGTTACCAACAATTTCTGTGGATAACTCTGTGCACAATGTCTGGGCAGGACGGCTAACCCCCCGTCGGGACAGGGCCATCTTCAAATTGGCTCAAAAATGGCCAGGTATTTTTTCTCTTGAAAAAACCATTTGTTACAAATTTTTCTGACTGGGAGCTTAGCCAACCGGGCGTACACTGGCCATACAATCTGCGCACCCGTCGCATGTGCACAACAGCAGGTGGAATGGCTTGATTTTCTAGGTGCGGAGTCGGGTCGTGCCCGCCCGGACCGACGCACGATCGGCTCAGGTGGGAGTCCCCGTCGGCCCTCAGACCGCCGCAATAAATATCAGAATATACTGATAATTCAACGAT
Organism: uncultured Gammaproteobacteria bacterium; assembly: GCA_963845265.1. GTDB lineage: Bacteria > Pseudomonadota > Gammaproteobacteria > Chromatiales > Chromatiaceae > DYRB01. The sequence goes on along the minus strand of CAWJRN010000007.1, from coordinate 279,362 downwards.
TCATCCGGGTTGCGTTAGACCCCAAAAACGGTCAGGATATCGGGTCAGGTACCCCACAACCTGATCCCTCGACCGGCCCCGCCGGTACCTCGTCCACAAGGAACTGGAACCGCACCCCACATCCCGATTCAGGCACCCCGGCAGCATCCCAAGTATGACCCCAGCAGACCTAAAGCCCGTTCGCGACCACATCGCCTCCCGCATCATCGGCCAACAAAAGTTCATCGACAGCATGCTGATTTGCCTGCTAAGCGATGGTCATTTGTTGGTGGAGGGTATGCCGGGGCTGGCCAAGACCACCGCCGTCAAGGCCCTGGCGGAATCCCTGGAGGGCGACTTCCACCGTGTCCAGTTCACCCCGGACCTGTTGCCCTCGGACCTCATCGGCACCGACATCTACCGCCACGAACGCGGGGAGTTCGAGTTCCGCCCCGGCCCCCTGTTTCACAACGTGCTGCTGGCGGACGAGGTCAACCGTGCGCCGGCCAAGGTCCAGTCGGCCCTGCTGGAGGCCATGGGCGAGCAGCAGATCACCGTCGGGCAGCGAACCTATCCACTGCCTAAGCTGTTCATGGTCCTGGCCACCCAGAACCCGGTGGAGCAGGAGGGCACCTACGCCCTGCCCGAGGCGCAGCTCGACCGCTTCCTGATGCAGGCGATCGTGACCTACCCAACCCGGGATGAGGAGCTGAAGATCCTGGAGCTGGACAGCCAGCAACAGAAGACCAGCGTCGCCCCGCCGGCCAAGCGCCTCTCCCAGGCAGAGCTGTTCGCCATGCGCCGGGACGTGGCCAACCTGTACCTCGACCCCAAGCTCCATGGCTACATCGTCGATCTGGTCCAGGCGACCCGCGACCCCAAGGTCTACGACGCGGACCTGGGCCGCTGGTGCCGCTTTGGCGCATCGCCCCGCGCCAGTATCGCCATCGGCCGCTGCGCCCGTGCCCGTGCCTGGATGAGCGGCGACCAGTTCGTCGCCCCCCACCACATCCAGTCCGTGGCCCCGGAGATCCTGCGCCATCGCCTGCTCCTGACGTTCGAGGCGGAGGCCGAGGGGATCTCCACGGACGCCTTTATCAATCGCCTGCTCAACCTGGTGGCCATACCCTGAGCGCGCCAAACAGACACCCGCCAAACAGATACGCGCCAGACAGGCCAAGCAGGTTCGGCTCATGAGCCTTCATCCGCGTCTCGACGACCTCCTGGAGCTGCGCCACCAGGCCCACGCCCTGGGGCTGCCGTCGCATCACCTGGTCAACTCCAGCTTCTCCGGACTCTACGCCTCGGTCTTTCGCGGCGCCGGCGTCAACTTCGAAGAGGTGCGCGAGTACCGCGAGGGAGACGACATCCGGTATATGGATTGGAAGGTCACGGCCCGCATCAACGAGCCCCACCTCAAGGTCTTTCGGGAGGAGCGCGAGCGCAGCGTCGTCCTGTGCGTGGACAAGGGCCCGCACATGGCCTTCGGCACCCGCGGGACCTTCAAATCTGTCCAGGCGGCCCGCACCGCAGCGCTGATTGGTTGGGCTGCCTCGCGCCTGCATGATCGGGTCGGTGGCATGGTCTTCGGCGACGCCGTCGCCGGACTCCAGCACTTCCGCCCGTCCCGCGGCCGGCGCGCCCTCTGGCAGCTCCTGCGCACCCTCACCGTACCCGGCGAGACCCTGGACAAGTCCGTGGACTGCCTCGGCGGCGCCCTGAAACGCGCCACCAGTGGCTTGACCACAGGATCGCTGGTGTTTGTCATCGCCGACCTCAACCGCGAGCCGATGGGGCTGGAACGTATCCTTGGCGACCTCTCCCAACGCAACACCGTCGCACTGATCCCGGTGGACGACCCGGCGGACTGGGAGGTCCCTGCGATGGGCGTCGCGACCTTCACCGGCACCGACGGCACCCTGATCGAGGTGGATACGGACGACCCCAAGGCGCGGCAGTATTACCACGATGCCTGGGCCGAGCGCCGCGAGTTGCTCCAGGCCATCGCCCGGCGGCTACATATTATCCTGCTGCCGGTACGCACGGATCAGGAGATCCACCTCAACCTGATCCACCATTTGCGGCAACAGGCTCGGGTTAAGACCCTGTAGTGAACACTGGACGTCCTTGCCTAATTGGGACGTGGTCTTTTGTCGCGGTAAACCCTTTCATGTTGCTGCCACACTCCAGAGACTGGGCGAGTATTCCCGTAGGATGGGTAGAGCGCAGCGAAACCCATCGTTGGCGGCCACCTAAGCGGTTGATTGCTGTGTTTCGCTGCGCTCTACCCAGCCTAGGTCGCGGAGCGTGGGAACGAGAAGGCACAGAGCAATTTTTGAATCCCAAACCACGGTTGCATCCATGAATGAGGCAGTCCCACAGATCCGCGATATCCACGGCTTCGAGGGCGTGCCCTGGTGGCCGCCCGGACCTGGTTGGTGGGCCATGGCGGCAGGGCTGATCCTGCTCACCTGGCTCGCCTGGCGCTTTCGCTCGACGCTACGCCTGCGCATCCCTATCCCGGTCATCACCCTGGGGGACTGGCGCTGGGACGCGGCGCGCCAATTGCGCGTCCTGCGCCGCCAGGTTCGGCTCGATGAACTGGGGCTAAAGGAGGCCGCCGGGTCGGTCTCGGAGCTGCTGCGGCGCATCGCCATGGCCCGCCTGGGCCGTGCCGCCTGCGCCGGCCTGACCGGGACGGACTGGCTGGGCTGGCTCCAGGCCAACGATCCCAACCACTTCGACTGGGCCGGCCGCGGGCGCTTGCTCCTGGATGCACCCTATGCCCCCCCGGTCGACGCCGGCGCTAAAACCCACCGGGCGGATCTGATCGCGCTGATCGAGGCAACCCACGACTGGGTGGCCACAGAACAGCCGAAAAAGACCAAGAAGAAGTTCAAGCAGACCGAGGCAGCCCATGTTTGAGTTCTACTGGCCCTGGATGGCGATCCTGCTGCCCCTGCCCTTCATCCTCCCCCTGCTCTGGCGCGCACCCGGCGAGCGTACGGAGCACGACCTGGAGGGCCAGCGGGTCACCCTGCTCCACCCCCATCTGGAAGACCTCAAGGCTGCCTATCAGACCCGTCGCCCGCGCCTACAATTGGGCGGTTGGATTCACAAGACCCTGCTCTTCCTACTCTGGGCCGGGCTGGTGGTCGCCCTGATGCGCCCCGAGTGGCTGACCCCCCACACCGAGGTCAGCACCCCGGGCTACGACCTCATGTTGGGGGTAGACGCCTCCCATTCCATGGACGCCCTGGACTTCACCGTGGAGGGGCGACAGGTGACCCGCATGGCGGTGGTCAAGGGGGTCATGGGGCGCTTCGTGGACTCGCGGGAGGGTGACCGCACCGGGCTCATCATCTTCGGGAGCCAGTCCTATGTGCTGTCGCCCCTGACCGTCGATCGGCTCGCGGTACGCCAGCTCATGGAGGGGGTAGTGCCGGGCATCGCGGGCCAGGGCACGGCTTTGGGTGACGGCATCGCTCTGGCGGCCAAAAAGCTGCGCGAGCGCCCGCCCGGGTCCCGGGTCATGATCCTGATCGCCGATGGAGACAACACCTCAGGCGGCTTCGCCCCGGTGGAGGCGGCGCGCCTGGCCCACGCCTTCGGGGTGCGCATCTACGTCATCGGGGTGGGCAGCAAGCAGGAGCGCATCCCCATCTACGAGAAGGGCGTCATCGAATACCGTGACGACCTGACCATGGACGAGGGCGTCTTGCAGGAGATCGCCAAGGTCACCGGCGGGGCCTACTTCCGCGCCACCGACACCAACGCGCTGGAGGAGATCTCTAAGCGCATCGGGCAGTTGGAGAAGACTCAGGCGGAGTCGCGCACCGCCTTCCTGCCGGACCCCCTGTACCACTGGCCCCTGGGCCTGTCTCTGTTCGCCCTGCTCGCTCTGGGGCTCTTCCCCGAGGGGCGCAAACGTTTCGCAACGAGGTCTGCAAGTGCCTGAGGCCGGTTTCCACTTCGAACAACCCCTGTGGTTCCTGGGCCTGCTGGCCCTGGTCCCCGTGGCCCTGTGGCTGTGGCGCAGCGCGGCACGCGCCGCCCGCGGCCCCATTCACCGTTACGCCGACGCCCACCTGCTGCCCCACCTCACGGGTACCCGTGAGCTCAAGGCCCAGGAGCGCTGGGGGCGCTTCCTATCCTGGTCCCTCCTATGGACCCTGCTCTTGGCGGCCATGGCCGGGCCACGTTGGGACTACACCGACGTTCGGCTCTTCCATCCGGGCAACAATCTCCTGATCCTGCTGGACGTCTCCCGCTCCATGCAGGTTGCCGACGTGGCCCCCAGTCGGCTCGCCCGTGCCCGCCAGGAGATCCAGGACCTGATCATGATCGACCGGGACGTACGCCTGGGCCTGATCGCCTTTGCCTCCGTCCCCCACGTCATCTCCCCGGTCACCGAGGACACCTATACAGTGCTCAACGCCCTGCCCGCCCTGTCCACGGACCTGGCCGAGTTCCAGGGCAGCCGCGTCAGCTCGGCCCTGGAGCGGGCCGAGACCTTGCTCAACGGCCTGCCCGCCGAGTCCTCGCGCGCCATCCTGCTGATCACGGACGGCGACTTCGACGAGCCGGAGCTGACCGAACAGGTTCGCAAGCTGGCCGCCGAGGGCATCCGGCTGCACGTCCTCGGCATCGGGACCGAGCAGGGTGCGCGGGTCCCGGCACCGCCCCCGGCCCAGGCCGGGAGTTGGATCACCGACCGCACCGGCAAGCCGGTGGTGTCCGCCCTCAACACCGACCTGCTGGAGGGACTGGCCGAGGCCGGCCAGGGCATCTATCTGGTCGCCGGTTATCGCGACGACGACAGCCGCGACATCCTCAGCGCCGCATCGGTCTCCAAACTCCCGGCCAAGGCCGGGGACGAGCGCACCCGTATCTGGAACGAACGCTACTACCTGCCGGTGCTGGCCATCATGATCCTCTTACTGCCCCAGTTCCGCGGTCAGGCGCGCCGCCACTCCCAGCCCAAGGAAGGCCACGCTACCATGGGGGAGACCAAGCGATGATCAAACAGCTCCCACCCATTGCCCTGGCGCTTGGGTTCGCGACGAGCCTTACCGCATCGGCGAGCTGGTTCGAGAACAGCGACCAACAGGCCCTGCGACTATTCGAGACCGGCGACTACATCGAGGCCGCCTACGGTTTCTCCGACCCCTATCGCAAGGGCGTAGCCCTCTACCGGGCCGGGCGCTATGCGGACGCGGCCAAGAACTTCGAGGTAACGGAAGACCCGGAGAACCGGATCGAGGCACGCTACAACCTGGGCAACACCCGCTTCCAGTTGGCGGACTTTGCCGGGGCAGTGACGGCCTATGAGCAGGTCTTGAGTGCGGACCCAACGCACAGCGACGCCCAGCACAACCTCGGGGTCGCCCGCGCCATGCTCGCCCAGGTGGAACAGGAGCAGTTCGAGGAGAAGGAAAAAGAGAAACAGGAAAAACAGGAGAAGCTGGACGCCAAGGACAAGTCCGACGAGCAGCAGGAAAAGTCCAAGCAAGACAAGTCAAAGCAGGATGAGTCTAAGAAGGACCAGTCCGAGCAAGAGAAGTCCGAGCAGCAGAAGCAAGACAAGAAAGAGGGCGACCAAAAGAAGGAGTCCGAAGAGGAGAAGTCCGGCGACCAGAAAAAAGAGTCCGAAGAGGAGAAGTCCGGCGATCAGAAAAAGGAGTCCGAAGAGGAGAAGTCCGGCGATCAGAAAAAGGAGTCCGAAGAGGAGAAGTCCGGCGACCAGCAGAAGGAGTCCGAGGAACAGAAGTCCGGCGACCAGCAGAAGGAGTCCGAGGAACAGAAGTCCGGCGACCAGCAGAAGGAGTCCGAGGAACAGAAGTCCGGCGACCAGCAGAAGGAGTCCGAGGAACAGAAGTCCGGCGACCAGCAGAAGGAGTCCGAGGAGCAGAAGTCCGGCGACCAGCAGAAGGAGCAGCAGGACGGCAAGGGCGAGTCATCCGACGAGTCCAAACCCCAAGAGGGGCAGGACCAACAGGATCAGGAGGGCGAATCCGGCGACCAGCCTAAGGACGAGGAAACATCCGAGGGCAGTCAGGAGGATCAGGAGCAGTCCGAGCAGGGCGGCAAAGCCGGCGAGGAGACCGACGCCAAGCAGGGTGCGGACCAGGAACAGGAACCGACCGAGGGTGAGGGCGGCGACAAGCAGCAGGAGCAAGACCAGCAGGGCAAGGAGGAGGACCAGAAGCAGGACAAAGGCGAGAAGGGCGACGACGAGACCAAGCCCGAGTCGGAGCAGGGCTCCAAGCCCGAGGACGACAAACCCGAGGGCGAGGAGGGCGACAAGAAGCCTGAACAGGAGCAGGACAAGGGCGACGCCGGTGACCAGGACAAGCCCGAGGACAAGGGCAAGTCCGGCAAAGAGGAGCGCGACCAGGACGGCGGCGAGAAGCCCAAACCCGAGGCCCAGGAGCCCGGCGCCGACCAGGAGCAGCCCAAGGACGAAGAGAAGAAGTCAGGCGGCGAAGAAGAAGGCCCCGATAAGGGCAAGCGCCCGGACGAGGCCAAAAAAGAGCCCGGCGACCAGTCGGACAAGCCTGCGGACGACGGCAAGAAGCCCAGCGAGCCTCAGGGCGAAAGCCCCAAGGACAAGCCCAAGTCTGCCGGCGGCGGTCGCGATAAGGCCCCTGACGATCAACCGCCCGAGGCCCCGCCCGAACCCAGCATGGGCGCGGCGGTGGACGCCTTCGACCAGATGGGTGGCCAGCCCATGACGGATATGCCTCCGGGTGAGGACCAGGCCGCAGCGGCAGCCATGGGCGGACGGCCGGTGCTCGGCCCGGGCTTTGCGATCATGGAGCAGCGCCTGCGCCAGGCCGAGGGGGACCCGGCCCTGCTATTGCGGAATCAGTTCAAGATGGAAGAGATGCAGATGATGCAAGAGGCTGGCGGGCGCCTGCGGGAGAGTCGGCCGTGGTAAACCCCAACCCCATGTCCAGCGTCTCGGCCCGGGCAGGTAGAGCTGCGGACCCGAGCCGGCGGCGCCTGGCCGGCCTCGGCTGCTTGGTCGCGCTCGCCCTGGTCGCGACCTCGGCCTGGGCGCGCGACCCGGGCCCCTGGCAACAACCGGGCAACTGGGGCGGCTTCCGCCCGCCCGCCCAGAGCAATGCCCGCGGCATGCCCCCAGCCCCACCGCCAGCCCCGATCAACACTCAGGCGCGGGCCTACGGCGCTGCGCAGTGGCCCCAGGGGCAAAGCCAGCCCGCCTATGGCCAGCCCCCCGGCTATCAGAGCGGCTATCAGAACCCCTGGCAGTACGGCTACCCCGGTAGCTATGGTCAGCAGCCTGCGACCCAGACCGTCGCAAAACCCCCGCGCGTCGAGCTGGCCATCACCAACGATCAGCCCTATGTCCAGGAAAACGTCCTGCTGCGCCTGCGCCTGATCAGCGACAAGAATCTCGAACGCGCCGACCCCGAGCTGCCCACCACCAATGACTTCATGCTGCAAAAGATCGATGGGCCGACCACCGGTTCGCGCACCGGCGAGGGCGGCAAACAGGAGATCGTCAACGACTTCACCCTGACCCTGACCCCGCTGCGGGCGGGCGACCTGGACCTACCCCCGATCAAGGTCACCGGGACCCAGGGCGGCAGCGGCGGCTATGGTGCGCAGTCCAGCCGTTACGAGGTGAAGACCGCAGCCTCGCGCATCCAAGTCCGTCCCATCATGAGTTCGGTCAGCCCCTGGCTGCCCCTGCACGAGCTGACCCTCACGCCCAACCTGGACTCCACGCGCGATGTCGAAGAGGGCCAGCCGGTCACCATCTCCCTGGAACTCAAGGCCGTCGGGGCCACGGGCGCCCAACTGCCCAGTCTGGAGGGCATGCTCGACGCGCCGGACTACCGGGTCTATCGGGAGCAGACCCTGACCGAGGGCGGCCTGTCCGCTGACCGGCGCAATCTGGTCGGCAAGCGCACCGAGTACTACACCCTGGTCCCCCACTCCGGGGGGCGGCTGAAGGTCCCCGAGATCCAGGTCGTCTGGTGGAACGTGGACAAGGGCACCCGCGAGGTGGCCGGCACACCGCTACGCACCCTGCAGGTGGATGGCGAGTCCGGACCCTTCGGGCTATCCCGCCTCGCCGACGAGGGCCAGGGCTGGGGGTTTTTCTGGATTCCGCTGACCGGACTGCTACTGCTCCTGCTCGGCTACTGGGGCGGGGTCTGGTATCAGGCTCGCACCACCGCCGGTAAGCGGCCGCTGGGAGCCCAGGCCAGAGTCAGCGTGGCGACGGCCGTGCGCTCCGGCACCGGCGCGGCCCTGGGGTGGCTCAGCACCGGCTTGGGTCGACTGTTGCGCAGGCTGAATCCGGCGCGAGCTGTGCAAAGCGTCGGGCGGACTCTGACCCGCAAGCTTCCGGAACCCACCCGATTGTGGCTATGCGTGGGCGCTGCGGACCGGGAGGCCGAACCCGCGGCCTGGTGCCAACAGTTCCAGGCGCAGACCTGCCGCAACCTGGCCTTCGACCCCAAGGAGCCCCTGGCCGGTCTGGCGGACAAGCTCGCCCAGGTCCGACCCAATGCGGATCGCACCCAGATCGAGCGCCTCATGCAGGAGCTCGATGGAGCCCTCTACGGCCGCCAGGATCTCGACTTCCCGCGCTGGAAGCGCGACCTCAAACGCAGCCTACGCCCCCGCCGGGGCGCCGCCCGGGGCCTGCTGGCGAGCTTGACCCCAAGGCGGGTCTACCTGCCGGAGCTCAATCCGCGTTAACAATTGTCAGTAAAAAATTGTTTCTGATCGAAACGTTGGAATCCTGAAATACAGAACCGACGTGCGACGGGTATCAATGGACGGAACATCCGTAGGGTGGTTTAGGCACGTGGCACCCGACCTGGAGCTTGCGCCGCGCTTGTCCACCCTACCGTTCTTGGGAGAAGCCCGCGCGGTCCGCACAGCGGACCATTCGGGGGCGGCCGGAACGATGATCGACGCCGCATCCACCGGCTTGCCTGATAGCAGCGGCCGGCGGTCCGTGCGCGAAACATCCCAAACCGACGCATCGTGCCGGCGCCACGGTGCGGTTCGTCCCTCACCACATCTTACGCGGGTATGAGCCGTCACACCTTTTGAGACGATCCCGCCGCCTTTGACCGGAGAGCTCCACGATGTCTTTAGAGCAGCCCGTCCCCACCGCAACCGCTACCCAGCCCAAATCGGTAGCGGCCATTGACCTCGGCTCCAACAGCTTCCACATGATCGTGGCCCGCGTCGACGCGGGCAATCTTCAGGTCATCGACCGCATCAAGGAAATGGTGCGCCTGGGCGAGGGGCTGACCGAGAACAAATACCTGCGCCCCGAGGTGGCCGAGCGCGCCCTCGCCTGCCTGGAGCGCTTTGGCGAGCGCCTGCGCGGCATGCCCCCTGGCAGCGTGCGGGCGGTGGGCACCAACACCCTACGCCAGATCCGTCCAGAAACGCGCTTTCTGGAGCAGGCCGAGATGGCCCTGGGCCACCCCATCGACGTGATCGCCGGTCGAGAGGAGGCACGCCTCATCTACCTGGGCGTCGCCCACGGGCTGGCCGCGGGACCGGAACGGCGTCTCGTCGTGGACATCGGCGGTGGGAGCACGGAGTTGATCGTCGGCGAGAGCTTCACCGCCGATGTCCGTGAGAGTCTGCACATGGGCTGCGTCAGCACCTCCCAGCGCTGGTTCGCCGACGACGGCAAGATCACCGCGAAGCTCATGGACAAGGCTGAGCTTTTTGGAGCCTTGGAGGTCCGGCCGGTCCGCGAGCTGGTCCGCCGCGCTCGGTGGCATCAAGCGGTAGGCAGCTCCGGCACCATCAAGGCCATCGCCACCGTGGTGGCCGCAGAGGGCTGGAGCGAGGCCGGCATTTCCGCCACCTCCCTTGAGCGGCTGCGGGAGGCGCTGATCGATGCGGGTCGCAGTTCCGCCATCGAGCTCAAGGGCCTGAGCGACGAACGTCGCCCGGTCTTTGCAGGCGGGGTAGCGGTACTGCGCTCGGTCTTCATAACCCTGGGCATCGAGCACATGCAGGTCTCCGACGAGGCCTTACGCGAGGGACTGCTCTACGAGATGGTGGGCGGCACCCGCAACGAGGACGTACGCGAGCGTACCGTTGCGAACCTGGTGCGGCGCTTCGCGGTGGACCGCTCCCATGCGCGCCGGGTTCAGGCGACTGCCCTGGGCCTGTTCCGGCAGGTTGCCGCTTCATGGAGTCTGCACGACCTGGACTACCCGCTATTCCTCGGTTGGGCGGCGCGCCTACATGAGATCGGCGTGGTCATCGCCCACAGTCAGTACCAGAAGCACGGTGGCTATCTCGTCCGCAATGCCGATCTGTCCGGCTTCACCCGCCAACAGCAGGAGGTCCTGGCGGCCCTGGTCCTGGGTCACAGGCGCAAGTTTCCAATCGCCGAGTTCCTGGCCCTGCCCCAACCCAGCCAGGACTGCGCCCGGCATATTTGCGTCCTGCTGCGACTGGCGGTGCTCATCCACCGCGGCCGCACGCCAAACATCAAGCCGCGCCCACGTCTGGTGGCAAACGGCGACCACCTGGAACTGTCCTTCCCCAACCGCTGGCTGGATGCCCACCCGCTGACCCGTCTGGAGCTCGAACAAGAGGCGCAGGCCCTGACAGCGGCGGGCATCACCCTAGATTTCGGGTAGAATCGTCTCGGCGTCAACCGACAGCCCAAATAAGGCAGCTGAGGCAACAGAGCACTCCCTGCCACTCACCGACACTCAACTGGAGGACCTACCCACCATGGCTGAACTCTTTTCCGATGCCTGGATGAAAGAACTTGGAGACGCCTGGAACGCCGATCCTGAGGTCAAGGACAAGTTGGCCGAAATCGGCTTCAACTCCGTCATCTGCTGCGGTTTCAAGAACGAGGAGAACCCCCGCGGGGTCTTCGTCGTGGAGAATGGCACCTGCGTGCGCGCCGGCGATTGGGCCGGCGAGACCGCGGACTGGGACATGCGCGCCGACGTAAAGGACTGGATGAAGTGGGTCCATGACGGCATTGGCATGGCCGGCATGGCCAGCGCCTACATGTTCGGCAAGCTCAAGTTCAAGAGCGGCGACTATGCCTCCATGATCAAGGACCCGCGCATGGCTGGGCCCTTCGTCAAGAGCTTCGGGCTGATGCAGAAGATCGGCGTGAGCTAGTTCCGGCGCAGGCGCTGTCCGCCGACGAAGCTCGCGAGCTGGCCTGCCCCTTTGGCCCCGCCTGGTGCGGGGCTTTTTCATGACCCCATCGGAAAGCCAACCTGCATCGCCTGTTTGGGCGCAGACCTGACCAATTGCGAATTGTCCCGGCGAACGACGACAGAGGATGTCTATGATTGGCGTATGGACCACGCCAACGGAGCAGGGACATGTTGGAATCAATGCGCTTGTTCAGTGGGGTAAGCTCAGACGCCGCGGCCTTTGTCGCACGCCACACCCGGTCGCGACGCCTGCGGCCAAACACCTTGGTCTGCACCCAGGGCAAACCTGGGAAGCGCCTGTACATGATCCGCAGCGGCCAAGTGAAACGCTTCCTGACCGCGGAGGACGGCCGCCAGATCGTGCTCGAATACCTGGGGCCAGGGGAACACTTTGGAGAGATCCCATTGGTGACCGGGGGGCCCGAGCCAGCCTCGGTGGCCGCCCTGGTCGAGACGGACTTGCTGGCCCTGAGCCGCGGGGTCTTTCAGCAAGTCCTGTCCAGCCACCCGGTGGTGCTGGGGAATCTGGTCCTGATCCTGGCCCAACGGCTGGCGGCGTTGACCGAGGCCTTTGCATCCGTTGCCCTGGACGACTGTCATGCCCGGGTCGTGCGGGTCTTGGATACCTGCGCCGTCGAGGACGGTGATCGACGCATCACCCCTCCCCTGACCCAGCGCGACATCGCCCAGCGCATCGGCTGCTCACGGGAGATGGTCAGTCGGGTGCTCACCGAACTGCGCTCGGGCGGCTACCTGGGCTCAGAGGGTCGGCGCATCGTCCTCGTTCGGACCCTGCCGCGACGGCGCTAACCCCTAGAACCGCACCTGCGCCAACCAGTCCAGGGTGACGCTGCCCTCCGCCGGGATCTCGACCTGCCAGGAGGCGAGGTTCGACGCCTCCTTGGTGTGCGGCTGGCTGGCTCGGACCAGGGTCCAGTCTCCAGGCAGCTCCTCCAGCACCTTGACGGTCACCGGCTCCGACCTCGCGTTCTTCAGCTCCATCTCGAAGCCGGCCTCGAAGGCATAGTTGTAGGCGCTGGTACCGGAGAGCTTGCGGAAGCTGGTCTGCTTGCGCTTGGCAGTGACATCGAAGCTCTCGCCCAGCTTGAGGGTGACGGTCTCGCCCTTGGGGGTGTGATCGATCCGATCCTCCCCGAGAAACTGGGCATTGCCCCGGCTGTCCTTGCTGTAGACCCGCACCACGCCTTCGGGCAGAGGGATACCCAGGCTCCCGCCTTGATTGTCGAAACGCAACATGGAGGAGACGGGTAGTTTGCTCCAGCCGTCGCCGGCCTGGGCGCGATAGGTGTATGACTGACCGCGCACCACCAGCTCCCGGGTCACCGGGGCCCCGGGGGCGGCGAGCAGGGCGACCTGCTTGGTCTGGTTGTTGCCGATGTCGGTGGGCCGCGGCAGAGTGTAGAGGTGGTACTGGTCCAGGGTCTCTTCCTGGGGCATGGGGGCCTCGGCAACCATGGCCATCGCCATGCTGCGCCGTACCTCTAGCTGGGGTTCCGCAACCTGGTTGACCTCCCCGGCCACCAGTTGCACCAGGGCGCTGCGGTAGGCAATGCCGCTGGCATTGGTGAGGGTCACCCAGCCGTTGAGGTCCATGGTGGCACCATCCGCGGCCAGATTGGCCACATAGTCCGCCTGCCAGGACAGGCCCCCGGTGAGATAGGACAGCTCGAAGGCGCCCTCCCCGGCCGCCGGGACTTCCAGGTGCAACACCAGTGTCGGCTGATCGCGCAGGTTGTCCGGCACGTCTGGGAAGGCGAGGTGACCGACGATGCCGGTCTCGATCCGATCGGGGTAGCGCAGTACCACGCCGTCGTTGGCGGCCAGCACCGTCGCCTCCTCGACCGTACGTTCCCCGGCATCATTGCTGCGAATGACCTGGACGCCACGCCCCACGTATTTCTTGAGCAGGCTCTGGGGCGTGAGCAGGTCGAAGTCGAAATTTTGCTCCAACACGGCCACCGGGAGCTTGCCGGTGGTCTCGCTGAGCAGGGCCGTCTCCGGGCGAATCTGCACCGAGACCCCGCGCCAGGCGAGGCGGTTCTCGCCCTCGGTCAGGGTCAGGCCCCGCAGGTCCTTCACCAGGGCCAGATTGTCGTTGTAGATGGTCACGGCCAGGGCCTGCTGGGCCGACTCGTCGACGCGGATCTCGCTATCCATGGCCGCTCCTGCGGTGAGGCTGAGGGTGGAGAAGAGGGTCGCCACCAGCAGGCGGGCCCCGCTGTGTCGCAAGTCGAGTTGGCGCTGGATCATGGGTGATTGCATCCTCGATGGGTGAAACCGTGGGCCAAGGGTAGCGCGATCTCTAGGCCGCGGCACGCGGCTTGTCCGTTTGAGGCGAAGGGTCGCTCGGCCTGATCGCGGTGTTCTTGGCTGGCATCCAGGTTCGGGTTTCGGCTCTAATGTCCGACCTACCGGCGACCGATCAGGATTCATGCATGGGAACGGTCACAGAGAGCGCCTTTCGCCCCGCCTGGTGGCTGCCAGGCCCCCATTTACAGACCCTCTGGCCGAGCCTGATGCGCAGACGCCCGCGACTGGAGCTGCACCGCGAACGGGTGGAACTGGGGGACGGGGACTTCATCGACCTGGAACTAGGGTCTGGCCATGGGCCGACGGTGGTCGTCATCCACGGGCTGGAGGGTGGGCTGGAGTCTCACTATGCCGCGGGGACCCTGGCGGCCCTGGAGGCTGGGGGCTTCCGTCCGGTATTCATGTATCTGCGCGGGTGCAGTGGGGAGCCGAACCGGCTGCCGCGCGCCTATCACTCCGGGGCATCGGACGATCTGGCGGCGGTGCTGGCCCATCTGGCGGGGGGTCCTGGCGGCCCGCCGCTGGCGGCGGTGGGTTTTTCCCTGGGGGGCAACCTGCTGCTCAAGTACCTGGGTGAGACTAAAGAGCCCTTGATCCGTAGCGCCGTTGCGGTCTCGGTCCCCTTCGTGTTGCGCGATGCGATGCTCAGGCTAAACATTGCTTCATCAGTAATCTATCGCAATCACCTCATGCGACGTCTGAGGGATACCTACCGCCGCAAGCGGGCGGTCATGCCGGGATTGGCGGACCTGGATCTGGAGGCCATGCGCGACTTCTTCGACTTCGATGACCAGATTACCGCGCCCCTGAACGGTTTCGCCGGGGCGAACGATTACTACGCCCGGTGCAGTTGTCGGCCATTTCTCCGCCAGATCACGGCACCGACCCTGATCCTCCACGCTCGGGACGACCCCTTCATGTTTCCGCGCAGCATCCCCAGTCGGGACGAACTGGGGCCAGGGGTGCGGCTGGAGTTGTCCCGCGGGGGCGGGCATGTGGGTTTTGTCGGCGGGTGCCTGCCGTGGAAGCCGGATTATTGGATCGAGGGGCGTATCCGGGCGTTTCTCAACACGGTTTGAAGCAGAGTTGGAACATCCCCTCCCGCACAGGCGGCATCCTGCCACGGGTCGGAGAGCCTCCGCACATCAAGCATTCCCCGCAGCTGCCATGAAGGCCCGCCAGCCGCCGAGATCCGTGATGTCACGGGCACCCTCGGCGCCGATGCCCTCGCAGATGAATCCCTTCTCCCAGGTACCGTCCTCCAACTCCACGCTACCCAAGCCCAGCGGCGCCGGAATTCCAGCGAGGAAACCGCCGACCTGACTCAGCGGCAGGGACCAAACCTCCACCTCGATGGGGGCCCCACCCTGCTGTTGGCGAATCAGCCCCGGTCGATGCGGCGGTCCGCCGGGTAGGGCATAGAAGCGGTAGCGGGGAGCCGTCCGTGTGGCGCGCACCAAAGTCCCGCCCCGCTCGGTGACCTGGAGGTTCAGGGGCAGCCCGGAGAGGTGGGCCCCACACACCACCAGGGAGAGCCTGGCCGCGTCTGGCTCGGACTGCACAGGGCCAATGGGGGTCGCCTGAGGCGCCAGGGGATGGCCAGTCGCCCCGAGCCCGCGCCCCTGGGCCCGATGCAGACTCTCGGCAAAGCTCGCCAGCGCGCCATCGCTGAAGGCCGGTCCGAACAGGGTGACGCCAAACGGCAGGCCGTCCGCGCGGAAGCCGGCGGGCACGGCGACCGCGGCCAGGTCGAGCAGGTTCATGAAGTTGGTGTAGGTCCCAAGCCGGCTGTTGAGACCAATGGGGTCTGCTTCAACCTGGGCGATGGTGTAGATACCCGGCGCCGTTGGGGTGACCACGAAGTCGAGCCCGACCATGAGCGCGTCCGCCCGGCGCTTGAGGGCGGCGAGGCGATACTGGGCCTTGAAGGCATCCACGGTCCGCGCCTCGGCAGCGGGTGCGATGATCAGGCGGGTCACCTCGAACAGGGCCTCCGGATGGGCCTCGATAAAGGGCTCGATGGCGGCATAGCGCTCCGCCACCCATGGGCCTTCGTAGAGCAGGCGTGCGGTCTCGTCGAAGGGCTCGAAGTCGATGGGGACCGCCTCACCACCCAGGGCCTGAAGGCGCTCCACGGCGAGGGCAAAGAGCCGTTCGCTCTCGCCGTCGCCAAACCACTGCAACGAGCGCGGCACGCCGAATCGAAAAGATCCATCTCCAGGTCTCGGCGCATCCCAACCCGCCTCCCCTGCCCTGGCATAGGGGTCCGTCGGGTCGAAATGGGCGGCGACGGCCATCACCGTCGCGGCATCGTCCATATCCAGGGTAAAGACGCTCACGCAGTCCAGGGTTCGGCAGGCCGGCACCACCCCGGACGTGGAGATGACCCCACGGGTGGGCTTGGTCCCAACCAGGTTGTTGAAGGCCGCGGGGATGCGCCCTGACCCGGCGGTGTCCGTCCCCAGGGAGAAGCTCGCAAGCCCGAGGGCCACCGCCACTGCCGAGCCCGAGCTGGAGCCCCCGGAGATGTAGTCCGGATTGAAGGCGTTGCGGGTGGCCCCATGGGGCGAACGGGTGCCCACCAGGCCGGTCGCGAACTGATCCAGATTGGTCTTGCCCACCGGAATGGCGCCGGCCGCGATCAGCCGTTCCACCACATGGGCGGAACCCTCTGGCCAATAGGCATAGGCCGGGCAGGCGGCGGTGGTCGGTACGCCGGCCAGGTCGATATTGTCCTTGATGGCGAAGGGGATGCCGTAAAGGGGCAGGTCCCGGGGGTCGGTCGCCGCCAGGCGGTCCAGGTAGGGGGTCAGCTCGGCCTCGGTGAGCACGTGAATCCAGATCGGATTGTCCGCGTGCCGCTCCAGGCGCGCGCGGATATCGGCCATCAGTCCGGCCGGAGTCAGGTCCCCGGCCAGGTAGCGCCCCCGCAAATGGGCGATGGAGAGGTTCAGGGCTTGGTTGGGCATGGTCGTCTGCTCGCTCTTCGTTGCCTGTCGCTATTCGGGGGTGGTGTCGATGACCAGCAGGGTCTGACCCGGGGCCACCTGGGCACCGACCTGACAGAGCACCCGACCGACCCGCCCGGCGTGCTCGCCGTGGACGGCGATCTCCATCTTCATGGACTCCAGGACGACCAGCACCTGGCCTGGGCTGACGGCCTGCCCCTCCTCCACCGCCAGCTTCCAGACGCTGCCGTGGACCTGGCTGTCCAGCTCCCGCTCCCCCGGACTCAGGGCCGGCTCGTCCGGCTGGACATCGATGACCGCCTCGACCTGACGCCCCAGGTCCGCCTGACCAGCGGCGGCCCAGCGCTCCCGCTCGGACTCGAAGGCGGTCTGCTGGCGCTGTTTGAATGTCGCTATCGATTCAGCGTGTTGCGCCAGAAAGCTGTCGTACGCTTTGAGGCTGAACTGGGTCTCCTCGACGCTCAGGCGGAAGCCGGCCCGCGGGAAGGCCTCACGTAGTTCCAGAAGCTCCGCCTCGCTGACGGGATAGAAACGGATCTGATCGAAGAAGCGCAGCAGCCAGGGTTTAGTGAAGTCCCCTCCCGACCTGTAGCGGTTCCACATCTGCACCGTGCGCCCGACGAACTGGTAGCCGCCGGGACCCTCCATGCCGTAGACGCACATATAGGAACCGCCGATGCCGACGGCGCTCTCCGGGGTCCAGGTGCGGGCCGGGTTGTACTTGGTTGTCACCAGGCGATGACGCGGGTCCAGGGGCGTGGCCACAGGTGCCCCCAGGTAGACGTCCCCAAGTCCCATGACCAGATAGCTGGCGTCGAAGACGATACGTTTGACTTCATCAATGCTCTCCAGGCCATTGATGCGGCGTATGAACTCAATGTTGCTGGGACACCAGGGGGCGTCCGGGCGCACCGACTGCGTGTACTTTTCGATGGCCAGTCGGGTGGAGGAGTCGTCCCAGGACAGGGGCAAGTGGACGACTCGGGCGGGGACGCTCAGGTCCTCGATGCCCGCAAGCCCTGCGTCCAACTCCCCCAGGCGGCCGATCAGGCTGTCCAAGGGCAGCACCCGGTTGTCGTAGTGGACCTGCAGGGAGCGGATGCCCGGAGTCAGCTCCAGCACCCCGGGGATGGGTTGGTCCTGGATGGCCAGCATCAGGGCATGGACCCTGAAGCGCAGGCGGATGTCGAGGACCTGGGGCCCATACTCCACCAAGAGGTAACGATCCCCGGACGGCCGATAGACCACGCCGACGGGATGTTCGTCCGGGCCGATCCGATGCGCCCTGGGGTCGGCGAGGCGGGTCCGCGCGACCTGTACCGGGGCGCGCTCCAGACGCTCGATGCTCCGGGTCTGGGCATGCTCCAGGGCGCAGGCGGCGTCCTGGTCGACCGGGACGAAGCGCACCCGGTCTCCGGGACGGAGCTGCCCCAGCTTCCACAGGTCCGCCGACACCAGGGTCGCCGGACAAACGAACCCCCCCAGGCTCGGCCCGTCCGGACCCAGGATCACCGGCATATCGCCGGTGAAGTCCACGGTGCCGATGGCATAGGCGTTGTCGTGGATGTTGGAGGGGTGCAGCCCCGCCTCTCCCCCGTCCGACCGTGCCCACTCGGGCTTGGGGCCGACCAGGCGCACCCCGGTGCGACTGGAGTTGTAATGAACCTCCCAATCCGTGGCGAAGAATGTCTCGATGTCCTCGGGGGTGAAGAAGTCCGGTGCGCCATGGGGCCCATAGATGACGCGCAGGTCCCAGGCTGCGCCGTAAGAGGGGATCAGGTCGGGTGGCAGCGCGCAGGCCCCATCTGGGGCCTGCGAGGCGGACTCCGCCAGGTGCAGGACGTCCCCGACCTGGAGGGGCCGACCGGCGTGGCCACCGAAGCGCCCCAGGGTGAAGGTGGAACGGCTACCCAGGTACTCGGGGACCGAAATGCCGCCCGCCACGCTGAGGTAGCCACGAGCCCCTGCGCCCAGGATCTGGCCGATGCGGAGCACCCCACCGGCGGGGACGAGAAAGGGCTGCCACCAGGGCACCGGAGTGCCGTCCAGCTCGACCCCCATGGGTGCCCCGGTCAGACAGATCCAGGCAGCGGAGCGGAAGCGCAGGGTCGGGCCCGTGACCGTGATCTCCAGCCCTGCCGCCGCGGGGTCGTTACCCAGCAACCGATTCCCCAGCCGGAAGGCCAGGTCGTCCATGGGGCCGGACGGGGGCACGCCCACGTCCCAGTAGCCCAGCCGACCTGGCCAGTCCTGCACCGTAGTCTGGGTGCCGGCGGCCAGCACCTCCACGGCAGGGGATCGGTAGGCCAGCCCGTCCAGGTAGCGGGTGTGGTGGCGCGCGGCGGCGAAGACCGGGTCTGCCGTCACCTGCCGCAGATAGGCCAGGTTGGTCTCGATACCAGCCAGGGCGGTCCGATCCAGGGCCTCGCCCAAAGCCGCCAGGGCATGGGTCCGATCCGCCCCCTGGACCACGAGCTTGGCGAGCATGGGGTCATAGTAAGGTGGGACCTCGCTGCCGGGTTCGACCCAGGTGTCGCAGCGCAGACCCCGGGGCCACTCGACCTGGGTCAGCAGCCCGGCACTGGGCTGGAAGCCCTTGCCCGGGTCCTCCGCGTAGATCCGCGCCTGGATGGCGTGGCCCCTCGGGCTTGGCGCAGGCTCGGCCAGCTCCGGCAGTTCCCCGTCGGCCCCCAGTCGGACCATCCACTCCACCAGGTCGATCCCGGTGACCGCCTCGGTGACCCCATGCTCGACCTGGAGCCTGGTGTTGATCTCCAGGAAGTAGAAGTCGTGGGTCTGGGGGTCGTAGATGTATTCCACGGTGCCGGCGGAGCGATAGGCGACCGAGGCACCCAGCCGCCGGGCCGTCTCCAGCATGGCGGTGCGCACCTGCACGGGCAGGTTGGGCGCCGGGGTCTCCTCGATGACCTTCTGGTTGCGCCGCTGCAACGAGCAGTCCCGCTCCCCCAGAGCAAGCACCCTGCCCCGCCCGTCGCCGAAGATCTGCACCTCCACATGGCGCGCGGGCTCGACGTAGCGCTCGAGGAAGACGCCCGCGTTGGCAAAATTGTTGCGCCCGAGGCGCTGGACCCCCTCAAAGGCCGCGCCGAGAGTCACCTCGTCCCGACACAACTGCATGCCGATCCCGCCGCCCCCGGCGGTGCTCTTGAGCATCACCGGGTAGCCGATGCGCCTCGCCTCCCTGCGGGCCTGCTCCAGGTCTTCGAGCAGGCCGGTCCCTGGCAACAGGGGCAGACCGCTCGCCTCCGCCAGGGCGCGGGCGCTGTGCTTGAGGCCGAAGTCGCGCATCTGCTGGGGCGTCGGCCCGAGGAAGCACAGCCCGCGCTCCTCGCAGGCCTGGGCGAAGCTCGCGTTCTCGGACAGGAAGCCGTACCCCGGGTGGATGGCCTCTGCCCCGCTCTGCTCCGCGGCGTCCAAGACCCGCTCCATGTCCAGGTAGGAGGCGCTGGCCGGGGCCTCGCCGATCCAGACGGCTTCATCGGCCTGGCGCACATGCAACGAATGGGCGTCGGTCTTGGAATAGACGGCGACTGAGCCGACCCCCATGGCCTTGAGGGTACGGATGATGCGGCAGGCGATGGCGCCGCGATTGGCGATCAAAACCTTTTTGAACATGGGCGTCATCGCTCATGGGTCGCGGGCCGTCCCGCGGTTGGTCGAGGACCTCGGGGTCGTCCCCGGGGCAAGATTCAATCCCAAATCAGCATCCGGGCCGGCGTCGGGTTGTAGGCATTACACGGATTGTTGAGCTGGGGGCAATTGGAGACAAGCACGATCAGGTCCATCTCGGCGCGCAGCTCGACGTACTTCCCCGCCTCGGAGATGCCGTCCTCGAAGGTGAGACGACCCTCAGGGGTGACAGGCACATTCATGAAGAAGTTGATGTTACTGGTCAGGTCCCGCTTGCCCATGTCGTAGTCGGACTGCGTCAGGGCAAACAGGTAATTGTCCCGGCAGTTGTGCATGGGGCGCTTTTCCAGGGCATAGCGGACCTGGTTGGACTCGGCGGCACAGGCACCGCCCAGGGTGTCGTGCCGCCCACAGGTGTCGGCGACGATGGTCAGCATTGGCCTGCCGGCCGTGGAGAGGAGTTGCGAGCCGGTGGTGAGATAGATGTTGCCCTGGGCACGGATGGTGTCCACGGCACTGTAGCGCTCCGCCGGGTCGTGGGCGTTATAGAACAGGGTGTCGACCGCTTGATTGCCCTCCAGGTCGAGGATGCGCAGGGTCTGGCCTTGGCGCAGCTCGTGGAGCCAGGGCTCCCCGGCCGGGATGGTGTAGTCGTAGACGGCGCTCGCCGGGTCCAGGGGGCTCTCGGTCGGTCGGGTCATCGACTGATTCATGGCCTGGTTCATAGCGGGGGCCCTCAGTACTGGCAGTGATAGATGGCAGTGTTGACGAAACCGCGACCGTTCTCCGGGCAACTGGTGCGACAGGGGTCGTCCGCCGCCACCGGGTTGGCCCGATAGAGAGAGATCTCGATGGGCCTGGGCGACCACTCGGGGGAGGGGTCCAGGGGATGGGGACACGTGTTCAGCACCACCAGGGTGTCCATCTCCGCACGCAGGTCCACGGAAGCGCCAGGCCTGGAGTGGCAGGGCACAAAGACCATGGCGCCGGTCTCGTCCACCTGGACCTTGCTGAAGAAATTCACGTTGGCCACCAGGTCCTTGCGCCCCAGTCCCCACTTGCCCAATTCGATGAGAAAAAGCTCGCGCCCGTCGCGGTGGAAGGCGTTTCGGTGCTCCTGGTAACGGGCCTCCCCATAGCGTTCCCGCACCATGGCGGCGTTGCTGACCCCACTGATGGTGTCGTGCCAACCGCAACTGTCGCCGATGACCGACATGAGGATGCGCCCCATGTCCGAGTAGCACACGTGCCCCTTGGTCAAATAGGCGGTGTGCTGGGCCTTGAGGGTATCGGCCATGTTGTAACGTTCCAGCTTGTCAGCGGCGTTGTAGAAGAGCGCCGAACAATTGCCGCTGCCGTGTCGATCCGTCAGCCTCAAGGCGAAGCCGCGGCGCACGATGAAGGACCAGTTGCGCGCCCCGGGGAGCAATTCGGTGTGGACGACGCGCTCCGGTGCAATAGCGTCTGTGGTCATGGGTTCATTCCTCGGTTCATTGACTGTTCGACTGAGCACGCCTCCGGAGCCATCAGCGCCTCGGACTCGGCTACCTCCGCCGCGATCTCCGCCAACTCCCGTTGGCCCGCACGTTCCACCGGCAGGTCGTAGGTGATACCAGCGCCATAGGCCTGGGGGGCCTGGGGGTCGTGACGCAGCTTGTCGAACACCAAGAGCCGGGTGCCGAGGGAGAACCCCTCCTTGAGGTCGTGGGTGATCATGAACACGGTGAGGTCGTTCTCCCGCCAGAGCTTGCGCACCAACTGGTGCATGTCCGCCCGAATGCCTGGGTCGAGGGCGCCGAAGGGCTCATCGAGCAAGAGGATCTCCGGGTGCATCACCAGGGACTGGGCGAGGGCCAGGCGCTGCTGCATGCCGCCCGAGAGGGCGTCGGGGTATTTGTCCAGGGACTGGCCCAGCCCCACCGCATCCAGCATCTGTCTGGCCTGCTCCCGGGCCTCCCGACGCGCGGAGCCGAACAGCCGTCCCGTTAGGGGCGCCGCCCTAAGCTCCAGGCCCAGCATGACGTTGCGCAGCACCGTCAGGTGCGGGAAGACGGAGTAGCGCTGGAACACAATCCCCCGATCCGGCCCCGGCTCGGCCGGCAGGGGTGCCCCGTCCAGCAGCATCTGGCCGCGGGTCGGTGCCTCTTCCCCAAGCAGCAGCCGCAGGAAGGTGGTCTTTCCGCACCCCGAGGCCCCCACGATGGTGCAGAACTCCCCGGCAGGCACTTCCAGGTTGATACGCTCCAGGACGACCTGGTCGCCGTACTCCTTCCACAAGTTGTTGACCTTGATGCGCGGTTTCATGCCTGCCCCTCCTTACCGTGGTACCAGGGGAACAGGAGGCGAGACAGCTGCTTGAGTCCGAGGTCCGAGACATAGGCCAACAGGGTGATCCAGGCCACATAGGGCAAGATCACATCCATGGCCAGATAGCGGCGGACCAGGAAGATTCGGTAGCCGAGCCCCTCGGTGGCGGCGACCGCCTCCGCGGCGATCAGGAAAAGCCAGGCGGCCCCCAGGGAGAGGCGCACTGCGTCGATCAACCTGGGCAGGACCTGGGGCAGGATAACCCGCAAGATGATCTGCCACGTGCTGGCGGCCAGGGTCTGGGCCTTGATGAGCTGCTCGCGGGGCAGCTCCTGCACCCGCTGTTGCAGGGACCTGACGATGACCGGGGCGATGCCGAACACGATCAGTACCACCTTGGACAGCTCCTCCAACCCGAAGACGATGAACAGGATGGGCAGCAGGGCCAGAGGCGGAATGAGCGACAGGCTGGCTACGAAGGGGGCCAGTCCCGCCCGAACCAGGGGCAGTGCCCCCAGCCCGACCCCGAAGACCAACCCGATCAGGGCCGCGGCGCCCACCCCCTCGCCAAGCCGGCGCAGGCTGGCCCAGGTGTCGACCCAAAGCTCGATATCGCCACTGCGCTTGCTGGGTTCGAAGGCCAGACGATGGATGGTCTCTCCCAAGGTGGTGAAGGACGGCAGCAGCTTGTCGTTGGGGTTCTCCGTCAGGCGCACATCGGAGGCGACCGCATAGAGCACTACCAGGAGCACAAAGGGCAGCAAGCCCAGGAAGAGCGCCGTGCCTCGGCTTGGGTGACGATTGATGAATCGCTTCATGGGCGGGGCCTTGGTTGCAGGTTCTGTTGAAAGGTCATGGCATCGCTCAGAGGACTCACTGAAGCCCCCGTGCACCCCTAATGCCGTCGCGCGCACGTCCTCCGACCGACGGTAGGGTGGATAAGCGAAGCGCATCCACAGAAGGCACCCCGGTGGATCCGGCACGGACGGACCGCTCGGCAACCTCCCGGTGCAGTGCCACGCGCCCTATCCACCCGACGGATGTTCGGTCCATCTAGGCGCGGCTGTACGGGTCCCGGTCAGAGCTTGCCTTCGGCCGCCATGCGCATGTAATCGGCATTGAAGCGCAGCTTCACGTTATCGGCGCTGCCCTGGACCTTGCCATCCGGGAAGGTGATGCCGATGAAGCCCGCATCCGGGGCGCCCTCGCCGAGCAGGCCGTGGTCGAAGGAGAACTGCGCCACATGCTTCATGGTCTCGGGCAGGGCCGCGCTGGTGGTAAAGGCCACCGCGTCGGCAGCCTTGTAGAACATGCGGGTGCTGGCGAGCTGGGCGTCGTAGCCGGCCAGGTCGGTGCCTGAGGCCTTACCCATCGCGGTGCGTGCCGCTTTACCGGCCGCGTCGTCCTTGGACATGACGGACAGGATCTCATACCAGGCCCCGACCAGTGCCTTGCCCAGGGCCGGGTTCTCCTCCAGGGTGGCGGTGTTGACCACCATCAGGTCGATGATCTCGCCGGGGATCTGGCTGGAGTCGAACACCTTGTGGGTGCCTGGCATGGCCAGGATCTCGGAGACCAACGGGTTCCAGGTGACCACGGCGGTCAGTCCGCCGGCGCCGAAAGCCGCGACCAGATCCGCGTCGGAGGTATTCACCACCGTCAGGTCCCGCTCGCTCAACCCCAGAGTGCTGAGCCCTCGGGCCAGGAGATAGTGGGATACGGACAACTCCACCAGGTTTACCTGCTGGCCCTTGATGTCCTTCAGCTCGTTCTTGTCCTTGAGGATCACCGCGTCGTTGCCGTTGGAGAAGTCGCCGACGATGAGCGCGGTGGAGTCCACGCCCCCCGCGGCCGGGATGGTCAGGGCGTCCATATTGGTCATCACGCAGCCGTCGAAGCCGCCGGCCGTGTACTGGTTGATGGACTCGACATAGTCGTTGATCTGCACGACCTCGATATGGATGCCGTACTTATCTGCCCACTTCTTGACGATCCCGGACTGGGCGCCGTAGTCCCAGGGCATCCAGCCCGCGTAGATGCTCCAGGCGACGCGAAACTGGTCCTTGGCCAGCGCGCTGCCTGGGGCCAGAACGGCGCCGAACAAAAGGGCACAGGCGATGACCGGGGCGGCCAGACGTGGGCGAGCGGAGGGGCGTTGAGCCATGAGGATCTCCCGTAAATGGTTACTGACGGACAGCCGTGGAGGACCTGTGACAGGTGACCTCCCGGGCTTTTGTCCCGCCGTGTAACCTGCCGAGAGACTTGGGGAAGGCACCGAGAGTGCCGGGTCAAGTCTGACCCTTCAGGTCGGCAGCTCTCGGACCAGACACCCGCGTCCTGCGAGCCGGAACCCTAGCCACCCATTGCGCCGAATTGTCGCGATCATCGCAGGCGCCTGAGCACCTGTCGGTTCTCCTGAGTTTGGTTAAGCGGGAATCATGCCAGATAGGCACAGACCACCCGGATTGCAGCCATCCTACTTGATTGTCCGGCTAAGATTCAGCGTCGGCTAGGCTGCTACGGGGCCGGCGAGATGGACACCCCGGCCTTCTCGCGGTGCCGTCCGATCTGATCAGGGCCGACCGAGGACTAGTCCCGCCGCACCGTCACAGGGCGACGCCCCAGGAAGCGCTCCGTCCTGGGGCGTTGCTGCGGAGGCCACCGCCCGCCCCGGCCCCCTTTGGATGACTTGAAGGACCTGCAGACGCGCTCGCGCTTCGGCGCCGCGCCGACTACGGATGCCCGCAGAGCACGTATAAGACCATGACGACGTCAAGACGGATATCGCTGTGCGGACGCGGACGCCTAGCGGTTCGGCGAAAGTGCCTTAAAAATGGGCAGAGGAGTGCCGTACAATCGAGCCATTCAAAGATCCCCCAAAAGAGGTACCCGATGGCAAAGCCCAATTATGCATATGAGAAGCGCCAGCGCGATCTGGCGAAAAAGGCCAAAAAAGAGGAAAAACGCCAGCGCCGGACAGGCTCGCCGGAAAACCCCGACGGTACGGGCAGCCCGGAACCGGAGGCGCCACCGCCGGTACCCGATGTAGACACAGGTTCCTGAACCCGACAGCGATGAGCGGCCCAGTCGAAGGTGGGCTGTCGCGCCAATGACCCCGGCCTCCGTGCTGGGGTTGTCACATCAGGCGCAGGAGCGTCTGTTGTCGGGCTCGGCAGAGGCTCTTCTTGGCCGGTCAGGCACCGCAACGGGGTTTACGACAATCCCTTGCAGGTTCAAACGCCGGGCCTCGGACAGCGGTCGGACCGGGCAGTGATTCCGCAACGACCGCTCCTCACCTCGAATCGACCAAGTCGGACGACGCTCGATTCGCTAAGACCAATCCCAGCAATCCCGCTCCCTCGCCGGGCTCAGCGTATCCAGTCGATGAGGTGAAAGATGGGATCATCCGCCGCGCCCTCGGGAATGACGCGACCGTAGACACTGTGCCCCTGCGCCCGCACCGTCTCCGGATCGCCGCTCACCAGCGGGTGCCAGTCAGGCAAGGGTTTGCCTTCGGCGACCAGACGGTAGGCACAGGTCTCCGGCAGCCAGCGGGGATCTTCCAATACCCCCGGGGCCAGCGCGATGCAGTCTGGAACCTGCCTAGCCCGGTCCAGATAGTCGCTGCACCGGCAACTTTGCAGATCTAGAAGGCGGCAGGCGACGTTGGTATAGACGATGCGCCCGGTGTCCTCGTCCTCGAATTTTTCCAGGCAGCACTTAGCACACCCGTCGCAAAGGCCCTCCCACTGCGTGCGGTCCATCTTCGCGAGGGGTGTCGTCTCCCAGTAGCGCTCCCCTGACGTCATGAAAAACCCCTAGCCAGACAGGCGATTGCACCGTCGTTATGCACAACTCGGACACACTGCGGCGTACCCGACAATCGCCCCGCCGCGCGCGATGTACCAAAGTCAAGGTAGATGTCAAGCATTTGATTTCTCAGTCTTCAATTCAGCCTTCCCCACACGACGCAGAGACCTCGACAAAGCGGCACCCATAGCGGCAACAGACGATCTTCCACAAACTTATCCACAAGGCCGTGCCAAACTTGAGGCACCTATCCCGTTCCCATTTTACGGCCCCAAGAATCGGAGTTCCGGCCATGAACACCCAGACCAACCCCCACCCTACCCATTATTGGCACCAGCCACCCGACGGCCGCGTGCAGTGCGACGTTTGCCCCCGCCTCTGCCAACTCAAGGAGGGGCAGCGCGGACTGTGCTTCGTGCGTGGCTGTGAGGGCGGCGAGGTGGTGCTCTACACCTATGGGCGTTCCAGCGGCTTCTGCGTGGACCCGATCGAGAAAAAGCCGCTGAACCACTTTCTCCCCGGGACCCCGGTCCTGTCCTTCGGTACCGCCGGCTGCAACCTGGCGTGCCGATTCTGCCAGAACTGGGACATGAGCAAGTCCCGGGAAATGGACACCCTAGCCGCCTCCGCCCAGCCGGAGGCCATTGCACGCAGCGCCAAAGCCCTGGGATGTCGCAGCGTCGCCTACACCTACAACGATCCGGTGCCCTTCCTGGAATACGCCCGTGACACTGCCCTCGCCTGCCGCGAGCAGGACATCAAAAATGTTGCCGTGACCGCAGGTTACATCAGCCCAGGGGCTCGCGAGGACCTGTTCGGGGCCATGGATGCGGCCAACGTGGACCTCAAGGCCTTTACGGATGAGTTCTACCATCGGCTCTGTGGTGGACACCTGGCACCGGTACTGGAAACCCTGGAATATCTCAAACACGAGACCTCGGTCTGGTTCGAACTCACCACCCTGCTCATCCCCGGCCACAACGACTCGGAAGCGGAACTAGACGCCATGACTGCGTGGGTCTGCGAGCACCTCGGGCCCGAGGTGCCCATGCACTTCACCGCCTTCCACCCGGATTGGAAGCTCTTGGACGCACCCGCAACCCCCCCCGCCACCCTAACCCGGGCGCGGGAAATCGCCCGGCGCAACGGGGTGCGCTATGCCTACACGGGGAACGTCCATGACAGTGCCGGCGGGAGCACTTGGTGCCACGCCTGCGGGCAGCGACTCATCGAACGCGACTGGTATCGCCTCGGCGCCTGGAACCTGGACCCTAACGGCAAGTGCACGGCCTGCGGTACCCCCTGCGCCGGGGTCTTCGAGTCCGCACCGGGGACCTGGGGCAGCCGGCGCCTGCCGGTGCGCATCGAATAGCCCGGCCTCCGCGGGTTACAACCCCTCCGGGGTCGGGCATAATGCCGGGCTTTTGCAGCGCGAGAAAGCCTTGTTCAAGAACGTCAAATTCTATCGCCTAGAGGGTCCCCTGGACCTGGACGCAGCGACCCTGGAAGGGCTGCTCGCCACACGCCGCTTCCGACCCTGCGGCCCACTGGAGACCGCCACCCTGGGCTGGTATCCGCCCACGGGAGAGGAAGGGGCGGCCCTGGTTCACGGCGTCAACGGCTGTCTGCTTATGAGCGTGCGGCGCCAGGAGCGGCTACTGCCCTCGACCGTCGTCGCTGAGGCCCTCGACGAGCGCGTCGCGGAGATCGAAGGGGCCGAAGTCAGAAGTATCGGCCGAGCGGAACGGCGGCGGTTGCGCGAGGATGTCCTGACCGAGATGCTACCGCGGGCCTTTCTGCGCTCCCGACGCATCCATGCCTATCTGGACAACATCGCCGGTTGGCTGGTGGTGGATGCCGGAAGCGATAAGGCAGCGGAAGAGGTTGTCTCCCTGCTCCGTGAGATGCTCGGAAGCCTGCCGGCCATTCCACCCCGCCCCAACCGCCCGGTGGCTCAGCTCTTCACCCAGTGGGTTGAGGGAGGCGACCTGCCGGAGGGCTTCGAACTCGGCCAGGATTGCGAACTACGCGACCCCGAGGACACCCAGTCGGTCGTGCGCTGCCGGGGCCAGGACCTGACCGGAGAAGAGATGCAGACCCACCTGCGCGCCGGCAAGCAGGTAGTGAAGCTGGCCCTGGAGTGGGACGAACACCTGTCGCTGCTCCTCCACGATGACCTGTCCATCAAACGTCTGCGCCTCGCCGATGCACTGATCGAGGACGCACTGGGGGGAGATCTCGAAGACCCGGCGGCCCGGCTGGATGCGGAGTTTGCCCTCACGGCCCTGGAGTTGCGCACCCTCTTGCAGCGCATGCAGGAGATCTTCGGCCTTGAGGCGGAGGCTCCTAAGCACTGACCCACTCCGAGATTCGGCCGCAGGCCCAGCGCCAACCTGGACCCTGCGGTCCGCCCCGCGCCAACGACGAACCCGACCCACCGAACGGAGCGTTCATGGCTCCTAGCCCCTTAGACCGCGGCGCAAGCGTCACCGAGTTGCTCGTCGATGTTGGGCTGACCCAGGGGGACGGCCGATAGGCATGGCTCACCCTTAAGCGGAGTTGCCCTCGATGACCGAACACCCAGCCGAGAGTGCCCACCAGGGTCCGGACCACAGCGCCCCCTACCCGGTCAGTCGCCTCGCCCCAGCCTTTGCCGCTACCGTAAACAAATACTTCGCGTGCCTCACGGCTTCGTGTGAAACATTCAGGCTAACCGCTGCCGCCCCGCTGCTCCATCCTGAGGGCCGGGCCCGAGTCATTGGCTCAGCGCTCAGCCGTACTGCACAGCCCCGCGAAGGAGAGTAAAGTTTCACCGCACCCACCAGCACCCCCGCCAGCAAACGTGGGTATCTACAAACACCACCGGAGGTCCAGAGGCGATATGAGTGATTCCGTCAAATACCTGCTCGGCGAGCAGGACATACCCAAGTCCTGGTACAACATCAACGCCGATCTGCCGGTACCCCTGGACCCGGTACTCCACCCCGGCACACATCAGCCGATTGGCCCGGACGACCTGGCGGTGATCTTCCCTCGGGCGGTCATCGAACAGGAGATGAGCACCGAACGGGAGATCGACATCCCCGAGCCAGTA
This sequence comes from uncultured Gammaproteobacteria bacterium, assembly GCA_963845265.1. Lineage (GTDB taxonomy): Bacteria > Pseudomonadota > Gammaproteobacteria > Chromatiales > Chromatiaceae > DYRB01. The sequence continues at coordinate 250,020 of CAWJRN010000007.1, read as the reverse complement.
CGCGATGTATACCGCCAGTGGCGCCCCTCCCCCCTCTACCGGGCCCGACGTCTGGAAAAGGCGCTGAACACCCCGGCCAAGATCTATTACAAGTACGAGGGAGTGAGCCCCGCGGGCAGCCACAAGCCCAATACCGCCATCCCCCAAGCCTTCTACAACAAAGAAGAAGGCGTCAAGCGCATCACCACCGAGACCGGCGCCGGGCAATGGGGCTCGTCCCTGGCCCTGGCGGGGTCCTTCTTCGGGCTGGAGATCGTCGTCTACATGGTCAAGGTGAGCTTCCAGCAAAAGCCCTATCGTCGGGCCTTCATGGAGACCTTCGGCGCCGAGTGCATCGCCAGCCCGAGCACGACCACCCAATCCGGGCGCGCCATCCTTGCGGAGCACCCGGACAGCACCGGGAGCCTGGGCATCGCCATCAGCGAGGCCGTCGAGATGGCCGCCCAGCGCGACGACACCAAGTACGCCCTGGGTAGCGTGCTAAACCATGTGCTGCTGCACCAAACCGTCACCGGCATTGAGTCCATGAAGCAGTTGGAGATGGCCGGAGACTACCCGGATATGGTCATCGGCTGTACCGGCGGCGGCAGCAATTTCGCCGGACTGGCCTTCCCCTTCCTGGGACGCCAGTTGCGCGAGGGCGGCAACACCCAGTTCATCGCCGTCGAGCCTTCGGCCTGCCCAACCCTGACCAAGGGGCTCTTTGCCTACGACTTCGGCGACACCGCCCATCTGACCCCCTTGGTCAAAATGTACACCTTGGGCTCCGGCTTCGTGCCGCCCGGTTTCCATGCCGGCGGGCTGCGCTACCACGGCATGGCCCCGCAGATCAGCCACCTGGCAAAGCACGGCTACATCGCCCCGCGCTCCTACAACCAGTTGGAATGCTTCGCAGCCGGCATTCAGTTCGCCAAGGCGGAGGGTATCATCCCAGCACCAGAGGCCAACCACGCGGTGCGCGCTGCGATCCACGAAGCGGAGAAGTGCCGCGACTCCGGAGAGGCCAAGACCATCCTGTTCAACCTCTGCGGTCACGGCCACTTCGATATGCAGGCCTACACCGACTACCTCGGCGGTAAGCTCAAGGACCTGGTCTACGACGAGTCAGAGGTCGCCATGGCCCTGGCAGGATTGCCTTCCGTGTCTTGACCGATAGCCCACCGGCCTTAGCCGCGGCGCGCAGGACGGAGCCGAGAAACCCATTGTCTGCGGAACCCCCGAGCGATGGGTTTCTCGGCGGTCGACCCACCTCGTCCGAGGACACCGATGTCGGCCAGCCGTGGCCTTGATCCTGAAAAATCAATTCGGCCGCAAATCACGCAAATTAACGCAAATGGATCAGTAGCTTAGGCGAAGCTCGTCGGGCACCCGCAGGGTGGCCCAGCGACTGATCCGAAGCCCTTGTTTATTTGCGTCTTTTTGCGTTCATTTGCGGCTGAATTCCTCTTTCTAGGTTGATCGACGTCCCCAGAGGGGCGGCTACTTCTCGACGGGTGTCAACACCAGTGCCACGGCCTCGACGAATGACACCTGGACGGTATCGCCCTTCTTGAGCTCACGCAGGTACGGCTCCAGGTTGGAGTCAGCCAGGGACATCTCTCGGATGCGGTTCTTCTCGTCGCGGAAGGTGACGGTCTTCTTGAAGACATCGACGTCGAGGATTTCCCCGGTCTTGGTGATCTGCTGTCCGGCAACCCCGGCAACGGGTGCATCCTTGCCTTCCAGGACCTCTTTAGTGGTGCCATGCGCCCCGGACCCAGGCGGCAGAAGTATCACCTGCTTGCCCTCGTAGTAGGTGACCTCGAGCATATCTCCCGGCTTGATTTCGCCCAGATTGGTGACTTCTTTACCCACCCGGATGGTGGCCATACGGTCGTCCGCAATCTTCAGGGTCACAGTGCGGTCCTTGAGGTTGGTCGCCACAACCTCGGCGGCGGTCTCCACCAACATGCTCTGGTCGAGATCCGTGGGGGCAGACTCGATCTTGCTGTCGGTACCGGGCCGGAGCGCCGAGTAGGGGTGGGATGGATCCAGCCCAGGATCGGCGGCGAGGGTCAGACCCGGCACGCAGGCGGCCAGGGCAAGACAGGTCAGGGTTTTCAGAAACTTCATTCGGATCACTCCTTCGGGGTTGAGCAGTGTGGTTGGAAAAGGCCCCCATCCCGCAGCGGTAGGGGGGCGCGAGCTTAACATCTGGTGTCCCAGGGCGCAGCGCTCCTTGGCCTCGCGCAGCTCCCGGACCACACCAGATGCCGACCCTGCTCCCTCACCATGACGCGATGGCCTATACTCACGGCCTTTTGTCGTGATGACCCTGCTCCATCCCCGAGCGACGGTCACCGGCCACGCTAAGGACACCCTACCCGACTGCCATGAACCCGGATCTGGACCGCCTCCAGCCCTACCCCTTCGAGCGCCTCACGGCCCTCAAAGAGGGCGTGACACCGCCGACTGGCCTGGACCACATCGCCCTGTCCATCGGTGAACCCAAGCACCCGACCCCGTCCCTGATCGGCGAGGCGCTGCTGGCCCATCTGCATGGACTGTCGACCTACCCCACCACCCGCGGTACCCCGGCCCTGCGGCAGTCGATCGCCGCCTGGCTGACCCGCCGCTTCGGTCTGCCCGAGGGCGGCGTGGACCCGGAACACCAGGTCCTGCCGGTCAATGGCACCCGCGAGGGGCTCTTCGCCCTGGCCCAGGCCCTGGTCGACCGCACCCGCGACCCCTTGGTCCTGATGCCCAACCCCTTCTACCAGATCTACGAAGGGGCAGCCCTGCTGGCGGGGGCCGAACCGCGCTACCTGGCCTGTACGGCGCAGACGGACTTTCTGCCGGACCTGGATGCGGTGGACGCGGCCACCTGGCGACGCTGCCAACTCCTCTACACCTGCTCCCCCGGCAACCCGACGGGGCGGGTCATGGGGGTGACGCAGTTGCAGCGGCTCATTGCACTGGCCCAGGAGCACGACTTCGTTCTGGCCGCCGACGAGTGCTATAGCGAACTCTACCCGGATGAGGCCAACCCGCCCCCGGGCCTGCTCCAGGCAGCTGCGGCCATGGGTGTGACGGACTTCCGCAACTGCCTGGTGCTGCACAGCCTGTCCAAACGCTCCAATGCCCCAGGGCTGCGTTCCGGCTTCGTCGCCGGGGATGCGCACCTGATCGAACAGTTCTTCCGATACCGCACCTACCACGGCTGCGCCATGCCCTTGCCCCAGCAACACGCGAGCATCGCCGCCTGGGGGGACGAGGCACACGTGGTCACCAACCGGACCCTGTATCGGGCCAAGTTCGACGCGGTGCTGGAGATCCTAGCCGACGTCCTGCCCTGCGAGCGCCCGGACGCCGGCTTCTACCTCTGGCCCCAGATCCCTGGCGAGGACACCGACTTTGCCCGCGGCCTGTTCGCCGCAGCCAACGTGACCGCCCTGCCCGGACGCTTTCTCTCGCGCCCCGTCCATGGGACAGACCCGGGACGCGGCCGCGTGCGCCTGGCCCTGGTGGCCCCACTGGACGAATGCATCGACGCGGCGCGGCGCATCCGCGGCTACATCCAGACCCTTTGACACGATCCCCAGGAGAACCCCCATGAGCGATACCCAAAACATCATTGTCGAGGCCTTCGAGCGCCGTGCCGAGATCACCCCCCGCAACGTAGAGACCCTGGTGCGCGATGCGGTGCTGGACACCATCGAGCGCCTCGATCACGGCGAGATTCGCGTGGCCGAGCGCCACAACGGCGACTGGGTAGTGAACGACTGGATCAAGAAGGCCGTGCTGCTGTCCTTCCGCATCGAGGACAACAGCTTCATGAAGGGCGGGTTCACCAACTACTACGACAAGGTCCCCTCCAAGTATGCGGAGTACAACGCTCGGGACTTCCGCGACGGCGGGGTGCGGGTGGTGCCACCGGCGGCGGCACGGCGCGGGGCCTATATCGCCCCGTCCTGCGTACTCATGCCGTCGTACGTGAACATCGGCGCCTATGTGGACTCCGGCACCATGGTCGACACCTGGGCGACCGTGGGCTCCTGTGCCCAGATCGGTAAGAACGTGCACCTGTCCGGCGGGGTGGGCATCGGCGGGGTGCTGGAGCCGGTCCAGGCCGCTCCAACCATCATCGAGGACAATTGCTTCATCGGAGCGAGATCCGAGGTCGTCGAAGGGGTCATCGTCGGCGAGGGTGCCGTGCTGTCCATGGGCGTGTTCATCGGCCAAAGCACCAAGATCTTCAACCGCGAGACCGGCGAGATCAGCTATGGTCGGGTCCCGCCCGGGGCCGTCGTGGTCCCCGGCAGTCTACCCTCCAAGGACGGTAGTCACTCCCTCGGATGCGCCGTCATCATCAAACAGGTTGACGCGCGAACCCGCGGCAAGGTCGGCATCAACGAGCTGTTGCGGGATATCTAGTCAAAGGCGTAGACATCCATAGCCAGGGCGCGCATCTGCACACTCGCGTGCAGGCGCCGCCCGTGGCCCGTGACCGATGCCCCCAGGGCGACGAATAGGGGCAGCAGATGCTCTTCGGAGGGGTGGTTACGCACGGCGTGGGGCGCCTCCCTGCGGTAGCCGACGAGACGCTCCCTGTCACCGGCCTCGATGCGGGCCCCAAACCAGTCGGCAAACCCGGAGACCCAGGGCAGTGCCTGGGTGCCCGCGCCGCCGCTAGACCAATCCAGCTCGGACAGGTTGTGCGTCACAGCCCCAGAGCCCAGCACCAGGACCCCATCCGCCGCCAGCGCCCGCAACGCCTCACCGAGCCGCAGGTGGTACTGCGGTCCCTCACCTCGCACCAATGAGAGTTGCACCACCGGGATATCCGCCTCGGGGAACATCAGCATGAGGGGCACCCAGGCCCCGTGATCCAGGCCCCGGTTGCCGGCCAACTGGGCGTCAAAACCCTCCCGCTGCAACAGCCGCGCCGCCTGTTCGGCCAATCCCGGGTCGCCCAAGACCGGGTACTGCAACTCATAGAGGGCAGCCGGAAAGCCGCGAAAATCGTGGACCGTCTCGGGCTTGGGGTGGGCACCGAATGTAGGAACCTGCGCCTGAAAGTGCGCGGAAACGACCAGGACCGCCCTTGGCCGAGGGATCTGCCGACCCAACTCGGTGAGAAAGTCCCGTGCCGGGCTCGGCGTCAGGGGCAGACTCGGCGCCCCGTGGCTAACAAAGAGGGTGTTGGCCATAGCTGAGAGGTCTCTGCTGGACTAGTGGGACAGGATGGCCGACCGCGACGGACATCATCGGGGTGGTGCGCGGCAACCTGCCTTGGCCAGACATTGGGTCCATCCCGGGCCGGCACAACGGCCGCGCCAACCTTGCCGCCCCTCGGCGGAGCAACGGCCGCTAAGGGCCTACCCAGAGCCAACCTGATGGACCCCGCACCATCGCGGTGCAGTCTGCGTTGTCAACAAGTACCGAAAGCCCTGGCGACATGGGGTTGACGTCCGAGCTGGAAGCATCGTCCTCGCCCCGCCCTAGCCCATGCCAGGCAACATCCCCACCGGGCGGCACGAGTTCGACGGGGTTGGGTCTGGCCGTGCGTCGCTTGGCCCTGCCATCGGCGTACCTGGCATGCGTCCTGCTTCAGATTTGGGTAGGCCGACACCGCAACGCTAGAGGACGCCGCTATGAGAGACCGTTACGACGAATACGCATACTCAGCAGGTACCCCCGCGGCCCAGAGAGAGCCGTTGGGTTGGCCTCCAGGCCCGCAACTGGCCCCTTGGGCGACCTCAGTCCAGGGCCAGGCAAGGCCCCGGCGCTTCGACCGCCAGATCGAGGCGGCCGTGCTTCACAACCTGGCTCATTCTCGACATTAAGGGTCAGATAGCGACCTAGGGGGTCACTCGCGCCCCAGCGACCGAAGATGGAACCTTGCCACCGGAACCTAGTCGCATCGGGTTGGTGGCCTCGGTCGCCAGCCCCAAGGCATTGGCTGCGAGCAGCTGGGCCTCAGCGCCCTGACGGGAACATGTCCTGCATCACCCCCATGGGATTGATCCGCTCGATCTGCTTGCCGCCGGTTTGAACGACCTCGGACATGCGATCCACACTCCCTCGCATGCCCCGCACATCCGATGCCATGACGTCCACCCCAGCGCGGATCCCAGCCACCTGCTCGGACAGGGCGCCGATGTCGCTGCCCATCCGATGCATGTCTGCGGCCATGGTTGCAATATTGGCGGACATACCAGAGATGTCCTCAGTCATGTGCCCCATGCTCTGAGACATGTCCTGCATGAGTTTGAGCAGGAATGCGAAGGCAGCGGCGGCGAGGAGCGCCACCAGGGCGATTAGGACGAGGCGAAGTGCAGACGGCATAGCGAGACCTCCTTGGGCAAAATCGCCCGGTTGCAGGGCCGACAAGGCCACCGTAGCATGCCACAGCCGATCTGGGCCACCCACCTCCCGCCACGCATCCCACGGCGGCAACCGACTTGTCAGGAGAACAAACCATGCGGATTTGGGTGGATGCGGACGCCTGTCCCAGTGTCATCAAGGAGATCCTCTACCGGGCCGCCGAGCGGGTGAAGACGCCCCTGGTGCTGGTGGCCAACCAGGCACTCGACCATCCCCGCTCGGCCTTTGTCAGCGCCGTGCGGGTGGCACCCGGATTCGACGTGGCGGACCACCATATCGTCGCCCAGTTGCAGCCCGGGGACCTGGTCATCACCGCCGACATCCCGCTCGCCGCGGAGGTACTGGAGCAGGGCGGCGAGGCCATCAATCCCCGCGGCGAACGCTACAGTCGGGACACCATCCGCGAGCGCCTGGTCATGCGAGACTTCATGGACCTCATGCGCGGCAGCGGCGAGATGACCGGCGGACCAGCACCCCTGGGGCAGGCCGACCGACAGGCATTTGCCAACGCCCTGGATCGGTTTTTGGCCGAGCAACGGGTCTGAGGGATCGGGCGGATCGGGCCGTTCGTTTGATCTTTTCAACGCAATAGCGCATTCTGTGCGGTTTTCTGGCGTCGGCCTCCGGACTCATCCGGCATCGTCACGCCCGCCCACAGAGGCCCCTCCCATGGCAACCCCAGATCTACCGGTCGACCCGAGCATCGGCACCGCTGCCGACGCGGCGCCGGTCGCGACCCCCATCCAGCCAGAACCCCAGACTACGGACGATCAGTCCGTGCAACCGCCCGCGCAGCCAGCGGCAGCTCGGGCTGAGGCGCCCCAAGGCTTCGACGCCCTAAACCTTCCCCCCCAGGTGCGCGATGCCCTGCGCGTCCTCGGCTACGAGGTCCCCACCCCGATCCAGGCCGAGTGTATTCCGCACATCCTCGCCGGGCGCGACATCCTCGGTCAGGCGCAGACCGGTACCGGCAAGACCGCCGCCTTTGCGGTCCCCTTGGTCAGCCGCGTGGACCTGGATCAGCCAGATCCGCAGATCTTGGTCCTGACCCCAACCCGCGAGCTGGCCCTGCAGGTCGCCGAGGCCTTCCAGAGCTATGGACGCCAACTCCCCGGCTTCCACGTCCTGCCACTGTATGGCGGCCAGTCCTTCGGCACCCAGATCCGCCAGCTCCAGCGCGGTGCACACGTCATCGTCGGCACCCCGGGGCGGGTCATGGACCACCTGCGCCAGGGCTACCTCAACCTGGAGAGCATCCGCACTCTGGTCTTGGACGAGGCCGACGAGATGCTCAACATGGGCTTCTCCGAGGACATCGAGTGGATCTTCGGCCAGGCCCCCACCGGCCGGCAAGTGGCACTCTTCTCCGCCACCATGCCCAACGCCATCCGCAAGGTCGCCCAGAAGCACCTGCGCGACCCGGTTGAGGTCAAGGTCGCGGCCAAAACCGCCACCGTGGACACCATCGAGCAGCACCACTGTGTGGTCACCGGTTACCACAAGATCGATGTCCTGACCCGGGTCCTGGAGGTCGAGCCCTTCGACGCCATGCTGGTCTTCGTGCGCACCAAGAACGCCACCCTGGAGGTCGCCGAGAAACTCACCGCTCATGGCTTCTCCGCCGAGGCGCTCAATGGCGACATGACCCAGGAGGCGCGCGAGCGCACCGTCTCCCGACTCAAGTCCGGGCGCCTGGACATCCTGGTGGCGACGGATGTCGCCGCCCGCGGGCTGGATGTGGAACGTATCAGCCACGTGGTCAACTACGACATCCCCACCGACCCCGAGGCCTATGTCCACCGGGTCGGGCGCACCGCCCGGGCCGGGCGCACCGGCAAGGCCATCCTGTTCGTCCAGCCGCGCGAGCGCAACCTGCTTTCCGCCATCGAGCGGACCATTCGCCAGCGCATCCCGCCCCTGGCGCCGCCCTCGGCAGAGCAGGTCAGCGAGCACCGCATCGACCGGCTCATCGCTACCCTGCGCAGCACCAAGGCCGAGCAGGACCTGGACTTCTTCTACAACCTGGTCGCCCGCGTCGAACGAGAGCAGGAGATGAGCCTGCTCGACATCGCCGCAGCCCTGACCTACCTGATCCAGCGCGAGCGGCCCCTTGAGGTCCGCGAGGACATCCGCCCGCGCCGCGACGACCGCCGGCCCGAGTGGCAACCGAACCGCGGTGGCCAGGATCGCCGCCCCGAGCGCACCGACAGCCGCGGCGCGCGCCCTTATCAGGGCCGCGGTCGCGAAGAGCGCCCCTACCGTCCCCGGGACGAGGGCCGTGATCGACCGCCCTACCAGCAGCGCCCCCCGACCGACCGCCAGGACCGCGGCCAGGGCTTCGATCGAGCGCGCCCCACCCGCGACGACAGGCCACCCTTCCGTGCGGACCGTCCCGACTACCCGCAACGCGATCGCGATGGGAATCGCCAGGACGACCGTCCGCCACGTCCCTTCCAAGGTGGTGGTGCGGACAGGCCCTTCCGCCCCAGGCGCGAGGATGGTCCACCCAACCGCGGCCCGCGCGATGAGCGGGACAGCGTCCCCATGGCCCACTACCGCATCGAGGTCGGGCGGCGCGACGGCGTTACCCCGCGGGAGATCGTCGGCGCCATCGCCAATGAAGGCGGGCTCGACGGACGCCACATCGGGCGCATCAACATCGAAGACGACCACTGCACCCTGGACCTGCCCGACGGCATGCCCCGGGAGATCCAGCAGCACCTGCGCAAGGTTCGCGTCTGCGGCCGCCCCCTCAACCTGGCCGTGGTCGAGGGCGGTCATCAGGAACGTCCGCCGCGTCCACCGCGTCGGCCCCGAGACTGATCGGTAGCACCCAATGAGCATCACTGAAAAGCAACGTCGCTGGCTCAAGCGCCAGGTGCATCACCTCAAGCCCGTGGTCCTGCTCGGTCAGGCCGGGCTCACCGAGCGGGTCCTGGCCGAGATCGACGGGGCCCTGGCCTATCACGAGTTGATCAAGGTCAAGGTCAATGCCGGTGACCGGGAGCTGCGCGACAGCCTAATCGCGCAAATCGCCGAGGGCACCGGGAGCGATGTCATCGACCGCATCGGGAACATGGCCTCTTTTTACCGCGCCAACCCGGACAAGAAGGCGCCACTCCAGCTTCCCTCGGACTGATCCCCGCCGCACAGACGGGCAGCCTGCGTCAGGTCCCTAGATCAATCCTGACCAGGGCGCTCACCTGCGAGCCTTGGTCGCCTCCAAGGAAGGGTTGTGTCGGGCAAGCCGGGAGCGGAGCCCGATACCGCCGTCACGGGAAACGCTTTCATCAGCATCTCCTTAGTCCCGTCTCACGGTTGCTGTCGAACCCCCGGAGCCGTCTTCATTTCCGTACGATCAGACGCCAAATTGACCGATTTCAATGCCCAGCATCTGGGCAATCTCTAGCCTCTGCGCAACACTCGGGGCCCTCCCCGACACCCTTGCCCCAGAGGTATGAGTCCATGTCGGAGCCAAGCACCGAGCCCCGCCTGAAACATTTTCCCGTTTCCTTCTTTGCCATGGTCATGGGCCTGACCGGGCTCGCCATCGCCTGGCACAAGGCCCAGTCCGTCTTCAGCCTGTCGGTGGACCTGGGCACGCCCATCTTGGTGCTCGCCGCCGGGCTCTTCGCCATCCTGCTCGCGCTCTATCTGACGAAGCTGGTGCGCTACCGCGCCGCGGTGAAAGCCGAACTGGGCCACCCCATTCACCTGAACTTTGTTCCGACCATCTCCATCAGCCTGATCTTGCTGGCCATCGGCATGCTGCCCTACTCGCCCGGGATGTCCGGGGTGCTGTGGGTGCTGGGCACCAGCCTGCACCTGCTCCTGACCCTCTATGTGATGGGGGTCTGGCTCCACCACGAGCACTTCGAGATCCATCACATGAACCCGGCCTGGTTCATCCCCGTGGTCGGCAATGTCCTGGTGCCCATCGCCGGGGTCCCCCTGGGGTTCGGCGAGCTATCTTGGTTTTTCTTCAGCGCCGGCATGGTCTTCTGGCTCGTACTGTTCACCATCATCTTCTACCGGGTGCTGTTCCATCACCCGATGGCGGAACGGATGATGCCGACCTTCTTCATCCTCATCGCCCCGCCGGCGGTAGGCTTCATCGCCTACCTCAGACTCACCGGTGAATTGGACGCCTTCGCACGCATCCTGTTCTACTCAGGACTCTTCCTGACCCTCTTGTTGGCCACCCAGGCGGGACGCTTTCTACGCATCCCTTTCTATCTGTCCTGGTGGGCCTACTCCTTCCCCCTGGCGGCCATCACCATCGCCACCCTGGCCATGTACGAGGGGACCGGCCTGGCCGCCTTTGCCTGTCTGGCCTGGCTGCTGCTGACCCTGGTGACCCTGATGGTGGTCTATCTCCTGGCGCGTACGGCCCGCGCCATAGCCGGGCAGCGCATCTGCGTGCCGGCCCCCTGACGTCGACGCCTTACCTCACTAGAGGACCCTCGCCCGTGAAACAGACCCTGCTCCAAGAGAAGTACCCGATCTACTGCCTGGAGATCGACCGCGCCGAGACCAGTTACCGTAACCTGGACGAGATCATGGATTATCTTAAGGGCTGCATCGCAGCCCACGCAGCGGCCTGCTTCATTGCCGACTTCGATCACTATGCCCACACCAAATCCCTGCCCCAAGGCCAGATCGGCGAGGGCATCCTGGCGGCCCGCAATCTGGTGTTCTGTTTCGGCATCGCCCTGCCCGACCCCCATGTGCTCGCGGTCCGCCCGCGCTCCGTTGGCGTGGCTGAGACCACAGAGGGCTTTCTGGTGACTTTCATGGAGGCCCCCATGCCGGTGGCCAACACGGCCATGGAGGCGTGGGCCAAGGGCCTGCGCAACCTCGCCCGCCCAAGCCCAACCCAACATGAACCCAACGCTCAAGGAGAGCCCACATGCGCATCGGCGTGACCAGTCAGAATTTCCGCACCATCACCGGCCACGCCGGCAAAACCCGCCGCTTCCTGGTCTTCGAGGCAGTACCCGGGACCGAACCCCGCGAGGTGGAACGTCTCGACCTGCCACCGGAGATGTCCCTGCACGAGTACCACGGCGAAGACCACCCCCTGTTCTGCCTCGACGCCCTCATCACCCAAGGGCACGGCCAAGGCTTCGGTCAGCGCCTGGCCCGCTATGGGGTGCGCGTGGTGGCCACCGCGGCGACCGATCCGCTGGCTGCGGTCACCGCACTCGTTGCAGGCCAACCCCTGGCGGCGCCACTACCTCATGATCACGATCACGAGCACGGCAACGATCACGGTCATGGCCAACCGATGGGCGGCAAGACGGTGCAACTAACACTGGGCAAGTGAGACGCCGACGGGGGCTGCGTACCCAAAGGCCAGGGTCAAGCAGGCTGCGACAGCACCCGACCAGGACCCGGCGCACCTTCTACGAAAGCCACTAGATTCCTAACGGGCATTGCGGAGTCTGATTTCCGCCACGGCCATCGACCGTTTATCCTCCCCCCAGTCGCGGGCCGTGCAACCGGGCGGTCCCGGACGCCTAACGAACCGAACTACCCCAACCTGAACCGCTGGTGAGGCAGACATGCTAGACGGCACCATGATCGAACTCTCGCGGTGGCAATTCGCCTCCACCGCCATGTACCACTTCCTGTTCGTCCCCCTGACCCTCGGCATGGTCTGGATCCTGGTCATCATGGAGAGCGTGTACGTCATGACCGGGCGCCAGATCTATCAGGACATGACCAAGTTCTGGGGCAAGCTCTTCGGCATCAACTTTGCTTTGGGTGTCACCACCGGCCTGACCATGGAGTTCCAGTTCGGCATGAACTGGTCCTACTACTCCCACTACGTAGGCGACGTCTTCGGCGCCCCCCTGGCCATCGAGGGGCTAATGGCCTTCTTTCTGGAGTCCACCTTCATCGGGCTCTTTTTCCTAGGCTGGGAGCGGCTCACCAAGCGACAGCACCTTACGGTCACCTTCCTGATGGCCCTGGGCTCCAACCTCTCGGCCCTGTGGATCCTCATCGCCAACGGCTGGATGCAGAACCCTGTCGGCTCGGAGTTCAGCTACCAGACCATGCGCATGGAGATGGTCAGCTTCAGCGAGCTGCTGCTCAACCCGGTGGCCCAGGTCAAGTTCGTGCACACCGTGGCGGCCGGTTATGTCACCGCATCCATGTTCGTGCTGGGGATCTCGTCCTACTACCTGCTCAAGGGGCGCGACCTAGCCTTTGCAAAGCGCTCCTTCTCGGTGGCAGTGGGCTTCGGGCTGGCCTCGATCCTATCCGTCATCCTGCTCGGCGACGAGAGCGGCTACGAGGTCGGCGACGTGCAGAAGACCAAGCTGGCGGCCATCGAGGCGGAGTGGGAGACCGAACCGGCGCCTGCCGCCTTCACCCTGATCGGCTTCCCCGACAACGAGACCCAGGAGACCCACGACGCCATCAAGGTCCCCTACCTGCTGGGGCTGATCGCCACCCGCTCCCTCGACACCCCAGTGACCGGGCTCAAGGACCTGATCGTCGAGCACGAGCAACGCATCCGCTCCGGCATGATCGCCTACCAGTACCTGGAACGTTTGCGCAACGGCCAGGACACGGAGGGCAACCGCGCGATGTTCGAAGACCACAAGCAGGACCTAGGCTATGGCCTGCTACTCAAGGCCTACACCGCCAACCCGGCCGAGGCCACGGAGGCACAGATCAAGCAGGCGGCCAAGGACTCCATCCCAGAGGTGGCGCCCCTGTTCTGGAGCTTCCGCATCATGGTCGCCGCCGGGGCCTGGATGCTGCTGCTGATCCTGCTCGGCTTCTACTACAACGCCAAGCGCGTCATCGAACAGAAGCGCTGGCTGCTGCGGCTGTTTCTCTACAGCATCCCGGTCCCCTGGATCGCCGTGGAAACCGGCTGGTTCGTCGCCGAGTTCGGCCGTCAGCCCTGGGCCGTCGGCGAGGTGCTGCCGACATCCCTGGCCGCCTCCAGCCTCACCAGCACAGACCTGATCATCAGCCTGTCCGGATTCTTCCTCTTCTACAGCGTGCTGCTGGTCATCGAGATGTTCCTGATGTTCAAGTTCGGTCGCATGGGACCCAGCGCCCTGCACACCGGGCGCTATCACCACGAACAGTCGCACGGCGCGGGCACCGCCACCCTGGCGACCCAGCCGCAGCGTCGAGCCGACTAGGCCCAACACAGGAATCCCGACATGATCATCGACTACGAAACCCTAAAGTTTGCCTGGTGGCTGCTGGTCGGCATCCTCTTCATCGGCTTTGCCGTCACCGACGGTATGGACATGGGGGTGGGCATCCTGCTGCCCTTCCTCGGCAAGAAGGACCTGGAACGGCGGGTCATCATCAACACCGTGGGTCCCCACTGGGACGGCAACCAGGTCTGGCTGATCACCGCCGGCGGGGCCATTTTCGCCGCCTGGCCCCTGGTCTACGGGGCTGCCTTCTCGGGCTTCTACTTCGCCATGCTCTTGGCCCTGTTCGGCCTGTTCTTCAGACCGGTCGGCTTCGACTACCGCAGCAAGATCGTCGACCCGCGCTGGCGCAACAGTTGGGACTGGGGCCTGTTCATCGGCGGCGTGGTGCCGGCACTGATCTTCGGCGTCGCCTTCGGCAACCTGCTGCAAGGGGTCCCCTTCCACTTGGATACCCTGCTGCGCCCCTACTACACGGGTGGCTTCTTCGGGCTCTTGAATCCGTTCGCCCTAGTCGCTGGCTTGGTGAGCGTGGGCATGCTGACCATGCACGGGGCCATTTGGTTGCAACTGCGCACCGCCGACCCGGTCGCCACCCGGGCCAAGGCAGCGGCCAAGGTCTGGGGCCTGATAACCATCCTCACCTTCGCCCTGGCCGGGGTCTGGCTGGTGTTCGGCATCGAGGGCTATCGCGTGGTCTCCATGCCGGCCCTGGACGCCCTGCCCAACCCGCTGACCAAGGAGGTGGTGCGCGAGGCCGGCGCCTGGCTGACCAACTACCAGACCTACCCCTTCACCATCGCCTTCCCGGTGCTGGGCTTCATCGGGATGGGGCTGGCGGTGCTCCTGTCCATGGTGAACCGCCCTGGGCTCGGGCTGGTACTGAGCAGCTTGGGCATCACCGGGATCATCATGACCGCCGGAGCGGCCATGTTCCCCTTCATCATGCCCTCGAGTACCAACCCCAACAGCAGCCTGATCGCCTGGGATGCGGTCTCCAGCCACATGACCCTGGCTGTGATGTTCTGGGCGGCCGTGGTCTTCGTGCCCATCATCATCGGCTATACCACCTGGACCTATTCCAAGATGTGGCGCCGGGTGACGGTGGAAGAGATCGAGTCCCAGGAACACCTGGCCTACTGACCATACTGGCCGGGGGACTCCCCCGGCCAAGTCCCCATACAACGACCGCTCAACCGACAATCGTCAGGAGTCACCTATGTGGTACTTCGCCTGGATCCTCGGCGTCTTGCTCGCGCTGGCCTTCGGGATCATCAATGTGATGTGGTACGAGTCCGAGCAGTGCCTCGGCGACGCCGGGGACGATCCACAGCAGGGCTGATGATCCTGGAAAGAGCGATTCGGCCGCAAATGACGCAAATTAGTGCAAATGGTTTGGTGACTGAGGCAGAATCCGGCGGCCGCCCGCGGGGTAAGCCGGCCACCGATACCGCACCCGTGTTGATTTGCGACTATTTGCGTTCACTTGCGGCTGATCTGCTCTTCTTAGGGTGATCCACTTGCACGCTCGGACCTGGAGGAGGCTCACATATGCGCCCGCTGCGTTGGAAAAGGGCTTATCAGACCGGCGACCCACAGGCCGACCGGCGGGGACGTGCGTTCGTCGATTGCATCAACAGTTTGATCGAGGCTGCCGGCCAGCGGGAGCACTGCCGTGAGATGGAGGAGTTCATCACCCGCTTCAGCGCCGAGGCGGAACAGATCCTCCAGAATCACACCATGGACGTCGACCTGAGCGCCGAGTTCGGCTATCGGCTGCGCGCCTCCCTCCCGCTTGGCGCCTACGGCAGCACCGCCTGCCGCCAGTGCGGTTTGTGCGACCTGGCACAGCAGAAGATCGCCGAGCACTTGGAGGTCCCCGCCCAATGCCTCTTCAGGCAGCCATAGTCCCGCGCCGCGTGGGCGTGTGGGACTGAACCGGTTGCGGCGCCGCCAATGCCTGGTCAACCGCCCTGGATGGGCAGCGCCGTCCTCTCCACCACCCTGCGCAACACAAAGCTGGAATGTACCCCGGTCACACCGGGTATCCGGGTGATCCGGTTCAGCAGCAGTTCCTGGTAGGCGTCCATGTCGCGCACCACGACCTTTAATTGATAGTCGGCCGCCTGGCCGGTGATCAGCAGGCATTCCATGACTTCGGGGATGTCCTTGACCGCGGCCTCCAAGCCTTCAAAACGCTCTGGCGTGTGCCGGTCCATGGAGATGTGGATCAGCGCCATCAGGCTCAGGCCGAGCGCCTTGGCGTCGACCAGTGCACGGTAGCCGGTGATGATGCCCGCCTCTTCCAGGGCGCGCACCCGACGCAGGCAGGGCGAGGGCGACAGGCCGATGCGGTCGGCCAGCTCCTGGTTGCTCAGTCGGCCGTCAACCTGGAGCTGACGCAGGATTTGATGATCGTAGCGGTCGATCTTCATGGAATTGCCAAGTAATCTACTGAACTGGCATCAATACTAACTTATTAGCACCTTTTTGGCAGAGTCTGCCAAACCAATGCGTTAGCGCAGCCCACTTCGCAATCATCCGTCCGTCCCTCCGGGCTACCATCTCCACATCGGAACTAGCCGACTCTGGAGGACTGGATCATGTTGCAAGACCCCACCCGCAAATACCGCCCATTTACCCCCGTCGCCTTGGCCGACCGCCAGTGGCCGGGCCGCACGCACACCCAGCCGCCGATCTGGATG
Source organism: uncultured Gammaproteobacteria bacterium (assembly GCA_963845265.1). Lineage (GTDB taxonomy): Bacteria > Pseudomonadota > Gammaproteobacteria > Chromatiales > Chromatiaceae > DYRB01. Next base: position 233,762 of record CAWJRN010000007.1, on the reverse strand, counting down.
AGCACCGACCTGCGTGACGGCAACCAGTCCCTGTTCGAGCCGATGAACGCCGAGCGCAAGCTGCGCCTGTTCCAGACCTTGTGCAGGATCGGCTTCAAGGAGATCGAGGTCGCCTTCCCCTCCGCGTCGCAGACCGATTTCGATTTCGTCCGCGAGCTGATCGAGGGTGGCCATATCCCGGACGACGTCACCATCGAGGTGCTGACCCAGGCCCGCGAGCACCTCATCCGCCGCACCATGGAATCGCTCCGGGGCGCCCGACGGGCCATCGTCCACGTCTACAACGCCACCTCGCGGCCCTTCCGCGAGAACGTCTTCGGCGTGAGCAAGGAACACGTGGTCGACATGGCCGTGTCGTCGGTACACCTGATCCGGGAGTTGGCCGACGCCCAGCCCGAGACGCAATGGGTGCTCGAATACAGCCCGGAGACCTTCACCGCCACCGAACTCGACTTCGCCCTGGAGATCTGCGACGCGGTCACCGCCGCCTGGGGGGCGACACCGGAGGACAAGGTCATCCTCAACCTGCCGAGCACGGTGGAGATGGCGACGCCCAACGTCTATGCCGACCAGATCGAGTGGATGCACCGCCACCTCGCCCGGCGCGACAGCGTCATCCTCAGCGTCCATCCCCACAACGACCGTGGCACGGCGGTGGCCGCCGCAGAATTGGCCATGCTGGCCGGCGCGGAGCGGGTCGAGGGCTGTCTGTTCGGCAACGGCGAACGGACCGGCAACGTCGACTTGGTCACCCTGGCGCTCAATCTCTACACCCAGGGCATCGCGCCCGGGCTCGATTTCTCCAACATCAACGCCGTGGCCCGCACCGTGGAACATTGCAACCGCTTGCCCATCCACCCGCGCCACCCCTATGTCGGCGACCTCGTCTTCACCGCCTTCTCGGGCTCGCATCAGGACGCGATCAAGAAGGGCTTCGCCGTGCAAGAGCCCGACGCGCTCTGGAACGTCCCCTACCTGCCCATCGACCCCGCCGATCTCGGCCGCAGCTACGGTTCCGTGATCCGAGTCAACAGCCAGTCGGGCAAGGGCGGCGTCGCCTACTTGTTGGAGACGGAGTACGGCGTAGTCCTGCCGCGTCGCCTGCAGATCGAGTTTTCGGCCGAGGTGCAGCGGCACACCGACCACCACGGCGGCGAGATGAGCGCGGCGGACATCTGGGCGCTGTTCTCGCGGACCTATCTCGAAGTGGACCGGCCGATACGCTACGTCGAGCATCATTTGTATGAGCGCGACGGCGCCCAGGGCATCCGCCTCAGCGTCGAAGTGGACGGCATGACCCATTTGCTGAACGGGGAAGGCAACGGGCCGATCGACGCGGCCGTGCATGCCTTGCGCGGGCTCGGCGTCGACCTTCACGTGCGCGGCTATGAGGAGCGCGCCCTCGGTAGCAGCACCGACGGCGGCGATGCCCGCGCCTGCGCCTTCGTCGAGGTCGCCCATGCCGGCGGTCGACATGAGTGTTTCGGTGTAGGCATCGACGCCAACATCGTCACCGCCTCGATCAAGGCCTTGGCGAGCGCCGCGGCGCGGTTAGAGGCGACGGGCGTCAACGCCATCGCAAGTCGGGCGGCCTGACCTCACGGCATGCATCGCGGGAGGCTCAGTCAGACACCTGGGCGGTGCCAGGGCCGGTGCCGGCGCCAGGGCCAACCGCAGATCAAGCGGCCCGATCGGCGGTTGTTCCAAAAATATTTTTATTGTTTCGATAAAATATGCATTGCTTTATTAGTATCCGCTGATATACTGCTTGTCATTCGAGGCGACACGGCCTCGCCCACTTCCAAACCCAACCTAGAAGATTAAATAGAGAAAAATTATGAACAAGATCATCAAGCTTGCTGCTATCGCCTCCCTGGTCGTCGCCTCCGCCTCCGCCTCCGCCTGGTGGGGCGGCCCCATGGGCGACAACGGCTACGGCAACGGCAACGGCATGGGTGACTGGATGAACGACTTCTTCGGTGACGGCTTCGGCGACGGCACCGGCGACTTCGACATGAGCATGAGCTCCAGCGCCTCCGGCAGCGGTCGTGGTCATGGTCGCGGCTACAACCGCTACCAGGGTTACAACAGCTACGGCTATAACGGCTACAACGGCTACGCCCCCTACTACGGCGCCCCCTACGGCGCTGCCCCGATGCCCCCGGTCGCGCTTGCCCCCCAGGGTTATGCCCCGATCGCTCCGGTTGCCCCCATCGCTCAGTAAGGCACACGCCTGACCAGGATTCGGGCGGTCCATTGCGGGCTGCCCGGATAACAAAAGGCCCCGCGAACTCAGTTCGCGGGGCCTTTTTCATTCGCAGACCGCAAGGGCCTGCGCGTCATACTTCCGGGTTGACACACGCAGCGAGCGAATTCAAGTACTGATGAATTCTCCGTACTCGCGCAGGTTTCGCGCGACGGCACAGAGTAGGAAGTCGGTCGCCCCGGAGACGTTGTGGCACCAAAGAACCTGCGGGATCTCCAGCACATCTGCCTCGAAGGCGAGCTGCAATGCCGGGTCGTGGGTACCGAAGCGGACGTGGACGAATGCCAGCACATCGTAGCCTAGCGTGCGGGGGTCCACCACGGCGCGGTAGCCGACGATCACCCCACTCTCTTCGAGCGCACGCACACGACGCCACGTCATCGACCTTCGCGTTCGAATCCGCGGCCCAAGGCGCAGCGCGCTTTGCGGGCACAGAGCCCGGGATGATCTACACCCGGGTCACCAACCCGACGGTCCAGACGCTGGAAGCTCGCCTCGCAGAGCTGGAGGGCGCGGAGGCCGGGCAGGCATTCGGCTCCGGGATGGGTGCGACCACGTCATTGATCTGGACCCTGCTACGCCCGGGCGACGAGCTCCTGGTGGACCTCACGCTCTACGGCTGTACGCACTCGCTGGTGAACCATCTGCTGCCCCAGTTCGGCATCGTTACGCGCGTGGCGGACTTTGAACGACCGCATTGTGCGAGCGACAAATGAAACTGCCGGGTGGAATGATTGCGTTCGCGCTCAAAGGCGGTGTCCAAGAGGGAGCCCGCTTTATCGACGCTTTGAAAGTCTTTACCTGCGCGGTCAGTCTTGGGGATGCTGAGAGTCTCGCCCAACACCCCGCCAGCATGACGCACAGTACCTACGCGCCGGAGGAACGGGCACGGCATCTCATCACAGAGGGATTGGTGCGTTTGTCCATCGGCCTGGAATGCGCTGATGACTTGTGGGGCGATCTCCAGCAAGCCCTGAGCGCGGCACAACACCGCCGTCATACCGGATTCGCGTACCTATTCTGACCAACGGAAGCCATCTATGCTCGGGGACCCCCGCTAGCTGGCCCCCTGCCAGCACCAACGGACGTCCGATGGCGCCTGTTGATGCTTCCGTACGATCAAAGCTTCCGGGCCTGGGCTGGAAAGCTTCCCCAACGGGGTTATCAAACGACCGGAATCAGCTAAATTTGGCGCCCGCACACAACGGCTGCAGTTGGCCCATCGCGAGCACCCGGGATGGATCACGCCCTTGAATACCGAGATCGCGCGCCCTATTCGTCCCATCAAGACCGATCCATCCACCGGAGATTGCCATGTCCGAGCAGCCCGTCGCAGTTGTCACCGGGGCCAACCGCGGCCTGGGTTTGGAGACCAGCCGTCAGCTCGGCGCCTTGGGCTATCTGGTTCTCCTCACGGCCCGGCGCGAGCCCGAGGGCCGCGCCGCAGCGCAACGCCTGGCTACCCAAGGGCTGTCGGTCCGCTTCCATCCCCTGGACGTAACCGACGAGGCGTCCGTCCGCGCCCTGGCGGAAACAGTGCGTGGGATCGGCCGGCTCGACGTCCTAGTGAACAACGCGGGGATTTTCTGCGATCCGCCTCCTGGAACCCCAGAGGCAAGCGTCTTCCGGGCAGACCTAGCGCGGGTTCGGGAGTCGATCGAGACCAATACCCTGGGACCCCTGCGGCTCTGCCAAGCGTTGATCCCGCTGATGGCGGGGCGCGGCCGGGTGGTCAACGTCTCTTCTGGCATGGGCCAGCTCCACGAGATGAACGGTTGCTGCCCCGGCTATCGAATGTCCAAGGTCTCACTCAACGCCCTGACCCGGATGCTCGCCGATGAGTTGAACGCCACCGACGTCAAGGTTAACTCGGTCTGTCCAGGTTGGGTGCGCACCGACATGGGGGGAGCCAACGCCAATCTGACGGTGGAAGAGGGCGCGCGGGGTATCGTCTTGGCCGCCACCCTCCCGGACGATGGACCGAGCGGCGGGTTCTTGAGGTATGGCGAGCCGATCGCCTGGTAATCCCAGGTCGGGTCAACGTGGGCTGATGCCGATCAGGTTGCGAACCCCTTTCCAGGGCCGCAGGAACACCGGCAACATCACGAGCCGCGAAGTCATGCGGCCCGCACAATAACAATTACTCCCCCGCGTATTGCGCCAACAGCGCCTCGTAGTGATCTAATCCCTGAGCCAACAGCTCTTCGACTCTGAAGACGGACGGCGGAGCGATCTTCGGCAACATGGTGCTTTCGACCCGGAGCGGTCACCCAGCCTGTCGTGCCCAGCGACAGCAATGCGGCGTAAGCGGTCCCTGACGCTGGGGTTAGGCTACTCCCCACCTCGGCCAAGAGACCCCCGTTCGGGCGAGGACCTTCAGCGTCTCTTGAACGCTGACTGCGGTCATTCTGTTATTCAACTTCCATCTGGGATTCGCGTCTGGGTCATTCTGCAGGGCGAACGCAGGGTGAGGCGCCGATGGAACTGGAAGCGGCCACTCGGTCAGCCGCAATCAGATCACCCGAAAATCGTTCGTGAACCCGCATCACCGGTTGAACTTGCCCAGCATATCTCCCGAGTAGGCACGTCTTCGACCAAGTCGGTTTCACTGCAGCGTACCTCGCACCTACCCTTCTTGCCTCATGCTTGCCACCGCACGCTAGCCGCGCGGGTTTCAGGATGTCCCGGTCTTCGCTCCATTGCTCTGTCGAGGGATAGTGGCACCTCCGCGAGCCGCGGGGATCGCAGAATGCTTTCGCCATATCCCCGCGGCGCAGGCACCGGCGGCAGGCCTCACCGAGCTGCGAGCCAATCGATCAGCACCTCCAAGGGCAGGGGCTGGCATAGGCCGTTCCCCTGGGCCTGATCGCAGCCCATGGCCCTCAGCAGATCAAAGGTCTCCGCATCTTCTACTCCCTCAGCGACTGCCGTCAGATCCAAGTCGTGGGCCAGGGCGACGGCGAAATGAACGAGGCGGCGATCCTGATCGCTGGCAGCCATTTCTGCCACCAGGGTCCGGTCGATCTTGAGTGTGCTGATTGGCAGGCGCCGCAGATAGGACAGGGAAGAATAACCGGTGCCGAAATCGTCGATGGCAGTGGCCACCCCCAAATCCACGAAGCGTCCGAGCAGCTCGGCGGCACGCTGCGGGTCTTGCATCAGGGCGGTCTCGGTCAACTCCAGTTCGATCTCCGCGGCGGGCACAGCGAACTCGTCCAGGGCCTCCCGCAGGTAGTCGAAACAACCGCTGTCGAGCAGGTTGCGAGCCGAAAGGTTGATCGCCACGGTCTGGCGTAGCCCCAGATCGCGCAGCCGCCGCTGGTCTGCCAAGGCCAGCCGAAACACGGCCCGGGTAAAGGGATGGATGAGTTCGCTCATCTCCACCAGATCGAGGAACGACGGGGGGTGCAGCAGGCCGAGCCGCGGGTGCTGCCAACGCACCAATGCCTCCACGCCGGCGACGGCGCCGTCCGCCACCCGAACCTTGGGCTGGTAGTGGAGCACCAGCTCCCCGGCACGGATCGCCTGAATCAGATCCCCGGCCAGGGCCAGTCGCTCGGTGCTGTGGCCATCGTAGGACCGGTCATAGACTGCCACCCCCAAGCAGCGGCGCTTGGCCCGGTACATGGCCACGTCCGCCGCCCGCAGCAATGCATGGCTGTCCGCGCCGTGCTCCGGCCAGCGGGCAACCCCGACGCTGGCACCCACATGGACCTCGATCCCTTCGACCGAAAAAGGCCGGCGCATGGCCCGAACCACCGAGTCGGCGGTCTCCCGGGCCACGGTGCCGGCCCCTGAGCCGCCCAGAAGCACGGCAAACTCGTCGCCGCCGAGTCGCGCGATTAGCGCACAGCGACCCGTACAGGACTGCTCAAGCCGCGGGCCGATAAGCTTCAGGACCTCGTCGCCCACCTGATGACCCAGGGTGTCGTTGATCTCCTTGAACCCGTCCAAATCCAGCAGCAGCAAGGCGGCGCCTCCCGCACAGGGGTGCCCGTCGCCCCTCCAGCGCTCGAAGGTTTCGTGCAGCAGGGTGCGGTTAGCGAGCCCCGTGAGCGCGTCGTGGCGGGACTGAAAGGACAGGCGGTCGGCGTGACGGGAGTTGACGATCGCCAGAGCCACCGTGTTGCTGAGCGATACCAGGGTCTCCCACTCGAACTGGCCGAACCGGTGTGACGCCCTGTAAATGAGATTGATGCTACCCAGTGGTTGACCCTGCCAGATCAAGGGCAACACCATCAAGGACTTGGCGCCCTCGGCCACCAGCGCGCCTTTCACCTGGGCGGCCACCCGGTTGTCCCGGGCCAGATCGTCGGCGAGCAGGGGCACGCCCGAAGCCAGTGCCTCACCCGAAAGGCTGCCCCGCAGCGGCAAACTGCTCCCCTGACAGACCAGCGCCTCGGAGAAGCCGTGGCTTGCCGCTAGCCGCAACCGGTCCGCCCCCTCGTCCAATAGGTACACGGCGACCTGGGGGCTGTGGCTCAGGCTGAGCAGTGCCTGAACTGTCTCATTGAGAGTCTCTTCCAAGGCGAGACTGCGGTGCAGGCGCTGCGCCAGACGGTTCAGCAGGCGCAGTCCCTCGTTGCTCTCGAGCAGTTCACAGCGTGACTGGGCCAGCTCCGACTCGGTGGCCTTGCGGGCACTGACGTCCCGCACGTTCGCCAGGACGTGGGTGTGGCCACCGATATCTACCGCGCTCAATCTGACCTCGGCGTCAAAGGCGGACCCATCCGGGCGCAAGTGGCGCCATTCGAAGAGCTGGGTGCCACACTGCATCGCCGCCTCGATCCGCTCCCGCGCGCGCTCCCGAGAGAGGCTGCCGTCGGGTTGGCGCTCGGGAGAGAACTGGTCAGGAGTGGCCCCGACAATTGCCTCGCGGCTCACACGAAACATGTCCAATGTGGCCGGATTGCAGTCCACGAACCGCCCCTCCCGCATGAGAAAGATGGCATCGCCCGCGCGCTCGAAGAGCATGCGGTAGCGGGCCTCACTGTCGCGCAGTGCCACCTCTGCCGCCTTGCGCGCGGAGATGTCCCGCGAGGCAGTGAACAGCACTGGGTGGCCGTCAAGATTCAGAGCGGTGCCGGATACCTCCACCGCAAACTGACTGCCATCCTTTCGCCGGTGGACCGTCTCGAACTGGTGGCGTCCGGGCTGCTGAAGCAGGCGCCGGAGGTTCGCACGGATCTGGTCTGGCGTCAGGTGCCCATCCCATTCGGATATCTTCATGCCGAGGATCTCCTCCCGGCTGCGCCCGAGCATAGCGCAGAAGGAGTCGCTGGCCTCAAGCAAGGTCCCGTCGCCGTCGAGGATATGCACACCGTCGCTCGCATTGCGCAGCAACAGCAGGTTCTTGGCACTTTCCTCGGCCAGGGACTGAAGCGTTCGCTGCCGCTCGCGCATGTCGCGGAGGAAGCAGATGAAGTGCCCTTCCCCGTCCTCGCAGAAAGAGATGCTCGCCTCCATCGACAGCGGCTCTCCGGCCCTGGTCCGGTGCAGGGTCTCAAACAGAGCGCTGCCGTCCCGGCGGATGCGCTCCAGGCGGTATTCCAGCTCTCGGGGGCTGTCCGCGACCTCCAGGTCACGCATCCCCATCGCTAGCAGCTCATCGCGGTCGTAGCCCGTGAGCTGGCAATAGTGGTCGTTGACCTCCAGGATCCGCCCCGCCGCATCGCTGAGCAGGAAACCGTCGGCGGTGGTTTCGACCACGCTGCGAAGCAGCAACTCGCGGTGGCGCACCTCCCGGTCAAGCCGCCGGCGCTCGGAGAGCTCGCGCATCAGCTGCACGGTGTTGGCGGAGAGTGTCCCGTAGACGGAGAGGATAAGATCGCTCAGTGTCCGCCCGACCCCGCTCATGTCCTGGGCAGCGTGCTCTTTCGCCGCCTCCAGGGTCATCCCAGCACGCATGCTCAGCACGACACGGGCCAAAAAACGATCCGTTTCCAGAATGTGGGAAACCAGCCACCGGGTCAGGAAGGCCAGCGCATCCTGTACCACCCGTTCCGCGTGCCCGCTGGCGCGATCACTCTTCAGGCGCTCGATGGTGCGCACGAAGACCTGGTGCCCTTCCCTGTGGCGCACCGCGTGCTCATCCTCGGCCAAGTACTCATGCCAGATGGCCTCTTCGGCGCGGAAGTGAGAGACGGCGTAGGCGCCGAACTCGTCGAGGATGTGTTCGAACTCGGGCAGATCGGTGTGAAAGGCCACATGGCTCGCCAGCAGGTTCAGCAGCCGACCCAGTTGGCGGTGCTGCCCGTCCACTTCCGGCAAACCGGTATCGAAGGTGTCGTCCCAGGGGAAGATGTCGATGGACTGCATGGGTCGCTCGTCGGAATGCTCGTCCCGGGTCCGGCGTCGCGCTGAGCCGTTGGTGCGGTCCCGGCACCGTGGAATAGGGGGGTATTAAAGCAGCCCTGGCCGTTCTTGGCTCGTGTTCGATGATGCGCGGGCAACGAAATGTGCCGACTGGCCCGGGGTACTTGCGCCGTGTCGGCAGTCCGGTACAACCAGGAACAGTACCAGTGTGAATCGCTCCAGGGACGATGCCTGGTTCCGCAAGTATCCGATCACGGCCCCGTGGTGGTAGCTCCAGGTGAAGGCCACGAGGGCGATCGCGACGGCGACGAACCGTGGCAACCGCTTGCTTAGCATCCGCAACATGCGGTGGGTCTGGGGTCCGGTGGTTTCTGGCGTTTCCGTCAGCCGGATGCTATGCCGGGCCGCTAAGCCGCCGCGCAGCGTACAACGGCGGGCGAAGCCCGTACAGGCTCCCGGCTGAGGGGGCCGCCAGTAGGCGGGTGCCCAAATGTCAATCGGACCGCCTTCTGGGACGAGGCAGCCGCTCTGCGAGGCTTCCAAACGACACCAGAAGCGGGTCGGTTCGACCGGTTCCGGCTCGCGGCTGCCAATGACCGCAATCCGGATGAACCTGCCGCTCAGGACCGGAGGCTGAGTGCCCGCTTTTGGCCGACTGCTGTCTGTCGGTCAGCCGCGTCTGAGGTTGAGGCCGGCCGGGCGCGCGGACTGCTGGCGGCACACGACCCGAAGGAGACATCGGCTCTCCGAACAACGACGCCGGCAATGCCACCCAGAGCGGACATTGCGAGAGTCGTCATGTTCATCACTGACGTCGCCGATCGCGTCGGCTCGCTGACCACCCGCCTGGGACGGTGATCCCGAGCCGATGCCGGACTGGGATCGCTTCTGCCAGCCTGAGCCTGACTTTGAGTTTGACCAGCGCGTTGTCTGGTAGCCGCCGTTTCCCGCAGGCGGGGGTGAAGCCCCCCTTGTGCTCCGTCTGTCCGCTGTCCCCCAGAATCGCGCTTTAGCGCTTGGCAACACCGAACTTCTGCTCCATCGTGAGGCCGCTGAGCTACCGGATGGCGCCTTGACCGATCGTCGATCCACCCGTAGCCTCAATACCCGGGCGTCGCTAGACGCGCAGAGGCGTTTCGATTTCCTATCCCCCCGCAGTAGTGCGTGATGGCAGGCGGGAAGGGGGTCGTTTTTCGCCGCCGTCGCCGCGGAGGAACGTCACGTTCAAGCGCGCGAGCGCATACTGCGCATGAGCAGACCCTTTGCCAATGAGGGGGACGGGCTGAACATGGCCGAAAGGAGGTCCTCGTGATCCTCTACGCATTCGACTCTGAAGTGGCGGGGCGGTACCGCGCTTGGAAGCGACACGCAGCAGTTCGTGACGTCAAGCGCTGCTACTTCCGCGAGAACACGCCGCCAGAGAACATCGTCAAGGGCATCATCCACTCTGCCGGAAAGCGTCAATCGATCTGGCTCCTGATCCTCGTCGCCCACGGCAATCCGGGATCACTCTCCCTGGGAGGAGCCATCGACGTCCGAGCGCTCTCCAAGTTTGCTCCGCTCCGAGATTACATGACCCCCGGAGGCCCTGGGATCGAGGTTCACGGGTGCGGGATCGCGAGCGACACCCGACTCGATCGCCACGGACGCGGCTCTCATCTCTCCGGCCGAGGAGGCGTCGGCTACAACTGGGTCTCCACCCTGGCCCGAACCGTCGGCGTGCCCGTCACCGCCGGCCTCGACGACCAGATCCTCGACGAGTTCGGTAGGCTCGAAGGCACGCTGATCACCGTCCAGCCCGATGGCAGCGGGCGATTCTGGAAGGCGCCACCGAGACGTTGAGATCCACGGATGCGGTGCGGCCCTCGGCCGTCGGACCCGACGGCTCTCGGTCCGAAATGATTGCAGATCCTGACTGGCCCGCGGGTGACCCGGATCGAACGAGGTTCGTCTGAACCGAACGTCCAGCCCCAGGGGAAGAAATTTGCGTCTCGATGGCTTGGGTCAAGCCAGCGTCGGCTTAGGACATCGCTGCGGTCGGTGCACCAAGGAACACTCAGTGACCGCAACTGGCCGAACTGAGCCATTGACCAAAGTCAGTTCGCACGCCTGCTACGCGACACTTGCGGTCCCCAAGGGGGCTGGCGCCTGCGGTCCAGCCTCTCGGCGCTAATGGCCAGCTCACGATGGTGGCCACGTTCAGCTGACCCTTCTGCACAATCCCCGTGGTCGCAGTATTCAGTCGCGTGCCCGTCGTCAGGCGGCCGCAATCCCCGTCTGGTAGACGCAGCTCCCGCCTCGTACCCCGCCCCGTGGAGCGCTCGCTTCACGGGACCCATGGCCAGGAGGCCAACCACCGAGCCCCGTGGCGCCGAATCCGTCCCGTGCGCAGTCCCGGCACCATCGCCGACTGGAAAAACAATTTTTATCGTCTCGATAAAATCTATCTTGCTTTATTAGCATATGCCGATATACTGCTTGTCATTCGAGGCGACACAGCCTCGCCCACTTCCAAACCCAACCTAGAATACTAAAAGAGAAAAATTATGAACAAGATCATCAAGCTTGCTGCTATCACCTCCCTGGTCGTCGCCTCCGCCTCTGCCTCCGCCTGGGGCCCCTTCGGCAACAACGGCTATGGCAACGGCAATGGCATGGGCGACTGGATGAACGACTTCTTCGGTGACGGCTTCGGCGACGGCACCGGTGACTTCGACATGAACATGAGCTCCAGCGCCTCCGGCAATGGTCGTGGCTATGGTCGCGGCTACAACCGCTACCAGGGCCAGGGTTACGGCTACAACGGCTACGCCCCTTACTACGGCGCCCCCTACGGCTACGGCCCCATGCCCCCGGTCGCCGCTGCCCCCCAGGGTTACGCCCCGATGGCCCCGGTCGCACCCGTCGCTCAGTAAAGCACTCGCCTGCCCCGGATTCGTGCGGCCCACCGCGGGCCACTCGGATAACAAAAGGCCCCGCGAAATCAGTTCGCGGGGCCTTTTTCGTTGTGCGGGATGCTATGCGGCGCCCGCAACGCCGAGCACGACCAGGCAGCGTCTTCGGGCTCACTGGGCTGGCAACCGCTCCCGCATTGCCTGCATGTCCGCCATCCCTGGCGACCACGCCGCGCCCACGGGTGGCGGGCCCGCGACGGGACCCGGCCTCCTGCGACGGGTCAACCTCGCCGCCAGGTGGTCCCCTGGGCACCGTCCTCCAGCACCACACGCGCCTCGGCGAGGGCGTCGCGGATACGGTCCGCCTCCGCCCACTGCTTAGTCTGGCGTGCCACCCGCCGCTGCTCGATCAGGTCGTCGATCTGGGCATCGCTCAAGCCGTCCGGCTCGCCCTCACCCTGCAGGTAGGCATCGGGGTCCGATTGGAGAATCCCCAACACGCCGCCGAGCTGCCGCAGCAGCCCGGCCAGGGCGGCAGCGGCACCCTCGTCCTCGGCGCGCAGGCGGTTGATCTCGCGCACCAGGTCGAACAGCGCCGCCAGGGCCACAGGGGTGTTGAAGTCGTCGTCCATGGCCGCGTCGAAACGCTCGCGGAAACTGTCTCCGCCGCCGGGTGCGACCTGGGGCAGCCCGCGCAGCCCGGTGTAGAGTCGGGTGAGGGCGGCGCGGGCGCCTTGCAGGCTCTCGTCGTCGTAGTTGAGCGGGCTGCGATATTGGCTGGTGAGGATGAAGTAGCGCACCTCCTCTGGCCGGTAGCACTCCAGAATCTCGCGCACGGTGAAGAAGTTGCCCAGGGACTTGGACATTTTCTCCTCGTTGACCCGCACGAATCCGTTGTGCATCCAGAGGTTGACGAAGGGCTCGCCGGTGGCCCCCTCAGATTGGGCGATCTCGTTCTCGTGGTGGGGGAACTGGAGGTCCGCACCACCGCCGTGGATGTCGAAGTGATTGCCCAGGGCGCAAGTGGACATGGCCGAGCACTCGATGTGCCAGCCCGGGCGACCGTCTCCCCAAGGCGAGACCCAGGCCGGCTCGTTGGGTTTGGCGGCTTTCCAGAGGGCGAAGTCGAGGGGATCACGCTTGGCATCGTCGATCTCGACCCTGGCCCCGGCGCGCAGATCCTCCGGGTCCTTGCCCGACAGGCGGCCATAGCCGGGGAAGCTCGCCACGGCATAGTAGACGTCGCCGGTATCCGCGACATAGGCGTGCCCACGGGCGATCAGGGCCTCGATCATGTGCAGGATTTCGGGCATGTGCCCGGTGGCACGCGGCTCGTCCGTGGGCGGCAGAACCCCCAGGGCCGCGGCGTCCTCGTGCATGGCGGCGATGAAGCGCTCGGTGAGGGCCGGGAAGGGCTCGCCGCGCTCATTGGCCCGGTTGATGATCTTGTCATCGATGTCGGTGATGTTGCGGATATACGTCACCTCGTAGCCCAGGGCGCGCAGGTAACGAAAAACCACGTCGAAGACTACCATGACCCGGGCGTGTCCCAGGTGGCAATAGTCGTAGACGGTCATACCGCAGACATACATGCGGACCTTGCCGGGTTCGATGGGGCGAAACACGGCCTTGTCGCGGGTGAGGGTGTTGTAGATCTTGAGCATGGGATTGGGGTTGTCAGGGGTGGGCGGGGAAAGCTCACCATGTTAGCAAAGCCCACCCTCGCCACGAAGGACGTGCAGGCCCCAGGGTGTGCGCGCCGGGAAAGCAAGGCGCCGCGGGAACGTCGGTCATTCCCGCAGGATGGTCGAGCTGCATGTCTCCGACAATCTGCCGTACAGGAATGCGAGGCTGACAACCCCATGACATCAGCCGCATCCAACGCCCCGCTCGAAGGCCAGATGAGCACCGAGCTGCACACCATGCTCAAGCGTGCCGCAGAGATGCAGGGCCGCTCCATGACCGACTGCGTACCCCGGGGGCGACGAGGCGCCTCGGCATTGTCTTCGCGGCGATCTGCGGTAACCTCCCCAGGTCGTCCACCACCCGAGTCGCCCACCACTGGCGTCCCACCCCTTGGTCGGGGATACTTGTACGATCCACGAGCGGGGCGGCGCGCGGCGACAGCCCAAGCGAGAAGAGAACACAATGGACCACGATACCCGCCAACACTTGCGCTTCCCGCCCGACGAGGGTGGCGTTGCGTGGATCGATCCCAACCCCGAGGCCGACGAGAATACCTTCAAGCCCATCGCCGCCGCCTTGGTGATCGATGAGGCCCTCGCCGGCTGCGGTTTGGTCACCCTGGCCCAAGACTGGCTTAATGAAGGGGCACAGATCAAGTTGAAGGTCGAGGGACTTGCACCCCTCACAGCCGAGGTCCGCTGGATTAGGCCCCTCGGCGATCACGTCGTGGAGTTCGGCGTAGTTTTGCTCGAATGACGCGCCCCCTCCGGCCACTGGCGCTGCCCCCAATAGCCACTCGCCCAAGGCGGGCGGTACGGAGACACTCGAATCCACGTTTGGACTGACCGCGTTTGCGCTTCGGGTTGGCACTGGCGGTGCCCTCGAAGAAGGTGTTGGTCAGGTCGTAGATCCGCATCGTCTTCCGAGGCAATCCGCACCGTCGCTCCCGTCGCCGAACGCCCAATGGCAGCCCGGATCAGAGGCCTGCAGCTCATGGCATCGATACCGCGCTCGGCCAGCACCAGGGCAATATCGGTGTGCGCAGCGCACGCCAGATTTACAGCCCCGTGTTCCCGCCCGGAGCGACGGGGATGAAGCACCGAGGAACTCGACAAGTTCGGCCAGAGATCAACGCGCCCTGACCACGGCGCCAGGCGCCTTCCCCATCCGCGCCAAAGTCTCTAAGATCCGCGCTTCGCTTCGACCCATATCATCCACAGCACCAAGAGGACCAACCCATGCGCCGCTTACTCGCGACCGCGACCCTCCTTTCCGCCCTGTTCGGCCTGGCCCAAGCGGCACACGCCGCCGACCCAAGGGTCCTGATCAAGACCAGCGCCGGGGAAATCACCGTCGAACTGGACCCGGAGAAGGCCCCGGCGACGGTAGAGAATTTCCTGGGCTATGTAGACTCAGGCCACTACAGCGGCACCCAGTTTCATCGCGTCATCAAGGGGTTCATGATCCAGGGCGGCGGCTACACCGCTGACTTTTCCGAGAAGGACACCCAGGCCCCGGTTGCCAACGAGGCGGACAACGGCCTGAAGAACGACCGTGGGACCATCGCCATGGCCCGCACCAGCGACCCCAACTCGGCCACCGCCCAGTTCTTCATCAACCACGGCAACAACGCCTTCCTCAACCACAAGTCGAAGAGCCCGCAGGGCTGGGGCTATGCCGTGTTTGGCCGCGTGGTCAACGGCATGGACGTGGTGGACGAGATCGCCAGCGTCGCCACCGGTGCCAACGCCAAGGGTATGTCCGATGTGCCCAAGGAGACGGTCCTGATCGAAAGCATCACCCGCGTCGACAACTAAGGCGATTTTTGTCAACAAACCTGCCCGCCTGCTTGTCTTTTCGCGCGCCTTCCGCGTTGCGCCAGCAGTCACAGAGCCGTCCTATGCTCCTACTGTCGCGCCTTGAAGGCGAACGAAAATCCTACGCACTCGGGTAGGTTTGTTTCCGCCAATCGCCTAATTAGCCCAGAAGAGAACCCCAGCATGATCAAGCTCACCACCAACCATGGCGATATCCTCATCGAGCTCGACGCCGAGAAGGCCCCGCTGACCGCCGCCAACTTCGAGCAGTATGTGCGCGACGGCCACTACGACGGCACCATCTTCCACCGCGTCATCGGCGGCTTCATGATCCAGGGCGGCGGCTACACCGCCGACTTCAGCGAGAAGCCTACCCGCCCGCCGGTGCAGAACGAGGCCAAGAACGGGCTCAAGAACACGGTCGGTGCCGTCGCCATGGCGCGGACCAACCAGCCCCACTCCGCCAGCGCCCAGTTCTTCATCAACGTCTCCAATAACGGCTTCCTGGACTATCCGGGTCAGGACGGCTGGGGCTACTGCGTCTTCGGCCAGGTGACCGAGGGCATGGACGTGGTCAACGCCATCAAGGGCGTGGCCACGGGCAACAAGGGCGGTCACTCCGATGTGCCCAAGGAGCCGGTGGTCATCGAGAAGGCAGAGGTGGTGGGCTAGACCCGAAGGGGTTGATGACCGGCACATTGTCGAAGCGGCGCCCGCTGCACGACTGGACGCCGCATGGCGATGGGTGGGCCGCGGTTATGCTTCGCGGCGGGGCGCCGCTCCCACAACCCACTTAACCTGCGCCATCGGCCGTTTGGTCTGAGGGGGCGCCGCTCACTCCAGGCGATCTGGAGCTACCGGGAGGCGCCCCGTGCACGACCATCACCATGAAGGGCACGAGCACGAGCACGAGCACGGGCATCACCATGACCATCACCACGGCGGTTCCGGTCGGGTCCTGGCCCTCGCCCTGACCCTGACCCTGGGCTTTGCCGTCGTCGAGGCCCTGGCGGGCTGGGTAGGGGGCTCCTTGGCCCTGTTGAGCGACGCCGGGCACATGGTGACCGACAGCGCCTCCCTTGGCCTGGCGGCGCTCGCCGCCTGGCTCGCCCAACGCCCACCTTCCGAACGCCACTCCTATGGTCTGGGCCGCGCCGAGACCCTGGCAGCCCTATTCAACGCCCTGTTGATGATCGCCGTGGTGGTCGCCATCTCCGCGGCGGCCGTCGGCCGTTTCATGCACCCGACCCCGGTGCGCGGCGACCTGGTAACCGTGGTCGCCCTGATCGGGTTGGGGATCAATCTAGGCGTAGCCTGGCTGCTCATGGGCGGGCGCGACAACCTCAACGTACGCGGCGCCCTGCTGCACGTCCTGGGGGACCTCCTGGGCTCCGTGGCGGCTCTGGTCTCCGGGGTGGTGATCCTGCACACGGGCTGGACCCCGGTGGATCCCATCCTCTCCCTGGTCATCGCGGTCCTGATCCTGGGTTCCAGCTTGCGCCTGCTGCGCGAGGCCCTGCATGCCCTGCTCGATGGGGTCCCTCAGGGGTTGGATCTGGCTGCCGTGGGTCGCGCCATGGCGGGCGTGAAAGGGGTCCGCTCGGTGCACGATCTGCACATCTGGTCATTGTCGGCAGAACAGCGGGCACTGTCCGCTCATGTGGTGCTGCGGCGCATGGACGATTGGGAGGCGGTGCTCGGGCGCCTGCGGGGACTACTCGCGAGCCGCTACGGCATCGACCACGTGACCCTTCAGCCGGAGAGCCAGGAGACCCTGGTGCCCTTCGACCCCCACGCCCGCTTCAGGGACCCCAACCGCTCTACTTGAGCAACAGGGCCAGACCGCTCCCCACCAACAGCAACCCAATGAGGCGCTTGAAGGCCGCCTCACTGATGCTGGTATGCACATGGTGGCCGGCATACAAACCCAATGCCATCAACGGCAGGGCCAGGGAAAAGAGCAGCAAGACATCGCGACTGAAAAAGCCGGCCGCCAGATAGCCGGCCATGCGCATGCTCCCCTCGATGAGAAAGGCCGTGGCTGCGGTGGCGCGGAACTGCCCCTTGGTCGGGCCCCAGCACTGGAGATAGGCGACGTAGAAGGGCCCGCCGGTGCCGAATAGGGTCCCGACCATGGCGCCAATCCCAACCAGGGGCACGGCCCATCTGGGCCTGGGAATGCGCCCCGGGTGCAACCCGAGCAGGGTATAGGCGGCATAGGCCATGACGAACACCCCCAGGCCCTTGGTGAGCAACCCCGGGTCGACCTGGCGGAACAGCCATAGGGCAAGGGCGACCCCGAGCAGCACAAAGGGCACCAGGGGAACGATGGCCCGCCACAGGACGTCGCGACGGTTACCCAAACCCTGACTGGCGGAGGCAAGATAGTCGGTGAGGGCGATGGCCGGCACCGCCAGGGGAAGCGGCAGCACCAGGGCCAGCAGGGGGATGGCGATGAGCCCGGAGCCAAAGCCGACGATGCCGCGAATGAAATAGGCGGCGAGGACAAAGGCGGCGCACAGGGCCAGGCCAGCAGGACTGAGGTCAGCGGGCACGGCTGGGGTCTCGGGTGGCGGGTGAGGCCCGGCTCAGGGCTGCCCGACGACCCGCCCCAAGGCGCCCCGGGCGACGTTGCTGGGTACCGCGAAGCCGATCCCGACATTGCCGCCGGAGGGTCCGATCAGGGCGGTGCTGATCCCCACTACCTCCCCGGCCAGATTGACCAGCGGACCGCCTGAGTTGCCGGGATTGATCGACGCGTCGGTCTGGATCAGATCGCCCAGGCCGTCCTCGATCCCGCCGTTGCGCTCCAGGGCGCTGACGATCCCCGAGGTGACCGACTGGCCGATGCCGAAGGGGTTGCCGATGGCGAGCACGAAGTCTCCCACCTCCAGCTTGTCGGAGTCGGCAAAGGCGAGCCCCTGCACCACCACCGGATCGATGCGCAGGATCGCCAGATCCGAGCGCGGGTCATTACCCATCAGGATGGCGTCGAAGCTGCGGTTGTCCTTGAGGGTCACGGTGATGCGGTAACCGTCCTCCACCACATGGCTATTGGTCAGCACATAGCCGCGAGCCGGGTCCACGATGAGCCCTGAGCCAACACTCTGGCGCTGTTGTTTGTCGCCGGGGCGGGGCACTGGCAGGTCATAGCGCTTCATGAAGCGTCGGAAGTCTCGGTCGCGATAAAACGGGTGATCCTCGACGGACACCTCGGACTCGACCGATATATTCACCACCGCCGGGGTCACCGCGGCCACCAGCGGGGCCAGAGAGGGATAACCGCCACCCAGTTTGCGATAGGGAACCTCGATCCCCGGGGAGGCGCCCCCCAGGGACCCGGTGCAGCCCGCCGCCCATGGGGCCAGCAAGGCCAACAGCAGCCAGGCCGTCGGTGCCAAGCCTGAGCCCGGCCAGGTCATGGATCGCAACAAGCAGCGCACCTAGCAGGACGCCCCGGGGCACAGGGCCCGCAGGTTCTGGGCACGAACCAACTCCGTGGCCACCTGCTTGCGCAGGCCGGCGTCCACTGCCTGGTTGATGAGCAGGCTGAAGGGTATCCATGCCCCATCGCGGTTGACGTAACCGGCGTAGGCGCTGACCCCGGTGAGGGTCCCGGTCTTGGCCAGGATCTGATCGCCCTGACGGGGCATCAGGCTGCGATAAGGGGCGAAGGCGTCCAACACGTCCACCAACTGGCGGG
The DNA here is from genome assembly GCA_963845265.1 of uncultured Gammaproteobacteria bacterium. GTDB lineage: Bacteria > Pseudomonadota > Gammaproteobacteria > Chromatiales > Chromatiaceae > DYRB01. The sequence continues at coordinate 215,081 of CAWJRN010000007.1, read as the reverse complement.
CACTGAGCCGGTTGCCCCGGGACAGACCAGCACCGTCCTCCACCCGATAGTCACGCCAGCGGAAGGTCTTGTCGATCCAGGCGGCCATGGACTTCTGGGCCCTGGCGATGGTAATGGTGCTGCCGTCGCCACGATCCGCCAGGGCGACGAAGAGCCCGTTGGCGACGAAGTTATTGGAATACTCCAGCATCGGGGCCAGCACCGCCCTCAGACTGCGTGAATTGCGGTGGGTCAGCAGGGCCTTGGCCCCGGACGGGACCCGCCCCACCACGGGTTCGCCGGTCACACGCACCCCGGCCGCCTCGAGCTTGGCGCTGAAGACCTCCGCGAAGTAGCGTGCCCCCAGGCCACTGTCCTTCAGATTGACCCTCTGGGTGCCGTTGCCCAGACCACGCCCGAGGCGTTGGGCCAGAGGGGTCAAGGGGGTCTGGGACTCGTTGCTAGCCACAGCGCCACCCTTCACCCTGAGATTGACCGTGTTGAAGTTGGCCGCCAGGGCGGTGACCGGAGCGTCGTAGGGGTTACTGCTGGCCGAACGCCCGGGGATGTCGAGAGTCGGCGCGAACAGGGTATCGTCGGCGCCAACCCCGGCAACGCTGGTCACCCCGGCGGCACGCACGGCCCTGGCCATCAGGTCCAGCTCCTCGGAGACCAGATAGGGGTCGCCGGCACCCTGCACCCAGAGGCGACCGGTACCGTCACGCAGCAGACGCGTCTCGAAGTGGTGGTCCAGCCCCCAGCGCTGGATGGCGGCGAGCGCGGTCAGGAGCTTCATGGTCGAGGCCGGCATCATGGGCCGGTCGGCCTGGTGGGCGACGACCGCCTTGCCTCCCTCCTCCACCAACAGGCTCGCCTTTGGCAGGGCCAGGGCCCGAGCCACCGCGGACCCGCCGGCCTGAACCGGGCCAGTGCCTGCAAGCACCACCAGGCCGGCGGCAAACAACGCGAAGGTCAAACGACCGAGGATGGGGCGCAGGGACATCTTGGACGGTTCCGGTAATCAGGAGGGAAACGGCGCCAATCGGGAGAGGCGCCGCAGGCATGGCGGGCAAGGATACCTGAGAACGGCCCGTGGAACCGCAGGAAACACCGAATCAGGCCAATTTTGCCCCACTCCAAAGCAGGCGGAGTGGCCCTCAGGGCACCGCCTTGCCCCGCGACCATGCGATCATTCCCCATGCCCGTGCGGACTGAGCGCGGTTCCAGCCAACGGATTGGTGAGCCTTGCCAGCCCTGGGCATAACCGTGCGACGCGGCAGTCGAACCGCTTACCATTGCGTCCACCGGCGTCCATGCGCGGCAAGACGCATTTTTTTCGGATCGTTTGCGGTTCCCAAGCACCGCCCACACCAGGAGACCGTCATGCAGGGCCCGCTGCGTATCGCGCACTGGATCGATGCACTCAACACCGCCATCGGCCGCTCCGTGACCTGGCTGATCCTGGTGGCCACCCTGGTCAGTGCCGGCAACGCCATGATCCGCTACTCCCTGAACCTGAGCTCCAACGCCTGGCTGGAGTTGCAGTGGTACCTGTTCGCGGCGGTGTTTCTGCTGGCCGCCCCCTATACCCTGCTCAAGAACGAGATGGTGCGCATCGACGTCGTCGCCGGACACCTGTCCCGACGCACCCAGGTCTGGATCGACCTGCTGGGTACCCTATTCTTCCTCCTGCCCATGGCCCTGGTGATCGCGGTGTTGGGCTGGCCTGGTTTCATCCAGGCCCTGGAGCGCCATGAGGTCTCGTCCAACGCAGGGGGCCTGATCGTATGGCCTGCCCGACTGCTGATCCCAATGGGTTTCGGCCTGCTCGCCCTGCAAGGGGTCTCAGAGGCGATCAAGCGGGTCGCCTTCCTCGCCGGCCAGGGCCCGGACCCGGGTGCCCAGGGACACGACAAGACGCCAGAGGAACTGCTCGCGGAGGAGATCGCCCGGGCCCGCGGGGATGCAGCACCATGACCGCCTTTCTCATCCATAACATCGCCCCCCTGATGTTCGGGAGCCTGTTCCTGACCCTGCTGCTGGGCTACCCGGTGGCGTTTTCCCTCGCCGCCGTGGGCCTCGGCTTCGGGCTGATCGGAATCGAGCTTGGGTTGCTCAGTCCGGCCCTGTTCCAGGCCCTGCCGGAGCGCGTCTGGGGGGTCATGGCCAACGACACCCTGCTGGCCATCCCCTTCTTCACCTTCATGGGGCTGATCCTGGAACGTAGCGGCATGGCCGAAGACCTGCTCGACACCATCGGCCAGCTCTTCGGCCCGGTGCGCGGCGGCCTGGCCTTTGCGGTGGTCCTGGTGGGGGCCCTGCTGGCCGCGACCACCGGAGTGGTGGCCGCATCGGTGATCTCCATGGGGCTGATCTCACTGCCTATCATGCTGCGCTACGGCTATGACCGGCGCCTGGCGACCGGGGTCATCGCCGCCTCCGGGACCCTGGCCCAGATCATCCCGCCGTCCCTCGTCCTCATCGTCATGGCCGACCAGCTCGGCCGTTCGGTGGGCGACATGTACGCCGGGGCCTTCATCCCCGGCGCCATCCTGACCTCGCTCTATCTGGGCTACGTGGTCCTGGTGACCCAGATCAGCCCGGGGCGGGCCCCGGCCCTACCGCCGGAGGCCCGCACCATTCGCGAGCCGGACGGGGGCAGCGGGGTCACCTCGCTGCTGATCCTGCTCGGACTGGCCATTGCCGCGGCCCTCACCTTCGAATGGTTCTATTACCAGGCCGCAGCCCCGCTGGACACCAAGATCGTGGTGACCACCTCGGTGGGCATGGGCCTGGCCTTCGCCCTGGCGGGCGCCAACCGGCTGCTGGGCCTGCGGCTGCTCTCCCAGATGGCCGAGCGGGTGACCTTTGTGCTGATCCCGCCCCTGGCCCTGGTCTTCCTCGTGCTGGGGACCATCTTCCTGGGCGTGGCCACCCCAACCGAAGGCGGGGCCATGGGCGCCACCGGGGCCCTGATCATGGCCCTGGCGCGGCGGCGCCTGAGCCTCAAGTTGCTACGCCAGGCCATGGACAGCACCACCAAGCTATCGGCCTTCGTGCTGTTCATCCTGATCGGGGCCCGGGTCTTCTCGTTGACCTTTTACGGGGTCAACGGCCATGTCTGGGTGGAAGACCTGCTCGCCGGGCTGCCTGGGGGGGAGCTGGGCTTCCTCATCGTGGTCAACCTGCTGGTCTTCGTCCTCGCCTTCTTCCTCGACTTCTTCGAACTGGCCTTCATCATCGTGCCCCTGCTGGGCCCGGTGGCGGACAAGCTCGGTATCGACCTCGTGTGGTTCGGCATCCTGCTGGCGGTGAACATGCAGACATCCTTCATGCACCCGCCCTTTGGCTTCGCCCTGTTCTACCTGCGCAGCGTCGCCCCGGCACGGGCCTATATGGACAAGCTGACCGGGCGCCGCATGGCTCCCATCACCACGGGTCAGATCTACTGGGGGGCCATCCCGTTCGTCGTCATCCAGATCATCATGGTCTCCCTGGTCATCGCCTTCCCCCAGATGGTGATGGTCTACAAGGGCCAGAGGGAGGCCGTGGACCCAAACCAGGTGGAGATCGTCTTGCCCCCCATGCAGGCCCCGACTCTGGCCCCGCTGGACGATCTCGGCAGCGCCTTCGGCGCCGGTCCGGCACCCGAGCATGCCGAGGGCAGCTCCGACCGACCAACCGATGCCCCAAGCAGCGAACCGACTGGCACACCCCCGGACGATCTGACCGACCTGTTCAGGTAGCACGCAGGTGTTCAGGGTTTGCCATCCATACCCACTGCGGTACAGAATCGCGCCTCCCTGGCCCTGATCGATCCGATCGACCTGGCCGTCCCCACAGCAACCCCGGCAACCGACCACCGGTCGCACCACTGCGGGACTCCGCGGAGCACGAGATGAGATTGGCCCTGACCCTACCCCTGCTCGCCCTCTTGGCCGGGGGCCCAACCTTCGCCGGAGAAGTCGTCACCGTCTACCAATTCGCCGGCACGGTGCAGTGCAGCCCAGACCCAGGCGTGAGCCCGGAGAAGGCCGCGGACCTATTGCGCGGCCAGGGGGTCAAGGTCAATTCGGCCCAGCGGCGCAAGCTCCCCATGCCGGTGATCGTGCGCTGCGGCGCCCCCACCGGTGAGGTCAATCTGATCGAGGTCCCAGCGGCGGACTGGAGCCTGTTCGTCGCCGGACACGCCGATGGCGGCGGCTACGGCATCTGGGTCTTCGAGCAGCCGACGGCAGAGGTCTACAAGTACGACGGGACCCTGCAATGCGGCTTGGGGAAAGAGCACACCCTGGCGGCCATGGGCGAGGAGCTCACGGCGGCGGGAATCGAAATCCTGGAAAGCCGCAAGGCCAAGGACGGGCTGGACCACATTGCGGTATGCGGCGCCTCTACCGGGGCCATCAACGTCTACACCATTGCCCAAGCGGCGGTGGCCCAGGCGGGCCACATCGGCTACGACCCCTTGGTCACCCAAGCCCTAGCGGACGCCATCAAGCCCCATGCCAAGGCGTTGGACGACCCCCATGCCAAGGCGGGGAATGGCCCTCAGGGAATGGCACCGCTGCAACGCCTGACCCCACCCTCGGAGCGCACCCCTTTGCTTTGGTGAGCGACCACCAACCTCGGTCGCAGCCCTGTGGCAACACGCCCATGCACAATGAGTCCCCCGTTTTTCGCCGGCGGTCTCCCTAACCCGGCAGATCCGGAACCGTAATTCTGGTTGAAGACTTGCCTCGTTGTCGTGGTCGTGGTCGTGGTCGTAGTCGCACGGATACTCGAAAACGACAACGACAACGATCCAGAAATATCTTGGACAGATTGTTCAAGATTTCGGGGGTAAGGGACTAATACCAACAACCTCTTACCGACAGCTGACAACTGACAACTGAAAACTGCTTCGTATAGCCCCCCAGACCAACAGCCCGCCGTCAGGCCCCAGCGGCGCCGGCAGCCAAATACTCCCGAGACTGCATTTCGGTCAGCCGACTAACCAACCGGGCGTGGGGGAAGTCGTGTAAACCACCCGGATACAGCCCCTCCACGGGGGCCGCGGCGGACAGGATCAACTTGACCCGCTGATCGTACAGCTCGTCGATCAGGTGCAGCAGACGTCGCGCCGCCGCATCGTGGCGCGGAGTCAGGACCGGCACCCCGGACAGCAACACGGTGTGGAACTCCCGAGCAATCTCGATATAGTCCGCCGTCGCCCTGGGCCCACCGCACAGGGCATCGAAGTCGAACCAGACCACGTCCGTGCCCAATCGCTGGACCGGAATGGCGCGCCCATTGACGTTCAAGACGGCCAGAGCCGAGGCGTGCCCCCCCGCCAGGCGCTGGAAACAAGCCGACAGCTGCGCGTCACCCTCTGGCCCCATCGGAAAATAGACCCCGGCCGCGGTAAGCGTACGCAACCGATAGTCGGTCCCGCCGTCCAGCTCGAAGACCCTGGTATGCCGCTCCAGAAGTTCAACAGCCGGCACAAAGCGCTGGCGCTGCAATCCGTTGCGATAGAGGGCCTCCGGCCTGGTGTTTGAGGTCGTCACGAGCGTGACGCCGCGATGGAACAGAGCCCGCAACAAGCCGTAGAGGAGCATGGCGTCGGCGATATCGCTGACCACGAACTCATCCAGGCACAGGATACGGGTGCGTGCCGCCTCCCGCTCGGCCAGCACCTCGAGCGGGTCCGGCTGCTTAGGTAGCGTCGCCATCACCGCGTGGGTTTCCTGCATGAAGTGATGAAAGTGCACCCGCCGCTTGCCGGGTAGGGGCAGGTCCTCGACGAACCAGTCCATCAGATGGGTCTTGCCCCGCCCTACCCCACCCCAGAGGTAGAGACCGCGCACCGGATCCGGTGGCGGACGCCGACGCGCCAGCCAACGCCCAAGCAGACTGGCCTGCGGCCCCCGTGGCGGTGTGGCGATGACGTCTTGGTGGAGCCCAAGCAACAGGTCCGCCGCCTCGGCCTGGGCCGGGTCGAAGGGGACAAAATCGGACTGGGCGTCTGGGGCGATATGCAATGTCGGCGAACGGCTAATGGGCGAGTCTTCGGCTGCGGTGAACCCTGCGCAGGTACAAGTCAACAGTCGCGTACCCAGGTCGTCGCGAGGGTGCAACTCCCACCGGTGCCGTGTCAACACAACAGGCGGTCTGTCCTCAGGACCCTTAGGTTGGGCCTCCCTCGTCTTCCGAGCCATAGGACGAATCGTTGCCCGATCTCGCGCCCTGGGCACACCACCTACGGCTCGTCCAAGCGCACAGCCTGCATGGCACCGTCGCGCGCACATCCTCCCAATAGCGGTGGATGGGCGAAGCCCATCCACCGGAGGTACTAAACCTCGCCGCGGTTGTAGTCAGGCTGGGCGGTGATCTTGTGGATACTCAAGTCCGCGCCCAGGTACTCATCCTCCTGAGACATGCGCAGACCCATCAACACCTTGATCACCCCGTAGATAGCCAGACCGCCGCCGAAGGCGATGGCCACGCCACCCAGGGTCCCGACGACCTGAGCGCTGAGGGAGACGCCACCGACGCCACCTAGGGCCGTGGCGCCGAAGATGCCCGCCGCGATACCGCCCCAAAGGCCGCACAGCCCGTGCAGGGGCCAAACACCCAACACGTCGTCGATCTTCCAACGGTTCTGGGTCAGGATAAACGCCCAGACGAACAGGGCCCCGGCCACTGCGCCTACGACCAGCGCCCCCATGGGGTGCATGAGGTCGGAGCCGGCACAGACCGCCACCAGCCCTGCCAGGGGACCATTGTGCAGGAACCCCGGGTCGTTCCTGCCCACGACGAGGGCAGCGAGAATACCGCCGACCATGGCCATCAGGGAATTGACCGCCACCAGGCCGCTCACCGCATCCACGGTTTGAGCCGACATTACATTGAAGCCGAACCAGCCCACAGTCAGGGTCCAGGCCCCCAGGGAGAGGAAGGGGATGGAGGAAGGCGGGTGGGCGGTCACGGCCCCATCGGCGCGATAACGTCCGTGACGTGGCCCAAGCAAGAGGACGGCGGACAGCCCGATCCAGCCGCCCACCGCATGCACCACCACTGAGCCGGCGAAGTCGTGGAATTGGAACCCGAAGGTGTCCTTGATCCAGTCCTGAACGCCGAAATGGCTATTCCAGACGATGCCCTCGAAAAAGGGATAGAGGAAGCCGACGATCAGGGCAGAGGCCAGCAACTGGGGATAAAACTTGGCCCGCTCGGCGATCCCGCCCGAGACGATGGCCGGAATGGCGGCCGCAAACGTCAACAGAAAGAAGAACTTCACCAAGTCGTAGCCGTTGCGCTCCGCCAGGGTCCCGGCGGCGGAGAAGAAATCCACCCCGTAGGCCACCGAGTAACCGACAAAGAAATAGGCGATTGTCGAAACCGCAAAGTCGCTCATAATCTTGACCAGGGCGTTGACCTGATTCTTGGCCCGCACCGTGCCAACCTCCAGGAAGGCAAAGCCGGCGTGCATGGCGAGTACCATCACGGCCCCAATCAAGATGAAGAGTACGTCGGTACCCGTGTGCAGTTGTTCCATAGCGACCTCACGTAAACCAAAGGAGTGCGCCACAGATGCAACTTCTGTGCCTCAACGCACCGTTCAGGTCGCCGCCGGGCCATGGAGGTGCGTCACAGTGGCAGCAGGGCTGGGGGCGACGCTAAGAGCGCCCGATCTAAGTGCATCCGATCGGCGAAGCGCACCGATTTAGGGCGCCTCGCCGGGATCACGGGCCCTCGGCCCAGGCTACCAATGGCGCAACGTTGGGCAACGCACACACCACATCGGCCAGAGCGCGGCCGAAGGCCTCGATCGTTCCGGCCGGAGAACCTGGGTAGTAGCCCGCGGTCCGCACAGCGGACCCTACGGGTCATGGGGTCGTCGTAGGGTCCGCTGTGCGGACCGTTCGCTACGGATCATGGGCTCATCTTAGGGTCCGCTGTGCGGACCATTCGCCGGTTGCCGAAACCACGATCAGCGCCCGGCCGAAGGCATAACGGTCTCCGCCTAGCACTGATTAAAGCCATCCCTGGCTTAAATCAGCTCGCGCCCCACACCCTACCAGGGCGTGAAAGAGTTCATGAAATTCATGGGCCGACCCATCTGGTTGATATCCCGGCTCATGACGCCCGTGTTGGCGGTCATGGAGCCCATGGCACGCGTCATCTCTCCGATATTCTGCGACATGCCCTGCATGGCCATGTTCATATCGGAGATATTCACCGTCATGACACCCATACTGTGATTGACCTGACCGATGGTTCCGGTGATCTCTCCGATATTCCCATCCATGTTGGTGATGTGACTATCCATGCTGTCAATCTTCTCCACCAATACGGTGATCTGACCCGTCATGACGCCAATATTCCGCGACAGATCCGCCATATAGTTCGACATGGCACCGAGGTTGTCTTTCATTTGCGGATCGACATTGGCCGTCAGCGTCTTCATATCGTTGGTCATGCTGTAGATGAGATAAAAGCCTGACAACCCAAGTAGCGCCATCACGAGCAGAGAAGGGTAGACCAGCCGCTCCCAGCGGGTGATGGTGGTATTGAACGACCTGAAAAACCGGGTCAGGGTTATCTCCAGCTTGACCATCGCCTTTTGTTCAGGCGTCAGGCCCTTGACATCAGCCTCGAAGTTTCGTGGATCTTTCTCAAACATCGCTATTTTAAAAACCTCCGCCGCCAAATGCCCTTGGTTTTGGGCTCAAAACAGCATTGTATGCCTGAATCGGCGGTCCGGTCGTTATGCGTGGCATCGGAGTCGGGTGCGTTTGCGAACCGCACGAGGCCTCCCTGCGGGCGTCGGCCCCCTGGCCTATCCGGCACCCGGTTCCACGCATGCCTATGCGGTTAACGCCCAACGATTTCACGCCAGGGCATTTCCAGACAGCTAGTGGGGCGCGCCCCACTTTGGTGGGCCGAAGCGGAGACATATTGGCGCCCGTGTATGCGAATTTGGCCCCATTGTGGGGCTGGACGCGCGGCTTGGGCGTTAACCGGATAGGCATGGTTCCACGCAGGTACCTCTGGGAGCGATCCCAGGCCATCCCAACAGGAAAGATCTTTTCCGGCGGCCGACTCGCGGTGGTAGGGTATGGGCGGCCAAGCCGCAGGGGCGGACTTGGCGCACATCAGCGACACCACTGGACGGTGCCGCAACCCCGCGACCGCATGGATGGAGTTGTCTAAACCATGTCGGGGACAGCCCCGCAACACAAGCACTCATCAACAGGAGAGAATCGTATGAAGCACATCATTACCCTTGCAGCAGTTGGACTCGTGGCCGGACTCGGCCTCGCTGGGACGGCTGTTGCGGGCGACGACGGTTGCGCAGTGCACTACGTGCGCACCGCATGTCAGGGGAAGGAGGCGGAATCTTTCAGCAAGTGCGACGGCAAGGCGGAATGCGAGAAGACCAAACCCGCTGATTCGGCCGAGGCCTGTGCCGCCGCCGCACTCAAGTCCTGCGACAACTCCCGCATCGATATCACCAAGTACAAGGTGATCACGGCCAAGTACAACGGCAAGGCGCTGGTCGGCGGCTTCGATGCGACCGGCAATCCGGACCCCGCGGGCTCGAACTTCTGCGCCAAGGACCGTCCCGACCTCAACAAGTGCGACTAATCCACCGCCCGAACGGCCATTTCTGATGGCTAACCGGTCTGCGGCCGCCGCACTGCAGTGGCCGTAGACCGGTCCTCATCGTGTTACCCCAGCAAGAGCGGTCGTCACGCCAAGGCGCCAAGAACGCCGAGGTTTTTCAATGCCATCCCCACTGCCTTAGCCAGCGGTCACCTGGATAGCACAGAACTTGAACTCCGGTATCCGGGCCGCCGGGTCGAGGGCGTCGTTGGTGAGCAGGTTGGCCGCGGCCTCGTGGTAGCAGAAAGGCAGGAAGACCTGGCCAGGCTGCATCCCCTCGTCGGCGCCGGCAACGGCAGTGACCTCCCCCCTGCGTGATCTCAGCCGAATCGAGTCCCCGGGTCGGGCGCCGATGCGCGCCAAGTCCCCCGGATTGAGCATGGCCACGGGCCCGGGCTCGATCCGATCGAGGACCGCCGCTCGCCGGGTCATGGCGCCCGTGTGCCAGTGCTCCAGCAGCCGACCGGTAATGAAGACCCAGGGGTACGCATCATCCGGCAGCTCCGCGGCGTTGGTGAAGGGCGCCGGGACGAACCTGGCCCGACCATCCGGGGTCGGAAAGCGGTCGATGAAGATGACGGGCTGGCCCGGGTCGTCCTCGCTCAGGCAGGGATAGGTCACCGACCCGGCCTGCTCCAGGCGCTCCCAGGAGATACCGGCGATGCTGGGCATGGCCTGGCCCATCTCCGCGAACACGGCGCTCGGGTGGCCGTAGTGCCAGTCGAGCCCAAGCCGGCAGGCAATCTCCTGGATGATGTCGAGGTCCTGTCTGGCCTGGCCGGGCGGCAGCAGGGCCTGGCGCCCCATTTGCACCCGCCGGTCAGTGTTGGTGAAGCTGCCGGTCTTCTCCGGGAAGGCCGAGGCGGGCAGGATGACGTCGGCGTACCAGGCCGTCTCCGTCATGAAGATCTCCTGGACCACCAGATGCTCCAGGCTCGCCAACGCTTTGCGGGCATGGTTGAGGTTCGGGTCCGACATGGCCGGGTTCTCGCCCATGATGTGCATGCCGCGGATGGCGCCCTCGGTGACGGCGTGCAGAATCTCGACCACGGTCAGCCCAGGCCTGGGGTCCAGCTCGACGCCCCAGAGCATCTCGAAGCGGGCGCGGGCCTCGGGGTTGTCGACCCTCTGATAGTCCGGGAAGACCATGGGGATCAGCCCCACATCCGAGGCCCCCTGGACATTGTTCTGGCCGCGCAGCGGGTGCAGCCCGGTCCCCGGCCGGCCGATCTGGCCGGTCATCAGGACCAGGGAGATCAGGGCGCGGGCGTTGTCGGTGCCGTGTACGTGCTGGGAGACGCCCATCCCCCAGAAGCACATGGATGCGGGCGAGGCGGCGTAGAGGCGCGCCACCGTGCGAATGGTGTCCGCGTCGATCCCGCAGATGGGGGCCATGCGCTCCGGCGTGAAGGCGCTCAGGTGCGCCTTGAGGGCATCGAAACCGGAGGTCCGCAAGGCCACGAAGCCTTCGTCCACCAAGCCTTGCTCGATCACCGCTTGCATCATGGCGTTGAGCAGGGCCACGTCGGTGTCGGGCTTGAACTGGAGATAGTGGGTCGCGTGCTCGGCGATTGGCGTGCGCCTGGGGTCCATCACGATCAGGGTCTTGCCGGCCGCCGCGGCGTTCTTCAGGTAGGTCGCGGCCACCGGGTGATTGGCCGTGGTATTGGAACCGATGACCAGGATCATCTGGGCCGTCTCGACGTCGCGCACCGGGTTCGACACGGCCCCGGAGCCGATCATCTCCAAGAGCGCGGTGACCGAGGAGGCGTGGCACAGCCGGGTGCAGTGGTCCACATTGTTGGTGCCGAGACCGGTCCGCACCAGCTTCTGAAAGAGGTAGGCCTCCTCGTTGGAGCCCTTGGCGGAGCCGAAGCCCGCCAACGCCGACGGGCCCAGCGTATCGCGGATGTGCCGCAGGCCCTCTGCGGCCCGATCCAGGGCCTCTTCCCAGGTCGCCTCGCGGAAGTCGCGAAAGGGGTCCTTGGGGTCCAGGGCCAGCTCCGCCTGTTTCGGTGCGTCGTGCCGCCGGATCAAGGGGACCGTCAGCCGCTGGGGATGGTGGACATAGTCGAAGCCGTAACGGCCCTTGATGCAGAGGCGCCCGCCGTTGGCCGGACCGTCCCGGCCTTCGACAAAGAGGATGCGGTTGTCGCGGACCTGATAGCTGAGCTGGCAGCCGACGCCACAATAGGGACAGACCGAGTGGATGGTCTTCTCCGGCGCTTCAAGCCCCAACCCGCCCGCGGGCATCAGGGCGCCGGTCGGGCAAGCCTGAACACACTCGCCGCAAGCCACGCAGCTGCTCTCCCCCAGGGGGTCGCCGAGGTCGAAGACGATCTCAAGCTCGGCACCGCGCTGGGCGAGGCCGATGACGTTGTTGACCTGGACCTCCCGGCAGGCGCGCAGGCAGCGGGTGCACTGGATGCAGGCGCCGAGATCTACGGCAATGGCCGGGTGGGTCGCGTCGGGCGCGGGTTGCCGACGCGAGGGGAAGCGCGAGTGCTCGACCCCGAGACGCTCGCACCAGTGGTCCAGCTCGCTGTTACCCGTATCGGCCGACTCCGACAGGTCCGAGCGCAACAGTTCGAGCACCATGCGCTGGGCCCGTCGGGGCCGCTCCCCGGCGCTGTCGATCACCATGCCCTCGGCCGGGGTACGGCAGCAGGCCGGGGCCAGGACCCGTTCCCCGGCGATCTCCACCACACAGGCACGGCAGTTGCCGTCTGGCCTCAGGCCGTCCTTGTAACAGAGGTGCGGAATCTCCCGGCCCTGACGCTGCGCCGCCTGCAAGATGGTCTCGCCCGCCCGGGCGGTCAAGGCCTGGCCGTCGAGGGTGAAGGTCACGTCCTGGGGGGCCTGGTCAGTTCCCGTCGTCATGGGAGAGCTCCTCGGCGAAATAGCGCATGACGCAGCGCAGCGGATTGGGTGCAGCCTGACCCAGGCCACAGATGGAGGCGTCCGCCATGGTCTCGGACAGCTCCTCCAACAGCCCCTGATCCCAAAGGGGCCGAGCCATGAGCTCCGCCGCCTTGGCCGTCCCGAGTCGGCAGGGGGTGCACTGGCCGCACGACTCGTCGGCAAAGAAGCGCATGGCATTGAGCGCCAACTCGCGTGCCTTGTCCTGGCGGGAGAAGACGATGATGGCCGCCGAGCCGATGAAGCAGCCGTGGGGTTGGAGGGTATCGAAGTCGAGGGGCAGGTCCGCCAGGGCGGCGGGCAGGATGCCCCCCGAGGCGCCTCCGGGGAAGTAGCCGTAGAGCTCGTGCCCCGGCGCCAGGCCCCCGCAGTAGTCGTCGACCAGCTCCCGTAGGGTGATCCCCGCGGGGACCAGGTAGGCCCCAGGGGTACGCACTCGGCCGCTGACGGAGAAGGCGCGCAGACCGGAGCGACCATTGAGGCCCTGACCCGCGAACCAGTCCGGCCCTCGCTCGACCAGGTCCCTCACCCAGTAGAGGGTCTCCAGGTTGTGCTCGAGGGTCGGGCGCCCGGACAGCCCCACCTCGGCCACATAGGGCGGGCGAAGCCGGGGCAGACCGCGCTTGCCCTCGATGGACTCGATCATCGCCGACTCTTCGCCGCAGATGTAGGCCCCGGCCCCGCGACGCAGGTGGATCGGCGGCAATGGACAAGGCGGGTCGGCCCTCAGCGCGTCGAGCTCCAGGGTCAGGGCGGCGCGGATGCCGGCATACTCGTCACGCAGATAGATGTAGGCCGCCTCGGCGCCCACGACCTGGGCCGCGATGAGCATGCCTTCGAGGAAGCGATGGGGATCGCGTTCGAGCAGATGCCGGTCCTTGAAGGTGCCGGGCTCGCCCTCGTCGATGTTCACGGCCAACAGACGCGGCGCCGGCTGGTCGCGCAGGATGCGCCACTTGCGGCCGGTCGGGAAACCGGCGCCGCCCAGCCCCCGCAGCTTGCTGTCTTCCAGCAGCCCGATGACGTGCTCGGCCGCATCCACGGGTCGGCCGTCCACCTGGATCTGCCCGGCGTGCACCTGTCGCAGCAGCTCGTAACCGCCCCCGGCACGGTACCCCTGGTAGTCCAGGCAGGGCGGCAGCTCTGGCCGGATCGCGCCGAGGCGCACGCACTCCGCGACGGCGCAGACGCTCGCCCGCGGCACCGGGTTTTGCCCGACCACCGCAACCGGGGCTTGCTCGCAGCGCCCCACGCAGGGGACGCGCTGCACCCGAACCCCCTCCCCCAAGGCCGAGCGCAACCCATCGATCAGCGCCTCCGCCCCTGCCATCCCGCAGGAGATCGAGTCGCAGACCCGTACGGTCAATGCCGGTGGAGGGGCACAGCCCTCCTTCACCACGTCGAAGTGGTGGTAGAAGGTGGCGACCTCGTACACCTCCACGCCCGACATCCCCAGTTCCCGAGCCAGGGCGACCAAATGGGCCGCCGAGAGATGGCCGTGCCTGTCCTGGATCCGGTGCAGGTACTCGATCAAGAGATCCCTCCGGCGCGGCGCATCGCCGAGCAACGCCCGGATCTCGTCCAGGGCCTGAGGGTCTACAGAGCGTCCCTTGGGCCGGAAACGGCCTACCGGCCCCTTACCTGCGCTGATGTTCGACAAGGCATGGCTCCCAATCAGATCTTGCCTGGGGTCGCCCGCACGATGCGGTTCGCGCTGGCAAGTGAAGCATTGGACAGGATTAACAGGAAATGGCCACCTAACGCTAGGACGTCGGCACTTGCTCCCACGCTGGCGAGACTGGGCAAGTGTCCACCGGAGCTGCCTTTCTTAGCCTGGATGGAGCGCAGCGGAATCCAGGTCTTCGCGGTAACCCATTGATGTATTGGCGGGCTGAGGCTGTCCCCGGATTGCGCTCCGCTCCATCCGGGCTACGGGGAGTGCGTAGGCTGGGTTGAGGAACGAAACCCAGCGCATCCACGCGCCGAATTGCTGGGTTTCCGCTATCGCTCCAACCCAGCCTACGGATCTCCGGACCGTTCCAAGCTAAAGGCCGGCAGACGGGGAGCTGTGGCTGCACCGACTCGGCCCCGGAGACCACCGAACGGCTGGTTATACTGGGAGTCGGGTCCGACGGTTCACGCCGCCGGACATCGGAGCCCATACCAATGGAGGTGCCACCCCATGCAATCTCCCAACAAGGTGATCGTCCGCTCCAACCTGACCTCCGGAAACCCGGTCCGGCAGCACGGCATCGCGGCCCTGGCCCGATCTTTGACCAAAATTGCCGCGGACCAAGCCGCCACCCAACAGACGCCATAGAGGCTCCGCCACTCGATGATCACCCCTAACCGCAATCCTGTCCTGCCGGAGCCGACTCGACGAAAGCTTGGGCGTCGCGGTTGGGTGCTGCCCTGGACCCTGGCGCTATGCGCAACCCTTGCCGGCAGCCAACTCGGCGGCGCCGTTGCCGGGAACGCTCCGGCGAACACGGCAGTCGGCGGGAGCGACGACAGGATCCGCGTCAGCGTGCCCTATGCCACCAATCGCCGACTGGAGGAGATCGGAAGCGGCCCTGACGCCTACGGTGGCGAACGGGGACCACCGAGCTTCGGGCGGTGCGAGGTCGTCTTTACCCCGATTCCGGTCATCAACGGAATTGCCCATCAGATGCCCTTTTATGTGGCGGGCGAGACGAGCGCGATCCGGACCGAGCGTCAGACGAACATCGCAGCGTTCTGGGACCAACTGAGCGCCGAGGCCGCAGCCACCACCTCTGGGTCCGTCGTGGTGTTTATCCACGGCTACAACTACGGTTTTGAGCGACATTGCGAGTCGGCGGCCCAGCTACAACGAAC
Organism: uncultured Gammaproteobacteria bacterium; assembly: GCA_963845265.1. Taxonomy (GTDB): domain Bacteria; phylum Pseudomonadota; class Gammaproteobacteria; order Chromatiales; family Chromatiaceae; genus DYRB01. Next base: position 199,679 of record CAWJRN010000007.1, on the reverse strand, counting down.
CCTGGCCGGGAAGGCCGTCGTGCTGATGCTCAGTTGGCCGTCCAACGGCCGACCCACCGACTATATTCCCGACCAGGCCGACGTGGAGTGGAGCGTGCCGTTCCTGGCCCGGCTGTTGGGGGATCTCGGTGATCGCCTCGGGGCGGACCATGTGATGGTGCTTGCGCACAGCCTGGGATCGCGCGGCCTGGTCTTCGCCCTCGAACGCCTGAGCGCGGAACGTACGCGGCGTCCACTGATCGGCGCTCTCGTCCTGATGGCCCCGGACTTCGATGCCCAGACCTTCGTCGAGCGTTTGCCGGCGCTGGTACCGCTCACCGGGGGCATGACCCTCTACGCCTCGAGCAACGACGTGCCGCTCAAGGCGTCGCGACAGCTGCACGCCTCCCCACGGCTCGGCGAGGCCGGCGGCTTCCTGACGGTTGCACCGGGCATACAAACCGTGGATGTGTCGCCGGTCGGGCGTTACCAGGTGATGGGCCACGAGTACTTTCGTTTCCATCCAAAGGTCGCGGCGGATCTGGCCGCGCTGCTGGGCGAGGGTCGGAGCGCTCTGGACCGACCAGGGCTGAGGGCTGTGCCTTTCAATGGCTTGGAGTACTGGGAGTTGCTGGGCGACACGGCGCGGAGCGACCCCGACAGGCGAGGCGATTAACGGCTTGCCCCAGCCGGAATATTGGTGCGTGGCACCCCTCACCGCAGCCTAAGGATCGATTCAGAAACAACCGAAACAGGGGAGCTGTAGGGTGGACAAGCGTAGCGCAGTCCACCGGCAGCGTCGGTGGATTTCGCTGCGCTCATCCACCCGACGGGATGTTCAAGATGCGCTGCGCTTATCCACCGCTGATGGGAGAACCTGCGAGTGACGGGACCAGGGGCACAGCAGTAAACCCGTCCCGGCCCATCGCCCAGGGGCGCGGTATACTTCCGCGCTTTCCGCCAGTCTCCGCCGTGAGAGCCATCACCATGCACTGTTGGGCGCGTTACCTGTTCCTCGCCGTGGTCGCGGCGCTTGCCACCGGCCAGATGCTCGCCGCCTGCGGACAGAAGGGCGACCTCTTTCTCCCGCCACCGCAGGCCGAAGCCGTTGGGGCCAAGCCGACGCCGCCGGGGCCCCAGCCGACCGAGCCGCAACCCCAACCCGAGGGTACCGGCGAGGGGCTCGATGTACTGGACGACGTGCCATCCACCACACCCGACCCGAGCGGCATTTAGGGGGCTCCATGGACCACTTCAATTACCGGAACGGGCACCTGTTCGCCGAGGCCGTGGCCCTGGACGACATCGCAGAGCGCTTCGGCACCCCCTGTTACGTCTACTCCAGGGCGACCTTTGAGCGCCACTGGCACGCCTTCGACCAGGCCTTCGCCGACCGGCCACATCTGATCTGCTTTGCGGTCAAGGCCAACTCCAACCTGGCGGTGCTCAACGTCCTGGCACGCCTTGGGTCTGGCTTCGACATCGTCTCCGTGGGCGAGCTGGAGCGGGTGATCACCGCCGGCGGCGACCCGACCAAGACCATCTTCTCCGGGGTCGGCAAGCGCCCGGATGAGCTGCGACGGGCCCTGGAGGTTGGCATCCGCTGCTTCAACCTGGAGTCCGAGGCGGAGCTGGCGCGCCTCGACGAGGTGGCCGGTTCGATGGGGCTGGTTGCGCCTGTGTCCCTGCGGGTCAACCCGGACGTGGACGCCCGCACCCACCCCTACATCGCCACCGGGCTGAAGGAGAACAAGTTCGGCATCGACATCCGCGAGGCCCCCAGGGTCTATGCCCATGCGGCGAGCCTGGCGCATATCCGGGTCACGGGCATCGATTGCCACATCGGCTCCCAGTTGACCGAGGTCGCCCCCTTCCTGGATGCACTCGACCGGGTGCTGGAGCTGGCCGACGAGCTGGCCGCCGCGGGCATCCCCATCGAGCACCTGGACCTGGGCGGCGGGCTCGGCATTCGCTATACGGACGAGACCCCTCCAGATCCCTCGGACTATGCGGCTGCCCTGGTGGGCCGGCTCGCCGGGCACCCCTACGAGATCCTGCTCGAACCCGGGCGGGCCATCGCCGGCAACGCCGGTGTGCTGCTCACCCGGGTGGAATACCTCAAACCCACCGCCCACAAGGACTTCGCCATCGTCGACGCGGCCATGAACGACCTGATCCGCCCGGCCCTCTACCAGGCCCATCAGGACATCATCCCGGTGCGCACCGATACCGCCGGGCGGGCCGGTTGCTATGACCTGGTCGGCCCGGTCTGCGAGACCGGTGACTTCATCGGCAAGGGCCGCGACCTGACCCTCGCCCCGGGCGACCTGTTGGCGGTGCGCGGCAGCGGGGCCTACGGCTTCACCATGAGCTCCAACTACAACACCAGGCCGCGGGCGGCGGAGGTCATGGTGGACGGCGACCAGGCCCATCTGGTGCGCCGCCGCGAGACCATCGCCGACCTGTTCGCCGGGGAGGCGACCCTGCCATGAAGCGCCGCCCCGAACCGGAACTGATGGACGAGGCCGAACAGGCCCTGGCCTATGCCGAGGCCGACTTCTCCGAGCCCGACGCCCGCTTCATCGAGCTGTTGGGGCAGGCCAAGCCCGGGGACCTGGACGGGGCCCGCGCCCTGGACCTGGGCTGCGGGCCGGGCAATGTCCTGCTGCGCTTCCTGCGCGCCTATCCCAGGGCATACTGCGATGGCCTCGACGGCTCCCAGGCCATGCTCGACCACGCCCAAGCGGCCCTGGACGGCCTTCCGGGGCTGGCCAAGCGGGCCCGGTTGCTGTGCGACTGCCTGCCCTCGGAGCGCCTGGAACAACACGCCTACGACCTGGTGCTGTCCAACAGCCTGCTGCATCACCTCCACGACCCCCAGGTGCTCTGGCAAAGCATCCGCCAGGCGGGCCGCCCTGGGGCCCTGGTACAGGTCATGGACCTCATGCGTCCGGCCTCTGCCGGTTGGGCCGAGGCCCTGGTAGCGACCTATGCCGACGAGGCCCCGGAGGTCCTGCGCAACGACTTCCGCAACTCCCTGTTCGCTGCCTTCGAGCCCCAGGAGGTCGTGGCGCAGCTGCGGGAGGCCGGGCTCGATACCCTGGAGGTGGGCGTGGTCAGCGACCGCCACCTGGCCGTATTCGGACGCCTGCCATGAAGCTCAGATTCACCAAAATGCACGGCCTGGGCAACGACTTCGTGGTGCTCGACGGCACCCGCGAACCCCTGCCCCTGAGCGCGGAACTGGTCCGCGAACTATCCCACCGGCGCTTCGGCATCGGCTGCGACCAGCTCCTGGTGGTGGAACCCCCGCGGGACCCGACCACAGACTTCTATTACCGCATCTTCAACGCCGACGGCGCCGAGGTGGAGCAATGCGGCAACGGGGCGCGCTGCTTCGCCCGGTTCGTGCGCGAACAGGGCCTGACGGACAAGGACGAGATCCCGGTAGGGACCGCCGCCGGCCCCATTCGCCTGTATTGCGAGCACGACGGCCAGGTGCGGGTGAACATGGGCGCGCCCATCCTCGAACCGGCGCACATCCCCTTTCTGGTGCCCGCCCAGTGCCTGCGATACGACCTGACGGTGGCGGGCGAGACCCTGACCATCGGCGCTGTGTCCATGGGTAACCCCCATGCGGTACTCCAGGTCCCAGATGCGGAGTGCGCCCCGGTGGCCATGCTGGGGCCGAACATCGAACACCATGCACGCTTCCCGGCCCGGGTTAACGTCGGCTTCATGCAGGTCATCGGCCCCGAACACATCCGCCTGCGCGTCTACGAGCGCGGTTCGGGCGAGACGCTCGCCTGCGGCACCGGCGCCTGCGCAGCCGTCGTGGTAGGGCGTCTGTGGGACATCCTTGGGGAGCGAGTGCGGGTCTCCCTGCCGGGCGGGGATCTTGTGATACAGTGGCTTGGAGGGTCCGAGCCGGTGTGGATGACGGGCCCAGCCACGACCGTTTACCAGGGGGAACTAGAACGATGAGCCGCAAGCCATCAGGGCCCAAAAAGGCGCGCGACAAGGCCACCGAACCAGCCGTACCGCCCCAACTCGCCGCACCCTTTGCCCCGGCGGACACCTCGGCTGTGCAGGCCGAACCACCCGCGGCGCCAACTGCCCCCGCCCCCGCCCCCGCAGAGGTATCGGACGCCGCCGTAGCGACCTTCCTCAAGGCCGACCCGGGGTTCTTCGAGCGCCACCCGGCCCTTGTCGCCGAGCTGCGCGTGCCCCACCCGAGTGGGGCCGCGGTCTCCCTGGTGGAGCATCAGCTCGGCATCCTCCGCGGCCAGCTCGACGACCAGCGCCGCCGCCTCAGCCACATCATCGCCAGGGCCCGCGACTATGAGGTCCTGTCCGCCCGCCTGCACAGCCTGACCCTGGCCCTGATCGCTGCGCCGGATTGGCCGGCCCTGGAGGCGGTCCTGGACGACGCCATGTGTCGCGACCTCAACGCCCAGTGCGTCACCCTCAAGCTCTTCGATCTCCCCGCATCCGAGGGCCAGGAAGACCCCTTGCTCGCCGCCTTCCATGACTTCCTCGACCGTCGCCACTGCCTGTGCGGTCCCCTGGCATCGGACAAGAGCGGCCTGCTGTTCGGCGACTTCGGCCCGCAGGTGCAGTCCGCAGCACTGATCCCCATCCATGCCGGGGACCAAGCGGGGGTGCTGGCCATCGGCAGCAGCGACGTGGCCCGCTTCCACCCGGACATGGCCACGGACGTCCTAGACCGCATGGGCGAGGTCGTCGGGCAACGCCTCCTGGCCATCGCCCACGGCCATGCCTGAGGACACCAGGGGAGCCGAGAGACGCGCCGACCTGGAGGCCTATCTCCACCATCTGGCCCATGAGCGACGCCTCTCGCCCCTGACCCTGCTCAATTACCGCCGGGACCTGGAGGGCATCGATGCCTGGCTGGTCCGCGAGGGCCTGGGCCCCTGGGAGGGGCTGGACGCCCAGACGGTGCGCCGCTACGTTGCCGCCCGTCACCGCGGCGGGGTCTCAGGCCGCACCCTGCAACGGGAGCTCTCCGCCCTGCGCGGTCTCTATCGCTATCTGTTGCGCGAGGGCCGCATAGCCCACAACCCCGCCCTCGGGGTGCGTGCCCCCAAGTCCCGGCGCAAGCTGCCCTCCACCGTGGGTGCCGACACACTTTGTGCCCTGCTCGACCAGGCCCCTGCGGGGGCGGACGACGAGCCCATGGGGCTGTGCGACAGGGCCATGATCGAGCTGTTCTACTCCTCGGGACTGCGCCTGGCCGAGCTGATCTCGGTGAACTTAGGGGATATCGATACGGCGGATGCCATGCTCAGCGTGGTCGGCAAGGGCGCCAAGACCCGCCGCGTCCCGGTGGGCGGCAAGGCCCTGGAGGCCATCCGCGCCTGGCTCGGGGTGCGGGGCCTGGTCGCGAGCCCTGGCGAGTCGGCACTGTTCGTCAGCAGTCGCGGCGGGCGCTTTCACCCTCGCACGGTCGAGCGGCGGCTACAGCGGTGGGCTCAGGAGCAGGGCTCGCCCAGGGGCATCCACCCCCACCTGTTGCGCCACTCCTTCGCCACCCATGTGTTGGAGTCGTCCGGGGACCTGCGGGCGGTGCAGGAATTGCTCGGCCACGCCGACATCGCCACGACCCAGATCTACACCCACCTGGACTTCCAGCACCTGGCGGAGGTCTATGACCGCGCCCACCCCAGGGCGAGGCGCAAGGGCGTGAAAGACTTGTCAGCAAATGAACGCAAATGAACGCAATTGCGGACCAACAACCTTCTGAGCAACCAGCATCACACTATGCGAGTCCTAGGCATCGAGACTTCCTGCGACGAGACCGGGGTCGCCATCTACGGCGGTGGCGAGGGGCTGCTCGCACATGCCGTCTATAGCCAGATCGAGATCCATGCCCGCTATGGGGGCGTGGTGCCGGAACTGGCCTCGCGGGACCATGTACGCAAGGCCCTGCCCCTGATCCGGCAGGTCCTGGACGAGGCGGGGCTCGCCGCTCGGGACATCCAGGGCGTCGCCTACACCGCCGGCCCCGGCCTGATGGGGGCCCTGCTGGTGGGTGCTGCCCTGGGCCGCAGCCTGGCCTGGGCCTGGGGCGTACCGGCCATCGGGGTCCACCATATGGAGGGACACCTGCTCGCCCCCCTGCTGGAGGAACCGGCCCCAGAGTTTCCCTTCGTCGCCCTGCTGGTCTCCGGCGGCCACACCCAACTCATCGACGTGGACGGCATCGGTCGCTACCGGCTCCTGGCCGAGTCGCTGGACGACGCCGCCGGCGAGGCCTTCGACAAGACCGCCAAGATACTCGGCCTGCCCTACCCCGGCGGGCCCGAGCTGGCCAAACTCGCCGAGCAGGGCGACCCGGGGCGCTATCGCTTCCCTCGGCCCATGACCGACAGGCCGGGGCTCGACTTCAGCTTCAGCGGGCTCAAGACCTTCACCCTCAACGCCCTGAACGCCGAGCTGGCCAGCAGGCCGGACCCGGAGCGCACCAGGGCCGACGTGGCCCGAGCCTTTGAGGAGGCCGTCGTCGACACCCTGGTCATCAAGTGCCGCCGGGCGGTGCGCCAGACCGGGCACAAGCGCCTGATCCTGGCCGGAGGGGTGAGCGCCAACCGAAGACTGAGGGGGCGGATGGACGAGATGATGGCGGCGGAGGGCGGGCAGACTTACTACCCGCGCCTGGCCCTCTGCACCGACAACGGGGCCATGATCGCCTTCGCCGGCTGGCAGCGGCTGATGGCCGGGCAGACCGAGCCCCTGTCCTTCCGGCCCAAGGCCCGCTGGGCCATGGAGACCTTGCCGCGGATTTGAGTGGGATTAGGGCGCGTCGGCGCGGTGCACAACCGCCCTGAGTGCGATCTCAGGCGGCGGGGGGTTGCCCGTCCGACCCGCCGATCTGGCCCTCTTGGCCGGAGACGAGCTTTTGGATATTGCTGCGGTGCCGCCAGAACAGCAGCACGCTGACCATCAGCTGCATACCGACCAGCACAGGCTCCGGCCAGAGCAGCCAGACGATGACCGGTGCCAGGGCCATGCAGACCAGGGCGGCGAGGGATGAGATCTTGAGCACCTTGGCGACAAACAACCAGATCGCCGCCACGGCAAGCCCGATGGGCCACCAGAGCCCGAACTGGACCCCCAGGGCCGTGGCCACCCCCTTGCCCCCCCGGAAACCGAAGAACACCGGATAGAGATGCCCGAGGAAGGCTGCCAGCCCGGTCGCTGCCAGGGCGGTCGCATCAACCCCCAGCAAGTGCGCGACCACCATGGGGATCAGGCCCTTGAGGCTATCCCCCAGTAGGGTGACTGCCGCTGCCCGCTTGCCGCCGATGCGCAGGACATTGGTCGCCCCCGGGTTGTTCGAACCCTGGGTGCGCGGGTCCGGCAGACCCATGAGTCGGCAGACGACGACGGCGCTGGAGATGGACCCCAACAGGTAGGCAAGGATGACGAGGGCGGTGGACAGCATCATGGGCGGCATTGGAATCGGAAACCCCCGCCTGGTCAACCGCGGGGTTGCAATGCGGCGCCTTTGCCTTACCTGTGGTGACGATAGCGCATGTGAACATCGGCCCCGGTAGGGTGGATCAGCGCGGCGCATCCACCTTGAAAAGGAGCGCACCGGGCGAGTGTCAGTGTATGCGGCGCGATTATCCCCGCGTCGCCCCCATGCACCCTGCCACGCGCCTTATCCACCCTTGCCTCCATGGCCACTGAACCAGGGGAACTACAATGGACATCGTCTTTATCCGCGGCCTACGCATCGAGACCACCATCGGCATCTACGACTGGGAGAAAGAGATCCGCCAGCCGGTGGTCCTGGACCTGGAGATGGCCAGCGACATCGCCCTCGGCGCCGCCAGCGACCGTATCGAGGACGCCCTGGACTACAAGGCGGTGTCGAAACGACTCAAGGAGTTCGTCTCCGAGAGCCGTTTCGAGCTGGTCGAGACCCTGGCCGAGCGTTGCGCCGGGCTGATCCTGGCGGAGTTCGGCGTGCCCTGGCTGCGGCTGACCCTGAACAAGATCGGCGCCGTCACCGACTCCGAGGGGGTCGGGGTCATCATCGAGCGCGGCACCCGAACCTGAGCCCCATGCCGCGTTGTTGGCTCAGCATCGGCAGCAACCAAGACCGTGAGGCATCCATCCGCGGGGCGGTGGAGGACCTGCACGCCAGCTTCGGCGCCCTGGTCCTGTCCGGCGTCTACGAGTCCCCCGCCGCGGGCTTTCAAGGCAACCCATTTTTGAACCTGGTAGCAGGCATCGACACCGACCTCGATGTCGCCGAGATCGACGCCATCCTCAGTAGGATCGAGGACGCCCATGGCCGGGTGCGAGGCCCTGACAAGTTCGCCCCGCGCACCCTCGACATCGACCTGCTGACCTATGGAGATTGCGTCGGGAACCTGGCCGGGCGGGACCTGCCAAGGGACGAGATCTTCAAATACCCCTTTGTCCTCGGCCCCTTGGCGGAGGTCGCCCCAAACGAGGTCTGCCCGGGTACCAAACGAACCTATGGTGGACTGTGGACAGACTTCGACCAAGCGGCGCAACCCCTGACCCTATTCCCCCTCGACCTAGAGCCGCATCGGGCACACCACCCGCCGACGGCTTGACAGCATCGGCGCAAGGTAACACCCTTGCGGCCCCTGTCGTCGAGGTCCCTCCCCCGTGCAGTCCGCCCCTACCCTGGCCCGTCTCGCCTGGCATCTGCTGGCACTGTGCCTAATCGGCACAGCCTGGTCTGCCGAGACCGTCGAGCCCATGCCAATCACTGTCGGCGTTCCTCAGCGCCCTGGACCCGGCCCATGCTTTGGACCCTTTGGCGGTGGATAGCAGCGAAGTCGTACGCCGACTTGCGCGCCTGATGGCAGACTCAGCGCTCCGATGACCACATCCGTGCCGGCCATTTCCATCACCGGGGCTGCGTACTCGTACGGGGAGGCGCCGGTGCTCGAAGGCGTCGACCTGGAGGTGGCCCAGGGCGAGTTCCTCGGCCTGGTGGGCCCCAATGCCGGGGGCAAGAGCACCCTGCTCAAGCTGATCCTCGGCCTGTTCGAGCCCCAGGCCGGGCGGGTTCTGGTACTCGGTCGCCCGCCGGATCAGGCGCGCCGCCTGCTGGGCTATGTGCCCCAGTACCCGGCGTTTCCGCGTGACTTTCCCATTACCGTGGAACAGGTGGTCCTGATGGGACGCCTTGGTTCCGGACAAGGCTGGCGCCGCTGGTTGGGTGGCTGGTCCCAGACGGATCACGTCGCGGCTCGCGCGGCCCTGCAAGAGGTGCGCGCCGAGGACCTGGCCGGGAGACGCATCGGCACCCTGTCCGGCGGACAATTGCAGCGGGTGCTGGTGGCTCGGGCCCTGGTCGGGCAACCGCGTTTGCTGATCCTCGACGAACCGACGGCCAACATCGACCAGCGTATGGAGGGCGAGATCTTCGACCTGCTCCGGGTGCTCAACAAGCGCATGACCATCTTGGTGGTGTCCCACGACGTGGCCTTCATCTCCGCCTATGTGACCCGGGTCGCGTGTCTCAACCGCACCCTGGTCTGCCATCGCACCGAGACCATCGACGGCGAGATCATCCACGCACTCTACGGGGAGGACGTGCGCCGGGTCGCGCATGAGCACACCCTATGATCGAATTCCTCCAGGCCCTGTCCCACCACACCTTCCTACAGACCGCCCTGCTTGCGGGATTGCTCGCGGCCCTTGGCTGCGGCGTGGTTGGCACCTTCGTGGTGGTCAAGCGCATCGCCTTCCTGGCCGGAGGCATCGCCCACTCGGTATTGGGCGGGATGGGAGCAGCACTCTACTTCGGCTTCGATCCCCTGGCGGGGGCCCTGGCCGCATCCCTTATCTCGGCCCTGCTCATCGGCTGGGTGCGTCTGCACTGGAGCGCCCAGGAGGACACCCTGATCGGGGCCCTGTGGGCCATCGGCATGGCCGTAGGCATCCTGTTCATCAGCAAGACCCCGGGCTACAGCGGCGACCTGATGAGCTACCTGTTCGGCAACATCCTGTTGGTACCGACACGGGACCTGTGGGTCATGGCGGGGCTCGACGCCCTGCTGCTGGCGGTGGTGCTGACCTTCTACCGCCAGTTCCTGGCCGTGGCCTTCGATGAGGAACAGGCGCGCCTGCGCGGCGTGCCGGTGACCTTCTTCTACCTTTTGTTGCTATGCCTGGTGGCCGTCACCGTGGTGCTGCTCATCCAGGTAGTCGGGCTCATCCTGGTCATCGCCCTGCTCACCCTGCCGGCAGCCATCGCCGGGCACTGGGTGCACACCCTGGGACGCATCATGCTGTTGGCCACCGGACTCGGCGCCGTCTTCACTAGCGCCGGGCTGGCACTGGCCTATAGCCCGGACCTGCCGGCCGGGCCGACCATGATCCTGCTCGCCGGGGCCACCTATGTGGCCTCGGCCCTGGGCACCGGCCTGCTGCAACGCCGCCGGGCAAGGCGGCGAGCGACGGCGGCCTAAAGCAACCCCTCGCGAACAAGGTATCGATCGCACCCCATGCGGCCATCCAGTCACACCTCCAGCCACCCCCTCTGCCGCGGTCCCACCGGCTGGTTGGAGGAGATCGGCCTGGCCTGGCTGGCGCTGAGTTCCTGCCTGGCGCTCTACGTGCGCATCCTCGCCGGGCGGGACCGCCTGGACCTGCCGGCTTTCGCCGCCGCCCTGCGCCAGACCGGACTCTCGGTGCTGCCGGCCATCACCCTGGTGGCCGCCGCCCTTGGGCTGATCCTGGCCAGTCAGGCGCAGAGCCTGTTCCGCGACCTGGACGCGCCACGCCTGCCGGTCCTGACCCTGGGGCTCGCCCTGCTCCTGGAGTTAGTCCCGATCCTGGTGGGCATCCTGGTCGCGGGTCGGGCCGGCGTCGCCCTGGCGGTGCGCCAGGCGGGGCTGGTCGGAAGTGGCGAGATGGAAGGCCTGATCGTCAGCGGGGTGGACCCCGTCCGCTTCACCCTGGGCCCGGTACTCTTGGCCATGTTGATCATGTCCTTCGCCCTGACCATTTGGGTCGCGTTGGTCACCTGCGCCGCCCTGACCGCCTGGCTCTGGGCCCGCAGTGGGGTGCCGCCGGCCCTGTTCCTGGATGCCCTACGCCAGGCCGTGGACCCGGGCGACCTCGCCGAGCTCCTGGCCAAACCCTTGATCTTTGCGGTCATCGTGGCTCTAATTGCGAGCGTCTGCGGCCTCACCGCGGGCCGCGACCCTTTAGGTCAAGGGCGCGCCGCCACCCGCACCATGATCGGGGCGGTCGCCGCCATTTTAATCGTGGACCTGGCCTTTGTCCTGCTGCGCTGAGGGATACCCATGGAGGCGGCAGTCCATCTCGAAGACATCTTCCAGCACGTCGGCAGGCGCTGCGCCTTGGACGGGGTGAGTCTGGAACTGGCCCAGGGCGAATGGCTGCTCGTGGTGGGGCCCAACGGCGCCGGTAAGTCCCTGCTGACCCGGCTGATCCTGGGTCTGGACTCGCCCTCGGCCGGAACGGTGCGGGTCCTGGGCCGGAACCTTTGCCAAATGGGCGTGGCCGCCATGCAGCGCTGGCGCGGCGAGGTCGGGGCCGTCCTCCAGGGCGGCGCCCTCTCGGCAGATCTTACGGTGCTCGAAAACCTGTTACTGCCCCTGCGCACCACGGGCGCGAGCCGCGCCGAGATGGCCCGGGCTGCGCGCCTGGCGATCACGCAGTTGCAGCTCGACGGCCTCGAGGGGGAGCTACCCCGCGCGCTGTCCCTGGGCCAGCGCAGGCGGGTCGAGCTGGCCCGCGCCCTCATCCACAAACCGCGGCTGCTGGTCTGGGACGGCCTCACCGAGGGCCTCGACCCCGCAGGGGTGCGTGACACCCTGGACCTGCTGCGCCAACAACACGCCAACCGAGGGCTGACCCTGATCGCAACCGACAACCGACCCGCAGAGCTGCTCGCCGCCGGCACCCGGGTGGCCGTGCTGGACCGGGGCCAATTGCTGTTTGACGGTCCTGCCGCGGCCCTGGAGGCCGCGGCCGGAGACCGTCTGGAACTCCGCCACGTCCTGGCCGGGCACCCATGAGCCGCCTGGAACGCCTCTATGCCCCGCCCGAGATCGGCGCCCCTGGCAAACGGGCCGCCGCCCGGGTGCGCCGCGACCTGATCCTCGCCGGGCTCTTTGTCCTGACCATGGCCGCGGTGTTGATCGGCACGCTGACCCTGATCGTCCCTACCCTGTTCGGCAGCAGCCTGCGCCTGTACGCATATTTTCCGGACGCGGGTGGACTCGACGCCGGCATGCACATCAGCCAGGCGAACTATGTCATCGGTGTAGTGGAGTCGGTGGAGCCGGTCTTTCCCCGCGACGAGGCGACCAACCCCTGCCCTACCCCGGAGGCCGCCGGTCCTTGTTTCCGCGCGACCCTGCGTATCCGTGATCTCTGGCCCATCCCACAGGACAGCGTCGCCCAGGTCACCAGCGCCGGGCTGCTCCAGGGCAATGCCCTGCGCATCCTCCCGGGCCGGGACCGGGACGCCCCGCTGCGAGACGGCGAGCACATCGCCGTGGTTGGGCGCGAGGCCGACCTCGTGGCCCAGCTCGCCCTGCTCACCGACTCGCTGCAGGGGCTGGTAGAGCAAACCATAGCCCCGGCCCTGGCCGACATCGCGGAGCAGATCGCTACCCTCAAGGGCCTGATCGGGGGCGGGGCCACGGGGACCGCCGGCGACGGTCCGGGCGACGGGGAGCCCGGCAATAGCGACCGCCTGGCGGGCGTCTTCGACCACCTCAACCAATTGAGCGCGGACCTGGCAACAGCGCTGGACCCGGCCCAACTCACCCGCATCCTGGGCTCCGTGGAGACGATCTCCGGCAACTTAGCCGGGGTCTCGGCGACCCTCACGGACCGCAGCCAGGACATGCAGCAAGCGGTGCAACGCTATGGCGACCTGGCCGCGGACCTGCGCCGCCTGGTCAAGCACAACCGCCCGGGAATCGACCGCTCCATCACCGACAGCCAGTACCTGCTACAAGAGCTGGCGTCCGCCCTGGGCCCCATCCTGGAGCACATCGAGACCGCTACGCGCAACCTCGCCGAGCTGTCCCGGGACCTGCGGGACAATCCGGCGGTGATCATCCAGGGGCGCGAGGTGCAGGACAACGCCAGGAGATCGAAAAAGTGATGGGCAAAACCCTCAGCCCTGTAGCGGTAATCGCCATCTGTCTGACCCTGGCGGCCTGTGCGAGCCGGGGCCCGGCCCCGGTGGACCACTACTACGCCCTTGCCCCGACCATTCAGGCGGTCCCCGGCCTCAAGGCCCCGGTGGCTGCGACCCTGCTGGTCACTCAGCCCACGGCGGGCGGGCTGACCATCGGCCGTGAGCTGGTCTTCCGCAGCACCGACAGACCCGGCGAGGTCCAGCACTACACCTTTCACCTCTGGAGCGAGCCACCCGCGGCGGCGATTGCCGCTGCCCTAACCGCGGCCCTGCGCGAGGCACACCTGTTCACCTTCGTCATCGCCCCGGGCCAACGGGCGCGGGCGGACTACCTGCTCACCGGGGAACTGCGGCGCCTAGAGCACCTGCCGGACGCCCAGCCCCCCCGGGTCGCCGCCGAGATCCACCTGACCCTGATCGACGGGTACGACCGCAAGCCATTGTTTGCTCAGACCTACCAGGGGACGGAGCCGACGGGACCAACGGATGACCCGGCGACCGCAGCGGCGGCCTTCGACCGGCTCCTGGGGCGACTCCTCAGCAACGCGGTGCGAGACCTACAGGCGCAGCGCCCGCGGCTAAACTCGCCCGATACCCGAGACCTCTGATCAACCTTGAAAGGGCAGTCAGCGATCAGCATTCCGCTTTCAGCCTTCAAGAATCAGCCGCATGGACAGCAGCAGGGAATCGCCCATTGAGTGAGCCATCTGATCCGGCCAAATCGTAACTTCTCAAAAAGGCGGGGCAACCGCCGGTCGTAGTCTGGGTCAAGCGAAGCGGACCCAGCAAAGCCGCGGGCTTCGAGGCGGTCCAGGTTGTTCCAGAGTTTACGGGCCTCTCGATCAAACAATCCTGTTAGTCCTGCGACATCCTGTGTTGTCTCCAACAATATGGCGTCACGAATTCCCCACATTCATCCACCTTGCCACCCGCTATCCTCGTCACATTGCGGCACCGTACGAGACAGGGCGGGAAGGTCCGTAATCGACTCAACCCCAGAGCGGGAGCCACCACGAGTCTGACCACCGTCGCTCCCGCCGGGGCTCGATCCAGACGCCTATTGCGACTGACCACTTCCAAGTGGGCCGGGTGACTCCTGCCGGCCACGACCAGACGGTCACCTATGCTCCTGACCGGACATTCGAGGGGCCGCTCCACACTAAAACCTGCCCGATGCCCCAAGAGTACAACTCGGCCGAAGCTGCCGGTGGAGATTCGACCCGGCAGTGACTGCAATGGGTTGGTCACCGGACATAGGCCAGGGAATCTCCGCGAACGGCTGCTTTTTGATTTCCTGACCGGCAGGTCCCGACCCAAAGCTGACACTCACCGTGCTGCGCAGTGTGGCAGTTCTGCGACGCAAACCGGTCATCGGGGATGGAAGGGCTGTCGAGACGGAAACGACGCTTGCGATTTTGTGGTCTGGCCCCGTTGTCTCCTTGGGTACCAACACGCCATGATGACGGCGGCGATGCAGGCGCGACGGCGGGATCAGGGCGGCCAGGTGGTGAATCAACTCCAGCGGGGTGAGGGATAGCCCCGCGTGACCATTGCGCTGTGGTTTGGGCTCGAGGCTGCTCGCTACGATTTCTTCGCAATCTCTCAGGCGCGTGACATATCGTGCGGCACGGACGATTCTTCACCCGGCGCTTCCGCCACAGCCAACTGGTTCCTGCCAGCCCGCTTCGCCCGATACAGGGCCCGGTCCGAGCGACACAACAGGTCCCTCGTCGAGACGATGCCGAGGTCATGCGACGTAGCGACCCCAAGGCTGACGGTCACCCGACCATCAACCGCGGGCGCCTCATGAGGCAGGTTGAGCGCCAGCACCCGCTTACGGATGGACTCGGCGACCCCCATCGCGCCCTTCAGGGGGGTGTCCGGGAGCAATACAGCGAACTCCTCCCCGCCGATCCGCGCCGCGATGTCGCCGGGACGGTTCAGGGCATCGGCCATCGTCTTGGCGATGGTCGCCAGACACCCGTCGCCCGCGGGGTGCCCGTAATGGTCGTTGTATGCCTTGAAGTGATCGACGTCCACCATGATCAACGACAGATCGCTGCGCTCGCGCTGCGCCCGACCCCATTCCCTCTCTAGCGCCTCTTCGAAAAGGCGACGGTTGGCGAGACCGGTCAGAACATCCACCCGTGCCATCTGTTCGAGGGCGTGTTCGACCTCGACTGCCGAGGCAAGGCGTGACCTGAGATCGATGGACTCCAGAAAGAAACGCCGCATCTGCGCCGATGCCGCCAGCATGGCGAGCCCGAACACCAGGATCATCGGGGCCATGGCGATGTGCACCTGATCACCGGCCTCCATCATGCGATAGGCGATAGGCAACACGATCGGGATGACGAAGCACGGGAACGCGGGGCCCAGAAAGGACAATAGGGGGATCGCTCCGGCGACCATCCCCGCGAGGACGAAGGCGAGGAACATCTGGTGCGGCAGAGACTCGGCAACAAACAGAAAGTAACCAGCCGCTCCCCACGCCAGGCCGGCTGCGCAGGCCCCGAGCACCGAGTAGGTTGCCCACAGGCGTTCGGCCCGGGCGTCGGCGGTTGCGCGATGGTACGCCCGCAGCAGGACGTAGCGCATAGCGGTGACGACCAGAATCGTCGAGAGCCAGATATCTAGCGTCGGGCGGTCAACGGCCTCCCAGAGGAAGAAGGACAGCAGCAAGGCGATGACTAGGTGGACAAGCAGCGCAATCGGCAACTGGCGGTAGGACTGCTCGACCTGTGCGCGCAGGACCGCCGACATGGAGTTGGCGGAACCGGAACTCACTGTATCAGCCATTTCGTGTCTTCCGCGGGGCAACGGTGCCCTTTAGCTTAGCGGGCCACACGACCACCCGTCGGATAGCTTTGGCGCCCAACACCGCGCGAGCCCCACGATGAATCTCTGTGCGGAGGGCCGAGGCGGCACACAACCCGTTGCTGTCACTCAAGGCAACGCCGGCAGCGTCCGGTTTGTCCCAAAGGACTCGCCGTCCTTCTGCCACTGACGGTTGTCGGCCAAGAGTTCTCGCTCGCTGGTCAGGTCGCACCTTCTGGCCGACTGCTGTCGGTCAGCCGTGTCCAAGGCCGGGGACGACTGGGCGTGCAGCCCACTGACGGCATACGACCCAAAGGAGACATTCGAGGGTTCGCCGGAATCGGTGTCAGGATTTTTTACAGCGCACCGAGCAGGGGGGCGGGTGCGAACGGCAGCTCCCGCCCCAGTCTGCGCGTCTTCGAGGTCCGAGTCACAATGTACCGGCCAGGTATCCGGCGCTAGACTGTATATATATACAGTCTCCTGGGGACGCCGACCATGTCACCCACGCCGGCAGGCGCAACTGCCGAGCGGGCCGGCGGCGCGGCCCCTTACCAGCGCCACCGGCCCGAGCACACGCTCCTCTACCAGATCGTCGAGCAATACTACCTGGCGTTCGCCGCCCTGATGGCCGAGCAGGAACGCCCCCTGCCGGACTACGTGCAGCGGGAATTCGAGGACTACCTGCGCTGCGGGCGCCTGGAGCATGGCTTTTTGCGGGTGCGCTGCGACACCTGCCACGCTGAGCACCTGGTGGCGTTCAGTTGTCGACGGCGCGGCTTTTGCCCCAGCTGCGGGGCGCGGCGCATGGTCGAGAGCGCGGCGCTGTTGGTCGATGAGGTGTTTCCCGAGCAGCCCGTACGCCAATGGGTGCTGAGCTTTCCCTATCCCTTACGTTTCCTGTTCGCGAGCCGTCCGGCAATCATGGACCAGGTGCTGGGCATCGTCTATCGTGCCATCGTCGGCCATTTGATCAAAAAGGCCGGGTTCACTCGCAAGCGGGCGCGTACCGGCGCGGTGACGCTGATCCAGCGCTTCGGCAGTGCGCTGAACCTCAACGTTCACTTCCACATGCTGTTCCTGGATGGGGTCTATGTCGTCGGGGCCGATGGAACGTTCCAGCGGTTTCGCCCGGTGAGGGCCCCGACCACCGCCGAGCTCACCGAGCTGACGCACACCATCGCCGAACGGGTCGGGCGCTTTCTGCAACGCCAGGGGCTGCTGGAGCGGGACGCGCAGAACAGCTATCTGACCGGCGATGGCCTGGAGGCCGGGCCGATGGACCAGCTGATCGGCCACTCGATCACCTATCGAATTGCCGTCGGACCACAGGCGGGTCGCAAGGTGTTCACCCTGCAAACCCTGCCGGCCAGCGGGGAGGCGTTCGATGACCCGGTGGGTCAGGTGTCCGGATTCTCCCTGCATGCCGGCGTCGCGGCCAAGGCCCATCAACGCCAGAAGCTGGAACGGCTGTGCCGCTACATCTCACGCCCTGCGGTGTCAGAGAAGCGCCTGTCGCTCACCCCGAACGGCAACATTCGCTACCAGCTCAAGACGCCGTACCGCGATGGCACCACCCATGTCATCTTCGAACCGCTCGACTTCATCGCCCGCCTCGCCGCCCTGGTGCCCAAGCCCCGGGTCAACCTGACCCGCTATCACGGCGTATTTGCCCCCAACAGTCGAGACCGCGCCTCGGTGACACCGGCGAAGCGGGGGAAGGGCGCCAAACCCAAAGCCTTCGAGGAGGAGCATGAGAAAACGCCGGCGGAACGCCGGGCAGCGATGACCTGGGCGCAGCGCCTCAAACGCGTCTTTGGCATCGACATCGAGACCTGTCCGGCCTGCGGCGGGGCGCTGCGGATCATCGCCTGCATCGAAGACCCCGCGGTGATCAAGAAGATTCTCACCCACATCGACAGCAAAAACGCTTCCGCCGAACCCGCCCGGTTGCCGCCCTGTCGGGCGCCATCGCAGGCGCGTTGGTTCTGATCGATCCTACCACCCGCCCCACACCACCGGCGCCGACCCTGACGGGCCAGGCACGGAAGCGCTCGCCCTGACCGGCAGAATCGCGCCCCAAACCGCCCCGCTTACGGATAATTCCCCGGCTCGGGAGGCTGGGACTCAGGTCGATATTCCCTCGAAAGCAGCGTTGACGGCCGCCTGATGACCGATGGATACTTTCGCAACCTGGGAAACAGGGTGTTTATGCTCCCTATACTCTCGCACCAGGCTTGGCATGTCGCCCGAGGCCGTGCAACGCGCCGTCGAGCCCAATCTATACGACCAAACCGGTGGGCAAGGGTAGCGGGCTTGGCCTTAGCTCGGCTTTGGCGTTCGCCCAGCAGTCTGGCGGAGACCTCCGGATCAACAGTGCGCCTGGCAAAATCACCACCGTCTCCATTTTGCTGCCGGAAGCCGCCGCGGGTGCGAACGGCACCCATCGCAAGGGCGTGCCCCATTAATGCCTACAAGGACTCAGAGACGATGCCGGGGGAAAGTAGGACAAAGGGGCTCGCGCGGCGGGCCGGGGACCCTGGCGGGAGGCCGTTGAGCCGGCTCCTGGGAGAAACCTCCAGCGCGGACCAGCGCCTCTCGTTGATCCGGTTGTGGCGGCGACCTGGATGTTCTCGCCAAACGAACCCCCCCGGCGGTGCCGGGGGCAAGAGCGGAGCACGGCTTATCGTTGTTCAGTTCCGCGGCTCGTCCGGGCACGCTACTACTCGCCTCCGCCGCCGCCCGCCATGACCTCGGTCGTCCCGGTGACCGTGTTGTTCGGCAAGTACGCATCATCTCGGGCCGTCACGGTTGCCGTCCAATTGACCGTGCCCACTTCCGGAGCAACAAACATGAATGCCCAGCTCTTGCCGGCACCGGCCGCCAAGTCGGTAAAGCGAGCCGTCTTGTCGGCGACGGTCGTTCCGTTCAATACACCGACCACGGTCACACGGCCTGTCGCTGCATCCGGACCCGAGTTACCAACGGTGACGATTACTTCGCGTCCGTCGTCATTTGCCACCATCATCACCGGCACCGCGAGGCCGGAAGTCGCGTTGATGGAGACATCGTAGGCGATTTGGTGCCCCCCGGTGCAGGCTAGCGGCGGTGTCGCCCAGCCCGCCGGAATCGGGTTGTCGTGCGCGAACAGGATGACCGCACGTGCATCGTCCGCCGCCTGGGCAATCCCACCGATGTTGCCGCCGGTGAAGCCCGGGAGGGCGCCGTTGAGACGGCCGAGTGTATCGAAATTCGGCCACACCGTAGGCAGGGTCCTCGCGTCGAGGATATGGAAGAGCGGCCTGTCGGCCTCGTCATACTGCAGGAAGGCGAGGTACTCAAACACACCCGCGATCGTGCCCTCCTCGGGAAGGTAGGCAGGATAAGGGAGTGATCTGTAGGTCACCCGGCGCCGGTAGGCGTAGTCGCTGTAATCCAGGAAGCACTCGTGGACCATCACCATCTGGCCCTGCACCTCGTCCCTGTAATCGATACAGATCTTCGGATCCAGCACCGTCGCGGTTGCCTCGTCCGAAAGGCCCATGATCTGGTTCAGGTAGACCACCAGGTCCACGTTGACCGCCCCTTCTTTGGACGTGGCCGCACCGAGCGCCTTCGCCGCCTGGTCGAGAAAACCATAGCGTGCCCAGGGCTGGGGAAGGACGATGGCGGGATCGCCCAGTTGACCCTTGAGGATCAACTCCTTGTAGATGGCCAGATTCTGCAGCGGTGAGTCGACGGTCTTGGCAAGGTACTCGGTCTGGGTAAGGTACTCGGCAGTGATCGTATCGCGATCGCTACGGTTGCTGTCTTGTGTCTGGAAGTGCAGTCGGCCGGCAGGGTCCATTGTGATGTCTAGTGTCTGGTAGAGCAGCCGGCCGGCAGGGTCTAGTTGGATGCAGTCGGCCGTGGACAGGCCGATGAGGATATCCTCCAACTGCCGCGCCATCACGTCTTCCGGGGCCCGGGCCACGTTGATGCGCTCGAACTCGATCTCCTGCGCATAGCTGGCGTACCCCGGCAGCAACGAGCAGGAATATTGGTCCACCGGGATCAGGCAAAGGCCGTCAGGTGTCTTTGCGCAGTCGATGCTCACACCGTCTACGTCAACAATGTCGACCCCGACCGCAGCAACGGGTTGCAGGCAGAGCCCTCCGGAGACCTCTAGCCCCGTTTCGGGGTCGGTTACTAGCTGCGATTCGCTCAGAATAGGGACGCCGTTGGCGTCGCGATAAAGGACGACCAGGTCGCCATAGTCCGGAGTGCCGCCGCCACCGCCACCGCCACCGCCACCTGGAGCGGCAAGGACTGCGACCGGACAGGCCAGGATGGCCGCAAACAGAAAAGATGCAACAGGTTTGACCGGTGCTCGTGTGCGCATGATGTCGACTCCCTCTCCCCGAATGGTCCATCGCCGCAGCGGATCGTCCTGGGGTTCCGGCCGATACCATTCCTCTCAGAATGGCTCCACTGCTAACGCCCGTCAGGCGAGCAACCGACCCGTCTCCCCGCTGCAGGAACCGTTGCGTCTGGCCCGTCGGCCTAGGGATGCACTCGCCTTCTAAGGGTCACAATAGGACCCGACCGTTAACCAATGCCCACCAACTTGTAAGCATCGTGTAATTTGTTCGTAAATTTTTCGTGTTCTAGCGATAGGCGCGATACCAGCGCTTATGGTTTTTTGGTTGGTCACAAGAGCGTAGGCTCAATCGCGGCTGTCTTGGCTCGCCGGACTGTCTCGTCTGGGCATTGCTAGTCATCCTCGTGGACACCGCAGCCTTTGCGGTCCCTCTCGCGGCGCTCCTGCTCGCGTACGTCCTGCTCGCCCGCCCTGGTTCCGGGACTGGGTGGAGCAGCTCTACCGCGACGATCCTCCATAGGCGGTCGCCCGTCGAGATCAAAACCCGCGCCCCGGCCCAGCGGGGCGCAACGCCGAGGCTGGCGCTCTCCAGAATCGCGCTTGCGGCTGTGGCGGGCCTCAGTGACCGCTGTGCGGATCAAGCGGCTGCTCAGGGCTGGCGGGCGAGTGTCTGGAGTTGGCCGGTTGCTGCCGTTCGAACCCCTCAACCCAAGCGACGGCCGTCTGGTCCGCAGGGAGGGGCAGCGGCGGGCGAGCAATCCGGCAGAGTCGGCGCGGATTATTCGGAGAAATTTGGGTGAGATAAAGTGAGCGACAACACTCGTAGGCTTGACTTCATCCGTCGACATGTACCCTCCGATTGGTGTGGTCTCACCGTTTTTGCGTCCTAACGATTGAGCTCATCTGCGCGCGGAGGCAGCAGGCTGTAGCACGTCGGCTGGTGCGCCTTGTTGGGCCTCACGGCGGTGGCACAAAAGGTGTATTGAGCGTGCGCTTCCCAGTTTCCTTCTTCTCGCCGGCGTCGCGGCCAAGGCCCATCAACGCCAGAAGCTGGAACGGCTGTGCCGCTACATCTCACGCCCTGCGGTGTCAGAGAAGCGCCTGTCGCTCACCCCGAACGGCAACATTCGCTACCAGCTCAAGACGCCGTACCGCGACGGCACCACCCATGTCATCTTCGAACCGCTCGACTTCATTGCCCGCCTCGCCGCCCTGGTGCCCAAGCCCCGGGTCAACCTGACCCGCTATCACGGCGTATTTGCCCCCAACAGTCGAGACCGCGCCGCGGTGACACCGGGGAAGCGGGGGAAGGGCGCCAAACCCAAAGCCTTCGAGGAGGAGCATGAGAAAACGCCGGCGGAACGCCGGGCAGCGATGACCTGGGCGCAGCGCCTCAAACGCGTCTTTGGCATCGACATCGAGACCTGTCCGGCCTGCGGCGGGGCGCTGCGGATCATCGCCTGCATCGAAGACCCCGCGGTGATCAAGAAGATTCTCACCCACATCGACAGCAAAAACGCTTCCGCCGAACCCGCCCGGTTGCCGCCCTGTCGGGCGCCACCGCAGGCGCGTTGGTTCTGATCGATCCTACCACCCGCCCCACACCACCGGCGCCGACCCTGACGGGCCAGGCACGGAAGCGCTCGCCCTGACCGGCAGAATCGGCCCCAAACCGCCCCGCTTACGGATAATTCCCCGGCTCGGGAGGCTAGGACTCAGGTCGATATTCCCTCGAAAGCAGCGTTGACGGCCGCCTGATGACCGATGGATACTTTCGCAACCTGGGAAACAGGGTGTTTATGCTCCCTATACTCGACGCCTCCTTCGCCGGCCAGCAGGAGACCTTCCTCAACGTCCAGGGCCTGGACGATATCAAGCACGCCATCAAGGAGGTCTTCGCCCCCCTGCTCAACGATCGCGCCATCGCCTACCGGGTCCATCAGGGCTTCGAGCACAGGCATGTCGCCCTGTCCGCAGGCATCCAGCGCATGGTGCGCAGCGACTTGGCGGCCTCCGGGGTCATGTTCACCCTGGACACCGAGTCGGGCTTCCGCGACGTGGTCTTCGTGACCTCGAGCTACTCTGCGCGCGATGAGCGGGTGCTGGTCCGTCGCCTGATCCATCCACGACCCAACTGGGATCCCTATGCTGCAGCGTCGGCGGCGTCGGCGGCGTCGGGTGCGCTGGCGCGAGGCGGACGGGATCGAGGGCAAGGAGACGGTGATCCCGCCCGATCTCCAGAGCCGCAACGGGACGGGGTGGCCATCCACCGTGGACCTGTCCAAGACCGCGTTCAAGCGGCGCCTCGGCCCGGCCCGCGGACAGACGCTGGCGGTGGTCGGCCACCGCCCTCGTCCCCCTCGCTGGGGCGCTCGTCGAAGGGCCAGTCGTCTTCGTCGCCGCCCTCGTGCTCCCAGCTATAGGTCTTCTCCGGTGCCGGTGGATCGAGCCGCCGCAACAGGACCGCGAGCACAACTCCGAGGGTCGCGCCCGCCAGGTGGTACTCGAAGGAGATGTGCGGATCGGTGGGAAACAGGCCCCAGATCATCCCGCCGTAAAGCAAGAACACCGCCAGCGACAGGGCGATGGCGCGGCGCTCCCAGCGCACCACGCCCATGGTGAAGATGAAGAACATGAGCCCGAAGGCAAGCCCGCTCGCCCCCAGGTGCCAGGAGTGCCGGGCGAAGAGCCAGACCACGAGGCCCGAGCCGAGATAGATGATTGGCAACGCGATCCGGGCCGCCTTCGGATAGCCGTAGAGCAGGCCCGTACCGAGCACCAGGATGGGCGCGGTGTTGGCGAACAGGTGTCGGAGCGATACGTGGAGCAGGGGCGCGAAGAGGGTCCCGGTGAGGGTCGCCGGGTCGCCCGGGTAGATGCTGTAGCGGGAGAGGTCCATCCCGAGGGCGAGCTCGGAGAGCTTGATCGTCCACAGCACCGCAGTGAAGAAGGTGGCGATGAGGAAGGCCCGGCGCAGCCGGGCGGCATCCTCATCCAAATTGATCGGAGGCGTGATAGGCATGGGCGGGTCCCTCTCTGCGGACTTGCATAACGGCCGGCGACATCGACAAGCCGCGGCCGCTGGTTAATGCTAAATCGCGACAGATTCACTGGAAGCAACGCCCGTACGGTCCAGGGCCCATCGCAACCGACTGCCCGAGCGTTCAGGACCTTTCCGATTACCTGGCCCGCGTCCTCACCCTCATCAGCGCGAAGCAGGTTGGTGCGTCACCCCTGGCTGGTCGCTTAGCGCCACATCGCTCAGCTCAGGCATGACGCATGAGGGCTTCGGCAAAGGTGGCATTCCGCTGCGCGGGCGTCGGCGGCGGCGCGGACCTCAAGAGCCGGCCGGAAACGCGACGTGACTGGGCCCATTGGCTCGACGTGTCGGACTGCGCCGGCGTCCAGCACCTGTGCCTGGCGGTCCAGGACGCGCTGCCCCGGGCGCTCAATCGCCTGCCCCCGTTGGGCTGTTCGCGTCAGAGGGGCATCTGACCGTCTACACCCGGCACCTGGACCCGTGACTCGGGGTGGCGCTGCGCACCCCGGCTTCGGCCGTTTATCTCAACGGGCATTGGATTGCCGGGAACGGCGGTGAGTCGCGCCTCTGCAGGGACCCCGGCGACGCCGCCCACGTCAATGAGATGAGAGCACTAAAAACCGGGGGTCTGGTCTCGGATGGAGGCGAACGGGGGGCTGGAGGCCGGAACTCTGGATACCAGCCCCCCCGGTTTTTAGCGCTCTCTGGTGAGGTAGGGGGTATTTCGGTGGGGTTTGCCTAGATCTGCGCAAACCCTAGCTAAAATCCGCAGCCCCAAGCGTCTTGCCCGGGAGCCGTTTCAGAACCCGGAAACTTCAGACTAACAACATAGCCCCGGTGAAACCGTCAAAGTTGGTGATCTTCGATTCTGGTGATTGGCAAGATAGGGATCCAGATCAGCGAAATTACGCAACGCCGAACCGCACCGCTATCTGACGAACTGGCATCGGGCGTGGGGTGGGACTAACCTAAAAGCAGGGTATATCTTACATGAGGAATTCAATCATGCAGCGATTGGAAAATGAAGATCCTCGCCCGAATCAACAGGATATCCCGCCGGAGAGACCGCAGCCCGAGATGCCTCCCGGCCGGCCCGAAGAGGTGCCGGAGGAGCCGCCTCTGATCGAGGTGCCGGCGGAATCCCCGCTAGAGATACCACCCACCTCGCCGCCGGAGTTCCGGGATGCAGACGCCTGAACCATCCCGGGGAGAGGAGAGGGGGATCCCCTGCGAAATCATCAGCTGGGAGCACGCCTATCAAATGGCGCGCGGACTGGCCCGGCAGGTACGTGAGGATGGTTTCTCACCGGAGATCATCGTGGCGATCAGCCGCGGCGGACTGATGCCTGCACGGGTTCTCTCCGATCACCTGAATCTGTTCGACCTGGCCACGCTCAAGGTGGAGCACTACCACGCGGTGCGCAAACAACGGGTTGCCAAGGTCCAGTATCCGCTGAACGCGGCTATCGAGGGGCGTCGTGTGTTGCTGGTCGATGATGTCAGCGATTCGGGCGATACCTTTCAGGTGGCAGTCCGGCATCTGCATGAAAAGGGCGAGCCGACATCGCTGCGTACGGCCGTGCTGCACCACAAATGGGTCTCCAGCTATGTCCCCGACTACTTTGCCCAGGAGGTGAAGGAGTGGCGCTGGCTGGTCTACCCCTGGGCGGTGATCGAGGATCTCGGTAGTTTTCTGCGGGAGATGGAGCCGCGACCCACCAGTGTGGAGGCGTTTGCCTCGCTGCTTCAGGCGCGACATGCCATAGAGGCGCCGAGGCAGATCCTCGATGACGTTTTGGGAATAGTGGAATGATTACGCCCTGAAAAGGGCGGGGAAACCGATGACAGGTCCGCCTTTATGTTCGGTTTTCCGGGCGACTAGTCAGCGCGGCCTGCCGACAGGGTGTGGATAGCAGAGGTTTCCGATGTCAGACATACAACAGATGCTGCGAGATATCGAGATGGATGTGAACTACACCCGCGGCATGATCGGCAGGGAGGCGTTGGACAGCCGGGTCATGGAGGCGATGAAGGTCGTGCCCCGGCATGAATTCATCCCATCAGGCGCCCGCCACCAGGCTTACTACAACGGCCCGTTGCCGATTGGACACGGGCAGACCATCTCCCAACCCTATATCGTCGCCCTGATGACCGATCTGCTTGAACCCACTGCAGAGGATGTGGTGCTGGAGGTGGGCACCGGTTCCGGCTATCAGGCCGCCGTGCTTTCCCAGGTGGTGAGGCAGGTCTATACCCTGGAGATCATCGAGTCCCTGTCACAACGGGCGGCCGAAACCCTTCGGCGGCTGGGCTACCGCAATGTGGAGTGCCGGGTGGACGACGGGTATGACGGCTGGCCTGAACAGGCGCCGTTTGACGGCATCATCGTCACCGCCGCCTCACCCAACATCCCCCAACCCTTGGTGGATCAGTTGAAACCGGGCGCCCGGCTGGTGATGCCCATCGGCATGCCCTATGCGCACCAGGAGTTGATGGTGGTGGAGAAACTGGATGCGGGGGAGATCTCGGTGAGGGAGGTGCTCGGCGTGGCGTTTGTGCCGTTGACGCGACAGAGACTCAGGGACGAGTAGTTCCCCTCCCTCGCCGGGAGGGCCGGGGAGCGGCACTAACTTCAGGCCTGATAAAATCTTCGGCACTCGGCCTCACGCCCGCGCACCACCCGCCTGCCCTGGAGGGGGCCGTGGGTCTCGGTGACCAGGGTCTGCTGGCCCTCCTGGTGGTGGTCGTCATAAAAGTAGATCACCGCCCAGTCATGGGTCCTCTTCAGCTGATGGGCGAGGGCGGTGTTGGAGAACATGGCGGTGAAGTGCCAGCCTGCCTTTTCCGTATGCAGGATCGGCAGCCAGGCCTCGCCCCGAGATTAAAGCGTCGGGGGGCGATCTTCGGCAGCTCGCCCGTGAAAGCCTGCTACAGGTAGAGACGGTCCACCTCCAGCAACACCGATACCTCCGGTCCATCGCCGGTCGACGGCCGCTACCGGCGTGGCCGGCCCAGCATGGCTGGCGAGAGCGGCGCGCAAGGCCGTCAGCCGGCGGCCGCCGATACCATTAACCCGCTCCAGGGCGCTTTCGAAGGCGGCATTCTCCAGCGCCTCTAGGGTGTCGATATGGAGTTCGTTGTGGATCCGGGTCGCCAGATCGGGGCCGATGCCCGGTACGGTCTGGAAGAGATGGACCGGATCTAGGCCTCCCCGCAGACGCTCCAGCTGGGCCCAACGCCCGGTTGCGATCATCTACGCGATGGCGGCGGCGATGACCTTGCCGATCCCTGGCAGGGCATCCAGACCCTTGTTGCCCTGCTGCCGGAGGATCTCCTCCACATCCCGATCCAGTCCGGAGAGGGTGCCGGCCGCCTGCCGGTAGGCCCTGACGCGAAACGGATTGGCGCCCTGCTGTGCGAGCAGGCCCGACATCTCCTGACGCTTCATGGCGATGCGGCTGTTGAGGGAGATGGTCATCACGGCCTCGTCGGTCAGGTGCCCTCCTCCCAGGAGGAGAGATAGGTCTGCTGTTCCTCGCTGAGCCGGTCGATGCCGAGTCCCATGGCCTGGCGCTTGAGGGTGGCGATGCGCTGGTCTATCTTCACCGGCAACCCGTGGGCCTGGTTTTCGAGTCTGCGGCCTTGGCTCATCAGGTGGACCAGCGAGAGGGCCTGGTTGGCGAAACTCATATCCATCACCCTAAAAAGAGCAGTGCAGGCCCGCCGCGGACCGTTTCCAGCCCGCGTCCGGGTGCCCGCGACGACGAAATTCCGGCTATGCCGGGGCCGGTAACCCCGGTGGCGGGTGCAATTCGCGGCCATTGAGGTACTTCACCAGGGCACGCGAGAGCACGCGGTACCAGCGTTGCACGGGCGTCAACTGCTCCGCAGTTTGGCGCAGCGTTTTGAAGATCAGCGGCTTACCTCACGCAGCGCAAGGTCCAACTGCTCCTTTTAGGTTCAAAGGTGCCAACCGGGTGGCAGGCGAGACCGAGGAATCCGTCTTCGCCACCGTGGACCTGCCCTACATCCCGCCGGAGTTCAGGGAGAACCGGGGCGAGTTCGAGGCGGCGCGCAACGGCCTACTGCCGGACCTGGTCCAACTCTCGGACCTGCACGGCGACCTGCACTGCCACACCCGCGCCACCGACGGCCACGGGAGGCTCAAGGAGATGGTCGAGGCCGCGAGGCACCAGGGGCTCAAATACCTCGCCATCACCGAGCACTCTAAGCGGATCACCATGGTCCATGGACTCTACAGCCAGCGCCTGCTGGAGCAGATCGAGGAGATCGATCCGCTCAACGACAGGCTCCGGGAGCACACGGAGGGATTCCGGGTACTCAAGGGCATTGAAGTAGACATCCTCGAGGACGGCGGCCTCGACCTGCCGGACCCGATCCTGGAACGCCTGGACCTGGTGATCGGGGCTATCCACAGCAAGCTCCATCTGAGCCGCGCCCAGCAGACCCGGCGCATCCTCAAGGCCATGGACCACCGGCACTTCAGCATCCTCGCCCACCCGACCGGTCGGTTGATCGACGAGCGAGAGCCCTACGACATCGATATGGTCCGAGTCATCCGTCACGCCCGCGACCGCGCCTGCCTCCCGGAGCTCAACGCCCACCCCGAGCGCCTGGACCTCACGGAGATCCACTGCCAGATGGCCCGCTAAAAGGGCGTTCTGGTCAGCATTGCCTCCGACGCCCACAGCACCCTGGACTTCGCCAATCTGCGTTACGGCATCGGCCAGGCCCGCCGCGGCTGGCTGGAGAAGCAGGACGTGCTCAACGCCCGACCGCTCCAAGAGCTACTGTCGCTGCTGAGCAAGACGATGTGAGTGTCGATGCGCCGGCGGAGGCGCATGCGCGCGACCAGATTGGCGACATCTTTTGGTTCTGGCGGCGCCGCGCGGCCGTAGACACCTCCCGCAGGCTGATCTAGCCTGATCCTAACGATTCAGCCGATTGAGCCCGGCGCGGAGGGAGGTAACGGTGGCCTGGGAAACGATTCACAAGACCGAGCGGACCGGCTGGCCGGCTCCGTGCCTGGAGGACTACTCAACGGTCTGCGCCGGGTTCTCCTGGGAACAGGCGCGGGGCGCCCTGCGAGGTCTGCCGGACGGCGCGCTCAACATCGCCTACGAAGCGGTGGACCGGCACCTGGACGACGGCCTCGCCGACAAGGTCGCGATCCGGTGGCTTGCGCGCGATTCGAGTACCGGGGAACAGGGCGTGCGGGACTTCAGCTACCGCCAGCTGGCCGCCCTCAGCAGCCGCTTCGCCCATCTGCTCGATCGCCTCGGGGTCGCCCCGGGCGAGAGTGTCTTCAGCCTGCTGGGCCGGGTGCCGGAGGTCTATGTCGCTGCCCTGGGGACCCTGAAGGCGGGCCGGGTCTTCTCGCCGCTCTTCTCCGCCTTCGGGCCCGAGCCCGTGAAGACGCGCATGGAGATCGGCGACGCCCGGGTGCTGGTGACGACGGAGGCCTTCTACCTCCGCAAGGTGGGCACCTGGCGCCATGAGCTGCCCGGACTGCGCCATGTGCTGCTGACCGATCGGCGGGGGGACGAACTGCCCGAGGGTACCTTGTCCCTCGCTGACGCACTGGAGGACTGTCCCGACGTCGGCGGCCTGGTGGCCACCCACCCCGAGGACATGGCCCTGCTGCACTTCACCAGCGGCACCACGGGCAGACCCAAGGGGGCCATCCATGTCCATGCGGCGGTGCTCGTCCACTCGGTGACCGGCCGCTACGCCCTGGACCTGCACCCGGAGGACACCTTCTGGTGCACCGCGGACCCCGGTTGGATCACAGGCACGAGCTACGGGATCGTCGCGCCGCTCGCCATCGGCGCCACGATGATCGTGGACGAGGCGGATCTGGACCCCACGCGCTGGTTCGGCATCCTGCAGGACCAGCGGGTCACCGTCTGGTACACGGCCCCGACGGCCATCCGCATGCTGATGAAGATCGGCAGCGAAATCGCCCGCGACTACGACCTCTCGCCGCTGCGCTTCCTAGCTAGCGTCGGCGAGCCCCTGAACCCGGAGGCCGTGGTCTGGGGCCAGGACGTGCTCGGGCTGCCCTTCCACGACAACTGGTGGCAGACGGAAACGGGCGGGATCATGATCGCCAACTACCGCAGCATGGATGTGAAGCCGGGCTCCATGGGCCGCCCCCTGCCCGGCATCGAGGCCGCCATCGTCAGGCACCACCCCCAGGATCCCCAGGTCCGGTCGGTCGAGGTCATCGATAGCCCCAATACCCCAGGCGAACTGGCTCTGAAGCCCGGCTGGCCCTCCATGTTCCGCGGCTATCTCAACGAGCCCGAGCGTTACGCCAAGTGCTTCGCCGACGGTTGGTATCTAACCGGCGACTTGGCCCAGCGCGACCCGGACGGCTACTTCTGGTTCGTCGGCCGTGCCGACGACATGATCAAGTCCGCCGGCCACCTGATCGGCCCCTTCGAGGTGGAGAGCGTGCTCATGGAGCACGAGGCAGTCGCCGAGGCTGCCGCCATCGGCATCCCCGAGCCCACGGCGGGCGAGATCGTCAAGGCCCTGGTCGCCTTGAAACCCGGCTTCGCAGCGGACGAGGCCCTGCGCAAGTCCCTCCTGGCCCACGCCCGCAAGCGTCTGGGCCCAGCCGTAGCCCCGCGCGAGATCGATTTCCGCACCAATCTGCCCAAGACCCGCAGCGGCAAGATCATGCGCCGGCTGCTCAAGGCCCGGGAGCTGGGGCTGCCCGAGGGCGACACATCCACCCTGGAGAGCGACGAGCGATGAGCGACACTGAAACCAGCGCTGGCACCAAGCTGCACCTCAACCGCGAGCACGCCCTGCATCTGCTGCGTGAGATGCTGCGCATCCGCCGCTTCGAGGAGCGCTGCGCCGAGCTCTACACGGAGGAGAAGATCCGCGGCTTCCTCCATCTCTACATCGGCGAGGAGGCCATCGCCGTGGGCGTGATGCAGTGTCTGACCCCGGAGGACGCGGTGGTTGCAACCTTCCGCGAGCATGGTCATGCCCTGGCCCGCGGCATGCCCATGACGACGATGATGGCGGAGATGTACGGCAAACGGGAGGGGTGCAGCCGCGGGCGCGGGGGCTCCATGCACCTCTTCGATGCCGCCACCCGCTTTTACGGCGGCAACGCCATCGTGGGCGGGCTGCTACCGCTGGCGGTCGGTCTGGCGCTCGCGGACAAGATGCAGGGGCGACAGCGGGTCACCGCCTGCTTCTTCGGGGAGGGCGCCGCGGCCGAGGGGGAGTTCCACGAGAGCCTGAATCTGGCCGCGCTCTGGCAGCTCCCGGTGCTGTTCGTCTGCGAGAACAATCTCTACGCCATGGGCACCGCTCTGGAGCGCTCCGAATCCGAGACCCACATCTTCCGCAAGGCGCAGAGCTACAAGATCGAGGCCGAGGCGGTTGACGGCATGGACCCAATCGCCGTCGAGGTCGCGGCCCGCGGGGCGGCGGCGGCCATCCGCGCCGGCGAGGGCCCGCGCTTCCTGGAGTGCCAGACCTACCGCTTCCGCGCCCATTCCATGTTCGACGCTCAGCTCTATCGCGACAAGGCGGAGGTCGAGGCCTGGAAGCAGAAGGGCCCGGTGCTACGCTTCGGGCATTGGCTGGAGGAGACCGGTATGCTGGAGGCCGCCGAGCGCGCCCACATCGAGGCCGGGATCGAGCAGGAGCTGACGGCGGCCGTCGCCTTCGCCGAGGCTGGGACCTGGGAGCCGGTGGAGGACCTGGCCCGGGACCTGTACACAGAGCAGCCCGCATGAGCACAGCGATGATCGAGACCAGCTACCGGGAGGCGGTGCGCGAGGCCATTCGCGACGCCCTCAAGCGCGACCCCCGGGTCTTCCTGATGGGCGAGGACGTGGGCCGCTACGGTGGGTGCTATGCAGTGACCAAGGGGCTCTATGACGAGTTCGGCCCCGAGCGCATCCGCGATACGCCACTGTCGGAGTCCGGTTTCACCGGGGCAGGCATCGGCGCCGCCATGGGCGGCATGCGCCCCATCGTCGAGATCATGACGGTCAACTTCAGCCTGCTGGCCCTGGATCAGATCGTCAACAACGCCGCCACCATCCGCCACATGTCCGGGGGCCAGTTCAGCGTGCCGGTGGTGATCCGCATGGCCACCGGGGCCGGCCGGCAGCTCGCCGCCCAGCACTCCCACAGCCTGGAGAACTGGTATGCCTCTATCCCAGGGATCAAGGTGGTCGCCCCGGCGACGCTCGAGGATGCCCGGGGCATGCTCTGGACCGCCCTGGAGGACCCGGACCCGGTGGTCATCTTCGAGCACGTGATGCTCTACAACCGCACGGGGCAGCTCGACGCCGACGCCGGTCCAGTCCCCATCGATGGGGCGGCGGTGCGCCGCGAGGGGACCGACCTGACCCTGATCACCTACGGCGGCTCGCTCTACAAGACCCTGGAGGCCGCCGAGGTCCTGGCCGGCGAGGGTATCGCCGCCGAGGTCATCGATCTGCGCAGCCTTAGGCCCCTGGACGACGCTACCATCATGGCCTCGGTGGCCAAGACCCACAGGGCCGTGATCGTGGACGAGGGGTGGCGCTCCGGCAGCCTTGCCGCCGAGATCAGCGCCCGGATCATGGAGCAGGCATTCTGGGAGCTGGATGCCCCGGTAGGCCGGGTATGCAGCGCCGAGGTCCCCATCCCCTATCCGAAGCACCTGGAGGACGCCGCCCTGCCCCAGGTACCGGACCATCGTCGCCGCCGCCAAGGCGACCCTCGCCCGATGAGCGCCGTCTACCGCATGCCGTCGCTCGGCTCCGACATGGAGGGCGGCACCCTGATCGAATGGGTCAAGCGGCCGGGCGAGCGGCTCGCCAAGGGCGACGTCATCGCCGTGGTGGAGACCCAGAAGGGCGCCATCGAGGTGGAGGTCTTCCAGGACGGCGTCATGGGCCGGCTGCTGGTCGAGCCGGGGCAGACGGTGCCGGTGGGCGCCCCGATGGCGGAGCTGGAGATCGCGAGCGCCTCCGCCCAAACCGGCGCGGCCGCGGCAGGTGAGTTGTCGCCGCAGGCCAGCACTGAGCCCCCTGCGACATCGCCGCAAACCCCTCCCCATCATTCCGGCGGGATGCCGGAATCCAGCGCCAGGGAGGGCAAGCCAGCCGCCGGTACGGACCGGCAGGCGACAGCGGGAGGCCCCGTCGGCGCGCCCCCCCGGCCCATGCCGACGGCGGCAGCCTCATCGGGGCCCCAGACCGCGCCTCCGACCTCCAGCCGCCTCCGAGCCTCACCCGCCGCCCGCCGCTTGGCCCGGGAGCTTGGCTTGGCCCTGGACGGGCTGACCGGCAGCGGCCCGGACGGGGCCATCGTCCTGGCGGACATCCGCAACGCCGCCGCGGCCGCGGAGCAGGCGCGACCGTTGACGGAGCGGCCACACCGAGGTCTGGACCTGGCCGCCATGCGCGAGGCCATTGCCGCCGCCATGAGCCGGTCCAAGCGCGAGATCCCACACTACTACCTGAGCCATGACATCGATCTGGCCCCGGCCAGCGACTGGCTCGCCGGGCGCAACGCCGGGCTGCCACCAGAGCGGCGCATCCTGATGGGCGTGCTCTTCATCAAGGCGGTCGCCATCGCCTTGAGGCACTTCCCGGAGCTGAACGGCTTCGACCGAGGCGGGCACTACGAGCCCGCCACCGCCATCCATGTCGGCACCGCCACCGCCATCCGCGGCGGCGGTCTCGTGGCGCCGGCGATTCACGACGCGGACAGGCTGGACCTGGACACTTTGATGGACCGGCTGCGCGACCTGGTGGCACGGGTGCGTGCCGGCACACTCCGCGGCTCCGAGTTGGCGGACCCCACCATTACCGTCTCCAGTCTGGGCGAGCGCGGGGTGGATCGGCTCTACGGCATCGTCTATCCGTCCCAGGTCGCCATCGTCGGATTCGGCACCCCAAGCCAGAGGCCCTGGGTCCTGGACGGCCAGGTCGTCCCCCGCACCATCGTCACCGCCACCCTCGCCGCGGACCACCGTCACAGCGATGGCCACCGCGGCGCCCTCTTCCTGGCCCAGGTGGGCCAACGACTGCAGGAGCCCGAGACCCTATGAACCGCGACGAGATCAAGGCCGCCGCCCTCAAAGAGTTGACCAACGTCGCCCCCGACCTGGCCGACGAGGCCATCCCCCCCGATGCCGACCTGCGCGACGAATACGACTTGGACTCCATGGACTTCCTGAACTGGGTCGTCGCACTCCATCACCGGCTGGGGGTCGAGATCCCGGAGCTTGATTACCCCAAGCTGCGCAGCCTCGACGCCGCTGCGGACTACCTGGCGGCCAAATTGGTCGGCGCAGACCCATGATCGAACAGGCCCTCGTTCACCAGTTGCATCGCATCCACGGACTGGCGAGACTATCAGCCGGAGAACTCAGCGCGGCTCGACAGACGCGGGAGGTGCTCTGTCACCTCGTCCGCGGTCAACTGCGACAAGGCCTTGGGTGCCACGGCCTTCAGCAACTCCTCCGCCCGACGCACTTACCGGAGCTGAACCTTCTCGGGGATGTGCTGCCGGGCCAGAAGGGACAGGTACCGGTCCCAGTTTGAAGGGGCGCCGTCCTCGCGCCGCACGGGCGGAAGGAGGGAGGGGGAGGAGACACCCCCCCAAAAAACACCCACTTCGCGACTTTCCCCCGCCGGCCATCTCGGCTGAGTCGCGCCATAGGTCCGCCACCGGCCAGGGCATCCAGGCCCGCAAGATCCTTGGTACCAAACGCACTCGCGGCCTTGACCTCGATGCTATCCACGCGGGGGATCGATTCCGCTTTGGGCGGCACACCGTGGACCGCCGCGCACGACGCTTCCCAGGCGCGGATGGAGCGCAAACGGACTCCGAGGGCGTTCTCAGTGGGCGAATGCCAGGTCTAGGTGGACCATTGCCTCCAGCAACGGGGCTTCGACCCTATCCCTTGACGCCAACCAGCGGTTCAAGCCTGGCCACCTTTTTCGCCAGGCCGGCCGCGGCGGCCACGTCGACCACGGCGCTGACGTCTTTATAGGCGCCAGGGGCTTCTTCGGCGACACCGCGCAGCGAGGGGCTGCGGATGAGGATGCCGCGCCGGGCGAGCTCGTCCACCACCGCGCGGCCTTGCCAGCGTCTTGTCGCCTGGTTGCGGCTCATGCTGCGGCCGGCGCCGTGGCAGGCGGACGCGAAGGCGGCGACTTCCGTTGCTTCGCAGCCGGCGAGGATGTAAGACGCGGTGCCCATGCTGCCACCGATGATGACCGGCTGGCCCGCCGCGCGGAGTGCCGGAGGCAAAGAGGGATGGCCGGGGCCGAAGGCGCGGGTGGCGCCCTTGCGATGCACGAACAGGCGCCGCGGCTGGCCGTCAACAAAGGTGTTCCTCTTCCTTGCAGGTGTTGTGGGACACGTCGAAGAGCATGTCCAGGCGCGCCTCGGCATGTTGCGGGTTGCGATTTCGTAGACCCAGGCATTGAGCCAGTCTACGAGCAGTAATTCGCGATCCGGCGCGGTGCAGACGACTTCCACGACATCGTCCTGGCGTACCCTGGCCGGGTCGGCGATGACCGCCATCATGGCCAGTGCGGCCTGCTCGAAGGCCTCGGCTAGGGACTCCCCGAAGCCGTGCACGCCGATGTCGGCCATGTGTTGAAAGTGGTCCCAGCCGCTCATGATGCAGCACGCTCGGGGAACCCCGCGATGCCGACGCCTCCCGGTTGCCCCAGAAGACCCCCGACGATCAGGTCCACCGCCTGCTCCGGGGAAAGACCGTGGGCCATCAGGGTTTCCAGCTGGTGATGGTCGACGCTGCCGATGGCCGCCTCGTGGGTCACCTTGGCCTGGGGATGGCTCACCTTCACCAGCGGTTGTGCACTGGCCACCGCGCGATCCTTGACGATCTCCAGGCAGTCCACATGGCCGCGGGCCTGGGCTGCGTTGCCCTCGGTGATGCCAATGATCTCGGCCGTGGCGTCGTGCTCCAGGGCCACCCGGCTCTTGATCAGGCCGCGTGCCCCACGGCCCGCCAGCACCAGCCTTTCGCGGATCCGAATGGCATCCGTCGCGTGGCCGAACACCCGGGTGGTCAGTTCCACCACGGCGTCTTCGTCGGCCTCGACTTCGTAGTCGATGTCCAGTTTCCCCACCCGCCCGGTGGTGAGGGAGAAATCGGAATGGTAGA
The DNA here is from genome assembly GCA_963845265.1 of uncultured Gammaproteobacteria bacterium. Lineage (GTDB taxonomy): Bacteria > Pseudomonadota > Gammaproteobacteria > Chromatiales > Chromatiaceae > DYRB01. Next base: position 164,101 of record CAWJRN010000007.1, on the reverse strand, counting down.
GGCCGCGCGGCCCCACGCTCACACTTGCCTTGGGCACCACCGTGACTCCGCCGTGGGTGCCGTGGTAGTGGCCTTCTGTGTAGCTTAGGCGGGCACCCGCACCCAATTCGATCTTGGCGTCCATGACATGCTCGACCCGCTCGGCATTGGGGAAGAAGCAGTGGGCAAGGATGCCGGCCGCGGCGCCTTCCTCAAGCACCAGATGCATCCGGATGTCTTGCCGGCCGACGGCGGGCAGCACACCGAAACAGAGGTGCAGCGGCTGCGCCAGGCGGGTGTCGCGGCACAGGAGCAGGCGCGCGACGATGCCGTCGGCGGTTTCCTCGGCGTCGATTTCCAGCCCCGGCACTTGCCGTCGGCTCAGGATGCGCTGCCCGCTCGCCACGAGGTGTGCGGTCGCGGCGTCGCCCAGGATGGCGCGATCCACGCCGCGGCTATTCAATACGCCCATCCATTGATCGAGTTCGCTCATGGGGATACCCCCTCGTCGTGACAATCCGCGCCGTTGCAGCGCACACAGGCGCGGCCCTGGTAGCTCTCCGCGACCGTCTCCGGGTCGCCGGTGCAGACGATGCGCCCGCCGCAGAGTTGCGAGGCGCGATCCGCCATGCGGGCGATCTCCTCGCGATGGGTGATGAGCAGTACTGCGGCGCCGCGGGTCTTGAAAGTGCGGATGACACCCATGATTTCCCGGATCGACAGCAGGTCGATGCCCGAGGTCGGCTCGTCCAGGATCACCAGCCTTGGATTGAGCGCCAGGACCGAGGCCAGTTCGATGCGTTTGCGCTCGCCACCGCTCAGGGTCTTGTCCAGCATGCGCCCCAGATACTCCGCGGGGACCATGCCCACCCGACGCAGGCAATCTTCGGCGTCCACCTCCCTGGGGCCGAGGGCCAGATAATCGCGTACCAACAGACCTTCGAATCGGGCGGGCTCCTGCCACGCCAGGGTAATGCCCAGGCGTGCGCGCTGGTGCAGAGGTAGTGCATCGATGCACTGTCCGGCGAAGCGGATTTCCCCGCCGCTTGGACGGTAACCACCTCGCTTAAAGCATAGCGCCGCCGCTGGCGACCAGGCCGCAAACGCCAACGCGAGCACATAGCCATGATGCCGATCGTACGGGGGGCCAGGACGCCGATGACGGCCGCCCCTGTGGAGGCCCCGGTCAACCTGAGGCCCAGTGGCCGTTTGGTGATCATTGCCATCCGCACGGAGGAGCCGGCAGGTTTGCGTCGCCCTCACACTCATCGGCCAGGCAGTACGGCAATATAGGCCGCCACGCCGTCCATGAGCATCTGCACGGAGATCATGATCAGCAGCATGCCAGTCAGGCGCACCAGGGCGCGCAGGGCCCGCGGCCCGAGCATCTCGAACAGGGCGCCGGAGGCCAGCAGAATCGCGGCGCTGAAGCACCAGGCTAGGCTTAGGGCACCGAACCAGGTCCAGAAACGCCCAGGGTCCCGACTCACCAGGAGCAGCACCGCCGACATCGCCGACGGACCGGCGAGCATCGGTACCGCCAAGGGGACGAAGAAGGGCTCCTCATCGATCTCCCCGCGGCGCACGCCGTCGGCCTCGGGAAAGACCATCCGCACCGCGATGATGAACAAGACCACCCCCCCGGCGACGCCCAATGCCGGTCGCTCAAGGCCCAGGTGGTCCAGGATGGTCTGGCCTGCCACCAGAAACAGCAGAAGCACCAGATAGGCGAAGACCAGTTCCCGGGCAATGATGCGCAAACGTCGCTCCTGCGGGTAGCGGCCGAGCAGGGAATGGAACAGCGGGATGTTTCCCAGTGGGTCCATGATGATGGCGAGCAGGATGGCGGCAGAAACGATGTCCATGGGGCGAGCAGGATGCCTCTAGATCCCAAGCACCTCACCGTCTTCGGTGAGGTCGATCCGATAGGCGGCCGGTTCTTGCGGCAGCCCCGGCATGGTGACGATGTCCCCGGCCAGCGCGAGCAGGTAGCCGGCGCCCGCCGCAACCCGAACCGATTCCACCGGCAGCGAGGGCGGATTCCCTCCCCTCGCACGATCGCCGTCTTCCACCAGCTTGAGGTGGGTCTTGGCGATACAGATCGGCAGTCCCTCGTAGCCCAGGCGGCGAACCTGCTCCAGATCCCGGCGGGCCGTGCGGCTGTAGGCGATGCCGGAGGCCCCGTAGATGGTCCGGGCAACCGCCTCGATCTTTGCCTCCGGCGGGTCTTCCAGGACATAGAGGTAACGGACAGGCCCGGCGGGCCGCTCCGCCGCCTCGATGACCGCCTGCGCTAACCCCTCGGCGCCGGCCCCGCCATCGGTGAAGCCGGTGAACCGCGCCGCCACCAGTCCACGCTCGCGGCAGCCGGTCTCGATCGCTGCCAGGTCCGCCTCGGTGTCGCCTTCGAAGCAATTGACCGCAATCACGGGCTCGAACCCGAAGATCCGCACGCAACGGACGTGATGGTCCAGATGCAGCAGGCCGCGCCGGACCTCGGACACCGGACCGCCACTGCCCGCACCACCGCCGCCATGGATACGCAGGGCCCTGACCGTCACTACCAGCACCACGGCCCGCGGCCACAGGCCCGAGCTGCGGCACTTGATGTCGAAGAACTTCTCCGCACCCAGGTCGAACCCGAAGCCGGCCTCGGTGACCACAAAGTCCGCGCCTTGCGCCGCCGCCCTGGTGGCGACCACGCTGTTGCAGCCATGGGCGATATTGCCGAAGGGTCCGCCATGCACGAACGCCGGCACACCCTCTGTGGACTGCACCAGGTTCGGCAGGATGGCGTCGTGCAGCAGGGCTGCCATGGCCCCCACGGCCCGCAACCCAGCCGCTGTGACGGGATTGCCGCTGCGGTCGAACCCGGCCAGGATGCGGCCCAGCCTGGCCTTGAGATCCTCGATGCCCTCCGCCAGGCAGAGGATCGCCATCACCTCCGAAGCGGCGGTGATGTCGAAGCTGGCCTCGCGCGGCACGCCGTTCGGCCTTCCACCCAGGCCGATCACCACTTGGCGCAAGGCCCGGTCGTTCACATCGAGCACCCGCCGCCAGAAGATCTGGCGCTGCTCCAGATCGAGCTCGCTACGGAAGTGGATCGCGTTGTCCACCAGGGCGGCCAGCAGGTTGTGGGCCGCACCCACCGCATGCAGGTCGCCTGTGAAATGCATGTTGATCCGCGTCGAAGGTTCGAGACGGCAGCGGCCGCCGCCGGTACCGCCCCCCTTGATGCCGAAGATGGGCCCGAGGGAGGGCTCGCGCAGGGCCAGGGCGGCCCGCCGCCCGATCCTTTCCAGACCCTGGGCCAGACCGATGGCGACCGTCGTCTTCCCCTCCCCGGCGCGGGTCGGGTTGATGGCCGAGATCAGGACCAGCCGGCCATCGAGGACCGCATCCCGACTGGGCAAGGCCCCAAGCCGCAGCTTGGCCACGTGCTCTCCGCAGACCAGGAGGTCCTCCGGCGAAATCCGCAGCTTGGCGGCAATGTCCAGGATGTGGTGCATAGGGACCTCTCAACACTCGACGGGCATGACCTTCGCACACTTGTATGCCTGCGATGACGTCCATGCAACCGACTGGGCGTCATCTCACCCCCCGGACTCAGAACGGCGCCGACTCGCATTCCCGCAACCGCCGGTATCGCTCCAACTGGTCTGCCGGCCCTTCACGCTCCAGGGCGGCCTTCAACCACGCCAGACGGAGCAGATGGGCGATCCTGTACAACCGACTGCGCTCCCGCCGCAGCCGCAGCGCCTGATCGTCCTGTTTCAGAAAGAGCTCCTGGCGCCGCCGCAACTCGGCATACTCAGGGTGGGCTTCGATGAATGCCTGGGCGGCGTCCAGGTCCTCGGCGAGGAAGCGCCGGAATCCGAGGGTATAGGGGTTGGCCGCCTGGGGCCAACGCCGCAGCACCTCCCGGCGAAGGTCCTCCTGGGAGGCGGCGATCTCCTTGCGCAGCCGCTCCTGATCCTGCTCCAGCCGCGTCCATTGGCCTTGTACCTCCAGTTGCCGACGGTGCATCTCCTTGCCCGGCTCCGCGGCCGGGTCGATCCCGATGTCCCGCATCATCGTCAAGGCCAGCCCGGAGTATTCGTTGTCGTCACGATCCACAGAGGTCAGGAGGTCCGGGATCTCACCCGGCCGCCACTCCATCAGGAGCGCCTCGCTGGTGGCCATGGGGATGTCGGCGCTGAAGGCCGTGGTCAGGACGTGAAAATGGGCCTCCAACGGGGTCACCCAACCACTGCTGTCCCAGTCGAGTACGCCATCCAGGCCGGAGTGGTCCCTCTCACTGCCGGTGAGGGCGGCAAAGAAGTAGGTGCCGTAATCCTCGAAGTCTCTCTTCTCGACCGCGGGAGAGCTGCCCTCGGATACCTGGTCCGGGGGCGCGGCCATAAAGCCGCAGCGGTTGCTGCCGGGCGTCGCCAGCCTGGCAAAGGCGCCCGAATAGCACTGGCTGAAGAGAAAGCGCAGGCGGGTGTCCCGCGGCGACTTGTCGAGCAGGGCCTGAAGGTCGCTCACCGCGAGTTGTGTGTCGTTCCAGAGTTCAAGGCAGTTATCGAGTTCCTCGCCTTGGGTCCCGTGTCCCATGAAGATGAGCCAACCCTTGTCCGCAGGCTTCAGGGCGCTGAGGTCGGCCCCAAGGGCCTCGCTCAAGGGTCCCGCCTCGGTCGTCCCCGCCACATCGGGAACGCGGTGGTTGCGGATAACGCAAGCCGTTACGCCAATACGCATCGAATACTCGGGCCAAGGGCTGGAGGGCCGCCGCGGTCTCCGGCGGCCGGGTCCACTCCAGGACGTCCGGGGTTTCCTCCTGGCCGTCGGTGAAGAACACACGCACCCTCCGCTCCCCGGGGAGACTATCCATGGCCTGCAGGACCCACAGGACATTGCCCTCGATCTGCACCTGGGAGTCATAGACGTCGGGGCCGCCGCCGATCACCCAGACGCTGTCCGCAGGCAGGGCCAGCGCGCTGGGCAGGGTGAGCATCAGGGCGATGAGCGAGGTGGATTTCATGGATACGAGCCCTTTGAGTCGGCGAACGCAACTAGCCTCGTTCAGGCGCGCCGGGATGGGAGTGGCATGGATAAGAGGGAATGGTATACGCCCCAACACCATGCGCCCGAAGTTTTTGGGACACCGCGATGGGAAAGGTCGCGACGGGGGGCCGATCTCCCAGATCCGTCCAGGGCTGCGCGGAAAATTGGACTCGCCGCCCGGGCGCCGGCTCGGCTAGGATTACCGTCAAAGTCGCGCCGCAGGCGCTCCAAGTCGCCTCCTTCCTCTGGGAGAAGGTTGGGGTGCGGGGAAACGGTCATGGCGCGCGCACTTCGCCATCCAGGGTGGCCCCGGCGCCATGACCGTTCGGCGGTCTCCAATTCGGCGATCTGCGGCGCTTCGCCGGCAGGCCGCCACACGACCCCTGTCGTCACCGAGTGCGAGCCGCCATGACCAAAGATAATGACTCCTACCACAAGCAGACCCGTCTGATTCAAGGCAAGCTGCACAGCCCCCACTGGAACTACCAGGACCACATCGTGCCGCCCATCAGCGCCTCGGTCGCCTATCGGCTGGAGAGCGCGGAGCGGGGCGCCGAGGGTTTCCGAGAGTTCGCCAACCCCGAGTTCAACCGCGAGCTGCAACCGCCGATCTACATCTATGATCGGCTCGATGAGCCGAGTCGCGGGATGCTGGAGGAGAACCTCGAGCTGGCCGAGGGGGGCGAGGTGTGCGTCGCCTTCGCCAGTGGAATGGCCTCGATCGCCGCTGGTCTGGGCGTCCTGCTCAAGCGCGGCGATACCCTGCTGTCCCACCACACCATCTACGGTTGCACCTATTCGCTCTTCACCAACTGGTTGCCCCGTCTGGGCATCAAGGTGCTGCTGGAGGATCTCACCGACCTCGACCGACTCCAGACGCTACTCGACAGCGAGCCGCAGATCATGGCGGTTTTCGGCGAGACGCCCTGCAACCCCACGCTCGACCTGCTCGATCTCGCACAGATCGCCCGCTTGGTCGGGGAGCACAACGCCGGCCGCCTGCCCCGCCGACGGGTCTTCACCGTCATCGACAATACCTTCGCCACCCCCTTCTGCCAGCGTCCCCTCGAGCACGGCATCGACGTGGTGGTGGAGAGCCTCACCAAGAACATCGGCGGCTTCGGTACCGACATGGGCGGCGCTGTGATCGGCCCCAGGTTCCTGGAGCCCGACCTGCTCCTCTACCGCAAGGACTTCGGTGGCGTGCTGGCGCCGAGGGCCGCCTGGCCGCACCTGGTGTACGGCCTGCCAACCCTGGTGCTGCGAACCAGGCAGCAAATTGCCACGGCCCTTCTGGTCGCGCAGTTCCTGGAGCAGCACCCCAAGGTGGCGCGGGTGAGCTACCCCGGCCTACCGAGCCATCCTCAGCATGAGCTGGCACAGCGCCAGATGCGCGACTTCGACGGCCAATTCGCCCCCGGCATACTGGTCTATTTCCTGTTGCGCGGAGAAGGCGAAGCGGTCAAGCGCCTCGGCGCCCGCGTCATGGACCACATCGCGGACCACGCCCTTTCCATAACGCTGGCTGTCTCCCTTGGACAGATCCGCACCCTGATCGAGCACCCTGCCTCCATGACCCATGCCGCCGTCCCTGCCGCAGTCCAACAAGAGGCGCACCTAGACCCTGGCGGCATCCGCCTGTCCATGGGGCTGGAGCACCCCGAGGACATCATCGCCGACCTGAGTGCCGCCCTGGACGCGATCTGATGCATGGGGTCCGACCATTCCCGTTCCCGGGGCCAACTTCAACAGCTCCCGAACGGGCTCAGCGTTGCAGGGCAATCCGCAAAGCTATCGATGCTGACCTCCACGCGATCTCGGGCGTTGCTATGTCCGCGTTTGGTACCACAGAAGGCCCGGAGGGTGTAATAGGACGTTCGAGTGGGCGGGTAGTTTGCGCCGATGCACTCGACAATCCCAAACTCTGGCGCAAGTAACAAATGATCGCTAAGGCGATTGCCGTAAACAACCCTACCCGAGTGCGTAGGATTTTCGTTCGCCTTCAAGGCGCGGCACCAGGAGCATAGCAGGGCTATGCGACTGCTGGCGCAACGCGGAAGGGGTGCGAAAAGACAAACAGGCGGGTAGTGTTGTTGACAGACATCGCCTAACGCTTCGTGAGGGACGCTCCGTCTGCAAGCTTCGCTTGCTTTCTCCGCGCCCCTCAAGCCGCCGGAGCAGTGCGCTGCATGCCTGCGGGTCAAAGCCCCCGGCATGTGCGTGGGCGGTCGCAGGGACCCCAGAGCACCTCCAGAACTCCGGACTCAAGCCGCCGCATCCATCTCGCCACTGTGGTTTACAACAAATGCCCGGGCCTGATCGCGCAGCTGCACGGCTGCCTCCCAGTCGTCCCCGCTGGGCCGTAACGGCTCGCCGATGACGACCGCCGTGCGCCCCGGGCGGGGGAAAAAGCTGTTGCCTGGCATCAGCCCTCGAGTACCGCGCACGGCGACCGGGAGCAGCGGCACACCCGCCCCCGCGGCAGCCAGAAAGGCGCCCATGCGGAAGGGCAGCAACCCGGGCTGGACTCGGAAGGTGCCCTCCGGGAAAAAGCCGAGGACCTCGCCCCGGCCCAAGGCCGAGGCAAAGCGCGTGGCATCGCCCGCCCCGCGCAACAGGTCGAAGCGCTCGACGAAATGGGTGCCGAGCCGGAGGAGCGCCGCCTTGGCTAACGGGTTTCCGGCCAGCTCCTGCTTGGCCACGAAGGCGATGGGCCGACCGATGGCCTCGACCAGGACCATCGCATCCAGATAGCTCTGGTGATTGGCGGCGACCACGAAGGCGCAACCGGGGGGCGGTATGCGCCCTCGACCGGTGATCTGCAGAGGAACGAAGGTCAGCCGCCGCAGCAGCCGGACGCCTCCGCGCACCAGTCCCCAGCGCCAGGTCAGGCGAGGTAGGAGCATGATACCGAGCCAGACCCAGGGCGCGATCGCCACGAACAGCGTCCAGGCATAGGCCCCATAGAGCCACGCGGGAACGCGACCGAACCAATGCGCCGCGGTCGCCACCAGGGCCGAGGCCACAACCCTCACCAGTTGCCAAAGCGGCGGTGCCGGCCCGCTCAGGAGCTTGCCCGCCAGATAGCGGTCGCGGGTGGCAACCCGGCGCAGCTTGCCGCTGGACGTCTTGGGCACGGCCCGCGGCGGGGCCAGGACGATCTCGTCGGGGGGCAGCCCCAGGATGTCGGTGGCGCGCTCCCGCACGGCCAGCTCCAGGGCAGAGCGGCGGGCCGGGTCGCACTCGCGGGTCTCGGCGACCAGGACCAGGCGCTCGCTGCCCTGCTCCGGGTCACTGGCGGCAAAGGCCGCCACGCAGCCCTTGCGAATACCGGGTAGCTCGCCAACCGCCTGCTCGACCTCGTAGGGATAGAGGTTGCGGCCACCGCGGATGATCATGTCCTTGACCCGACCGGTCAGGTGGATCTCGCCGCCGGCCAGATAGGCACGGTCGCCGGTGTCGTGCCAACCGTCGCGGATCAGCCGAGCGGTGGCCTCCGGGTTGCGGAAATACCCCCGCGTCGCCGAAGGACCCTGGAACTGCAAGAGCCCTTCGTGGCGTTCCGGTAGGACCGTTCCCGTACCGGCGACGACTCGTACCTGATAGCCGGGCAAGGGCTGTCCGCAACCGACCACCGTCATCGCCTGTGGGTCGTCGCAGGGGATCGCCAGGGCGTGCCCGATCTCAGCGAGCCGCATGCGGTCGATGCAGTCGATACGCGCACCGCGCTCCGGCGGCGGGAAGGCCAGTCCGACACCCGCCTCGGCGAGGCCATAGACAGGCGCGAGTGCATCGGCGCGCAGCCCGCAGGGGGCGAAGCGCTCGGCGAAGCGCCGCAGGGTTTGCGCGCTGACAGGCTCGGCGCCGTTGAAGGCGCGCCGCCAGCAGCCGAGGTCCAACCCCGCAAGATCCGCGTCGCCGATCCGCTTCAGGCACAGCTCGTAGGCAAAGTTGGGGGCCGCGGAGAGGCTGCCACGGTGGTCGTGGATGGCCTTGAGCCAGCGCAGGGGCCGGGCAAGGAAGGCCAGCGGCGAGAGCGACACCAGGGGGATGCCGTAGTAGAGGCTACCGAGCCATGCACCGATCAGGCCCATGTCGTGATACAGCGGCAGCCAGCTCACGAAACAGTCGTCCGGGCGCACCGCCACCGCCTCGCCCATAGCGCGGATGTTGGTCAGCAGATCGGAATGGGTCAGGACCACGCCCTTGGGGTCGCCGGTGCTGCCCGAGGTGTATTGGAGAAGCGCAATGGCGTCGGCCGCGGGCTGCGCCAACCGACCCACAGGGGCCTCTGCGGCCAATGCCCCCGGGGTCAGCACGCCCTTCAGCGACGGCACCTGGGCCTTGAGCAGCCTGGCTACCGTGCGCGCCTCCGGGACCGTGATCAGGAACACCGCGCCGGCGTTGGCCAGGATGCCCGCATGGCGGCGCAGATGGTCCTCGATTTGTTCCGGGCGGGCCGGCGGGTAGATGGGGACCGGGATACCGCCGGCGGCCAGGATGCCGAAGAAACCGAAAAAGTAATCTGGTCCCGTGGGGAGCATGAGGGCAACGGTGGCCCCGTCCGGCAGGCCGATACCGTGCAGCCCCGCCGCCACCCGCATCGCCCCATCCGCTAGGTCGGCATAGGTGATGGGGTGGGGGCGGTCGTCCGCCCCATAGGCCAGGATGTGGACGCGCGAGGGGTGCCGCTCCAGGTGCCAATCCAGCACCTCGGTCAGGGTCCTTGCCGCAGTGGGCTCACCGGCGGTCCCGGGCTGGGGAAGATCGGTGCGCCCCGTTGGAGCCAGGGAAGGGGCCAGGGTTTGGGTCGCCGGACCGGACCCCGCCATGGCCAGCAGGTCGCGGGCCGTCGCCGCCAGCAGGGCCTCGTCCGGCAGCCGCACGCCGAGCCCAAGCTCCACCCGGGATACCAGCTCCGCGCGGCCCAGGCTGTCCAAGCCCAGATCGGTCTCCAGCCGGCTGTCCAGCGTGATGGATGCGGCCGGTTGCCCCAGACCGGAGTCCTGCGCAAAGCCACGCAGGATCTCCAGCAGGCGCTCGGTCGCGTCAGTGTGGCTGCTGGGAGGGGTCACGGCTTGGCCGGCCATCTGGGGCATCAGGTTCTTGGGATTGCAGGCGACCCCTGCCGCTGCTCATAGAGGGCATTGATGACGGTCGCGAAGCGGGCCTCCAGCTCCGGCCGCTTGAGCTTCATCGTGGGCGTGATCAGGCCGTTCTGCGTAGTCCAGGGCGACAGGCTCAGATGCACCGCCCGGACCTGGGCGTAGCCCGGGAAGGCGCCGAGCCGGTCTGCGACCCGGGCCATGGTGGCCTCGATGGCCGTCGGGTCTGCCAGCGACTGGAGATCGGCAGGGTCCAGCCCAAGTCTGACGGCCAAGCGCCGCCATGGCTCCGCCGCCAGCACCAGGAGGGCTGCGAGGTAGGGGCGGCCTTCCCCCACCACCATGACCTGGTCGAACAGGGGGTCCATGGTCAACGCCATCTCCATGTCCGCGGGCGGGACCTTTTCTCCGGTGGATGTCACCAGAATTTCCTTCAAACGCCCGCGGATCGCGACGTAGCGTTCGCGCATCTCGGCCACGTCGCCGGTGTGAAGCCAGCCGTCGGCGTCGATCGCCTGGGCGGTCGCTTCCGGTTGGCCCCAATAGCCCTGCATGAGGCTCGGCGCGCGGACGAGCAGTTCGTCCTGCGGGCCGATGCGAGTCTCGACGCCGGGCAGCGGTAGGCCCACATAGCCCGGGAGGAATGCCTGCGGTGCGACGTTGGTGACAACCGGCGCAGCCTCGGTCAACCCGTAGCCTTCGGTCAGCGGCAGTCCCAGGCCGACGAAGAAGCGCGCGACCGTCGCCGACAGGGGGGCACCGCCGCTCACCGCGACCCGCACGCGGCCGCCGAGGCGGCTCAGCACCGGTCTTGCCGCCAGATGCTGCAGCAGCGGCCAGAGCAGGCGGTCCGTTACGCCAGGAAGCGGCCCGCGTCCACACGCAGCCTCGAAGCGCTGCCAGCCGATGGCAATCGTCCGGTCGAACAGGCGCCGCTTGAGGCCACGCTCCCCCAGCTTTGCCTGGACGGCCGCGTAGATCTTGTCGTAGATCCGCGGGACCGAGAGCAGGACAGTGGGACGGACCGTCAAGAAATCCTCGCGCAACTGTTCGATGGAGCGGGCATAGGTGACGCAGGACCCCGCCATCATCGGCAGGTAATAGCCGACGGTCCGCTCGAAGGCGTGGGCCAAGGGCAAAAATGAGAGAAAGACGTCCGTCGGCAGGGCGGGGATGCGCCGCAGGACCGCCTCCGCATTCCAAAGGATGTTGCGATGGGACAGCATCACCCCCTTCGCGGGGCCAGTGGTCCCAGACGTGTAGACCAGGGTCGCAAGGGCATCCGGGTCGTCGCTCGGGTGACTGGCGATGCCCGCGGAAGGCAACCAGTCGTCGACGCAGCGCACCGCGGGATCGTCCACTGCCGCGGCAACATGCTGGCACAGGACCTGCTGCAGCCGCGGGAGTCGATGCCGTAGTGCTGCCAGCGGCGCCCAGCGCTCGTCCGAATCGATCAACAGGAATCGCGCCCCGGAATCCTCCAAGATGTGGGCGAGGCTGCCCGGGTTGTCAGTGGTATACAGGGGGACCGTGACCAGACCCAGCCCCAGGGCCGCCTGATCGAAGCAGACCCAGTCGACGCCGTTCGGCAGGCTCATCGCGACCCGGTCGCCGGGCTGCAGCCCGGCGCCGGACAGGCCGCTCCGCCAGCGAGCGACTCGGTCGGCCACCTCCTGCCAGCAGTAGTAACGCCACCCCTGGCCCTCGAATTGCCCGTAGGCGATCTGGCTCGGCGTCCTCTCGCAGCGCAGCGCAAACAGGCCGGACAGGGTGCGCGCGACATCGCAGGGGATCGGCTCAGCCCCCAGATGCGGGTCCGCGGAGCCGGGCCGCTTCCCGACATCGGCTGCCGACAGGCTGCCTCGAAGTGCCCACCGGAGACTTTTAGGGTCTACCGTGAAGTGCATGACCTACCCCGAAAGGCTGTGCCAAACCGCAGCCCGACGCTGCCAAATGCAGACCTTCGAAATACGCGCCGACGGCAAGGAAGGTGGCGGTCGTCTGGGGTTGCATCGCTGATTGCCTCCTGCGCTGCGTCGGGTACGCCCGCCTATTAAGCATAGTGAACGGCCAAGGGTCCGACAACGCGTCGGGCACCTGAACCAACGCCGCCGCGGATTGGCGCCATCCAACATCGCCGCGACGGCTCGCCGGTCGCATCAAGGTCCCGGGTATCAATCGGCCTCGCGCGAGGACGCCCCCGGGCCCAGGACCATCCATTTGAGGATGTCCTCGCGGGTCACGAGTCCCAGCACCCGGCCGCGCTCGACCACCAGCAACTGGTTGACGCCTCGTTCGGCCAGCAGAGCGAGGGCGGCGGACGCGGACTGCGAGGGCGTCATGGTATGCAGCCGCTCGAGCGGCGTCATAATGTCGGCGGCGCGCCGCGAGGGCCATTGATCGCGCCCTAGCCGGCGCACGTCCTCCAGGCTCACCACCCCGCGCAGCTCGCCGTCCGAAACCACTGGGTAGGCGCGCTGACTGAGCACGAGAAATCCGTCGTCCACCAGATCCTGCACTCTGGCGTCGGGCTCGACGACCCGGTAATCGTGGTGCATCACCCGACTCACTGGCAGCGTTGCCAGGCGATCCTCGATCAGCCGCACCTGATAGCTCTGCCTCGCCGCGTTGCCGAGGAACCAGCCGATCAAGGCGAGCCAGAGTCCGCCGATCGCCCCTGAGCCGAAAAAGGGCACGCGCACCCCCAGGGCCATCGCGAAGCCCGTGGCGATGAGCAACCAGGCGAATGCCTGCCCGACCGCGGCAGCCGTCAAGGTCGATCGGGTCAGGTCCCCGGTAAGGCCCCAGAGGACGGCGCGGAGCACCCGCCCACCGTCGAGCGGAAAGCCCGGGACCAGGTTGAACAAACCAAGAACGATGTTAACCGGTCCGAGCCAAAGCAACAGGGTGGCGAGCGGTCCGATCTGGGCGAGACCCTTGCCGGGATCCTGCGGATCCAAGTCGATCGGCCCCGCGATGATCCCGGCCAAGATGAGGCACAGGAGCCCCAAGGCCAGGCTGGCCAGGGGGCCGGCGATAGCCATCCCCAGCTCCGCCTGCCAGGTTTTGGGCTCCCCCTCCATGTGGGCCATGCCACCGAAGACGAACAGCGTGATCCGCCGGATCTCGACTCCGAGCCGCCGTCCGACCAGGGCATGGGCCAGCTCGTGAACAAGGACCGAGACCAGGAAGAGCGCGGCGGCGGCGAAGGCCGTCACGAGCACCTTGGCCTGGCCCCAATCGGGGTGCCAACGGGGCAGCACTCCGCCGGAAAGGGCCATGGCGATCAGCGCGAAGATGATCAGCAGGCTCCAGTCCAGGGTTACCTCTACCCCGGCAATCCTGCCCAGACGCATGCCGTTCGGCCGCTCGGGCCGCGATGCGGCCCCACCGCTTGACGCATGGTTCCGACCCGATCTCATGCCATCCTCCCGGGCCCCATTGCCCGAAGCCGCGATGTATTGCCTCCCGCTCGGGGCAAGGCCCGTATCCGGGTCCGGTGACCCTGGGTGCAAAGGCTCGGACCCTGGCGATAGGCCCCGAATGGGGGCCTGAGGACGCCGTTCGATTCACCGGTCCCCATCAGAGTATGCGCAAACGGAACGGCATTGCTCGGATGCGGGCATTTGCCCCACGGAAATTCGGTCTTTGCGCTAGTCTGAATGGGGCACCCGAAACCGGGGGCCGTATCCCGAGCGAAGCCGCCCATCATGTCCGATCCACTTGCCAGCCAGATTTCGACCCGGAAACGCCTTGGCCGAGCGCCCGGCGGCTGCCCCATCGGCCACATCGAGGAGGTGCACGGCCCCGTGGTGGTCATCGCCTGCGAAACGCTGCCGCCACTGCGTCAGGCCCTGTGCGCCCGGAGCGGCTCCGAAAGCTATTGGTTCGAGGTCCACCAGCACCTGGATCGCCGCCGGATACGCGCCATCGCGCTCCACCGCACTGCCGGCCTAACCCGTGGTCTGCCCGTCTGCGACACAGGCGCGCCTGTCCATGTACCTGTGGGTCCGGATTGCCTTGGGCGGGTGCTCAACATCTTTGGCGAGCCCCTGGACGGCGGCCCGGCCCTGGAGGCCGCCGCGTTCCGGAACATCCGGGGCGAGCCCCTGCCGCTGGCGGATGCGGTTGCCCCGAGCGAGGTGCTCCAGACCGGCATCAAGGTCGTCGACCTGCTCTGTCCCTTCGTGCGGGGCGGCAAGACCGGGCTCTTCGGCGGGGCGGGGGTCGGCAAGACGGTGCTGGTCATGGAGCTCATGCACGCCATCGTGGCCCTCCACCAGGGGGTCTCGGTCTTCGCCGGCGTCGGCGAGCGCATCCGCGAGGGTCACGAGCTCTGGCAGGAGCTGAAGGCGGCGGGCGTGATGCCAAAATCCCTCCTGGTCTTCGGCGAGATGGACGAATCCCCCGGGGTGCGCTTCCGCATCGGCCACACCGCCCTGACCTATGCGGAGTATCTGCGGGATACCTTGAGCACCGAGGTGCTGTTCCTGATGGACAATGTGTTCCGGTTCATCCAGGCAGGCAGCGAAATTTCCAGCCTGCTCGGGCGCCTACCGGCCGCGGTAGGCTATCAGCCGACCCTGGACACCGAGGTGGCCGAGATCGAGGACCGCATCGACTCCACGCGCAGCGGGGCCATCACCTCCGTTCAGGCGGTCTATGTGCCCGCGGACGACATGACCGATCCCGCGGTCACGGCCATCCTGGGCCACCTGGACACCACCGTCGTGCTGTCGCGCAGCCAGGCCGGCAAGGGGATCTATCCTGCGGTAGACCCCCTGGCCTCCACCAGCACGATGATGGACCGCCATGTGCTCGGGGACCGTCACTACGCAGTCGCCGGGGGCGTCCGGGAGCACCTCGCCCGTTACCGGGAGCTGGAGGACGTGATCGCCATGCTCGGGCTGGCGGAGCTTTCGCCCCTGGACCGCGACCTCGTTATGCGCGCCCGCAAGCTCCAGCGCTACCTGTCTCAGCCCTTCCACGTGACCGCCGCCCATACGGGGATCGCGGGGGTCTCTGTCCCGCTCGATCGCACCCTGGCCGACTGCGAGGCCTTTCTGCGGGGCGACCATGATGGGACCAGCGAGGAGTCCTGCTACATGCGCGGGGCGATGGACGACAGCACCGGGGGCCTGGCGTGAGGACCTTCGCGCTGCACCTGCGGGACGCCCTCCACCATGAGCAGGTGGATGCGGTGGAGGCCTTCGTCGGTCGGGATCCCAGCGGCTCCTTCGGGCTCCTGGCCGGCCACGAGCGGTTCATGACCTCGCTGGTCTTCGGTCTGGCCCGATTCCGCCGCGCCGGCGCAGTCTGGGAGTATCTGGCGGTGCCGGGGGCCCTGGTCTATTTCCGGGACGACGCGCTCGTCCTCAACACCCGCCGTTATCTGCGGGACCCGGACTATGGCCGGATCAGCGGCCGGCTGCTTGACGAGCTCGCCGCCGAGGAGCGGGAGCTGGCGGCCATCCAGGAGAGCCTGCACCAACTCGAGGGCGAGATGCTGAGACGCCTGTGGGAGCTGGGCCGCAGCCGGGAGGCCGCCCTCTGATGGACGCAGGGTGATGGACATCGGGGACGACCGTGAGCTCGAGCGTAGCGTCGAGCGGGATGCACGCCGCATCCACAAGGCCGAGCAGGAACGGGAGAGCCTGCTGGTGCAGACCGTCTATCTGGGCACCCTGGGCCTGGTCTTCGTGCTCCCGGTGGTGGCCGGGGTCTATCTGGGGAATTGGCTCGACCGCATGAGCGCCGGCTACTCCATGCGCTGGACCCTCGGCCTGCTCTTTCTCGGCCTGGTGGTGGGGGCCTTCAACGTGTACTTTCTGGTACGCAGCCGGGACTGATCGCCGGGGATCGATCGATGGACCAAGCGCAGCTCTTCGCCCATACCCTGTTTCAGCTCGGGCCTCTGGTCATCCGGGACACGGTGGTGACCACCTGGCTGGTGATGCTGGGGCTGTGGCTTGCCTGCGCCACTCTGGCGCGGCGGCTGCAGTCTTCCCCAGGGCTCGTCCAGACCGCCGTCGAGGGTCTGGTGCTCGGCGTCGAGGACGCCATCCGTCAGGTGCTGCCCCAGCAGGTGTCGATGGTCCTGCCATTCATTCTGACCCTTTGGACCTTCCTGGTGGCGGCGAACCTGGTCGGCCTGATTCCCGGCCTCCATTCGCCGACCCGGGACCCCTCGGCGACCGCGGCGCTCGCTATCCTGGTGTTCCTCTCGGTGCACTGGTTCGGCATCCGCGCCCAAGGGCTCAACCGGTACCTGCGGCACTATCTGTCGCCGACCCCGATCCTGCTGCCCTTCCACATCGTTAGCGAGATTACCCGCACTCTGGCGCTCGCGGTGCGCCTGTTCGGCAACATGATGAGCCTGGAGCTGGTGGCCCTGCTGCTGGTCTGGGTGGGGGGGCTCCTGGTGCCAATCCCGATCCTGATGCTGCACATCGTGGAGGCCCTGGTGCAGGCCTACATCTTCGGTATGCTGGCGCTGATCTACATCGCCAGCGCCATCCAGACCCGGACGCCGCGAGCCGACGACCCGACTAACGGCCATGGCCGTTTCCCTCACCCCGACCCTCTCCCAGAGGGAGAGGAAGGTTTGGAGCGCGCTACGCGCGACTTTCACGGTAACGAGGAACAGAGATGACCGATATGACTTGGGTGGTGATCACATCGACCGTGGCCGCGGCCCTGGCCATCGCACTGGGCGTCATGCTTCCCGCGATCGCCATGGGACGGGCCATCAGCCAGGCGCTGGAGGCCCTGGCGCGCCAGCCGGAGGCGGAGCGCTCCATCATGCGCACCCTCTTCATCGGGCTGGCCATGATCGAGTCCCTGGCCATCTATTGCCTGGTGATCGTGCTGATCATCCTGTTCCGCAACCCGCTCCTGGAATACCTGGTGAAGTAGGGGAGACCGGGAGTCAGTCATGGGCCTCGATTGGTCGACCTTCCTGCTCGAGCTGATCAACTTCCTGATCCTGGTCTGGATCCTGAAGCGCTTCCTGTACGCCCCGGTCAAGGCGGCGATCGAGGCGCGGCGGGAGCGTGTGGAGTCGGTGGTGGCCGAGGCCAATGCCCGTCGGGCGGAGGCAGAACGGATGGGCCAGGCCTACGAGGCCCGGCGTGAGGCATGGGAGCAGGAGCGTGCGCAAGCCCGCGCGGCCCTGGACCGAGAACTGACGGCCGAGCGGGCCCGCCGGCTCGACGCGTTGCAGGCCGAGCTCCAGGGCAGACGCGACAAGGCTGCGATCCTCGACGAGCGCCAGGCCCGTGAGGCCGAGCGCCACAACCAGGAAGCGGCGCTGTCGCTGGCCGCAGGTTTCGGATCCCGGCTCCTCGGCCGGCTCGCGGACCAGGCCCTGGAGGCACGCCTGGCGGCTATGGCCATCGAAGACCTGCCGAGCCTCTCCCCGGGGCACCGCGAGGCCCTGGCGGCAACCGTCGGGACCGAGGGGGCGAGCGTGCGGGTTCGAAGTGCCTACCCCTTGAACGATGGCCAGCGCATGGCCTTGGAGGCCGCGTTGAGCCAGACCGCGGGCCGGGGGGATCTGCGCTGCGAGTTCGACCAGGACCCGGGGTTGATCGCCGGTCTGCAGATCGATGCCGGTCCGCTTGCGATGCGCGCCAACCTTCGGGACGAGCTGCGCTTCTTCGCCGAGTCGGCCGCCGCCCACGATAGGCCCACTCTCGGCACATGAACGCCAATCATCGCCGCTGGTTGCGGGGCAGCCCGCATGACAGGGCCCTGGCCTTGATGTGAACCAGCCCATGACCGAACCCAACCGAGCGGACGACGGCCTGCCGATGCCCAAGAAGGCCGCCTGGGTGGCCGGCTACAGACCGAGTCTGCGCGTGACCGAGCAGGGCAGCCTGGTCTCGATCGGGGACGGCATCGCCTGGATCCGGGGTCTGCCCTCCGCTGCCGTGGACGAGGTGCTGAACTTCGAGGACGGCAGTCAGGGGATCTGCTGCGGGCTGGAGCGGGACCTGGTGGGGGCCGTCCTGCTGCGCCAGACCCAGGGACTCACCGCCGGGACTTCGGCCTTTCTCACCGGCCGCCAGGCGAGCATCCCCGCGGGCGACGCCCTGATGGGCCGCGTCCTGGACCCCCTGGGCGCGCCCTTGGACGGACTGCCGGCGCCGGACTGCGCGGCGCGCCGCCCCCTGGACACCCCTTCTCCCCCGATGATCCAGCGGGACTTCGTCAACGAGCCCCTGTTCACCGGCATCAAGATCGTGGACACCCTGATCCCCATCGGGCGCGGCCAGCGCCAGCTCATCCTGGGAGACAAGGGCCTGGGGCGCAGCGCCATCGCCATCGACGCGGTCCTCGCCCAGCGGGGGTCCGGGGTGCGTTGCGTCTATGTCCTGATCGGCCAAAAGCGCTCCTCCGTCGTGACCACCCTCAAGCTACTCGCCGACCGGGGGGCCATGGACTACACAACCCTGGTGGTGGGCGAGGCCAGCGCCCTGCCCGGTCTCAAGTACCTGGCCCCCTTCGCCGGCTGCGCCATCGCCGAGCACTGGATGGCCGAGGGCCGCGATACCCTGGTGATCTACGACGACCTCAGCACCCATGCCCAGGCCTACCGGGAGTTGTCGCTCCTGCTGCGCCGCCCCCCCGGGCGCGAGGCCTACCCGGGGGACATCTTCTTCCTGCATGCCAAGCTGCTCGAGCGGGCGACCTGCCTGGCGGCCTCGGAGGGCGGCGGCAGCATGACCGCGCTGGCCATTGTGGAGACCCGATTGGGCGAGATCGCCTCCTACATCCCCACCAACCTCATCTCCATCACGGACGGTCAGATCTATCTGGATCAGGCCCTGTTCGCCGGGGGCTTCCTGCCCGCCATCGACATCGCCCGCTCGGTCTCCCGCATCGGCGGCACAGGCCCAGCCGGCCGCCATCAAGCGGGAAGCGGGACGGATGAAGCTCGACTATCTCCAGTTTCTGGACCTGGAGGTCTTCACCCGTTTCGGCGCCCGCCTCGAGGCAGGGATGGAGGCCCAGCTCAAGCGGGGTGCCATCCTGCGCGAGCTCTTGCAGCAGGACCGGCTGGACCCCCTGCCCATCCGCTTCCAGCTCGCCTGGCTCACTGCCTTCAACGAGGGCCTGTTCGAGGGGACAGACCCCAAGGAACTGCCGGCACGGATGGCCCGGCTGCGCGCGGCAGTGGATGCCTCGACGCTCGCCTTGGAGGACATGCGGGACATCTGGATCGAGGCGCTTCGCGGCTGGTTGCCCCGGCCCGGGACGGAGGACGCGGATGCCCCGGCGGCATGACATCGACGCGCGCCTGCGCTCCCTGGAAGACATCGGCAAGATCATGCGCTCCATGAAGAGCCTGTCCTACATGGAGACACGCAAGCTGACCCGCTTCCTGGGCAGCCAGCGCCTGGTCGTCGCCGGCATCGAGGAGGCCGCCAGCGACTTCCTGACCCATTACCCGGACCTGCTCCCACAGGCCGCGGGGGCCCACGGGTCGGGAGCCCTTTACCTGCTCATCGGGGCCGAGCGGGGCTTCTGCGGCAACTTCAACGAGGCCGTGCGCGATGGGCTGGTTCCGGAAACCGGCCCGGTCGGGCCGGCCCCGGCACTGCTGATCGCCTTGGGCAGCAGGCTCGCCACGCTGCTGCGGGGAGACCCCCGTCTGGTTGCCAGCATCCCGGGGGCCTCTGCCGCGGAGGAGGTCCCGGCGGTCCTCAGCCAACTGGTCCCCGCCTTGAGCCAGCTCACCAGCGAGCAAGGCGGCCGCCCCCTGTTCGTCGTCCACCTGGACCCGGAGACGGACCAGGTGGTCGCCGACCCGTTGCTGCCCCCGTTTCGCTCCGTGCCGAAAGACGCCGTGCCGGCGCACCCCTATCCGCCCTGTCTGAACCTGGCACCAGAGCCCTTCTTTGCAGCCTTGATCGAGCACTACCTGTTCGCCGCCCTCCATGCAGTCCTGTTCGGCTCGCTCATGGCGGAACACCAGCAGCGGGTGCGTCACCTGGAGGGTGCACTCCAGCGCGTGGACAGCCGGATTCGGGAACTTGGTCAGCGGCGCAACCTGCTGCGCCAGGAGGAGATCACGGAGGAGATCGAGCTGATCCTGCTCAACCTCCCCCAATCCGAGGCGGAAAGACTGCTCGATTCCCCGGCACGAGTCGGGCGAGCCGATGGGGCGCTGCGATGAGCCTCGGCAACAAGCTAAGGTCACTCAACCTGCATCGCAGACAGAAAATGCCCCGGCGGCCAGCGATTGGCCGGCCGCCGGGGCACAACATGGACCGCTACTTGTCAGCAGACGTCGCCGGGGCCGCTGGGGCTGCCGGCACTGTCACGCTGGGGACAGTCCAGGGCGAAGCGCCCCAGGCATAGGGATACCCCCAACCACCGTAGTAGGGCCGGCGCCAACCCCAACGGTAGGGCCGGTACCAGCTCCGGTAGTAGGGGCGATGCCGATAGCCATAGCCATAGCCTGGGCCCCACCAGCCGGGACCGCCCCACCAGGGACCGCCCCAGCCGCCAAAGCCGCCCCCAAAGCCGAAGCTGAAGAAGAACGCCTGACTCTGCGCAGGGATTGTCATCAGCAGGGTCGCGAGTAACGCAGCAACAAAGGCCGAATGCCGTTTCATTTGGACACCTCCATACAGACAAGTCCGCAATACCCGTTCCCTGGGTAAAATAACCTTCCTAGGGTCATGGTAAGTTTAGCCTGTCTGGCTGAATTGTCCCGAGGGTGCAGATCCCCATCACCCCGAAAATCCACCCATAAGATACTGTTTTTTCAGTCAACATTTGAGTAGAACAGACTATCTGCGGGCCTCGCCGGGGCCTCCTAAAAACACTTTAGTTGATTAGCATCAACTTATACGCCGGCCGGTCGGCCGATAATTCCACCATTTCCCCTCCCCCGATGGCGGCGGGGCAGCCATCGGTCCGACAAGCCCTCATGAGCGCCTCCATCGACAACCCCCACTTTCTGCTGCGTCGCCTGCACTCCCTGCTCGGGCTGTTGCCCATCGGGGCCTTCCTGATCTTCCACCTGTGGGAGAACTCCCAGTCCCGCCTCGGGGCAGATCACTACAACGACGTGGTCGTAGCCGGGCTGCAACAGATGAACTACCTGCCCCTGCTGGAGCTGTTCGTCATCGCCCTGCCCCTATTCTTCCACGCCGGCTACGGGTTGGTCATCGCCGCCGGGGCAAATCCGGAGCTGCGTCGTTACCCCTATGCCCGCAACTGGCTCTACTGGCTGCAACGAGTCTCCGGCGTCGGCATCCTTCTCTTCCTGTTGCTGCATGTGGGCATGACCCGGCTCTGGGGCCTCATCGACCCGGTGGTCCACGCCAACCTCTATGGCCACATGCAGACCATGCTGACCCAACCCTGGATGTTCGGCATCTACGTGGTCGGGCTGCTGCTCGCGGTCATTCACCTGGCAAACGGGCTCTGGGGCATGGGCGTGGTGTGGGGCTTGACCACCTCGGTACGAGCCCAGCGGCTGATGGCTCGGGCCTGCGCCGGCATCGGCATCCTCCTCTCGGCCCTCGGGCTGCACGGTCTGATCGGGTTCCTGCCATGAGCACCACCAAGAACACACCCAAGGTCATCGTCGTCGGCGGTGGACTCGGCGGGCTCTGGGCGACTTTGCGAATCGCCGAGGCGGGCTTCGGGGTGGACCTGTTCTCGCTCTTCGAGGTCAAGCGCTCCCACTCCGTCTGTGCCCAAGGCGGGATCAATGCCAGCCTGGATACCAAGGGCGAGCACGACAGCGTCTGGCAACACATCGTCGATACCCTCAAGGGCGGCGAGTACCTGGCCAATCAGCCCCCGGTCAAGTCCATGTGCGACGAAGCCCCCGGGCTGATCCGCACCTTCGAGCGCATGGGGGTGACCTTCTCCCGCACCCCGGAGGGTCTGCTCGACCTGCGCCTGTTCGGCGGCGTGAAGAACCGTCGCACCTGCTTCGCCGGGGCCAGCACCGGCCAACAACTGCTCACCGGGGTGGACCAACAGGTCCGCCGCCTGGAGGACCAGGACAAGGTCGTCAAGCACGAGTGGTGGGAGTTCCTGTCCCTGGTCCTGGATACGGATGGGGCCGCCCGCGGCATCGTCGCCATGGATCTGCGCAGCCTCGAGATCCGCGCCTTCCACGCCGATGCGGTCGTGCTGGCCACCGGGGGTATGGGGCAGATCTACGGCCCCAAGACCACGGGCTCCACCAACACGACCGGGGCCGCTGCCAGCCGCGCCTACCAGCAGGGGGCCTGGATCGCCAACGCCGAGTTCTTCCAGTTCCACCCCACCGCCATGCTCGGCAACGACAAGAACCGACTCATGAGCGAGGCGGCCCGGGGCGAGGGCGGCCGGGTCTGGGTACCGCGCACCCCTGGGGACACCCGAGCACCCCGCAGCATCCCCGAGGCAGAGCGCTTCTATTTCCTGGAAGAATTCTTCCCGGCCTACGGCAACACCGTGGCGAGAGACGAAGCCTCCCGGGCCATCTGGCGCGTCACTCGGGATATGGGGCTAGGAATAGGCGGCGGTGATCGGGTCTACCTGGACTTGACCCACCTCGACCGGGCCTTCGTCGCCGGACGCCTGGGGGCCATCCTCGATATCTACCGCAAGTTTGCCGGCAGCGACCCGCTCGAAGAGCCCATGCAGATCTTCCCCGCGGCCCACTACGCCATGGGCGGGCTCTGGGTGGACTTCGAGAAGGACCAGGTCAGCGGCGGCATGAAGGCCGGTAGCGTGCGCAACCACGCGACCAACATCCCCGGGCTCTACGCCTGTGGCGAGTGCGACTACGGCTACCACGGGGCCAACCGGCTGGGTGCCAACTCGCTTCTGTCGGCGTCCTATTCCGGGCGGGTCGCCGGGGAGTCCGTCGCCACCTACCTCGAAGGGCTCGGCAAGCACTCAGAACCGCTCCCCCAATCGGCCTACGATGCCGAGGTGCGCCGGCAAGAGGCCATCAATGCCGGGCTCATGGCCTCCAAGGGCGACCAGAACCCCTACGCACTGCAACGGGAGCTGGGCGAGCTGATGACCACCAAGGTCGGCGTGATCCGCGACAACCGCGAGCTCGACACCGCCGACCAGGCCCTGCAAGACCTCGCGGCCCGCTGCCGGCGCATGGACCTGGGCGAATCCAGCACCTGGGCCAACCAGACCCTCGCCTATGCCCGCCAGGTGATGGACATGGTCGAGCTAGCCCGGGTCATCGCCTGCAGCGCCCGAGCCAGGGACGAGTGTCGCGGCGCCCACCACAAGCCCGAGTTTGCCCTGCCCCTGCCCGCCGGCAAGCACCCGGGGGACCCGGAATACGACGCCTATATCGAGCGCTGGAAGGCGAACAACGACCGCTGGCTCAAGACCACCGTCGCCGCCCAGGGCACGGACGGACCCAGCATCCGCTACGACGACGTGGACGCCTCCATCCTGCCCCCCGAGCAACCGCGGGACTACCGGTGAACCCCATGCCCGCCAACGACACCCCAGCCACCATCCACTTCAAGATCCGCCGTCAGGACAGCCCCGGCAGTTCCCCCTACTGGCAGGAGTTCCGCATCCCCTACCGGGCCGGCCACAACGTCGTCTCCGCCCTACAGGTCATCCGCGCCAACCCGGTCACGATCGACGGCCAACGGGTGGACCCGATCACCTGGGAACACAACTGCATGGAAGAGGTCTGCGGTGCCTGCGCCATGGTCGTCAACGGGCGGCCCAGGCCCAGCTGTTCCGCCCTGGTGGACGGACTGTCCCAACCCATCGCCCTGGAGCCCCTGCCCAAGTTCCCGGTGGTCCGCGACCTGCAGGTGGACCGCTCGCGTATCGACGCCAGCCTCAGGCGGGTCAAGGCCTGGGTCAAGATCGACGGGTCCTTCGACCTGCACGAGCGGGCCCCGCGCATCTCGCCCCAGGCCTGGGCCGCCAACTACCTCTACAGCCGCTGCCTCAACTGCGGCATCTGCCTCGCCGCCTGTCCCCAGTACGGTCCCGACACGGCCTTTGTCGGCCCCGCGGCCCTGGGCCAAGTCCGGCTCATGAACGCCCACCCCACCGGCCGCTACGACCGCGCCGAGCGCCTCCACACCATCATGGCCGAGGGCGGTCTAACCGATTGCGGCAACGCACAGAACTGCGTCCAGGTCTGTCCGAAGCAGATCCCACTCACGACCGCCATCGGCGAGCTGGGGCGCGAAGTCACCGTTCAAGCCCTGAGGGACCTGTTTGGGGGTTAGCTCAGTTTGTATCGCGGACGACGCAGAGGAAGTGTCAGAAGACCTACCGTTAGCCGACCCAGCGGCAACCGTGTCAGAGGCTTTTACATTGGCCCACCGCCGGTGATCTCGCCAACGTCTCTTGCTGACCGGTAAGAGACAGTGAGCGCTGATAACAGCCAGGATCAAGGAAACAAGGTCAAGACCCCTGTGTATCCGTAGAGCCGGTGCTGTGAAATCTCGCCGTTGGCATAGAAACCCACCAGGGGGAAGTCCCCAAGCTCGGCGCGGATCAGCTTCAGCTCCGCGGAGTACGGACCGAACAGGTTGACCCCGCGCCCGAGGCAGGAGACATAGACCCCGCCACGGGGTGGCCCCGTCAGGCCCTTGCGAATAGCCCCGAGCATGCGCACCAGGTCCTCACGGGCACTGTCCCGGTCGCGGCGACAGAACATGATCCGGTCGCCCTCCCCCACCAGCTCGCCGATGGCCAGCAGGCCCCGCTCAGGGTCGAGCCCGACCAGGTTACGCACCAGATAATCCCCAGTGTCCGACCCCGCGATGGGCAATCCAGCGAACACGAGCCCACCGATGCGGGTCAGGTCGTCCGAGAGGACCGGGCCGATGTCCTCCTTCAAGACGTCCAGGGCCGGTCTCTGGTCGATCTCGATCAGAATATTGCGCTGGACTGAGGTCACCGCGTGCTGGGGTCCGATGGGGCTGCACCCCTGGGTCAGGCGCGTGAGGATCGAGACCTGTTCGCCAAACAAGACGCCGGAGACCCCGCCCCGGGTGACGCCGTCGGCGCAGAACCCGACCGCATCTCGGGCGCTGGCCAGCCCACCCACCAGGAACCCTGAGCTGGTCCGCGCCGCCAGGGCACGCAACTTGTCCTCCAGGTCAGACTGGGCCGGATCGGCGTGGACCAGGGCCAGATAGGGCCTTTGCTCGTCGACCCAGGCACCATGTTCGGCGGCAAACACCTCCTGATCTGCGGCCCCGTCGGAGAAGACGCGAAACGCCCCCTCGGGGAAGTCTCCGAGCATCACCGCCGCGGCCGGGACGTCGTAGTACTCGACGCCGGTGGCGCAGATGCCCATGCCGACGGTCCCAACCCAAGACTGCACGCCTGTCGTCACCTTCAGGCGCTCCAAGATCAGGGCCAGGTCCTCGGACAGGGCGTCGGTGACATAGAGGAAACCGAGATTGGCAACCGCCGGCACCTCGCCGAGCTGGGCCAGGCAGGCATCCACCACCGCCTCCCATTGGTCAGCGGTTGCGTGGCCGAAGCGAAAAGCGGTCATGGCAGTGTCCTCGCGAGCCAGAGTCTGTCCGGGGCGTACCGGTCCTGGTCACAGCCTACCGCAGGCCCACCCGGGCAGGTAGCCCGATCGCTCGTCCTACCGCCCGGGCGCAATGGGCCGCAGCTCGGCATCGGCCAGGCCGACTAGCAAGGCCCGGCCGTCCGGCGCCACGCGGAACTCGCCGTAGCGTGCAGCCTCCCAGACCTTGGCCTCGCCTTCCTCAAAGTACCAGGCATCGGTCACCAGGACCCAGCGCCCACCCTTGCGGACCAGTTCCATCAGCAGCTCTCCCTGACCCAATACCTCGTCGGGCTCCGCAGGCCGTTTCAGAGTGGCAAGGCCGCGTCCGTCGCGCTCGGCAACCACCAGCCGGCGCCCCCCATTCGGCGCATCTAGGTCGCGCTGGACATCCCCCGGCATGGCGAACGCGAGTCTCATGTAGTCCCCCTGCATCAGGGAGCGCGGGTCCACGGGGGCCAAGGCGACGAAGACCGGCTGACCCTGGACGATCAGGGTCTCCTTCTCCCAAATCCCTAGATTAACCACCGCAAGGGTCCCTAGCAGGGTCAGGGCGATGGCCCATCTGGGCCAGGCCCTGTCGGGGGCCTTGGGCAGGTTGCCCGCTCCGACTCCCTGCCCGGGCCCCGGGGGTCGCGCTGATGCGGCGCTCCCACCCTGCCAGGCGAGGACGCCGAGCAGGGCACCAACCCCGACCAGCACCAGGGCCTTGGTGGCCAAGGGCCAGCTCAACTGGTAGTAGAAACTGCCGATGATCCACGCCAGGGCCAGGACTGAGGCCGCTGCCAGGCGCCAGCGCAGACTGGTGGCCGTCAGCACCAGGGCGAGCCAGGCACCGCCCAGGAAGGGTAGGAACCAAGCCAAGACCGCGGCGACCAGTCCCACCCCCAAGAGCCAGGGCCGACGCAGCCCCGGCCAGACCCGAGCACCCCACAGGGTCGCGACCAGGACCAGCAGGGACGACCCGGCATGCGCCCAGGCGGGGAGCATCCGCCCCGCGCCATGCAGTAGTTCGCGGTCCGCTTGATGCAGGTTGGCACCGATCAGGAAGGTCATACCGCTGAAGACCGCCAGGCACGCCAGCACCCCGAGCACCCAACCCGCGCCGATGGGCTCCAGGGCCGATCCCAGACGCGCCCCAGGTCCCGGCGAGACCCGCTGGACCCAGAGCCCGACCACCCAGACCGCCATGGCAACATGCAGGGCCGGCCAGGCACCGGCCCAGCGCCAACCGCCCCATAGGTTCGCCGGCACCAGGGCCACCACACAGAACCCCGCCGCCGCGGCCCCGAGCAGGACCCGCAGCCAGGGTGCCGACAACACCGCCGCCAGGGCCAGGGTCACCAGGGCCAGGATCACGGACGCGGTTTGCAGGGACAGATCCTGGAAACAGCCAAGGGCCAGACTGCCGAGGCCCACCAACAGCACCGGCACCGCCAACTGCTCGACGAACAGGGGCAGCCCGCGGGAACGCAGTACCACCGCGGCCAGGGCCAGGCACAGGAGTCCCACCAGGTAGGGACCTGCCCCCTCGGTGAGCAGATCGCCCAACAACAGGCCCACGACCCCGAGCAGGGGCAGCGCCGCCAGCCAGGCGCCCAGACCGATGAGCAGGACCACAGGCCAGGGGCGCCCCGCCGCAACCGGTCGGCGGGTATCTGCGGGCAGCAGACCGGCGGCGATGGCCTCTCGCAGGAGCTGATCGATATGGTCAGACATGGTCGTCACCCCCATGGCCATAGCGCCGCGCGAGGGTCAGGATGGCGCTGACCGATGCCGCCAGGCACCCGGCCGCTGCCAGCCCGATGATCAGCAGCTGGCCGATGGGATCGCCGCCGTGGTAGTCGTCGAATGTCCAGTGGACCAGACCAGCGACGACCAGGGTATTGAGCCCTAGGGCCACCGCGCTCAGGGCCGACACCTCGAATGCCCTGGGCAGGGCAAGGACTGTCGCCGCCGCAGCCAGGGTCAGGAGCCCCAGCCAATAGTGCTGACCCAGGACGTTGTTGAAGAGTCCCGCCAGGGCTGTGAGGGTGACCAGGATCACGGCCAGGGTGATCGCCATGCGCAGGGCCCAGGGCCCGGCCCCGGTGAGGCGACCTAGAGCCGGACTGACCCCCACCACCAGGGCCGCCGCCAGGCCCCAGGCCGTCAGGTGCACCGACAGGTCGAGAGGCTCCAGCCGCCAGGTCCGACCCGTATGGGCCTGAACCCAGAGGGTAATCCCCGTCATGGCCACCAGCACCCACGCGGCCCACAAGACATCGCTCCGCCCGGCCAGGCAGAGCGGCAGGCAGAGCCCTGCCCAGAGGGCAAAGAGCTGCCAGGGGTCGGCACCGGTCTGGTAGGTCTGGCCAAAGTAGGCCAGCAGCCCCCCGACGGCCAGTAAGGCCAGCAGGCCCAGGGGCGCCCTCGCCTCAGCTCGGGCCAGGGCACCCAGGCACAGGGCCAGCACCAGCCCCTGGAGCAGGGCGAACTGGCCCAGGCGCCCCCAGGCGTCCCAGTTGGCGGCGACCCACAGGATCACCCCCAACCCGATCAGCGCAGCGCCTAGCATGGCCACCGCCCGCGGCAGCCGGCGGGCCAGCCCATCGGGCTCGGCGTCCAGTCCCGCCAGATGTTCCAATCGGTGCAGGGTCTCTGCGTCGAGCCCGTGCTCCATCGCGAGGTCGTAGAGGGCGGTGCGTCGGTTCATCCGTTGGTCCTCGGGTAGAAACGGCAGTTGAATGGGGCCCATCGCCGTGACGCAAGCGAACCACGGGCGCGAAGTGAAGCCTTAGCGTGTTGCCGGCCGCGCCAACCAGGCCTGTAGCAAGCCTGGATTGGCTTCCGCCAGGGCCTGACGCAGGCTGATCGTATCCTCGCCCCCAACCAGTCGGTGAAGCAAGCGATAGGGTTCGCCTGGTGCACCCGCCGGGGCCGCATCGACGGGGACGGCATAGCGTAGACCGGGCTCGATGCAGAGCAGCCATGCGGGGAAATCGACCACATCCAGGAGCGGCTCCAGTTCGCAGAAACGGAGCCATTGCCCGGCCAAGGCTCGGTCAGGGAGATCGCGGGCGTCCAGGGCCTTGGCGGCATCCTCGGGGTGCTGCCAGCACAGGCCGAACCAATCACCGCGGGCGGCGGTGTGGTCCAGCGCCCTGCGACAGGCCTCGGCATGAATCAGCACCAAGGGCGGGTGGCTGCGCCAGTCGGGGTCGGCCTCGACTGCCGTTCGGGCAGCCCCCCAGCGCCCGGCCCGCACCAAGATGTCAGCGGGGAAGAGATCGGGCCTGCTCTGGTCGAAGGGACGGCCGGCCAGGGACGCCGCGAGGCCAGCCCAGAGGGGGGCGAGGAAGTCTCGGGCTCGGTGACGGAGCAGGTCGGCGGCCAGGGGCTCGACGGCCTTCAGCTCGGCCAGGCGGGTCGCCGGGGCAGCCGGCGCATCCGTGTCGAGGACCTGAATCAGATGCAGGAAGTCGCCCAGGCGGTGGTGATCCGGCTCGGCGGCCTGGAGGTCGCGGATGGCCTTCAGTGCCTGGGCCGGGCGGCGCTCCGCGAGGGCGTCACAGACGCGGTTCTCCAGCACCAGGACCCGGCTATCGAAGAAGAGGTCGAGTTGCGCTCGGTCTTCCGCAGGTGCATAGGCCTCGGCACAGGCCCGCGCCAGCGCCTGGTCGGGGCCGACCGTCAGGGGGTGTGCGTCTGCGCCCCAGCCGAGGTGGTGCAATAGTGTCGGGGTGAGGCCCAGGGCTGCGGCATAGGTCTGGGCCAGGTCCAGGAGGTCCACGGTCTGGCGCACGGGGAGGCGAAGTCGGCCTTGCAGGGACGGGAGCCGACCGAGGCGCCAGGCCTCATAGTCCTCATAGGCCAGGGTCTCGGTGGCCAGGAGCAGTTCCAGGGGGTCGAGCCGCCCTTGCTCCAAGATCAGCCGGTCTACCAGGGCCTTGAGCTTCTTATCATTACCGTGGAAGCCGAGGGTAGTAGGCTCGACGCCTCCCCCTCCCCGGAGAGAGCGAGGCGAGGCCGAGTGTCTGCGATGCGTCGGTTTCATGCTCCGGTGCGTCTCCGCGAATTCACGCCAATAGCCCGGGGCACGGTGCTAGCGAGCCTCCGCAGCAGACCGACGAGCCCGACTGCCAGCCTGAAATAGGACTGGCCATTTATCCTCAGCCGTTCGGGATTTTGCCGGAGAAATCGTCGCGTACCGCAGGGAACCCCGAAACACTGAATCACTTGTGAAGGTCGTGGTCGCTCAAGGAACCCTAGGTCGTAGGGTGGATAAGCGAAGCGCATCCACCGGGGATACTTCAGTATGGGATTCCGTCGGCACCGCCTTGGCAGTTGGGACAACGGCGATGAAAGACGTCCGTGCCATTGGCACCGTAGGCGTGGCCGCAATCGAGGCACTCAAGCTTGTACGCGTGTTGCAAGTGGTCATTGCCTGACACGCCGCGGTGACCAGCGCAGCGTTGGCGATTCCAGTTCACATAGCCGACCGTTGTCGTTGCGGTTCCGCCGCTCTGGAGGCTCGCAGTGGGGTCGTTCATGACGCCAAACAAGATGATTAGGGGCCTAGACCCCGCCGGAGTGGACAGTCTCGTAGTAGACCTTCTCCAGTTCGGCCTTGTGCTTGGTCTCTTCGTTGGCAAGGTACTCGAACAGCGCCTTGATGGCGCCGGCCGGCGCCTCATTGGCCAGGTTGCGGTAGTGCTCCATGGCTAGGTGCTCCCGACCCATGGCGTATTGGAGCACCGCCTGATCATCGGGTTTGTCGCCGAGATCCGGGATGTGTACGGCGTCGGAAAAGCGCCCGTCACTCACCGGTGTGGCAATCTCCGACTGGATCTCGGACTCGATGTCGGCACGGGCCGCTAGCGCCATGAGCATGCCGTAATGCTCCTGCTCTTCCACCGCCAGTTCCTCGACCACCCACCGGACGTTCTTACTGACCTTGGGGACCAGGTCCTGGTAGAAGTCCCTAGCACTCAGTTCGAAGGAGGAGGCAACCTCCAGGATCTCTTTGAGGGTCTTCTTGGACCGGATTGTGACATAGGCACTTTGGGCACCTTCGATGTCGGTCATGCCGCCTTCTCCTGCAACGCGAGGTAGTGGTTGATGCTGTCCGCGACCCGATGACCGTCGGCTACGGCGGACACTACATCAGGTCCGCGCACCATGTCACCTGCGGCCCATAACCAATCCGCAGAGGTCCGCCCGACCTCATCCACTTTGAGACGACCCCGGTTCCATTCAAGGGCCTCCTTCAGGGCCTCGCCAAGCAGGCCGACGTCCGCGGCCTGGCCGATGGCCTCGACGACCATCTCGGCCTTGTGGATCAGCTCCTGGGTGTCGTCGTACCTGGGAGAAAAGCGACCCTGCTCATCGAAGATGGACAGGACCTTCCAGGTCTTGAGCCCAGCCACCCGTTCATTCTCCATGACCACTTGTTGGGGACCGTGGGCATCGTGGATGACGATCCCCTCCTCCAGGGCCTCCTTGACCTCGTCCGGATCGGCGAGGAACTTCTCGCGTGCCTCCAGAGCGGCGATGGTGACCTTGACCTCGCCAAAGTCGCGGCGCTGGAGCCGGGCCAGGGTGCGTGCGATGTCCATGGCGACGTTGCCGCCGCCCACGACCACGGCGAAGCGCGGCACGGCGATCTCCTCCCCGGCGGCGACGCTGCGCAGCAGGTCGACCGCGCGGCGCACGTCCTCATGGTCGCTCCCCGGGATACGGGTGGAGCGACCCATCCAGAGACCCACCGCGATCAACACGGCGTCGTAATCCTTCTCGAGCTGGGCCATGGTGACATCGACACCGACCCGGGTCTCGTATTGGATCTTCACCCCGAGGGAGATGATGACATCTACGTCCTGGTCCAGGGCGCCCGCGGGCATGCGGTAATAGGGAATGCCATAGCGGGTCATGCCGCCGGCCTCGGCCTGTGCCTCCAGCACCGTGACCGCGTGACCGGCCTTGACCAGATCGAAGGCTGCGGTGAGCCCGGCGGGTCCTGCCCCAATGATCGCGACCTTCTTGCCGGTCATGTAGGTCGGACGCAGCTCGCCGACGATCTCCTTGACCCGGTCATGGGAGACCGCGTCCATGGCATAGCGCTTGAGCCAGCGGATGGCGATGGGGGTGCCGCGATGGCCAACGGAGCAGGCGGTCTCGCAGCGGTGGGTACAGACGCGCCCGCAGGTGTGGGCGAAGGGGTTGGTGCGGTAGATCTCGCGCACCGCCTCCTCGGGGTCGCCCTTCCAGATGGCGCGGATGTACTCCGGGGCGTTCATGTGCGTCGGGCAGGCGTCGTGGCACATGCCGCATTGCACGCAACGCGAGGCCTCGATGATGGCCTGATTGGCATCGTAGCCGGCGACGATCTCGTCGAAGTTGTCGATGCGCGCTTCGGGGGCCTTCTCCTCCATGTGCTGGCGCTCCAGCGCCACCAGATCGGAGTCCGGTGACTTGGCCCAGCCCTTGGGGAAGGGGGTACCGTGAATGCCTTTGGCATCGGGCAGGACAAAGTAGCTGTCCAGCTCCGCGTCCACGCAGGTATGGACATACTCGGTCGACAGGGAGATCGACCCCGTGGGGCAGAGGTCCACACAAAGGGCGCACCAGCAACAGCGTCCATAGTCGATGGCCGGGCGCAGGTTGCGGATACCTTTGGCGGGGTCCTCGGGCAGGCCGGGGACAGACACCATGGTAATGGCGGCGTTGTCGCAGACCTTCTGACAGGTGCTGCACCCGACGCAGGTCTCCCAGTCGTTCAGGTGGAAACCGCGGTAGACCGCCGAGGCGGGGCGCGGGTCGAGGGGCACGGTGACCGCCGGGCGCCCGAAGAACGACAGATTCTTCAGTGGGGCCAGGATGCTGCCTTTGGCCTTGTAGTCGATGTCGCTCATGAGATCCTCCGATCGAGGCTGCTGCGCAGCGTCACGGGCCCTAGGATGGTGCCGTCGATGTCGGGCATTTAGCGATCCACCTCCGGGGGGCAGGCGTCCAGGGAGAACATGATCTGGGCGACGTCCTCGATCCGGCAGCCCACGGAGAGTCGTTCCAGGACTTGCACTGCGTGCATCTGAGAGGGTCCGCGCACATGGGTCCGATAGGGCCGCTCCTTGCCGTTCGAGACCACATACCAAGCCAGCTCGCCCTTGGACGATTCGAGCCGGATGTAGGTCGACCCGGCCGGGACATTCCAGGCCAATGGGTTGGGAATCGGGCAGCGGATGGGGCCCGGGATGGAGGGCAGGCGCGCGATGACCTGACGCACGATCTTGATGCTCTCCTTGAGCTCAGAGCGACGCACCAGGGCCCGGGCCCAGGCATCGCCTGCCTCCTCGGTAGGGATGTCGAAGTCGAGCTGGTCATAGACCAGATAGGGGTCGTCCCGGCGCACGTCGAACTTCAGCCCGGTGGCACGCAGGTTTGGCCCGGTCACACCCCACTCCAATGCCTGCTCCTGGCTGATTGGTCCCGTGCCCGTAGCACGCCGCACGAAGACCTGATTGGTGAACATCAGATTGTCGTAGTCCGGCAGGCGGGATTCGAGATAGTCGAGGGTATTGGAGACACGCTCGATGAAGCCCGGCGGCATCTCCCTTCGCACCCCGCCCGGGATGTTGTAGATGTGGTAGACGCGCCCGCCGCATAGCTCCTCGAAGAGGTCCAAGACCAGGTCGCGGTCAGCGATGCCCCAGAACATGGGGCTGTACATGCCGGTGGTGGCGGCGTGACCACCGAAGGTGAACAGGTGCGCGGCGATGCGCGACAGCTCCAGCTGCATGACCCGCAACCACTGGGCACGGGCCGGGACCTCCAGACCACACAGGTCCTCCACCGCCATGACGTAGGCGACTTCCATGGGGACGGGGTCAGGAACGCAGATGCGCGGGGTGATGGCCAGGTTCTGGATCCACAGCCGCCCCTCCATGAGCTTCTCGAAGCCCCGGTGCAGGTAACCCGCATCGGCCTTGCCCTCGATGACCTGATCGCCATTCAGCCGCAGCTTGAAGGCATAGTTACCCTCGATGCCCGGATGGTTCGGGCCGATGAACAGCTCGTATTCATGGCTCGGCGGATGCCGTTGGGCCTCGTAATTCTCAGGTCTCATCGACATTCCTCCGGCTGAAACGCTGCTCGTCGGGGGGGGTGGTGACGCCGCCACCCTTGGCGACCAGTTCTTGCAGCCACTCCGGGTTGTAGTCCTGCCAGTCGAAGTGGTCGTTGACCCATGCCTCGGAGTCGAAGTCCTTGCGCATGGGCGGAGGCCCGTCCCACTCGGTGAGGATGAACTTGCTCATATCCGGGCTGCCCTCGAACCAGACGCCGAACATCTCGTGGATGTCGCGCTCGAAGAAGGCCGCCGGCATGTAGATGTCGTAGACGGAGATGTAGCGCCCCGGCTCCCGCGGGATACGGGTATGGACCGACACCAGGGATTGCAGCTCGTAGGACCAGACGTGATAGACCAGTTCGAACTCGCCCTCGTCGATCCAGTCCACACAGGTGATGGCCGACAGGTGCACGTAGGAAGCCCGCCCCTTCAGCAATTCCAGCAGGGCAGGCAGGGCATCCGCGGCCACGTCGGCACGCAGCCGGCGGTCGCTCTTGCGGCGGAACTCGATCCCGTCCAGTTCCTGGAGGAGTTTGTCCAACCAGGTCGACATCTCTTTGCTCATAGGGTTACCGCTCCGGTCCCGGTCGCCGTTTAACAGCGATCGGAGAAAAGACTACAGACTCCGGCCGGACTCAAGACCGATGGGGCCGTTCCAACTTCGGGATCTCGAACTTCATCTCCAGGGCCTCCAGGGGCCTCTGGTGCTGCTCCAGCAGGGCCGTGTGCTCGCCCAGGGTCTGAGGGCCGAACATGCCGTAGTGCTGGGCCTCGCCGATCACGTCCGTGGGCGTCTGCCAGTCCTCGCCGAAGAGGCGCTGCTGATGACCCAAATAGTGATCGTAGCGCTGGTAATAGTCTCTCCAGGAGTTGGCCTCGCCGCGCTTGATGTTCTCGATCAGGTCGCGCAGCCCGGCAATGACCGCCTCTGGACGCGGCATACAACCGGCGATATAGATGTCCACGGGCAAGTAGTCGTTGAGCTTCTTGGCTGTGGCGTAGCTCTGCCAGTACATGCCGCCGTTCACCGTGCATGAGCAGATGCCGATGACGTACTTGGGTCCGGTCATCTGCTCATAGGTCAGGATGACCCGCTTCAGCGTCTTGACCGAGACATAACCCGTGACCAGCAGGATATCCGCCTGGCGCGGCGAGACCATGGGCTGGATGCCCAGACGCTCCATGTCGAAGCGCGAGGTCATGGCCGGCGGCAGCTCCACCGCGCCACAGCCGGTGCAGTAATGCAGCATGAACAAGGAGCGCGACCGGGCGAAGTTGATCAGCTCGTCGAAGACATTGGCAAGCGGATTGGTCCGCTTGGTTCCCGGCGCCACCGGAAGGGTCGCACCTGGCGACGCGGGCTTGATCAGTGATGTCATGGGGTACCCCCTAACGAGCGATGACGGCTGGCGGTTTGCAACCAATGAGACATTCGTGCGTCCCGCGGCAATTCAACGGGCGAATCTGTCGATCCTAAGAAGTCGTGGCAGGTTCCCCCCAGCCGCCGCCCCTAACGGACGATGAAGGCCAGCCCCAAGAGACCCAGCATCACCGGCCACTTCCACAACAGACGCACCAGGTCCTCGGTGCGATAACGCGGAAAGACCATGGCGATGGATACGGGGATGGCCAACACCGCGAAGCTCTTCAGCAGGAAGGTCGCCCAGTTCTCCCCGCCGCCCAGGAACAGGGTCACGTAGAGCACCGAACCCGTGTAGAGCTGGAAGCACTGCATGACGAAGAGTCCGCCGAGGAACTTGCCGCCCATCTCGACCATGGGGCCGGTGGCGATCTCCGCCGGGGCGACATAGATCTCGAAGGGGTGCTTGCCAAGCATGCCTTGCAGGGCGAAGAGCCCGGCGATGGCGAGCAAGGGCATCTGGGTCACGCCCCAAGTGGCCGGACCGCCGGCCTGCTGGACGGCGATCATGTCCACCAGATTGATGGTCCCGTAGTGGGTGGCCACACCGAAGATCACGATCACGAGGGGCACGTCGTAGGCCATCATAGCGGTCAGGGCCCGGGAGATACCGATGGAACCGTTGGGGTTGGCGCACTGCCCTACCCCCAGGGCCAGACCCAGGGAGGGGATCATGGTCATGTAGAGCAGGGCGATGAGCCCGCCCTGGGCCGCGATCCCGTTCATGCCTGGCACCGGCAACAGGGTCTCCGCGGCCACATAGCCGCCGATGGCCATGACGATGCCGATCTCGTGGATCAGACCGTGGGAGACCTGGGTCTCCTTCGAGTGGAGCTTGACGATATCGTAGAGCGGCTGGAGCAGCGGCGGGCCGATGCGCCTCTGCAGCTTGGCGGCGATCTTGCGCATCATCAGCACCATGGCCATGCCGACGATGAACGCCACCAGCGGCATCAGGACCAATTCAAGGGCGAGTTCTGTCCATTCCATCTCGGGCACCTCGGGTCAGACAGCGGCCCAGACCAGCATCGCGACGGCCGTCGCGAGCAGGAAGAGCAGGGGTTGGATGGAACGGTAGACCCAGTTCATGGCGTATGAGAGGAAGTCCACCACCGCCGCCACGGACCCCTCCAGCCAGAGGAAGGCGCCACGGTACCAGGGCCCGATCAGGTGCATCAGCCCGGCGTAGAAGTTGTCGCTGTACTGGTAGCGCACCTCCGCGGTCAGGAAGTGGCCGCCGGCATAGTTGTCGAGCTGATGGACCTGCCGGGACTTGCCGCCGAAGCCATAGAAGACCAAGGCGCCAACACCGAAACCGGCCATCAGGACGCTCACCAGCCAGATCATGTCCAGCCCGCCCCGTGGGTCCACGACCCCACCCAGGTTGAACTGCACCACCGGCAGGCCCACCAGGCGCTGCACCTCGGCCACCCAGGCGATGGCCGGCCCGGGGATGAAGCCCGTCAGGAAAATCAGGGTCGCCAGGCCCAGCATGGGCACCAGCATGGACAGGGGCGCCTCGCGCACCTCGACGTGCTCCAGGCGCAACTGACCGAGGAAGATGTTGTGGATCAGCTTGTAGACCGACAGGATAGTGCCCAGGGTGCCGACGATGGCGCCGACGAAGAGCAGAGGCATACCCTCCGTGATCAGGGACCGATAGACCATCCACTTGGAGACGAAGCCGCCCATGGGCGGCAGACCCGCCAGGCTGATGATGCCGATCAACAGGACCAGGAAGGTCAGCGGCATGCGCGTCACCAAGCCACCGAGCTTGTTCAGGTCCGTGGTCCCGGTGCGGTGCAGGACGGCGAAGACCGCCATCAGCAGGGCCGCCTGGGTGATGGCGTAGGTGAAGATGTGCAGCAGGCCGCCGGCGCTACCCACGGCGTTGCCCACCACCAGGCCCAGGAGCATGTAGCCCCCCTGTCCGATGCCGTGCCAGGCAAGCAGATAGCGGGCGTCGTGCTGCTGCAAGGCCGTGTAGGTGGGCAGGATCACGGTCAGCACGGCGATCCAGGCGATCAGGTCCCGGGCGCTCATGAAGGTATAGGGGATCTCCATGGACACCAGCCGGGCGACACCGATCATGCCCACGATGACCACGACGATGGCATAGAGCCCCATGCGCGCCGAGATGGCTCCCAGGAAGGCGGAGCCTGGTCCTGGGGTCTCCGCATAGGCCGCGGCCTGCCAGAGGTGGAAGGGCAGCAGACCCATCTTGACCCCGAAACCGCCGCCCAACAGGGCGATCAGCACCGACACCTGGACGGTGGAAAGCGAGGGGATGGCGGCCACAACCGCAGCGTATTCCAGAGACCCTGCCGCGGTGTAGAGCAGCGCCATGGCGCCGAGGATGGCCATGGCCCCGCTAAAGGCGTAGGTCAGATAGCGCAGGGCCGCGCGACCGGCGAGTGGACCACCGATGGCCATCAACAGGAAACTCGCCCAGCTCACCAGCTCCCAACCAAGGAACAGGGACAGGAAGTCGCCGCTACCTAGGAGCACCACCATGGCGAACACATTGGCGGCCAGAGCCACATGGAACAACCATGGGCTATGCCCGTCCTTCGCGTAGGCGCCCGCCCAAGCCCCGGCGGCATACCAGGCGGAGAAGAAGCCGGCGCCGATGGTGATCATGGCGAAGAACCAGGACAGGGCGTCGTAGCGCCAATGCATGGGTTGATCCAGCACCGTGACACCAAAAGACGCGGTCACAGGGTCGCCGAACAGGGTTCCGGTGTGGATCAGGGCCGCGAACTGAGCACCATAGAGCACCACCAGCAGCGGTCCGGCGAGGCGCCACCGGCCAGCAGCCAGGGCGACGACCAGGGTCAGGCCCGAGACGAGAAACAGCAGGTCGAGGGACGTCATGGTCAATCCTTCCGGGCGAGGGGCGGTTGGGCGGACGGGAAGACGGCGTTGACATAGGCAGCCACGTCCACGGTCTGCCGGGCCACGGTGCGCAACCCCTCGGTGACCGGGACGATGGCCACGGTCGCGCCCAGTAGGACCAGGGCCAGCAGGGGCGCCACGAGGCCAGCCCCGAGGGACGGGGTGAAGGCTTGGGCCTGGGCAGGCTCCGCCTCATCATTGCGATAGAGCACCACCGCCAGGCGGAAGAGGTAGTTGGCCTCGATGGCCGTCACCACCAGGATCGCCCCCATGGCAGCCAACTCCATCGGACCCTGCTGGGCCAAAGCCACCAGCACGATCAGCTTGGTCCAGAAGCCCGGCAAGGGCGGCACGCCGATGAGCGACAAGGCGAACAGGACAAAGATGGCACCGGCCAGGGGTGAGCGCCGCCCCAGGCCAGAGAGGGCATCCAGGGACCCACCCCAGCGGCTCGCTAGGGCGAAGAACCCGGACTTGACCACCAGGTGATGTAAGGCCACCGCCAGCCCGGCGAGGATGCCGATCTCCCCGGACAGGGAGAAGGCGATGAACACCATGCCGAGCTGGCCGATAGACGAAAAGGCCAACATGCGCGGGAAGTCCTTGGCCCGCCAGGCGGACAGCTCGCCGCTGATCATGCCGAGCACCCCCAGGACCAACAGGAGGAGGGACGCCTCGGTCTGCGCGAAGACCAGCACCAGGAGCCGCACCACCACCAGGACCGCCAGCTTGGAGACCAGACCGCCGAGCAGGGCCGAGACCCGAGCGGGGGCCGTCGCGTAGACCTCCGGCACCCAGGTGTTCACCGGGAACAGCTCGCCCTTGACCCCGAAGCCGATGAGCATCAGGGCGAAGGAGGCCAAGCCCAGGGGATCATTCAGGGTGGTGGGGGCCAACTGTGCCAGTTGGGCAAGGTTCAGGGTGCCGGTCTTCGTATAGAGGATGGCGATGCCGATGAGGGCCAACAGGGACCCGAAGGCGCTCTGAAGCAGGTATCGGATGGTGGCTACATAGGCCCGACCGGTGGCGTGGACCGTCACCAGCCCGAAAGAGGCCACGGCGGCCAGCTCATAGAAGACGTAGATGTTGAAGATGTCCCCGGACAGGGCCAGGCCCGTCACCGCCGCAGTCAGGAGCAGCAGCAGGGCCGATTCCCGCACCCCGGCCTCGCCGGATTGGAACCAGGGCCAGAACAGGAGGACGAAGGTCGGTACCGCGGCGGCAAAGAGCAGGGCGATGCGATCCACATAGAGGACGATGCCCATGGGCGCCGCAAAGCCGCCCAGGGTGACTGAGAAGGGTTCGCCGCCGTGCGTGGTCCAAAGCTGGAACAGCACCCAGGCGCCCGCCACCAGGACCGCCGGACCCAACACCCGAGCCAGAATGGCGGAGACCCGCGCCAGGGGTTGCAGCAGGAAGGCCGCCAACAGCGGCAGAACGATGGGCAGGACCGGGTTCGCCGCCCAGGCCAGGGTCGTGGTACTCATGGCCTTACCCCCCGATGCTGATGGGACGCCAGTGCCGGGATGTGCGGCAGAGGCCGCTTGCCGACCGGCGCATGGGTGCTGGCGGAGCGCGGCGTGCCGGCGGCCTTGGCGATATCGCCCTGCATGTGGTCCACCAAGTCGCGTAGATCCAGGGTCCCATAGGCGCGGTAGATGCGAATCAGCACCGCCACCGCCAGGGCCTGGACCCCAACGCCTATCACGATGGCCGTCAGGACCAGGGCCTGGGGGACTGGGTCGACCATGGCCGTACCGGGGGCCGCATAGCCGAGGATGGGCGCGATGGCCTCGCCCCGGTAGCCCGCCAGCACCAGCAGGAGGTTACCGCCGGCCTCGGCCACCGACAGGGCCAGCACCATGCGCAGCAAGTGACTGGACAGGACCAGGCCAAAGGCGCCGATCACCACCAGGCCGATGGCGCCGGTGTAGAAGATGGTTTCCAGGGACAAGGGGATCATGGCTCGCCCGCCTCCGACTCCGAGATGTGCGCCAAGAGACCGGCAAGCTCTGAGCCGACCTTGAGCCCCACCGCCGAGGACAGCAAGGGGATGGTCCCCGCCGAGGCCAACTGCCCCAGGACCCCGTGACCGAGCATGGGTTGCAGGAAGCTGCCATCCTCCATCAGAGCCCAGAGGCCGATCAGGATGAAGCCGGCGCCGGCCAGCCCCTCGATCACAGAGATGGCACCGTGGTCCAGGCGCAGCGAGGGCTTGGCGATGACCGAGATGAAGAAGGCGGCGGCCAGGATCACGCCGCCCTGGAAGCCACCCCCGGGCGTCAGGTGGCCGTGGATGACGATGTAGATGCCGACCAGCAGCAGCAACGGAAAGAGCAGATCCGCACCCGCGCTCAACACCAGGCCGCCCTCGGGGTCGTCCTTGGCCTCGGACCGGCGATGCCCGAGCACCAAGCCTGCGGCGGTGGCAGCGGCAAACAGGATGGACAGCTCGCCCAGGGTATCGAAGCCCCGGTAGCCGAAGACCACAGCGGTGACGATATTGGCCGCACCCACCTCACCCTCGGCACCGGCGACGATGTCGGTACCGACCAGCATGGGGGCATGCCCGAAACCCAGTTGGGCGGCGATAGCCAGGAGCATGAACGCCAGACCGAGGCTGAAGACCAGGGATGCAACATTACGCATGCTTGTCACCCCCCTGCCCCGCCGTGTCCTCCGTCGGAACCAGCGGCTGCGCCTTACCGGAATCGCCCTCCAGGCGCCACAGGCCCAGACGCCGCAGGGCCAGGGCCAACACGACGCTGCTCAGCCCGGCGCCAATGGCCGCCTCGGTCAGGGCCACGTCCGGGGCCAGGAGCAGGACGAAAAGCACCGAGACCCCCAGGGAGACCACCGAGGTGGCCACCACGGCCCCGATCAGGCTATCCAGCGCCAGGACCGCGATTGCGGCCACCAGCACCAGCGTTACGACGATCGATGCGATCCAGGTCATCATTCACCCTCTCCGCTGCGGGGCGCTGTTGGGGGCCGCGGCGCCGTTTGGAGCCGCAGCGCTGGGCCGGGAGCCTTGCGCGGTCCAGGGCCGCACCCCGGACAGGTAGAGGGCACGGGCAATGGTCGAAGAACCAATG
This sequence comes from uncultured Gammaproteobacteria bacterium, assembly GCA_963845265.1. Classification (GTDB taxonomy): domain Bacteria; phylum Pseudomonadota; class Gammaproteobacteria; order Chromatiales; family Chromatiaceae; genus DYRB01. Next base: position 122,916 of record CAWJRN010000007.1, on the reverse strand, counting down.
GGGTTGGTCAGCAGGATGAAACCCGCGATGCACAACAGCTTGGCCCACCACTCCGGCTGAAGCAGCCCCACACCCAGGATGAAGGCCAGGGCGCCCAGGGTGGCCGCCTTGGTCCCGGCCTGGATGCGGTTATAGACATCCGGCATGCGCAACAGGCCCAGCGCACCCAGCAGGCAGAAGAGACCGCCCACGAGCAGGAAGAGATCCGCGACCAGCCTCATTGTCTGTCCCCTTCGATAGCACGAGCCAGGGCAACCACCCCGACAAAGGCGAGAACCCCGTAGACCAGGGCCACGTCCAGATAGAGTGGGCTCGCGAGCAGGGCAGCCAGTCCCACCAGTCCAGTGGTGGTGATGACCGACAGGGTATCGGCGGCAGCCAGGCGGTCCGGTGTCCTGGGACCGATGACGAAACGGACCAGCCCGAGCAATAGGGCCAGGCCCATCATCGCGAAGGCCGCGATTTCCAATGGGTTCAGACTCATTTTAGGAATCCGCTGATGTGGCGATCGAAGGAGCCGACGATGGCCCGGGTTGCGGCGTCGATGTCCGCCCCTGGGGGGCAGTCGATCCAATGCACGAGGATGGTGTCGCCCTGCACGTCCACGGACAGTGTCCCCGGGGTCAGGGTGATGCTGTTGGCCAGCACCAGACGGCCCAGTTTCGAGGTCAACCGGGTCTTGACCTCGACTACGCCCGGGCGGATCGGCAGAGACGGCGACAGGACCCGACGGGCGACATCCAGATTGGCGCGCACCAGGGCCACCAGGAAGTGGCCCAGATAAAAGAGGAAATGCACGGGGGCGGCGAGGGAAAACCGGATGCCGCTAAAGATGCCGAGCCTGGGCCCGACGACCAGGATAATCAGGAGCGAGCCGATCACCCCGGCGATGACCTCTTGCTCCTGCAGATTGCCGACCAAGAGCAGCCACAATCCGAGCAACGCCAAGAAGGCGAACAGATAGTGTGACGCAGAGGGACGCTCCCGCACTGGGCGGGAACTGGCGGATCGGGGCTCCATCGGGTGCACCTCGCAAATACAACTGGACGAACAACGGTGACCGCGGCATTTCGGACAGAAGCCGCAGGAAGGAGATGTCGCGGCCGTTGCGACGTGACGGCAATGGGCACTCAGACCCCATCGAATTACCCATCAACCGCGGCTGGCGTGCATTCTAACCCAGGAGGATGGGCAATATATATGACGGTTTCGTTGCGCCGGGGTCCGGGATGCCCGCCGGGCAACGCTCAAAGGGGACACAGTGAAACCAGACCAACGCCCGCCGCCGCATGGCAACGCCGCGACTGCCAGGCACGACGATTCCTCCTTGCCTCGTGCCCAGAGCGCCAATCCCACCGAGCATCCAGCTTACCCTGAGCAGCGAGTTCAATCTTCTGCTGCAACGTCTTGTCGCAGACCACAAGCCCAAGTAACTTAGCCCTGTCGCGCGCCGCGCCACGAGGGCAGACGGAGCCGCCGGGCCTTAGGCCCAAAGACCCGCTCCACGCCAACGCCCCGGTTTCTCGGGCCGGATGTCTTGCGCGGTGCTCGACCCTCGGTGTAGCTTCCCAGGTGATTCCAACGTCGGGCGATTTTTTTAGACCGCTGGAAAAGGGCCGGAGCCATTTTCCCGCTTTCCCCTAACCCCTTTCCCCGGACACCCGGGTGGAGGATTTCATGCTGGCGCTGGTCGCGCGGTCCAATATCGACCTTGCCGCCTAGCCTGCACCGCATAGCGACCAGGACCCTGTGGCCACATGATGAATATACGGACCATCAAACGATACAACGCCTATTACCATGGTTGGTGCCTGGCCTTTGGGGAACATACAGCCAATTTCGATGAAGAGCGTGATGTCAATTGCCTGCTCGGCGAAGACAGAATTGGCCTGATTCTCTCCCCGGGCCTGCGCAAGCAGGCGCACCGGGAGTTTCTCGGGCATCATGAAGAAATTCCCAAGCTCGTCCTATCGGCTGCCATGGTGAGGATGAATCAGTTTATGTATCGTTTGAATGACGATACCGACAGGGAGAATGTTCAAACTCTGATCGATTTTCTGCTTGGCGGCCAGGAGCTGCACATGTTCTTGTGTAGCCATTTCTTTTACCCGCGCACGCGAATTATTACCTTTTCCACGAAGAAGCCCGTGATTATTATGTATAAGGAAATGCAGCCGCTGACATTGATCGTCGAGTAAGGTTAGTCCCTGGAATTCCGGGATTGTGCATTCGCGGACACCGCAACCAACCGGTCGTCCGCTGCCCAGTCCACCACGAACTACGAACCCGCAGCGCTGTACCACGACCCTGTCGGCCCGAGGCCAGCCTCGCTATACCCCACCGACCCCCAGCATCCTAGCGAGGCGAGGCTCGACCGCAGGCAACGGCGCGCAACTGGCGGGATTCGAAGAGACGCACCAGGTCTGCCTGGCGCGGCGGGCGCAGGGGTTGACCCTTGCCGGTGGCTGCCAGATGGCGGCGCTTGAGCCAACCGAGCCGCGGCGGCTCCAGCTACCAAATGAGCGATCGGGTGAGGTCTCGGGCCAGGGCGGGCTCGCTGCTGCGGCCAAGCTCGTTGTCGGCGCCAGGGCTTCGACCTGCGGCGCGACGATCCGTACCCGCCCTACGACGCCCTCACTCGAGCTGCGCCGCTGGATCGGAGCACGGTTTGCGCACAGTCTCGCCATCCGTCAGCTGGACGCCGGCTCCTGCAACGGCTGCGGGGTTTGCTCGCGGCCATCTCGCCTACAGGTCGGTCCAGTTCCGACGTTCCATTGCGTGCGCGCCAGCAGTCGACGATTCACGAAGTTCGCGTTGCCGTGCACGCATAGCCTGTCGGCAGGACCGACGCGGGACGTTTATGCCACGGGCATGACCCAATCGGATCTCTGTTTTCCATTGGCACCATCATAGGGCCACGTCACTGGCCACGCAGTGATCAAGACCGAACGCCGTTGCCACCCCCGAATGCGTCACCTGGCCGGCAAGGATGTTGGCCGCAGTGCTTAACACCGGGTGACGTGCCGCGGCCGTGACCCCCAGGTCTGCGAGTACATGGACATAGGGCTTGGTCGCGTTGGTCAACGCGAAGGTCGCGGTGCGCGGGACGGCACCGGGCATGTTGGCGACGCAGTAGTGCACAACGCCATCGACGACGAAGGTGGGCTTGGCGTGGGTCGTCGCCCGACTGGTCTCGACGCATCCGCCTTGGTCGATCGCCACGTCGACGATCACCGGGCCGTCGTCGTGCATCAGCCGGAGGTCCTCGCGGCGGATCAGGGTCGGCGCCCGGGCCCCGCCGACCAACACCGCACCGACGATCAGGTCCGCGGTATGCAGCCGCTCCCGCAGCGCATAGGAACTGCTGGCCAACGTCGTGACATTCGGCGGCATGATCTCGTCGAGCCGGCGCAGCCGCTCCAGGTCCATGTCCATCACCACCACGTTGGCGCCGAGCCCGGCCGCCATCTTCGCCGCATTCGCGCCAACGTTGCCGCAGCCAAGGATCAGGACGTTGGCCGGCTCCACCCCGGGCACGCCACCGATCAGGATGCCCCGCCCGCCTTGGTGTGCCTCAAGGAAGAATGCCCCCACCTGGACCGACATCCGGCCCGCCACCTCGCTCATCGGGGTCAGGATCGGGCGGCGACCATCCACCGTGAGGGTCTCGTATGCGAAGCAGTGCGCACCGCTGGCGATCATCGCCTCAGTGAGGCCGCGGCTCGCCGCGAAGTGGAAGAAGGTAAACAGGATCTGGCCCGGGCGCAGCAGCGGATACTCCTCTGGCAGAGGCTCCTTGACCTTAACGATCATCTGCGCCTCGCCGTAGACCTCCTGCGCGGTTGAAACGATCTCGGCGCCGGCATGGGTGAATTGCGCGTCGAGTATGCCCGCCGCGACCCCAGCACCGGCCTGTACGAGCACCCGATGCCCCCCGATGACCAGGTCGTGGACCATCGCCGGCACGGCACCCACCCGGTTCTCCTGCTCTTTGATCTCTTTGGGCACACCGATGATCATCGAAAGCACCTCGCGTGGTGATGTGGGGTTTGCGAGCGATCGGGGCGCCGGCGACCGTCATAGGCCTCGGACCCCGGCCCTGAGCCCGGCTGCCTCGCGCTCCACAAAACCCGGGGGGGAAATCGGGGGCGTACCACGAAATCCCCGACGAACCTTGGTCTCAGTCGCCTCCGACTCCTAATCCAGACTTTCTCGGTCTGTCTTACGCCCGAGTCCCATCAATGTTTCTTACTCGCGCGCTGAGGGTAGCTCAAGCACGTCGCCCTTCCCAGGGGGCGCGTGATCGAGGGCAAGCGGCCTCCCGTTCGAGCTGCCGCGGCGTCTGCTCCTGGCCGGATACCACCCGCTGCTGCCGGTGTCAGGCAGCCCACGTCGGCGGGGCATTAGAATCTTGCAGGTACCTCCTGGGCGGCGCTGGTGCGGCTGCCGAGCTACGGGAGACGGGGGTTACTGGGCAACGCACTGCTGCTCGCTCCATCGGCGACGGGCTTCCGCTTTGACCGCGTCCAAGTCCTCGAAGCGACCCGGACCGCTAGCGAGACACTCCTCCCGGAGGCGCCCCAGGTACTCGATGTCCCACGGCTGCAATGCGCGCCGCTGTTTCTAGCGCCTCCGGCTGGCCTTGCTCGGCCTTGTTCGCCACCCGCTTTCAACCTATCGCACGCCCGATGTCGTCGTGGCGCAGTTCGTCGGACGGTTGAATTTCCAATCCTATCTCTGTCCCATATCTCTATCCCTTGTGGCCAGAAGCGGGGCCTTATACCCTAGTCGGGATCGCGATCTTCCCGGAGCAAAGAAGACTATGAGCCAAGCGCAGAACAAGTCTGAGCAAGAGCATGACGAACGCCTCGCTCACGAACTGACCATGGCGGCGGCGGAGATGCAGCGTGCCATACATGCCGCTGTCCAGGCGGGCCTAAAGGTCACGCTGGCCGTCGAGACCATGCAGCACGTCGGCCATCACTATCCCGAGCCCTTGGTGGAGGTCGAGGTGGAGCGTGTCATCAAGCTCGGTTTAGACATGACGCAAAAATAGCCGAGACACACCTGCCTGACTTCTCTCCTCACCCCAACCGCTCTCGCCGCTCGGGCGAGGGGCTCAAGGGTGCTGCGGGAAAGCTCCGCTGTAGCTCCGTGCCGGAGTTTCGGTTCACCATGCGGCCGTTCATGGCGGCCGCGGTCCAAAGGCGTTTCTTCACGGTTGGCCTGCATCATCCCGACGTCAACCCGATCGCAACCTTCGATGCCGAATCCCCATGTTTTCCCTGCAGAAGTCGGGTTGAGTGGTACCGGCGTTCTCGCGGCCTGTCTCTGGGCGACACGGAAACCAGACCCGTTTAGCCGCTCCCAAACTCGTTGGCACGCATCTTTCTTATCTTTGTGTGAACACATGAGCTAGGTTAGGACACGATTTCCCCAGGCCGGCCGTACCGCCCGCGTCTGGCGAAAGGACCCCACCGCCTCATTCTCGCCCCGGCAGCTCCAGTTCGGGCATGGGGTCGGCATCCGGATGCATCTCTAGCGCCACGGGCGATGTGCGCACCAGGGGTACAAACTCGGTCTGCTCTTCGACTGGCGGCGGGGCTCGCCTGGTCATTCGGTATAGCCCGAAGAGACCCAACAGGGTCGCAGTGACTGCCGATATCACCGGCAGCCCCACGGGCCCGACGCCCTGCATGGCAAAGCCGCCGAGCAGCGGCCCGCAGAGCGCCCCGAAACCGTAGACAAGGAGCAGACCCTGGGTCGCCCCGAGCACCTGGCCCGGCTCTAGGTGGTCGTTGGCGTGGGCGACGCTGATCCCGTAGAGGGAGAACATGAGGCCGCCGTAGACGAAGGCGGACGCGACCAATCCCGGCCTTTCCTCGATGACGATGAAGGCCGCGGCCGCCGCGACCACCGCTGTGGCGAAGCTCGTGAGCACCAGCACGGTGCGGCGGTCGATGCGGTCGGAGAGATGACCGATGGGCCATTGGAGCGTCGCTCCGCCGAGGATGGTGGCGCCCATGAGCAGCGCGATCTGGCTCTCTTCTAGGGCCAACCTCTGGCCAAATACGGGGGCCATACCCCAAAAGGCGCCGTTGACCATACCTGCGCACAAGGTGCCGACGGCACCCAGCGGCGAGATTCGCACGAGCTCGGCGAGTCGCACTGGAACCCAAATGTCGATCCTCGGCTCGGCTACCCTGGTAATCGCCACCGGGACGACACCGACCGAGATCAGGATGGCCGCGTAGGCGAACAGGGTCAGCTGGGATGAATCCCCCGCCAGCAGCAGAAACTGGCCCGCCCCGAGCGCGATCAGGGTGCTCATCATGTACACGGCAAAGATCCGACCGCGGACAGGGCCGGCGACCTGCTCGTTGAGCCAGCTCTCCACCACCATGTAGACGCCCACGACACAGGCGCCGGTAACGATCCTCAGCGCCAGCCACGCCCAAGGCGCAACAAACAGACCGAAGGCAAGACTGGCCGCGGCAGCCAGTGCGGCGAAAGCCGAGAAACAGCGGATGTGACCGACGTTGCGGATGATGCGCGGTGCAAGCAGGGTGCCGGCGATATATCCGGCGTAGTAGCCGGCCATGATCAGGCCGGTCTCGACATTGGTGAAAGATGCGATGGTCGCACGGACGCCCAAGAGCGTCCCGAGCAGGCCTACGCCCACCAGCAGGACTCCCAACCCGCTCAGGAGGATAAGAATGGTCGGGGTCATGGGTCAATGTGGACGAAGGTATTATCCTAGAATCGGGAGTCAGCCACCTTGTACTCTATGTGATTATCTGAGTGGAAGGGAAATCGCGTAGCCGGGCAGGTTCATCCTCTCCGGAAAACGGCGCGGGGACCCTCAGAACACGCCCCGCACGCCGCCAGGCCGCGTTGCAACCTGGTACCCTCTTGCGCAATCCCGATTCAATCGGAGCGGGGCGAAGCCGGTAAGACCTCATCTTCACTCAGAACCCCGGAGTTGACTGTCGCCAGCACCAGATGTTCGTCTTTAGCACGCGCGACTGCCCGCTTTACGGCATTGTCCACATAAGCCTCCTGCGAGAATCCAACGTACAAGGAGTAGACGGCGATCAGTAGCACGACGGCGAATAGGAGGCCGGTGCTCACGGACGCGGTCTGAAGCGTTTTGAGCCCGCCACCGATCAGAAGTACAGCTGCAATGACACCCTCCATGACAGCCCAGAACACCCTTTGTGGTACTGGCGAATCCAGCTTGCCTCCAGAAGTCAGATGATCCACCACCAGGGAGCCGGAATCGGAGGAGGTGACGAAAAAGATCGTTACTAGCACCACGGCGACGACGGACAGCACGGCTGGCAACGGGAAGTGATTGAGCATCACGAACATTGCGGTCGCGACATCCTCGTTGACGGCGCTCGTGATGTCCGCGATGTCGTGGGTTTGTAGAAAGAGTGCTGAGCCGCCGAATACGGACATCCAGATGAAAGACAGCAGGGTCGGAATCAGGATGACACCGAGGATAAACTCCCTGACGGTGCGGCCCTTGGAGATTCGGGCAATGAACATGCCCACGAACGGTGACCAGGAGATCCACCAGGCCCAATAAAACACCGTCCAGGATCCCTGCCAATTTGTGTCTCGAAATGTCTCGGTCCACAGGCTCAGCTCGGGAAGTATCGTCAAATAGAAACCGAGGTTCTGGGTGAACCCTCCCAGGATGTAGATGGTCGGGCCGACCACCAGCAGGAACAGCATGAAGATCGCCGCCAAGATCATATTGGCCTGACTGAGCCGCTTGACCCCCGCATCGAGCCCAGACATGACCGACAAGGTCGCGAATCCGGTGATGACGGTGATCAGCGTCACCTGGGTCGTGGTGCTGATTCCGATGCCAAAGAGATAGTTCAGGCCCGCGTTGATCTGTTGCACCCCTAGCCCCAGGGAGGTGGCGAGGCCCACCAGCGTGGCCAGCACTGACAGCACATCGATCAGGTTTCCCCAGAATCCGTAGATCTTGTCCCCCAAAAGGGGATAGAAAATGGAGCGGATAGTCAACGGCAGCCCTCGATTGTAAGCGAAGAACGCCAGTCCGAGCCCGACAATGGCATAGATGGCCCACGGATGCAGGCCCCAGTGAAAATAGGTGATGCCCATTGCTGCCTGGGCGGCCTCGGGGGTTTCCGGCTGGATGCCGCCAAACATGGGCGATGGTGACCCGTAGTGAAACATGGGCTCCCCGACGCTCCAGAACATCAGGCCGATGCCCATGCCCGCGCTGAGCAGCATGGCGAACCAGGCCGGAGTGGAGAATTCCGGTTTGGCGTCATTGCCGCCGATGCGAATCTGGCCGAAGCGGCTAAAGGCGAAGTAGAAAGCGGCCAGGATGAACACGTTGGAAGCGAGGATCAGAAACCAACCGGTCTTGCTGGTGATGACCTCCATGGCCGCCTTGAAGAACGCGCTAGCGCTCTCATCGAACATCAACGTCAGGAGAATGAATGCGATCAGCACGGCCGTCGACAAAAAGGTGACGTGGGGATGTATGTCGAAGCCGAATCCTGTCCAGTTTCTGTCGCCGGGCTCTCGGCCCTCTGCATCGTCCTCAAATGAGGCGGTCGGGGCGATTTGCAGGCCCTTGAAAGGCTCGCGGTCAAGTATCGCCTTTCTGCGGGCCTGCTCTTCAATGCGCTTGAGCTGCTCCGCGAAGGCCCTCTGCTCGCGCGCCGCTTGCTCGTGGGTGAGATGAGTCATCGATTTACCTGATCAGAAGTAGTAGCCGAAGTTGATATTGAACCGGTAGTTCCACTCGTCGTTTCCGTCCACGCCGAAGTCGCCCACGCCGTTGTAGATGTTGGCGTAATCGTCGCCTTTATCGCCGACGAAGTAGTTGCCGTTGGAGTAGACCAGGTCGCTATAGATGTACCAGCCGCCCTTTGCCCAGGCGGCGCCGAGAATTGCCATCTGACTGTCGTTGAAATCGGCCTCGTCCTTGACGATGCTGCTGTATTCGACATAGGGCAGCACGTAGTCCAGCCAGGGGAGCTGTGTCGTCTCGTACTTGTAGCTGACGGAAATGGCCGGTATCCATGCCTTGGTGGCCACAGGCCACGCGAAATCGTAGGCACCCATTGGGATCAGCGTGTCGGTACCGAGGGGATTGTCGCTGCCTACATTGATCTCGTAGCGGGTCAGCTGACTGGCGATCTGAAGATTGCCGACATGGTTGACCATATGGATCGACGCCGCCCAGTGATCGCCATTATCCGCATCCTTGCCTTGAAGTTGGCCGTATTGCAGCGAGATCCCCAGATCGGTGGGCACGGCCCCTTCATCGAACCCGTAGATGGCCCGGACATTGAACTGATTTCTCTCCTCGTAGCCGTTCACGGGTGCGCTGACCACATTGCCGTTCTTGGCCAATCCGGAGCGCCATTGGACCGCGTCATAACCGTAACGCGCACTGTCCTGGCTGGTGCCGTTGCCATTCCATTCGCTACTGTAGAGATAGGCGAAGGCCAGGTCCCAGTTTCCCCTTTGGGTGACGTACTTGATGCCTAGATCCATGTCGTCCGACAGTCCGACGTAGTAGTGCTGGTCGAAGAACCAGCTCTGGGAGACCCCGTAGGGACCGGGACCGAACGGGACGCGGAGGACTCCCGCCTGGATTTGGCTGGCGTCGTCGAGCTTATAACCGAGCCAGCCCGTGTGTATAAAGTTGTAGCCGTTGTACCACCGGTACTCCAGCTCTCCGACCACTTGCCCATAGTCCAGGGCCATATTGATGCGGAAGGTGTCGAGTTCGAAGTTGCCGCCGTTGCCGCCCCGGGACGGGCCGCTCCCGCCGTCTGGGTAGCTTCCAAGGATGTAGTTGGCTCGAATGGCACCGCCGACGGTTACAGGTCCCAACTGGATCTTCGCGGATGTCGGCTCTTCCGCTTCCGCCGGCTCCGCTGCCGGCAGATCCGCCTCCGCTAGGTCGGCCTCCGCCTTGGCGGTCTTGTTGTTGGCGGTGTCCGATTCGTTCTTGGCCGCGGCCAGCGCTTGCTTGGCCCGCGCGAGCTCTCGGTTGAGGTCGGCAACCCGCCTTTCTAGCGCCGCTACGTCGCTGGTCTTGGCCTGGGCGTTTATGGGAACGAAGAACCCAGGCGCGATGGCAATGAGTGCCAAGAGGACGGTTTGAGAACCAAACCGAAGAACTTCCCCCGTAATGTGTTTCATGAAATCTCCTTGGATTGGGCTGCCGTCCGCAAGTCAGGTCCGCGAAGGCTCCCCACCCAACTCCGGCATGCCTCATAGGTCCGTTGCGCGGACCATGAACTGAAAGACGCAGGTGCTCGCTTCCGGCCCCGGCCGTGACTGCCACCAGCTTTTCCGGCCTGTGAAAGACGGCGCAAGTCCCGATACTCTTGGCGAGAGCGGTCCGTGCAGACGACCCTGTGCGAGGTCCGTAGCCTTTTAGGGTCTGCGGCACGAACCGCTAGCAGAATGGCGCGATGCCCTCATTCTTTTTGACTTGGTGGAAAGACCTCACAGTTCCCCCGTCACCCAATAGTCGATGCGCTTACCGTTGTTCTCGACATACCTGGTGACGGCCTCCTCGTACGATGTCTCCTGGGCGTCGTACATGGCCTTTTGCAGGTCTTCGATGGGGATCTGCATGCGGGAGAAAAATGCAGCCGCCTTGACGTTGTCCTGGTAGAAGCCCTTCCGGGCAACGGCATGGACCCGCTCGAAGCTTCCAAGCACGCCTTTGGGGTCCTCCAGATAGCGCAGGTCATAGGCACCGAACATCCAGTGAGGGCTCCAGCCGGTGGCCACGATCCATTCCTTCCGGCGCACTGCGCGCTTCAGGGCGGCGGTCATTCCGGCACCGGAAGAGACCTGCAGCTCGTAATCCAGGCCGTAGTCCTTGATGGCCTTCTTCGACAGACGGGTTAGGCCGGCGCCTGGGTCGATGCCGGTGATGGTGCCGTCGAGCTTCTTGCGCACCTCCGGCTTCTTGAGGTCTTCAATGGACTTGAGCTCGCCCTCAGGGATGTAGTCAGGCACCACCCACCCCAGGCGCGCGTGGGTATAGAGCAGTCCCAGGTTGACCACGTCCGTACAGACCTTCTTGATGTAGTCTTCATGGGTTCCCGGCTGCCAGGACATGAGCATGATATCGATACTGCCGGTGGCAAGCCCCTGGTACTGGGGCGCGATGTCGGTCTGAATCAGCTCGACCTGGTAGCCCATGCGGTCTTCCAGGATATGTTTGGCGAGCTTGGTCACGAACTCGGCATCTGACCACGCGGTCCAGCCGATCCTGATGGGCTCTTTTGCGGCAGCGCCCATACTCACGCCCAGTGCCAGAACGCTGGCAAGCAGCAGGCCTGAAAGTCTTCTCCACTTCATGTGGTTTCTCCTCTTTCGCTTGGGTTGTGGGTGGTCCGGCCGCTGACGTGCTGCGCTCCGGGCCACATGATTGTTTGTGGCGTCCCTCGGTCATTTCCGCCCGCGGGTTTAGCTTAGCCTCCGGCCTTGCCAGGCTTGCCGCTGTTCACTACCTGCTTGAATCGATGGAAGAGCGAGATCCGTCGGCGGCTTCGGGTGGTCCTCTCTCTGCTCCGACCGAAGCTCTGGGTGATGCGGTCGAGCAGGATCGCCAGCAGCACGACCCCCAGTCCGCCTTCGAAGCCGAGACCAACGTTCAGGCGCTGAATCCCCGTCAGCACCGTATTTCCGAGCCCGCCGGCGCCGATCATGGAGGCGATGACCACCATGGAAAGCGCGAGCATGATGGTCTGGTTGATGCCGGCCATGATGGACGGCATGGCGAGCGGCAACTGCACCTTGAACAGGAGTTGGCGGTCCGTGCAGCCGAAGGCCTGCCCCGCCTCTACCTGCTCCTGACTGACCTGGCGTATACCAAGGTTGGTGAGACGCACCGCCGGCGGCATGGCGAAGATCAAGGTCGCGATCGAGCCGGGTACCTTGCCCAGGCCGAAGAAAATGGCCGCCGGAATCAGGTAGACGAAGGGCGGCATGGTCTGCATCAAGTCCAGGATGGGCCTGAGGATGGCCTGGGCGGTATCGCTGCGGGCCATGCTGATCCCGATCGGAATACCGATGGCCAGGGCTACGAGGCTTGACCCGATGACCAAGGCCAGGGTGGATACGGTCTCCTTCCAGATCCCCATCCCGAAGATCAGCACCATCGCGGCCAGGGCGAAGAGCCCGAACCGCCAGCCCACCCGCCACCAAGCGATCGCCACGATCACCAGCGCGAGCAGCAGCGGCGGAACGGCGAGCAGCCCGTCCTCGAAGGAGTCGATCAGCAGACTCAGACCGTCGGAGATCCCGTCGAGCACGCCGGTGAGGTTGTCCTGTACCCAATCGACGCCGGACTCGACCCAGTCGCCGATCGGAATCTCGAAACCCAAGATATGCTCGGCCATGATCAACCCGCCTTGTCCAGCGTCTGTAACAGGATCTTCTTGTCGATGATGCCCAGATAGCCGCCATCGTCATCGATGACCGGTACCGGGTACTCGCTGGCAGCCACAATGCTCAGGACCTCGCCAAGCTCCATGTTGCGGGGCGCGGGCTTTACGTCCCGAATGAAGGCCTCCTCCCAACGCGGCTCACCGCCGTTCCCGAGGGCCGCGGACAGCGTATTGACGCTGACCATACCCCTGTATCGCGTGCCGTGTTCCAGGACCACGCCCAGGTTCCGGGAGTGGTCCCGCAACTGGGCGAGTGCCGCGCGCACGTTCACGCCGGGGCGCTGGAAAACACTCAGGGCCTTGTTCGCGGCGATATCCCCGGCGCTGAAAACCTTGCTCACGTCCACGCCGTAGAAGAAAGAACGGACGTACTCGTTGGCGGGCTTGGTGACGATCTCCTCCGGCGTGCCGATCTGCACGACGGAGCCGCCGTCCATGATGGCGATGCGATCGCCAATTCGGATGGCCTCGTCGAGATCATGGGAGATGAACACGATCGTGTGGGCCTCGCGCTGCTGAAGGCGGACGATCTCGTCCTGCATCTCGGTGCGGATCAGGGGGTCCAGCGCCGAAAATGCCTCGTCCATCAGCAGGATCGGCGCCTCGGTCGCCAGCGCCCGGGCCAGTCCCACCCGCTGCTTCATGCCCCCGGAGAGCTCATCTGGGTAGCTGTCCGCCTGGGCATCCAAGCCGACCGTCGCTAGTGCCCTCATCGCCCTCTCGAGCCACTCCTGCCGACGGCGGCCCGAGACCTCGAGCCCGAAGGCGGCGTTCTCAACCACGGTTTTGTGGGGCAGCAGTGCGAATGACTGGAAGACCATGCTCATTTTGACGCGCCGCATCCGAATGAGCTCTTTCTTGCCCATCGCCGTGATGTCCTCGCCGTCCACATAGATCCGACCGCGGGTGGGCTCGATGAGGCGGTTGAGCATCCGCACCAGGGTGGACTTGCCGGAGCCGGACAGGCCCATGACCACGAAGACCTCGCCCTCCCGGATCGCGAAGTCGGCACCCTGTACGCCCACGGTGGTGCGGGTGAGGGCGAAGATCTCGTCTTTGGAGAGACCTTGCTCCAGGAGCCTCAGGGCCTCCTCGGGCTGGGGCCCGAAAATCTTATAGAGGTCCTGGATGACCAGCTTGTCATTCATGTCTTGCCGAATTCCCTGTGGGCGCCTGCCCCGGACGAGTCGCTGTGCGCGGATTCGGTCCCGAGCGCCCCAAGGCGCGGCCGCTCCGCGAGAGACTCACTCCAGACGGCTGAACGCTCTCTGGCGTCGTCGGACAGAGGCGGCGACCATCGCCTACCTTCACCACATTGTTTGTTGGTCGATAGGATCCCCTATGCCCGGATCCCGGCTGCGGCGGGGCCAAATCGGCCCACCGTGACTGTCTGAGATGTGTCGGGATCGAGCCCGAGCGACTGAATCGCGGTGCGGAAGCGCCGCATGTTCCGACCGACCGGAGGGCGTTGGCCCAAGATCCGGCGGGCGTCGGAACGGTTACAAAGCTTTTCTAGCTTACTGGTGCGACACCCAAGCCGCAACTCTTCGGAGTTCAGATCGAAGTTGGCAGATCCCGATGCGTGCATGAGCCATCGACGGACTTGGTTTGGTTCGCCTCGGTTGCCCCGGCGTTTCCTTGGGGGGAAGGAGTGTCCCCTTGTGCATCGATCATCCGGATATCGCGGGCACGGCCGGTTCGTTCCCTAGCCAAACCGATCCGTGGGATGGTCCAATAGCCAATCACCCATCATGCAGGAATGGTATGGACAAAGGCCGACGCTCGATCCTCATCACTGGGTGCTCCAGCGGCATTGGCTACACCTGTGCACTGGGCCTGCAACGGCGAGGCTATCTGGTCGTCGCCTCCGCCCGTCGCCAGACGGACGTGGCGCGCCTGAGAGACCAGGGACTAAACGCGGTCCAACTTGACCTGGACGACCCCGGGAGTATCTCCAGCGGCCTGGAGCAGGCCCTGGCGTTGACCGGCGGTAGCCTGTACGCCTTGTTCAACAACGGTGCCTACGGCCAACCCGGCGCCGTGGAGGACCTCAGCCGCGACTGCCTGCGCGCCCAGTTCGAGACCAACCTATTTGGCTGGCATGAGCTCACCTGTCGGGTCATTCCAATGATGCGCAGCCAAGGCGAGGGGCGCATCGTCCAGAACAGCTCCATCCTCGGCCTGGTAACCATGCCCTACCGCGGTGCCTACGTGGCCAGCAAGTTTGCCCTGGAAGGGCTCACCGACACCCTGCGCCTGGAGCTAGCCGGGACCGGCATTGGGGTCAGCCTGATCGAGCCCGGCCCCATCCTCAGCAGCTTCCGCGACAACGCCGTGAAAAAGTGGCGCGAGTATATCGACACCGAGCACAGCCCCCACAAAGAGGCCTACCTGGCCATGGAGCGACGGCTGAAGAAGGTCGGTCCGGCGGCCCCCTTCACCTTGCACCCAGAGGCGGTGCTCAAGCGCCTGATCCATGCCCTGGAGAGCCCTCGGCCGCAGCCGCGCTATTACGTCACCACGCCGACCTATGTCCTCGCCGGTCTGCGACGGGTGCTGGGCACGCGCCTGTTGGACCGCGTCCTGCACCGGGTCTCCAGCGGCGGAGCACGGTAGGGTGGATCAGCGCAGCGCACCCACCGAGGGCACGCGAGTGGTTGCGGCCGTGATCGGCCGTCGAGGCCGTACCCCACTGGGACACCCTCGCGCAACCGGAGCCCGAGTACCTCTTCGACCAGCAGGTGCAGTGAAAACCGTCTCCGTCGCCTAGTCGCGCAGCAGACGCGCCACTCCCTGCACCCCTGCGCCCTTGCCCCCGCCAAGCGATGTCGCAAGCCCTCCCCGCACCTTCCCGGACGGCGGTCTGCTCCCCATCTCTCCGCGTCGGCTCGCGCTGTGCCCTTCGTGCGGTGCTAGCGTGCCCCCGACTTCAGCCGCGTCCCGGTTGCATTTCCTACCCCTAGCATGAAACGATCGTATTCTGGTTCCGACCTAGATCTTCAAAATGAAACAATATGCTGATATTCCGGCAGCGATTTATCAAAAAGACCGGTTCTTGAGTACTAGCTTCGAGGCTCTGATTATGAAATATCCCTATAGCCATAGACGAACAACTTCATTCACGTCAGGTAAGAGCCATAAGGCAACAATGCTAAGTCTTATCTTGATCACCGCGATCATTGTACCTTCAAGCTTGTGGGCTCGCGACTCCATCTACGACACTTTCCGGCTGCTGGAACCAAGCGGTAACGAGTGCTCTGAAGTCCCTTCCTGCGTGAGTGTGGCTGTCACCTCTCACTTATATAAAAGCTGGCCAGAAAGCGGCTGTAGTGGTGAGTTGCCCGGAGGATTCTCCCAATGTCTGGCATTGGGACACTCTTTCGCATGAACATATCCACGTGGCTCTGGTGGGGCAAACCGGCACTGCGATCACGGTCGAAGCAAGCAGAATGGCTGACGAACCCGGATCTCTTCGTCTGTACATTGGCTGCTCGCCCGAGCCCTTTGACCCAGGTTTCAGGGGACAGCAACTGTCAACTTATGGTCAACCCTCAAATGTCATAAGGAGCAAACAATGATGGCCACTAGAGTGTCTAAGGCAGACTTTGGGTTTTCCGTCCTATTGGGCATCTGTGCCGTATTCAACGCAGCCAGTGTTTTTGCCTCGCCTTGCGAACGTGTACCCAAACCTTGTGAAGAACAGACAATGTCCGCGGTGCATTACAAAGCGCTGCAGACAAAAGGCTGGGCGTATTACTGCACAGGCGATTATCGATTCTATTATGACAACGACAACGTCCTCGGTTTTGGAAACAACTGGAAACGAAGCCCTTCCTGTTTCAGTGTTGTTGAACAACCTGCATCGACAGCGAACCCGTCTAAAGCTCAATTTTCAATTACCAACTGGTGCCACCATTCGAGTTTCCCGTTCGCGTTCAAAGATGACGACATAACCGTGACGCTGGGTTGTTCCAAGATCCCCCCGGGCGTAAATCCATCGTGCGATAACCCAACTCAAATAAATCATGACCCAGGCTGCCCCTTGCAGGGCCATGAGACTAATACTTGCAGCCAGTACGGAATCGCATGCATCCAAACGTACACAGAAAAATGCTCCGATGGCACCGAGTATTATTGTACGAGGGATATAGATGCTGGAGTCATTTCTTGCCTGTACTGCCCATGAACCTCTTGGGATACAGGACATACCCGAGTGCTGCGATTATGACAATGCCCCAGCGCACGGTGGCCGCCACTCATCGGTGGTTAGTGAGCGCTGTAACGCACAACTTTGCATAATCGCGAACTTGGCATAACGACCCAGAGCGTACAGAGCTGCCCAGTTCCCGAGCGGCAGCAGAAGTCCGCAAAGCCGACATCCCAGGCTTACATTGCCGGCCCGGGGTCTCCGGGCATCGACGGTGTACGGGCCATTCCCGTCCCTGCCCCTGGTCTGCCCGAACTGCGGTGCCGATAGGCGCATCGTCGCCTTCATCACCGAGGCCGCTCCCGTCGAGCGGATTCTCACGCACATCGGCGAGCCGCCACGGCCGCCTCCGGTCGCCCCCGCCCGCGGACCGCCGGCCTGGGACGACCCGCCGGTCGATCTCGTACCGGACTGGGGTGTCATGGCGCAACCGTCACCCGTCAATGGTAGCCGTCGCCTAGTCGCGCAGCAGACGCGCCACTCCCTGCACCCGCTGCGATCACGCCCCCACCAAACCCCGCCCGTAGCTCTACCAAACAGCGGTTTGCTCCCCGCCCCTTCCCATCGGCTCGCCCTGCGCCCTCGCAGAGAACCTTCCTTCGATGCTACGTTCCCCCGACACCAGCCGCCCGTGCGGTCGGATTTCCTATCCCTCAGGGACTACAATGCGCGGTACGGCGGCCGCTAGGGAGGTTGGGTCGAGGATATGAGGCAATGGTCCAGTGATTTCGTGGTCTGGCCCCGCTCTCGGCTATCAGAGCCTCGATTGGTTGGCTTTGCGGACCCCGCCGCTCAAGGCGGTGTTCCGGGACCGTTCGTGCCACGCGGGCTCAGTCCAATGCCGTGTTGGCGCCAGAAAGCGCCTCCATGAGCTCGGCTCGCCACCCGCCTTCAGGCTATTCTCCATCCGAGTTGGTCGTTGGCGGGTTCGTGGGACGGTCGAACTTCCTGTCCCAACATCTCTGTGGGGTCATCACAGTATGAAACAGTCGCAGACAGGGTCTTCGATCATGAATAACCGCACGCAAATGCGTATACGGGTCCAGATCCCGATTAATCTGACCTTACAGAATGGGTCTGAGCCCATCTCGGCCATGAGTTTGGATATATCGTGGGGCGGGGCGCTTTTCACCGTCTCGGAATCCATTCCAACAGACATTAGGTCCGTGCTAATCCGTCTTCCATGGGTACAGGGTGAGCACCTATTGATCGAAGCCACCGTCTTGCGTACAAAACTGATACAGAATGGCCAATATCTGGTCGCCGTACGGTTTTCCAGCCTTCTTCCAGAAAACGAGTTGAGACTGGAAAAGCTGCTCGCAGTTCTAGGAAAGAGCGATGCATATGGGAATACCGATGAGCCGAATGGTCTATTCGATGAGCTCGATGTCATCGTCAGCGACGTCGATGAGCTTCGGCAGATACTGACGCAGATTGCCACTGGACGCTACACCTTGCCGGCTTTCAAAGCCTATGCGTCGAATCAAAGCATTGTTCTGTCAATCGAAGGCCCTGAGTATCTACCTGCAATAAGACTGAGGGCGCGCGTCGTGCAGGTGCAACAGCCACCTACAAAAGAAACAAATGCGATCAACGTATGTAGCGTGGCACTAGAGTTTGAACATGCCAGGGAATCACTTGCGCCATTAGTAGACTATTTGCTAGGCATCTTAGACAAGAGATCTGGGGCATCGTGCACTACAAGGTCATCGCGCGCCGGCAGCACATGGAGATCGGCCGCGACAAATACCCGCTGCGCAATAGAGATTGATTACCCGGAGCTCCTCCACAATTTGACCGCAGGGTGGGGTGACGTTAAGGCATTTGAAGTGTTATTTCGGGATATGACCCTAGGCGAGATCGGTCAATCTGGGTCTTTTCCGCCTGATGTGTGGGAGGAATTGAGTTTCGCGCAGATGGTGCACGACCAAGCGTACGGCCTTTCCGAAGCGAGGAGAAGGCACTTGATCCCTCGCAGGTGCATCTAGCCGGACGTTTCGTAAATTGGCAACTACCAGGGGCAGCTCCTGGCCGACCGCGGTCCTCGGATTGCTTAGGTCAAGCGAGGTTTGTGAGGCCTCGCGTGGATGATCGGAGGTGTTGCCGCGACCTGATCTGAGGAAATCCGGTGCGATAAAGTGAGCGCCAACATCCAAAGTTATGGAATCCGCCTGGTCTCCGCCCCCGCTGGGAGGACACGCACCTCCGGGCCGAGGCGACGCAATCTGTCCGGTAGCTCCCCAAGCGCGGCCTCGGCCTCATCCCTCGTCGCGTAGTCGCCGATTAGGATCGGCCACCAGGCGCCGCGGCGATGCTCAGGCGGCAGGGTGCGGGGCTCGGCAAGGTGAGACTTCTCGACGAAGGGCGCCAGGCTCGCCTCGCTGCGAAAACTGATAAGTTGGATGGCAAACCGGACCTGCTCCGGACGCAACTCTTGCTGCTGCGCTGTAGCGACGGGGGATGTTGCCGCGTCAGGCTCCGCCGGTAAACCTGCGTCCGGAACTGGCACCGATTCAGCGGTGCTTGCCCCCATCTCGGACTGACCCTCCATAGGCGTCGCCAGGGTGGCATCAACCGGGCTTATCGGCTCCACCACCGAGCTTGGTTCCGCCGCCAACTCCGTCGTCGCGGGCTCAGGCCTTTGGATGGGCAGGATGGGCGCATCATGTGCGTCTGGAACCGGACCCGGCAGGACCTCCAGGGCAACAGCAGGCGCTCGCACCTCGGGCCTCGACGGCGCAGGCGGTGCAAACAAACCTGCGGCCGTAGTCAACTCGGAGGAAGGCACCCGATCCGGTGCCTGAGGCCAATGAGCATCAACACCCAAGAGGGTCGCCAGCACCAGACCCGCCACCAGCACCCGCCGGCCCGGCCTGGGCAGTGAGCGGGGCGAGCGCTCCGCCTGCTCCAGCAGGAGGCCGTAGACCGGCCGACCACCAAGGGCCTGCGCGGTGAAGGTGGCGCACAGGCAGGTGAGAATGAGCGGCAGCGCCAAGTCCTCGGCTCCGGTCAGTTCGATGGCCAGAACGATGCCGGTCAAAGGGGCACGCACCGTGGCCGCAAACAGGGCCCCCATGGCGGATACGGCAAAGAGCCCCGGCTCCAGGCCCAGTCCTGGGGTCAGGATTGGCACCAGGTGGTCGAATCCGGCCCCGATGATCGTACCCAGGGCCAGCATCGGGGCGAAGATCCCCCCCGGCAGTCCGACCCCATAGCTGCCGACGGTGGTCAGGGTGCGCGCGGCCAAGAGCAACACCAAGAACCCAAGTGCCTGGGGTTGGCGAAGTAAGTCCTCTACCAGCACCTCGCCGCCGCCGGCGGCCTGGGGTGCAAACCAGAGGACGGCGCCGAGGGCCGCACCCACGACCCCGGCGACCAGGTAGGCATGGTCCTCGCGCAACTGCCGAAAGACCCGTACCGACCCCAGCAGCAGTCCATTGAAAGCGACCCCAAAAGCGCCGACGAGGACACCCAGCACCAAGAATAGAGGCAGCGATGCCAATGGGACGAGATGAAGGTGCTCCACCGGCAGCGACGGGCCCTGGCCGAGCAGGCTATCGCTGACGACGACCGCCATGCAGGCGGCCAGAATGACCGATTGCAGGGAGGCGAACCCGTATTCAAAGTGGTCACGCAACTCCTCGGTGACAAAGACGATGGCGGCCAGGGGGGCGTTGAACGCTGCGGCGAGCCCCGCGGCGGCTCCGGCCGAGATGAGTGCCTTTGTCTGACGGGCATCCAACCGTCCCCAATCCGAGGCCATCTTGCCCAGGGCCGCACCCATGTGGACCGTGGGCCCCTCGCGGCCCAGGACCAACCCGGACCCCACCGCCAGGGCCCCGGCAACGAACTTGACCGGCAGCACACGCCGCCAATTCAGGTACTTGTGCCCGGCGAGGATCGCCTCGACCTCCTGGATGCCGCTACCCGCCGTCTCCGGGGCAAAGCGCCGCACCAACCACATCGCGGGGATCAGCACCATGGGCCCGAGCGCCATAAGGATCAGCCAGCCGGGAACCGGGGCCCCCGCCAGGGCTGAACGCAAGACCTGCCGGCCCTCCTCGGCGCCATCCAGCAGGACATGGAAGGCGCCTCCAATCAGCCCGGCGAGGATGCCCACCAGGGCCGCGACCAGGTACAGCTTGCCGCGGAAGTCCCGTGGCAGGCTCACCGCAGCCCCCCGATCATCAGGTTACGGGCAACCGAAGTTGCGTCGACGATGCTGATCGTCACACTTGGTCCCCTCTTGGTCCGGTGAGCTTGCATACGGCTCCACTGCTGCCGGTGCGGTTGCTTCGCCGCCGGAGACCCTCCGCGGCGCGAGACATGAATCAGGCCATGGCTGGATGACCAAAGACGCAACTTCACTAGTCCCCGCAGCCCTCCGGACCCGCGGGCTCATAGACCCCAGGGATGGCCTCCGCCAGCACCACGACATGAATGATGTAGACGGTCAGGGGCACACCCAGCAACAGGCCCCAGATACCGAACATATGCTCGCCGACGACCAGCACCGCCATGACCAGCACCGGGTGCAGGTGAAGAATCTTGCCGACGATCTTAGGCGACAACAGGGTGGCCTCGATGGTGTGGATGACCCCGATGCCGAGCAGGGCGTACAGGGCTAGACCAAGGGATCCATCCGGCTGCAACAGGGCCTGCAAGGTAATAGGAATGGCCGCCAGGATCACGCCCAGGACCGGGATAAAGCTGGCGATGAAGACCACCGAGCACAGCAACAGCTCGTTGTTAAGGCCGATGAGCTGGAACAGGCCGAAGGTCAGCAGGGTGTTGAAGACGGCGATCAGCCCCTGGGCGGCAAAAGAACGACCGACCAGGCGAGCCACCGCCGTCAGATTCGGCACCACCCGGGCATAAAGCGCCGCGACGCGGGTTTGGCGCAGCCTCAGCGCCCCCTGCTTGAGTCGCGCCATGTCGAAGGTGATGAGGATGGTCAACAGGAGCGCCGTGCCGACCTGAACGGGGATCGCAATCATGGCCCGCATGCCACCCGCCAGGCGGTCCGCGACCGCGTCTGCCACATCGGTCGCGTCCTGGCGCAGATGCTCCCTGAGACTCGCCGCCAACGGATTGGAGGCCCACCAGGTACGCGCCAGATCGGTCTCCATGGCCCGTCTGAAATCGCTTTGCACCAAGGGGGTGTTGTCACCCGCCTGCGTCACCCGAGTGCGGTAGACTTGGTTGAAGGCGGCCATGCCCTCCGGGTAGGCCGCGCTTAGGGCCAAGTAGGTATCGAAATCGTAGGGGAGATCGCCCAGATCTTTGTGTGCCCCGCTGAACCAGGACCGAAATGCCTCTGCGTAACCCGGAGACGCCTTGAGCTTCTGCCACTCCTGGGCGGCGACGCCATCCTCCCACTCTTTCACCAGCTTGGCCCGCTGTGCCGGTTGTCCCTGAAGGTCCTTCAAGGCCAGCTCCGCGAGGTGTCGATCCAGAGCCTGGCTCGCTTGGTTCGCAGGTGTGCCGGCGGCCGCGGCCTGGTCCTGAGTGGTCGCCGCTTGGGCCTGCCAGCGGGCCAGGTAGGCATCGCGTTGCTCCGCCACCAGGGCAGGGGCCTTGACGGTCAAGAACCACTGGTCGAATCGCCGGCTGTCGCCCCCGCCCCCCAGCACCTGATCGCGCAGACGCTGCCGCTCCGCGGCCGCGTACGCAATCTCGAGCCCCCCCTGCACCCGGCTCTCAAGCCGACCAAAATCGGCATAGGCGCCCTCACCTGTCCGACCCTGGGCCACGAATTGTTCCAACCCCGCCTGGTAACGGGGGTCATCCGGGCCGCCGTACACGTCGTGGAAGAGCCAGGCGCCGACCGTGCGGCCAAGAAAGTGGTTGAGTACCTGCTCGGGTTGCAGGCGCTCCGCGTCCGTCAACAGGAGTCGGCTCTGCATAGCGAGTTGGGGACCCACGAGGCCAACCAGGAGCCAGATCAGGGCGACGATGGCGGCGAAGGTACCCAGGGTCAGCCAGCGCTCGACCCCGGTACCCTCCCGACCCAGGCGACGAGCAAGGGTCACGACTATGGCTCGAATCGCATAGGAGAGCAGGAAGGTCAGGAAAGCGACCAGAAAGACATCGTGCAAGGCATAGAGGGTAAGTAAGAGCAGCGCCCAGACGAGGGGCGTCTGCCAAGTTACCCGGCTAGGGGCGGCTGACACGGATACGCTCAAGATCTACCCCTCCCCCGTCCGGCGGATATGCCGACGCGATACCCCGGTTTATGCACGGGAGACCTTTCGAGGGAACCGGCGCTCAAAGTTTGGCCGCAACGGAGCGCCGGACGACCATCCACACCGCCAGGACGGCGACCGGGAGTGCCAATGCGAAGACCGAGAACTGGTCCAGAAAGCCCAGGCCAACGGCGATCACCGCCAGCACTCCACCCAGCAGCAGAAAAGGCCAGCTGAAGTGCACCCCGGCGAGATAGCAGGACAGGGCGAGGACGAGCACCGAGAAGTCAGAGGCCGCCCCACGATTGGTGATGTCCTGCGCCTCGAACATCAGGATGATGTTGACCGCAACCAGGGTGCCGAGCCAGTGGAAGACCTGAGCCCGCACCATAGCCCAGGTGGGGTGCCCGTGGCGCCTCTGCCTGGCCCAGGTCCGGCCCACGCTGACAAGCCCATAAACCAACACCAGAAAGACCCAATAGAGCTTGCCGCCGGTATGCTCGAGTTGGGTCACGGCAACGCCACCCAAGGCGAGCACCAACATGCCCACGAAGAGCCACAGGTCGGTGCGCATGCTCACCGGATCGGGGCCGTGCTCGGGCGTTGCACTCGGTGCGAGATCTGCGTCGATGGGGCTAGGGGTGTTGACCATGGGGAGTCTCTCGCAATTTGGAGTTGCCGGGTTTACGCAGGTGTGCACGACGCCGTCGGCGCCTCAGGGCCCCAACACTTCACTGGGATTCGAGGATGATGGCGCAGTCAGACGCGAGTTTGAAGACGTAATGGCCACCAGGATCGATCTGCACCGGGTCTGAGCAGGTGCTCATACCCATCCGGTAGCCTAGCTCATAACTACCGGCACCGAGGGCAAAATCGTAGCGATCCCCCGGCAGCAATTGATAGGTGGCCGCACCGTTGATGGTGAAGACCATACGCACCCCATCGACGGCCGCGGCATCGCGATAGACGCTCACGGTTGCCGCGGTCGCGGGGTTGTCTGGTACCGGTGGTGGCGCCAGTGGTCCGACAGGCGTTGCACAACCTGCCAACAGGACCAGCGACAAGAGCCCACCGAATCTTGTATGCATCTGCATAAACACGCCCCTCCCGGGGTCACTGCGTTGATGGTGATCAAGGGTTGTGCCCAGCCCCAAAATCCCTGATGTCTGAGACCTCGCCACACTGCACCCAACGGCACTGCGGAGATGCTGATTAAAGCCGTCCCTGGCTTGAATCAGCCCGGGCCATCCTTGGCGCGCACGGAAAACGCTTAAGCCAGCGTTTCCCTAGCAATCCCCTCTGCACAACTCAAAGTTCGCTGCGCAGTCGCGGATGCAGGGGTCTACGGGTAGATCGGGGCCCTCGTAGTGCGGCTCGTCGAGCCGGGCACCCGTATTTTTGCACTGCACCTTGCAGTCTGCGAAGACTTGGTCACAATCCGACAAGCAGGCGTCCTTGGTCCCGAAGGACGCTGGGTTCGTCAGATTCAAAGGCGGTGGTGCGCCCTGAGCGAAGGCCGTTACCACACTCAAAAACAACAATATGCCGTAGATCGCTTTCATCGAGCTTCAACCCCCTATCGCTACCATAAACGTCGCCCTGGCGCGTTCGACACCTTCCTCTCCAATTCGCTGAGAGGACACCGGAGTGAGGGGCATAGCCACAAATGCCTTCGGTGGATGCGCTGCGCTTATCCACCCTACCTTATGTCGGGAGGACTTGCGCGCGACGGTACGAGTTAGCGACGCCCGCCAAAACCGCCGCCTCCAAAGCCACCACCGAAACGATCGCCGAAACCCCCACCGAAGCGGTCTGCAAATCCGCCCCCTCCAAAGCCGGCGAACCGATCAGCTCCCTGGGTACGGGCCTGTTGCTCCCGATCTGCCCAGGAGGTATCCCCGCCCGCCGACCGCCAAGCGCCTCCGTCGTGTTGCTGCCAACCGTCTCCGGTATTTCGGTAAACCTTGCCATCGGCACCGGCGTATCGATTCCCGCCAACCCGTGCGGTATCGACAGTGTGACTTTCGCCGGTATGGGCGTTATCGACGGTCGTCTGGTGCACCACCCCGGTCTGGCCGTAGCGCCCTTGCGCTGCGCCGGTCTGCCGCAAGACAGTGCTGCCACCTGGACCCGTCGCCGTGGCCCGCGAGCCATAGGTGTGCGTGCCGGTCGTCGGGTTGTATCGCTCGCCCCGCTGGACCCCGCCGGGACACGCCCCCGGCCGTGTCGAAAGTACGCCCATAGCCACGCTGGGCCACACCAGTACTTGGGTTGTAGCTGCGCCCGACGGCGTAGGCCCCGGTGGTCCCGGTGCGGACGTTCTCATAGCCGCCCCGCGCGACAGTGCCGACAGTGCCATCCACCGCAGCGTACCAGGTGCGGGTCCCAGCGGCGACGGCATCGCCCCAATGGCCGTAGACATTGACCGTGGTGGCGCCGCAGCAGCGATAACCAGCCCAATAGAGTCGATAATAGGCGCTGCGCCAGTAGGGTTCGGCCATGGCGGCGGTGGCCAGGCCGAGCTCAAAGCCAAAGGCGTAACCGACGGCCGGGTTATAGACCGGCTGGGCCGCCAAATCGAAGGTCTCAGGCGCGGCAATCCAGCTATCGCCAATCCAGGGTTGGTAGTCGTAGCCGGTACCATAGACCACGACCCCGTCGGTCGTTTCTACGGCCCCCAGATAGCCCGGTGTATAGCCGTCATAGACGACCTCTGGGGTCGAGCCATAGACGCGCACATAGGTGACGTAGTACAGCGGCAAGCTGGTCGGGATGGTGTAGATGAGGCCGGGGACCGAGGTCGCCACCTCCCAGGGACCATCCAAGGACTTGGCCGTAAACCAGACCCCCGCCTCCAGGCCATAGTAGTCCGCACCTTCGACCCGAATGATGGGGGTTTCGGAGTTCACCACGTATTGCAAGTCCGTCCCCGGGAGCAACGCCACCTCCGCTGCCCCGTCGAACTCGGGCTTGAAACTAGGCCCGCCCTTGCGACTCACCGTGGCCGTCTGAGGAATGCTGTTGGCGATGACAGCCTCTTGCCGGAATCGCCAACCTCATTTGCCTGCCTCCACCTCCGCAAGCGACTCCCTGATCGCCGCAAAGATCAGCTTACGGGCCTCAGCCTCGTCGACCTCCGGGATGTCCCACTCCATGATGCGGCAATACTTGCCGACCATGTGTTTGACGTCCGCCAAAATCTCGCGGTGATAGCGCGCCAGTTCGATGTTTTCGAGGTCAGACATTGGGTGCCTCCTGGAGGATCAGGGCATCTGTTTGGGAAGTTGCGCATAGATGCAGGACAGGGCCCGGGAACTATCCCCGACCGGATAGAACGAGCTGATATCGTCCTCGTACTGGGCCTTGGAGACATCACCAAAGTAGAGTTTGGTCGTCTCGTCGACGAAATAGACATCGTCCTGGCTTTCCAGCAGCCAGGCAATGGTCCCGGTACCCACGTTCAGATCGCCGCACTGCTTCCCGACCTGGGTCAGAAAGGCATCGGCCCCTGGGTTCTCGACCACGGAATCCGGGGCGAAGCCCCGTGCGCCGCAACCGGTCAGGGAGACGATCACGCCAAGCAGACACAGACGACGGCAATGCCGCCCCCACCGATCAATCATTGTCGCCACGGAATTACCTCTTTGGAATTGATGGGTAGCACCAGGATCAGTCGCAGTTAGAGATTCGGGGGGATATAGGCATAGGCCTTAGGCACATCCATGCCCCTGATCTGAATGGCCTGGCTGCTGTAGAAACTGCCGAGATCCGCATTCTGACCGGCGGGATAGGTCCCCAAGGTAACCTCATTGCCCGTCACCACGTAGCTCCCAGTTCCAGCGGGGATCTGCAAGAAGACTCGACAGGGGCTCGAATCGCACTGGCCGGTATCGCCCGGGGCGAGATTCAGCTGGTCGAAGCCGGATACGTCCTTGCCTGTCGACGCACAGGCCGAGAGCAGTGCAAGGGACCCAACCAGCAGCCCCAGACCCGCTAACCGGGTCATCATGGGGGTGTGGGCGATGGAAAAGGTGTTCATTTCGATCTCCTCATTTGGTAGCCACACTGGATCATCTACACCCGACAGCCAGAAAAGGACCGTCGGCAACATGCCACATATATACCTGCCGCGCGTCGGTTCTCCGTTTCAGGATTTCACCTTATTCCAGCAGCAACAAACTCTTACTGACAACTGCCAACTGAAAACTGCTCCGAACGTCATCCCCTGACTCAGCGCCCGTGAACCTTGTCCACCCATTGGCGCAGATCCGTCGCCCAACCGTCGAACGCCTGCCTGGCGTAGGCCCAGGTCGAATAGGCCTTGAGGTAGTTGTCCACGCCGGTGGTCACCGCCGTAGTGACGCCATCTTGGGTATCGATGACGTACTTGCGACCGGCCTCCTTGTCCGCGTACTCCGCGACCACGGTGTTGGTCTGTGCCTCGATCAGGGACCCGGCAATGCCGGTACGCCCGAGGTAGGCGGTGGAACCCACCGGTCCGCCATTCGCCTGCCCAGAGGCGACGTCCACTACCGTGGCATAAGGGATCACGAGGGCCGCAACGCTGTACTCAGTCTGGGTGGGCACCAGGTTGGTGATGGCGATGCGCACCCGCAGCACACCGGGGCCCGGCTTGGACACGATCTTGTAGGGCGGATCGAGTGCTTTGACGATGGCATTGTAGAAATAGTCAGTCAAATCCTTCAGCTCGGTCGGATCGATGGACTTGGTCCCGCCGTCCGCCAGCTGGACCTGGATGCGCTCGATCAGGAACTTGTTGTACTTGCCGAAATCCACGTTCGGATCGATCCAGACCAATGCGCTGCTGCCCTCGGCCACGGGCTTGAGGCGCTCAGGGTGGCTCAGGAAGCCTGCGTAGGCTGGCTCCCCGCTAGCGCCACTGCCTCCGGAAGTAGCACAGCCCCCCAGCAGAAGCGCGACCGAGACGGCTGATGAGGCCAAGATGGTTTGATATAGGTTCATGATTCTTCGCAAACAAAATGGGCTGCGACCCATCCCGTCCCGCAATCCTGCGTCCGGGGGGTCATGTTGGGAACATCCACGCCGCCTGAACAGGAACCTGTTGGCGCCCGCATCCGGTGTGGCCGCATTGTATCTAGTCCGGGAACGGGATATTCACTCGTATTTTTTGGCCTCGAAGCGCGGACTCGTGGTGGCGGCCAAGCGCCATCACAACGGAGCCACATTTCGACGCACGGGGCCTAAGCCTGGATTCAGCGGACACCTGAGTCGAGATAGATGGCCGCAGCAAGTGGAACCTGGGCATCGGGCGAGCATGAGCGAAGCAAAAAAGCCCCGGATGTCCGGGGCCTTGGAGTGAGCCGGCCCCGTTCGACGGGGCCAAATTTGGGGGCGCGATCAATTGTTCTGGATCACGATGCGCGGGAACTTGGCGGCATAGTCCTTGGCCTTGAGCGACAGCTTGGCCGCTGTCTTGCGGGCGATCTCGCGGTAGATCTCGCTGATGCGCGAATCGGGCTGAGCGACCACCGTGGGCTTGCCGCCGTCGGTCTCTTCGCGGATGGCGATGTCCAGGGGCAGAGATCCGAGCAGGTCCACACCGAACTGATCAGACATGTTCTGACCGCCGCCGGACCCAAAGATGAACTCCTCATGGCCGCACTTGGAGCAGATGTGGATGGACATGTTCTCGACGATGCCGAGCACCGGGACCTCCACCTTCTGGAACATCTTGAGCCCCTTGCGCGCGTCCAACAAGGCGATGTCCTGGGGGGTGGTGACGATGACCGCGCCGGAGACCGGGACTTTCTGGGCCAGGGTCAACTGGGTGTCGCCGGTACCCGGGGGCAGGTCGATGACCAGATAATCGAGGTCGGCCCAGTTGGTGTCGTTGAGGAGCTGCTCCAGGGCCTGGGTGACCATGGGGCCACGCCAGATCATCGGGGTCTCTTCATCGATCAGGAAGCCGATGGACATGGCCTGGAGGTGGTAGCTGTTCATCGGCTCCAGGGTCTTGCCGTCGATGGACTCGGGCTTGCCGGTGATGCCGAGCATGCGCGGCTGGGAGGGGCCATAGATGTCGGCGTCGAGGATGCCTACCTTGGCGCCCTCGGCCGACAGGGCCAGGGCCAGATTGACCGCCGTGGTGGACTTGCCCACACCGCCCTTGCCTGAAGCCACGGCGATGATGTTCTTGACGTTGTCGATGGGCTTGAGGGACTTCTGCACCGAGTGGGCATCGATCTTCCAAGACACGTCCACCGCCACGTCGGTGACGCCGGGCATGGCCATGACCTGCTCCTTGACCCCAGCGGCAATGGCACCAATCACGCTCTTGGCGGGGAAGCCGACCACCACCTTGACCTTGACCTGCCCACCCTCGACCTCGATGCCCTTGACGGCCCCGGCGCTGACCAGGTCACGTTCCAGGTGTGGCTCGATGTAACCCTTGATGGCGGCTTCGACGTGTTCTTTCGTGGGCTGGGACATGGATACTCCGGTATGTGCTGACCCGGCGTGCCGGGGGATTCAATGAAATTGGGTTGCTGGGTCCGTTGGGACGGCTAGGCAACAGGGACTGCCGCCAGAGTTGGTAGCGCACGGCGCCAAATCAAGCCCAGAGGCCTTGCGCAATTGCCGTCAGTCCAGTTCTCTAGCCCAGTTGGCCACGCACCCAGCGCACGATGTCCTGGGCCCCCATGGCGCCCGCCTGCCGGGCGATCTCGCGCCCGCCACGGAACAGGGCCAGGGTCGGGATACTGCGGATGCCGTACTGGACCCCAAGTGCCTGCTCGGCCTCGGTGTCCACCTTGGCCAGACGGACCCTGGGCTCCAGCAATTGGGCCGCCTGAACGAATTGGGGGGCCATCATCTTGCAGGGCCCGCACCAGGGGGCCCAAAAGTCCACCAGAACGGGGATGTCGTTACGCTCGATCTGCCTGGCGAAGCTGGCCTGGGTCAGCTCCACCGGGTGCGACGCGAACAGCGGGCTGTGGCATTGGCCACAATTGGGGCCCTGGTCGAGGCGCGCGGCCGGCACCCGGTTCACCGCTTGGCAATGGGGACAGACGATATGGAAGGCGTCGCTCATGGCTGGTTCCCGATCAGACTGACGATGAACAGGAAAGATTGGGGTTGTATCTGGCCCAACCAAGGGGGGGTCAAGCCCCTCGCGACCGCGCCTCACTCGATGGCGCCGAGTGACTCCCGGTGGCGCGCCTCCAGGGCATCGCGCATGCCGCCCGTCTTGGCCGCAGAACAGCCGCCAACCGCCTTGAGCCGCTCCAGAAAATCGTTCTCCATACGCTCTTTGGCCTTACGGTAGGAGCGCTCGGGGAAGTAGCGGTCTTCGACCCCGATGACGGTGATCCGGTAGCGCCCGGTCAGGACCTTGTTGAGGTTCTCGGTGCGACGCCCGGACTGGTCGCTCCGGCAGCGGGCGTTGTAGAGGTCCAGCTCTGTTGCAGCCTCAACGGCTGTGACCAGGCGTTGGGTGACCTCGTCATCCATCAGGCTCTGGGCGGAGGCAGCTCGCCCCCCCGCGATGGCGGCGACTAGGACGGCGGCGACCAGGACGGCATTGGCCAGCGGGCCCAGGACCCTGAACGGCATGCGGGTACATGGTGATCAACTGCGCCCGTAGACCGGGATGGCGGCCCCGGTGACGCAGCGCGAGCCCTCGGAGGCGAGGAATAGGATCACATCGGCCAGGGCCGCGGTGGGGACCCAGCGGGAGAAGTCCTGATCCGCCATGGCTTCGCGATTCTGCGGGGTGTCCAGGGTGCCCGGCAGGACGCAGTTGACGTTGATACCGGCGTCCTTCAGCTCGGCTGACAGGCCCTCGGTGAGGGTGATGACCGCGGCCTTGGAGGCGCAGTAGGGGATCATGTTGGCCTTCCCTTCGCTCGCCGCCCGGGCGGAGATATTGATGATGCGCCCACCGCCGCGCCTCAGCATGGCCGGGATCAGGGCACGGCAGGTGTGGAAGACACTGCGGGCGTTCAGGTCCAGCATGAAGTCCCAGTCCTTATCCGAGGTCTCGTGCAGGGGCGGCCCCATGGTGAACCCACCGGCGATGTTGGCTAGGATGTCCACCCTGCCGAAGCGCTCATGGATCTGCCCGGCCAGGTCGGCGACCGCCTCGGCATTCAACAGGTCAGCGACGAAAACCCCTGAATCACTGCCCTCGGGCAGCCCGGCCTGAACCTCGACCAGGGTCTCCTCGCCGCGATCCACCAGGGCCAGACTGGCACCCTGGGCGGCGAAGGCGTGGGCGACGGCACGCCCGAGATTACCGGCGGCACCGGTGATGACGGCGACTTTGCCTGAGAGGCTCTGCATCGTGAATTCTCCTTGGTCGAGCGACGAAAAGGGGGGGGATTATAGCCCGGCAGCGGCAAGGACCTCAGGGCGCGAGTCTCTCCACCACCCAGCCCCCCCCCAAACGGCTGTAGCGAAAGCGATCGTGCAAGCGGCTGTCGCGACCCTGCCAGAACTCGATGCTCTGGGGCACCACCCGGTAACCGCCCCAGAACCCCGGCAGCGGGATCTCCCCATCGGCGAATCGGCGACGCATCTCGTCCACCTTCATCTCCAGCAGCGAGCGCGAGCTGATCACCTGGCTCTGATGCGAGGCCCAGGCGCCGATCTGGCTACCCCTGGGACGGGTGGTGAAGTAGCGCAGCGACTCGGCCGTAGAGATCCGCTCGACCTGCCCCAGGATACACACCTGCCGCGCCAGGCCGACCCAGGGGAAGAGGCAGGCGACCCGGGGGTTGCCGGCCATCTCCGTCGCCTTGCGGCTCTCATAGTTGGTGAAGAAGACGAAGCCACGGGCATCGTAGAGCTTGAGCAGGACGCTGCGCAGGGACGGCTGACCATCCGGGTCCACGGTGGCCAGACTCATGGCGTTGGGCTCCGGGATGCCGGTCCCGATGGCCTCCTCGTACCACCGCTGAAATTGGCGCACCGGGTCCTCGTCCAGGTCCTGCTCGGACAGGCCGATGTCCATGGCCTGGGTGCGAAAGGCCTCAGGGCTTTGGTGCATTTAGTATGTCTCCGAGCGGGGCGGGATAAGGAAAGGGTTGGCGCAGCACCTAGGGTGCGGCACGGTGCATTGGCTTGGTGCGGTACGCATACTCACCGCACCCTACGTCGTTTCATATCTTGGGGATCTGCGCGCCTACATGACGGTCGGTCTGAGCATTTAAACATGTCCAACCTGAGGCCCCAAGGCCGACCCGCGCCCCGACGAAGCCATTGCCTTTGTCCGGCCCCCTCGGGACAATGGCTGCGTCCCCCGGGGACCGACATCAGCGCTCCCCTGCCCCACCCCAACTTGAGGAATCCAGCCATGGCCAACGAGGGTTATCACGAACCGATCAGCGAACTGTCCGATACGACGCGCGACATGCACCGCGCCATCGTCTCCCTGATGGAGGAGCTGGAGGCGGTCGACTGGTACAACCAGCGGGTCGATGCCTGTAAGGACGCGGAATTGAAGGCCATCCTCGCCCACAACCGGGACGAGGAGAAAGAACACGCCGCCATGGTCCTGGAGTGGATCCGTCGCCAGGACCCGGCCTTCGACCACGAACTGAAGGACTATCTCTTCACCGACAAGGCTATCGCCCACGGTTAAGCTAGGCCTCGACGACAAGCCGAACGTGTTAGTTTTGGCCGAGGCACGAGGCCCAACAGGGTGAGGCTTGCGCTGGCCTGGATCTGTAGGCCTCGCAAGCTCGGCCCATCGTAAGGCAGCATTGCGGTTGTTCTTGTCCGCGTATTCCCCGCCCTTCCGTCGTTCCGTCCGCCTCTGACCACGGACCGCCGGTCCCAATCCAAACCATTGACGCTCTTCAACCCCACCGTGGCCATCCTGGTCTATAGTCCTCCGGGTTTTTATGCCCTCCCGGGACGGCCCCGCCGCTCCGGGACCCCTAAGCCCGAGCCACCAGGCCCGCGACCAGAGGTAGACCCCCCATGACCGACTACGTCCGTTGGCTAAAAGATCTCGGGATGGACGACGTGCCCGTGGTGGGCGGCAAGAATGCCTCCCTGGGCGAGATGATCGCCAACCTCTCAGGCGTCGGAGTGCAGGTCCCAGGTGGCTTCGCCACTACTGCGGATGCCTACCGGGAGTTCCTCGCCACCGACGGGCTCGACGAGCGCATTCAGACCCTGCTCGATACGCTGGACGTGGACGACCTCGCGGCCCTGGCCGAGACCGGACCCAAGATCCGCGGCTGGATCATGCAACAACCCTTCCCGGCAGGGCTGGAGAGGGCCATGGACGATGCCTTCGCGACCCTCACCGCCGGGCTCGGGGGCGAGGCCTCCTGGGCGGTGCGCTCCTCGGCCACCGCGGAAGACCTGCCGGACGCCTCCTTCGCCGGCCAGCAGGAGACCTTCCTCAACGTCCAGGGCCTGGACAATATCAAGCACGCCATCAAGGAGGTCTTCGCCTCCCTGTTCAATGATCGCGCCATCGCCTACCGGGTCCACCAGGGCTTCGAGCATCGCCATGTGGCCCTGTCCGCCGGCATCCAGCGCATGGTGCGCAGTGACTTGGCCGCCTCCGGGGTCATGTTCACCCTGGACACCGAGTCGGGCTTCCGCGACGTGGTCTTCGTGACCTCGAGCTACGGCCTCGGCGAGATGGTGGTCCAGGGGGCCGTCAATCCCGACGAGTTCTATGTCTACAAGCCGACCCTGGCCGCCGGGCACCCGGCGGTCCTGCGCCGCGGCGTGGGCGCCAAGGCCATCCGCATGGTCTACGCGGAACCCGGCAGCGCCTCGCCCGTGCGCACCGAGGACGTCCCGGACGCGGACCGGGCCCGCTTCTCGATTACCGACGAGGAGGTCATGGAACTGGCCCGCCAGGCGGTGCTGATCGAGCAGCACTATGGCCGCCCCATGGACATCGAGTGGGCCAAGGACGGGCTGGACGGCAAGCTCTACGTGGTCCAGGCGCGGCCGGAGACGGTGCAGAGCCGCAGCGGCCAGGTCATCGAGCGCTACACCCTCCAGGGCAAGGGCGAGGTGCGGGCCAGCGGGCGCAGCATCGGCAACCGCATCGGCTCCGGGACGGCCCGGGTGGTCGCCTCCATCGCCGACATGGACCGGGTCAAGCCCGGGGACGTGCTCATCGCCGACATGACCGACCCCGACTGGGAGCCGATCATGAAGCGCGCGGCGGCCATCGTCACCGACCGCGGCGGGCGCACCTGCCACGCCGCCATCATCGCCCGAGAGCTGGGCGTGCCCGCTGTGGTGGGCTGCTCCAACGCCACCGATAACATCCGCGACGGCGACGAGGTGACGGTCTCCTGCGCCGAGGGCGACACCGGCTTCATCTACGCCGGGCTCATCCCCTACGAGCACAAGACCATCGAGCTGTCGAAGATGCCGGAGATCCCGGTCAAGATCATGATGAACGTGGCCAACCCGGACCGCGCCTTCGCCTTCGCCGCCACCCCCAACAAGGGCATCGGCCTGGCGCGCCTTGAGTTCATCATCAACAACACCATCGGCATCCACCCCAAGGCCCTGCTGGAGTACGACGCCCTGCCGGCGGACCTCAAGGCCGAGATCGCCCCGCGTATCGCCGCCTACCCATCGCCTAGGGAGTTCTACGTGGCGCGCCTCACCGAGGGCATCGCCACCCTGGCGGCGGCCTTCGCCCCCAATCCGGTGATCGTGCGCATGTCGGACTTCAAGTCCAACGAGTACGCCAATCTGGTGGGCGGGCCGCGTTACGAGCCCCATGAGGAGAACCCCATGATCGGCTTCCGCGGGGCCGGTCGGTATATCTCCGAGTCCTTCCGCGCCTGCTTTGAGTTGGAGTGCGAGGCCCTCAAGCGGGTCCGCAACGACATGGGCCTGACCAACGTGGAGGTCATGATCCCCTTCGTGCGCACGCTCAAGCAGGCCAAGGCCGTCGTCGAGGCCCTGGCGGAGCAGGGGCTAGGCCGCGGAGTCAACGGGCTAAGGCTCATCATGATGTGCGAGATCCCGTCCAACGCCGTGCTGGCGGAGCAGTTCCTGGAGTACTTCGACGGCTTCTCCATCGGCTCCAACGACATGACCCAGCTCACCCTGGGTCTGGACCGGGACTCGGCCCTGATCGCCGTCGACTTCGACGAGCGCGACCCGGCAGTCAAGCACATGCTGTCCCTAGCCATTGCCGCTTGCCGCAAGCAGGGCAAGTACGTCGGCATCTGCGGACAGGGCCCATCGGACCACCCGGACCTTGCCAAGTGGCTGCTAGACCAAGGGATCGGCAGCATGTCGCTCAACCCCGACACCGTCATCGAGACCTGGCTATACCTGGCCGAGCAGGCCAAGGCGCATTAACGGTCGCGCAGTGGGGAGTGCGGGAAGCGGGCTCTTAGCCTCGATTGAACCCGGAGACGACAGATCGCCCTTCGGGCGTCCAGGCTATGGCCCTCCGGGCTGGGAAGGGATCTCCGATCCGCCCCGGCTGAAGGAGAAGGGCTCATCTGCATCGGGGTCAAAGGTGACCCAAACCCCGGCGACCAGCGGCGAGCCAGGGACCTCCAGGCGCGTCAGGCGCAACTCCGCCTCGCCCGACACCGGGTCCGTGAGCGGGTGATCCAAGACGTAATGGTGGGTGTCACCATGGATGACCAGGACGAGACCGGGGAAGGCCGTCAGAACCCACTCCAAATCTGCCAAGAACGACGCAAAGCCGTTGTCCTCATCCCGATCGCCGAATAGGGGATTGGCCTGGAGAAATATCACAAGGGCCCGCGCCCCGTTGCCCTTCGCCGCCTTCACGGCCCCCTTCAAGAGGGTCCGATTCGCCGCGGAGCGCGCCCGCCACTCCGTCTCCGCGTCGGTCTCATTGCTGTTCAGGCCGTTGTCGCTGCCGACCACATGCACGGCGACGAACATTGCCCCGCCGGCGGAAAACCAGTAATTCTCCGGGTAGTCCGGGTCCGGGTGCACCGCCCCGAGAGTGGCCAGACGCAGCACCGCGGGGTCGCCATAGAAGTCCCTGCGGAGGGCCGCGAGGCGCTGTTTCGGGTCACCCCCGGTGCGCCCACAGTCGGTCCATTCATTGTCTCCGGGGGTATAGGCGACGGGGGCCGACACGCTGCCAAACAGCTTCGCGATGCGTGCGATATAGCCATCGGTACAGACGCTGCTGCCGGACTTGATGTCTCCGACATGGATGACAAAGGCGGGGCTGGCATCGCCGACATCCGCCAGCAGCCCCTCCAGTTGCATGAACTCCCACTCGGAGTAAGGCGCATCGCCCATGGCGAAGAACCTCAAGGGCTCCGCCAAGGCGGGCCCGGCAAGGCTCATCAACCCCAC
The DNA here is from genome assembly GCA_963845265.1 of uncultured Gammaproteobacteria bacterium. Taxonomy (GTDB): domain Bacteria; phylum Pseudomonadota; class Gammaproteobacteria; order Chromatiales; family Chromatiaceae; genus DYRB01. The sequence continues at coordinate 86,731 of CAWJRN010000007.1, read as the reverse complement.
GGCGAGGACCAAAGCCAATCGTTGGATAGAGTTGCGCATGGGAGCGCCCGCAGCGGATGTACTTCGCACATCCACCCAGGGACTCTTGGGTGGATGTGCGCGCACCGCACTCGGGGCCTGGGATCAGGAAATGAATTTGCCGGCGCGCAGCATCTGGGCTTCCATGATCTCCAACTCCCTGGCACCGGAGATGACGATGCTCGGGTCCGGGACATAATCCAGGTCCCTGTCGAGCCGTTCGTAGGGGACGCTATTGAGGACGACCTTCAACGCGTTGAGCCGCGCTTTGAACTTATTGTTGGAGCGGATCACCGTCCAGGGCGCATGGGAGGTATGGGTGCGGCGCAGCATCTCATGCTTCTGGTGGGTAAAGTCGTCCCAGCGGTCCTGGGCCTGCACATCGATCTCGGACAACTTCCACTGGCGCAACGTATCGGTCTTGCGCCGCTCGAATCGACGCGCCTGCTCGTCCTTGGTGACGCTGAAATAAAGCTTCACGAGCAAGGTCTCCTGGCGCACCAAGTCCTTCTCGAAACCGACTACGCCATGCATGAAATCGTCATACTGCTTCGGGGTGCAAAACCCGAAGATGGGCTCCACCACGGCCCGGTTGTACCAACTGCGGTCGAATAGTACCATTTCGCCGCCACGCGGGAACTGCTCCACATAACGCTGGAAGAACCACTGGGTCACCTGCTGCTCCGTGGGCTTGCCCAGGGCGACCACCCGATAGTGCTTTTCGTTCATGTAACGGGTCATGCGACGAATGGTCCCGCCCTTGCCCGCAGCGTCGCGCCCCTCGAACAGGATGATCATTCGGGTGCGATTGCTCTCCAGGTACTTTTGGAGCTGGATCAACTCGGCCTGATAGGGCTTGAGGGCCTCTTCTTCGTTCCGGCGAGTGATCGCCTTGCGCGCCTCTGCCTTGACCGACGCCAGCTCGCTACGCAACGCGGCATGGGCAGCCGTCAATTCGTCCAGCCCCATCTCCGCCCCATGCATTTGGCTGGGTTCCTCGGTGTTCGGTGTCGTCGGCATATCGGTCATGAGAGTGCCCTCTGGTTGCATCACCCCACCGTTGTGGGGTTGGCTTACCATGATCCTTCATCCGGCAGGCACTCGCAAATGATCCATGACAGTTCAGAACCGCCTCGCACGGTCCACCCATATCCACGCGATCAACCACCCCACCCCGGCAGCCAAGGCGGCGACGCCGAAGGTCACCGCCGGGTCCGACTCCGACCACAGCCGCCCCGCCAGCAGACTGCCTGCCGCACCACCGGCCCCGAAGCTCAGGCTGTTGTAGAGTGCCTGCCCCCGGCCCTGGGCCCGCCCGGGAAAGTAATGGTGTGCCAGGTGGATGGCAGAGGCATGGAAGGCACCGAAGGTCGCGGCGTGCAGTGCCTGTGCCAGCACCTGGACCGCGACCAGGTCCACCAGATTGCCGATCAGCAACCAGCGCAGCACAGCCAGTGCCAAGCTTGCCAACAGGACTCGCCTGGCCCCGAAGTGCTCCAGCAACCGGTGCATGCCGAGAAAAACCAGCACTTCGACAAACACCGCCCATGCCCAGAGCCCACCTACCGCAAGCCCGGTGTAACCCACGGACTTGAGATAAATGGAGTAGAAGGCGTAGTAGGCCCCATGACTGACCTGCATGAGCAGACCAGCGGCCAGAAAGGCAAGAATTTCGGGGCGCCGTAGCAACCGGCGCAGGGCATCCTCGCCCTTACCCTGATGCCCCCTGGGGGCATCGGGGACCACCAGGCTCGCCACCCAGATCCCGCAGAACAGGGCGAGGACGAACCATGGCAGCAGTCCAATCCCCCATCCCTGCACCACCCAACCAAGGCAGGAGACGGTCAGGATAAAGCCGACCGACCCCCACAGGCGCACCCCCGCATAGCGGTTCGCTCGATCCCCCAGGTGATTGAAGGTGATGGCCTCCATCTGGGGCAAGGCCGCATTCCAGAAGCAGCTCGCCACGAACATGACCGCGGCAATACCCCAGAAGCCCTCGGCGAGGAAGATGGTGCCGAAGCTCAGGGCCGCCAGGGCACTGGCGATCCGCACCAGGCGCATGCCGGCCCCGGTGTGGTCGGCAAGCCAACCCAGCAAGGGGGGGGCGATCAGCTTGGTCCCGGTGAGGATGGCCATCAACTCGCCGATGGCCAAAGGGGTCAGACCCCGATCCTGTAGATAGAGCCCCCAGTAGGGCACCAGGGCACCGAGGGCACCGAAGTAGAACAGGTAGTACCCTGACAACCGCCAGTAGGGCATGAACGGTCAGACCGAATCGGGGTCCAGGGGCTCAGATCCCGCCGCGCCCTGCCGGCACCCCGGACAAGGGAGGCTGCACATCCGCGTTCTGACCCCGATGCCGCAGTAGGTGGTCCATCAGCACCATGGCCAACATGGCCTCCGCGATGGGGGTGGCACGGATGCCAACGCAGGGGTCGTGGCGCCCCAGGGTGACCACCTCGGCCGCCTGTCCGTGCTGATCCAGGGTGCGTCCCGGCAGCCGGATACTGGAGGTCGGCTTGAGCGCCAGGCGGGCAACGATGTCCTGCCCGGTGGAGATGCCCCCCAGGACACCTCCTGCGTTGTTGCTGAGGAAACCGTCCGGCGTCAGCTCATCGCGGTGCTCGCTGCCCCTCTGGGCGACACAGGCGAAACCGGCCCCGATCTCTACCCCCTTGACCGCATTGATGCTCATCAGGGCGTGTGCAATATCCGCATCCAGGCGGTCGAAGATGGGCTCGCCTAGACCCACTGGGACCCCACTCGCCACTACCGTCACCTCGGCCCCGACGGAGTCCCCTGATTTGCGCAGGTCGTCCATGTAGGACTCCAGCACAGGCACTGCCTCGGCGTCAGGCCAGAAGAAGGGGTTGGTCTCGACCACATCCCAATCGAACCCGACGTTGCGTATGGGCCCAAGCTGAGACAGGAAGCCGCGAATCAGGACCCCATGGCGTTCGCGCAGATACTTCTTCGCGATGCCCCCGGCTGCCACCCGCATGGCCGTCTCCCGCGCCGAGGAGCGCCCCCCGCCGCGATGATCGCGGAGGCCGTATTTCATGGTGTAGGTATAGTCGGCGTGGCCCGGCCGGAACTTCGCTGAGATCTCGGAGTAGTCCTTGGAGCGCTGATCTTCATTCTGGATGATCAGCCCGATGGGCGTGCCTGTGGTAACCCCCTCGAAGACCCCGGAGAGGATCTGGACGGTATCGGACTCGCGCCGCTGGGTCGTGTGGCGGGACTTGCCCGGACGACGCCGGTCCAGGTCCAGTTGGAGATCCGCCTCGCACAGGGGTAGCCCGGGCGGGCAGCCGTCCACGACGGCCCCGATGGCCGGGCCGTGGCTCTCGCCGAAGCCGGTCACCACAAAGAGTTTGCCGAAGCTGTTACCGGACATGGTCGTACCGCCGCGCCGAAATGCGCCAAGTATCTGTAGGGTGGATAAGGCGCGTCGCGCTGCGCCTGATGTTTGGCAAAAGGTCCATGCGCGCCGCATCCACCAGCGCGCCTGCGGTGGATGCGCTTGGCTTATCCACCCTACCGCTTACGCTTGACCTTCGGCGCCATCGGCCTAGTAGGCGGGCGGCAACACAGGGTCCGTGGCGGTCAACCAGGCGTTGCCCTTGGCCAGCACGTCCCGGGTCAGGGTGCTGGTGGCCTGGTGCAGATTGACCCCATTGATCACATAGTCGTAGCGGGAGCTAAGATAGTCAAACTCGGCCTGGAACAGGGATCTCTGGGCGTTGAGCACGTCCACCTGTGTGCGGGTACCCACCTCCAGACCGGCCTGGGTGGATTCCAGGTTGCTACGTGCCGAGACCACCGCCGCCTGGCGCGCTTGCACATCACTGATGGAGGAGATGATGCCGCGGAAGGCGTCCTTTACCTGCTGGGTCACCTCGCGGCGCTGTTGGTCGAGTTGGTCCTGGGCAGCGCGCAACTGGTAGCCGGCCTGACGTGTGCGGGAGTCCACGGCCCCACCCTGGTAGATGGGCATGTTGACCTGAAGCCCAATGAAGGCGCCATCGATGTCCGTGTTGAAATCTGCCGTAGATCGCGTCCATTGGTAGCCGGCGTTGGCCTCAAGCGTCGGGTAGTGCCCGGACCTCTGGATCTCGATGTTCTTCTTGGCCGCCTCCTCCGCCTGGGTGGCGGCGACGATGCCGTAGTTGCCCTGCATGGCCGCCTCGACCCACTGATTAATGTCGTTGGGTGCGGGCGGTGCGAGGGGCAGCTTGTCGCCCAGGCGGGACAGTGGTACCTGGATGGGACCCACAATCTTGCGCAGAGCCTCCCATTGGTTGTCCATGTTGTTTTGGGCGAGGATCAGGTTGGCGCGGGACAGGTCGTAGGCGGCCTGACTCTCATTGACGTCGGTGATAGCCACCAGGCCAACCTCGAAGCGCTGCTTGGACTGATCTAGCTGCCGCTCGTTGGCACGCACCAGGGACTCGGACACCCGCACCGCGTCGGCCGCCCTTAGGACCTCGAAGTAGGCCACGGTGGTACGCGACATGAGGTCGATCTGGGCGCTGCTGTACTGTGCTTCGGCCTGGGCGATGGTGCTGTCCGTCTGCTTGAGTTGCATCCAGTTGGCGCGGTTGTACACGGTCTGGGTGATGACCGGGGACAGGGATCCATCGGTGAAACTGTCGCTGCGGTTGAAGCTCCCTGCCGCATTACTCCCCCGAGTGCGAATGTTGTTGTAGGTCACGTCGCCCGAAATACCTATGTTCGGCAACAACAGGGCCTTGGCCTGCGGCTTGACCTCGCGGGTGGCATAGAGGTTGGACTCCGCCTCCTTGAGAATCGGGTCGCTCTGTACCGCCATGTCATAAATCGCCAACAGGTCGTCCGCCATGGCCAGGGGCGGGGCCGCCAAGATGAGACCGGCAAGGAGCGCGGGGAGGAGGGAGCGATTCATGGCATGACCTGTGGCGGAGGGGCTTTGGGGCGCGTGTCTGCCCGGATTATAGGCGGGGGCCGCCCCTGGCTCAATTCGGTGGCAACCCAACCATTCTAGCTGGATCGACCCAGGCGAAGCCCGCCTAGTTTTTCGCCAGGCCATGGGCAGCATAGCCCTACAACGGCAGGGATCGATACCGCGGCGGGCTTCTGCGCCCACCCCGACCGCCACCGCCATTTGCCCAACCACCGTCATGCATCCCCAAGCGCGCCGTATCCGCACCACTCCCCCCCCAGATTCAAGGCGCTGGGTTGGGCTGCTCGCGGTGAATCGCCTCGATCCCGACGATCAGCTCGTCCGAGAGGGTTAGATCCAGGCTGGCCAGATTACTGGCAAGTTGCTCCAGGGTCGTGGCACCGATGATATTGGAGGTGACGAAGGGCCGACTGGTGACCCAGGCCAGGGCCATTTGGGCCGGGTCGAGGCCATGGTCGCGGGCCAGGGTGACATAGGCCGTGGCCGCACGCTCCGCCTCGACATTGGAGTAGCGACTGAAACGCTCGAACAGGGTCAGCCGGGCCCCTGGCGGGCGCACCCCGTTGAGATATTTGCCGGACAGCACGCCAAACGCCAGGGGCGAGTAGGCCAGAAGCCCGCAGCGTTCACGCAGGGCCGCCTCCGCCAGACCGATCTCGAAGCTGCGATTGAGCAGATTATAGGGATTTTGGATGCTCACCGGCCGCGCCAACCCATGCTGTTCTGCCAGCCTCAGGAAGGTCATCATGCCCCAGGGGGTCTCATTGGACAGGCCGATGTGCCGGACCTTACCGGCCTTGACCTGTTCATCGAGTGCCTCCAGGGTCTGCAGGAGCGGGACACTCTCATCGTCCGCGACTGGCTCGTAACCCAACTTGCCGAAATAGTTGGTCTCACGGTCCGGCCAGTGGATCTGGTAGAGGTCCAGATAGTCGGTCTGAAGCCGGGCCAGACTCCCCTCCAGGGCAGCCACGACGTTGGTGCGGTCCAAACGCTGCTGGCCGTCCCGCAGGTAGCCGACCCAGGCCCCGGGCCCGGCGACCTTGCTGGCCAGAACCAGGCGGTCGCGTCCTCCACGCTGCTGGAGCCAGGTGCCGATATAGCGTTCCGTCAACCCCTGGGTTTCGGCCCGCGGCGGGACCGGATAGATCTCCGCCGCATCGACGAAATTGATACCGGCAGCCAGGGCCATGTCTAGTTGGGCATGGGCCTCGGCCTCGGTGTTCTGTTCGCCGAAGGTCATGGTCCCAAGGCACAGCTCGCTGACCATGAGCTGTGTATCTCCTAGCCGTCGCTGCTGCATGGGTTAAATTCCCTGATGGTGCATGTGGTTGACTGACATTGTCCCGCTGGCCGGCGATGCGAACGCCCAGGAAGACTTCTCGGCGGTCACCAGGACATCAGCCTGTTTCACGACCCGGACGCACCGCCCCTGTCATTCGCCCGCAAGGGGTGCGAGGCGGATGTCGCCAGGATACTACTCGATGAACCTGCCGCTCCCGAGCAGGTCGGCGGCCATCTTCTCCAGCTCCTGTGCACCCGAGTGGACCACCGCTGGATCCGGTGTGTAATCCAGGGCATCGTTGCGGCCTTCGTAGTCCATCCTGTTCAGAATGACCTTGATGGCGTTGAGCCGGGCCCTGTGCTTGCTGTTTGCGTCAACAATGGTCCATGGCGCTGCTTGGGTATGAGTCCGCTCCAGCATGGCGTACTTCACGCGGGAAAAGTCATCCCAGCGCTCCTGTACCTGGAGGTCGATCTCACTGAGCTTCCACTGCTTCAGCGGATTGGTCTTGCGGATCTCGAAGCGTTGTGCCTGCACCTCCTTGCTGACGCTAAAGTAGATCTTGATCAACAGGGTGCCCTGGCGCACCAGATCCTGCTCGAATCCGGCAACCCCCAGCATGAAGTCCCGGTGCTCCTTGTCGGTACAGAACCCGAATACCGGCTCCACCATGGCCCGGTTGTACCAGCTGCGGTCGAAGATGACGATTTCGCCGCCCCGTGGGAACTGCGAGATGTACTTCTGGAAATACCATTGGGTGCGCTGCTCAACGGTCGGCCTGCCTAGGGCCACGACTCGGCAGTGCCGCGGGTTCATGTAGAAGGTAATGCGCTGGATGGCCCCGCCCTTCCCTGCCGCATCCCGCCCTTCAAACACGATGATCATCCTCCGGTTGTCCTTTTCCAGCTGCTGCTGGAACTTGATCAACTCGGCCTCGTAAGGCTTCAGCTCTTCCTCCTTGCGGTAACGCTTGATGGCCTTGCTCTGGTCTTGCTTGAGGCGTGCGTTCTCCTGCTCAAGCTCCTCGATACGCCTCGCAAGAGAGGCGAGCGTCATGTGCTCGCCCCCAAATTCGACAGGCCGCGGATCATTCATGTCGCTCATTGAGGGAAGGGATGGATAGGAGTTCCAGGGGACGAGAAGCCCAACCGCAGCGGTGATCGCACGGCGACTGGGGTCGTGGGAACGTAGCATCGAAGAAAGGTTCTCTGCAAGGGCACAGTACGAGCTGACCGGGGGAGAGACGGAGAGCAAACTGACGTTTAGGAGGGCGCGAGCTGACAGTCAGTGTCTGCGCCGCTTCGTAGCCTGCTTCGCGGCGGACCGTTGCGCCGCATCCATGGCTCTGCGTACCCAGGGTGCCAGGGCGTCCGGGTCGTCGAGTAGCTCCGCCGGGACCGGGTAGTAGCTCATGGTTGCCGTGCGGCCGTCCTTTTTCTCGTAGGCGAAGGGGCGAATACCCTGGACCTCGTACTCGTCCCGGTTTCCATCGTCGACCTTCAGGTAGAGGGTGTCCTCCACCAGGATGGCGAAAAACAGGTCCCCCGAGTAAACCCCCGCGCCACCGAACATCCGTTTGATTCGCAACGGCTCGAAGCCCGCGAGGAGATCCCGGATGAACTCAATGTATTGCTCGCTGACGGACATCTACCACCTCCGCAACATGTAATTTGTCAAACAGCCGGAGCAGCCCGGCGCCTGTAGGGTGGGTCACGGCGAAGCGGACCCACCAGAATTTCCGGCCTCGATGCGGCTGCCGGGATCGGTCGAGTGGCCAGTGCCCGAGGCTTGACGGCCGTCGCTACCGGAACCATGGTGTTAGCCTGCGTCCAAGGGTCTCTCCGACAAGTGGGCGTAGGCGGGCTCACTAACCAGTCGGCCATCTACCAGGGCCGTACCCAGGGTGAAGTGATAGATGTCCTGGAATCGGTCGGTCGTGAGCCCCAGTGCCTGATGCACCGCGTCGTCGAAGTAGCACCCGATACCGGTCCCCTGAACGCCCGCGGCCTCGGCCTCCAGATAGAGTGCCTGGCCCAGGATACCCGCCTCCCAAAAACGCCGACGATACAGCCAGGGCCGATCGGCGATGTCGTCGAAGCGCGCGAGCATGGCCAGCGACAAGGCGGAATCGGCGGCGATCTCCTGATGGCAGGAGACGGTCTTGGCGAAGTCGCGGGCGTCCAGCGGCGCCAGCAGGTACAGGGGCAGGTGGTCCGGGCAAGCGGGGACACGCTCCCAGAGCCAGTCCGGGCGCATCTCGGCCCGCAGGACGACCAGTTCCGCCGGGTCCCTCACCAGCGCGTAGAGCCCGGCCGCAAGCCCATCCACCCGATGCACGAACAGCACCGGATGCACCTGGGGCGGTGTCGCGAGCAGTGACCAGGGTGGCTGATCGGGGCGCGGAAGCAAGGCGTCGAGCATGCGGAAAACGGTCTGGGCAGGCAGAGCGGTGGCGCCGTCGAAGGCTTGGGCGGAACGACGGCGCCGGATCAGTCGGGAGACCAGCTCTTGGGAGACGGGGTCGCGTGCCGGCCGCAGCAAGGGACCGTCGGCCGGCGCGGGCTTCTCTCCCGGGCACCGGGTCGCGGCGGCCACCAGGGGGATGTCCGGCCACCCTCGGTGGCCCTGGCTCAGGACATTGGCCCGGCCCACCCAGGTCGCACCCGCCAGGGTGTCGAGCAAGCCCTGCGCGTCCGGCGGTTGACCCGGTCCGATCCACAGCATCGCCTCTGGGGCCTCCTCCTCGGCCGCCGGGAAGTCCGGGGCCCGATCCACCCCGACGACGGCAGCGATCTGCGCATCCCCCCAGTCCGTCAGCAGCCGCACAGGCCAGCCGAGAGCGGCGGCCGCGTAGGACACGGCAGCCAGAGCGTGGCCACAATCATGCTGACAGTAGCGGAAGGCGCGCATGCCGTACTTCCATGCCTCGCGCCAATGGATGCCGCAGAGGGCGAGCAGGACCCCGCCGGACCAGGACAGGGGCGCAGCGGCGCGCTGCTCCAGGCAGTGGTGCTCGGGCCGATAGTGATAAACCCCCGGAGACAGCCCCGGCAGGTCGGGGGCGATCAGATACCCCTCAGTGGGGTGCAGATTGCCGCTGGACGGGTTGCAGCGCAGCGCCCAGCGGCTGCCGCCATGGGACTTCCAGGCGGACAGCCCGAGGGAGAGCTCCAGGAGGTGGGCCAGGGTCGCGAGGTCGAAGGCCCGTTCAGGCACCTGGCCGGGCCGGAACAGGTCGTCCAAGCGGGCGGGCAGCTCGCCCGAGAGCAAGGGCAGCTCCAACTGGGGTGCCCCATAGAAGTCGCGGAACGGATCGGGCTGGGTAGCCCAATCCAGCCTGCCGGGTCCTGGGGCATAACCGTCCAGGCGATGTTTGGAGCGCTCGTGGTAGGCAAGGACCGGATGCATACGCGATTCCTGTGGTGTGGGTGGGCCGATCAACCCGGGTACGGGGCAGGTCGGGCGCCGGTACGCCAGTTTGGCCCAGAATCGATGTCATCGGGTATTCTGGAGCCGACCCAGAATGGCACCAGCCCAACGGGCAACGGACCGGAGTCACGCCATCTAGGATGACGCAGACGACCCCTGAGCAGCTGGTGACGAGCGGCCGTTACACCCCATACACCAGGAGAACCGGCTGCGCCTGGGGGCCGATCTGCGCTACTGGCACCGCTTCAGCCGGGCGGTGCGCGACCTGATGCGGCGCCAAGCCTCTCTACCAGCGATCTTTCCCTGGACGCCGCCCCCGGCTTCGAGTAGAGGACGCAAGCCGCAGGCACCACCCGGCCAAGCCGCAGATCTCACGACAACGGGTGCCGGCCCTGCCGCTGGGCTGGCGGAAGCAAATCCGCTGCTCGCGTCCACAACGGCATTAGCCGCAGCGACCCTGGTCAAGGTTGCGGCGGTCCCGGCACTTCGGCGACATTCCATCGGCGCTTGCTATCGCAACGTTGCTCCACTTCGCGACATGGGTTGGGCAGCCGCAGTTTGGAACCTGGCGGCGATGGCCGGTCTGGGCCGTGCCGCCATCATCCCAACTGTTGAACCTGACGATCTCCCTTTTCGACGGGGGCGGCGGACCGGGTAGTAGACATTTTTGGTGGGTTTTGCTCAAATCCGCGCAAGCGTCACAGAAAGACCGCGGCCCTAGGGGCCCGGTCCCTGTGCTGTGTCGAAAGCCAGAGGTTTTGATTGATGAGAGGATACGGTTGCAAATGCGGATGCCCGTCCAGCGCTCAATAAAAGTTACCTTGGAAAATTCGCATGCAAGGCTCCACCACGCGCTCCCCGGCCCACGCCACAGCATCCAAGCGGACACAGTCGCTGACCGATCCATCCGTCCGGACTCAGCGGACGCAGATGCGGATACCCCTCAAGATCCCAGTTAAGGTGACCTTGGACCATACGCATGAAACCATCTCAACCACCTGTCAAAATATCTCTTGGGGCGGTGTGGCCTTCAATGTTTTGGGCCCCCTTCCAGAAGAAACCAAGTCGGTGCTGATCGCGTTTCCATGGACGCGCGGTAAATCCCTCTCGATCAATGCCACCATCTTGCGTAAAACGCGATTAGAGAATGGCCAATACCTGGTTGCAACACGGTTTTCTTGCCTCATTCCCGAAAATGAAGCGAAACTGATAAAACTGCTAAGAATGCTGATCACGAAGGACGCAACAGCGGATAGATCGGAGCTGACTAGTCTATTCATGTCGCTCAATCTCATCGTCAGCGACTTCGATGAATTTCGCAGCATGCTGGCACAGATTGTCACTGGAACCTACACCCTGCTTTCATTTAATGCCTATGAGTTGGATCAAAGCGTTGGTCTTTTGGTAGAGGGCCCAGACGATCTGCCTCCGTTCTCGCTGAGGGGACGCGTCACTGAGGTGCAACAGGCACGTAGCGGCACAGCCGATTGGACTGGCCTATATCAACTCACACTAGTACTCGAGCATCCAAAGGCAGCACTTCGGCAGTTGGTCGACGCGCTCCCACGCCGCTTCTCGATAGCATCCGAGGCATCGCCTGTGTCGGATCATCGAACGCAGCCGACATAGGGCAGGCGGCGGCGAGCAATATCCTCAGCGCAATCGAGCTGAGTTTCCCGGAGGTCCGCTACAAGCTGATCTTGGCTTGGGGTGACGTCAAAGCGCTTGCAATGTTGGTTCTGGATCTGACCCTAGGGGACATCGGCCAATCTGTCGTCTTACCCACGGATGTATGGGAGGAACTGTATCTCTTGCAGATGGTGCACGACCTGGCATACGGCCATTTCGAAAGGTGATTAGCACCATTCACCGCCACCCACCCCTCGCCACCGACGCGGGCCAAACTTTGGGCTCGCAATGCGACCTTTCGCTTAAGGCGTCATCTCTTCGGCTGATTCCCCGAGGCGGGGCACGCCCGCGGCGCCGCCCACGCCCCCAGCCGTCCACAGTCCTTTCCAGGTCTCCTGAAAGACCCCAGCAGCACTAGGGCCGGCGCGCGTGGCCCGGGCCCAGCGGCGCCGATCGAGGAACGGTAATCACCTAGGCAGATTGTGATTGCCGATCAGGATCTAGACCTCAGTGCCGAGACCCGTCGCGAATAAGCGGATGCAGATGCGGATACCTCTCCAGATCCCAATAAAGCTAACCTTGGAGCAGACGCATGAGACCATCTCGACCACCTGCCACGATATCTCTTGGGGCGGTGTGACCTTTACCGTCTTGGACCCCCTTCCAGAAAAAACCAACTCGGTGCTGATGGCGTTTCCATGGGCCGTGGTGAATCCCTCTCTATCAACGCCACCGTCTTGCGTACAACGCTATCACAGAAGGGCCAGTATCTGGTCGCCGCACGGTTTTCTTGCCTCCTTCCAGCAAATGAGGTGAGACTGGGGAAACTGCTCAGGATGCTAATCACGAAGGACGGGGCAGCAGATAGACCGGAGCTAACTCATCTATTCCAGGAGCTCAATCTCATCGTCAGCGACGTCGACGAGTTTCGCGGCATGCTGGCACAGATCATCACTGTGTCATACACCCTACTTTCCTTCAATGCCTATGAGTTGAATCAGAGCGTTGGTCTTCTGATTGAGGGCCCAAACGATCTGCCTCCATTCTCGCTGAGGGCCCGCGCTGCTGAGGTGCAACAGGCACGTAGCGGCAAGGCAGATTGGACCGGCCTATACAGACTGACACTGGCACTCGAGCACCCAATGGCAGCACTTCGGCAGTTGATCGACGCACTCCCACGCCGTTTCTCCGTGGCATCCGGGACATCCCCTGTTGTCGGATCAATGACGCCAGACGCCATAGGGCACTCAACCGTGAGCAATGTCCCCAGCGCAATCGAGCTGAATTGCCGGCGACGAGGTAGGCGATGGTGATCAGATTGTCGACGGCCTCGTTGACCAGCTGGATGACATGGAAGTCATGGCCTATGCGGACCCTGTACGTGAAGCACATCAACGGGCGCGACCGCAGCTATCTACTGGAGGCCTGGTAAGCCACACCTTGGAGCTCGGCGTGGACAACCGTGTGCAGGTCACCGGGGGCATTATCGACCCGGCCTTCTATGTCAACGAGAACGCCTACGCCAACGATGAGTTCACCCAGTGCATGAACGAGGTCTTCGTCAACTCCCGCACTGCCTTCCTGCCCGCCTATGACTGGGGCGGTGCCCTGGTCTGGAAGTGCCGGGATTGGACCTTCAGTGGGATCGGCATGAACGTCGGCGAGAATGACGACGGCAACAACTACAACTTCTACGCCGCGGAGACCCACTACCAGATCGAAACGGCCCTGGGCGAGGGCAACTACCGGTTCATGTATTCGGGGACCTCCAGGGCCAACCTGGACCCAAGCGGCCAGGACCTGGAGCGGACGATGTCGAGGGCTGGATCCTCAGCATGCGAGCCGTGGTGGAATTCTGAAGCTAAACGTTGGGGACAGACACATGTAGCCCCTCCGATCACCTTTCATTCCGCCCCTAGTACACCTCACCTCGACGCCGACCCGGTGATCCCGCCCGGCGCCGCCAGCCCCGACCCTAGTGACCACTCGGAGCCATAGTCCCGCCGGTTGACTGGTCCTTGTCCGGCGCTGGGCGGACCGTAGTCAACCCCAGGGCCTCCCAGTCCTGCATCCCGCCGCGGTACCACTTGAGCTTGCTCGGCGGGTAGCCCAGATCCAGCAGGGCCTTGATGTTGGTGGGGGATTGGCCGCACCAGGGGCCGTTGCAATAGAGCACCAGCGTTCTGGCCCCGTTGAAGCTCCATAGGCTGCCTCGCCGAGCGGCGCCAAACTCCAGCGCCAACAGATCTGCGACCTCAGCCGTCGTCGCTGTGGCCGGGTCCAACCGTGTATAGGGGATATTGACCGACCCGGGGATAGTGCCCTGGACCGTCCACTCCGGGGTGCGCGAGTCGATCACCAGAATTCCATCGTCCCCACCCGAGGCCCGACGCAGGTAGTCGATCAGCTCCAGCTCACCGATGGTCTCGACACCCCCGGGCATGCGTGCGGGTTGGATGCAGTAGGGGGGGCAAGGGCGCGCGGTCTGGTCATAGGGGGGCTCGATGGTATGCCCGGTGTCCTGATAACGCATCAGGGTCACCGGCCTGCCGTCGTGGCGAATTTCCAGGTAGGGCAAGCCGTCGGTGATGCGCACACTCAGGTTATCAAGATCGAAGACGTCTTCGGTGGTGTCCGCGCCCAGGGCCCAGGACGGGACCAACGCCGGACCAAGGAGACAGATCGGGACGAGCAACGCATAGACGAGATGCATGGGTCCTCCACAAGCATTCGATTGGCCATGTCGCGCATGACGACGATCGGGAGCATACGCCAGAGCGCATTAGGGTGGGAAAGGAACAAGGTTCTCCAGGGCACCACCCCCCGGCAGTGGTGCTGGGGCGCCGCCCGCATCCGGCCACTTCGACTCGCTATGTGGCGGCTCGGGCGCGACAATCGGCGCCAGGCATTCTCTATCAGGGCCGTCAGTGCGACGATGTCCAATTCAGAACCGGATCTCCCTGCCGTCCTCGAGGCCCTGCTGTGGCGCATCGGGCCCGTGCATCTGCGCCAGCGACTCGGCCTGGAGGAGGCCCACGAGGTCTTCTGCTTCGAACGACCTGGGGCACACTTTTTTTATCCGGAGAACTGGTACTCGGTCCAGGGGTTCATTCGCCATTCCCTGCGCCTGGTGGGCCTCTACGGGCGAGCCCAGCGCAACGCCCGCACCATCCGCATCGTCGGCAACGCGCTGGAGGTACCGGGTCTGCTGCGGGCATTCGCCGGTCTGCGTATCCTGCACCTGAGCGACCTGCACACGGACCTGGACCCACGCATCACCCACGCCATCGCCGAGCGGGTCCGCGACTTGGACTACGACCTGTGCGTGCTGACCGGGGACTACCGGGCCCGCACCTATGGCCCCTTCGAGCCCGCCCTGAAGGGACTGGAAGCGATCCGCCTGCAACTGAAGGGGCCCATCTACGCCGTCCTCGGCAACCACGACACCATCCGCATGGTCCCCGGGATGGAGGCCATGGGCATTCAGGTGCTGCTCAACGAGTCCGTGGCCATCGAGCGGGACGGCGCGACCCTGCACTTAGTCGGGATCGACGACGCCCACTACTACCAGGTCCACAACCTCCAACAAGCGGCGGCGGCGATCCCGCCGGACGCCTGCGCCCTGTTTCTGTCCCACACCCCCGAGATCTACCGACACGCGGCCCATGCAGGCTTTCGGGCCATGCTGTGCGGCCACACCCATGGCGGCCAGATCTGCCTGCCCGGCGGCCACGCCATCACCTGGGACGCCCGCTGCCCGCGGCGGCTCGCCGGTGGGTCCTGGAGCTATGCGGGCATGAACGGCTACACCTCGGTGGGCTCCGGCAGCTCGGTGGTCAACGCCCGTCTCAACTGCCTACCCGAGATCACGGTGCATACGCTTCTCTGCGCCTGATTCAATCCCTCAACTGGGGGCGCAGAAGCCGACGACTGAGGTGGGTCAGAATCAGGTCCAACGCACAGAAGGCCAGCACCGACACCCCCAGGTCGGCCCAACCGAGGGCCAGTTCCGCCTTGACCAGTAGGCCGGGCAGCAGCGCCTCAGGGACCTGATCCAGGACCGGCAGCGAGGCGTTGGGTGCCAACCCGAGCCGGCGCTTGAGGAAGCTGGTGGCCAGGTCCCCGCACATGGCACCAACAGCAACCACCACACCCAGGCCCCAAGACAACCCCAGGAGCAGCGCCCCAAGGGTTGTACCGGCCAGGGCGCCGAGCAGGCCCCGCCAGGTCTTGGACGGACCGAGCAGTGGCCCACCGTCGGCCAAGGTGCGGCCAGCGTCGAGGGGGCGTGCCCGTCCGCAAACCAGGCTCAACAGGGCGGGCACGCCATTCGCCAGCAGGACCAAGGCGAGCAGGCTCAGGATGGATGGCCAGTACAGCGACACGGTGAATGGACAACTCCCCTGCCTAGCAGCCTGTCGGGCTTAGGTGGATCGAAGCGAGGGAGTGGGAGGGCGAGGCCATTTTGTTCCGGTTTTGAGGCGCATAGTGGGCTCTATGTAACGAAAAAGCGGGGCGAAATGGACCGTTCTCCCGCTTCCGCAGCCGATTCATCCGAAGTCCGACAGGCTGCTGCTAGACCGCGGACAGCACTTCGCCCCACAGGGCCCGATACGCCGCAGTGGCGACGGATTCCGGGGCAAAGGCCGGCAGCGGCATGCGATGCACACCCATGTATTCGACCTCCCCCGCCCGGGGGATGGGGGTACGGAGCGTTGCCGGGTAGAGGGCTCCGATATGTTCCATGAGACCGGCCTGGAGCGGCTGGTCCGGGCCCACCATCGAAAAAAACGGCCTCACCTTGGGCCCACGCGATCCGAAGGCGTCTGCCAAGAACCCCATGAGCTGGTCCAGGGTGCGGGCGGACAGGGGCGAGGGGACCGTGGGCACCAGGAGCACATCGGCGGCGCGGAAGACGTTCTCGGAGAGCAGGGAAATGCTCGGCGGACAGTCCAAAAAGACCGTGTCGTAGGCATCCCCCAGGGGCCGCAGCAGGCGCTCCAGCTGCTTGGTCGGGTGCTTCGCGTCCTCCAACATCAGGTCCATGTTGCGCAGGGAAAAATCCCCGGGGAGCAAATCCAATCTGTCGAAGTCGGTGGCCTTGACCAGGTCGTCCAGGTCGATCTTGCCCCGGGCCAGGGACTTGCCCCCGCCCTTGACCTTCGGCTTGACCCGCAGATAGAAGGTCGACGCGGCCTGGGGGTCGAGGTCCCACAGCAGGGTGCGACTACCCGCGGCGGCGGCCAGGTAGGCCAGATTGACGGCGGAGGAGGTCTTACCCACCCCGCCCTTGATGCTGTAAATACCGATGATCTTCATGCTGACTCCGCCTGATCGGCATTCGGCCCGGCGTGAAACAGGCCACGGAACAGGGCCCGACCCTCAACGGAGTCAAACCCCGCGAACGTCTCCGCAAAGTCCGCACGGGCCGACTCCTGGCGGCGCAGCAGGTCCGCCACAAGGGCGCCCATGGCCAGCAAGGTACCGGTGCTGAGGTGCCCTGCCCCCTGCCCCTCGGCGCGCATGCGCTCGGCAAGGTCGCGCAGGTGGTCTGCCTGAATGGCAAGATCCTGAAAATCCCCCAGGTTGTCGAGTAGCCTGCGGAGCACCTTGACCGCCTTTCCGACGCCGGACCCAGGATAGAGACTCTGAAAGAATTCCATGAGATAGCGCAGCTTTTTACAGCTCTTACGTAACTCGTGCATGTCCTCCGCCGGGGAGTCGGCGTCAATCGCCCGCCCCTCCTTGCGCACTCGCCGAACCATGCGCCAGATGCGTTGGTCCGCCAGGGCCTTGACCGGACGGGCGGCATTGGTGGGCTCGTCACCCGCAGCCAAGGGCTCGGTCAGGGCGCGTCGCCAGTCCCGCAGCAGGGTCTCCATGGCCGGGGAGTCCAGATCCCGGACGAGTTGTCCCTGGGCCTCGGCGTAGTGAGCCAGGACATAGCCGCGCAGGGGTTCCAGGTCGGGCCGCAGGGGTGCAGGCAGGATGGCCTGGTAGGTATCGAAGTCGAGCAGGTAGACGTCCAGATCCCGCACCGGACCGGTGATCTGCTGCAACCAGCCGAAGCGCTCCTTGAACTGGTCCACGATTGGGGGCGGTAGGACCCCAGGGATCTGGGACAAGGCCGCCCTGATGCGGCGGGTGGCAACCCGCAGGTCGTGCAGAAACTCGCTGTCCAAGTTGGCCCTGGTCCCCGGGATGTTGGCCTCCAGGGTGTCCAGCAGACCGACGAAGATCTCCCGAGCGGCGCTGTCGGCGCGCTGGGCCGGGTCGAGGCGATAGTCGAGCTTGGATGAATAGTCCCCCGGGACCCGCTCACCCTGGTCCAGGGCATCCACCAACAAAGGGCGCTCCGCCGGTTCCAATCCCAGGACCTCCGTTAACCAGGCGGCGACATCCCGAGCCTGGGACTCGTACCCCTTGAGGGGCAGCAGGCGCAGGCGCGGGGCCAGGCCACGACCCGGGGTTTGCAGCCGATAGGTCTCCAGCATCAGCCGGACCACCGTCTTGTCCTCTTCGTCGAGCAGGCGCAGGACCCGGGGCTCGATGTCGAATACCACCATCGGCAGCAGGCGACGGGGCCCAAGGGCCGGCAGGATCAGCTCACGCAGCGGGCCCGCGGGCAGATCCAGGGCCAGACCCGGGGACTCGGCGATGACCTGCTCCTGCGGCTCCGCCGAACCCTTGAGGTCATGCCAGAGCAGGCGGCAGGCATCAGCGTCGCAACGTTCCTCAATCAGCGCCCCGGCGCCATAGGCACCCCAATCGAAGCTGTCGAGTAACCGCACCGTGACGGGGGTTACGAGCTCGATCCGACAGGGCCAATCTGCCTCGGCGAGGGCGTCCGCTAGCCCGCCGGCAACCGCGGGGGGCAATAAATAGTCTGGAGATGGTGTCTGCATGGTCTCAACTCTGTTGTCGCGATCGCTTCAGTATGCCGAATCGGACCCAAACTGTCTGGTTTTCCGGGTACGCTGACAGTTACAAACGGTCACAAAAATCGTCTAAGGTGGATTCCCTGACGTTCTACCCATCCGAATCCTCACCCCACTACCCATGCTACTAGGTGCCGCCCCATGAACAAGCTCGACCAACTTAAGACCATGACGACGGTGGTTGCCGACACCGGGGACTTCGAGGCGATCGCCCAATACCGACCCCAGGACGCCACCACCAACCCATCTCTGCTCTACAAGGCGGCCCAGATGCCCCAATACCGCCACCTGGTGGAGGACGCCGCGGCCTTTGGCATATCAAAGGGGTCTGACTCGCAGAGCCGGGCACGCTGGACTATGGAGCGGCTGGCCGTCAACTTCGGCGCCGAGATTCTCAAGGTGGTCCCGGGCCGGGTGTCGACCGAGATCGACGCGCGCATGTCGTTCAACAGCGAGGGTACCCTGCGCCGGGCCGAGGAACTGGTGGAACTCTACGATCAGGCGGGTATCGACTCCGACCGGGTCCTGTTCAAGATCGCCTCCACCTGGGAGGGGATCAACACCGCCGAGCGCCTCGAGCGCCGCGGCCTGCATTGCAATCTGACCCTGTTGTTCAGCTTTCCCCAGGCAGTGGCCTGTGCCGACGCCGGTGTCACCCTGATCTCGCCCTTCGTCGGGCGTATCCTCGACTGGTACAAGGAGGCGGAGCACGTCACCGGCTACCCGGCGGACGAAGACCCGGGTGTGCGCTCCGTGACCCGTATCTTCAACTATTACAAGGCCCACGGCTACGACACCGTGATCATGGGCGCGAGCTTCCGCAACGCCGCCGAGATCCTTGAGCTGGCCGGCTGCGATTTCCTGACCATCTCCCCCGCCCTGCTTGGCGAACTCGCCGCTGAGGAGGGCGAGGTGCCCCGCAGGCTGGACCCGGAGAAGTCCAGTGACATGATCATCGAGCGCGTCCTCTACGATGAAAAGACGTTCCGCTGGGACCTCAACCAGGATGCCATGGCCACCGCCAAGCTCTCCGAGGGCATCCGTCTGTTTGCCGCCGACACGGTCAAGTTGGAGAAGTTCACCCGCGAGATCTGCAGGAACTGCTGACCCCATGCACCCGCGCAAACGCTTCGGCCAGAACTTCCTCCATGACCCCGGCGTCATCGCACGCATCCTTTCGGCCATCGGCGCCAAACCCGGGGATCGGCTGGTGGAGATCGGCCCCGGCCGCGGGGCCATCACCGCCGGGCTCCTGGGTGCGGCCGGCCATCTGGATGTGGTGGAGATCGACCGCGACCTGGTTGGCCCATTGGAGACACAGTTCGCGGGTGCCGGGGACCTCAATATCCACAATGCCGATGCCCTCAGCTTCGACCTGTGCTCGCTGCGCGAGGGCGGGACCCGCCTGCGCCTTGTGGGCAATCTGCCGTACAACATCTCTACCCCGCTGCTGTTTCGCTTTCTCGAGCAGGCCGATTGCATCGCGGACATGCACCTCATGCTGCAGCGGGAGGTGGTCGAGCGCATCGCCGCCGAGCCGCGCACCAAGGCTTACGGGCGCCTGTCCGTCATGCTTCAGGCCTTCTGCCGCACGGATATCCTGTTCACGATAGGTCCAGCGGCCTTCACCCCTGCCCCCAAGGTCGAGTCGGCCTTTCTGCGTCTGACACCCTATCGCCCCCTACCCCACCCGGTGGCCGACACCGCGACCCTGACCCGCTTGGTCGCCCAGGCCTTCTCGCAACGCCGCAAGACCCTGCGCAACACCCTCAAGGGCGCCCTGCCCATGGACCTGCTGGAGTCCCAGGGAATAGACCCGGGGCAGCGGGCCGAAGAGATTCCGGTGGACGGCTTCATCCGGCTGGCCAATGCGGCTTGGAATTCCCTACCATTGCCCAGAGATTGATCGGCCTTGCTAGGCAGCACGAGCCACCGCCAACCGGCTCCCGCTGCCATCACCACCACCCGCGGAGCGGCAATGAGCGAGCAAACCCCGCAAGACTCGGGCGAGCCCCTGGACCCGACCCCCACCGAAGACGAGCGCGCGGAAGCGACCAGCGCCGACACAAACACCGACGCGGATGGGAGGGCTGAGAACAGCTCCACCGTCCTCGCCAGGGCCAACGATGTCCTGCCCGGCCAGATTCACCTCCTGCCCGTGGCCGCACGGCCCTTCTTCCCCGGCCAGGCGGTGCCGCTCATGATGGATGCGGAGCGCTGGCTGCCCACCCTCAAGGCGGTCGGCGATACCGAACACAAAATCCTCGGCGTCGTGCTGGTGGAAGGCGACAGCTCGGAACAGGCCGCCCCCCGTGACTTCCGCAAGATCGGTACCGCCTGCCGGGTGCATCGGGTGGCTGAGCAGGAGGGGCACATCCAGGTCCTGGTCGAGTGCCTGCAGCGCTTCCAGTTAGACACCTGGGTCCACCGCGAGGCTCCTTTCTCTGCAAGGGTCACCTACATCCCGGAGCCCGCTGGACAGCCGGACGACCAGGTCAAGGCCTACGCCATGGCCGTCATCAACACCATCAAGGAACTGCTCCCGCTCAATCCGCTCTATGTGGAAGAGCTGCGCATGTTTCTCGACCGCTTCGGACCCGACGACCCCTCCCACCTGGCCGACTTCGCCGCCAGCCTCACCACGTCCACCAAGACCCAGCTCCAAGAGGTATTGGAGGCCGTCCCGCTGTTGCCGCGCATGGAGAAGGTACTGATCCTGCTCAACAACGAGCTGGAACTCGCCCGCGCCCAACAGAAGATCCGCCACAGCGTCGAGGAGCGGATGCAGGGTCAGCAGCGCGAATTCTTCCTGCGCGAGCAACTCAAGGCCATCCAAAAGGAGTTGGGACTAGCCAAGGACGATCGCACCGCAGAGCTGGACAAGTTCAAAGGGCGTCTGGCCAAACTCCACCTGAGCGAGGAGGCCGACAAGCGGGTCAAGGACGAGATGGACAAGATGTCCATGCTGGAGACCGGCTCTCCGGAGTACGCAGTCACCCGCAACTATCTCGACTGGATCACCCTGCTTCCCTGGGGGGCCCACTCCGCCGACAAGCTCGACCTCAAGCGGGCCAGACGGATGCTGGACCGGGACCATTATGGGCTGGACGACGTCAAGACCCGCATCCTGGAATTCCTGGCCGTGGGCATCCTCAAGGGCGAGGTCTCTGGGTCCATCATCCTGCTGGTGGGCCCGCCCGGAGTAGGTAAGACGTCCATCGGTCGCTCCATCGCCGACGCCCTGGGCCGACGCTTCTACCGCTTCTCCCTCGGCGGCATGCGGGACGAGGCCGAGATCAAGGGCCACCGGCGTACCTACATCGGGGCCATGCCCGGCAAGTTCCTCCAGGCCGTCAAGGATGCGGGGACCGCCAACCCGGTCATCATGCTCGACGAGATCGACAAGATCGGGGCCTCCTACCACGGGGACCCTGCCTCGGCCCTGCTCGAGGTGCTGGACCCAGAGCAGAACGTCGACTTTCTGGACCACTATCTGGATCTGCGCTTCGACCTGTCCAAGGTCTTGTTCGTCTGCACCGCCAATCAGATGGACAGCATCCCAGCCCCGCTGCTCGACCGAATGGAGGTCATCAACCTGGCCGGATACATCGCCGCCGAGAAGCTCCAGATCGCGAAGCGCTACCTGCTGCCGCGGCAGATCGAAAGGGCCGGGCTGACCAAGGGGGCGGTGCGCCTGAATCAGCCGACGCTGCGCGCCCTCATCGAGGGCTACGCCCGGGACGCCGGGGTGCGTCGCCTGGAGAAGCAGTTGGGCAAGATCGTGCGTAAGGCCGCGGTCAAGACGCTGGAGGGGACCGAAACCCCGATCGAGGTGGGCGTGGACGACCTCAAGGCGTACTTGGGCGGACCCGTGTTCCGCGACGACCGCAAGTTGTCCGGGCCCGGCGTGGTCACTGGCCTGGCCTGGACGGCCATGGGCGGTGCGACCCTATCCATCGAGGCGGCGCGCATCCACGAGGCCAGCCGCGGCTTCAAGCTCACGGGCCAGCTCGGCGATGTGATGAAGGAGTCCGCCGAGATCGCCTACGGGTATGTCCAGGCCCACGCGGCGGAGCTGGGGGTGGACCCGGCCTGGTTCGACAAGGCATTCATCCACCTGCACGTCCCCGCCGGCGCAACCCCCAAGGACGGCCCCTCGGCCGGCATCACCATGGCATCTGCCTTATTGTCGCTGGCCCTCAACCGACCAGTGCGGCGCATCGCCATGACCGGCGAGCTGACCCTCACCGGCGAGGTCTTCCCCATCGGTGGGGTCCGCGAAAAACTCATCGCGGCGCGCCGGGCCGGTATCAAGGAGATCCTTTTGCCGGAGGACAACCGTTCGGAATTCGAGGAGGTCCCAGAGCATGTGCGCAAGGGGTTCGCCATCCACTTCGTGGGGCGCTTCGAGGACGTGGTGGGATACCTTTTCGCGCCGGAGAAGCGTGGCAAGCGACGGACATAGCCCGCTTAGGGCGGAAGCCGCTCGGAATCTTGCCGAACGGCGCTACTGCAAGTCCTCCAGGCACTGGTCCAACGAGTACCGCCAGTCCGGCAGGGCCAGGCCAAAGGTCTCTCGCAGTTTGGTGTTGTCCAGCACCGAGTAGGCCGGTCGCCGGGCGGGAGATCGGTACTC
Source organism: uncultured Gammaproteobacteria bacterium (assembly GCA_963845265.1). Taxonomy (GTDB): domain Bacteria; phylum Pseudomonadota; class Gammaproteobacteria; order Chromatiales; family Chromatiaceae; genus DYRB01. The sequence continues at coordinate 63,851 of CAWJRN010000007.1, read as the reverse complement.
GGAGGACGGCACCGGCAACAGCCGGCAGTCCTCACCGCTGGCGTCGAGGATCGCCTTGGCGAAGCCGTACCAGCTCGTCTCCCCGCCTGCGGTGACGTTGTAGAGTCCGGCGACCTGCTCCAGATCGACCTCCCGGCGTAGGACGCGGTGCAGGACATGGGCGGTGACCGTCGCCAGCATGCGACTCCAGGTCGGCGCACCCACCTGGTCGTCAACGACACGCAACTCGTCTTGCTCGGCAAACAGCCTACGCATGGTCAACAAGAAGTTCTGACCACGCACCCCGTAGACCCAGCTGGTCCGAAAGACGATGCCGGGGACCCCGCTTTCTAGCAACAGGCGCTCGCCTGCAAGTTTGGTGGAGCCATAAACGCTCAGGGGGCCAGGCTCGTCGTCCTCACGATAGGGTCGCTTGGCCCCGCCGGAGAAGACGAAATCGGTCGAGTAGTGGATCACGGGGACGCCGCGGTCCTTCAGCAGGGCACCGAGGATACGCAGGGGTTCGGCGTTGAGCTGGTAGGCCAGGGCGGCATCGGACTCGGCTCGGTCCACCGCGGTGTACGCAGCGGCGTTGACCACCGCGTCCGGGGCGGTCTCCTGCACCAACCGAGTCAGAGACTCGGCGCTGGCAAGGTCAACCTTGGGGCCATACTCCCCCTCCAGGGAGGCGGAGACCACCTGCCCAAGTGGGGCCAGGCTGCGACGCAGTTCCCAGCCGACCTGGCCATTGGCGCCGATGAGTAGAATACGAGGTGGATTAGCGGTCGAGCCCATGGCGGACCTCTTCATAGGGTGGTAGGCGCTCCACGGGGATATCCCGCAGCAGGGCCGCGTTGCGATCCTTGTCGGAGAGCAGGGGCTCCCCGTCCAGGGGCCAGGCGATGCCGATGTCCGGATCGTTCCAGAGCACGCTGAACTCCGTCTCAGGGTGGTAAAAGTCGGTGCACTTGTAGGCAAAGACGGCGTCCGCCCCTGTCACGACATAGGCGTGTGCGAACCCCGGCGGGACCCAGAACTGACGCCGATTTTCCCCGGACAGTGTCACGCCCACCCAGCGCCCGAACCAGGGCGAACCACGGCGGATATCCACGGCGACGTCGAAGACCTCGCCGCTAAGTACCTGAACCAGTTTGCCCTGGGCGTGCGGCCATTGGCAATGCAGGCCGCGCAGGATGCCATGGCCTGAATAGGCCTGGTTATCTTGGACCATGCGCTCGGGCACACCCACGCCTGCATAGCGCTCGACCTGCCAGGACTCCATGAACCAGCCTCGTGCATCCCCAAAGACCTTGGGTTCGATCATCACGACACCGGGGATCTCGGTTTGTATGACCTTCATGGTTCCATCCCCCGCTCCAACAGCCCCATGAGGTAATCCCCGTATCCACTCTTGACCAGGACCGCGGCCATGGCGGCGAGCTGATCTGCATCGATCCAACGATTCTGGAACGCAACCTCTTCGGGGCAACATATCTTGAGCCCCTGGCGTTGCTCGATGGTCTGGATGAAGTCCCCGGCCTGCATCAGGGACTCGTGGGTCCCGGTATCCAGCCAGGCTACACCGCGACCGATCTTCTCCAGGCGCAACCGGCCTTGGGCCAGATAGACGTTGTTGAGGTCGGTGATCTCCAACTCCCCCCGCGGCGAAGGCTTGAGCTCGGCGGCCAAATCGCAGACGTTGGCATCATAAAAGTAGATCCCGGTCACAGCGTAGTTGGACTTGGGCCGAATGGGTTTCTCCTCCAGGCTGACCACCCTGCCCTCACCGTCGAACTCCGCCACACCATAGCGCTCAGGATCCTTGACCCAATAGCCGAAGACCGTGGCCCCTGCCAGCTCCTCCGAGGCCGTGCGCAATTGCTTGATCAGCCCATGCCCGTAGAAGATGTTGTCTCCCAGGACCAGGCAGGACGGGTCTCTACCTACAAAGTCGCGTCCGATCAGGAACGCCTGAGCCAGGCCTCCAGGCTCCGGCTGCACCGCATAGGTCAGGGCGATACCCCACTGGGAACCGTCCCCGAGCAGATTGCGAAAGGCCGCCTGGTCGTGGGGCGTGGTGATAATCAGAATATCCCGAATCCCCGCCATCATGAGCGTCGACAGCGGATAGTAGATCATCGGCTTGTCGTAGACGGGTAGGAGTTGCTTGCTGATGGTGTGGGTCAGCGGGTAGAGCCGGGTACCGGAGCCGCCAGCCAGGATAATCCCCTTACGTTTCATCAAGTTGTCCTCTAGTGATCTGGCTGTGCGCTCAGACCTGTTGGGCTGTCCGTGCCGTCCTCCCCGGATTTCAGGCAGCCCCGAGCCGTTGCCCAAGATAGCTGCCGTCCGTGACCCTGGCACACCACTGGGCGTTGTCCAGGTACCACCTCAGGGTGCGGCTAAGCCCGGTCTCAAAGGTCTCCTGCGGGGTCCAGCCGAGCTCGCGCTGGAGCTTGGTGGAGTCGATGGCATAACGCTGGTCGTGACCGGGGCGATCCTTGACGAAGGTCTTGAGCCCTGCGTGGGGCCGATAGGCCGAGCCCGGCACCAGCTCGTCGAGCAGGCCGCAGAGGGTATCGACGACCTCCAGATTGGTGCGCTCGCTATTGCCACCGACGTTGTAGACCTCGCCCGGACGCCCCGCATCGAGGACCCTCAGGATGGCCCGACAGTGGTCCTCCACATAGAGCCAGTCGCGAACATTGCTGCCATCGCCGTAGATGGGCAGAGACTCCCCGCGTAGGGCCTTCTGCACGATCAGAGGAATCAGCTTCTCCGGGAACTGGTAGGGGCCGTAATTATTGGAGCAGTTGGTGGTCAGCACCGGCAGACCATAGGTGTGGTGCCAGGCCCGCACCAGGTGGTCCGAGGCGGCCTTGGAGGCCGAATAGGGGGAGTTCGGCGCATAGGCCGTCTCCTCGGTGAAGAGCCCGGTGGGCCCCAGGGACCCATAGACCTCGTCCGTGGACACATGCAGGAAACGAAAGCCGGCCCGGCGCTCAGGGCTCAGGCCCGACCAGTAGGCCTTGGCGCAATCCAACAGATTGAAGGTCCCCAGTACATTCGTTTGGATGAAGGCCGCAGGGCCGTCGATAGAGCGGTCCACATGGCTCTCGGCGGCGAAGTTGACCACCGCGTCTACCGCGTAGTCGCGCAGCAGCCGACCCACCAGATCCCGGTCACCGATGTCACCTTGGACGAAGATGTGGCTCGGGTTCGCCGCCAAGGGGGCTAAGGTATCCAGGTTACCTGCATAGGTCAGGGCGTCCAGGTTGATGACCTGAATCCCCCCCTGGGCCACCAGCAAATGGACGAAGTTGCCGCCGATGAATCCGGCCCCGCCGGTGACGAGAAGCGTGCGCATACGGCCCCCTAGAACGGAATATCGTCGTCGAAGGGCGCCTGCTCGCCACCGCTCGGACCACCCGACTGGCCGCCGCCTTGACTACCACCAGACGGTACCGACCTCTGCCCACCACCACTGGGGCGCGACATACCGCCGCTGTCGCCATAGTCCGCGGTGCCACCGCCGGGGCGAGAGTCGAGCATCTGCATGCTGCCATTGATGTCCACCACCACCTCGGTGGTATAGCGATCCTGCCCATCCTGACCCTGCCACTTACGGGTGCGCAGCTTGCCCTCGACGTAGATCTTCGAGCCCTTGTGCAAATACTGCTTGACGATCTCCGCAAGCTTGCCGAAGAAGACCACCCGATGCCATTCGGTGCGCTCCTGCATCTCGCCGGTGTTCTTGTCCTTCCAGGCGTCGCTGGTGGCAAGACTCACGTTGGCGACGGCGTCGCCGCTGGGCATATAGCGAACATCCGGCTCGTTACCCAGGTTGCCGATCAGAATGACCTTATTGACCCCTCGCGCTGACATGATGCTTGCTCCCCGTTATCCGACGAAAGGCCGCGCCGGGGCGCAGCCGTTGTTAATCCTGAATGATCCTGTTGACCCCGCCCATTTTCCTCAGCCGCTCGGCCGCTTGCCGGGTAACCCCTCAAATACCGACAGCCGCAAACCGGAACCTTCGCGCCAGACCTCAAGCCCCGGCGCAAAGGGCCTGCAATCTTGCCGAATCCAGTCGGCGATTGTCCACCTTGAGGTAGGCGAGCCCTTCCTCGGCGACGACCACCGCCTCCTCTACCCCTGGGATCTCCAGCAGCAGCCGCTGCACGGCCACTGGGTCCGCCCCGCAATGGGCGCCGACGCGAACCACCTGACTGCTGACCTGACGGGGGTTGCCCATGGACCAGGCCACTAGAAACCACACGACGGCCGCACCAGCGCAGAACAGCAGCACCGCATCCTGCCCGAAGCGCTGATGGAACCAGCCACCCAAGAGCCCACCGAGGAAGGCCCCGGCGAACTGGGAGGTCGAGAAGGCCCCCATGGCCGTACCCTTCGCCGCCGCCGGGGCGATGCGCGAGATGAGCGACGGCAGGCTCGCCTCCAGCAGATTAAAACCGGTGAAGAACAGGAACAGAAACAGGATGATGGTCGGCAGCGCCGTATGAAAACCGTAGAGCCCCGCCAGGGCCACGGCCAAGGCCGCCACGGCCCCCAATAGCACCGGCCTCATGCGCCCATGACGCTCGGCCATGATGATGAAGGGCACCATGGCCAGCACGGAGAGGAACAGTACAGGCAGATAGACCCACCAGTGGTGCTCGGCGGGCAGCCCCGCCGCCCTGAGGTCCAGTGGGACCACCAGGAACAGAGCCGTCATGAGCATGTGTAGGGTCAGGACCCCGTAGTCCAGGCGCAACAACTCTGCGTTGTGCAACACCCCGCGGAACTGACTGGCGACGGGCTCGGCATCCCGATGGACGCTGGAGTGGTCCGGGGTCGGCACCACCAGGGCCAGGATCAACATCCCGCCCAGGGCCAGGATGGCGATGAACCAGAAGATCCCCGACAGCCCGAACCAATGGGCCAGGGCCGGCCCCAGCACCAGGGCCAGGGCAAAGGACAAGCCGATACTGATGCCGATGGTGGCCATGGCCCGGGTGCGCACCTCCTCCCGGGTCAGGTCCGCGGCAAGAGCCATGACCGCCGCTGCGATGGCCCCGCTCCCCTGGATGACCCGCCCGACGATGATCCACTCGATGCTGGTGGCCAGGGCCGCCACCACGCTGCCCAGGGCGAACAGGGCCAGGCCGCCGAAGATCACCGGCTTGCGCCCAATGCGGTCCGAGAGCATGCCGAAGGGGATCTGCAGGAATGCCTGGGTCAGCCCATAGGCGCCGATGGCCAGCCCGATGAGCAGCGGCGTCGCCCCGGCCAGGCCCTGGGCCTGGAGGGCAAAGACCGGCAGAATCAGGAACAGACCCAACATACGCATGGCAAAGATGCCCGCCAACCCGAAGGCAGCACGCCTCTCGCTCCCGGTCATGGGCACCATGGCCAACCCAGAACCCCGCCCGTGACTACTCATAAGACTGCCTTTTGCCCTACCGGAGAAAGTCCGCAATAGTAGCAGCTTGCCCCAGCCCCAGGTATGACCCATGGACAGCATCCGCATCCGCGGCGCCCGCACCCACAATCTCAAGAATATCGACCTGGACCTCCCCCGGGACCGCCTGGTGGTGCTCACCGGGCTGTCCGGTTCGGGCAAGTCATCGCTCGCCTTCGACACCATCTACGCCGAGGGCCAGCGGCGCTATGTGGAGTCCCTCTCGGCCTACGCCCGGCAGTTCCTGTCGGTGATGGAGAAGCCCGACCTGGACCACATCGAGGGCCTGTCCCCGGCCATCTCCATCGAGCAGAAGACCAGCTCCCACAACCCCAGATCCACTGTCGGCACCATCACCGAGATCTACGACTACCTGCGCCTGCTATTCGCCCGGGTCGGCGAGCCACGCTGCCCCGAGCACGATGTTCCCCTGACCGCCCAGACCGTCACCCAGATGGTCGACCAGATCCTCGCTCAGCCCGAGGGCACCCGGCTCATGCTCCTGGCCCCGGTGATCTCTGCCCGCAAGGGCGAGTACCACCGCCTGCTCGGCGAGCTGCACGCCCAGGGCTTCGTCCGCGCCCGCATCGATGGGGACATCTTCGAGCTGGACGAGCCACCGGAGCTGGACCTCAAGCGCAAGCACGATATCGAGGTGGTCATCGACCGCTTCCGGGTACGGGCGGACCTGCGCCTGCGCCTGGCGGAATCCATCGAGACCGCTCTGGCGCTCTCCGGCGGCCTGGTGCGACTGGCCTGGATGGACGACCCACAGGGACGTGGAAGTCCCCCGGGAAGCAGGACGCCGGAGGGGGATGTTGAGGCAAAAGAGCTGACCTTCTCCGCCACCTTCGCCTGCCCCCAATGCGGCTACAGCATCCCAGACCCGGAGCCGCGGCTATTCTCCTTCAACAACCCCGCCGGGGCCTGCCCCACCTGCGACGGCCTGGGCGTCGAGCAATTCTTCGACCCGGCCAAGGTCGTCACCCACCCGGAGCTGGGCCTGGCTGCGGGCGCCGTGCGAGGATGGGACCGCCGCAACGCCTACTACTTCCAGATGATCCGCGCCCTGGGCGACCACTACGGCTTCGACCCGGAGACCCCCTGGTGCGACCTGCCCGAGCCTGCCCGCCAGGTCATCCTCTACGGCAGCGGCGAGGAGGCAATCGCTATGGCCCTGCCTGGGGAAAAGCGCGCCGCCCCCCGCCCCTTCGAGGGCATCGCCCGCAACCTGGAGCGACGTTACCGCGAGACCGACTCCAACGCGGTGCGCGAGGAGCTGGCCCGCTACCTCTCCAGCCAGTCCTGCCCCGACTGCGGCGGGGCCCGACTCAACCAGGCCGCCCGGCACGTCTTCATCGAGGGCCACAACCTGCCCCGCATCAGTGCCCTGCCCGTGGGTCAGACCCTGGCCCTGTTCGAGGCCCTGGACCTGCCCGGCACCCGCGGCGAGATCGCCGCCAAGATCCAGAAAGAGGTGGCGCTTCGCCTGCGCTTCCTGGTAGATGTCGGGCTCGACTACCTGACCCTGGCCCGCAGCGCCGAGACCCTGTCCGGCGGCGAGGCCCAGCGCATCCGCCTGGCCAGCCAGATCGGCGCCGGGCTAGTCGGGGTCATGTACATCCTCGACGAGCCCTCCATCGGGCTGCACCAGCGCGACAACGCCCGCCTACTGCGCACCCTCACCCATCTTCGCGACATCGGCAATACGGTGATCGTGGTCGAGCACGACGAGGAGGCCATCCGCGCCGCCGACCAGGTGGTGGACCTGGGCCCCGGCGCCGGTGCCCACGGCGGCGAGATCATCGCCCAGGGCACCGCCGAGGAGATCGCCGCCAACCCCAAGTCCCTCACCGGACAGTATCTGAGCGGTGCCCTGCGCATCGCCATCCCAACCCAGCGCCAGGTCCCCGACCCGGCCCGGCAGTTGCGCATCCTTGGCGCCACCGGCCACAACCTGCGCGAGGTCGACGTGGACATCCCGGTCGGGACCTTCTGCTGCGTCACCGGGGTGTCCGGCTCCGGCAAGTCCACCCTCATCAACGATACCTTGCACCCGGCCGCCGCCCGGTACCTCTACGGCTCCGGACTTAACACCGCCCCCCATCGGGCCATCGAGGGCCTGGAGCACTTCGACAAGGTCGTGGACATCGACCAGAGCCCCATCGGCCGCACCCCGCGCTCCAACCCGGCGACCTACACTGGGCTCTTCGGTCCCGTGCGGGAACTCTTCGCGGCCACCCACGAGGCGCGTTCCCGGGGCTACGGCCCGGGGCGCTTCAGCTTCAACGTCAAGGGCGGGCGCTGCGAGGCGTGCAAGGGGGACGGACTCATCCGGGTGGAGATGCACTTCCTGCCGGACATTTATGTCCAGTGCGACGCGTGCAAGGGCCGGCGCTACAACCGCGAGACCCTGGACATCCACTACAAGGGCAAGTCCATCGACCAGGTCCTGGACCTGACCATCGAGGACGCCCTCGCCTTCTTCGCCCCGGTCCCGGTCATCGCCCGGAAGCTCCAGACCCTGGTCGACGTCGGCCTGGCCTATGTCCGCCTGGGCCAGAGCGCGACCACGCTCTCCGGCGGGGAGGCCCAGCGGGTCAAGCTCAGCCGCGAGCTGTCCAAACGGGACACGGGTCGGACCCTCTACATCTTGGACGAACCCACCACCGGACTGCACTTCCACGACGTCAAGCACCTGCTGGAGGTCCTGCACCGGCTGCGCGACCAGGGCAACACCCTCGTGGTCATCGAGCACAACCTGGACGTCATCAAGACCGCCGACTGGGTCATCGACTTGGGCCCTGAGGGCGGCGATCGCGGCGGCCAAGTGATCGCCGTCGGCACCCCGGAGGCCATTGCTGCCTCCCCCAACTCCTATACCGGGCAGTTCCTCAAGGGGCTGCTGGAGCGCGGTTGGTGAACCAATTCCGCCACGCATCGACGGCAAGGGGCGTATCCTTAGCACACATAGTTCAGGGAAACGCCGATTGACCCGAGACGCCCCATCGTTCTTGACAAATGTCGTACAGCATCGCCGTCGACAGTCCTAACCTAACCGCACGTGATTTATCTGGACCCCCGCCATGAAACTCTGTCCGCAATGCGACAATTCGCCCTGGCCCTTCGTCATGGTGGTCTTTATCTCCGGGGTGATCACTTTCCTGACTTGGTTGACGCTCGGGTTCGCGGGCGCCAACACGGCCCAGGCGGCCATCGGGGCCCTGCTTGCCTTTCTGGCCGTAGGCGCGACCCTGGTGCACTACATCCTCGCCTGTATGAGACGTCACTGTCGGCACGACCAGGGACACGCGACCTCCGGCCATGAACACGCTCACCATCATGGGGTCTTGCGCTGATATACAGGGAAGTTTTAGGTTTTAAGTTTTATTTTCAGTAAGAGTTTGCTGCTGCTGGAAAAGGTGAAATCCTGAAGCGACGAACCGACGCACGACGGGTATAGGTCGGCACGGGGGGCACTAGTTCATTCGGTGGATGTGCTTCGCTTATCCACCCTACAGTTGCTGGTAGGACGTGCGCGCGACGGTACTAGCTCTACGCGTCGGCGCTCACCGGGCAGTAACCTGATCTCGCAGATAGACCGGGAGCCCGAGCTCCGGCGCAACCACCTCACCACGCCGCCAGGCGTCTGCCCCCAAGCGGGCGATGTCACCCGCCTCGCATACACGCTGCGGATCGCTACCATCGAGCTCCGTTCCCAGGACACGCGTCAACTCGGCACCGTAGGCCTCGAAGCCGCTCCCTACCCCGTACCAGCCGCCCCCTTGGGGGACCGGGACCGCGCCCGGCGCCGCGACCAGTTCCTCTCCCGCGGGCTCGACCAGGCCCTTGGCCCCGACCCGATAGGCACCCCAGTAGACCTCGCCCATGCGTGCGTCCAGGGCCGCCAGGATGCGCCCATGGCCCGTCGCCCGATGATGCCCCTGGGCCAAGGCGGCCAAGGTGGACACCCCGATGACGCCGATATCGGCGCCAAAGGCCGCACCCTGGGCCACAGCCGCAGCAATGCGCACCCCGGTGAAGGAGCCTGGCCCCCGCCCGAAGGCCAGGGCATCCAAGGCGTTCAAGGTCAGGCCAGCCTCGGCCAAGAGGCGGGCCATCATTTCTAGGATCAGTTCGCCGTGACGACGCGGGGCTAGTTCCAGGGCGGTGGACAGCTCATCCCCACAGAGCATGGCCGCGGAGCAGGTGTCACCAGAGGTATCGATAGCCAGCAGTCTCATCGCGATGGGGGCTCAAAGGGGAGGAAGGGCGAAGGCACCAGTGCCTTCGGTGGATGCGCTGCGCTTAATTGGGCCCGATTTGGTTTTTTGTTTGCGGCCAAATGCCAATTTCAGGATGGGCCCAAAGGCCTGGCGGACCCGAGCAGGCCGTTAAAGCTGGGGCCCGGGATCAGGAACCACGCCTCGCGCCCCGGGGCCGCAGCATCGGCACGCCTACCGGGTGTATCCGAGTCGAGTTCCAGGAGCCACCCATCCGCAACCTTATCCCCTTGGTCGGTACCGACGATCCGGGACTGCGCCGCCAAACCCGGCAACCGAGCCACAAAAACGTCTGCGCCGGCCCGCGCCCCCAGGGACTCGGCCGCAATGCCGGTCAGCACCAACCGGCGATAGGCGAGAGAAGGATCGAACCCATCAGCGAAGTAGGGCAGCAACTCCGCGTTACCCTCTCCTTCGAACCAGCGCAAGCCCCGGCGATACCCGGCATGTGCCTCCAACCATGTGCCCGGGGGCGGGGCCAGGCCGGCCACGATGCTGCCATGGACTTGGCGCTCCAGGAGCAAGAACTGCTGTTCCAACAACCACAGGTGGGCCTCGGCCTGGTCCGCCCCGACACCGAGCCCATCCAGCTCTTCCTGAGCCTGCTTGAGGTTACGGTAGGACGCACAGGCGAGGCGCTGCTCCATGGACAGCTCCCAGCCGTGCTCGATCAGCGTTCGTGCCAACCCGGGCGTCAACCGCGGCATGGCTCGCAACAGCCGCTCCAGAGGATCCTCCAGAACACGCAGCAGCAGCGTTCGGTGTCCGCCGGGCATGACCACGCGGGTCATGGCGTCGAGTTTCAGGATCATGCCGACCACAGCTGGACAGGTCGCGAATCCCATGAGTCGGTCCGACCACGCAAGCAGGGTCTCGGCCTGGAACTCGTCCGGGACCTTTGGTTCGCCTGTGGTCGCTGCTGCGGAGTAACAGTCTGACCGTTTCACCTTGACCTCAGAGTTGTTGGACGAACGGAATCTTCACCAGAAGCACCACTTCGGCCCATTGATTGAACGGGGTAATCGTTTCGATCTTGCTCGACATAGCACCTGTTCACGGGCTATCCCGCCTGAACGCCATCGGGAGCAGCCACGCCCGAGCGTAACCGAGTTTGCTGAAACGGACCTTGACCTTGACCTTGACCAAGACTGTCGCCCTGGAAACGGTCGTCGACCCAGACTGCGGCAGGACTTACCCTGATGAGCGTCCAACCGCAGATTCTGCTTAACCCATGGCCGGCCAGAAACTGCGGGCATCTTACAGGGATGCCTCGACACACGACCAGCACCCGTAGCCATCATGCAAACAGCCTACCCGGACGGGAGCATATCCGCCGGACCCTCGTCAAAAAAACGCTTCACATCCTCCAGCTCCCTGGACCTAGCCATGGGTGGGAGGGATGCGAGAAAGGCATGGCCATAGGGTCGCGACAGCAGGCGCGGATCGCAGACCACGAGCACACCCCGATCCGTGGCATCGCGTATCAAACGCCCCGCCCCCTGCTTGAGGGTGATGACCGCCTGGGGGAGCTGAAAGTCGCGAAAAGGGTTACCACCGCTGCGACGCAGGGCATCGATGCGCGCCTGGAGCACCGGGTCCCCCGGTGAGGCGAAGGGCAGCTTGTCGATGACCACGCAGGACAGGGCCTCGCCGCGCACGTCCACCCCTTCCCAGAAGCTCGCGGTCCCTAGCAGGACCGCATTGCCCAGATGACGGAAACGTTCCAGCAGCTCCCCACGTGGGGCGCTGCCCTGCACCAGCATGGGCCATTCCAGGCGCGGCCCCAGCCAGGCGGCTGCCTCGCGCAGGGCCCGATGGCTGGTGTAGAGCAGGAAGGCACGACCACGACTCGCCTCCAATATCTCCAGCGTGAGCTCAGCCACCTGCTGGGCATAGGCCGAATCGGACGGATCGAGCATGCCCCTGGGGACAAACCAGAGGGCCTGGTTAGGGTAGTCGAAGGGGCTCTCCCAACGGGCACAGCGCGCACCCGCGAGGCCGAGCCGACCAACGAAGTGATCGAACCCCTCCCCCACCGCCAGGGTCGCGGAGGTAAAGACCCACGCGGCACTCTGCCGCTGCATGTAATTCTGGAAGACGCCGGCGACCTCCAGAGGCGTGCGGTGCAGGCGAAATCCCCTGCCCTGGGTCTCGAACCAGCGGATCGCCTCTTCGGCCTCAGCCCCGGTCACCTCGGCCAGTTGCTCCAACGCGTCACTGCACCTGGCCAGACAGGCATCGAGCCCCTTGCCACGGCCCTTGATGCCCGTGAGGCCCGACTCCAGTGCACTGAGCCGGGTGGTCAGATCATCCAGGGCCGCAAGGGGTTCGGGGCTCTCCGCTATCTCCCGCCAGGGGCCGCGCCGATTCTCTCCGCCGAGGGCTAGACGCAGATCCTGTACCGCTCGGCGCAGGGCCTCGGCGCGCTGGGGAACCTCCGGGACGTCGGCCGCCTCACGCTTGTACTCAACTTCCAGGTCACGAATCAGATCCAGCAGGGCCCGGGAACTCAGGGCGGTCCCGAAGAAGCCCGAGGCCACCTCCGGCAACTGGTGGGCCTCGTCGATGATGAAGCAGTCCGCCCCGGGCAGCACCTCACCGAAACCCTGATCCTTGAGGGCCAGGTCGGCGCACAGCAAGTGATGGTTGACCACCACCAGATCCGCTGCCTGGGCCCGACGCCTCGCCGCCAACAGTGGGCAGGCATCCCACTCGGGGCAGTCTTGCCCCAGGCAGTTGTCGGTGGTGGAGGTGACGACTGGCCACACTGGGGCATCGTCTGGGATAGGCAGCTCTGCGATGTCTCCGCTCTTGGTCGCCGTTGCCCAGTCGCGCACCTGCAGCAGCTGGGACCTCAGGAGTGGATCCCGACGCCCCTCGTCGGCCAGGGCGGTCCCCAGGCGATAGGGGCAGAGGTAGTTGGCACGCCCCTTGAGCAGGGCGATACGCACCCCGACGCCGAGCACCTCGCGTACGAGAGGTAGGTCTCGGTGAAAGAGTTGATCTTGCAGGTTACGGGTCCCGGTGGACACCAGAACCTTGCGCCCGGACAGCAGGGCAGGGACCAGGTAGGCGAAGGTCTTGCCGACCCCGGTACCGGCCTCGCAGACCAGGGTGTCGCCCGCATCCAGGGTATCCGCCACGGCCACAGCCATGGCCTGTTGCTGGGGACGGTAGCCAAAGCCCGACAGACGCCGTGCTAGCAGCCCGCCCGGGGCAAAGACGTCCGCCAGCCCGTCGCCTGGCCCAGCCTCACGGCCTGCCGCAGCAGGGACCGTTTCGCCTACCGCAGCCCCTGCGTCGCGTTCTGGCACCGCGAGGATCAGGCCCCGCGGGCCTTGAGCTCCGCCTCCTGGGCGCCGGCAGCATCGCCGGTCTGGCGCTTGGCGGTGGCGATGATGGACCAATTATCCTGCCGCAGCGCCGCCTGATCGGCGCCCCCGGCCAGGGAATTGGACTTGGCCGCAAGATTGGCGGCCTGGGAGTTCAGGCCCTGCTCCATGCGCACCCGGGCCAGGCGATTCCAAAGCCCTGCATCCCTGGGCTGATAGCTCAGGGCTCGCTCCAGGGTCGCCGCGGCACCGGCGAAGTCGCCAGACTGTCGCTGCCCCTCCGCCTGGACCCGCAAGGCATCCGCGGGGGTTGCCGGCGTGGCGGGCTGGGCCGCCGCGGCCACCTCGGGGGCGACAGACGCGCCCGTCGACTCCGGCTGAGTCGCTGTCTTCACCCCGGCGGGGGTCGGGAGCGAGGGTGGTGCAACCTCGCGCCGAGCGCTTGCCGCCGGGGCGGCGGCCGCGGAGGCATCGGGGTTCGGCGCCTGGGCCCCGACGTCCGTTCCCGGCGGCGCTGCCGCCACCTCATCCGGGATGCGGGCCGCCTCGCTGGGCGGCCGATAGGCGTAGACCTCGACCGGGCGTGGGGCCGGTGCGGCCGGCGGGGGTGGTGCCACGACCGGGGCGGGCTTCGGCTGCGCCGCGCTCACCACGGGGGCCGGGGGCCCTTGCCTCTGGGGGGTTGCACAAGCGGCCAGGGTTGCCGCGACAATCAGGGTCAGGAGTATCTTGGTCATAGTGGGTCAAAAGCCCTCGAGGAACGGATTCGGTGCCTTCTTGGGTGGCTTGGGTCCGGGTTTGGGCGCCGGCTCCGGGGCACTCGGCTCGGCGTCGCCATCGACCGCTGGGCCGTCGTCGTCGCTGGCCCCACGCCGATCACCGCCGCCCCCTTTCCCACCCCCGCAGTTCGAGCCGCCGGCACTGATGTAAGGCACTTTGCCGCCGCCGCACGCACCCAAGGTGACGCCCTCGGGTGGGACATCCGGCAGGGGCTGGTTATCCAGTCCGGACATGATATCACCCCAGACCGGCAGGGCCCCTGCCGAGCCGGAGAAGGTCGAGGGCTTGTTGTCGTCGCGCCCGACCCAGACCACCGCCACTTTGTCGCCGGTGAAACCTGCGAACCAACTGTCGCGCAGCTCGTCCGTGGTGCCGGTCTTGCCCGCAACTGTCACCCCCTCCGGCATGACCTTCTTCAGCGACGTCGCCGTGCCCTGAATGACCACCTGATGCATCGCCCAGGTCACCAGGAAGACCGCATCGATGGGCGCCACCTGCTCCACCGCCAAGGGGTATCGGTTGAGCGGGCGCCCGTCGGCGTCGGTGACCTCGCGGATCGCCCGCAGCGGCGAGCGGAAACCGCCGGCGGCCAGGGTTTGATAGACCTGGGCGACCTCCAGGGGCGACAGCGAGGTCGCACCCAACAGCAACGATGGTACGACCTGGATCCGGCGTGTCACACCCAGATTACCGAGCAGGGCCGCGATCTTCTTGACCCCCACGGACAACCCAAGGTTGACCGTCGCCTGGTTGTAGGACCTAGCCAGGGCCTTGTAGAGGGGGACACTGCCGTGGCTCTTGTGGTCATAGTTTTTCGGCTGCCAGAGCTTGTTCCCGACCCTCAGACTGACCGCGCCATCGGAGATGGGCGTGGTCAGGCTGTAGCGCTCGGGTTCGGACAAGGCCGCCAGATACACGATGGGTTTGATCAGGGAACCGATGGAGCGGTCCGCGTCCAGTGCCCGGTTGAACCCGGCATAGGATGCGTCGCGCCCTCCCACCACGGCGAGCACCTCGCCCCCGGCCACGGAGGTCACCACGGCGGCGGACTCCAGGGTCCCGGGCTTCATGCGCTTGGCCTTTTCGAGCTTGGGCAGACGCTCGCGAATACCGTCCTCGGCCTGGGTCTGAATCGCCGGGTTGAGGGTGGTGAAGACGTTCAGGCCCTCGGAGTTCAGGTCCTCCTCGGCATAATCACGCTGCAGTTGGCGACGCACCAATTGCATGAACGCCGGGTAGGCGCCGATGGGCCGCCCACCCCCCTCGCGCAGCCCCAAGGGCGCCGCCTTGGCCGCCTCCGCCTGCTGTGCCGTGACGACCTCGCCTTCAAGCATCAGGTCGATGACCAGATTGCGCCGATCGAGGGCCCGCTCCGGGTGACGCCTGGGGTCATAGTAGGAGGGCCCCTTGATCAGGGCGATGAGCAGGGCCGTCTGAGGGATACCCAGGGCGTCCAGGGGACGGTCGAAGTAGAACTGGCTGGCCAAGCCGAAGCCATGGATGGCCCGGCTACCGTCCTGTCCGAGGAAGATCTCGTTGGCATAGGCCTCGAGGATATCGTCCTTTGGGTAGCGCAGGTCCAACAGCACCGCCATATAGGCCTCCGTGGCCTTGCGGACCAGGGTGCGCTCCTGGCTCAGGTAGAAATTCTTGACCAACTGTTGGGTCAGGGTACTGCCGCCCTGCACCACGGTCCCGGCCCGCATGTTCTGAAACATGGCACGCCCAATGGCCTTTGGATCGACGCCGAGGTGCTCGAAGAAATTCCGGTCCTCCACCGCTACCAGAGACTTGACCAGCAGGTCCGGTAGCTCATCGCGACGCATCAGCACCCGATCTTCCTGGCGGCTCGGATAGATGCTGGCGATCAATGCCGCATCCAGGCGCAGGATGATCGGAGCCGTGCCACCTTCGACATCTTGCAGGGATGCGACCCGCCCATCGGCAAGGATCACGTCCAGGGTTCGTTCCGGCTCTTCCCCGTCCCAGAATCGGAAGGGGCGTGTGTGGATGCGGAAGCGCCCATCATCCAGGGCGTAGGTCCCCGGCTTAGATGGGGTCTGTACGGCGCGGTAATCCAAACGTTCCAGCTCGGCCTTGAGCGCCTCCACCGTCAGACCGCGCCCGGCGTAAATCTCCATGGGTCGAGCGTAGACCCGTGCCGGCAAGGCCCAACGTTTACCCTCGAACTTGACCCGCACTACCCGGTCCAAATGGACGCCATAGAGCGCCCCGCCGAGCCCTACTGCCAATCCCAGGAGCAGGATCCAGCTCAACAGGGACCGGAGAATGCCGCCGCCCTGGCCCCGCGGCCCGACGCCGTCAACCACGCCGAAGCCCCCGGGTCCGGTCGCCACGCCCTGATTTGCTGATGGTGCTATCTAACCCTGCTGTCATCGGCCTGCGCCCGCTTGCTTGAGATTGAGCCGTGGCGGCGCGACCGGCGCCCCCCTCGAACTGACCCGTAATGGTCCCATGGTCCGCCGACCCGAACAACCGCGCATCCGCCACAGGTCCGTCTTGCATCGGACATCAATGCAAGCAGATTGTCCTTGGCCTGGTTCGCGAGTGCGTTCGCTAGCGCACCGACTGGAGCCCGGTGTGCCTCTACTCTGTTCACGTCTGGAGTCTCCCCACCACTTTGCGCGGGGTCGCTCGCGGACGCCCCAGTGTTACCCGCGCCACGATGTCTCAACCCAAGAGGATTACCCATGAGCCGTTCAATGCTGATGCCCATGTTGCTCGCCACCCTGAGTCTGGCCGCCTGCGACAGACCCACGGTGGTCAATGTCCCCGCCGCGCCCGCAGCGCCTGCCGCCGTCGCCGGACCCCCGGGACCACAGGGCGCAACCGGCGTTCAAGGCAACCAGGGCGCGACCGGGACCACGGGCGACAAGGGCGAGGCTGGCAAGGCCGGCGCCGCCGCCCCGACCTCGCCCGCACCGCCAGCGCCAGCGCCAGCACCAGAGAAATAGTCCTCCAACCCCAACTTCGAGGATCTCACCATGAGCCTTGGAACCATCCTGCTAGTCGTCCTGATCCTCATGCTGATCGGCGTCATTCCGACCTGGCCGCACAGCAGAAACTGGGGCTATGCACCCAGCGGCGCATTGGGGGCGGTGGTCCTCATACTGGTGGTCCTGGTGCTGCTTGGTCGCCTGTGACACCCCCTTGTGCCCGTTGCACTGGAATCCAGGCGCCTACGTCGGTCTCCCTAATGGTATTCCAGGTACCTTTAGGCCTGGCTGTTACGGCAGCGGCCCATCGCAATCAGCACAGCGGGAGTCAGGATCGGTAAGCCAGCGAGGCCAATGACCGTGAAGTATTCCAAGCAACTCATTGCCGGGATTGCCGCCACGCTCCTAGTTGGGCTAGGAGTGGCGGCAACCTTGTGGACTTTGACCAAGATCGTCGACGCCGCCGCGTTGCGTGCTGTGAACGTCGCGGCGCTGACCACAGGCGCCGATCTGCTGTCATCTTTCCAAGGCGCCGACGCCGATCAGCGCGGGATGGACTCCGTTCGAGCGGAACTCGCCAGCTTCATCCAGATCGTAGCCGGCGCTCTCGCGCTCCAGGATACAGCGCTTCAATCAAGCCTGCGCCTGATCCTCACCCTGGTTGCTGCGACAACGCTACTCGCGCTGCTGTTCGCCATTGCACTCACCCGTTCAATCCGCCGCCCCGCACCGGAGCGACTCGGGACTTTGATCGATCCCGAGACAGCGCGTGCGCTCAACATGCAGGAAGTCCTCAATCGCCAACTGCAACAGACAAACACGACCCTGAGCGAAAGCGAGCAAAGACTCGCCGTGACGCTTAACTCCATTGGCGATGCCGTCATCGCCACCGACGCGCAAGCTCGGGTGACGCGACTCAATCCAGTCGCCTCAGAAGAGGCGCTGCTGAAGGCAGGGTCCCTACAGCGGGCGATCTTCAACAGCACCAACTTCTCGAGCATCGCCACCGACGCGCGGGGCGTCATTCAGATCTTCAATGTTGGGGCGCAACGGATGCTGGGCTACACGGCTGCCGACGTGATCGACAGGGTTACCCCGGCGGACATCTCCGATCCCCAGGAAGCCATCAACCGCGCCACAGCCTTAACCACCGAACTCGGCACGCCGATTACTCCAGGGCTCCAGGCACTAGTGTGTAAGGCTTCTCGCGGTATTGAGGACATCTACGAGCAGACCTACATCCGCAAGGACGGCAGCCGCTTCCCCGCAGTCGTATCGGTCACCGCGCTACGCGATGCCCAGGAAACTATCATCGGATACCTGCTGATCGGTACGGACAATACGGCTCGCATGCGGGTCGAGGCAGAGCGTGCTCGGCTCGATCAGGCGTTAAAGAATAAGAACGTCGAGTTACAGAGCGCCAAGATCGCCGCGGAAAGCGCCAACCTCGCGAAATCCGATTTCCTCTCCAGTATGAGCCACGAACTGCGCACGCCCCTCGGCGCGATCCTCGGCTTCGCCCAACTGATGGAGTCCGGGTCACCACCGCCCACCGGTTCGCAGAGGCGCAGCATCGATCAGATTCTGAAGGCCGGCTGGTATTTACTGGAACTGATCAATGAAATCCTCGATCTCGCCCTGATCGAATCCGGCAAGCTGTCCATGTCTCTGGAGCCGCTATCCCTGCCCGAGGTCATGCGCGAATGCGAGGCTATGATCGAGCCCGAAGCGAGCGCCTCCGGCATCCATGTGGCCTTTACCCCTCTGTCTTCCCCTCTCGCAACATCCTGCTACGTCCAGGCCGACCGGACGCGGATGAAGCAGATCCTCATCAACCT
Organism: uncultured Gammaproteobacteria bacterium; assembly: GCA_963845265.1. Classification (GTDB taxonomy): domain Bacteria; phylum Pseudomonadota; class Gammaproteobacteria; order Chromatiales; family Chromatiaceae; genus DYRB01. The sequence goes on along the minus strand of CAWJRN010000007.1, from coordinate 45,221 downwards.
GCTGTCCAATGCGATCAAATACAACAAGCCAGGCGGAACGGTGGCCGTGGAGACTGTCCTGACCAACGCGCGATCTGTTCGAATCAGCGTTCGGGATACCGGCGGGGGGTTGGCTCCGGCCCAACTGGCACAGCTGTTCCAGCCGTTCAATCGGCTCGGACAGGAGGGAACGGACAAGCAAGGCACGGGCATCGGGCTTGTCGTGTGCAAGCGCCTGGTGGAGTGGATGGGGGGTCTCATCGGCGTGGAGAGCACCGTCGGGGAAGGGAGCGTATTCTGGGTCGAACTGGATCTGACGACGGAGCCGCACGCTGAGGCCCGCACCAACGAGCGCCTGGCCATCCCATCGGCGGAACTTCGAGGTTCCGTACCTTTACATACCCTGCTCTACGTCGAGGACAACCCGGCCAACCTAATGCTCGTAGAGGATATCATTCAGCGTAGGCCGGATATTCGCTTGCTAAGCGCCAGCGACGGCATGAGTGGAATCGCCATGGCACGCACCGCCCTGCCTGATGTCATCCTCATGGACATCAATCTCCCAGGTGTGAGCGGGATCGATGCGCTGAGGATTCTCTCTGCAGACCACGCGACCAAGCACATTCCGGTGATTGCCATCAGCGCCAATGCCGTACCCCGCGACATCGAGAAGGGCCTGCAGGCAGGCTTCTTCCGCTACCTCACCAAACCGATCAAAGTCACCGAGTTTATGGATACCCTGGATGTGGCTCTGACGTTTCCAACAGCCACACGGGCGCGCGACGCCAGACAGGAGCCAGCATGATCCTCTCCGAATCCGACATTCAGAAGGCCAGCATCCTGATCGTTGACGACCAGGAGTCCAATGTCCTTCTGCTTGAACAACTGCTGAGTGACACCGGCTACTCCAACGTCACGTCGACCAAGAATCCGCAGGAAGTCCCTGCACTGCATCGAAAGCATCACTACGACCTGATCCTGTTGGACCTCCAGATGCCCGTCATGGACGGATTCCAGGTCATGGAATGCCTCAAGACCAACGCGGCCGACGGCTATCTACCCGTGCTCGTGCTCACCGCTCAACCGGGCCACAAACTGCGTGCATTACAGGCCGGCGCGAGGGATTTCATCAGCAAGCCGTTCGATCTCGTTGAGGTCAAAACGCGCATCCGCAATATGCTTGAAGTGCGGTTGTTGTACAGCAGGCTCGAGGGCTATAACAAGATACTGGAGCAGACGGTGGAAGAACGGACGGCCGAACTACGGGAGAGCGAAGCCCGCTATCGCAGCCTGACCGAACTGGCCAGCGACTGGTACTGGGAGCAGGACGAGAATATGAACTTCACCAAGGTTTCCGGCCCGGTTCTCGAAATGCTCGGAATCCGGGTCGACAATTTTTCGGGAGACGCAGAGGATACCCAATCGGCAGGCTGGAATGAGCACGAGCGGGCATTGCTCCAGGCCAGCATTGCCGCCAGGCAGCCCTTCCTCGATTTCGTCTTCAGCCGCGTCAATGCCGACGGTTCGCTACAGCGGTTTCAGGTGAGCGGAGAGCCAATGTTCAACCGCTCCTCGCGCTTCATTGGTTACCGTGGCATCGGCATTGAGCTCACAGCCAAGTAACAACCCGGGCGATTGGGACGATCCGAGATGACATCACCTCACAGCCCGAGTCAGAATCATCTTCTGGGCGCGCCGCCCACGGCAGAATTCGAGCGTCTCGAGACGTATTTGGGACTGGTGCGGCTACTGCTCGGACAAATGCTCTACGAGCGGGGCGTACAGTTGCAGCACGCCTACTTTACTGCGACTTCCATCGTATCCCTGCACTATGTAATGGAGTCTGGTGCCACGGCCGAAAACGCCGGGGTCGGCAATGAATGCGTCGTCGGGATTTCGCTCTATTGGTGAGGAAACAGAAGTTTGGCCCCTACGGCGGCGGGCGCTCGTCGACCCCAAATAGTCCCGAGCTGCTCAATATCAGCGGCTGTTAGCTTCAGCTATCGGCTCCAGATCCGGCACCCCCCGGCGTGCGGAAAGCCGCATCCCCATCCACAGCGGCGAGCCGGCGGATCGCCTCGACGGCGGACAGGCGTTGAACGCCGCCCAGCAATGTACGGCGCCGCACAGAGCGCATTCGGTCAGGCGCGTAGAGTCCTGGTTGCGCGCGGGGAAACACCTGTCCACGCTGTCGGGCCTCAACATCAGCCACTGCGCTGCCTGAGGCCGCCCCAGATTCGCTCCCAGTTACTAGACTGGGAGCGAGAGATCCGCTGCGGTCCGATCAAGTCCGCGGTGGGTGTCGTCAACTGCAGAGGAGATTGCCATGTTCAAGGTTCATTCGATTCGGATCGCGGCCGTCGCCACCCTCGGCGTACTCCTGGTCCTGTGGGGGGACGCCCAGGCAGTGGAGGAACCCAAGTCGGGCGCGGCGGAGGCCCTTGAGGTCAAGGTGCTAGAGGCGCAGGTGCCCCCAGGGCAGGGGGAGCGCTACGAGGTGCTCTACCGCATGGAGGTACTCTCGGTGCTGCGCTCCTCGCCCTCCCGGGTGGAGCCGGGGGATACCGTCGTCGTGCGCGCCTACGCATCGAGCAAGGAGACCCTTGCCCCGGGCTGGATCGGGGTCGCCTATGTCAACCCCGACCCCAAGGCCGGCGGCCCCGAAGCACGCGCGCAGTTCATCGCCGTCGACGGCGACAGCTTGATAGAGAATACGCCCGGGCCCCCCTCCTTTAGATACTGGACCACCCCGAAGGTGGGAGAGGGCGCCGAGTGAGTCGCCGGCGCCTCGGGCCTCGGCTCGGGACGTCCCGAGATCGGGACCTGGCCCATTGAGGCCAGGACCTCAGTTTGGGGGCCCGAGCCGGCGAAGGCCGGCGCCGGCTCGGCGTCGCACGACCCAGGATAGCTGCGGATGACATTTTGGGCCTGATCGGCCGCCAGCCGCCGGTACTTCGGGTCGCTCGGCAGCCCTGTTGACCTCCAGATGGTGCCCCGGGGCAAGGATGGGACCCAAAAAAGGGCAAGCCGCCGGGGTCGAGGCGGCTTTCGAGGGAGATCGCCGTAGTCAATGCTTAGGCTTCGCGCACCCAGGTGGGACACCGACGATTTTCTTGGACTCCCGCGAGCCAGGGGGTGCCCATGCCCCACCTTCTCCCTTGCTGCCTGCGGGGCGGGCGGAACCTCTGCAAGGGGCCCGTCCGGTTGGCCTGCTAGTAGTACTGGTCTTGCTGGGTTCTGTTCCGGTCGTAGTAGTACTGGTCCTGCCGCGCCCTATTCTGGTCGTAGTAGTACTGGTCTTGCTGTTTCTTGTCCTGGTCATAGAGGTAGCCCCCGAGGGCGCCAGCGCCGGCGCCAATCAGGGCACCCTTGCCGGCGTTGCCGCTGAAGGAGCCGATGGCCGCGCCGGTGCCGGCCCCGAGCAGGGCGCCACTGCCCGTGCGCTCCCCGGTGGTGGTGCCGCAGCCCGCTAGGGCGACCGCGGCGATGACGAAGATGGATACCATGGCGACTTTCATGAGTGAATCTCCCGCATTGGCCGAAACCGGCCTCGGACGTGTGGCTACGTATTCAGTATACGCATTTAGGCACTCAGTGGCCTTGAGGTTATTTGTATCTCTATCGGGCCCCGCCGTCCGTTCGCCAACGAACACAATCGCCTTGCCGCTTGCCGCTTGCCACCGCGGATCTCTCGTGTGCGGCCGATACAGGCAGCACTGACGTCGGCGGCGAGCTTCACGGCCGGTGCGGCGCTCACGCTCCTGGTCGTGCTGGTGGTGCCACGCGATGGGCTGATCCAAGGGGTCGGAGCGAGCTCGTTGATGTTTCTCACCGCGCTCGGAGCGGCGGCGGCACGTACCGGCGGCGCGCCGCCTGTCGCCGGGGCATGGCGCGTCTCGTTCTGGGGCGCACTGGCAATGGCCATTACGGGCGGCGTTGGCGCGCTGTTCGGAACGGCGGTGGGTTGAGGCATCCACTCCCAGAGGAGTGCGTGGCCATTGGCTGCGGTGCGTGCGGTTCGGTACCGTAGCCGGGGTTTCGGTGCTGGTTACTGCCCGGTCATCCGTCCCTGTGGTCACTCCCTAGCTCTGGTAGCGCGCCGGATGAGGGCAACCGTTCATGAGGCCGCGAGCGCGCTCACCCGTACCGCTACCGTCAGCAATGGGCGCTGATCTGGAGCACCGAGGTAGCTTCCGGCCACTGGCGGCACGGCTTCCGGGTGGCGTGCCACCGCCACGGCGATGTGCTTGTTTCCGGCCACCTCGCCGCTGGTGGGATCGAATCCTTTCCAGCCGGCGCCGGGCAGGTAGACCTGGGCCCAGGCATGGGTCGAGGCGTCGCCAGCCGCGGTGGCCGGTGCGAACAGATAACCGCTGACGAATCGGCTTGCCAGCCCAAGGAAACGGCATGCCTCCATGAACAAGGCCGCGAAGTCCCGGCAGGAGCCGCTCTTGCTCGTCAATGTCAGCGCCGGCGGCTGCACGCCCGGTTCTTCGCGCATCTGGTAGCGAAAACCCCCGGCAATTCCGGTGACACTTTACTTAATTCGGGTATTGCAGCGGCGCAATCAAGCAAACTGTCACCCGAACCCGTTGGAGTCTGACTTGATCTGGTCTACTGATGTGGACCCCTTTGTCAAGACAGCCCCCAATAAAAATAGGGTATGAAATCTGTTGTGGTTGCGCCGCAGGACAGCGGTGGGCGCGCGGCGCAGTGTGGACTACGTTGAATGAGTGGGAGCAAGGTGGGGCAACACGCGGGGAGCCGGGTTACCCCCGGCTTGCGGCGTTGCCTCGCAAAGACTCTGTTCCGTTATTGGCTACCCGTCCGGGTCAGGTCGCGGCCCCAAGTATGACCGACTCGCGCGGGGCGGGTGCGGGCCGGCGAGACCCTTGGCGCCAAGGGAGGCCGTTGAGCCTGCATTGGCACACTCACGTCATCCCCCGACATGCCGAACCTGACTCCGGGACCTTGCGCCGCCGAACATCTTCCCAGGGTTGGGCGTTATCTTCGTGGGATTGAAGTTACCCTTGTTGCGTCTGGGGGAAGTTCGATATTCGAGGCCGTCGTCGCCCGGTGATTAGTAGCCGCCGCCCGAACCGCGGCCGTAGCCACCGGGACCACGCGGGCCACCACCGTAGCCACCCGGACCACCGGGACCGCCACCGTAGCCACCGGGACCACCGCCGTAGCCACCGGGACCACCAGAACCACCGCCGAAGTCACTGGGACCACCGCCGTAGCCACCGGGACCACCGCCGTAGCCACCGGGTCCGCCGGGACCACCGCCGTAGCCACCGGGACCACCAGAACCACCGCCGAAGTCACTGGGACCACCGGGTCCGCCACCGTAGCCACCGGGTCCGCCGGGACCACCGCCGTAGCCACCGGGACCACCGCCGAAGCCACCGGGACCACCGCCGTAGCCGCCCGGGCCACCACCATAGCCACCGGGACCACCGGGACCACCGCCGTAGCCGCCCGGGCCACCACCAAAGCCACCGGGACCACCGGGTCCGCCGCCGTAGCCACCGGGTCCGCCGAAGCCACCCGGACCGCTGTTACCCCCCATCCATCTGGAGGGGTTCATCACATTGCCCATCGGGCCGCCGGAGCCACCCGGGCCGCTGTTGCCTCCCATCCATCTGGAAGGGTTCATCATATTGCCCATGTCGAAGGCGAGGCTGATCCCCGCGCTACCCATCATGGCGCTTCCCAGAATCAGGGCCAACGTTCGCCGTAAGATTGTTCGATTGCTCATGTGTTTTCCTCTTCAAGCTGCGTGGTTACAGATTCCCGGTCAGGCAGGAGTGCGAACCGGCGACTGCGCGGCTTCAAAACGAACCGGTGGTTCAAGCCGATGACGTTCAGATACACGGTCACAAAGCAATATATGCCCCGTCGCGAGCCGCGTATGGGCGCTACCGTACATAGCGATGCATTTTTTTGGACTCGGCGTGGCCAGCCGGTGGCATTAGTCCTTGTCTGAGCGTGCTAACTCGCTGATCGGCCTAGAGATTGCGGCCCAGGGCCCGCGTTCGCCTGGCACAAGGCTAATGTGTGGTGATGCCGGGGTGCTCCGGAGTAACGCGTCGCGGTGAGCGCGCCAGGACGGGGCGGGTTCACTGGCGTTTTCGGCACCGGGATCGACCGGTACCGGTATGTTTTTGGTCGCGCAAGCGACTGAAAATCGGAGCGATGAGAGGACGGGGTCCCCGGGTTCTCGAACTGACCAAAGCAAAGCGGGGACGGCTTTGAGCCGCGTCTACTCAGGCGAACATCTGCGCGTACTCCGCGATCAGCGCGTCGTAGCACTCGCAGGACGCCGCTTCGAGCCCCCGGCGATCGAGGACGCTGATCTCGCCGCGGATATAGTGAATGAGTCCCCGTTGGTGCAACGCGCCGGCGGCGATGGTGACACCGCTTCTGCGCACCCCGAGCATGGCGGCGAGGTACTCATGGGTGAGATAAAAATGATCGGCGCGGGCGCGGTCATGGGTCGTCAGTAACAAGCGCGCCAGCCGCGGTTCGATCTCGTGGAAATGGGTGCAAGCGGCGGTTCGTGAAAACTGCGCCATCAGTATGTACAGGTAGCGGTGCAGCGTACGCAGCAAGCAGGGGCTATTGGACAATTCCTGCCGGAGCTGCTCGGCGCTCATCCGCAACGCGGTGCCGGCGCCTTGCACCACCGCGCGAATGGGTGCGAGTTCGACCCCGAGCGCCAGGGTCACGCCGAGCATGCCTTCATTGCCGATCAGTGCCATTTCCAGGGGGGATGGCTGCCCACTCTCATCACCAGCGAGATGAATCCGGAGACGGGGAAATACACGGACTCGTAAGGCGCATCGGGCTCGCACAGGGTGGCGCCGAACGGCAGACCCACCGACTCGCAACGTTCCAACAGCCTGTTGCGCTCCTTGTCTGGCAAGGCTTCGATCAGGCGGTTGACAAAGGGGATTGGTGCGCCGCGCTGGCGGCATGGCCGCCAACCCACAGGGCTGTCGACCCGCCCCTTACGCCCGTCGCCGCCCCGAGCAAACCGTCCTCTACCGCCTCGTCCAGCAGCACCTGGAGGCCTACCTCGCGCTGGCGCAGGAAGGGGGCTTGGACGGACACGCGGTGCCTGCCTCGTGGAACGTGAGCTGAGCGCAGAAAAGAGGACAAGGAGATGCTCTTGGGCGGTGACGGAGCGATTCAGAGAAACGGCTTTCGGCCGCTCTGTACGCTCTGCAGCCAAATTCTCCGGTGGCAGGAATGCACGCCCTAAAGGGTCAGGTTCCACCTAGAGAGCCTGCCGATCGGGTCGTTCCGGCCGAGATCGTCTGTCCCGGCGAGCCCCGTAGGTAGAGTTCCCTTCACGCCCCAGCAACCGGCAGGTCTCCACCGCCTGCGTCAGCGATTGGCCTCGCTATTTGCCAAAGATCCGCGGGTTGGGGCCGCCGCTAACGACTGGCGGAATCACTCCACGATGCAGGGCGCACGGCGCAGGCGGGCTCCTCACTCCTCACGTTTCGCAGCCGACATGCCGCCATTCGAGCGCTCATCTCGAACCCCCTCCGCGGACGCCGGGCGCGCAGACTTTGATTAGGGCATGACCAGGATTCTCGGTGCCGAGTGACACGCTCGACACAAGAACCACACGCCCACGGCCGGTGACGCAGACTGGCTGACCTAGAGGGGGGCGACCGCAGGGCGATTGCATCAACACTCTCCAATATTGGTCACGCCGCATATATATGGCAAAAATAGCGCACACAGTCGCCTTTGCGCTCCGGAAACAGCGCTGCTTTTGCGGTTTTCCACCCGATCCTGCCTAGGAGCAGGCGCAACGTGAACACGTAGCTGCGCAAACCCTGCTGCTCTCATGGAATCCGGCTGACAATTGGTCAGAAAAAGTGAGTGCCCGTCCGCGCGACTGGCTCATTTGCCCAATATATTAGCTTGTCCGAATATTAGCGACGCTTGATGCGATTGTCCTGGGATACCGGAACAGTTACAAATTCTTGCGACCGCACTGAACTGAATGGCTCAAGGCTGCGTATTGATATGCGAGGCAGGTGATAAACCAACCTCCGTACGACCTGATGAACCCTTTTTCAAAATGAGGAAATAACATGAGACGTTTAGAAACGACTCCAGTCAAATACCTTGCGACCATGTTGTTGGTGCTGGGCATGTCAAGCTCGGTAGTAATGGCCAGCCACGATGACGAGAAAGACGACGACAAGAATTACAAGCCGCTTCGCGGTGTGAGCGTCGCCGACATCACCACCTACAACGGCTTCCAGACGCTGAACGGTGCCCTTACCGACACAGGGTTGATCGACGCCCTCGACACGCGAGACAAGGTGACGCTTTTCGCGCCCACGAATGAGGCCTTCGATAAGCTCGCGGCTCTGTTAGGATGTGCTAGCGTCGCCGAACTCGCGGCAGACCTCGTGGTCTTGGGTGTTCTTGACGACGTCTTACTCGATCATGTTACGGCGGGCCGGCGCTCCCCGCAATCGCTGCTCGCTGAAGGCGAAGTCCCAGTGCTCAGCGAAAACACGGTTATGGTCGGAGCTGGTGAGAATGGTATTTACGTCGAGGGTTCGACCAACGCGGCGGTCCCGTTCCGGCCCTTCATTACGGCAGAACTGTCTGCGCGAAATGGCAACGTGCTCGCCATCAACGAAATAGTTGTCAACGTCGATCCGACAGGCGTCTGTGGCTTTGGATCTTGATTGCTGACAGGAGCTAATCCATCGGAATGGCTATTGATACATGGATGTATCGGCAATCTCAGCTGTTCGAGCCAGGTCTGTATCTTTATAACCGTCTCATACGAGATTTCGGTTGAGGACTGTGCGGTAGTCGGCTGAAATTCTGACTAAACTACTGGCTATGACGAACTACCGCCTGGACAAGCGAGAACTTGGCGAACTGCGCCTGGCTCACCGGCAGGTCAGAGACGTGCGCGAGGCCTACCGGATCAATGCACTGATCCTGTCGGGCCAGGGACGGACGGCCCCTGACGTGGCGGATGCCTTGCTGCTTGACCCGGAGACGGTGCGCGACTACTTCAAACGCTACAAGGCTGGTGGTGTCGAAGAACTGCTGGGCATGAGCTATGTCGGTAGCGAGGCCTTGCTGGATCCGACGACGGATACGGATAACGGATACGGATAACGGATAGGGAATTCAAGCAGCCCTGCGAGTCCAGGATGGCCTGAGATGGGAGGCTAATGACGGTCAGCCAAGGGGTCGCGGACCTTTCAATGCGCCCAAGAGCAAGCTTCGGCGGGCTGGTGGAGAGATTTCGAGGCGCAGCGGGCCGGGCCGAAATATGGGGCGGCGGCGCCGTCAGCAGATGGCGGTTACCAGGAGAGACGTTGGTCAAACTCGTAGCCTGAGTCCGGCTGTGCGACGAGGTCCCAGTCAGGCATCGGCTCGGGACTATCCTCCCAGGCCGGCGGTCCGCGGGCGGGGGCGATCCTGGGCGGTTCGGCGGGCTCGCCGATGTGGATGAGAATCCGCTGCGCCAGGGCGACCTTGGTCATGAAGGCGGCGATGTACAGGTCGGCGCCGCAGTTCGGGCAGACCAGCGGCAGGGACTCTAATAGGCGTGCCGGTAGCATGGCCCACAGGTAGTGCGCCAGGGAACGGCCGCTTGGTGCCGCGCCCGTGGGCGGCAGTAGCCAGCCGGGGCTGCGGCGAACGGCTGCTCTCCGTTGAACTACTGCCGTTGACATTCAAAGATCCGATGTCTCCTTTGGGTCGATTCTGGACGCTCCCGCCATCGCTCGGACGGTACCGCAGTGCGGGACAGATAGCCGGTGGCGAGGTGGGTGAATCCTAGCTGAGGCGTAGTGCGAGCCTCTGAGGCCTTTCGACAGTCACGCGTTGCTCACCTCGTCGGTCCAAACCTTGAAGTTCTTGAGGGTGTTGGGACCGAAGGTGTTGCTGATAGCGACGTCGGCGGCGTCGCGGCCGCGGGCGATCAACACACGCCCGATACGCGGGATATTGTTGCGGGCGTCGAATGTGTACCAATGGCCGTCAAGATAGGCCTCGAACCAACCGGCGAAATCCATCGGGCCATAGGGCGGCGGCATACCCATGTCGCCGAGGTAACCGGTGCAATAACGTGCGGGGATATTCATGCAGCGACAGAATGCGATGGCCAGATGCGCGTAGTCGCGGCAAACGCCCCTGCGCTCTTCAAACACCTCGTAGGCGGTCTTGGTAGGACGCGCGTGCTCATAGCCGAAGACAATATGCTGGTGGACATAGTCGCAGATCGCCTGGACGCGCGCCCATCCCGTCGGTGACTTGCCGAACAGGTGCCAGGCGGTTTCGGACAGGCGATCGGTCTCGCAGTATCGGCTTCCCAGTAGGAACAGTAGGGTCTCGTCCGGGAGATCTTCCACCGGTGTCTGTCTCGCGTGTGGAACAACCGGGTCCGGTAGGCCCGTATCCCGCACGAGTGCATCCGTTGACAGCCGAACCTGTCCCTGGGGGGCGACGATACGACTGCACCAATTGCCGAAACTGTCGCGATAGGCGGTGAGCGGAACCGGCGGGTCGGCGATCAGGTGGTCGGGAACGATCATGTCGGAGACGCGCGAGTAGTGCACGCTCAAGGTCAGGAGCATTGGGGTCGGTTGCGGGCAATCGTAGATCAGTTCGTAGCCTATACGGATGTTCATGAATGGCCTCCTGAGCCGGCCGCGCTACCTGGAGCAGGCGCGGCAGTTTGGGTTGTTGGCGTCGGGTCGGCTATGTGGATACGCCGCAGCATGGCTCGCACAGGCCCCGCACGGCAATTCAACGGTCACCTTGCGCAGCATCTTAGGTTTGCCGCGCGTGTATCCATCGCCCTAGTCCCTAACCCCGCAAAGCCGGACCGTAATTCGGGTCGAACACTTGCCTCGTTGTCGTAATCGTAGTCGCGCGGATACTCGAAAACGACAACGACAATGATCCGGAAATATCTTCGGCAGATTGTTCAAGATTTCCGGTGTAAGGGACTAACCCGGCTTAGCCGGAACCAAGGAAAAAACGTAGGGTGCGGTGAGGCACGAACCGCACCGTTTGGAGCCTGCGACAACAGCACTCGCGATTGGTGCGGTTCCTTCGTCACCGCACCCTACATTGTTTGTCGTTTTGTTCAAGAATTCAGGTGTAAGGGACTAACGACGTCCTCAGTGGCGTCACCAGTCCAGCTTGGGCAAACCGCTGAATACCTGCCGCGTGCCTTCCGTCCATTGCTTGCCGAGCGCGCTGAAATACGCATCCCCCTCGTCGAAGCGGCGGCGCATCCGCACTTCAAGGCTGTCGCGCTCATAGCAGATCAGATCGATCGGCATGCCGACGGACAAATTGCTGCGCATCGTCGAGTCGAACGAGACGAGCACGCATTGGGCGGCATCGTCGAGCGAGGTCGAGCGGGTAATGACCCGATCGATGATCGGCTTCCCGTATTTGGTCTCCCCAGTCTGGAGATAGGGCGTCTCCGCGCTGGCCTCGATGAAGTTGCCCTCGGCATAGATGCGGAACAGGCGTGGCGGCTCGCCCGCGATCTGGCCTCCGAGTATGAAAGAGGCGTTGAAGCCGCCACCGCTCCGTGCCAGGTGTTCGCCGTCACGCCGATCGACGTCCCGCATGGCATCCGACACCAGCATCGCGGCATCGAACATGGACTCCGCGCCCCAGAGATTGGGCACCCCTTCCTTGGCGTTGCGCTGCTTCAGCAAGCCGATGACGGCCTGGGTTCCGGCCAGGTTGCCCGAGCTCAATAGAATGAAGACCCGGTCGCCGGCACGCTCGAACACGCTCATCTTGCAGAAGCTCGCAAAATTGTCGACCCCGGCGTGGGTACGCGAGTCCGATGCAAGTACCAACCCGGCATCGAGCGTGATCCCAATACAGTACGTCATGACGGAACCTCTCTGTTCATCGCTTTCAAGACAGCTATCGTGAATCCCTGTGGTACCGGCAATTGGAATGACTGTCACACGGCGGCGCTGGATTGATTGCTGCTGTCCCACATCACGTCGCATCTTGCCGTCGCCGCGGCCTTGAGCAATTCGATCAGAGGCAAGGCCCGGTGCGAGAGACTGACGGCAGGCTCGCCATCCTCGCTCTGCGCAGACGCTTCCGGCTGCGGCTCGGGCGATTGTTTGTCTGCCTCGACCGCAGCCTCGAGTCGCGCCAGGGCCGCCTGGACATCTGCCGCAAGGAGAGCGCCGGGCACCGTACCGCTGTGCCCCATCAGCTTGATTAGTCGCACCGCCACGTCACCGAACATCGTGATATCGGCGTAGGCTGGGCAGGAAAAGGTTACTAGCATGGTTGATTCCTCTCTGATGTTCGCGTTATAGGCAGGCGCCTTGCGTCTGCCTCCTTTCGAGCTCTTGTCGTCCGGATCATGCCTGCTGCGGCATCACTGCTTTGCAGAATCAGACGTTCCGTCTTGGTCTTCATCTCGCTCCTCCCGGTCGTCGTCAAGGCCCAGCCAGCGCCTCGAAGCCGGCGACCACGTCGAACAGCTCCTCGTCGATGCCGCTCTGGCGCAAACGGTGGAATGTCCCGTTGAGGTCCTCCAGCAGCTCGTCGATGTTCTTGTCGGCGCGCTGCATCGCGGCCAGGCGGCTGGCGTTCTCACTCGCGAGGGACTCGGCGCAAGCCCGGAACAACGAGACGAATAGATACTCGCGGATGAGCGCCCGCAGCGTCGTGGTGTCGTCGCCCATGACCTCGGGAAGGTTTTGCGTCGGCCAAGGAATCTCGGCAAGGTCGCACCGCCAGGTTCCGTCCAACGGCAGCAGCCGCTGCTGGACGGGCTCATAAATCGCGCCGGAGGTGGGGCGGTTGTAAAAGAGGTGCAGCTCCGCGATCTCACCCCGGCTGTAGCGCGTCTCGCTTTCGATGAGAATCTGTCCGACCAGCGGGGTGATGGCCATGACCGAGTTCGGCACGGCGAAAACGCCCAGCAACGGCAGACCCGCGTCTGCCAGGCCGGCATGAACGCGCTCCCCGACCGCCCAGATCCGGGGGCTGGCGGGCGCGGCGGCGAGGGCCTTCACCGCATAGTCGGCGACCACGTCGTTGAATCGGCCCACCAGTCCCTGGTCCGACCCGAACACGACGGCACCGACGGGTCCCGCAACGGCTGGCTGCTTGCCTTCCGTCATCGGCGCGGCGGGCGCGCGCTTGCGGAAACAAATGCTCAGCCCCAGCTCCACGCTGCGGTAGTAGTCGGCCAATGCGCGCACCGACTTCTCGTATTGGCCGATGTTCGAGGCGGCCAGCGCCTTCATGGTGCGAACGACGGATCGCAGATCGCCGGCACTGTCGATCTTGCGCCGCAGGCTCGCGGTGGTGTCGCTCATTGCGGCTCGGAGGAATCCGTCCAGTCCGCTGAGGCTGCTGGTCGCGCCGCGCGCCCCAGGGCGCTTTCGATCGATCGCGCCAATTTGTTGGCGGCGCCGTCTACGGCCTGGCCCAGGCTCCCTGCCTTGTGCGTAACCGCCATGGGCGAGCGGCCTTCGATGCGGGCTTCCAGCAGGCAGCGTTTGTCGTTCTGGCCGCTCTTGTCGGCGTTCTCGTCGCTCAGGTGCATCTCCACTCGTGTGATGCGATCACTAAAACGCTGCAGGGTGGTCTCCACTGTGCCGCGCAAGTGTGCCGCCAGCGCCTCATGGACTTCGATGTTGTGGCCGGCGTTGATCTGGATTTGCATGGTCTGCTCCTTATGATTGTTATGCATTAGCGGTCGGCTCAGAACCGGAAAACCGCTGGGCTTCATCCGGTTCGGCGTCTGGTTAAGGCTGGGCTGTCGCTTCAGTCTTCTGTTCCGACTCGGGCCTGGAGGTCACCTCGGGCAAGAAGCCTTCGAGCGCATTGCGGGTAATCTCGACGATGCTTGCCCGATCCTCGTCGCTCAATTCCTCGGCGGTTTCGAAGTGCGCGGTCACCGCATCCGGGATGGCCGCGGCCGCCTCGCGCACGGCTTGTTCGGCCTCCGTCATCCGCTCGATCGGCACCGCGTCGAAGTGCTTCGCGGTCAACGCCAGCAGGATGGCGATTTGCTCGGGCACGGACACCGGGGCAAATTCCGGCTGCTTGAGGCAGGCGCGGATGCGCCGTCCGTGCTCGATGATCTTGCGCGTGTCTTCATCCAGTCGAGCGCCGAAGCGGGCAAAGGTCTCCAGCTCCTCGAACTGGGCGTAGGCGAGCTTGAGGTCGCCCGCCACCGCGCGATAAGCCGCGCGTTGCGCCTTGCCGCCGACGCGCGAAACGGATTTGCTGACATCGACCGCGGGCAGCACGCCCAGCTCAAAGAGCGACGGCGAGAGGTAGACCTGCCCGTCGGTGATGGAGATCAGGTTGGTCGGGATGTAGGCGGAGATGTCCTGCGCCTCGGTTTCGATGATGGGCAGCGCAGTCAGCGATCCGCCGCCGAGCTCCGGGCGCAGGTGTGTCGCACGTTCCAGCAGCCGCGAGTGGATGTAAAAGATGTCGCCAGGAAAGGCCTCCCGGCCGGGTGGGCGGCGCAGCAGCAGGGACAGCTCGCGATAGGCGCGCGCATGATGTGTGAGGTCGTCGTAAACGATCAGCACGTCGCGGCCCTGCTCCATGAAATACTCGGCGATGCTGGTCGCGGCGTAAGGCGCGATGTAGGCGAGCCCGGGCGGATCGTTGCCTTCGGTGACGACCACGACGGTGTAGTCCATCGCGCCCTTTTCGCGCAGCCTAGCGATCACCTTGGCCACACCGGACGCGCGCTGGCCAATGGCGCAATAGACGCACAGCACATCCTGGCCGCGCTGGTTGAGGATGGTATCGAGGGCGACCGCGGTCTTGCCCGTCTGCCGGTCGCCGAGAATCAGCTCGCGCTGGCCGCGCCCGACGGGGATGAGCGCATCGATGACCTTGATGCCGGTCTGCAAGGGCACGGTGACCGGCGCGCGGTCCATGATCTGGGCGGCGGGGCGTTCGACCGGCAGGCGCGCGCTGGAGACCACCGGGCCCTTGCCATCCAGGGGCTGCCCCATCGGATCGATGATGCGTCCGATCAGGCCGTCCCCCACCGGCACATCCACCACGTGCCCGCTGCGTTCGACCTCATCGCCGGCGTCCAATCGCCAGTAGTCGCCCAGCAGGACGGCGCCGATTTCATCGGCATCGACGTTGAAAGCGATGCCGTACACGTCTCCGGGAAACTTCAACACCTCCTCGAAACCGACACCGGGGAGGCCGGAGACCTTGGCGATGCCGGTGGCAATGCTGGTGATCGTGCCGACTTCCCGTGGCGTGAGTTGCGGTACGAAGGCCTCCCGTGCCCGGCTGATCCCGACAAAGGCACTGTCGACAACGTCCTGGAGGCGCTCAGGTTCCATGGTCACTGGCGCCTTGTTCGGGCTTGGGCTCAGCCGCTTCGGTCTTGGCTTGCGTCTTCAACAGCTCGGCAACGCCTTGCTCCAGCGCCGCGAGGTAGTCTGCGATGCTCCAGGCGAGCTTCTGTCCATTCGTGGTGAGCTCGATCCCGCTGACCAGATCGGGCGCGGTCTCGAACTTGACCTGAATCTCCGCCGAGAAGGCCTCGTTGAGCGCAGCTTGGACCACCGCGCGTTGCTCCGCGGGCAGGTCGAAGGCACTACGCACCAGCGCGGGTTCGGAGGAACCCTTGATGGCCCTGGCGAAGCCTTCCTTGGCCGGCCCGTCCAGCGCGCGCAAGCGGCAGCTGAAGACCTCGGCCATGCGCTCTTCCAGACTCGTCGTGGCCAGATCGGTCAGTGCCTTGCGCGCGATGGCGAACACCTCCGCCTGGGTCCGGCGACGGATGGCCTGATTCAGTTGATGACTGTCGTTGGTCAAGGCCTGCATTCGCTTGGCCCTCAAGGTATCCGCGGCCTGCCGCGCCTCGTCCAGGAGCCGTTGCCGTTCGGCCTTGGCCTCGTCCGTCGCCTGGCTCAGCAGCGTGGCGCGCTGCAGCTCGAATGCCTCGTTCTTGTGCTGGAACTCGTCGCGCTCCTTCCGGGCCTCGGTCCTTTTCGCGTCGGCGTCCGCCAGTTCGGCGGCAATCCGCTCCTCCCGCGCGTCGATGGCGTCGAGGATGGGCCGGTAAAGAAAGCGCTTCAGCAACCACACCAGGATGAGGAAGTTGATGACCTGCGCCGCGACGGTGAACCAATCGATCAGCACGACTAGTTCCCGGCGGCCTGGGCGATGGCGTGACTCCAGAACGGATTGGCGAACAGGAGAATCATCGAGACCACGAAGCAGTAGATGGCCGTGGATTCGATCATCGCCAGGCCGACGAACAGGGTTCGGGTGATGGTGGCAGAGGCGTCCGGCTGCTGCGCCAGCGAGGTCAGCGCCGTCGCGACCGCCCTGCCCTCCGCGAGCGCCGGTCCTATGGTGCCGAAAGCGGTGGTAATGCCGGCGATGACAATAGATGCCACCGCGATGATCGTCATGCTGTCCATGGTATCTCCTGTTCTGGCTGGTTCAGGGGCCAAGCGCGGCTTCGGGCTCGGGTTCCGGCTTGCGTACTTGGGTGGCGGCCGCGATGTACACCGCGGCCAGAATAAAGAAGATGTAGGCCTGCACCATGCCGGTTAGCAGGCCGAGCAGGGTCATGACGATGGGAAAGATGAAGGGCGTGATGCTGAGCAGGATGCCGATGATCATCGCCCCGCTCATCATGTTGCCGAACAGGCGGACCGCCAGCGCCAGGGTGCGCGAAATCTCACTGATGATGTTGAACGGCAGCATGATGACCGTCGGCTCCATGTAGGACTTGAGGTAGCCGGCCACACCGTGCCCCTCGATGCCGAACAGCGGCACGGCGACCAGCACGCACAGCGCCAGGGCCGCCGTGGTCGAGAGCGAGCCCGTCGGCGGCTCGAAGCCCGGGAAGACAGTGAAGAGGGCGGAGACGGCGACGAACAGGAACAGGGTGCCCAGGAAACCGAGATATTTTCTCGGTTGGCTCAGGCCAACATCCTCGATCTGCTTCTCGATGGCGGTGACGACGATTTCCAGCAGGTTCTGCCAGCGGGAGCGGTTCAGGTCCCTGGACAGTCTGCGGGTAATGAGCTTCGAGCCGATCACCAGGACGAGCATCAGCCCCCAGGTGAACGCGATGGTGGCGTTGAGCTTGAGGAACCCGTATTGCCAGAAGATTATTTCGTCGGGGCTAAGGCGCACGGCGGGTCTCCGTTGCCGGACGGACCGGCTGTTGTTTCGAGGACCGGGTGAGCCAAGTCACCGCTGGGCGCGCCATGACAAATCCGAGCAGACACCCCAGCAGCGGCTGCCAGTGCTCGCCTCCGACGAGGTAAAACCCGGCCAGTACGAGGCTTGTTCGCAGCACGAAGCTGCCGAAAAACCAGAGCGCCGACCGCTGGGACGACGCGCCCTTGCGCACTGTCCACCACAGGCCGCCGAAGAAAAACCCGCCGAGCAACAGACCTGCCAACCCCGCCAGCACCAACGTCAGCGTTTCATCCATCGCGATCCTCCTCTTGTTCCCGCATGGCCCTGTCTTCCTTCTCCACCCAATGCCAGGCGTTGAAGCAGCCGATAGCAAGCCCGGCCACCAACAGTGCCAGGGTCCAGGAGCGGCCGCCCGGATAGCGCTGGTCCAGCCAAAGCCCGAGCGCCGCGCCGAGCAGGGTCGGAATCGACACCGACCAACCGATCAGCCCCATCATGCCCAAGCCGAACCAGACACCCGCCGAGGCGTTGCGCTTGGCCTTGAGCTTGCGCGCCGCCTTCGCGCCAACCTCCTGACTGAGCGACGGCTTCGGCTTCGATGGCTGATTCCGCAGCTCGTCACTCATGGTGAAAGGCCGCCATGCGCCGGATGAGCCCGCTTTCCATTTTCGCCAGGACCGCGCGCACGCTTTGCTCCTGCTCGTCCAGGGTCAGAAACTCCTGTTCCACCGCATCGCGCAAGTGGCGGAGGTCCGTTCCGCCCAGCGCCCGGCGCACGGAAACGAGCACGTCCGGGCCGGTCTTGACCAACACCCCTTCATCCACCGCCACGTAGACCTCGCCTTCCGCTTCGGTTTCGTAGGTCAGGATGCCCGGCGCGATTGCGGCCACACAATCGAGGCGGTGCGGCAGGAGCCCGAAAGCGCCCTCGCGCGTCTCCGCGACGATGCGCGACACGCCGGTCTTCTCGGCGAAGACTTGGAAGGGCAGGAGAATCTTAAGATTCATGGGGATCGACCGCGGGTTCAGGCTTCGCTTGCGGTTCCGTCCCGGGCTTCGAGTCGAGTTTGGCTGGGTCTGCGGGCGGGCCGGCTTTTGCTTTTCCCTTTGCCTCATCCACCGCCCCGATCATGTACAGCGCGCTCTCCGGGGTGTCCTTGAATTCATCGCGCAGGATGCGCTCACAGCCGTCCAGGGCGTCTTCCAGGCTGACCAGCTTGCCTTTGAGCCCGGTGAACTGCTCGGTGGTGAAAAAGGGCTGGGTGAGATAGCGCTCGAGGCGGCGGGCACGGGCGACCACGTTGCGGTCCGCCGGCGAAAGCTGCTCCAGGCCGAGCATGGCGATGATGTCCTTGAGCTCCGTGTATTGCGCAAGGGTGCGGCGGATCTCCTGCGCCAAGGCGTAGTGTCGTGGGCCGACGATGCCCGGCGTGGCCATCTTGGAGCTGGACTGCAAGGGGTCGATGGCCGGGTAAAGGCCCTCGCTCGCCCGCTTGCGCGAGAGCACGATGGAGGCGGAGAGATGCGAGAAGGTATGCACCGCTGCCGGGTCGGTGAAATCGTCCGCCGGCACATACACCGCCTGGATCGAGGTGATGGCGCCGGTATCGGTATTGGCGATGCGTTCTTCCAGTTGCGACAACTCGGTGCCCATGGTCGGCTGATACCCCAGGCGCGACGGCATCTGCCCCATCAGGCCGGAGACCTCCATGCCGGCCTGGATGAAGCGAAAGATATTGTCGACCAGCAGCAGCACGTCGCGATGCTCGTCGTCGCGGAAATACTCGGCCATGGTCAGCGCCGCGTGGCCGACCCGGAAGCGGGCGCCCGGCGGCTCGTTCATCTGGCCGAACACCATCACCATGTTGGACAGCACGCCCGCTGCCTTCATGTCGCGGTAGAGTTCCTCGCCCTCGCGGCAGCGCTCGCCGATGCCGCAGAAAATGCTCACCCCTTCGTGCTGCCCGACCATGTTGTTGATCATCTCGGTGAGCAAGACAGTCTTTCCCACGCCCGCCCCGCCGAACAGGCCTGCCTTACCGCCACGTTCCAGCGGCATCAGCACGTCGATGATCTTGATGCCGGTTTCGAAGATCTCCGACTTGGTGGAACGCCGCGCCAGGGGCGGCGGCGCCCGATGCACGGAGCGCCACTGGACATCGGATAGGGGCACTTCGCGGTCGATGGTGTTGCCGAAGACATCGAACATGCGCGAGAGGATGCCCTTGCCCACCGGCGCCTGCAGAGGTCCGCCCGTGTCCTCCACCGCCATTCCGCGGGCGAGACCCTGGGTGGGCGTCAAGGCAATCCCGCGCACGCTGCCGCGCATCCAGCTGCGCCAGCACCTCGATGACGATCTGTCTTTCAGCGCCCGTGCGCAGCACGGAGTAGATCGGCGGCAAGTGCTGATCGAACCTGATATCGACGACGCTGCCGCGCACCGAGACGATGACGCCGGAATTCGAAACACTGGGGGCCATTTCCATTTCCGGGCTCGGCTTCACGAGGCTATGCCTCGTCCGCCACGGCGCACGCCGCAGGCGTGGCCCTCAGGGCCTCGCGTACGTGATCGAGCCGCCGCTCGATCCGCGCCCGATCCTGCGGGGCCGGGAGGGTCCGATCAGCCAGCTCGGCGATCCACTGCACCTGCTCGTCGAGCGCCCGCCGGTGGCTCAGGGTGACCGTCAGGCTGCCAAGGGTATCGATGGCGCCGAGCATGCGCGCGATGATCGCGACATTGCCCTCGGCGCTCCCGCGGATCTGATCGAAGGCCTCGGCCAGCAGGGCCTCGAAGGTCGGAACGCTGGCGATCACGCGCAGGGTCTCGCCCTCGTAGCGATGCGATGGCGGGTAGCGCCGGCCGCTCAGCCGCGCCAGGATCGCCGTCAGGTAGTCCACGCACATCACCGCCGTCGAGGTGTCGTTGACCCCGGGCGACAGGGCCTTCAGCGCAATATCCACGATCTGCCGGATACCGAAGGCGGGGTCCCATTCGATCGTGCGATGGCGGCTGATGCCGTAGGCCCGATTCAGGTCGGCGACCGTTCCCTGATCCGGCGGGTAGGTCAGGGCGAGCGATGCCAGCACCGCCCCTTCGACCGCGAACGCGCCGACGCCACGCTCCATCCGCACGATGGTCCTGTGGTTTCGCGCCAGGTCTAGGATCGCATCCTCATCCACGCCCTGGATGTAGCCGCTGACCTGCGCCGGCACGGGGTACCAGGTCCGCTCATCCGGGGGTGCGAGGACCTGTTCGTCCATCGCGTCCTCGACGCCGTTGGGCTCGCGCCCCTGCAGCTCCGGAAATACCCGATCCATGGCCGCGTTGGTCTCATGGGCGACCGACGCGATGATGTTGACGGCCTGGATCGACGAGGCGATGTGGTGGACGAAAAAGACCAGCACGAGGACCCCTCCGAGCGCCAGCACAAAGGCGAAAAGCACCGCCCCGCTCGGGATAAACGCCGCATCGCCGCCGCGAATCGCGCGCAGTACGATGAGGCAATAGGCGAAGATGCCGGCGAAGGCCCCGAGCGTCGTCTGGGTCGCGCGGCTCCCCATGAAGTTCCGCAGGATGCGCGAGGTGTATTGGCTGGAGGCCAGGGCCAGCGCAACCAAGGTCATCGAGAACGTGATGCCCATGACGGACATCATCGAACCGGCCAGGGTGGACAGCATCTGGCGCGCGCCCTCCGCCCCGACCCCGAAGATGCGCGGCCACAGGGCGAGCCAACGATCGCCCCACACGGCGTCTGCCTCGATCATTGCCAGCGCGGCGACGATACCGTCAACCACCGCCAGCGACGGTACAAACCAAAAGCTCGACCGCGCATCGTTGAAAACCTGGCGTAGCCTGTTCATGTCCTGCCGGGTCCCAGGGCCCCTAGAACGGCTTGCGGCCGGGGCCAGCGAGGTACCAAACGATGACACCGATCAGGGGCAGAACCAGTACCAGCAGGACCCAGAGCAGCCTCTCGATATCCCTTGCACCGCTTTGAACGATCATCACGATCGCATAGATATCGGCGATCAGGATGAGCAGGGCGCCAATTCCAGTGATGTCCATCGTCATTCTCCAGGCATGAGGTTGTCGGGTATCGATCAGTGTAGTTGTCCCTTCCCATTCCACTCGCGGATCGCCCGCATCTGTCTACGCAACACTCACCTGGACCACGTCGCCTCCACCTTGCCCGGTGACTGCATCCAGTCACCTTCGACGAAATCCCAGTTCATACGGACTTCTTGTTGGATGCGCAGAACCGCGGGGGCTCGCGAAGAGCTGGCTCGGGAAGGCACCACCGCGCCCCGCGCCGGGGCGCTGCTCAATAGCCTCCCAAAATAGACGTGTCGCGCGTCGGCTCTTCGGTCCAGGATTTCACCTTTTCCAGCAGCAACAAACTCTTACTGACAACTGCCAACTGAAAACTGACAACCGCCCTGTATATATTTGGCGTGCCTGGTCCGTTCGTCCCTGCCGTTGGAGCGTTGCGGCGCGCCCACTTACTTGTTGTCGCGGGTCGTCGCGTCCTTGATGTTGTCACCCGCCTTTTCCACCTGGTCTCCGACATGTTCGACCGCGTTGTCGACTTGCTTGCCGGCTTGCTCGGCCGGTCCTTCGTGCTTCGGGCAGCCGGACAGTGCAGCAAGCAACGCACCAATAGCCACTGCTGTACCGACAATCTTGACAGGCTTCATAACTCATACCTCGTAGTCGTAGTGATCTGCGTGCCCGCAGGGGATGTGCATCGGCAGGCCGTGTCGGCGGTGCCACGCCACCCACGTCGTTCGGCCAAGACCGCTCGGATGCCAACCGTCGGGCCGCGCCAGGCTGGGGGCACGGCGCTGCACGCATGTTGGTTCCGATGGTTCGAGGCTACGGTGAGCCCTGCTCGCCGTCTGTCTGCTGCCGCACATTACCCGCGACCAGGCGGTTTGTGCGGCACCGTACGATCGGTACGGAAGGTTGCGCGTATACATCTGCTGTCGCAATTGGTCGTGCGCGCATCGCCAGAGAGCACTGGACTAGCGGCGTAACTGGAGGCGGACGATGCAAATCAGGGCTGTTGCACCACGCATTCTGCGCAGGGAACCGTGCCAAACATGCTCCTTCTCAAAGGAGACATCCAAATCAGGTATTGCGCACCTGTTTGGCTGTAGGCGAGCACGGCTCTACGTACGTTACCGTACAGACCACCCATGCTCAAGGGATTAACCTTTCGGGTGAATCCGGAGTCATTCCGTAAGCAGTGCAGTTTCTCGCAACCGCGTTCGTTCTGTGCGCTCCCGTTGCTAACGGTGCGGAGGCGGGCAATACGGCAGCGCCGAGGTTCGGATGCTCAAAAGGCAATTAGCCAGTCGAGTTTGTCACAAAGCCACAAACAGGAAGAAGCATCAAGATGTACAGCATACGCAATCACGTTCGACCAATCATTCTTGCGACCGCAGCAATCGTCGCGGTGAGTGGCATGAATCAGGCAGGCGCAGCAACCGCCGAGGATTTGGACAAGGATTCCCGGCAGGCCCTGCAGACACTCTACAAGACCGAGCCCCTTGCGGAGCACATTTCGCGCACGGCCAAGGCGGTGCTCGTGTTCCCGAATGTTATCAAGGCGGGACTCGTGTTCGGCGGCAGTTATGGCGAAGGCGAGATGATAAAGGGCTCGAAAGTCGTCGATTATTACAACTCCGTCACCGGGTCCTGGGGTCTGCAAGCGGGTGCCCAGTCCTACGCATATGCGGTGTTTCTGATGACAGACGACGCCGTTCGCTATGTCGAAAAGACGAAGGGTTGGGAGCTGGGTGTCGGCCCAACCGTTGTTGCGGTCGACGAAGGGCTCGCAAAGAATCTTTCCACGTCGTCGCTGAAGGATGATGCCTATGCCTTCATCTTCAGCCAGCAAGGGTTGATGGCGGGGGTCAGCATCGAGGGAACCAAGATTACCCGAATCGATCGTTAATCAAGAGTAGACGGACGCGCATTGCGCCCGTCGTTCGTCCTAACGGGTCGTGTCCCTTGAGCGTAGTCGGTGTGAAAAGCACAGTAATGACGAAAACTGCATGGACCACGCGGTTCGCTATCAGGAGGACACTTATATGTCGGAGAGATTTACTTGGACCGTGCGGATTACGCCTCTGAGGGCACTCGCGTTTTGCGCATTCCTCGGGGCAATCTGGTACGGCTTTACTTTTCTCGGCGAACAGCATTTGGAGGAGCGCAACCCAACAGAAGGGGAAGCGGCTCTGTTGGGGACCCCGCCCACGGAACCACCGCAATCTCGGACCATTGACCGTAGTGGCTCGGCCCTTCTTGCTTTGCCAGGCGTCCGCAAGGTCGAGGTAATAGAACGCAACGGGTACGAGACCGTGCTGCTGATGGTCGATCCTCACTGGACTAATCCGTTACGAATCGTCGCCGCGGGATGTGATGTCCTGCGCGAACATGGCTCCACGGGGAATGTTCTGGTCCGAGTGATCGACGCGGGCAAATTCGCGGCCAATCGGACAGAGCAATCATTGGCTAGCATGGTCTGCAACCGCCCACAAGGGCGTTAGACACGCTGAGAACTGCCGGTCAAACCAAAGCCCTCCCGACGCCCCGATTGGGGAGTGTTAGCGTTTGCGCATATAATGATGTCGCCCACCGGCGCTGCTTCGGACTGCCGAGGTGGTTCGGATCGGGGATGTCCGATCCGGTTCTCAAAGCCCCTTCCCCCGCTCCACCGCAGAGGTACCTTACAGGAGGTCCTACCATGGTCTTCACTGTCGCAGACCTGATGGTGCGACTACGGTGGGACACGAGTCTGCTGGCCGGCACCTTGATTCCCCCCGCAGCTTCCCCGCCAGGGTGCGCTTCACTCGCCAATCCCCGATGCTCCTCTCGGCCGACGACCGGGTCAGTATCGGGATCGAAGGTATCGGCCGCCTGACCAACCCGATGGAAACGGCATGAAGCGCTGGCGCGGCCGGTGGTGGTTGGCACTGTGTTGCGCGCTTGGGCTGGTGTTTGCCGGCCCCGCTGGCGCCGGGCGCATCCTGGTGCTGGTGCACGGCTACCTCGGAGATGCTGCTTCCTGGCAGCAGAGTGGAGTCCTGCCGGTGTTGGAGCAAGCCGGCTGGAAACTCGCCGGCAACTGGCACTCGGCCCGATCCGGGGTACGCTTGGAGCCGGTCGGGCCAACCGCCGGGGAATTCGCGGTCTACACGGTCGACCTGCCCTCCACCGCCCCGCTCATGGAACAGGCGCGCCTCCTCGGCGGGATGCTGGCCGCGATCGCCCAACGGTACCCGACGGACACGGTCGACCTGATCGGGCATTCGGCCGGCGGCGTCGTAGCCCGGCTCGCACTGGTGAATTACGGCGCGGGCATCGTCACCCGGCTGATCACCATCGCCGCCCCCCACCTAGGCACCGAGCGCGCCTCGGAGGCGCTGGATGCGACCGACGACAGCGGGCTGTTCGGCGGGATCAAGCGCTGGTTCGTAAAGCGCAAGGTGGGAGACGACCTGTATCGCACCTTGCAGGCTTCGCGCGGGGTCCTCGCGGACCTCGCCCCGCCGGTGCCCGGCAACCTGCTGTATTGGCTCAATGGTCGCCAGCACCCTGACATCGTTTACGTCGCGGTGGTCCGCGGCGCCGCATACGGGCTACCGGGCGACCAGGTCGTGCCGGCACCCAGTCAGGACCTCCGCCGGGTGCCCGCGCTCAATGGCCGGGCAGGCATCCGGGTGGTGGCGGGCGATCACCGACTCAGCCCGCAGGACGGGTTGTTGTTGTCGGAATCGGTGTCCAAACCCGCCAGCGCCACGGCAGCCGCGTCGAAGTGATGGGGCAGCACGGTGGCCGACCGCGACGCCCGCGACCTGCTCGCCTGAGGGCGCGCTCCCCGTTTCTGCTGGGCGCTTGTGCGCAGGAGGCCGCCTCCCGCCTCCTGCGGTGTCCACCCCTATCTCACCCTCGCCTCATCTCGCTTAGGATCGGTTCAGAAACAACCGAAACAGGGGAGCTGTAAGGTGGACAAGCGCAGCGCAGTCCACCGGCGGCGTCGGTGGATTTTGCTGCGCTCATCCACCCTACGGGATGTTCAAGTTGTTTCTGAACAGTCGCTTAGCCGCCAGCCCAGCCTGCACGACGCGACGCCCCAATGTCGCCCCGGTGCTTGCCTGTGACCATCATGCATCGTTGGTGCATACTCTTTATGCTCGCTTGGGTCGCGGCGCCGCCGTGCGGCGAGCGGAGGTGACACCAAAATGACAATTACTGCCGTGATGCTCCAACCACTGGTCGCGCTGATCGCTGGGATCTTGATCCTGCTGGTTCCCCGCCTGTTGAACTACGTGGTCGCAATCTACCTGATTGTCGTCGGCGTCCTCGGCCTGTGGCCGGCCATCGCGCGGATAGGTGGCGGCTAGGCGATCTTCGCAACGATCCAGCCACGCACTTCGGGGCGACCCCGCCAAGTGCGGGGCTGCCGCGGGAGTCAAACCGCCCCTAGTTCAGCCGGGACCCCGTGGGACTCCTCGGTCTTAACGGATGCCTTGCTGGGTGCGATAGCGTACAGACGGTAACCGCCCCGCGCCGCTAAATTGAAAACTGAGCCGTCCTATCGCCTAGAGGACATCTCGGGGGCAAGGCGGATCGCATCCGTTTCGGTACTGAGCATAGGGACATCGGGTTGCCGGAACGGGGCCGCCGACTCCGCGCGACAGCCTCACAAAGAGAGGACGACTCCCGGAGCAAAGGCCACGCCCGCGTGGAATTGCTCTTCGGCTCAATGGTCTTTCTCTAAGGAGGGCGCTCTCATGTCTCTTGGCACAATCCTACTCGTCGTACTCGTCCTGATACTCATCGGCGTCATTCCCACCTGGCCCCATAGCCGGAGTTGGGGTTATGCACCCGGCGGGGTGGTCGGGCTCCTGCTGGTGATCTTGCTTGTCCTGCTCTTGCTGGGCCGGATCTAGGCGCCGGAACTTCTAACAAACCAACTGAGGATTGATCGATGAACGCCATCACCACATTGAAGCCGACGACTCGCTTCGCCGGCATATCGCTTCTACTTGCCGCCGCATTGGGCTCCTCTTTTGGGCTGGCCACAGCTCAAGCCGAGGGGCTCGCCGAGAAGGCCGGCCAACAGATCGATCAGACGGCGGACAAGGCGGGACAAGCGGCCACGGACGTCAAGGAGTCGGCGAGCAGTATGGCCGAAAGCGCTGGTGAGTACATGGATGACTCGTCGATCACCGCCAAGGTCAAATGGGCAATTATGCGAGATCCGGTTCTCGAGACGCTGGAGATCAGCGTAGCTACGACCGACGGCGTGGTGTCGTTGACCGGTGCCGTCGATTCCCAACAGAGTATCGACAGGGCGACCGAGGTCGCCCGGGAAATCCCCGCCGTGAAATCGGTGGAGAACCATCTGACCGTCAAGGGGGCCAAGTGACAGACGTCGGGCTCGGGGCATAGCCGCCCCGAGCGGCCTTCGCACCCTCCGGCGACCTCGGGTATCCAGCCCTGGGGGAGGACGGGCAGCCGAAATCCACGCCGGCTTTTGGCGAACGATACGTCGCGGAAACGGGGTCACGCTGAAAAGTGGACCCCTATTTTCTCTCACGGCGCCGCACCTCACCGCCGGATTCCAACGATCGACGCGCTGCGGGTGGGTCAAAAATGTCTTGTGCGCAGGGGTCTCGCGCGGGGCCACGGGCGCACCTGGGGTCCCCTCCGACGACTCGACGATGCTCTGGTTGACAGTGAACAAGGCGAAAGACGTACCATTGTTCATGCCAAGTCAAGCAACCAGCAATCCATGTCACTGAAAATCCACGAGGATCGCCGGTGGCCCGCGCCGCTGGCCGACCGGGTGACAGACGGCGCGAACGCCGAGCAAGTCGCCGACGTCATCGTCGCCATTTGGCTGGAAATCGACCAGGCCCTGCATCCGATCATCGGCCATCGGGGTGTTGCGGCCCTTTATAACCGCAGCCTGCACCTCACCGCAGTTGCCTACCCCTGGTTGGCTATCGACCAACCGGCCGTCACGGCCGCCGTCGATTCGTCAGGCCTGCGGGCGGCGCTCGTACAGCAAACCGTCGCCGAGGCCGCCGTCGGCGGGAGTGCGCTTTTCCAGACGTTCCATGAGCTGCTCGCCAGCCTGGTCGGCGCCTCGCTCACTGACCGGCTGCTTGGTTCCGTCTGGACGCCCTCATCGCCCGGCTCGCCTGCGCAGGACACCTCCTCATGACCACCAAAGCGATCATCAACCGCCTGGCCACCCGCGTGCCGGGCCTGGACGAGGTGCTCGGCGGCGGCCTGCCGGAGTTCTCGTTCAATCTCATCGCCGGCCGGCCGGGCTGCGGCAAGACCACGCTGGCGCACCAGATCATGTTCGCGCTGGCCACGCCAGAGCGCCCCGCGATCTATTTCACTGTGCTGGGCGAGCCGCCGCTCAAAATGCTGCGCTATCAGCAACAGTTCAACTTCTTCGACACCGAGGCCATCAACCACAGCGTGCGCTTCGTCTGCCTGTCCGAAGACGCCATGACCGGCGACCTCGACCAGGTGCTCAAGCGCATCGCCGACGAGGTTACCGCCGGCAATCCGGGGCTGGTCTTCGTGGATTCGTTCCGTTCGGTGGTCTCTGCGAGCGAGAGCGCGGGCGGTCCGCGCACCAGCCTGCAACTGTTCGTCCAGCAACTGGGCATGCTGATGACCAGTTGGCAGGCCACCACCTTCCTGGTCGGAGAATACTTCAACGAGACCGATGCCAACCCGGTGTTCACGGTGGCCGACGGGCTCATCTGGCTGCGCCAGAGCGTGCAGCGCAACTCCATGGTGCGCAAGTTGGAGATCGTGAAAATGCGCGGTCAGGCGACACTGCCGGGGCTGCACACCTTCCGCATCGACAATGCGGGTATCCGTGTCTTTGCGCCGGCCCAGGTCGTGGCCGCAGCCAGCGCGGCACCAGACGCTGCCGTACACGCAGAACGGGTCCGCATGGGTGTGCCGGCGCTGGACGACATGCTCGGCGGTGGCCTGCCGCGCGGCTACTCCTTGCTCGTGGCCGGGCCGTCAGGGTCCGGCAAAAGCATCCTCGCCGCCGCCTTCCTGGCGGAAGGCGCTCGTTGCGGCGAAACCGGTGTGGTGGCTGCCTTCGAGCAGCATCCCAACCGGGCCCGCAATCCCGTGCTCATCGACCTGATTGCACGCGGCCAGGTGGGCCTGATCGATAGCCGGGAGCCGGACCTGTCGATCGACGAGATCGCGCTGCTGATCCTGACCGAGGCGCGGCGGCTCAAGGCGAGCCGCGTCGTACTCGATTCGCTCAGCGGTTTCGAGCTCGCCCTGGCGCCGAGCTTCAGAACGGACTTCCGCGAGTCGCTGCTCGGGCTTGTGACGGCGCTGGCCCGTGCCGGCGTCTCGGTGCTGATGACCTCCGAGCTGGAGGACCGCTACACCGACCTGCGCTTCAGCCCCTACGGTGCGGCGTTCCTCACGGACGCGATCATCGTGCAGCGCTACATCGAGGTCGACAGCCGGCTGCTGCGGGTGATGGCCGTGGTCAAGGTCCGCGCCAGCGACCATTCCAACGAGCTGCGCCTGTACAGTATCGGCGAAGACGGCATCCGCATGGGCGAGATGCTGCCCGAGCAGGAAGGCCTGCTCGGCGGACGCCCGACCCGCAAGCATCCTCCCGGCCTACCGGCGTCGTCGGACGACGCCGGTGGTGCTTGAGAGACCGAGCTCGGAGCGGACCCCGTGAATCAAACCCCGGACCCGACCGGTCAGTCGGCCGCAGACGCCGAAGGCGAGCTGGCCCGGTTGGGCTTGCAGGTCGATGCGATGCGCGCGCTGTTGGTGCGCTTGACGCAGGATGCTGTGCGCGCGGAAAGGCGGCTGGACCAGAGTCAGGCGGCCGCACTCACCGAGGTCAACGAGCAGCTGGTTCTGGCTGCGTTCACCGCCCAGACCGATGCCGAGGCCGCTGCGCAAGCGCTGCAGGATGCGGTGCGATCCGCCGAGCTGGACGCGTTGACGCAGTTGGCCAACCGCACCACCTTGCTCGACCGATTTGGGCAGGCCCTCGCCAACGCCAGGCGCCACGGCGCCTCGTTCGCCCTGCTGTTCCTGGACCTGGACAACTTCAAGCCGCTCAACGACGCGTACGGCCACGCGTTCGGTGACCGGGTGCTGAGGCTGGTCGCCGATCGCCTGGTCTCTGCCGTGCGCAGGGTGGACACGGTCAGTCGCCACGGTGGCGACGAGTTCCTCGTGCTGCTGGCTGATCTGGACCAGCCGGGGGACGCCCGGACGGTGGCCGAGAAGTTGATCGAGGCGCTCGCTGCGCCGGCCGAGCTGGGCGGCCTTGTCGTCAGCCTGACGGCGAGCGTCGGCATCGCCATCTATCCCGACGACGGGGATGATTTCGACACCCTGGTCGCACGAGCGGATGCGGCCATGTACGAGGCCAAGCATCACCGCGCGGGCGGCGTCACGTTCCACGGCAAGGTGCCTGTCGATGGACCAGGGCTGGACGGGCAGCCGAGTGCCGCCATGCATCAGCCTGCTCGCAAGGGCGGGGGCGCGGCGGCTGACCAGGAGCGCCGGCTGGAGGATTTGCGCGAGGCCAACGAGCACCTGGTGCTGGCCGCGCTCACCGCGCGGGAGCTGCAGACGGCCGCCGAGCGGGCGCGGCAGCGGCATACGGCCTTCTTGGCCGCGGTGGCTGACGAGCTGCGCAATCCGATGGCGCCGATCCGCATCGCAGCCGCGATGCTGGGCGGCCTGCCGACCGACGAGCAGCTGCTGCCGCGGGTACAGGGCATTGTCGAACAGCAGTTGACGCAGATGTCGCATCTGCTCGGCGAGCTGGTCGGCGCCTCGAATGTGGACACCGGCGGATTGGCGCTCGAGCGCCGCCCGGTCGACATGGGCCACGTGATCGACGCGGCCGTTGCGGCCTGCCGACCGGCGATGGACGCACGCGGCCAGCGATTCGAGGTGCACCTGCCGCCCGGTAGGATCGAGATGCAGGGTGATGCAGTTCGCCTGCAACAGATCGTCAGCAATCTGCTCGACAACGCGTCTAAACACACCTACGACGGCGGCCGGATCAGCCTGTCCGTCGTCGTGACCGCCGACAGCATGGCGCTGACGGTGTCCGACGACGGCATCGGCATCACCCCGCAGATGCTGCCCTACCTCTTCGAGCCGTTCGTGCAGGACACCCACGCGTTCGGCTTCCACGGCGTCGGGCTGGGCATCGGGCTCACGGTGGTGCGCGCCTTGGTTCGAGCCCACGGCGGCGATCTCGTCGCCCACAGCGCGGGGGCCAGTCGCGGCAGCCAATTCGTCGTCACCTTGCCCCTGGCCGCGAGCAGTCCGATCGCACAGGCCGCGGGGGCGGCTTCGGGCGATGCGGGCCCGGGTCAATAGCGCGACGTGCCGCCCAACTCCCATTCGACCGATCAGGGGTCGGCCGCGGGATCGAGCGTCCAGGGGCGTCGGCCCGGGGCTTCGCCGCAGGCCCTCGTTCCTGACCCGCGGCACAACCGGCTACTGGCGTCGCTGCCGGAAGCGGATTGGCAACGCTGGCGGTCGCATCTGCAGCCCGTGGCCATGCCGCTGGGGCAGGCGCTTTACGAGTCAGGCGAGATCCTGAGTCACGGGTACTTTCCGACGACCGCGATCGTCTCTTTGATGTACGTCACCGAGGACGGCGCATCGTCCGAGATCGCCGTGGTCGGCAACGATGGCATCGTCGGTGTCCCGTTGTTCATGGGTGGCGGCTCGACACCCAGTCGGGCGGTGGTACAGAGCGCCGGCGAGGGCTTTCGCATGTCCGGGCGAGCGATTCGGGAGGAGTTCTCCCGCTCGGCTTCCGTGATGAGGCTGTTGCTGCGCTACACCCAGGCGCTCATCGCGCAGATGGCACAAATCACCGTCTGCAACCGGCACCACAGGGTGGACCAGCAACTATGCCGCTGGCTCCTGCTCAGCTTGGACCGGCTGCCCGGCAACGACCTCGTCGTGACCCAGGAGCTGATTGCCCACATGCTCGGCGTGCGCCGCGAAGGGGTAACCGAAGCCGCGACCGCGTTGCAGAGGGCGGGGCTGATCAGCTACCGACGGGGCCACATCACCGTTCTGGACCGAACGGGATTGGAGCGGCGAAGTTGCGAGTGCTATGCGGTCGTCAAGGCAGAGTACGACCGGCTGATGCCACCTGTCAGGTGACCCAGCGTACCGTACGCCACAGTCGACACCGGTCTTACCGAGACTTTCAGATCGCTGACTGGAGCATCCCGCAATACTTGCAGGATTCGCGGCTTCACTCCTCAGCGTTGTCGTGCGCGTTGTCGTGCGCTTTCTCCGGCTCTTTATCCCATCCCGGCTTCGGTTCGCGGCCTGGATCGCGGGTGGCACCCTGGCCTTGTCGTCCGCCGCCGCCTTTCCCCTGCGACTTTGGCGCCTGCTGCTCACGCGGCGGGGCTTCGAACGGGGGTTGTGGCCGCTGTTGTTGGACCGTCGTTTCTGACTTCTGGGCGGGCGGTTTGTGGGGTCTTGGCGGCTGACCGCGCTCGCGCGCGTCCTTTCCGGAGCGTCCACCCTGACGATAGTGGTCGCGCATGTCTGTCCCGGCATCATTGCGCCGGGGCTGTAGTTCGTGCGCTGTCGTGGGGCGTAGTAGACGGGGTAATTCGGCACCTGGACAAACTCGGGAGGCAACGAAAGGTGGCTGAGAGGGATTTGATCGGTGATCTCGGCGCGCAGGTCCCGTCGGCGGAGCCAGTGCTGGAGACCGTAGCCCGCGGCCCTGAACGCCAGCGTGGCCGCCAGCCCTTAGGGCATGCCCCGTTCTGCCATCGTCACCAAAGGCCCAGAGGAAGTAGGGCCGCCAGAGGCAGGGCCCACAGTAGCAGGGCGAACGGGCGCAGGCGGTCGCTTCGGCTGAGCATGACGATTCAATCCAAGTCATACGACGCAGTTGTCAGTTGGCAGCTTTCAGTTGTCAGTAAGAGGTTGTTGGTACAAGGGAAACCGCCGGCGAAAACCGGGAAACCCATGGACGACGGGTATAGAACCTACGCGACGACAGTCGCCGCCGCGTGCTCAATGGCTAATCGGTGTAGGTCTTGATCAGGTTGACGCCGACGGCGAGGTCCTGCGCATAGACCTGCCGCAGGTCCGTCGCGTCGATCAGCCCCCCGACACGGCGGGTGCCAAAGTAGTAGCGGGCAGCCTTGCCTAGCGCGTAGGTGGTTACCCCGCGGGCGGCGGCCCCCCCCCACACAGCCCCGAGTGTTTGACCCAGATAAGGGACAAGCTTCACCAGCGCACGGCCGACCAGGCGCGCTGCATCGCCAACGCCGACCCCAAAACCCAGGAGGCCGAGAAACACGGAGACCTCGCGGCGGGTCCAGCCCTGGCCATAGAGTCCGGCCAGGCTGTGCAGAAGCTTAGCCTGGACCGCCGGCACGGCCAACAGGTCTACGACCGGCAGGGCGCCGACCCCGGTCGCCGCCAGGGCAAAGCCGACGATGTGGGGGTGGGCGCCGCGGGCAAAGGTGTAGCGCATCCCTGGGTCGCTGCGCAAACGGGCCTGTAGGTCCAGGGTCGAAACGCTGCCGATAATGCCGACGAATATGGCGAGCGTCGATACCGGCGCCTGGCGGCAAATCAGCAAGGGTCGAATCAGGTTGTCGGAGGCCGACACCGCCGCACCCCGGATCAACGGGAAGATCGTCGAGACCAACTGCGAAGTGGCGGCGAAGACAACGGTCGCCCGCACCCAAGCGAGGGCGTCGCCGCCCACCGGCAGCAGCGCCAGAAGCGCCGCCAGAACAGCGGGCTGGCGTTGCCGGGGGATTGTTCCTTCAGAATCGGGCCCTCTCAGGCCTTAGAGTGCGTCTTTGATATCTTCCTTGAGGTCTCCTACGCCCGCCTGTGCCTTGCCGATGTTCTTTTGGACGTTTCCTTTAACCTCCATCTCCTTGTTCCCGACGACCTTGCCAGTGACTTCCTTGACTTTGCCCTTCGCTTCTTCAAAGCGGCCCTTGACCTGTTCTTTGTTCATTGTGAGTCTCCGACGGTGAGGTTAGCCGTGGCCACGATGGCCATGGCTCGAGCCCGGAATGACGGTTTCCAATCGCTCGACATAAACGGTACACGCAAGACCAGGGGCTTTCGGTGCGGCACCGCACGCTGAACATGGGCTAAGAGAGGGACGTAAAAGAGACAATGCACGCTGCGGGCCAGGGATGCCCCACGGAACGGGTGGCATTTATCGCTGGCGGTTCCGGTCTTCGACGACTGTTGCTGTTTCTGAGGGCAGGATCCTCCAGCCGTGTGGCGACGGGTTATCGGCCCGGACTAAGTGACGATTCAAGAACAACCGGTACATTTTTTTTGAACTACGAAACTCAACACGACTTTCGGCACAGTATTCGTCCTGAGCGCGTTGCTTTCGGCGCTACCCGGCTGCCAGAAGCAGGAAGGTCCAGGGGAACAGATGGGTAAAGGAGTTGACAGGGCGACAGAAGGGGTTGGACAGCAGATCAAAAAGGCTGGAGACAAAATCCAGGATGCGGCGAGGGGCGACAAGTAGCACGCGCGGCCAGGACGCCGAGCGGCGGCTGGAAGCGGGGCCCAGCTCGGCGCCATCGAAGCCCCCACCGGCGGGATACGACAACTACCGTTTCGGCCGATAGATTCCGGTTTGGATTGGACAGACGGTCCGGGTTGCTCGCATCGTGTGCTTAGCGTGTACTGCTGCGGATCTCGACTGATCGCCCGGCAGACGTATTCGTCGCTGTTCCAAAGGCATCTTCGGCCGCACGCCTTGATCATCCGACTGTTGCTTTCAGTGTGGAACTGCAACAGAACAAGTAGCGGGCCCGACCGGTGGCGATCGACTCGTTGCCCAGGGCGCAGTTGATCGCCACCGACCGAGAGATGGGCTCTACCCGCTCCAGACGGGTTCAGCGTTGGACGAGTGCCGCCCTATGTGCACCACCGTACAGACGACATTTGGTCATGCGAGTAAATTGTTCCCTGCGCTGTCGTTCCTGCCGCCTATCGTGCGGAAGACGGTTTTGTACGCGAAACGTTATGAATCTAACAGGAGAACACCCATGCCACTCATTAATCTAGTCGTTGTCTTGATCATCGTTGGCGTGCTGCTTTGGCTCGTCAACTCCTATATCCCTATGGACGGAAAGATCAAGAACATCCTGAATATCGTGGTCGTCATTGCGGTTGTGCTCTGGCTACTGCAAGCGTTTGGCGTTCTGGGATCGTTGAACAGCATTCAGATTGGCCGCTGACCTCTGTCAGAAGCGGTGTAGGTCATTTCACTAGCTGCACCCTGTGCGATGGCGTACAGACACAGTGGGGAAATCGGCGTAGGCTTTAGCCTGTTTGTGGCTCTCCGTGCTAGCGAATAGACACTTGCATCCATAACCCTCACTCACCTGTGGGAGAGAGCAACATGAACGCAATCAAGATCGCCGCCATCGCGCTGATCATCGCTGGCGCATTGGGGCTTGCCTATGGCAGCTTTACCTACACCAAGGAGACCCAACAGGCAAAGATAGGCCCGATCGAACTGACGGTTAGCGACCGGGAGACGGTCAACGTGCCTATGTGGGTTGGTGTGGCGGCAATTGCAGCGGGCGCGCTGCTGCTGTTTGTGCCCAAGGGCAGCTAATACCCGCACCTCGGAAAGCCCAGGGCCTTCCCCTTACGCAACGGCAGACTGCATCCGGCGATAGACCGACTTGCGGCGCTCATCAACCAAACCGAGAGATAAAATGACAACGACGCATAAATTGACCTTCATGGCCGTGACGCTGCTCCTGGGCGGGGGCATGTTGCAGTCCGCCAGCGCACAGGACACCCAGCCCGCCGCCCTTGGCGATTCGCCAACCGGATACCAGGAACCGGCATCCACGGCCCGGGAATGGGCAATTGCACCGCTTCCCCGTTCCTCGACAGGTCCGGAGGCGATGGCGCCGCCGTCATCATCCCAAAGACGCAGGCGCCGGACCGCTTAGTTCGCACCCAGAAAATCTAGTGCCGATCGTCAGCGATCAAGGCATCCGGTACGTATCGGGCGGTGTGGGAGAGGGTGAACGTGCCGAGCTCGATGCCCTGTCGAACCAATACAACCTGCGCTTGTTATTCGCAAAGCAGGGTAGTGGCGAGTACCTCTCGGCGGTGCAGGTGAATATTCTGGATGCCCACGGGGGAACCGTCCTGACCGCCGAGTCCAGAGGTCCGTGGTTCTTCACCCAACTGCCGGCGGGCGACTACAGCGTGGACGTCAGCACGCCCGGTCAGGGCCTGCAGGAGCCCCAGCGCCAGACGGTACATATTGGTGGCTCTGGACAGTCCCGGTTGGACTTCCGCTGGAATTGACAGCACCCACCCATCCTAAATAGGAGACATGTCCCATGTCCGCAAGAGACGAATACGTTGCCGCAATGAAGAAGCGGCTGGACGAATGGAGCGCTGAAATGGCGGTCCTAGAGGCCAAGGCGCATCAAACCAAGGAGGACGCCAAGGAGAACTATCAGGAGCAGCTCAAGGCTCTTCATGCGAAGCGCCTGGAGGGCGAGAAGCAGTTGGAGGCGATTAAGGCCTCGACGGAAGAGTCCTGGATGCAGCTCAAAGCAGGTACAGATGCCGTTTGGGCGGCCTTCAAGGACTCGGTGCATCAGTTCAAGTCGCACTTCAACTGAGCGGAGACCGGCCGCCCCACGAAAAACCAGCGGTCGGCTCGCAATAGGACATCGACAAGGCGGTTCAAATTGCGCACGCCGTCCCCGGCATGATCTCCGCCAAGAATTCCATGCGGCGGAAATGAGCCGGAACGGCGTGCAGTAAGGATACCTTCCACCTGACCGGAGCATAGACTGTGAACAAACTGCAAACGACTGCCCTTTTGGGCTTGGGCCTCGGGCTTGCCCTCCAGGCCGCACCTGCCGCCGCCTGGTGGCAAACCTACTCCCAGACTATCCCGTACGGACCCACAACGGGGATGGCGGCTTATCCGACCAGCCCCTGGATCCCAAACTACGGGCCGAACCTGTCCGCGCTCTGGGACTTCCTGGCCCCGCTCTCCGGCCTGGGTGGGCCGCAGTTCTGGCAGTATCCGAACATGGCCTACGGCCCAACGGCCCTCTGGTCTGCGGCCATGCCGATGGGCGGACTCTATGTCCAGCAGAACGAGGTCCCCGCTGGTTACCAGATCCGCGTGCAGACCGGACAGCCCGGGTTACCGGTCGTCGACATCAGTGTTCAATGGCAGCCTCCTGGTGATCCGCAGCCAGTCGTCCGCGATCGGCGGAGGCAACGCGATGTACATGAACCAGTCCGGCTGGTCGAACCAGTCGATCTCACTGCCGGCGGATGCCAATGTCGCGGCGATGCAGATGCAGCGCGGCAACGGGGTGGTGGAAATCTTTATCCCTCGCGGTCGTTGAGGCAAAGGCGGCGCACCGCCATGCGGATGGCGGAGTGTCGGCGGATCAAAGGACTATCACTGTAACTCACCAACATGCCTTCTGAATCGGAACCTACCGCAAGCCCCCAACACCCGGCGCCCACAACGTTCGGCGCCACCACCTTTCAGTCAAGGTTCCACATCCCCGCCAATACGCGCTGTTTGGCGCTGACCGTCCTGGCGACGATAGCCGTCGTCGTCGCGCTGGAATGGGCACAAGGATTCCTGATCCCATTATTGATCGGGATTCTCCTTGCCTACACCCTGAATCCACTCATTGTTTGGCTGGAACTGATCAGAGTTCCCCGGGCCGCCGGCGCCAGCCTGGTCATGCTCGCTGTGGTGTGTGCCCTCGTGTTCGGAACCTACGCCTTGCGCGGACAGATGCAGGACGATCATCGGGCAGTTGCCAAAGGCGGCAAACCAATTGTCCCGGGGGCTGGCCAAGCTGGGGGAAGGGCATCTTGGTGCGATGCAGCAGGTACAAAGCGCCGCGAACCAGCTTGAGCAGGCGGCCAGCCATGCGACCGGGATTCCATCTACGCCAACGAAGCCGGCGACCCGCGTCGTCATCGACGATCCGTCCACATTCAAGACTGGAAACTTCCTCTGGGCAGGTTCCATGGGTGCCCTGGGGTACGTCGTGCAGGCAACCATGGTGCTGTTCCTGGTCTTCTTTCTCTTACTGTCGGGTAACACCCTCAAGCGAAAGCTGGTCAGGCTCACAGGACCGTCGTTCGCAAGCAAGAAGATGACCGTGCAGATCCTCAGTGATATCAACCGTTCCATCCAGCGCTATATGCTCCTCCTGTTGACTACGAACGTGCTCGTCGCACTGCTCGCCTGGATAGCATTCCGCTGGATCGGTCTGGAAAACGCCGGGGCTTGGGCCGTTGCCGCAGGCCTACTGCATGTCATTCCGTATTTGGGCCCTGGCCTCACAGCCATCGCCACCGGCATGGTTGGCTTTATGCAATTCGATTCGTTTGCTATGGCGCTACTGGTCTCCGGGGCAGGGCTGGCGATCGCCATCGTCGTCGGGACCTTTATCACCACCTGGATGACGGGTCGCATCGCCGCCATGAATTCCGCGGCCATCTTTATATCTCTGCTGTTTTGGGGTTGGCTGTGGGGTGTCTGGGGCATGTTGCTCAGTATTCCGATCACGGTGATCCTCAAGGTCATATCCGAACAGGTCGAACCCCTGCAGCCCGTCGCGGAACTGCTCGGCGAATAGCCATGGATCGCACGATCCAAGGCAGGCAACGCAATCCATCAAGGGACTTTCCGATCATCGATTCCCAGGTCGTCAATGTTGGTGCCAGGACTGCGTACGCCAGCGTACAGACTTCACATTATCCTGGGGTTAATGTTTCACCATCAAAGGTCGGTGCGTTGGTTCACGAACTGTTCGGATAGAGGAGGCATGTCATGGGTAAGTATCTGATTGGGTGGCTGCTGGGCGTTCCGACCATTGTGCTGGTGATTATTTACCTCTTGAATAACTGATCCGCCGCAACGTCAATCGCAGCGACAAAGACCAGCGAGCATGGAAGGGTCCGCTGGGTTCACTACCCTTCTGAATCACCTGGGAGGCGCGACCTCTTCACGCACGAGGGCGCCCCACACCATCACCGTCATTAGCCGGAGAACATCATGAGCAAAGAACACGAAAAAGCCACAGCGGCAAATGCGACCGATCACGTCGTGCACCGCATGGCCTCCGGCGCCCACGGGGCGATCGACCAGGCGGCCGGCGTAGCCGCTCAGGCCGCAGAAACGGTCGACGAGCAGGGGGAGGAACTCGCAGCGCTTCAGGTGGAATGGCTGGACAAGAGCCGCGCTTACGTCCGTGACAACCCTGTGAAGGCGCTGGGTATCGCGGTCGTCGGGGGTTTCCTACTGAGTCGGCTGCTGAGTTCCCGCTAGCAGGCGTCCCGGCATGGATCCGACCATCGCAGTGGAGCAGACCGCCGGACCACGGGCCACGTTCAGCGCCCTTGGTCATCGTGCACCCTTCCCGAAAGAGGCCGGGTTGTTATGGCATGGCCTGCGCGGCCTTGCCCACGACCACTTTGAACTCGCCGCGTTGGAGACACAGCGTGCCGGCGAGAGCCTGGTGGCCATGGTCGTGGCGGGAATGCTGGTCTCGGGATTACTGCTCAGCGCGTGGCTAGGGCTGATGAGTGCCGCCGTGCTAGCGCTGACCAGCCATGGCGTCATGGAGACGGGCAGCGCCTTGCTGATCGCGGCCTCCATCAATCTCCTTGTCGCGCTCGTTCTCTGGCGCGTGATCGCCCGTTTGAGTCATCGTTTACGGTTCCCCGCCAATGCACGCAGTCTGCAACCGGGGTCGCCGGAGTTCCCCGATGGGGAGACATCCTGATGGCTACCAACATCCGAAGTCCGGGGACGCTCACCCCTTCTCTCACCAGTCAGATCGGCGAGGCCGAGCGGCGGCTACAGAACCGGCGACGGCTGGTGCGGGTACGCGGCGCTGCGCTCAGCCGAACACTCCGGCAATGGATGACGGATCCCGGCGTATTGCTCGGGGTAGGCGGCATCGGATTCCTCATTGGAGAACTCACCCAGCGCCGCACACCCAAACCGCAGGCCCCGGGTCCTTCGCCGAACGCTCGCCATCCTTTCTTTGATACCGTCCGGACCCTCATTTCGCTGGCAAGCTTGGCGCGACCCTTGTTTTCAGCGCTGCCCGGGGCGAGGGAGCCGTTCCCCGCGGCCTCGGATGCATCGGCGCAAGCGCCGGGGCCTCGGCACTCGCCGGAAGAGGTCCTGTCGGCTCGGATGCCTATCACCCAATCAGCCGCCGCGGTAGCTTCGCCAACAAGCGGCCGGCGCCCGCCAGTTGTCGCCTAAGCAGCGGCCAGTCCTCGGCGCGTTTGCGCGCGTCCAGGCAACGTAGGAGTCGGACCTTGTCCGCCTCGGCCTGGTGATCGAGCAACGTGACCCACAGGCTGTCTGCCACGTTGTAGACGCGGCCCTCGGCCAGGCAGACCGGGATCACTTCGGCCACAGGCACCGACAGGTCTTCGGCAACCGCCGTCATTGCGGCGCGGATATTCACCGCCTTGTGGCCCTGCGGATGGACGAGGTCATAGGGCGGCTGCCATTCCCGGGGCGGGCGTAGCAGGTCGATATGGCTCGCGGCGACCAGCAGGGGCGGGGGATGGCGGTCCGGTCGGGCGGTCCAGCCCCCACGGATGCGGTCCAGGGCCTCCCGCTCCACCTGACGATCAGGGCGGTGGGCGGCGGTGACCCAGATCACCAGGTCGGCGAGGGTCGCCAGTCGGTCCAGGGCCTTGGGGGGAAGCCCGTCCGTGTCGACCCCAGGGGTATCGAAGACGAGGGCGGCGGTAAGGCCGTCGCGCTCCAGCCGATAGGGTGCGACGGTCGCGGCCGGGTCCGATAGGACGTCGGAGGGCGCGGTCAGTTGGCCGAAGAGTGCATTGACAAGGCTCGACTTACCCGCGTTGGCCCGGCCCAGGACCAGGATGCGCAGGGGCTCGTCGTCACGGGCGGCTGCGTCGGCCTGCACTTGCGCCAGGTCGCGACTGGAGCCTGGGGTGATCGCGGCGGCGGGCTCGCCCTCCGTGAGGGCCGGGGTCAGTGTCAGCCGCCCGCTGTAGATCTCGATGGCGTAGTAGCCGACCTTGCGGATGAACTCCTGGAGCAGCCAGCGGTGCAGGTCAGACCAGGCGGCATCGAAGGCCCGGCCGCGCAGGCGCTCCCAGCCCTCGCTCAGTACGGCGTTGACCGGGTTGACGACCAGTCGGCCGGCACGATAGAGGCCGAGCAGGCGCTCCGCGGTGGCCTTCCAACGGTAGGCGCGCACCAGGTCGCCCAGGGTCAGGCGATGACTGAAGGGGATCTGGCCGGCGATCTCGGTGCGCAGGTCCCGGCAGGCCCGCTCGACGATCAGAAGCCCGTGGGGCAGGGTCAACTCCAGGACGGGCCGCTCCTTCTCGGGATGATAGAGGCGCGCCACCTGCTCCAGGGCATCGCGCCCCAGGGCAAAGAGCCGGGGGCCGTCCGACAGCGGCCAGTCCTCTGGCTTGATCCCCTCGGCCAGGGCTTCGATGGCGT
This sequence comes from uncultured Gammaproteobacteria bacterium, assembly GCA_963845265.1. Classification (GTDB taxonomy): domain Bacteria; phylum Pseudomonadota; class Gammaproteobacteria; order Chromatiales; family Chromatiaceae; genus DYRB01. The sequence goes on along the minus strand of CAWJRN010000007.1, from coordinate 4,434 downwards.
CCCATGCGGCCTGCGATTTTGGGGGCCAATGGGGGTCCGGGACCGTCTGGGCATCGGCGAGCAGCCGGCGATCGCGCCGGCGCAGCCAAAGCTGCAGACCGAAGCCCACGGCGCTGAACGCCAGCGTGGCGGCCAGCCAATAGGCCATGGCCCCGTTCTGCCATAACCACCAGAGGCCGAGCGGCAGGAGGGCGGCCAGCGGGACGGCCCACAGCAGAAGGGCGAACAGGCGCAGGCGGTCGCTTCGGCTGAACATGGCGCATTCATCAAAGTTATACGAAGAAGTTGTCAGTTGGCAGTTTTCAGTTGTCAGTAAGAGTCAGTCTTGATCAGGTTGACGCCGACGGCGAGGGCCTGCGCATAGACCTGCCGCAGGTCCGTCGCGTCGATCAGCCCCCCGACGCGGCGGGTGCCGAAGTAGTAGCCGGCGGCCTTGCCCAGGGCATAGGTGGTCGCCCCACTGGCGGTCGCTCCCCACAGGGCCCCGAGCGTCTGGCCCAGGAATGGGACGAACTTGACCAGAGCCCGACCAACCAGGCGGGCTCCATAGCCAACCCCGACGCCCAGGCCCAGGAGTCCGAGAAATTCCGAGACCTCGCGGCGCGTCCAACCCTGACCGTAGAGCGCCGCCAGACTGTGCAGGAGCTTGGCCTGGATCGCCGGCACGGCCACCAGATCCACCACTGGCAGGGCACCGACCCCGGCCGCCGCCAAGGCATAGCCAACGATGTGGGGGTGGGCGGCGCGGGCAAAGGTGTCACGCACACCAGGGTCGCCGCGCAGCCTGGCCTGTAGATCCAGGGTCGAGATCTCGCCAATGACCGCCCACAGGGCTTCGAGCCCATAGTCGGCCGGCTCCAGTCCATCCTCCGGCAGGGTCAGGTCGATGGGCACCCAACTCGGCACCATGGAACCGGGCAGCCGACCCAGACCATTCCGCTGGACAATTAGGGTGCGGGTCAGGTCCTTGGGGACGGCCGCGGGCCAGGGCTGCCTGTCGAAGCAGTAGGGTAACAGGTGCCCCAAGTCCGGCGGATAGCCCTCATGTAGACTGGTCTGGGCGATCAGCACCGGCCACCGGGGGTGACGCCCGCGCACCGCGCGGAGGACCTCAAACACCGCGTCCTGGCCCAGGTCCGTCGCCTTCATGACCCCGAGCACCAGGTGCGCCTGGGCCTCGCAGAAGCGGATGTCCTCGGCAGGGTCGTAGGCGACCTCACCCAGACCCCGGGTATCCAGGAAGCGCACCACAGGGGCATCGGCCGGGAAGTCATAGAGCCGGGCCGTACGGGTGCAGGGACGGAATCCATTGCCGATCTCGGCGCTCGGGCTACCAGTCAGGGCGCGGATGATGGAGGTCTTGCCGGACTGGGCCTTGCCCAGCAGCCAAACCACCGGCAGCGGCTGGCGCTCCCGGGCGGCGCGCAGGGCGGACTCCAGGGCTTGGTCATCGACCGCCGGCTGCAATAGCAGCCGGCGCAGGCGTCGCCAATCCTCGCGCCAGGGTCTCGGATCGGATGTCTCTGGATCCGGATTCACAGCGAGCACTCTTGAGTCTCCGACGGTGGGGTTAGCCATGGCCGCGATGGCCATCACCCGATGTCTGGGGTGACGGCTTGCAGCACTCTAAAGCAAACGCTACTCCTACCAGGTGCGGCATTCGGTGCGGCAGCGCACGATGACCAAGAACCAGGGCGCGCCGCGCGCGCCAGACGAGCGGATGATCTTGCACGGGCCGGAGATGCCACAGAACAGGTGGAATGAACGGCAGCGCCGTCGGAACCATCGGCGGTGCGGCCGTTGGGGGAATCATCGGCCACGAAGTTGGCAAATCCAAGTGATGATTGTTAGGCGGTGCGCCTGATCAACCGGCCCAAGTTCTCCATCGCGATCTGGCTGCCCTAATGCACTCGGTTTCGGGTGGCCCACCATCGACCTGAGTGCCCTCGGCTCTCGTTAGCGATGCGGCGCACCGCGGCCTGCCCGATGGATACCAGGTGGTCCGGGTCGTCCGGGGCACCTCTCCCTCCTGGTGCAGCAGTCCGAGATCGGTAAAGAACAGCACCGGGTTGTCGTCGCGGATAGCCGAACGGAGCAGTCCCCGGACGTCGGCGGGGTCCGCGGGCATCATCACCTTGAGGCCCGGTGCGTAAAGGAACATGGCCTCCAGATTATGGTCGTGCTGCGCCCCCACACACCAGCCGGTGCCGGTCAGGCCCATGGCGACCAACGGGAAACTGAACTGCCCGCCCGAGAGGTAACGCAGCTTGCCGGCGGTGTTGACCAGGGCATCCATCGCATAGGCCATGAAGGCCGCGAACAGCAGGTCGATCACCGGGCGCAGGCCGCTGGCGGCAGCGCCCACCGCGGTGCCCGCAATGATGGCCTCGGCCAGTGGGGTGTTGCGCACCCGCGCAGCGCCCTGGTCATCGGGCTCGAAGTGGCCGCGCTGGCGGTAGGTCTGTAGCTCGATGAACCTGGGTCTGCCATCGGCCCGGATCTGCGCCACCGCGTCCAGCGCCGACGCATAGACGGCCGCCACGTCGTTGCCGTCGATGGAGCACACCGGCAGCCCGTGGCCCCGCGCCCAGGCGCCGATCCCGTCGTCCGGCATGGTCTCGCGGCGATGCACGAAGGCCTGCCGCTGGTTGTTCTCGCAGCCGTAGTGCAAGGACAACTGCCACTGGACCGCCAGGTTGAGCGACTCGTGGAAGATCCCCTCGCAGGCCGCGCCGTCCCCGAAGAACACCGCGACGATGCCCCCGGGCTCGCCCTGGCCCAGCTGCCGAGCCAGGGCAACGCCGGGCGCCATGGACAGCTTACCGCCGACGATGGTGAAGGTGAGCACGACCCCGACGTCCTGGGCCGAGATGTGCAGGCTGCCGGAGTAGCCACCGCAGTAGCCGTCCGTGCGCCCCAGGACCTCCGCGAACAGCCCTCTCGGCTCGGCACCTCGGGCGATCAGGTAGCCGACACTGCGGTGGTTGGCCACCGGGCGCCCGAGGCTCCGGAGGAGCCAGAATCCCGCACCGATCCAGCTCCGCTTGCGGGTCTGCCCCTGCTATCGTACAAAGCTCGGTAGTACCTTGCCTGAGCGACAAGACCCCCGCATGAACCTCGACGGCACTCTGTTTTCACCCGGCCTGACTTGGGCCATGTCATTGATCTACGCCCTGTCACTGCTGGCCGCCCTGAAGATGGCGCCCTGGCGCCGGTTTCGCGATGCCGAGCAACTCCACGTCTACCTCGGCCTGGTGGTGGCACTGCTCTTGCTCTGGACCATGCAGATCAAGGTCCAGCCGGGCCTGAGCTTCCACCTGCTGGGCGTGACCGCTGCAACCCTGATGTTCGGGTGGTCCCTGGCGGTGATTGCGGCCAGCCTGGCCCTGGTCGGCACCTGCATCAATGGCGGTAATTGGGAGGGCTTCGCGATCAACGCCCTGCTCGGCGGCGTCGTACCCATCACCCTGACCCAGATCCTGTTACTGCTGGTGCGTGCCTACCTGCCACGCCAGTTCTTTGTCTATGTGATGGTCAACGGGTTCCTGACCGCCGGCTTCGCTGCCGTGGCGTCCGGCTACCTGGCCACTTGGCTGTTGGTGCTGAGTGGCGCCTACACATTCTCCCAGCTCAGCCAGACGGTGCTGCCCTTCTTCCCCATGATGTTCATGCCAGAGGCCATGCTCAACGGCTGGGTGATGGTGGTGCTGGTCGCTCAGCGCCCAGGCTGGGTCTACTCGCCCCTGCTATCGTACAAAGCTCGGTAGTACCTTGCCTGAGCGACAAGACCCCAGCATGAACCTCGACGGCGCTCTGTTTTCACCCGGCCTGACTTGGGCCATGTCATTGATCTACGGCCTGTCGCTGCTGGCCGCCCTGAAGATGGCGCCCTGGCGCCGGTTTCGCGATGCCGAGCAACTCCACGTCTACCTCGGCCTGGTGGTGGCACTGCTCTTGCTCTGGACCATGCAGATCAAGGTCCAGCCGGGCCTGAGCTTCCACCTGCTGGGCGTGACCGCTGCAACCCTGATGTTCGGGTGGTCCCTGGCGGTGATTGCGGCCAGCCTGGCCCTGGTCGGCACCTGCATCAATGGCGGCAGTTGGGAGGGCTTCGCGATCAACGCCCTGCTCGGCGGCGTCGTGCCCATCACCCTGACCCAGATCCTGTTGCTGCTGGTGCGTGCCTACCTGCCACGCCAGTTCTTTGTCTATGTGATGGTCAACGGGTTCCTGACCGCCGGCTTCGCTGCCGTGGCGTCCGGCTACCTGGCCACTTGGCTGTTGGTGCTGAGTGGCGCCTACACATTCTCCCAGCTCAGCCAGACGGTGCTGCCCTTCTTCCCCATGATGTTCATGCCAGAGGCCATGCTCAACGGCTGGGTCATGGTGGTGCTGGTCGCGCAGCGCCCAGGCTGGGTCTACTCGTTCAGCGAC